>LJSF01000042.1 GCA_001314655.1 Rhodobacteraceae bacterium HLUCCA08 | reverse complement strand
CGTGTTGCGACGCGATACGACAGATGCCCAAAGGTCTTTCTGTCCGCAATCGCTCTCGCAGCTCTCGTCATCTATTGGCTATGAGTCCTGACCCTAGGGTGGCAACTCTATTGGCATTCGCACCCGCAGCAAACGCGAAAAGCCTGATAGGAAAGGCGCGCGCGCACGATTTGGAACGGCGATTTCTGCGCTCGCAAACGATAGTATTTCCACAGAATCCGCCCAGCCTGGCTGACCAGCCATGCCCGCCACGCTATCGAGCAACCAGCCTTTCGCCATCTCCCTCCCGCAACATCGCTTCTATGTCGTCCAACCCATCGACGGCGGAGCGCATCTGCGCCTCATTTACCACGCTCGCTGCCTCTGCATCCGCGACCTGGCTCCCAAAATCCATCTCCATCTGTCGCTGTTCCTCGGCGATAACGGCTTGAACGACAGGCGCAGTCTTTTTTGGGGCGACGTCGGTTTGTCGTGACAGTTGACCCCCAGAAGCCTGAGCTGAGTTTTCCACAACGGCGTCAGACCCACCTGGTCCGTTCACGGGCGGTGTCATCGGCATTGCTCGTACACTGAGCGGCAGATTGCCCTGCTGTCCCCCGCTCCCGGACTTGGGAAACGGCAATTCCCCCGTCTGCGCCGCATGGATCGCCTTGAACAGCCGGTCGTCGAAATACTGGATCCGCTTCGCCCGGACCGGCATCTGGGCATCGATCACCATTACGATCTCATCGAGCGGCAAGCGGCGCGCCTCATCTTCGGGCAGCAGGGAGCTTTCTTCGGTCCGGGTGGATTGGCTGCGGCCCTCGAAGGGGTTCTTTCCGATGGATTGGGAGCGCGTGACCACAGTCTTCGTCGTCTTGCCGACTGCCTTGCTCAACTCCTCGACGGTCTTCTCGTCGGAGGGCGTCAGGTAGAGCTTCACGCCGGCATTGCCCTGGAGCGCGCGGCGAGTGTTCTCGCCATAGATTTCATCGAGGGCGGGGATGGTCTGAGTGACGATGGCGAGGTGACCGCGATAGGTGCGCAGGGTCTCGATGCTTTCGACAACGATGGGCATTTTTCCGAGGCGGTTGAACTCGTCGAGCATGATCATCACCGGCCAGGGCTCGTCGGGCCCGGGATCCTTTTCCTGCATGGCGGAGAGCAGGTCGGAGAAGAACAGCCGGATCAGCGGCGCGAGCGGCTTCACCATCAGTGGCTGGACAACGAGATAGACCGAGAAGGGCTTCTTCCGGATCGTGCGGAAATCAAAGTCCGAGACCGCCGTCGCCTCGTCGATGGCCGGGTTCTGCCATTGGTCGAGCCCCGAGGTCATCAGGAGCGAGACGTAGGAGGTCAGCGTGTCGTTGTTGGTCGAGGCCAACCGCGTGAAGATCAGCTTGGCCGCCCTGTTGTCGACCTCATGGCCCCGCGCGAAGTACTCCTTCTGCTTGTTCCCGCCCGAGGCCGCGATGCGGTAGATCTCGCCCAGGGTAGGGCGCTTGCGCTGGAAGGCCAGAAGCCCTGCCGCCACGAAGAGATCGATCCCGCCCTTGAGTAGGCCCTGCACCCGGTCGTTGTCGCTCTGCAGGAAGAGCGTGGCGAGGAGTTGCAATTCCATCTGCTGGCGCGCGGGGTCCTTCAGTTGATAGATGCGCAGGAGCGGGTTGTAGCGATGCGTGCGCTTGCCCTCCCAATCGGTGGGGGCAAAACGGTAGACCTTGTCTCCCTGGGCTGCGCGGTGGCGGGCCGTGGCCTCGAAACACTCCCCCTTCACATCGAGCGTCACGACGGACCCCTGCCAGGTCAGCAGGTTCGGGATGACGAAGCCCGAGGTCTTGCCCCGGCCTGTGGGCGCCACGATCAGCGCATGGGGGAAGACCTTCGAGCAGATGTAGTTGGCGCGGGACCCCGGCGGCCCGAGCTTGCCGAGGATGAACCCGGTGCCCGGCTCCCCGAAAAATCCGTTGGCCTTCATTTCTCGGGCAGACTGCCAATGGGTCTGGCCAAAGCGCGTGAGCGCCGATCCCGAAAGGGCGAGGCTCAACATCAGGCCCGCGGCCGCAAAGCCGCCGATGATGAGGTGGACAAGTTGGGCATCCTGCGGGCGCTGGTCGAGGATCGACGCATAGTTCTGCGCGATATAGGCAAAGTCGATCTCGGCCCCGAAGCCCAGGTCCTGATAGGTCAGCACGGCCGAGGCGATGGTGTAGCCCATGGCTGCTGTCACCAGCGTCACCAAAAACGCCCCCGTGGCGATCCGTGCTTTGCCCATCGCGGCGCTCAATGGATCTGGCCCCGCTCGGTCTCACCGTCCACGTCCGCGGCGCGGTGCCGTTCGTATTCGGTGTCGGCCAGATCATCGACAACCTGGCGCAGGGCCTCGGTATTGGCCGTCGCGGCATCGGACTGCAGATAGACCTTGGCGACATAGAGCCGGTCGAGACGGTCCTCGAGGACCTTGTCGAGCGCATCGGCATCGCCGGATGTGAGCCGGTCAAGCTGGCGGTCATCAAGCACGCGCGCGATCTCCGCCCGGAAGGCTTGCCGATCGGCATCGGTTTCGAAGGGGGAGGACAGTTCCCCGGCCCGCTCATGCTCCAGCACACTGCGAAGCGCTTGCGGGAGACTGGCGTTCGGGGCGGTCTGCGCCTCGGCCCTCATGGGATCGACATCGCGGGCGGAGGGTGTCGCGGTGACGAGGCTCTCGCGCGTGTCATTCGCCAACCGGACAGCGTTGATGGCACGGGTGTTGTAGGTGTCCACGACAGAAGCGTAGGTCGCGCCAAGCCCCCGGGCGAGGTGATCGGGCATATCGGGATAGCGGCTCCGGAATTCGTCCGCGACGGCATCAGCGATCTGCACCCTCGAGCCGCGCGTCGCCATGATCGCGTCCACGTCCTTCGTGATGGCCTCAGCCCGGGCGTCATCGGTGATCTCCTCCCGATAAGGCCGCGTGCGGTCGATCACGTCACCGGGCTGTGCCAGCAGTTCCGGACGCTGCGCGAGATACGCCTGCTGCTCGCGCTCGATCCGACGCTCCGCCCGGTTGGTGACTTCCCAGTCCCGCGCGTCGACCTGATCGTAGCTGAGACCCTCGGAGCGCATCGCGGCCCGGACCGTCGCCTCCATCCTGCGGAGGGCCTCGGCATCGTAGTGGAAGCGCTCCAGCGGGGTTTCGTCTTCCATGACACCGTCCTTCACGAGCACGCCTTCACGCTCCAGAAGGGTCCCGAGCTTCACATGCGCGTCGTTCAGGATGTCCCGTGCGGTCTCGATATCGGCGCGGCGCTCGAGGTTGAGATCCTGCGCCGCAGCGACCTTCGAGAGGTCCTTTGCGATCCATTGATGCTCCAGGGCCGCGTTCGGGGCGCCCGCTTGGATGCGCGCCACGACCTCGGAGGTGCTGATCCCGGTCCCGCGCAAGGCGGTGTCGATCTGCGAGCGCAGGCGCGGCTCCGTCAGGCGCTCGAGCTCGCTCTTCCGGATGTTGGCCTCCGAATAAACCCCGCCGTCGGAGGGCGGCTCGATCAGCGTATTCGAGCGCAGCCCCAAGGGCTGCATGTGCTGGACCTGCCTCTGAATCGCGTTGAGGCTTTTCTCGAAGGCGGGCCGTTCGGCATCAGATTTCTCGGCGATCATGCCCTGCACCCGCGCGAGCTTCTCGGCATAGAGGCTTCTCAGATCCTCGAACGACTGGTCTTCGGCCATGTAGATGTCTCCTGCTCGCTCCAACTGCCCGCCCCGGGCCAGCACTTCACCCGCCCGGAAGAGCGCAGCGGCGATATCTTCGCGGGCCTCGCGCTTGGCCTCGACAGCTAGCGAATGGTAGATGGTCCTCGTGTTGGCGATCTCGGCCAGCGTCCGGGTCAGGTCCTGCCCCACGCGCTCACGCTCGCGGGGCGCGCGGCTCTCTTCCTTGGCGGCATAGACCTCGCTTGTGCGGGCGGGGTAATGCACCACCCCGCGATCCACCCGGCGCGTGGCCTCCAGACGCACGCCGTATGTCTCCGCCTCCTCGACCATGGCGAGGCGGAAATCGTCATAGTTGAAGCGATGGTTGCGCCCGAGGAAAAAGAACTCGCCTTCCTGCGAGCGGCGGTTCAGGACCAGATGCGCGTGCGGGTGATCGCGGTCCTCATGCACCGCGATGATGTAGTCGAAATGCCCCGCGTCGGTCTGGAAGAACCGCTCGGCCACAGCCGTCGCGATGTCGCGCACATCCTCGCCGCGCGTGCCGATGGGGAAGGACATGAGCATATGGGTGGTCTGACCGAGCTTGGGCTTGAAGCCCGCATCCCACCGCTTGGCAAAGCGCTCGGTCAGGTCCTTGATGTCCCCCGCCTCGAGCTTCGCCTTGCCATCCAGGAACCCGCTTGAGTCAACGATATGGGTGGACTTGGTGGTGAGGTACTCGAGCTGATTGGCGAGCTGCGACTTGGTATGCGTGCCGCCACTCCGGATCGCCTTGAAGACCGCCGGCCGGTGCCCGGCTGCAGCGCGCATGAGCTGGGCTTGCTTCGCCACATGCAGCCCCTGCATCGAGCCCCGGACGCGGCTCCAGCCATCCCGGAAGACCTCGCCCGTGACGGCATGGACGGCATCATTCAGCCGCATGTGCAAACTCCCTCAGCGCGGCCGTGGCCTGCAGCTGCATCCCATCGCGACGGCGGCGCAGGAGCAGGTCGATCTCGTCGGCGGAATCCAGGATGAACCGCGCCAGCCCGCGCATCTGCGCAAGGCGCAGTTCGGTGAGCTCCGCACTCGTGCTACCCTCGGCCCCCTGCCCCATCCGGTTGGCCCGCGTCATCTGCTTGGCGATCTGCGCGACCCCATTGCCAACCTCGTGCAGAGAGGCGCGGTAGCGCGCCATCTCGGCCGCCATCTGCGCGTCCGGAACGAACACCCCGCCTGCCGCCTGAATGAGCCGCCGCAGCCCCTCGGCCCGGCTCTCGATCCCGGCCCTCACCAACACCGCGTCGAGCGCCGCAAGCTCCGCAGCCGTGACCTTCACACTGACTGCTGAGACCGGGATCGCAGCATCGGCCTGGCGCTCGGCATCGGCCTTGAGCGTGTACTGGATCGCCCGCACCGACACGCCAAACCGTTCCGCCAGCACTGAAGTGGAAACGCCTTCCGCAGCTTCGCGAACGATCTCCATGCGGTCCGCATCTGTGAGGCGTTTTGAGCGAGACATGCGAAGAAAGACCCCCTATTTCCTGCCACCTTCCACCAAGGCTGCCCCTACCTTACGATAATATACCTCTCTGTCAATTATATACTTACGTCGCATTCAGTCTCAGGCAGCCTTGGTGTCCGCTTCCCCCGCGGCCCGCAGGGACGCGGCTCTGTCCCCTCGCCATCAAGAACCCCACCTGTCCAATGGGTCCCCTTCCCGAGCACCGCCCGGGGTTTGGCCGAACACGCATGTGTTCGGACGGAACCGCGGGCGGGCGCCAACCCCTCCGACTGGGCGGACAGGCAGGGTCAAGGAGGGCCAGATTTGGCTCGGCCCAAATCTCTGCCGCAAAAACCGGGAGGCCCTGGCCGATAGGTTTTTGTGGATGGCCCCCTTGAGGCTGACTGGCCGGTCTGTCGCGGCCTGATCATTCCGGGGAGTAGTGCGTCCGTTGAATGCGCAGCGACTGGCATCCCTGGAACAGGGATCAGGCTGCCCCAAGATCGTCCTGGGGCGGCCCATCCTCGTAAGAGGATTCAGTCCTGGGGATCCTTCGCGCTCGGCGGGAACATCACCAGCTCCGAGACCGCGACCGGGAAGTCGAGCTTGAGGCTGAAGAACTCCGAGCCATCCCCGTTGCGGGTGTTGCGGAACATCGCACCCACGCGTTGGAAGCGGGTGCGCTCCTGACCATCGGTGTCGGTGAACTTGACGGGGACGGTGGCGACGTAGTGGTTGGTCATTTGGGTTACTCCTTGTTGCGATGGGGATCACCCGGCACGGGGGCAAGAGGCCCGGTCGCAAGCGCAAATGCGGAGGGTCCGCGGCCAGCCGTGGAAGCCGTATTTGTGCTTGCCGAAGCGTGAGCTGAGGGCACGACCGGGCCGACCCCGTGCGATCCACATCTATGAGCAAAAAGGAGAGACCCGAATTGGTGCCGCCACTTTGCAGTCGCGTTCGCACCCGTCGATACCGGTCTGAGGTGGCTTGGTTCGTTCTGATCCAATGCATCTGGATAATGATCCGTCACGCGCACCACACAGCGGGTCAGCGTTCAGCCGCGCGCGAAGATTCGTCGTCTGTGTTGGGTGAGTGCCCCTGCTATCGGCACCAGGGTTGAGGGGGTGGGGGACAGCTGGTGCGGCCACATCGGTATGGCACGGCCAAACCTTCAGCAATGAGCGTACTGCCCACGTCCCGACCGTCAACGAACAACGAGCCACAAAGCCGCCCGAAATTGCATCGATCCGTGCCTTCAGTCCCGGGCCGGCAGGAACAGGCCACGCGCTCAAATTCAATTGACGCCGCACCCCGCACCAATTGACCAAGACGCGCTGTTGCCTGTTCCCCGACCTGGCGCTCTGCAGTGCAGGATGGACTCCAGGTCTCAGGCGCGTTAAACCCGACGAGACGCACGTTCGCTGTCATGCCTCGAATATCAATCGTATCACCATCAATGATCCGCACATCGCTGGCTCGAAGCGACCGGTCTTGCGAGGCGGGTCGCTCTGCAGGTGGCGCGACCGGCGATAGGAAACTGGAAGACATCCAGCCCACTCCCAAGTTAGACCGAATTTGGGTCCATTGCCCTTCATCGCGAAGCATTTCGACGCGAGTCCCTTCGCTCAAGACGCCCATCACAGCGTTCGCGGTAGACGGCTCAGAACGTTGGTTGACACGTGTCCCTGTCACATAGACGTAAGTGGTGTTTGTCGTTTGCGATGTGGGAATTGCTGACGGACTGTAGGGCGTGGATCGCGAATTCGACGTCTCAAACAATGATCCAACCAATGCGAAGAACCCGACAGCAATAACCAGCGGCACCATGATTTGGCGTTGAGCCTTTCGCACGGCACGCCGAGGTGCGGTGATTGCGCGGCTCACGGAGACCGGACGAGGTCTCGCCTGAACGGCTCTGGAGCTGCGCTTTGGTGCTGGTTTCGAAGTGCCGTCCTCGGCAGCTGCCCTTGTCTGGGCCGGTTTTTCCCCTTCCAGTTTCAGGACTTTGTGCAGGCTGGCGTACTGAGCTTTGCTCAGGCGCGTCTCCGTCCCGTGACGCTCAAACCGTTCAGCCATGTTTGTGAGAAAAGACACTTCCCAATCGTTTGCCTGCCCGGACCGCAAACGCGCATCAATGCGTGATTGGATCTCTTTGGTGCGTTCCGGAGAAAAAGGCATCGAGGAAAAACCTGTTCGGGTGTTGAGCTGCGCAACAAATGTCTTCTGCCGCACGGCCACATTAAGCTGTGATTGCATCGAGATACCATCCAGCCATTCCCAAAAACAGATTGGCCGGATTGCGATCATCAAGCCTGTCGGTGCCCGTTGCTGGAGCTCACTGCGATACCGCCGAGGTTCGCACACATCTGGGAAAACAACGAAAGGGCCGCCCGAAGGCGACCCTCTCTCTTCAATCCTGCGACGCCTTCTTCGCCGGGTCCGCAACCCGCATGACCGTCAGGCCTTTCGCTTCCGCTTTCTGCCCGAGGTTCAGCGCGACCCCGTTGCCGCCGAAGAGAACAACCCCCGTCGCCGCGAACTTGTCGTCCAGCATTTCGTCGTTGCACTTGAACGGTGCCGCACGCCCGTGCGCGGACCAGCGCGGATCGAAGCGCGCCTGCGCTACCCCGCGTGCCCGGGCCCACCGGGCCGCAATCATCTCCGCCCCGTGCTTGCCACCCTTGTGGCAGAGGAAGATCTCCTGGTTGCGGTTCTGCTTGATCCGTTCGCGAACCTTGTCGAGCGTGTTGAAGATCACATCAACATCGGTCCAGTCGGTGGCGCCTGAGACGATCAGGGGCACCCCCTCAACTTTGGATTTCTCGGCAGTCTCGCGGTCGTGCTGCTCGAGGAGCTGCCGCGCCTCGAAGACCGCCCCGGTCTCTTGCGCCCGGACGCTTGCGCGCGACCCGGCTGCCGGGATGAAGGCGTGGCCCGTTTCGCTCTCGTAGCATTCCGCCGCCGCCTCGCTCATCACCTCGATGGCGCTGACGATCTCGCGCAGCTGCACAAAGCGCGCCTGCGCCTCTTCGAGCGCGGTCTCGGCGATCTCCGATCCGTCGTGGGATTTTGCCAGCGCGCCGATCTTGTCTGCGGTGCGGTCGACCTCTTTACCAAGCGCCACCTTGCGGCGCTGCAGGATCGTGGCGAGCCCATGGGCCAGCGGTTCGATTTCGGCTTCAAGCCCGGTCCCGCGCAGCTGCCCGAGCAATGCCTCGAAGCTTTCGCGGATGATGTGGTCGGTCAGGATGTGATCCTCGGGGATCGGCAGCTGCGCGTCCTTCTCGGTCAGTCCGAAAAGCTCGATGGTCTCGTAGGTGTTAGCGGTGTCGTAAGCCATGTCTGGTCTCCAGTATTCGGTTGTGGAGCCACCACGTGAGTGTGGGGGCATGGCCGAATGCCTGGTTTCCGAATCTGCCCGGGTCAGGGACGGCGCAGCCGCCGGCTTGCCGGGCGCAAAAGTTTTCCGCGTGCAGCAACTGACACATGCGCGCCCTCACGCACGGGACCGCCCCAAGCCACAGGCCCCGTCCTCGCCGAAAAGTTTTGCGATCCTTGACGCGGGCTGATTTGGGGGCCATCCGGAGGATATGCTTCCGCACTCATGTGTGTGTGTTTTGACGGTAGGTTTGCCCGACCCGAGCAGGCAAACGGCCCGACCGGACGCGGGAGACGGATGGAGCGGCGGGATCGTTTTGCCCCGCAAAACAGACCAGAGCGCAATCCGGCGGAGCGGCCGGGGAGGGACGTGCTCGCGAGGCGGGCAAACCGGGATGCCAGGCGCGACGCCGCGGTGAGGCCGCATGGCCGAATGCGCGACGGACCGAAGGGCCGTTCTACCCTGCGACACGCGAAGCCAAGCAGGGGAGGCCGACAGGCTCAGACCAAGGTTGATGTCCAGGCGACTCCGCTGCCGACTATAGGGATTGCTTGTCCAGGCATTCGACGTGATGGGCGGGGAGCAGCCCGTGAGGTTGCAGCATTGCATCCGCAGAAAATGGCTCAAGCGGCCAGTCGCATACTCCTCCACAACAGCCGCAGTTGGGAATAGCGCTGTTTACAAAGTCGCACGTCATGGCCACGGTGTTCGGCCTATTGTGCGGGGCTCACCGAAGCTGCCATTCAGTGCTCGTGCGGCGGTTGGGGGCTGCAATCTCTCGGTTGAGCGCACGAGCATGTGTGGAAGGCATATTCGAAACAGCTGCGATCGGGACCGTTGCTGGTGGCAGACATCTGCGCTGATAGGGGTTGAGCATGAGGATACGCTGTCATTCGCAGGACATCTTTTCAGCCCAAAAAGAGCAAAAGCGGCGGTACAGATAGGTCCGAATCGCTGAAGAACGTCGCAGCCGGGTCCGGAAGATGCGGGTTCGCCGTGCGATCTGCACATCTCCGGGAGTAGCGCGACCACAGACGCCGCTCTGGGCGAAAAAATGCTTGTTCATCACGGCAATTCAGGCGACCTTGACGTCAGACGGCAGGCCACCTCGAGAGCGTCGGCTAAAGGTAGTTTGTGAAGGAGTTTTTCGAATTATGATTTATGCAACAGCATTCCGCATGCCAATCGGCGACACTGA
>LJSF01000013.1 GCA_001314655.1 Rhodobacteraceae bacterium HLUCCA08 | reverse complement strand
AAAACCTGGCACGAATTCCTCAATGACTTCGTCCATGACGCAGAACTCGTCGTCCGCCTCAAGGCCCAGTCACCGCGGTAACAACCGGCCGGTTACGGTCGATGGTGGTTATCTGGGATTGCTGCGGCCGAAAGAGCGTGCGTAATGCCCCAGTCTTGCGCAGCCGTCGGGGCCCAACCCCGCAGCGCCAACCAATCTGACCTTGAAATTGCGGCCGTGTCGTCGGTTCAGGACGCGCTTTACCCAAGCAAAACAATTGGAATGCACTCCGTGCATATTGGCGACGCCGTTCCAGATGTGTAAGGTTCGACGTGAACCAAGACGAGGCCTGCCAATGGAACCCGAACCCAATCTGGTCATCTCGAGCGCTTCACAACGGGTCGTTGTCGAAAACGTCCCGTTCAAGGTGGACATCTACAAGCTGGAAGGCGGCGAAGGCTGGTCGCTCGAAGTGGTGACCGAGGACGGCACGTCCATTGTATGGGACGATCTGTTCGACGATGACAGGGCTGCCTTTGAGGAAGCACTGACGACCATCCAGAAAGAAGGCCCGGTTGCATTCGTCAGGGGTGACGAAAACGTCATTCCGTTCCGTCGATAGGTTCAGCGTGATCGGCCCTGAGCCGCCAGTCGACCCTCCCTGCGACGACATTCGAAGCGGTCAGTCGAGCGCATTGCGGCGAGGGGACCGAGCAGCACATAGCTGACTATCGCGTCAGATTTGGCATCGGTTGAGGCTCACAGCGGTCATCCGCGACCGAGGAGACCGCCGCGCTGCGGCCCGCTGAAGCCGCAAATCGAGGGTGTATCATCTGCGCATCATATTGTTGGCGAATTCTGACTCTCGGGCTCTCCGCGCGCTCTCAAAGGGCTACGCCCCTCCATTCTGCATCAGCTTCCGATGCAACTCTCGGTGCTCCATCAGCGACATATCTTGCCGGAAATGAACGAACGCGGCCCGTGTTCCGGATGCCTGGCGGGTCTTTACTGTCACCAGATCCAATTCCTTCAGAGCCAAATACACTCTCTCCCAATCCGGGTGCGCGATGATCTTTCGGCCCGGTGGATCCGTATCATTGACATTCGTCCGCAACCAGAATGTGCGATAGCGATCGATCCGCCCAAGGAGTTCAGAAAGGCTCTCTGACCAGAAAAGTGTGTCAAGATCATTGACGACTTCTACTGGGGACAAAGCCCTTTTGATATCGTCTTGGTCGGCTGTCGTCCCATCGGAGCGCACCAGTATCTGCGGCAGCGGGATACACAAAGGCAAAAGTGTCCGGCCGTCAATCTCCAATGTCACAATGACAACGCCGCTTTCAAAACGCACCTTCCGGAGATCGGCGCTGGCGGCCCGCAGAATACTGATCGTGGTTCCCCGAAAGGTGATCCCGTCTGGTGCCGCAAAGGGAAAGTAGAGTTCTCCGAGTCCGATATCGCCAATCTCAAGATTGGCATCATCGTAAACCGCAGCGCAAGCAGCGGCCACACCTAGCACGGCAAGGTTGATATTTGTCCGGTCGCGCGAGGGCAAGACAAGCTGCCTGCGAACCGCTTTCAAAAACCGATTTGCCTCTTCCTCTCGTCCGCGCGCAACGTGGCCAAAAGCCTCCAAGGCTTCACGACCGAACAAATTACGTCTGATGTACCGAGGAATTTCACCTTCACCCACCGACCTCAGAGCTTCGCGAGCCAAGAAGTGCTGCAAAAGTTGCTCGTGAGCAAAACGCACGTCTCCCGCCTTCAGGTCATTTGCGAGAAACACTACGGTTCGGGCGCGTTGCGCCACGGCAGAAATTTGATCGCTGGGCAACAGGCCTTCCGCAGCGACCCTGGCAAGCAAATCTAGGGCATCATCGCTAAGCGCTTCCGACTGGTTCTCGGCCAGATCGCGAGCAACCTCTTCCAGGAAACGCCCAACATAGAGTTCAAACTTGGCCGCTGCGCTGCTCCCGTCTGGCGGATCAAGC
Organism: Rhodobacteraceae bacterium HLUCCA08; assembly: GCA_001314655.1. Classification (GTDB taxonomy): domain Bacteria; phylum Pseudomonadota; class Alphaproteobacteria; order Rhodobacterales; family Rhodobacteraceae; genus Salibaculum. The sequence continues at coordinate 7,945 of LJSF01000013.1, read as the reverse complement.
GCGTCGACAAATTTTTCGGCTTCCCTGTGGGTCATTGTGTTCACAAGGTAAGTCAGCAGGTCCGACGCCGGGGGTTCGTCGCTTGCCAAGGCCTCGGGTTCACGAGAAATGAGATGCAGAAAGAACGGCCGAAGGGCATAGGATCCCTCAACAAAAATCGGCTCGACAAACTCTTTCCTGAGAAGTTCTTGGCTCCAACCATTCTGTTCGAGAAGCCATTCCCGGGCCGCGCCAGCGTCTGGATCGCCCAGAGACAAGGCGGCAAGCCTATCGCGACCGGCATTGAAAGAGGTTAATTGCTTCCGCATCGTATCGGTCGATACGAAGGTCTCTCTCCCGGCAAGCAAGAACGTCGCTGCGCCACGAGCGTCTCGGATCAGACTGTTGAGACCACTCCAAGCCGTTTCGAAGCCGTTGGGATCGGAAAGCTCATCGAACCCGTCGATAGCCAGTGTTACAAGATTGTGGCGCATCAACACGATCAACTGGCTGACAGTAAGACCCGACCGGACATCCTGAAGCGCGAAAGCAATCAGGTCTGCTATGTTCTGGAGAACACGTCCTCGGCTGACCACTTGCAGGATCAGTGGAGCAGACCCATCGAAAGTCTCAGCGCGGGACAGCGCGGCTTCACGAACAACCGTCGTTTTCCCGACACCCGCCGGGCCGTCGATCAGCAGGAAGTCGGTCCCATCTCGTTGCCGTGAAGACTGCGCGGCGCGCAGCCAGCGATCGAGGCTTTCCCAAGGCTTTTCGCCGCCCGTCCATGCGGGAAAGTGTCCATCAATTTCCCGCATCCTGCATGTGATGGGGACAGGCCTGCCAATCATCCTTTCAGGAGCCAAGTGCGCCGCCTGATACCTCGCGACCTTGGAAAGGTCGGCGAACACCGGGCCAGCCAGGACCGCGCCAGCGCCCGGGTAATGGCGGGTTTGCCCATCGACGGAAATCATGTAACCCGCAATGTCTCTCGCAACCGTGACAGGGCGCTCACTGCGAGTCATCCTGAACTCGGCCTCGAGAACTTCGACCGAAGTTCCTGGATCCGCGAACGGGCTCAGATCTTTGAGCTTCAATTCATTCGTTTCCATACCAGATCCGCCATTTTTGGGTTGCTGTTCTTTAGGCCGCCGCGAGCAAGATAGACCACGCGGCGGTCTGTTCCTTGCAATAATCCTTCTGCCGTCAAGATGCCGGGAACCAGATCCGCGTCTTGCCCAACCACGACAAGCCAACTGTCGTCGTTGTCTGCTGCAAGGTAAAGCAAGTCAGACACCAGAGCCGTGTCCACCATCTTCTCGCCCGAAGCGCCGGCGCGGTCAGTCTGAAGGGTACTCGGCAAATGGTGATCCCGTCTCTGACCACACAGCCGTTCGTCCCTTGCACCGAGCAGCCGATCCCCGAACTCCATCCCCCGCACAACAACCTGTCGTGGGTGCGACGAATACTCGTTAAGGCCACCATCTTCATCAGCACTCGGGTCGAAGACGCGGGCCGCCTCTAGTGCCACGCGGTTTGCTGTGGGCTCAAAGCCCCGTCGCCATCCATGATAGGCGCGAAGGAATAGAAAGAAGTTTTCGTCGGGTGCCGATTGAAGAAGCTGTTTCCCGACCTGGCGGCACACCGACTTGAGAACCCTACGAGCAACATCCACGCTTTCGGAAGCACTCAGACGAGGTAGAGCGTGAAGTTCACTGTTCCAATCGATGAGAACATGAGTGCGCCTTGGGCGTCGGGCCATGGTGTTTCCTCATAGGTTGCCCCGATTCGGCCGCCCGAAAACTGTTGTACGACTGGACGATACAATGGTCTTACTACACGCGCACGACCGCTGCCATCGCATGTAAATAGCCCCGAGTTTCTTGGACGCCTTCGCGTCCCGTCATTTATTGACGTTCCAATTGCTCGTTGCAAGTCCGACTGTTGCGGATTTGCATGCCGGTTCCGCGATCACCGCGAACGGCGGCTTTCGCCGGTTCCGCTTATGCCATGCCGCTCTGCCGTCCGTCAGCTTTCCGCCCGGCCTGCTGGATTCTTGCGTCAGCGAGCCGGCTGCATAAGCATCTGACGAAGGACGGCACGAGGCCTGCCATTTTTCAAGTCTCATGCATCGTCGCGCTCCAGAAAATCGGTCATCACTTCGAGCACACCTCGTGGTGTGCGAATTTCATACCCCGATCATCGCACTCCATCCCACCGCACGCACTTCGCCATCGTGGCCCCAATCAGCCGCTACTGTCCAGCGGCCTCACGGACTCCACGGAGGCTTTCCATGCGACCCGATCACGCTCCCTTGCCGCCCCGCTATCTGCGCACCAAGGAGGCCGCGCAGTTTCTCAGCCTGTCTGCGCGGACCCTCGAAAAGCACCGCACCTATGGCACCGGTCCAGCCTATCACAAGCTCGGCGGGCGGGTCGTCTATTCGATCGAGGATCTCGAGTCTTGGGTCCAGCGCGGTGCCGTGACTTCGACGTCCGACCCTCGCGGGGGCCGGGTGCTGCCCGCCAAGCGCCATGTGCTGACCGCGGCCCCGCCCGCGGGCCGGGCGTTCCGCTGATCCGGTCGAGGCGTCCAAGATGTCCCGCATTGCGTCAGAACGCGGCCAACTCGACCTGTTTCACGCTCTCCCCGGCGAGTTCGCCGTGCGGGACGCGCAGGATCTCATGTCCTATCCCTTCTTTTCCTTGTCCAAGAGCCATCGCACCCGACCCATCGAATTTGCGGCGGGCGGCATAGAAATCCGCGTCGAAGCCGTGGCCGACCATGGCATGGCCACGATCTGGGACGCCGATATCCTGATCTGGGCCGCAAGCCAGATCGTCGAGGCGCGCGATTCCGGTCTGCGCACGTCGCGGCTCATGGCGGCAACGCCCTACCAGATCCTCACCTTCATCGGGCGGGGCACTTCCGCCCGGGATTATCACCGGTTGAAGGCCGCGCTGGACCGGTTGCAGTCGACCACGGTCTGCACGTCCATTCGCCAGCCAGCCGAAGGGCGTCGCCACCGGTTCTCCTGGATTAACGAGTGGACGGAGCGGACCGATGCCAGCGGACGCCCCGACGGGATCGAGCTGATCGTGCCGGACTGGTTCTACCGGGCGGTCCTCGATGATGCGCTGATCCTGACCATCGACCGCGCCTACTTCGATCTGACGGGTGGCCTCGATCGCTGGCTCTATCGACTCGTGCGCAAGCATGGCGGCCGCCAAAAGGCAGGGTGGCGGTTCGAGTTCCGACATCTCCACGTCAAATCCGGCAGCCTAGCACCCTTCAAACGGTTCGCATTCGAACTGCGGCAGATCATCCGCCGCCAGCCCCTGCCGGGCTATCGCCTGGCGCTCGAGATCGAGGCGCGGGGGCGGCGGCTGCTCGCATTCGAGCCCTGTGGACAAGCTGTGGATGGGCTCGTGCTATCGGGAACCCCCGGTATCGTGCCATCAGGAACCGGACCCTCGTGCTATCGGGAACCCGAACCGGGCGCATCCCTTTCAATAGGCAGCAGAATTCGCGACCTTAACTTTGAGTCTAACAAGGAATCTAACTCTTGTTGCGCGCAGCTCGCTGGGGGCAAGTCCGCGGGCGCACGCTTTCAGCCCCTCAAAACCGACCCATGCGAGGACGTGCCTGAGCTGCCTCTCGGCGTGCCGAGGGGGGCGAAGACATGAGCCCGGTCCGCTCCCAACCGCGCCAGTTTGATGCGCAGACAGATGGACGCGATCCTGACCTAACCTTTGTCGAACTGACGTGGAAAGACAGCCAGATCGAACGGTGGATTCGGTTCGGTGATCCGGTCTGCGAAGAACGCCTTGATCCTCACCGCCGACGCTTTGGCTTCGCGCCGGGTGCCATCTTCGGGGTCAATCGCTGGGCGGCAAACACTTATGGCACAGTGTTGTCGCGCTTCGACATCCTGCGGGCGGCACGGCCCGGAACTGCCATCCAGACGCTGCCCTATTTGCGCCCGGGGGGCACGCTGCTGCTCTCCACCCATGGCTGGCCCAAGGTCGAACGTGTGTTGCAGGCCGTCGACGCCATCGAGGCGCTCGGTATCGATCCGGCGGATGCGTCACCGGACTACTGGCGACACCTGCACAATCGCCTGGCTACAGCGCAACCGGTCCATCCCTATTCGCGTCTCCAGCACCGGGCCTGGCTCAAGCGGCGGAGCCTCTGGCTATGAAGGCGCGGCGCATATTCGTCTGGGCGACAGCTCTGTCGGTCACCCTGACCGTCCTTCCCGCTGTCGCGGCGTGGTCGCCTCGACTGCTGTGGAATGCCAGCGCAAGTGTCCCGATCGGGCTCTACCGCCTGCATCCCGGCAATCACTTGGCCATCGGTGATTTGGTCGCCGTTCAGCCGCCCGCGGCGCTCTCGGATTTCCTTGAAACGCGGGCCTACCTGCCGCGCGGCGTCCCGTTGCTCAAGCATGTCATGGCGCTTGAGGGCGCGTTGGTCTGCCGCTCGGACGATAGGATCAGCATCAACCATCGCCATCTTGGCCGTGCCCATGCGCAGGACCGCAACGGCCGCGATTTGCCCATCTGGCAGGGCTGCCACCGGCTCGCCGTCGGGGAAGTCTTTCTCATGAACCCGGATGCGCCCGACAGCCTCGACGGGCGCTACTTCGGGACGTTGCCCCGCACCGCGATCATCGCCCGGCTGACGCCGCTTTGGATGGTTTCCGACGGTGCCATCGCAGGGGCAGCGCATCCGGATCCTACACCGCACAACAACAGAAAGGAGGCGCGCCATGCCCCAGATCGGTGAATTCACCCGCACGAAATCCGGCTTTGCCGGGTTTGTTCGAACACTGACGCTCGACCTTGAGGTGTCGCTGAGCAAGGCCGAGGCGACCGAGGCCGAGAACGGCCCGGACTACCGCCTCTTCCATGGCGATGGGGATCTCGCCCGCGAAATCGGGGCCGCCTGGGCGCGCACCGGGGAAAAGGCCGGCGAATACTTCTCGGTGCTGATCGACGACCCGATGCTGGCGCAACCGATCCGCGCCAACCTCTTCCGCAACGGCGAAAGTTCGGTCTGGTCGCTGCAATGGACTCGTCCGCCGAAGCGCAACGGGACGGCGTGAGCGATGCAGCTGATCTGCTCACAGTGCAGCGTCCGGAAAACGGTCATGCAAGCGCGCATCGCACATATCTGCGTCGCACTCCTTCTTTCCGGCATTGCCGTGACGGGGCCTGTCAGCGGTCCGGCAATCGCCGAAGCACCGACCGTTCTACGCGATACGGTGCGCGATCCTCATGCGCCCGCCATTGCCGAAGCCTCTGCGCGCTTCGCGATCCCGGAGCACTGGATCCGTTCCGTGATGCAGGTCGAAAGCGCGGGTGATCAGCGTGCGGTCAGCCACGCCGGGGCCATGGGGTTGATGCAGGTCATGCCCGGAACATGGGCTGGTTTGCGGCAGGACCACGATCTCGGCTCTGATCCCTTCGATACGCGCGACAATATCCTCGCAGGCACGGCCTATCTGCGCGCGATGCTCGATCGCTATGGCACCGTGGGCGGCATGCTCGCCGCCTACAATGCGGGGCCGGGGCGGTACGATGAATACCTCTCGGAAGGCCGTCCGCTGCCCGCCGAAACCCGCGCCTATGTCGCGATGCTGGCTCCGCGCTTGGACGGCAGGGCGCCGCTCCCGAACCGCGCAACCGTTGCTGATTGGCGCGAGGCGGCGCTGTTCACTGACAGATCGGCGGCGCGTCCACCGCAAAATGGCGGCAGCCCGGATGCAGATCGAACGCCCCGTGAAACGGGTCCAGCCGCCCCCAATACCGGTATTTTCGTAGTTCGGCCCGGCGCGGAGACACGGCCATGAGCGTGATCGCAGTTTTGCGGGCTCTGGCGGGCCGTGTCGTAGAGGCGACGGAAGGGCGTGCTCGGACAGCGGGCGGGAAGGGAGATGGGCAAGATAAAAGGCCCTGCCACGAATGCCGCAAGTCCCTGACAGGACTTGCGAATTCGCGTGCAGGCCGGTCGGTCGGGGGCAGGAAGGCGGGAATTCTCTCGTATTATCAATGCGCCGCTCTGCACAGTGGCGCCAAGCAGCCCCTGAAGGCCGCGCCATGACCGAGCGCGACAGCGATTTCCGCATCCGCCCCGGCAAGCCCCGCGATACCCGCGCGCCGCGGACCAAGGGCTTTGTCGACAAGGTGCTGCGCGCCGCCCAGAAATCCGGCCATCTCAGCCCGCCGGGCCGCAAGCCAGCCCCGGCGCGCGCAGGCTTCGGGCGCGGGCAGAACCGTTTCGGCCGCGCGCGTCTCTTCACGCCTACCCGCCGCGTCATCGTCGCCGCCCGCATCGTGCGCCATCTCGGTCAGGGCTTTCGCGCCGCGGCCCTGCGCACCCATCTGAGCTATCTCCAACGCGACGGCGTCAGCCGCGATGGGGAGCGGGGGCGCTTCTTCGATGCCGGGACCGATCAGGCCGATGGCGCGGGCTTCGCCGCGCGCTGCGCCGACGACCGCCATCATTTCCGCTTCATCATCTCGCCCGAGGATGCCGCCCAGATGGAGGACCTGCGCGGCTTCACCCGCGATCTCGTCACCCGGATGGAGGCCGATCTCGGCACGCGCCTCGACTGGGTCGCCGTCGATCACTGGAACACCGACAACCCGCATGTGCATCTGATCGTCCGCGGCGTGGACGATGGCGGCGGCGATCTGGTCATCGCGCGGGACTATATCAGCAGCGGGCTGCGGTCGCGCGCCGAGGATCTGGTCGCGCTGGAACTGGGGCCGAAACCCGAGCATGAAATCCGCCACGCGCTGGAACGCGAGGTCACGGCCGAACGCTGGACCCGCCTTGACCGGGAACTGCGCCACCATGCCGATGAACTGGGCCTGATCGATCTGCGCCCCGACAAACGCGGGCCGGAGGACCCGCAGCTCCGCCGCCTGATGATCGGCCGCCTGCAGCATCTGCGCAGGCTGGGCCTCGCCGCCGAGGCGCGCACGGGCGAATGGTTGCTGGATGACGAGGCTGAGCGCACCCTGCGCGATCTGGGCGAGCGCGGCGACATCATCAAGACCATGCACCGCGCCCTGGCGGCGCGCGGACAGGACCGGGGCTTCAACGACCTACATATCGACCGGGGCGGCCCGGGCGATCCGATCATCGGGCGGCTGGTGGCGACGGGGCTGCATGACGAACAGACCGGCACCGCCTATGCCATAATCGACGGCACCGACGGGCGCGCGCATCATGTCCGCTTCCGGGGCCTCGAGGCCTTCGACCACGCGCCGCCCCCGGGCGGGATCGTCGAGGTGCGCCGCATCGGCGGGGCTCAGGAGGCGCGGCCGACGCTGGTGTTGGCCAACCGATCCGACCTCGACCTGCAAGGCCAGATCACCGCGCCCGGGGCGACCTGGCTCGATCACCGGCTGGTGGAACGCGCGCCCCTGCCGCTCGCCATGGGCGGCTTCGGGGCGGAGGTGCGCGCGGCGCTTGACGCCCGGGCCGAGCATCTGGCGCGCGAGGGGCTGGCCGAGCGGCAGGGGCAGCGGATCATCCTGCAGCGCAACCTGCTGGCCACCCTGCGCCAGCGCGAGGTCGATGCGGTGGGCGAACGGCTGTCGGCGGATACCGGCCTGCCGCACCGGCCGGCAGGCGCGGGCGAGCATGTCACCGGCACCTACCGCCGCCAGCTGCGTTTGTCCTCGGGCCGCTATGCGATGATCGAAGGCATCGGACCGGACGGCGGCCGCAGCTTCCAGCTCGTCCCCTGGTCGCGCGAGATCGAGCCGCGACTGGGCCAGCATGTCAGCGGAGTGGCCCGCGAGAGCGGTGGGGTCGACTGGAGCCTCGGGCGGAAGCGGGGGCTGGGGGTGTGAGCCCACCTTATTCATCGGATCGGCCATGGAAGGGGCCCGCGGCGCCTGATCGGGGCGATGTAGCGGTACGGTGAGTGTGTTTCGCATGATCGAGACGA
>LJSF01000019.1 GCA_001314655.1 Rhodobacteraceae bacterium HLUCCA08 | reverse complement strand
GATCCCGCCCCCGCCGATCCCGCCCCCGCCGATCCTGCCCCTGCCGATCCCGCCCCCGCCGATCCTGCCCCTGCCGATCCCGCCCCGGCCGGGGCCCACACCCCGGCCGCCGACCCGGCGCCCGATCCGTCCGGCCCGCAGGACGCGGCCCCGATCGCCGATACCGACGATCCGACCCCGGCGCCCGTGCCCGTGCCGGAGGAGGGCGTCGCCGTTGCGTCGACCCCGGAGGCCGAGGCGCCCGGAACGTCGTCCGCGCCGGCCCGACCGGGGTCCGATGTCGCTCCGCCCGTCCTGGCGCTCGATGCCGAAGGGGTCCGCGTCGTCCAGCCGGCCACGCCGACCGACACCGCGCCCGAGGTGCTGTCCAATGTCGCGCTCGACGCGATCACCTATGATCCGGCGGGCGCGGTCGAACTGACCGGCCGGGCCGGGCAGGGGCTTTATGTCAATATCTATGTCGACAACCGCCCGGTCGCGACCCGGCCGATCGATGCCTCGGGCGCCTGGCGGTCCGACCTGCCGCAGGTCGATCGCGGCGTCTATACCCTGCGCATCGACGAGGTCGCGGGCGACGGTGCCGTGGTCAGCCGGATCGAGACGCCGTTCCGCCGCGAAGCCCCCGAGGCCGTGGCGGGACTGGCCGCCGAGATCGACGCAGAGGGCACCGCGCAGGCCGTGACCACGGTTCAGCCGGGCAACACGCTTTGGGCGATCTCGCGCGAGCGTTACGGCAGCGGCATCCTCTACGTGGAAGTCTTCGCCGCCAATTCCGACCGGATCCGCGACCCCGACCTGATCTACCCCGGCCAGGTCTTTGTCCTGCCCGACCTGGAGGGCGCCGCCGAAAACTAGCGCGCAACGCCGGGGGCTGGCGCAAGGAATTTATATAAATTCCTTTCGCTTCGCCCGCACCGGGTCCTGCGGGTCCGTGGCCCCCGGTGCCATTGCCCGCCGCGCCAGGGCCCGCGGGCCGTTTCGATCCCCCCTGTTTCCGTCGCCGCTTTGGGCTAAGCTCGGGGCGTGAAGGTCAAGGGAGGCCCGCCATGTCGCTATCGTCCGATCTGCCCGCCCTGGCGCTGGATTGGCACCGCGCCGGCCGCGGTGTCGCGCTGGCCACGGTCGTCGAAACCTGGGGCAGCGCGCCCCGGCCTGTCGGCGCCATGCTGGTGATCGACCGCGACGGCGCCATGGAGGGCTCTGTTTCGGGCGGCTGCGTCGAGGGCGCGGTGATCGCCGAAGCGCTCGAGATGCTGGAGGGCGACGGCGCGGCCCGGCTGCTGGATTTCGGCGTCAGCGACGACGATGCCTTCGCCGTCGGCCTGGCCTGCGGCGGGCGTATCCGGGTGCTGGTCGACGTGGTCGGGGCCAGCCTGCCCGAGGCGCTGCTGGCCGATCTGGTCGCCGCCCGCGCGGCCCGCGCCCCCGTGGCGCTGGTCAGCGACCTGCAGGATGGGGCCCGCCACCTGGCCGGTTTCGCCGATCACGACGCGCGGTTCCGCGCCGACCGCTCGGGCATCGAAGAGGACGCCCGCAGCTTTGTCGCGATCCACAATCCGCCCTTGCGGATGATCGTCGTCGGCGCCGTCCACATCGCCCAGGCCCTTGTTCCGATGGCGAAAACCTGCGGCTATGACGTGTCGCTGATCGACCCGCGCCCGGTCTTCGGCTCGGACGAGCGGTTCCCCGGTCAGCCGATATCGGAGGATTGGCCCGACGAGGCGCTGGCCGCGATCGGACTGGACAGCCGCACCGCCGTGGTGACGCTGACCCATGACCCCAAGCTGGACGATCCGGCGATCATGGCCGCGCTGCGGTCCGAGGTGTTCTACCTGGGCTGTCTGGGGTCGACCCGGACCCATGCCAAACGGGTGGAGCGGCTGGAAAAGGCGGGTTTTTCCGCCGACCGGATCGGCCGCATCCATGCCCCGGTGGGCCTTGACATCGGGGCCAGGTCCCCGGCCGAAATCGCCGTGTCGATCATGGCCCAGATCACCCAGAGGCTGCGCCGGGGATGAGGTTCGGGCCGGTTCCCCTGGCCGAGGCGACAGGCGCGATCCTGGCCCATTCGGTTCCGGCGGTGCGGGTGCCGCACGCGATGGGCCGGACTTATCGGATTTCCAAGGGCGCCATTCTGGGTGCTGCCGAACTGGCCGATATCGCGGCGGCCGGGCTGGACGAAGTCTGGATCGCCCGACCCGGTCCGCAGGAGGTGGGCGAGGATGTGGCGGCGCTGCGCATCGCGCGGGCGCTGGCCGCCGGCGATCCGGGCTGGGACCTGAGCGAGGCCGCCACCGGGCGGGTGAACCTGCGGGCGGCGCATGCGGGGGTCGTCCGGCTGGATGCCGCGGCGGTTCACGCGGTGAACCGGATCGACCCGGCGATCACCGTTGCGACGGTCCCGCCCTGGAAACGCCTGCCGCAGGGCGGGCTGGCGGCGACAGTCAAGATCATCCCTTTCGCGGTGTCGCAAAGCGCCCTGGCGGAGGCCTGCGCCGCGGCCGAGGGGGCGATGGCCATGGTGCCGCCGGCGGTCGTCGGCGCCACCCTGATCGAAACCCGGATCGGGTCCGATGTCCCGCCCGACAAGGGCCGGCGGTCGATGATCACGCGGCTGGCGCGGCTGTCGGTCCGGCTGTCGCCCCGCGTCGTCGTCCCGCACCGGGCGCCGGCCATTGCGGCCGCGCTGAGCGCGGCGCCCGGCGAGGTCCTGATGATCCTGACTGCGTCGGCGACGTCGGACATCGCCGACATCGCCCCCGAAGGCTTGCGCCACGCCGGGGGCGCGGTGGACCATTTCGGTATGCCCGTCGACCCCGGCAACCTGTTGTTCCTTGGACGACTTGGAGACAAGCCGGTCATCGGCCTGCCCGGCTGTGCCCGCAGCCCCGCCATGAACGGCGCCGATTGGGTGCTGGACCGGCTGCTGTGCGGCGTTCCCGTGACCGGACCCGACATCATGGCGATGGGGGTCGGCGGGCTGCTGAAGGAAATCCCCGAGCGCGGCCGCCCCCGGGACCGCGACGCACGCGGCCAGGGGGCATGATCCCGGGCCGGGCGCTGCGCGACCCTGACCGGTCGAGACGCGTTCGAGGCAAACTAGGGCTTTGCAACTCGCCCGCCGCCGTGCTTGAGTTGGGGCAAAGACCAACAAGGAGGATTGAATGGCTCAGGTCAATATGACCGTGAACGGCAAGCCCGTGAGCGGAGAGATCGAGGGACGGACATTGCTGTCCGATTTCCTGCGCGAGGGGCTGGGGCTGACCGGCACCCATGTGGGCTGCGATACCAGCCAGTGCGGGGCCTGCGTCGTCCATGTCGATGGCGCGGCGATAAAGTCCTGCACCATGTTCGCCGCCGAGGCCGCGGGCGCCGATGTCACGACGATCGAGGGCATGGCCAATGCCGACGGGTCTCTGGGCGTGGTCCAGCAGGCGTTCCAGGATCATCACGGTCTGCAATGCGGGTTCTGCACCCCCGGCATGGTGATGAGTGCGGCGGCGTTGCTCAAGGACACCCCCAGGCCGACCGAGGCCGAGATTCGCGATTACCTCGAAGGCAACCTGTGCCGCTGCACCGGCTATCACAACATCGTCAAGGCGATCATGGCGGCCTCGGGCCAGGACGTCAGCGCGGTTGCGGCCGAATGAGGGGGGTCGTCGCCGCCGCCATGCTGGTTCTGGGCGCGACTTCCGCGTCCGCGAACGGCTTCACCGTCGCCGATCTGGGCGGTTCGTCCACCCGCTTTGACTGCATCCGCAAGGCCGAACTGACCGCGCGCCGTTTCAGCGACCGCTTTTCGGGCTTTGACATCTTTGTCGGTCAATGGACCACGATGCTGTTCGATGTGTCGTCGAGCACGACGGATTTCGTGATCGTCTGCGCCGCATCGACGACCGATTACAACCGGGCCTCGCTGATCGTGCATGGCGGCGCGGTGGATGAACGCGAACAGGTCATCGACCGGGTCGAGGAGATCTGGGACAGCCTGTGACGGTGACCTGACGTCGCCGGCAGCAAACGGGAAACGGCCGCGCCCGGGATCGGTCGGGCGCAGGCCGGATGGAGTTCTGGGAGGAAACCAAAATGCCGAAGGATCATGGAATAGGGGCCAGCCCCAAGCGGCGCGAGGACCTGCGCTTTCTGACCGGTGTGGGGCGCTATACCGACGATATCAACCTCAGGGGCCAGGCCCATGTGCATTTCCTGCGCTCGGACGTGGCCCATGGCCGGCTGACATCGGTCGACACCACGGCCGCGGCGGCGATGCCCGGCGTGGTGCGGATCTTTACCGGCGCCGATTTCGAAGGCGTCGGCGGTCTGCCCTGTGGCTGGCAGGTGACCGACCGGCACGGCGCGCCGATGCAGGAGCCGCCGCACCCGGTCCTGGCCCAGGGCAAGGTGCGCCATGTCGGCGACCCGATCGCCGCGGTGGTGGCCGAGACCCGCGAACAGGCCCGCGACGCCGCCGAGGCGATCGAGGTCGAGATCGAGGAATTGCCGGCGGTGGTCGACATGAAGGCGGCCGTTCAGGACGGCGCGCCCAAGGTGCATGACGATCTGACCAGCAACCTGTGCTATGACTGGGGCTTCGTCGAGGACAACCGCGAAGCCGTCGACAAGGCGATCCGCGAGGCCGCCCATGTCACCACGCTGGAGCTGGTGAACAACCGCCTGGTCGCCAACCCGATGGAGCCGCGCGTGGCGGTGGGCGATTATGCGCCCGGCACCGATGAATCGACGCTCTATACCACCAGCCAGAACCCGCATGTGATCCGCCTGCTGATGGGCGCCTTCGTGCTGGGCATTCCCGAACACAAGCTGCGGGTCGTGGCCCCGGATGTGGGCGGCGGCTTCGGATCGAAGATCTTCCACTATGCCGAAGAGGCGTTCTGCACCTTCGCGGCCAAGCAATTGCGCCGGCCGGTCAAGTGGACCTCGACCCGGTCCGAGGCCTTTCTGACCGACGCCCATGGCCGCGACCACGTGACCAGGATCGAACTGGCACTGGACGCGGACAACAACTTCACCGCGCTGCGGACCGAAACCTACGCCAATATGGGCGCCTATCTGTCGACCTTCGCGCCAAGCGTGCCGACCTGGCTGCATGGCACGCTGATGGCGGGCAATTACAAGACCCCGCTGATCTACGTGAACGTCAAGGCGGTGTTCACCAACACGGTCGCCGTCGATGCCTATCGCGGCGCCGGCCGGCCCGAGGCGACCTACCAGCTGGAGCGCGTGATCGACAAGGCCGCGCGCGAGCTGGGCGTCGATCCGATTGCCCTGCGGCGGCAGAATTTCGTCACCGAGTTCCCCTATGCCACGCCCGTGGCGGTGGAATACGACACCGGCGATTACAACGCGACCATGGACAAGCTGTCGCAGATCGCCGACCTGGCGGGCTTCGAGGCGCGGCTGGCCGACTCGAAGGCCCGCGGCAAGCTGCGCGGGCTGGGCGTGAACTGCTATATCGAGGCCTGCGGCATCGCGCCGTCGCATCTGGTCGGCCAGTTGGGCGCCCGGGCGGGCTTGTATGAAAGCGCTACGGTGCGGGTCAACGCGACCGGCGGCGTGGTGGTCATGACCGGCTCGCATTCCCATGGCCAGGGGCATGAAACCACCTTTCCCCAGGTGATCGCCGAGATGATCGGGATCGACGAAGACCAGGTCGAGATCGTCCATGGCGACACCGCCAATACCCCGATGGGCATGGGCACCTATGGGTCGCGGTCGTTGGCTGTGGGGGGCTCGGCCATGGTGCGGGCGGCCGAAAAGGTGATCAACAAGGCGAAAAAGATCGCCGCCCACCTGCTGGAGGCCTCCGAGGCGGATATCGAGCTCAAGGACGGCGCTTTCAGCGTCGCCGGCACCGACAAATCCGTGGCCTGGGGCGATGTCACCCTGGCGGCCTATGTGCCGCACAATTACCCGCTGGAAGAGATCGAGCCGGGGCTGGAAGAGACCGCCTTCTACGACCCCAACAACTTCACCTTCCCGGCCGGGGCCTATGCCTGCGAGGTCGAACTCGATCCCGAGACCGGCAAGGTGACGATCGAACGCTTCGCCGCCGCCGACGATTTCGGCAATGTGGTCAACCCGATGATCGTGTCGGGCCAGGTCCATGGCGGGCTGGCCCAGGGGATCGGCCAGGCGCTGCTGGAAGGCGCGGTCTATGACGAGAACGGCCAGCTTCTGTCGGCCAGCTACATGGATTACGCCATGCCGCGGGCCGATGACGTGCCGTTCTACCAGGTCGACCATTCCTGCCAGACGCCCTGCACCCACAATCCGCTGGGGGTGAAGGGCTGCGGCGAGGCCGGGGCGATCGGATCGCCGCCGGCGGTGGTCAACGCGGTCGTGGATGCGCTGCAACGCGCCGGCCACGACATCACCCATATCGACATGCCGCTGTCGCCGTCGCGCGTCTGGGCGGCGATGCAGGGCTGAGGAGACAGACAGATGTATGCATTCGAATTCGAACGGCCCGACACGGTCGAGGCGGCGGTCGCCGCGCTCAAGACCGAGGACGCCCAGGCCCTGGGCGGCGGGCAGACCCTGATCCCCTCGCTCAAGCAGCGGCTGGCGAGCCCGTCCAGGCTGGTCAGCCTGACCGCGATCCCCGACCTGGTCGGGGTCTGCGTCGCCGATGACGGCGCGGTCTGCATCGGCGGGGCCACCCCGCATGTGCGCGTCGCCGCCGATGCGGCCGGCAGCTATCCGGCGCTGGCGGCGCTGGCGGCCAATATCGGCGATCCGGCGGTGCGCAATCGCGGCACGATCGGCGGCAGCCTGGCCAACAACGACCCGTCGGCCTGCTATCCGGCGGCGGCCCTGGCCTCGGGCGCGACGATCGTCACCAATGCGCGCCGGATCGCGGCCGACGCGTATTTCCAGGGCCTGTTCACCACCGCCCTGGACGAGGGCGAGATCATCACCGAGGTCCGGTTCCCGGTGCCCGAGGCGGCGCATTACCAGAAGTTCGAACAGCCCGCCTCGCGCTTTGCCCTGACCGGCGTCTTCGTCGCGAAATACGGCGACGGCGTGCGGGTGGCAGTGACCGGCGCCTCCGAGGATGGGGTGTTCCGCTGGACCGAGGCCGAGGACGCGCTGTCGGCGGATTTCTCGGCCGAGGCGCTCGCAGAGCTGTCGGTGCCGGCCGATGGCATGATCAACGACCTGCACGGATCGGGCGCCTATCGCGCCCATCTGGTCAAGGTGCTGACCGGGCGCGCCGTCGCCGCCTGCTGATCGCACCGACCCCGGGGCGCGTGGAGGAGGCGCGCCCCGGCGGCTTGACCGGCCTCAAGGCATCTTCGCGTGGATCCGTGTATACTGGACCCGAAAAACGACAGGAGGATGCCATGGTGAAGTCGAAGAAACCCGAAGATCCCGTCGCGCTGATCTCCGATCTGATGTCGCAATGGCAGCAGATGGGGTTGGGATCGCTGAACGCGTTCGGCGCCGGCTGGTTCGAAAAGATGAGCGACATGGGCAGCGACTGGCTGCGCTTCGTGTCGGACCGGGTCGCCCAGGACGTGCAGTTCCAGCACGATATCCTGGCCGCGAAAAGCCCGGCCGATCTGCACCGGATCCAGTCCGATTTCTTTCGCAAGGCGATGGACGATTACGCGGCCCAGACCGGCAGGATGGTGTCGATGGGATCGAAACTGATCGACCCGGACTGAGACCGGTCAGGTCTCGACGATACTGACGTGATAATCGGCGAAGGCGATGTCCCGAACCGGAATGATGCCTTTGTATTCGGGGCTTTCGAACACGGAATCGACCGCCGCGCGATCCGGGTATTCGACGATCACGACCGATCGCGCCGGCCGATGTCCGACGATGACTTCGTTGATCTCGAAGCGTTTCACGACCCGTCCGCCGGCTTTCTTCAGAAGCGGTTCCGTGACCCTGAGGTATTCGGACAGGGCAAGTTGCTGGTCTTCGCGCAATGTCACGAGCGCGATCACTGTTGCCGTCATTCCTTGTGCGGTTCCCTGAGGTTTCCCCTGACCCGAAGAAACAAGCCGACGCAGTTACCGTCAAGGGGCCGGGCCGGGCTCGCGGCCGCGACCTCGCGTCACCGAAAAGGTTCTGGTGTCGGGGCGCCGGGCCGGCGCGGAACGGCCGGGCCCGGTGCAGGGTCGGGCCTCAGCCTTTCTGCGGCAGCGGACCGATCATCATGACCATCTGGCGGCCTTCCATCTTGGGCATGTTCTCGACCTTGCCCAATTCCTTGATGTCCTCGGCCACCCGTTCCAGCAATTCGCGGCCCAGGTTCTGGTGGGCCATTTCCCGCCCGCGGAAGCGCAGCGTCACCTTGACCTTGTCGCCGCCTTCGAGGAACCGCACCACGTTGCGCATCTTGACGTCGTAATCATGGGTGTCGGTGTTGGGGCGGAACTTGACCTCCTTCACCTCGATCGTCTTCTGCTTCTTGCGGGCTTCGGCTTCGCGCTTCTGCGTCTCGTATTTGAACTTGCCGAAATCCATGATCTTGCAGACCGGCGGCGTGGCGTTGGGCGAAATCTCGACCAGGTCGAGGCCGGCCTCTTCGGCCAGGGCCATGGCGCGGGCCGGGGTGACGACGCCGATGTTTTCGCCTTCGGCGCCGATCAGCCGGATTTCGGTGGCCCGGATGCGGTCGTTGACGCGGGGTCCGGTGTCGCGCACCGGGGGGGCGTTATGGGGTCTGCGGGCTATGGGTCCTGTTCCTTTTGTGATTGTCGTGCAGTGAGTCGCCGGTTTTCGGGGGCCGGCTATCCGCACCGAACCCGGCACGGATGGGCAAAAATAGGCGGCGAACGGGCCGTCTTCAACTGCAAATAAGGGACAATATGCCGAGGGGAAAGAGAATTCATGATGCTCCTTTCCCTCTGTTGTGTCCCGTGACATACCGGGGCCGCGCCTCGGTTGGCCGGGGCCAGCTGTTCAAGTATTCATATAGGGATCTTCGCCATGAGAGCGATCATCATCATCCTTGTCGTCGCGGGTCTGGGGTTCTTCGGTTACCAGTATTTCGCGAATGACCGCAGCCCGGCCGACGCGATCGCGGCCCTGACCGGTGCTGCCGAAGAGGGCGCCGCCGCGGCCACTGATGCCGCGGGCGAGGTGGCCGATGACGCCGCCGCATTGGTCGACGACGCCGCCGACACCGCAGGCGACGCCGCCGATACCGCGGCCGACGCGGCCCAGGACGCCGCCGAAGACACCGCCACCGCGGTCGATGCGGTGGTCGACGAAGTGGTCGAGGGCGCGGACGACGTCGCCGACGAGGCCACCGACGCCGCGACCGACATGGCCGATGACGCGACCGACGCCGCGACCGACGCCGCCGCCGCCGATGACGCTGCCGCCGCCGCCGATGACGCCGCCGCCGCCGCTGACGAGGCCGTAGATGACGCGACCGATGCCGCGACCGATGCCGTCGATGACGCTGCCGCCGCCGCCGATGACGCCGCCGCCGCCGCTGACGAGGCCGTCGATGACGCGACCGACGCCGCGACCGACATGGCTGACGATGCCGCCGCCGCTGCCGACGAGGCCGTCGATGACGCCGCCGCCGCTGCGGAAGAGGCCACCGATGATGCCGCGGCCACTGCGGAAGAGGCCACCGACGATGCCGCGGCCACTGCGGAAGAGGCCACCGATGCCGCGACCGACATGGCCGATGACGCGACCGACATGGCCGACGATGCCGCCGCCGCCGCGGACGAGGCGACCGATGACGCGGCTGCCGATGACGCGGTCACGGAAGAGGCCACCGATGCCGACGCCGCCGCCGGCGAGTCGGGCCTGGCCGATCTGCTGACGGTCGAAAATTTCAACGCCGACCGTGTGGTCGAGGCGATCGAGGGCTCGGAGCTCGGCGCGGTCCAGAAGAACCTTCTGACCGAGGCTGTCCGGCAGGTCGGCGATGACCCGGCCGCGGTCAGCGCTGTCATCGATCAGGTCAGGGAAGCGCTGGGTCTCTGACCCGGTCGTGACGGTGATTGCGAACCGGTGATTGCGAAAGGGCCGCCCGAGGGCGGCCCTTTTTCGTGTGCCGGGGGCGGGTCAGATCCCGTCGCCGACGAAGGCCTTCTCGACCACGAATTCGCGCGGCTCCGAATTGGCGCCCTCGCGCAGCCCGGCCTGTTCCAGCAGCGCCTTGACGTCGATGTTGAAGCCCAGGCTGCCGCAGATCATCGCCCGATCGGTGTCGGGGTCCAGCGGCGGCACGCCCAGATCCTCGAATAATTCTCCGGTCTCGATCAGGGTGGTGATGCGGCCCATCTTCGGGCTCTGTTCGCGGGTGGTCGTGGGGTAGTATTTCAACTTGGCCAGGTGATCGGCCCCGATCAATTCCTGCAATAGCTCGTCGGTGCGGATGCTCTCGATCAGCTCGGCGCCATAGGTCAACTCGGCCACCTCGCGGCAGGTATGGGTGATGACCACCTCGTCGAATTTCTCGTAGGTTTCCGGATCGCGCAGCAGCGACGCGAAGGGCGCGAACCCGGTGCCGGTGGCAAAGAACCAGATCCGCTTGCCCGGCAGCAGCGCGTCATGCACCAGGGTGCCCACCGGCTTGGGCCGCAGGATGATCTGGTCGCCGGCCGCGATATGCTGCAGCTTGCTGGTCAACGGCCCGTCCGGCACCTTGATCGAATAGAATTCCAGCTCGTCATCCCAGGATGGCGAGGCGATGGAATAGGCCCTGAGCAGCGGTTTGCCATTGTCGCCCATCAGCCCGATCATCACGAATTCGCCCGAACGGAAGCGCAGGCTTTGCGGCCGGGTGCAGCGGAACCGGAACAGCCGGTCGGTGTAATGCTGGACCTCGGTCACCGTCTGGGCGTCGGGCAGGGCGGGGGTCGCGCGGGCGGCTTGGATTTCGGTCACGGGGCTTGGCTCGGTCATCTGTGTCATCGGGCGCACCTTTGCGGGCGCCCCCCTCCTTACGCATTGATCCATGTCAGTTAAAGGTTTTCAGGCGCCGCGCAGCCGGGCGCGATAATCGCCGGCGCGCCAATCGGCCCGGGCCAGCCACTGGTCCTCGGGCTGGCGGGCGGACAGGGCGGCGTCGATCTCGACCTCGTCGAAACCGGCGCGCCGGGCCATGGCGTATTGATCGGCGATGACATGGCCCGCGGCGCGCAGCCGGCCGCGATAGCCCAGCCGCCGCAGCCGCGCGGCCAGGGTGAAGCCGCGCCCGTCGGCGAACCCCGGAAAGGCCACGCGCACCAGCGGCGCCTCGAGCAGGGCCGCCAGACCGGCCGGGTCGGCATCGCTGGTCAGATCGGCCACCGGGCCGGCCCAGTCATCTTCGGCAAAGCCGGTATCGGTGACGATCACGGACATCGCGTCCCTCCTTTTATCCGGCGGCAATCCGCAGGCCGCGCGCGGTCACGCCGCGCTCTGGCCCGGGCGCACAAGGCGGCCGTTTTCGAAATGAATGCCGCATTCGGTCTTGCCGCTGCCACGCCAACGCCCGGCGCGGGGGTCTTCACCCTCGGCCACCGGGCTGGTGCAGGGGGCGCAGCCGATCGACGGATAGCCGCGCGCCACCAGCGGATGCCGGGGCAGGCGGTTGTTGACCATGTAATCGGCCACGTCCTGCGCCCGCCAATGGGCCAGCGGGTTGATCTTGAGCCGGGCCGCGCCCTCGGCCTCGAAGAAATCGAGCGCCGCGCGGCTGCCGTTCTGGAACCGCTTGCGGCCGGTGATCCAGGCGTCGAAGGGCGCCAGGGCATGCTCCAGCGGCGCGACCTTGCGCAGGGCGCAGCAGGCGTCGGGATCGCTCCGGTGCAGCAGCCCGTCCGCATCATGGGCGGCCAGCGCGGTGCGGCTGGCCCGGATCACCCGCATGTCGCGCAGGCCCAGCCAATCCGCGACTTCGCGCTGATAGGCAAGCGTTTCGGCAAACAGCATCTCGGTATCGACGAACAGGACCGGAACGCTGCGGTCGATCCGCGCCACCATGTGCAGCAGCACCACCGAATCCGCGCCGAAGGACGACACCAGCGCGACCCGCCCGGTATCGCTGTCGGCCAGGGCCTGGCCCAGCACCTCGATCGCCGAATGGTGCCGATAGCGTGCGTTCAGCGCCGCGACCCGGGCCGCGACGGGGGGAAAGGGCACCGGTTCAGGCCGCATCGGCCTTCTCCGCGGCGCCGTACAGGGCCGCCTTGAACGGGTCCGCGCCGAGCCGCCGATAGGCGTCGACGAAGCGTTCCTCGGCATGGGCGCGCAGGTCCAGATAGGCCAGGATCAGCCGCTCGATCGCCGGCACGATCTGGTCATAGGCGAAACCGGGGCCGGTGCGGTCGCCGAGCGCCGCATCGGGGCCGGCATCGCCGCCCAGCGTCACCTGGTAGGTCTCCACCCCGCCGCGCTCCAGCCCGAGGATGCCGATATGGCCCACATGATGGTGGCCGCAGGCATTGATGCAGCCCGAGATCTTGATCTCCAGCGCGCCGACCTCGTGCTCGATCTTCAGCGCCTCGATCGCCCGGGCGATGCCCTGCGCGACCGGGATCGAGCGCGCGGTGGCCAGGGCGCAGTAATCAAGCCCGGGGCAGGCGATGATGTCCGAGGCCAGGCCGATATTGGCGGTCGCCAGCCCCGCGCCGCGCAACACGGCATGGATCGCCGGCAGGTCGGCCTTGTGGACATGGGGCAGAACGACATTCTGGGATTGGGTGATCCGCAACTCGTCATGGCCATGCGCCTTGGCCAGGTCGGCCAGCAGGCGCATCTGGGCGGCGGTCGCGTCGCCCGGGATCGCGCCGTGTTTCTTGAGCGAGACGGTCACGATCGCATGGTCGGGATCGCGGTGTTCGGTCAGGTTGGTATCGGCCCAGGCGCGGAACACCGGATCGGCGGCGCGGGCGGCCTCATAGGCGACGACGGATTTCCGCGCGAACCGGGGGGGCGCAAAGTGATGTTCGATTTGTGCAAGAATTTGGCGATCAAAACCCGGAAAATCCGGGCGGATGCGTTCGAATTCTTCTTGCACCAGGGTGCGGATCCGGTCGATCCCTTGCTCGTGAACGGTGATCTTGATCCGGGCCTTGTATTTGTTGTCGCGCCGGCCCAGCAGGTTCCAGGTGCCGACCACCGCCTCCAGATAGGGCAGCAGATCGGCCTCTGGCAGGGCCTCGTGCAGCACCTTGCCGATCATCGGCGCCCGGCCCAGCCCGCCGCCGATCAGCACCTGATAATGGCGGGCGCCGTCGCGCTCGATGATCCGCAGGCCGATGTCATGGGCGGCGGTCACCGCCCGGTCGGCGGGCGACCCGGTCACGGCGATCTTGAACTTGCGCGGCAGGAACTGGAATTCGGGATGGTCGGTGGACCATTGCCGGATCAGTTCGGCCACCGGGCGGGGGTCGGCGATTTCATCGGCCGCGGCGCCGGCGAAAGGGTCGGCGGTGACGTTGCGGATCGTGTTGCCGCTGGTCTGGATCGCGTGCAGGCCGACCTCGGCCAGGGCGTCCAGAATGTCGGGCACATCGACCAGGCGGGGCCAGTTGAACTGGATGTTCTGGCGGGTCGTGAAATGGCCGTAGCCGCGGTCCCAGCGCTCGGCGATCATCGCCAATTGCCGCATCTGGGCGCTGTTCAGCGTGCCGTAAGGGATCGCCACCCGCAGCATGTAGGCATGCAGTTGCAGGTAGAGCCCGTTCATCAGGCGCAGCGGCCTGAATTCCTCTTCGGTCAGCGAACCGTCGATCCGGCGGGCCACCTGGGCGCGAAACTGGGCCACGCGCCGGGCCACGAAATCGCGGTCGAAGTCATTGTAGTCATACATGATTTCGTCTTTCCTCAATCATCGCAACGCAAGCCGATCAAAGCTCGTGTTCCTTGGGGGCGGCCAGCACGCTCGGCCCCGACACCCGGTAGGCTTCGCGGAAATGGGCCGGTGCCGGACCGGTCGGTCCGGGACGGGCATCCGCCAGATAGGGGCCGACCACCTTGTCCGCCTGGCTGTCGGCGAACAGCATCCGCAGCGCCGCATGGGCCTCGTCCTCGACCAGTTCGGCCTTGGTGATGTCGCGGGTCCAGTCGTCATCGGCGGTCAGCCAGACCGCGTCGCCCTCGATCAGGGCATTGGCGGCGACGACCTTGGGGGTGAAGGGACGGGGCATCAGAGGGCCTCCTGCGGCTGTCGGTGCAATCTCGGCATGAGGTCGCTATCGCGTCGCTGCGCCGCGCGCGGGGCAAGACCCAGCAGGATCAACGCCGGGCCGGTGAGCCGCGCCCTGGTCAGGGCGGGTTCCAATGCGCCCAGGGTCGTGTCCAGCACCCGCTGATCCGGGCGCGAGGCGTTCTCGACCACGGTCACCGGCGTCGCCGGATCGGCGCCATGCATCAGCAGGCGGCCCTGGACAAAGCGCGCGGCGCGCTTGCCCATGTAGATCGCCGCGACCTCTCCGGGCCGGGCCAGGCTGCGCCAGTCATGGTCGGTAAACCCCTTCGTGTCGTGACCGGTCAGCAGGCGCACGGCGCTGTTGCGGTCGCGCCGGGTCAGGCTTTGGCCGATGCTTGCGACCGCGGCCGAGGCGGCGGTGAGGCCGGGGTGGACATCATGCGGGATGCCGGCGGCCTGCAGCGCGTCGAGTTCCTCGTCCAGCCGGCCGAACACCGCCGGATCGCCGCCCTTGAGCCGCAGGACGCGGGCGCCGGCACGGGCATGGTCGATCATCAGCCGGTGAATGTCGGCCTGCGGGACGGAGGCACCGAAGCCTTCCTTGCCGACGGGGATCAACTGCGCCTCGCGCCGGGCCAGTTCGAGGATTTCGGGTGTGACCAGCCGGTCATGGATCACCACGTCGGCCGCGTCCAGCAGGCGGCGCGTGCGCAGGGTCAGAAGTTCCGGATCGCCGGGACCGGCGCCGGCGATATCGACCCGGCCCGGCGCAGGCGCCTCGGTCAGGTGGCGGTGCAGCAGCGCCCCCAGTGCGGCCTCGGCGGCGGCGGCGCCATGGGGCAGGG
The DNA here is from genome assembly GCA_001314655.1 of Rhodobacteraceae bacterium HLUCCA08. GTDB lineage: Bacteria > Pseudomonadota > Alphaproteobacteria > Rhodobacterales > Rhodobacteraceae > Salibaculum. The sequence goes on along the minus strand of LJSF01000019.1, from coordinate 5,851 downwards.
CGCGGGGGCCGGCGTCGTCGTAGAATTCGGCCCAGAAATCGCGGCGCCTTGCCCCGGCCGGCAACAGCGCGACCCTGTCGCGGAAGGCCGCGCCGATCCGCGCCAGGATGCCGAGGCCGGCGGGCAGGCGCGCCTCCAGGTCGGCCTTGATCCGGCGGGCCAGGACCGGGGCGGTGCCCTCGGTCCCGATGGCCACGGTCACCGGGTCCCGATCGACGATCGCGGGGGTGATGAAATCGCAGGCCGCCGGCGTGTCGACCACATTGACCAGCGCGCCGTCGGCCCGGGCGATCTCGGCGGCGCCGGCATCGGCGGCGGCATCGTCATGGGCGGCATAGACCAGCCGCGCCCCGGTGGCGTCGCCCGGCGTCAGGGGGCGGCGGTGCAGCACCAGGTGCCCGGCCTCGGCCAGGGCGGCGATGGCCGGGATCGGGTCGGTCGCATGGACCTCGATCCGGGCCCGGGTCTTGCGCAGCAGGCGCAGCTTGGCCAGGGCGCAGTCTCCGCCGCCGGCGACGATGACACGGGCCTGGTCCAGGTCGAGGAAGATCGGGAAATGCTGCATGTCGGCCTCCGTTCTTCTGCTGAAAATAGAAAAACGTTCCGGAAATTCATAGTTGCACCTGCCTGAAAGGGACGTATGTTCCATTTTGCGCCCCAATCAGGGGCGGGGTTCGGCCTGGAAGGATTTGCAAAGATGCCCGTTCGCATCGACACGCTCGACCGGAAGATCCTGCGCGAATTGCAGCGCGATGCGAGCCAGTCGCTGGACGATATCGCCAAGGCGGTGGGGTCGTCCAAGACGCCGGTCTGGAACCGGATTCGCAAGCTGCGCGAGGCCGGCGTGATCGGCGCCCAGACCGTGCTGCTGGATGCCGAGGCGCTGGGATTCGAGGCGACGTTCTTTGTCCTGATCCGCACCAGCGAACACGAGGCCGAATGGCAGCGGGCCTTTCTGCGTGCGCTGCAGGCCCGCCCCGAAGTGCAGGAGGCGCATCGGCTGGCCGGCGACATCGACTATATCCTCAAGGTCCGGGTGGCCAATGCCCGCGCCTATGACGCGTTCTACCAGGCGCTGATTTCCGAGGTGCGGGTGCATAATGTCACCGCCCTGCTGAGCATGGAGGAAATCAAGCACACGGTCGCCTTGCCGCTGTGATCCCGCGCCGGCGGCGATGTCAGGCGGGCGCGGCCCGGACCGGCAGCGCCTTCAGGCCGTGGAAATGATAGAGATCGGCATAGGGCGCCGGGCCGGCCGCGGTCAGGTCGGGGCAACGGTCGAACAGGACCTGCAGGCCGATCTTCAGTTCCAGCCGGGCGAGCGGCGCGCCGACGCAGAAATGGATGCCGCCGCCAAAGCTGGCATTGGTCGGCCCGGCGCGGTCCGGATCGAAACGATCGGGGTCGGGATAGGCGGCCGGGTCGCGGTTGGCGCAGGCGAGCAGGCAATTGACCTGGTCGCCGCGGCGAAAGGCGTGGCCGAAGGCGGTGAAATCCGCGTAGGCCCAGCGCTGGAACAGGTGCAGGGGCGGGTCGTGGCGCAGGGTTTCCTCGACCAGCCTGTCGGTGATGCCGCGGTGACCGGTGGCCAGCAAGCCGCGCACGGCGTTGCCCATCGCGTGCACCGTCGCCTCGTGTCCGGCATTCAGCAGCAGGATGCAGGTGGTGATCAGCTCGTCGGTGGTCAGCTTTTCGCCTGCTTCCTCGGCCGCGATCAATTCCGAGATCAGGTCATCGCCCGGGGCGTCGCGGCGGCTGTCGACATAGCCACGGATGAAGCTGGCAAAGTCGGTGGCGGCGGCGCAGGCGGCGTCCTCGATCGCGCGGCTGCGGCGGGCCTGGTATATGGCGACCATGGCATTGGACCAGTCCAGCAATTGCGGCGCGATGTCCTGCGGCACCCCCAGCAGGCGGCAGATCGTGCGCGCCGGGATCCAGCGGCAATAGGCGTCGAGCAGGTCGAAGCGGCCGGCGGGAAAGGCGTCGACCAGGTCATGGGCCAGCGCTTCGATCCCCGGGGCCAGCGCGGCGATCCGGCGCGAGGTGAAGGCGCGCAGAACCAGGCCGCGCAGGCGGGTATGGCGGGGCGGCTCCAGTTCCAGCATGGAATGGGCCTCGATATCGTAGAACGGGCGTAGCCGGGCGGGGATGTCGGGGGCCGTTTCGGCGGGGATTTCCCGGCCCAGGCGACGGTCCTTGAGCAGGGCGGTGACGGCGGCGTGGCTGGTCGCGCAGATCCCGTAGCCGTCCCAATGGACGATGTCGCCGGCGGCGCGGGCGCGGGCATAGAACGGGTAGGGATCCTGGACAAAGGCGGGATCGGTGGGGGTTTGGATCAGGCGCTGCATGCGCCCTTGGTGCAACCGGGCGCGGGGCTTTGCAAGGGCCGCCGGGCGGGGCGGCCCTTTGGGTTCGCGCGACCGGGGGCGGCGCGGTCAGGCGGCAGAGAGCGCGTCGATGATCGGGATGAAATCGGCGGCCGTCAGGCTGGCCCCGCCCACCAGGGCGCCGTCGACATCGGCCACGGCAAAGATCTCGGCCGCATTGGCGGGCTTGACCGAGCCGCCATAGAGCAGCCGGATCGCGGTGCCGGTGTCGGGCCCGAAGCGGTCGATCAGACGGTCGCGCAGGAAATTGTGCACGGCGCCGATTTCGTCGGTGGTGGGGGTAAGCCCGGTGCCGATGGCCCAGACCGGTTCATAGGCCAGGACCAGGGTGTCGCCGGTGGCATCGTCGGGGACCGAGCCGGCAAGCTGACTGCGCAGCACCTCGAGCGTGTCGCCGGCGCGATACTGCGCTTCGGTTTCGCCGATGCAGAGGATGGCGGTGGCACCGGCGGCGCGGGCGGCTTCGGCCTTGGCGCGGACGATGGCGTCGGTTTCGCCGTGATCGGTGCGCCGTTCGGAATGGCCGACGATGATGTAGCGCGCCCCGGCATCGCGCAGCATCTGCGCCGAGATGTCGCCGGTATGGGCGCCCGAAGCCGCCGGATGGCAATCCTGACCGCCGATCCGCATCCAGGTGCCGCGGGCGGCATCGGCGGCGCGCGACAGCAGCGTCGCGGGCGGGCACAGCAGAACCTCGGGGCCGGTCTCAAGGGCCGCGCCGGCGATTTCGGCCAGCTGGGTGAGGTCTTCGACCGTTCCGTTCATCTTCCAGTTTCCGGCGGCGAGCTTGCGGCGCATCATGTTCTCCCTCTCGTGTGCCCTGGCAGGGTCGCAGGTCGCGCGGGGCTTGGCAATCGCGGCGCGCTGCGTCAAGAGGCGCCAAGCGAAGACTGAAAGGATGAGCGATGATCCCGTCGATCGATGCCGCCGCGCTGCTGGACGGTGCGCCCGAGGCGGTCGCGGCCGTGCATGACGGCGCGACCCGGACCGGGTTCCTGACCCTTCACAACACCCCGATCGGCGCGGCGCGGGTCGCGTCGCTGCTGCAGGCCTATCGCGGCTTCTTTGCCTTGCCGGCGGCCGACAAGGAAATGGTCGACATGAGCCGGACCGGGGCCAGCCGGGGCTGGGGCGGGATGCAGTCGGAACAGGTCGATCCGGAGGCGAACCCGGATCTCAAGGAAGTCTTCGACATCGGCCACGAGGTGCCGGACAGCGATCTGCGGGTCTATGCGCGCAACCTCTGGCCGGCGCGGCCCGAGGGGTTCCGCGCCGCGCTGGAGGCCTATTACCGCGATGCCTGCGGCTTTGCTCTGGAACTGCTGGGCGCGGTGGCCGGGGCGATCGGCGAGGATCGCGATTTCTTTGCCGACAAGTTCGCCCGGCCGATGGCGCTGCTGCGCGGAAATTACTACCCGGCACGGCCGGATTGGGCCGGCGATAGGGATTTCGGCATCGCCGCCCATACCGATTACGGCTGTTTGACGCTGCTGGCGACCGATGGCCAGCCGGGGCTGGAGGTGCTGGGCCGGGACGGGGCGTGGCAGCCGGTGCAGGTGCCGGTGGGGGAATTCGTGATCAATTTCGGCGAGATGCTGGAAATGTGGACCAATGGCCGCATCCGGGCGACGCCGCACCGGGTGATCGGCGGGACGGGAGAGCGGCTGTCGGTGCCGCTGTTCTTCAACCCCGATGCCGAGACCAACGTGGCGCCGATCGGGTCGGGCCGGGTGATCCGGGCGGCGGATCACCTGCAGAAACGGTTCGACGAGACCTACCTGCATCTGAAAGAGGCGTGAGGTCCGGTCCCTGCGGGACCGCACGCGCCTGCGGCGGGCGGGGCGAGGGGGCTGTCTGCCCCCTCGCGCTCCCCCGAAGGTATTTTCGGGACAAAGGCATCAGGGCGGTTCGGGGACCGGTGATCCGGAGATCAGAGCGCGCGATGCGGGCCGGGTCGGTCGCGACCGCCGGGTCAGCCCTGGCCGTGCCGGACCGCCAGCTCTTCGGCGTCCTTGAACTTGATCGATTCGCCGCAGCCGCAGGCGTCGGTGACGTTCGGGTTGCGGAACTTGAAGCCGGATTCGAGCAGCGAGACCTCGTAGTCGATCTCGGTGCCGAACAGGAACATCTGCGCCATGGGCGCGATCATCACCCGTGCGCCGTCCTGTTCGACCACTTCGTCGTTGGGGTCGACGGTTTCGGCGTAGTCCATGGTATATTCCATGCCCGCACAGCCGCCCTTCTTGACGCCGATACGCAGGCCCTGGTGGCCGTCGCGCTGCATCAGTGCCGCGATCCGGGTGGCGGCGCGCGGGGTCAAGGTGACGGCTTGCTTGCCGGGGATCGAAAACATGGCTTTCTCCTTCGGCTTCCAATCTAGGGAAGCGGGGCGGGGCCGACAAGGTGCGACAGCAGCGCCTCGACCGGCAGGGCGACGGCAAAGGCCCAGGCGAAGGAGGCGAGAGTGCCCAGGATCAGTCGGTCCCGGGCCGGGCCGATCTCGGGGCGGGCGCGCAGGCCGGTCAGCCCCTTGACGGCGAAGACCAGGGCGGCGGCCAAGGGTTGACCGATCAGGATCGCGCCATAGACCAGGGCGCGTTCGGCCAGGCCGGTCATCCGGCCGCGGGGCCGCAGCCCGTCGGCGCCGAGGCCCGAGCCGAGCACCGTGGCCACGACGAACTGGCCGGCCCAGCTGGCATAGACCGCGCCGGCGGCGATCAGCATCAGCTGCGGCACGATCGGCGGGGTCTTGGCCCAGAAACCGGTGGCCCAGAGATCCGGCGCGACCAGGGCGATGGCGACGATGGTCAGCAGATGCGCCGCCTGGTCGCCCAGATGGGCGACGATCCCGTCGGGCATCAGCCGGCTTTTCGCCAGGTCGACCAGCAGGTGAACAAGCGCCAGCAGGTAGACCGGCCAGGCGGTCAGGTGCCCGACCGCCAGAGCCGTGGCAACGGCGACGATGCCGACATGCAGCACCAGCACCCAGCCGCGATCCTTGTTGGTTGCCAGCCAGCGCCATTGCAGGCCGTAATCGGCAAGCACATGGGCAAAGAACAGGGCGATCAGGGTTTCGGCCAAAGACGTCCCTCGTCGTTGTCGGACCCCTGGCGGGGTGGCGCGGGTCGGGCCAGTGTCGGGGCGCGCAGCACCGGCGTCAATTGCCGGATATCCTGCTCTTGCGGCGGTTCCCGGGCGCCCGGAAGGAAAAAGGGCGCCCCGAAGGACGCCCGCACTTGCTGAAATACACTTGTGAAAGGCGCGGCGCCGCAGCGCCTAGAGCCCCATGCAATTGGCGTAGAACGTGGTGGTCGCCGGCCAGTCCGAGAACACGCCGATGACGCCGACATCCTGTGCGAGCATGTCTAGGGTCAGGACCCATAAACCCGCTTGAGGCTCCACGGGCTGCATGATTCAAGCTCCCAAACAGAGGGGGCATGATGAGCGGGCATTTCTGGTTGACC
>LJSF01000038.1 GCA_001314655.1 Rhodobacteraceae bacterium HLUCCA08 | reverse complement strand
AGTCTGACGCTTGCTACCTGTTTCCGCGGATTTGATCGACGGCGTTCAGGGCGCGACGTTCCCGGGCGAGGATATCCTCGGCGGTTTTGCTCCACTTGAAGGGCTTCGGCTGCTCGTTGTGCTGTGCGAGATAGTCGTAGATGGCAGCCTCGAGGTCGCCGACGCTGGTGAAGCTGCCGCGCCGGATGCGCTTCGATGTGATCTCGGCGAAGAAGCGCTCGACCAGGTTCAGCCAGGACGCGCTGGTGGGCGTGAAGTGGAGCTTGAATCGTGGATGTTTTCCCAGCCAGGCCCGCACCTCTGGCGTCTTGTGCGTGGCGTGGTTGTCGAGCACCAGATGGACATCGCGCTTGCCCGGCACGGCCTTGTCGATGTTGCGCAGGAACTTCAGGAACTCCTTCGCGCGGTGACGCGGCATGCAGTCGCCGATGACCTTGCCCGATTTCACGTCGAGCGCAGCAAACAGGGTGGTCGTGCCGTGGCGCTTGTAATCGTGGGTCGTCACGCTGGAAGCGTGCCTTTGGCACGACGTCGGCACGGCCCTTCTTCAGCGGCAGTCCGGGCTGGGTGCGGTCGAGCGCCTGGATCTGGGACTTCTCGTCCATGCACAGAACCACCGCCCGCTCCGGCGGGTTGAGGTAAAGCCCGACGATGTCAGTGACCTTCTCCTCGAACATAGGGTCATTCGAGACCTTGAAGGACTTCGTCAGATGCGGCTTCAGCCCCGCCTCAGCCTCAGGAAAAGGCAGATGTCATCGCGTCTCATACCCCGACCATGGCACACCCCGCCGAACCATGGAATGCTCCGTCAGGTGCGGAACACTAGTCTACCCCAAGCCGATCAGAGGGCGAGGTTTTTCAGACTCTCCTCAAATCCTTGTCGAGGCAGGACTATTTCAGCGACCTGCTCGTCAGCCACTCTGCCACACGAATCCTGATCTTCTCGTTGTCGACCGGGTCATCGGCACAGGACGTCTGCCGCTGCGCCTCGACCAGCCCTCGGAACGCCCTGCATTCGCCGGCGCTCCGCAAATCGAGGATATTGGCGAGTTTCCCGGGAACCACACCGACATGGCCGTCATCCAGAACTTCGATATAGTCCGGCACCTGCCCGCTTCCGATGATCACGGCATCCAAGCAGCTGAAATCCCGGGTCTCGTCAACAACGGCCAATCCCGTTGTCGTATCGACGATCAACCTCATCATGCCCTCCGGACCTGTGGCGTCGCCACGACATTGACGTGACCACCTGCTGTAGTCGAACAGCCCCACCCTGCGCTCCGGGGGCCGGCGGGACGCTCAGGTCGCACTTAACTGCCTCCACGATCCAGCGCATCAAATGCGCTATTGCAGAAGATCAACGGTGCGCCGTCGCCGATGGCGGCTCCGACCACGCGCCCGATGAAAAGGATATGGTCGCCCACTGGATATTGCTCCTCGGTCAGACATTCCAGTTGCACCAGCGCCCCAGCTATCAGCGGCACGTCGCACCGACCGGTAACGACTGGCACGCCGGCAAACTTGTCGCCACCCGATCTTGCGAACTGTCGCGCCACCTCGACCATCTCAACTCCTAGGATATTGATGGCGAAACGGTCGCTCGACCTGAAGACATCGAGGTTGGACGAGTTCAGCCCCAGGCTCCACAGAATCAGGGGAGGCTCCAGCGACAACGAATTAAAGGATGTAATGGTAAGCCCCGCCGGTGTGCCATCGTCTGCAACGGTGGTGACAATGCATACACCGGTTGCATATCTGGACATGGCCGAGCGCATCGCCGCAGGCCCGAGTTCCTGCGCCGGCGTTTCCAGGCCCCCCATCAGTGACCCCGGCCGTCCGATGAAAGCGCCGGACGGTCGAGATGCATTGCCTCCCTGAAGGTTTCCCCTTCGTGCGCGGTTCTGAACAGGTTCCGCTTCTGCAGGATCGGCAGGAGCTCCGCGATCAGCACATCCAGCGACCAGGGCAGAATCGGCGGCATGAGGTTGAATCCGTCGGCGGCGCCGCTGGTGAACCAGTCTTCCATGTAATCGGCCAGCTGTTCGGGTGTCCCGACGAAGGTGCCATGCCCTCTCGCGCCAGCCAGCTTCTGCAGTAGCTGTCGCAGTGTAAGATTTTCGCGTTCGACCGCCCGAACGATCAACTCGGCACGGCTTCGCGCCGCCTGTACGGTGGAGACATCGGGAAAGTCCCGAGCAGAAAGCGGCGTGTCCAGTGGCAGATGCGAGAAATCATGCCCTCCGAACCGGCCCGACAATCGCTTGCGTCCCACCTCGATATCGGCGAGGTCGTCCAGCTCCTTGGCGAAACGCTGGGCTTCTTCCTCGGTCGATCCGATGATCGGACCCAGCCCCGGCAGGACGTTCACCTGATCCTCGCGCCGACCGTATTGAACTGCCTGCGACTTGACGTCCCTGTAGAATTCCTGGGCCGTCTCCTTCACCAGATGCGCGGTGAAGATCACCTCGGCATAGCGCGCTGCAAAATTGCGCCCGGTGGGCGACGAGCCGGCCTGCACGAAGACCGGTCGCCCTTGCGGACCACGCGGCATGTTCAGCGCACCCTTCACCGTATAAAACGGTCCGCTGTGGTTCGCGGGCGTGATGCGCGCCGCATCGGCGTAGATCCCCCCGCTCCGGTCATCCAGAATGGCGTCGTCCGCCCAGCTGTCCCAGAGCTTGCAGACCGCTTCCATGAAATCCTCGGCACGGGCATAGCGGTCGGAGTGACTGACCTGTGCCTCGTCACCGAAATTGCCCGCCGCATCCGCGGACCATGTCGTGACGATGTTCCAGCCCACGCGGCCACGGCTGATGTGATCGAGGCTGGCGAAATAGCGGGCCAAGTTGTAAGGGGCGGTATAGGTCGTCGACGCGGTGGCAATCAGACCGATCTTCTCGGTGACCTGCGACAGGGCGCCGAGGGTGGTCAGCGGCTCCAGCCAGTTGTGCGGCGCCTTGTCGATATCGTCCCAGAGGGCCACGGCATCGGCCAGGAATACGCTGTGCAGCAGCCCGGCCTCGGCTTTCCGGGTGACGCTCTTGTAGTATTCGAAATCCGTGAGCGCGAGGGGTGACGACTTCGGGTGCCGCCATGATGCCTCATGGTGGCCCTTGCCTTGAAGGAAAAGATTGAGAACCATTTTACGCATCTTCGGAGCCTCCAGTCCAATCATGCCCGCAGTGGGCGTTCCCGGTGCTGAACGCCCACTGCGTCGGTGCGCGTCCTGTGCATTGTGTCCGGCATCTGGCCCGTTTCGGAGATCGTTTGGGCCGGAAAGACGTCGCTTCGGCCGGGCCGTCGCTTCGGACATCTTGTCTCCGAGGGATATCCGCTGGAAATCACCTCAGGTGTCGCCGCACCCTGCCCGCCAGGGAAGCGCCCCAACCGCCTGCAGCACGACGCGCGCAGGGCTCACGTCGCAGTTCCCCGGGTGCGCACGGTCTGAGCCTGCTCGCCCAGCCCCGACACGCATAGGCGCATCTGCGCCCCATCCTTCAAATAGACGGGCGGTCGCTGCCCCATGCCGACTCCGGCCGGCGTGCCCGTGGCGATGATGTCGCCCGGCATCAGCGTCATGAAGCGGCTGATGTAGCTGACCAGAAAGGGCACCTTGAAGATCATGTTGGACGTGTTGCCGTTCTGGTAACGGTGCCCGTCAACCTCCAGCCACAGGTCGAGATTATGCGGATCTGCGACCGCGGCCCTGGCCACCATATAGGGCCCGATCGGCCCGAAACTGTCGGCTGACTTGCCCTTCAGCCACTGGCCGCCCCGCTCGAGCTGGAAAGACCGCTCGGAGACGTCATTGACCACGCAATACCCGGCGATACAGGCTTCGGCCGCATCTTCCTCGATGTCGCGGGCAACCGAGCCGATGACGATGCCTAGTTCCACCTCCCAGTCGAGCTTCTCGGCGCCCCGGGGCATGATGACATCGTCATTCGGCCCCACGATCGAGGTGGTGGCCTTCATGAACAGGATCGGCTCGGCGGGCGTCGGCATCCCCGCCTCGGCGGCGTGATCGAGATAATTCAGCCCGACGCAGACGAACTTGCCGACTTTCCCGACACAGGGTCCGATGCGCGTCCCTTCGGGCAGCAGCGGCAGTTCTGCGGGATCGAGCCCGCTGATCTGCGCGACAATGCCCGCCCCGATGGTCTCGGAGGTGATGTCTGCAACCCGATCCGTCAGATCGCGCAGCTTGCCGTTTCTGTCCACGATGCCGGGGCCTTCCTGGCCCGGCGCCCCGTGTCGGAATAGAAGCATGTCATCATCCTTGATTTTTCAGCAGAATCTTGCCACGACTGGTCCGGCTTTCGAGGCGCCTATGGGCGTCGGCGGCGGCGCTTAGCGGGAACACCGCGTCGATGGTTTGCTTCAGCGCCCCGGCCCGCAGAAGGGACACGAGATCGTTCATCCGCTTCTGGGATTCCTCTGCAGTGCGCCGGTAGTGGGCGAGGTGCGGCCTCGTGAAGAAAACCGAGCCGGCTTCGGCCAGATCCATTGGAACGATCGAATCGACGACACCCGAGCTGGCGCCAAACAATACGCAGGTGCCGCGGACCTTCAGGCAACGCAGGCTGCGCTCGATCGTGTCGCGGCCGACCGAGTCATAGACAACGTCGACCCCTTCACCGGATGTCGCTTCGCGCACTCCCTCGACAAAGCAGTCGCGGCGATAGTCGATCACCAGATCGGCCCCCAGACCGCGCACGAAATCGACCTTGGCGCTCCCGCCTGCCGTGGCGATCACGAAGGCGCCGCGCGATTTCGCAAGCTGCACCAAGAGCTGCCCGACACCGCCGGCAGCTGCATGGATGAGGCAGCTGTGGTGCGGCTCCAGCGCGAACAGCGAATGTGTCAGGTAATGCGCGGTCGAGCCCTGCAGGATCAGCGCTGCGCCCAGGTCTGTCCCGACATCGTCCGGCAGCTGCACGGCCTTCGCCGTATCGACCACGATCGTCTCGGCATAACAGGCCTTTCCCAGGCAATAGGCAACGCGGTCGCCAGGCGCGAAGCCGACAACGTCGGGACCGGCAGCGATGACTTCCCCCGCCCCCTCGACGCCGGGAATGAAGGGCAAGGCGGTGCCATAGGTATGCTGCCCGCTGTAAAGCCCCTCGCGCATGTAGACATCGGCGAAATTCACCCCCGCGTAAGCCTGCTGGACAAGAATCTGTCCAAGTCCGGCTTCCGGCTCGGCCACCTCTGCAAGCCGAAGCGTCTCGGGTCCGCCATAGGCTTTGATCGCGACTGCTTTCATGTCGGGTTTCCTGTGCAAGAGCTATCCGGCCACGGCCGCTCCGGTCCGGGATCGGCCCTGCCATTGCAGGGCCGCCCTCTGGAACGGGTATCGCCCAATCGGAGCATCATCGGGCCTGCGTCGCGTGCGCCACGGCCGTGGCAAGGGCGAGATCAGCGACAAGACCGCGCCGCACCACCGGAACCTCATCCTGTGGAACCATCAGATTCGGGCCGTCTAGCCGCAGCGGCGCCGACAGCACACCGGTGCTCGGCTTTGTGAAGCCGTTCATCTCCCCTGCGCGGTCGAGGCCGAGCACACTCTGCATCAGCGCCTCATGGTAACAGCCAAGATCGCTTGCCACGCCGTTGCCGATCACCACGTCCAGTCCCAACGACCGGCACAGGGCGATCTGGTTCTGCAACTGTTCGGGTCCGCCGGCCTTGCTCATCTTCAGCTTGACCGCCGTGACCCCCGCGATCGCCGCCGCCCGCCTGATATCGTCGTCCGCGTAGATCGACTCGTCGAGCATGATCGGCAGCGGACTCTGGCCGGCGACGCTGACGATGCCATCCCAGTCCTTCTGATGTATCGGCTGCTCGAACACCTCGATCTGGTCGGGCGGCACGGACCGGGCGAAGGCGAGCGCACGATCGACATCGTAGCCCTGGTTGGCATCGATCCTCATGCGCACGCCCTCTTCGATTACGGCGCTAATGTTGCGTACGCGCTGAGCGTCGCGACCGGGCTCGTAACCCACCTTGACCTTCAATGTTCGATAGCCGGCCTCGATCAGGTCCAGCGCGACCTGCGGGGCCGCTTCCGGGTCGAGCGTGTTGACGGTGCCCAAAAGCTCGACCGGTCGTGCGCTGAACGCCTTCCAGGCAGCGTCGAACACCCCCTCCACATCGGCCAGCGCCTCGTTCAGCGCGGCCGCGACGAAGGGGTGCGTCGATACCAGTCGCGCGACCGCGGCCTGCCCCTCGGCCATGTCGAGCACCATCAGCGGCAGGATGGCCTGTGTCGCTTCCCAGGCTTCGTCGGCGGTCTCGGGCGAATAGCCCTCCACCGGGCAGGCCTCGCCCCAGCCCGACCGACCGTCGGCGGTGACGATCCGGTAAAGGATCGCATCAAGATTGCTGAGGGTTCCCAAGGCATTCTCATAGGGCTGCTTCAGCGGCAGTCGCAGCCGAAAGGCCTCGATCGTCTCGATCCGGATCATCTCGCATCTCCGTTGTCTTTACCCGACATCGGGCCGCTTTCCGTCGCGGGCCGCAGAAGCCTGATTATCGGAACGAGGCCAGTGACCAGCGTCACGCCGAGGACCACCAACGCCACGGGTCGGTCGAGGAAGATGGCCAGCCCGTTGCTGGACATGATGAGAGAGCGGCGCAGATTCTCCTCGATCAGCGCGCCCAGTACGATGGCCAGTACGATGGGCACGGGCGACAGCCCGCAGCGCCGCGCCAGATAGCCGAACACGCCGAATCCAATGGCGAGGTATACATCGAATACATTCGACCGAATGCTGTAGGAGCCGATAACAGACAGCGTCAGGATCGTGACGGCGATGAAGACCGGCGGCATCTGAACAAGCTTGACCCAGACACCTACACCGAAGACCCCGAACGCCAGCATCAGCAGGTTGGCAAGGCCGAGCACGATGAAGATCAGATAGACGAGGTCGAGCTGTTCGTTGAAGATCGTCGGACCGGGCGTGACGCCATGCAGCATCATCGCCCCGAGCAGGACGGCCGCAGTGGCAGAGCCGGGAATGCCAAAGGCCAGGAGCGGGATGAGCGAGGTGCTGACGGTTGAGTTATTACTGCTCTCGGCCGCCGCCAGCCCCTCTTCCGAGCCCTTGCCGAAATTCGTCCTGTCCCGCGAGAAGCGCCGCGCCTCGTTGTAGCCGATCCAATTGGCTGCGGCCGCACCGATCGCAGGCAGGGCACCCAGCACGCTGCCGACGGCCGAGCCGATCGTCAGGACCCGCGTGACCTTGCGAAATGCCGCCCACGGCAGGTCGAAGCTCCAGAACGAGAGCTTCGACGCGGGAACTCGTTGTTGGTCGCGGTCAGCGATCAGGCTGATCCCCTCGGAGATCGCAAAAAGCCCGACAAGGGCGGGAATGTACGGGATGCCCTCGAACAGACTGACATTGCCAAAGGTGAAGCGAGGGTAGCCCGTGAACGGGTCGATGCCGATCGTGGTGATCAGCAGACCGCAGGCAGCCAGGATGAACCCTCCCAGCACCATCCGGTCGACGAGGCTGGCTATGATGGTCACACCCAGAACGCCCAAGGCAAAGTACTCTGGCGGGCCGAAGTTCAGCGCGAAGGCGGCCAGCGGAAAGGTCAGGAACATCAGCGCGAGCGTTCCGACCAGACCGCCGATCACCGAAGCGATGATCGAAATCGACAGGGCACGCCGCATCTTGCCCTTCTTGGTCAGCGCGTATCCGTCCAGAACCGTGGCCGCCGATGCCGGGGTTCCCGGGATGCCGATGCTGATGGCGGTGATCGATCCGGCGTAGGTTGCCGACGTGTACAGGCCAAGCAGAGCGCCGAGTGCGACCTCGGTAGAGAAGCCGTAGGTCGCCGATACGAGAAGCGCGGTTCCCGAGGTGGCATCCAGTCCGGGCGTCGTCCCGAAGGCCATGCCGATGGCCACACCGACGAACACGGCGATCAGCACGTCGACCTGCGCGGTCAGCACCAGGCCGGCAACAAACCCCTCCCACATGATCAGCCCTTTGCGGTCACAGTGTTCCGAGCCCGAGCCCAAGCATGCGCTCGAAGATCAACCAAGTCGTCAGCGGGAGCAGCAGACTGAACGCGATGTTGGCAACCCAGCGCCGCGATCCGACCAGCACCAGCCCACCAAACAGTGCGAATGGCAGCGCAACGAAAAAGCCGAACATCGTCGCCAGCCAGACGGCGGCGACCATGGCGCCCCCGATGCCAAAAGGCCGTGCAATCTCGACCCACGGCAGGCGGGGCATGGTGCGCCATTCGATCAACAGCGCCGCGGCGCACAGCGCAACGATCATGCCAGCCAACCACTGCGGGAAGACAGCAGGCCCGATGTCGCGAGGTGACATCGGGCCAGGAAATTGCTGCGCCTCCAGGTAGAACACGACCGCACCGATCATGAGCGCGACGTAGATCAGGCGCAACAGCGGCATGGCATCAGCCTTCGATCATGCCAAGCTGGATCATGATGGCGCGGTCGGACGCGGCTTGCTCATCCAGCATCTGCTGGTATTCATCCAGCGTCATGCTGCCATCCAGTGTCGAGGTCCGTGCCAGAAAGTCCTGGAACTCGGGCGACGCGACCGCCTCTCCGATGATCGAGTGCAGCTGCTCCGTCACGTCATCCGGCGTACGGGCATCCAAGAACATCCCGCGCCAATGATAGCGCATGATCGGGTAATCCTGCTCGAGGAAGGTCGGAATGTGGTCGAAGGCCGCGACTCGCTCGGCCGAGCTTACGGCCAGGAGCCGGGTGTTTTCCTGAAACCGCCCGAAGACGCTGACGTTGCTGATCGCCACGTCCAAGTCGTCAGCCATTACGGCGGTAATCGCGTCGGCACCCGAATTGTAGGGCACCCAGTTGGGTTCGGCTTCGGCATCCTCTGCCAGTCCCAGCGCGATGAAGTGGAACGGCGTCCCGGTTCCGAAGCCGCCGATACGGATCTCTTCGGGCGTGTCGCGCATCGCCTGCACAAAGTCATCGACCGACTGGAAGCTCGAGTCCTTGTTGACATAGAGCGCGAAGGGATCGAGCTGGATCCGGTAGAGCGGGCGGAAATCGTCCAGCGCATACGCGGCGCTGTCCATCTGCAGGATGGCGGTGATGCCTGTTCCGTCGGAAAAGATCGTGTACCCGTCGGCCGCCTGCCCCCGAACGTGCGCCATGGCCACCTGGCCCGACCCGCCGGGCCGCGGCTCGACCACGACGGACACGCCGGCCACACGCTCGATCGACTGGGCAAGCTCCCTCAGCATTCCGTCCTGGGGCGCACCGGCCTGCGAGCCGTGCACAATCGTGATCGGCTGGCTGGGGTATTCCTGTGCATAGCCTGCCGTGGCAAAGCATGCGGCCGCAACCGCGGCCAGAAAGCCGTTCCTCAAAGTCATGTCGCTCCTCCCTGCATCCGGCCACCCTGGCGGCAGCCGACTCTCCTCGAACGTCAGCAAAGACGAGTTGGATACGGCCGTCAACACTTTTATCGATAAAAGAGGTCTTTATCGTCAGCATGACTGACTTGCGACAAGCCATGCCATCATGCTACCGACATACCGCAAGTGATTGGGGCTAAAAGAACGGGACTACGAAATGTTGGGCATTTCGCCGGCCCATACGGAAGCGGGTTCGCAATCGACATTGACCGACCAAGCCTATCGCAGGCTGCGCGGCGCCATTCTGAGCGGCGCGCTGGAGCCGGATACCAAGCTGCGGGTCGAACACATCAAGCTGGAACTGGGCACCGGTGCGAGCGCCGTCCGGGAAGCTCTGCTTCGCCTTTCGGGTGAAGGCTTGGTCCGCATGGAGGAGCGTCGCGGCTTCTTCGTCTCGCCCGTCACGCTCGATGACTTGTGGGATTTGACCCAGATGCGCATGGACCTTGAAACCAAGGCTCTGCGCATGGCCATCCACGACGGGGACGACCAGTGGGAGGCTGGCATCGTCGCCGCCTTTCATCGTCTCTCGCTGCTCGACGCCCAGCTCAAGCAGGCGCCGCCAAGACTCGAATGGGAAGAGCGCCATTCCGAGTATCACGAAGCGCTGGTTGCGGCCTGCCAGTCGAAGTGGCTGATGCGGTTCCGGCGCATCCTGTTCGATCAGAGCGAACGCTACCGCCGCCTGTCACTGTCGCAGCTATCGGTCGCAAGGGACGTGCCGGGCGAGCACCGCAGCCTTATGGAGGCGACGCTGTCGCGTGACGTTGACACCGCGTGCGCCCATCTCAGGGCGCATATCATGCGCACTGCCGAGATCGTCGCCGAGGACACCGCCTTGCGATGCAACACGGCGGGGACAGACGGGTTAGACCGCGCAGACCCCGGCGAGATCGGGGTTCCCCGAGGCGCTGGTGCCCGAAAGCGTGGCAATGGCGACTCGCTGAAGTGAGCACATCGCCCCCAGCCAAGGCTTCCGCCGGCCGCATCGCCGCACAGGCGACCCACGACACTGTCCAGTCCCGCGTCAGGATCGACATCCCGCCGGCGGACCAGATCACCCACCCTTCGGACCGCATTGCGACGGAAGTCGCCGATCACGCTGTCCATGTGCTGGTCCGAAGGGCCTGCGCAACAACCCGACCCCGACGCCCCGTCATCGCCCGGCTCGATACCCGTGAGCAGGGACACCCCACGTCGCACACGGCAGTCCTGCTGCTGCCTGAACCGGCCCGCAGTATCTGCGCAGGCATTGGAGGTCGCTCATGATCCTGGTCGGACGCCTTTTTTCGCCCTTCGTGCGGCGCACCGCGATCCTGCTCGATCTGCTGGGCCAACCCTTCGAGTTGCAGCCGCTGTCGGCAACGGCAGAGCAAGAGGCGCTGCGCGCGATCAATCCGATCGGCCGGGTGCCGGCGCTGATCGACGGAGATCGCGTGCTGGTCGACAGCGTCGCCATCGCGCTGACACTCTGTGATAGGCACGATCCCGACGGCCGTCTCTGGCCACGCGGCGGCCCGGCGCTGGCCGAGGCGCTGCAGACGCTGATGCTGGCCAACGGCAGCCTCGAAAAGTTCATCGCCGGTTACTACGAACGTCGCCGCCGGCCCGCCGACAAGGTGTACGAGCCTTGGGTGGCGCACTGCTGGGGCCAGGCGAGGGACGGACTCGCCGCGCTGGAACAGGGCCCCGCCGTGACGCGGGCCAGCACCGAGAACCCGCCCGACGTGGTCGATACCGCCATCGCCACCATGACCAGCTTCTTTCCGCTGATCGATGCCGAGTTCTTCTCAGCCCAAAGCTACCCGCACCTCGAGGCGATCCGTCAGCGATGCGAACAGCATGATACCTTTCATCGACGCACAGTACCCGCCTGAACCTTGATCTCTCACAGGCGCACGGCGGACGAACGCGGCGGTTGCAGCCGACGGGCCCATCCCAGCTATGGCCGAAGTTGGGTGATGCGGGATGAGAAGGCGGCGTATCGTGGCGGGTGATGAAGCCTGCCAGAACCTCCCGAAGGAGCGATACGCCATGGACGACGATACCACGATCACCCCGCTTCACCAGCCCGGATCGGTGGAGGACCCGCTGACCGAGATTGCGCGCGACGGGGCGCGGCGGATGCTGGCGGCGGCGCTGCGTGCCGAGGCCGAGGCCTTCGTCGCGCAACATGCCGAGGAGATCCTGCCGGATGGGCGCCAGCGGGTGGTCCGGCATGGATACGGGCCCGAGCGCAGCATCCAGACCGGGATCGGCGCGCTCGACGTGCGCCGCCCGAAGGTGCGCGACCGCGCCGAGGGCGTGCCGCCCGAGAAGAGGATCCGCTTCAGCTCGGCGATCCTGCCCCGCTGGGCGCGGCGCTCGAAGAGCCTCGATGCGCTGCTGCCCGTGCTGTACCTGCGCGGGATCTCGACCGGTGATTTTCAGGAGGCGCTGGCGGCGCTGCTCGGCACCGACGCGCCGAACCTGTCGCCGAACGTCATCACGCGCCTGACCGGGGCGTGGCAGCAGGAGTACGACCGCTGGCAGCGCCGCGATCTCTCGGCCCGCCGGTACGTCTACATCTGGGCGGACGGGGTCTACCTGCAGGCCCGGATGGAGCCGCAGGCCGAGTGCATGCTGGTCATTCTCGGCGCCACGCCCGAGGGCAGGAAGGAGCTGGTGGGCTTCCATGTCGGGGTGCGGGAGAGCGCGCAGAGCTGGCGCGAACTGCTGGTCGACATCAAGAAACGCGGCCTCGAGGTGCCGCCCGAGATCGCCGTGGGCGACGGGGCCATGGGGTTCTGGAAGGCGCTCGACGAAGTCTTCCCGGGCACGAAGCATCAGAGATGCTGGGTCCACAAGACCGCCAACGTTCTGAACAAATTCCCGAAGTCGATGCATCCGGCGGTGAAGGCCAATCTGCGCGACATCTGGCAGGCCGAGACGCGCGCGGCTGCGGAGGCGGCTCTGGACACCTTCGCCGAAAAATACGGGACCAGGTACGAGAAGGCCGTGACCTGTCTGACCAAGGATCGCGAGGCACTGCTGGCCTTCTACGCCTTCCCGGCCGAGCACTGGGATCACCTCCGCACGGGCAACCCGATCGAGAGCGTCTTCGCCACCGTCCGACACCGGACCGTCCGCACCAAGGGCGCGCTGTCGCAGAAGACCGCCAAGCTGATGGTCTTCAAGCTCGTTCAGGCCGCCGCCAGGACATGGCGCCGCCTGAAGGGCTCGAACCAGTTGCCACGGGTCATCGAGGGCGTCACATTCACCGAC
>LJSF01000036.1 GCA_001314655.1 Rhodobacteraceae bacterium HLUCCA08 | reverse complement strand
ATAATCTGCTCTTCCGTCAGTCGTGCCTTCTTCATCGTCCGTCCTCTCCATGGGCCGGACTCTAATCGCAGATGGAGGAAAAATCCCGTGGCAGGTCAGGGCGACACGGCAAGGCTAATTGCCACCAAATCGCGCCTGATACTCCGAGGGGGCAATGCCCTTGCATCTTTGGAACGCCCGCCGCATCCGTTCCGGGTTGCCAAAGCCGAACAGGCGCGGAAGTTCGGGCAGTGATGCGTCCCGACGCTGAAGCGCTTCGCATGCGGCATCGACCCGTAGGTCTTCGACGAAACGTGCAGGGCTGATCCGCATTGTCGCCGTGAACCTGCGGGCGAAATTGCGCTCGCTCATATTGACAATCTGGGCCAGGCGCGGCACGGACAGGTCAGATGACAGATCGGCTAGTATCTTGGCGACGAGGGTGTCGAATTCGCCGCCTCGGCTTTGCGCCTGGCGCGTCAAGGCCGCGCTGAATTGGCGCTGGCCGCCGGAACGTTTGACATAAAGCACGAAGGAATGCGCGAGTCTGAGGGCTTCGGCACGCCCCAGATCCTGCTCGACCATCGCAAGCGCCATGTCTATGCCAGCCGTCACGCCGGCCGATGTCCATACCCCTCTGTCCGTCTCGAAGATGGAATCGTCGCGGACATCGATCTGCGGAAACCGCTGCCGAAGCTGCGCGCAGTTTTCCCAATGTGTGGTGGCGCGTCGGCCGTTCAGGTGGCCACCCTGGGCCAGGATGAATGCGCCGAGGCAGACCGAGCCGAAACGGCGACATCTGCCCGCCATCTCCGCGAGAAATGACAACAGACGGGTGTCATGGGCAGCCGCAAGGGCACTGTCGCCGCCAGAGACGATCAGCGTGTCCGGCGGTGCGGTTCGACAGGTTTCGCAGGGATCGGACGCCAATGCGAAACCCGTATCGGTTTCGACGGAACCGCCGCCCACAGAGACGAGCGACACCTGATAGGCCTGTGTGCCATCCGCCCGCCGGGCGTCACTGAACACCTGCAATGGCCCCGCGACATCGAGAAGCTTGGTCCGGGCGAACAGCACGAACGCCACGCGCAAGGGCGGAGTCTTGGCGGAAAAGGTGGGCATAATGACATTTATGCCAAGCCCTTTTGATGGCAGCAAGAGAACAATCATCACCTGGCCAGGAGGTTGCCTTGCTGGAACTGCGCCCAAACTGCGAGCTTTGCGATTGCGATCTGCCACCGCAGTCCGCTGATGCCCGTATCTGCACCTATGAATGCACCTATTGCGCCCGATGTGTTGAAACAGTGCTGCACAACGTCTGCCCGACCTGCGGTGGCGGTTTTGCGCCCCGACCGATCCGTCCGCGCAATGCCTGGCGCGAGGGCAAGCATCTGGGACTGGCCCACCATCCGGCAGGAACCACCCGGCACCATACGCCCTTCACGCCAGATGACATCAAACAGCACGTGGACCGGATCAAGCATCTGCCGCCACAGGACCGCTGAGGGACCGCCGTATGCAGTCTTGTTGCGGTTACCTTTTGCTGTTCCATGAATGGCTGCATTCTGAAGATGATGCGGCTTGTCCAGAATTGATGGGGCAGCAAGGTTCACAGGAGGGGCGGAATGTTCAAATGGCTCATGGGATGGTTCGTATCCCGCGCGGAACGGCGTATCGGCGTCGAACTCGACTATGCGCGCAAGATTTCGCAGACCGACCTCGGCCTGATGATGTGCTATGGCAAGATCTTCGGATTTCTCGATCCCAACCGGAAAGTGCCCGCCGACGCATATCACGTCGCGCGCCTGCGCGGTGCGGTCAGCGCCGATTGCGGAACCTGTGTTTCGGCCGAGATCAATCTGGCCAAGGCGGCGGGGGTTTCAGCGACCTGCATTTCGGCGGTTCTGCATGGGGATTACACAGCCTTGACGGATGATCTTCGGGCGGTGGCCCGTCTTGCCGACGCGGTCACCGGGCAACGAATGGATGATCCGGTCGCGCGTGAAAGCGTGGTGCAGGCCTATGGCGAGGCTGGTCTGATCGAACTGAGCTTTGCGATGAATGGTGCCGCGCTCTTGCCCGGCATCAAGCGGGCCATGGGCTATGCAACCACCTGTGACCTGAACGTTTTGCGACAGATGGTCTAACCCCTGCATGTGGTGGGCATTTCATCCATCTATTTTGCTCTCGGAACGATCCACGGTTCCGCCGTCTGGACCAGCGGGAAGGTCTTGCGCATAACATACCTTTTGGTATGCTATGTGTATCCGGACAGGAGTATCGCTATGCAGCAATGGTTTTTCTTCGCCGCGGGCGGGCTCTCCGCACTCTGGCTTCTGGTGCATGTCTTCTTGGGCGGGCGCGACATCGTGCGCCCCGCCTTGGCGTCCGGCCTGTCCCCGGTCGTGCGCGATACGCTTTATATCTGCTGGCACTTTACCACGGCCTCGATCGCCATGATGGCCGCGCTGTTCATCTGGGCGGGGATGTCACTGAACGTGACGGGCGCGACCATCGCGTCAGTCCTCGCCGCGGCCTTTTCACTGGTCGGCATAGTGCTTGTGTTGCGCCAAGGGGGGCGCTACCGTGATCTGCCGCAAGGCTGGCTGTTCGTTCCGGTTGCCCTGCTGGGTGGGATCGGGCTGAGCCTGTGAGCACGAAACCGCGCTTCTCCGCTGCGGACTGGATAACGCTCGGGCACAAGGCGCTTGCTGCCGAGGGCACCGAGGCGGTCAAGCTCGAGGCCATCTGCAAGGCGGCCGGCCTGACGCGGGGATCATTCTATCATCACTTCACGGATCACACGGCCTTTCTGACCGCATTGGCGTCGGCCTGGGCTGCGCAGAATACATCCCGCCTTGTCGCGTCGCTGGACGGGGTGGAGGAGGCCGATGCGCGGCATCTGAACAACATGGCGCTTGACCTCGATTTCGCGCTGGAGGTGGGCATCCGCGAACTGGCCCGCCGCGTGCCGCAGGTCGCGGCGATCGTGGAACAGGCTGATGCCACGAGGCTTTCCGTGCTGGCCGATCTGGCCCGGGCGCGGTTCGGTGTTTCCGACCAGCCAGCCGCCGACCTTGCCTTTATCGAATATGCCGCCTTCTGTGGCATGATGCTGATCCGGCCTCAGCTTGACCGCGAGACGCTGCTGCGGCTTTCACACACGCTCAATGGCCTTATGCGACGCCATGCCGATGACAAATGCGGCGGGTCACCGGCAGGTTCCGGTCAGGAATTGGCGCCGGATCAAAAGCCTTGTCACGAAGGGGATCAACCATGACGACCGGCAAATACGGTGCAGAGGGTGGTGCCGAGACCACGCATTTCGGCTTTGAAAAGGTCAGGGTTGAGGAGAAGGCATCGCGGATCGCCGAGGTCTTTGACACCGTTTCCCCGAAATACGATCTGATGAATGACGTGATCTCGCTGGGAACGCACCGCGTGGTCAAATGGTATGCGATCACCGCAAGCAACATCAAGCCGGGGTCAAAGGTTCTGGATATCGCGGCGGGCACGGGTGACCTGACCATCCTCATCAGCAAAAGGGTGGGTCCGCAGGGGTCGGTCATCCTGAGCGATATCAACACGCAGATGCTCGAGGCCGCGCGCAGACGGCTTGCCCGCGCAGGGATCCCCGACAACGTGCAATTCCTTCAGGCCGATGCCGAGGACCTCCATTTCGCCGACGCTACCTTTGACGCGGTGACCATAGGCTACGGAATCCGCAACTTCACTGACAAGATGCGGGCCTTGCGCGAAATCCTGCGGGTGCTGAAACCGGGTGGCCAATTGACCATCGTCGAGTTCTCCAGGCCCACGTCCAAGCCGCTGAAGATGATGGCCGACGCCTATTCAAGCCTTTGGCCGACCTTTGGCGAAATCCTTGTCGGGAACGGCAAGCCCTATCGCTACCTTGTCGAGTCGATCAAGATGCACCCCGATCAGGAAACCTTCAGGTCCATGATGCAGGATGCGGGCTATGTCCATGTGTCCTACGAAAACCTGATGGGCGGAATAGCGGCGCTGCATATCGGGCTGAAGCCGCAGGCTTGACTGCCGCTTCCCAGGCGTTCCGCAGCATGTCACTTTGGCCGAAGTTCCAGCATCCGGGCGAAACCTGTGCGGATCGCCGCAAGCATGGCGTCTCCCGCCCCGGACTTCGGTGCCAGAACCTCGATGCCGTGATAGGCATGCGGGACGATGGCCAAAGGCGCCGGGACGCCATGCTGTGACAGACGTTCGAAGAAGGATGCGTTCTCTTGCAGGAAAAGATCGGCGGCACCGACCACCCCAAATGTCGCGGGCAGGCTGGACAGATCGGCGGTCCTCGCGGGGGCGGCCGTTTCCGGCACGATGCCCGACGCGGCGATGCCGCGCAAATACAGCCGCCACGCAAGCGTGTTGCGCTCCGCGTTCCACGACAGGTCCGGATTGGCCGATAGGCCGGTCCGGTCATCCAGCATCGCCCCGATCAGAAGAAGTCCTGCCAACTTCGGGATGGCCTGGTTACGGCTCAGCAATCCCAGGGCCGCGGCAAGACCGCCGCCCGAACTGTGGCCCATGACGTAAAGCCGGTCAGGATCGCCGCCATGCTCTGCGGCATTCCCGAACACCCATCTCAAGGCATCGGCGCAATCCTCGAGCGCTGCCGGATAGGGTTCGCGCAGCGAAAGCCGGTAATCCGGCGTGACCACCACGCAGGGTGTCTGCGCCGTAAGCTGCGCAAGAAGCCCGAAATCCTGTTGTGGCGCCCCGATGGCGTGCCCGCCGCCATGCAGGTTCAGGACGACCGGCAACCGCGACGCGGAAACGCGCGGGCGCAGGATCCAGAGGGGTATTTGTCGCCCCGGGCTTTGGCTTTCGATCATCCGCAGCCCGATCCGGATGTCCTTCGGCCAGAAAAGCCGTGGCGGGCGCGCCATCAGATGCAACATGCGCAGTCCGGTGAGCGAATCCGGCAGCGCCCGAAACAGTCGAAAGGCGAAGGTGCGTGAGTCGTCAAGAACCTCCGATGGGTTCAAGGGACCCGGGTTTGCTGCGCCTAGCCCAGCCATCGGAACGCGTCCGCGATGGCGTCGCGGCCCCCGACGGCAATGGGTCGACCATGCGCGAAGACCAACCGCTCGACCGGCCAGCGGAGCACCGCGCCCAAGGCCGCGCGCGCGGCCGCCCTGTCGCGGAAGGCCAGCCGGAACTTGCGCGGAACCTCGGGCCGATCGCCCGTCATCAGGTCCAGCCGCGCGACAAGTCCCCTCCAGCCCCGAAACCACGTCCGGGGCATCTGCTGCAACAGATCGGTGAAAATGGCCGTCCCGCTTGCGCGGTGGAAGAATACGACCTCGGTCGCCAATGCGTTGTCGGTAAAGATGACCTGATCGATCTGTCCCGCCCAGGCCGCAGGGGGTGCGGGGCCGAGGTCCTCGTCGATACGCAGATCCGGCCGTTTGGCGCGAAGGCCCGGGGCCGCATGGTACCGTGCATCGGGGTAAGTCTGCTGCCAGAATGCAAGAAAGACATGATGCAGCGTATTCGGTGCCACGACATGACCGACCGGACCGATGGCGCGCAATTCGACCTTCAGGTCTTCCGAAAGCGCGACCGGTGACCAGATGAACAGCCCCCCAGACGCCAGCCGGATCACCACCATGCGCGTAGGGAAATGAAATCCCATGGCCCCATCGACCACGGGTCCGTCACAAAGCCAGATGTCCGGTCCGAAAGCGGTGAAGAGCGTCATGGTTCTTCATCTTCGAGCTGTCCCGTGTTAGGTCAGAGTTATACATCAGTGTAAAATTACACAAGAGTGTAAATGCATGGTGGTGGCACATTCCCGGCTGCTGACCGACCCCGAAGCAGGAAGCCAGACGAATGACCAAGTCACCCTTTTCCAGAAAAGAACGATCCCGGCTCCTCATCCTGGACGCAGCGGCGGCAACGATCTCCGAGATCGGATACGATGCGACGACGATCGACATGGTGGCGTCCCGTGCCGGCCTCACCCGCAAGACCGCCTACAACCTGTTTGCCTCGAAGGAGGATATTGCAGACCAGCTCGTCGCGCGGATCGAAGCCGGGTCCGAACCCCTCTACCGTCACAGGATCGAAGCCGGTGAGGATGCGCGTTCACTAATCGAGGAGATCCTCCTGGACAGTGCCGGATGGTGCTTGAGCAATCCAAACCTCGCAATTCTCGCTTTGGCACCGCGCCAGCGGCCAAAGCTTGACCCGCCCGAAGGGCGGCCATCATTCCAGCGGATTGTTCGGGATGCCATTCGCCTCGGCCAGGCGCAGGGTGGATTCCGCCGCGACGAACGGGCCGAACTGCTTTCGATGATCCTTCTGGGCATCTATGCGCAAGCCATGATCTCGGCTCTGGCCGGAGAGGCGATCACGACGGACGATATCGCTCGCGTGGTGCGACTCGTCGGGCAGGGCCTGTGGGCTGGTCCCGATTTGCCTTGAGGGCGACTCCAGGACCTTCGCTGCGCAAAGCATGAGTGGCGGCTCTGGGCGGAAAGCTGACTGACGGCAGTGCGGCGTGGCAGATGGCGACAACGGACAGACTGTTCCGCTCTCACCGCCTACATCGCCCTAATGCGTGTTGATCTGGCTGTCAGAAAAACCCCTTCTTGAGCGCCATCGCGGCAGCACCAATGGCCGCCGTCTCGCCGCCGATCTCGGACACCTGCAGGCGCGGCATGCGACGGCGTATCCCGTGGCGTGGTTGATCCCAGAACACGGTGCGTGCGATCAGCGCCTCGGCCAGCGCGCGCGGGATCTGTCCGCCAAAAACGACGACCTCGGGGTCCACCACCGCGCTCAGCACGTTCAAGATCCGATTGTGACAGGCTTCGACGCGGTCCAGCCATTCCGTGACGCCCGGCCATTTGATCTCGAACTGCCGCGACAGATCATAGATCGTCGACACGTCGACCCCGTTGGCCTGCAAAGTTTCCAACAGGCTGCGCAGCGCCGGCCGGTGGGGCATTTCGGCGGGGGTGAACATGCCGGACAATTCGCCGGCGTTGCCAAAACCGCCTCGGGCAAGCTCACCGTCGAGGATGATCCCGGCGCCGAACCCATAGTTGAACGACAGGTAGACGAAATTGTCAATCTCGCGGCCGACGCCCAGCATCTGCTCGCAGATCGCGCCGGTGTTGGCGCCGTTCTCGGTCCAGACCGGGAGGCCGAAATGCTCCGACAGGAGCGGGCCTAGCTGGACATCCGACCAGTGCAACAACGGCTCGGGCGGGTTGTAGCGTGACCCTTCGATCACGAAGCCCGAGATGGCGAAGCCGATGCCGAACAGGTCCTCGGCGGTGAAACCCGCCTCGGCGCGCAACTCAGCGATCACGTCGCCGACCCGCGCCAGGCCCTCTTGCAGGGTCAGGTCGCTGATCGGAACGGACCGGGTCCGCACGCCGCCTGCGAAATCCATCACGGCGATGCCCGCGCTGTCGGTGTTGATCGAGATGCCGGCCACGCAGGCATAGCGCGGGTTGATCGACAGGCGGGGGCTCGGCTTGCCCTTGTAGGCAGGCGGCTCGAGATCGCCGAGGATCAGCAGACCGCGATCGGCCAGCTGCGCGATGATCCGGTGGATGGATTGCTGCGTCAGGTCCAGCCTTGCGCCCAGCGCCGAGCGTGAAATTCCAGCGCTGCGCCAGACATGCGACAGCGCCAGACGCTCGTTGCCGGATACCGCTTCCGCGAGGTCGGGCGCGCGTCGAAAACGGGCGGGCATG
Organism: Rhodobacteraceae bacterium HLUCCA08; assembly: GCA_001314655.1. Classification (GTDB taxonomy): domain Bacteria; phylum Pseudomonadota; class Alphaproteobacteria; order Rhodobacterales; family Rhodobacteraceae; genus Salibaculum. Next base: position 6,099 of record LJSF01000036.1, on the reverse strand, counting down.
CGCGCCCAGGGATCATAGTCCATCTCGCGGATCATCGCCGAAGCATACCCGTATCTCAGGGGATTTCCAGCGGTCGCATCCCGTCATATCATTGTCACACATAAAGTGTAACAAAGGCCCTGACATCTTGTCTCCGCCGATTCCGCAACCCCTGGGAGGTTCCCCATGACCATCAAGTCCATCATCCTGCCCGTTCTGGCATTCAGCGCCCTCGCTCCTGCGGCCCATGCTGCCGACATCGAATTCTGGCATGGCAATACTGGTGAGACCGAAGCTGCGATCCTCGCGCATTGTGAGGCCTTCAACGCTTCGCAGGACGCCCACACAATCACCTGCATCGGGCAGGGCGGCTACGAGGCCGGCATGCAGAAGGCAATCGCCGCATATCGCTCGAACGAGCATCCCGCGCTGATCCAGTTCTTCGACGCCGGCACGCTCGACCTCATGCTGTCGGACGCGGTGCTGCCTGTGTCCGACCTGTTGCCCGACGTGGATTGGTCCGACTACAACACCGGCGCCCGCGGCTATTACGAGACCTCGACCGGCGCGATGTTCTCGCAGCCCTACAACGGCTCCACCCTCGTGTTCTATGCCAACATGGACATGCTTGGCGAAGTCGGCGTGACCGAGGTGCCGCAGACCTGGGAACGCGTGATCGAAGTGGCACGCCTGCTGCAGGCCGATGGTCATGCCTGCCCCTTCGTCACCGACGGCCACCCCTGGCGCGTGCTGGAGCAGTTCTCGGCCCGTCACGGCACCGCGATCGCGACGAACAACAACGGCTATGGTGGTCTTGACGCCGAATACAACTTCAACACCGGCCCGGTTGCCGATCACCTCGCCAATCTCGCCGCCTGGCGTGAGGAGGGTCTGGTGCGCTTGAACGCCGATACGGCCGCCGGCAACTACGTCGCGGCCTTCAACGCCGGCGAATGCGCGATGATGGAGGCCTCCAGCGGGTCCTTCGGCGGAATCCGGGCCGCGCTTGGCGATGCCGCGGCGCTTGGCATGGCGCCGATGTACGAGGGTGTCGAGCGTCGCAACACCTTCATCGGTGGCGCCTCGATCTGGGTCATGAAGGGTCATGAGGATGCCGATTACGAAGCGGCTACGGCCTTTCTGAACTTTGTTCGGGAAACCGAACAGCAGATCGAGATGACCCGGATGACCGGCAACCTGCCGGTGACCATGACCGCCCTGAACGAACTGGTCGCCAGCGGACGCGCCACCGAGCCGGAATTCGCGACGGCTGAAATGGGCGTTGCCTCGCTCAACCAGCCGGGAAATGAGAACTCGCGCGGCATCCGGCTCGGCTTCTACGTGCAGTTCCGCGATGTCTTCATCGAGGAGACGCAACGCGCCTTCAACGGCGAGCAGCCGATGCAGACCGCGCTCGACAATGCGGTGGCGCGGGGCAACGAGCTTTTGCGGCGCTTCGAGCAGACTTACCAGGGCGTCGCCCTGCCCTGAGCCCGACACGGGAACACCGACACCGGCGCGGGCTGCGCCGGTGTCCTTCATTGGGAATAGCGCGATGCAAAAGGGCTTCTACTCGGGCAGGTGGACCTATGCCGCGCTCGTTGCGCCGATCCTCGTCCTGATCTTCCTGTTCTTCTATGTGCCTGTGGGGCTGGCCTTTTTCTGGTCGCTGTTTCTGGAACGCCCTTTCGGGGGCGGCTCGCAGTTCGTGGGGCTGGACAACTTCGCGCGGGTGCTGTCGGACGCGGAGTTTTGGGACGCGCTGAAGCGCACGGCCATCTTCATGATCGTGGCGCCCAGCCTTGCCATCGGCATTTCGCTGATGCTTGCGCTGGCCGCGGACCGGGGCCTGCGCGGATCAAGTGCCGCGCGCAACATCATCATCTGGCCCAAGGCGGTCGCCGGGGCCTCCATCGGGGTGGTGTTCGTCTTCGTCTTCAACCCGTTCCTGGGTATCTTCGCGCCGCTCAACGAGATCTGGCCGGGCTTCTGGAACCCGCGCATCGACGGCACCGATGCCTTCATCACCATCGTCGTGGCGCAGGTCTGGAACGGCATTCCGTTCAACTTCATCATCCTCTTGTCCGGTCTGCAGACCATCCCCGATACCGTGACCAAGGCCGCGGTGATGGATGGCGCAAGCCCGTGGCGGCGGGTGTGGGACATCCAGATCCCGCTGCTCACGCCGCAACTGTTTCTGACCTTCGTGCTGGAATTCGTCGGCACCGTGGTCGAGGCCTTCGGCCTGATCGACACCATGACCGAGGGGGGGCCGGGCGGGGCCACGACGCTGCTGATCTACAAGATCTATGTGGACGGGTTCAAAGCCTATGACCTGTCGGGGGCCGCGACGCAGACGGTGATCCTCATGCTCTTCGTGCTGATCATGGTCGCCTTGCAGTTCCGCCTCGAAAAACATGTGAAATACGAAAGGTGAGCCGGTGATCGAACGCACCCGAAGCATCGACATCGCCGCGCGGATCATCTTGATCGTCGGCGTTGCCTTCATCCTCGCGCCGCTGGTGATCGCCTTTCTGACGGCCACGCTGTCCTACGAGCAATTCGTGCGCAACGGCGGCATCACCTTGCAGGTCGGCACCCACTTCCTCGACAATCTCGCCTATATCTGGACCGAGACGGCGCTGCCCGCGCAGCTTTGGAACTCCATCGTGATCTCGACGCTGGTGGCGGCGATTAAATGCGCCTTTGCCTTCACCGCGACCTTCGCGCTGGTGTTCTTCGACAACCGGCTAAACCGCATCGTCTTTGGCCTGACCCTTGTCACGGTGATGCTGCCGCTGGAGTTGGTCGTCATCACCACCTACCAGATCGTGGCCAATATCGCGATGCCGCTCAACTGGATCTTGGCGCTGACGGGTCTGGGCGAGATCACCGGGCTGGGCAGCGACCTGCGGCTCAGCCTGCTTGACACTTATGTCGGGGTCGCCGCGCCGATAGCCTGCGCCTCCACCAGCGTCTTCATCTACCGCCAGTTCTTCCTGTCGCTGCCGCGCGACCTGCCCAAGGCTGCCGCCATGGACGGGGCAGGGCCGTGGCGGTTCATGTGGGACATCTTGCTGCCCCTGTCCTGGACGCCGCTGGTGGCGACCTTCATGTTCTGGTTCATCGGCGGCTGGACGCAATACCTCTGGCCGCTGGTCGCGGCCTCCACGCCCGATGCACAGCCGGCGGTGGTGGGTTTGGCGCGGCTGGCTACGACCGAGCAGGACCGCATTCCAGAAGTGCCGATGCTGATGACCGGCGCGCTGTTCGTGTCCTTCATTCCCGTCCTGCTGATCGCCGTGATGCAGCGGCAGATCGTGCGCGGCCTCAACCTGTCGGAGAAATGAGCATGAGGGGCGACGCAATCCATCTCGACGCCGTCACGAAATCCTTCGGCGCCACGCCCGTGATTGACGCCATCACGGCCACGCTGGGGGGCGGGGAATTCACTGTGATCCTCGGGCCGTCGGGCTGCGGCAAGTCCACGCTTCTGAACATGATCGCGGGGCTGGAAAGGCTAAACAGCGGCAAGATCCGCATCGGCGTGCGCGAGGTACAGGACCTGCCGCCCAAGGATCGCGGCTGCGCAATGGTGTTCCAGAACTACGCGCTCTACCCCCACATGACCGTGGAGGGGAACATCGGCTATGCGCTGAAGGTCGCGGGCGTGCGTCAGCCCGAACGCAGCCGCCGCGTGGCCGAGGCCGCGCGGGTGGTGGAACTGGGCGGCCTGCTCGACCGCCGCCCCTCGGAGCTGTCGGGCGGGCAGCGCCAGCGCGTTGCCATCGCGCGGGCCATCGTGCGCGAGCCCCGGGTGCTCTTGTTCGACGAACCGCTCAGCAATCTCGATGCCAAGCTGCGGCACGGCATGCGTATGGAGTTGAGCCAATTGCACCGCACCATCGGGGCGACGACGGTCTTCGTCACCCATGACCAGGTCGAGGCGATGACGCTCGCCGACAAGGTCATGATCCTGAACAAAGGTCGGATCGAGCAGTTCGACACGCCCCACGCCATCTACTACCGCCCCGCCTCCAGTTTCGTGGCGGGCTTCATCGGGGCGCCGCCGATGAACCTTTTGCCGGTGACAGGCGGTGGCGGTGTGCTGCGACTGGACGACGGCACCGAACTGGCCCGCAATCCCCACGAGGGTCCGGCCATTTTGGGCATCCGGCCCGAAAAGATCTCGATCGGCGACAAGGGCTTCGCGGCCCGGGTCGTCTATCGCGAGGATCTCGGCTCGCACACGGCCATCGTCGCCCGTCTTTCGGGCGGGCAAGAGGTTCAGGTCGCCACGCCGATCGGGATGCATCTGGACCCCGCCGACACGATCACCTTCGATTTCCCGCAAGACCACCTGCACCTGTTCGATCCCGCAACAGGACTACGACTGGAGACCCCATGAAAGACAGGACCGACCCATCCCGCCCCGATCCGATCGCCTATCTCACCGGCGCTCTTGACGGCACTGCCCGCCCGCCCGGCATTTCGCTTCCGGGCGAAGGCGGCAAGTTCGCGACGGACGGACATGTGCAGCTCTGGTCGGGCAATACCTTCGTGTGCCATGTCCTCCCCGACAGCGCCGCGCATGACGCCATCCGCGCCTTGCAGGAAGAGGTGAAGATGAGCCGCTTCGCCCGCTTCTTCACCTTCCTGCCGCCCAGTTCCTTTCACATGACGATCCTTGGCGGCATGTCCCCCGGATTCGAGCCGCGCGGTCCGCGCCGCGACGCGGTCAGCGCCGAGTTGCTGGGGCGTGTCGAGGGCGTGAGCTTCCCCCCTTACCGGCAGGCCCGGGTGGCGGATCTCTACTGCGGCCACAGCCTGACGATGACGGGCACGGGGTCGGATGGCGACGCGCCCTTCCGCGCCGAACGCGACGCCCTGCGCGTGGCCACCGGGATCAACCCGGCGGATTACGACGACCACGTCTTTCACATTACGCTGGCCTACCTGATCGACTGGCTCACCCGCCCCACGGCCGAGGCGCTGACGGCGTTCAGCGCCGAGTTGACGGAGCGCTACCGCGAAGCGCTGTCGGATGTGCCCCTTGGCCCGGTGGAGTTCTGCAACTTCGAGACGATGCACCATTTCGAACCCCTCAAGGTGCTGGTCTGACCATGGGACTGTCAGAAACTGAACGCGATGGCCTGATTGGGGCGGTCCGCGCCGCCGCACGAACACAGATCATGCCGCGCTTTCGCCGCTTGACCCCCGAGGATATCGACACGAAGACATCTCCGAGCGATCTCGTCACCGTGGCCGACCGCGCAGCCGAGATTATGTTGCACGACGCGGTGCGCGTACTTATGCCCGACGCGGCCATCGTCGGCGAAGAAGCGGTTTCGGACGATCCCACTATCCTCGACCGGCTCAAGCGGGGCGGACGGACCGTCCTGATCGACCCTATCGACGGGACGTGGAACTATGCCGCAGGGCTGGCGGTATTCGGCGTCATCCTGGCGGTGGTCGAGGATGGCGAGACCAGCTTTGGCCTGCTCTATGATCCGGTCATGGACGATTGGGTGATGGCCGGGCGCGGACAGGGCGCGTGGTTCTGTCGCCCAGAAGGCACGGCCCTGCGACTGCAAGGCCCGCCGCCCCGCCCCAAGGCAGACGCCCATGCTTTCGTGCCGCTGTTTCTTTATCCGCCGTCAGAACGGGCGCGGCTGGCCGCGCGGCTGCCGGGTTGGGGCCGTGTCACCAGCTTGCGCTGTTCCTGCCACGAATACAGAACACTTGCCTTCGGCCATGCCGATCTGATCGCGGCACCCGCGCCCAAGCCCTGGGATCATGCCGCGGGCGTTCTGATCGCCGGGGAAACAGGCGGCAGCGCCTGGTCGGGAAAGCCCGGATATGACCTGACTGACAGCAAGGCCACGCTTGTCGTCAAGGGGAGGGCTCCCGTCAATCCCGGTTGGGCTTCCGACTTTGAATAAAGGGCAATCCAGAAATGGTCGCCGCGCACCAGTAATGCAGTAGTGAGATGAACTGGTTATTGAAAAACATCCACTTTTGACCTAGGGTCAGGACCCATTGATTTCCGTGCAGAGGCGTGATTCACGGTTCGAAAAACGAGCGGTGAACATGTCTGATCTATTTTGGCTCACGGACGCG
>LJSF01000006.1:169067-209810 GCA_001314655.1 Rhodobacteraceae bacterium HLUCCA08 | reverse complement strand
CATCCTTGCGAAATTCATCCGTCCTGCCTGTGCCCATGGTTCATCCCCTTTGCTGCACATTACGTGATCAAAGGAGCGGCACCAAACCGCGACAGGTCCAAAGGGCCGGTCGCCGCCTTCGGTCCCGGGAGCGCCGCTGGCGTCGATACCGACCTTCGGCGCTTCGCCGGCTGGCAATCCCCGGGCCGATATGGAATACCCGGCGCGACGCAACGGTGAGGGGCCCGATGGCCAAGTATGACTACGACCTTTTCGTCATCGGCGGCGGCTCGGGCGGGGTGCGCGCGGCGCGGGTGGCCGCGGCGACCGGCGCGAAGGTCGCCCTGGCCGAGGAAGACCGCATGGGCGGCACCTGCGTGATCCGCGGATGCGTGCCGAAAAAGCTGATGGTCTTCGCCTCGGAATACCGCGAGATCTTCGCCGATGCCCGCGCCTATGGCTGGGACGTGCAGGACGGCGCCTTCGACTGGCCCCGGTTCCGAACCGCGCTGCACACCGAACTCGACCGGCTGGAACAGGTCTATCGCAAGCTGCTGGACGGCTCCGGCGTGGACATCTTCGACACCCGCGCCAGCCTGGAGGATCCGCACACGGTCAAGCTGGCCGACGGCGGGACCAAGACCGCGAAGGTGATCCTGATCGCCACCGGCGGCCGGCCCGACCGGCCCGAGACGCCGAATGCCGACCTGGGCCTGGTGTCGGACGACCTGTTCGGCCTGGAACAATTGCCGACATCCATCCTGATCGTCGGCGGCGGCTATATCGCCTGCGAATTCGCCGGGATCCTCAACGGGCTTGGTGTCGAGGTCACGCAATTCTACCGCGGCGCCCAGATCCTGCGCGGCTTCGACGGAGAGGCGCGCGGCCTGATCGCCGACCAGATGCGCGAACGCGGGGTCGACCTGCATTGCGGCACCAATATCGTCGAGATGGCGCCGGCCACGGCCGAGCATATGCGGCACGGCACCGACAGCGATGCGGCGATGGGCGCCGATCTGCACCAGGCGCAGGACAGGGCGACAGGGCAGGGCGGCGCGGCGGGCGGGCCGGTCCGGGTCAAGGGCAGCAACGGGCTCGAACGGGTCCATGACCGCGTCCTTTTCGCCACCGGCCGGCGGCCCAACAGCGACGGGCTGGGCCTGGCCGGGATCGGGGTCGAGACCGGCCGGCGCGGCGAGATCGTGGTGGACGCCTATTCCCGCACCGCGGTGCCCTCGGTCTATGCGATCGGCGACGTGACCAACCGGGTGCAGCTGACCCCGGTCGCGATCCGCGAAGGCATGGCCTTCGTCGAAACCGCCTTCAAGGACAACCCCACCGCGGTGGATCACGACCTGATCCCTTCGGCGGTCTTCACCCAGCCGGAATTCGGCACCGTCGGCCTGTCCGAGGAAGAGGCCCGCGACCGCGAACCGGTCGAGATCTACTGCACCTCGTTCCGGCCGATGCAGACCGCTTTCGCCGACCGTCCGGACCGGGTGATGATGAAACTGGTCGTGTCGCAGGCCTCGCGCCGGGTGCTGGGTTGTCATATCGTCGCGCCCAATGCGGGCGAAATGATCCAGCTGGCCGGCATCGCCGTCAAGATGGGTGCCACGAAAGAGGATTTCGACCGCACCGTAGCGGTGCATCCGACCATGGCCGAGGAACTTGTGACGATGCGCGATCCGGTGCGATCGGCTTGAAACCCGGGCCCGGAGGCCCAATTTGGATAGCAACGTGCAACCCTGCCCGCAGGGGGCGTGAAAACAAGGGAAACAAGGACCACATGGCTGGCAACAACGGCGGCCCCTGGGGGGGCGGAGGCAGAGGCGGCGGCGACGACGACGACCGCGATCGCGACAGGCCCGACGGGCGGCGCCCGGAAAACGGGCCGCAGATTCCGGAATTCGAGGAATTCGTGACCAAGACCCGTGACCAGCTGCGCGTCCTGATGGGCGGCGGCGGGCGCGGCGGCAATGGTGGCGGGCAGGGCCCCGGCGCCGGCGGCCCGCAGGTGACCCGCGGCATGGTCGGCCTTGGCCTTGTGGTTGCCGTGGGCGCCTGGCTCGCGGCCAGTTTCTACACGGTGCGGCCCGAACAACGCTCGGTCGAGCTGCTCTTCGGCGCCTTCCACCAGGTGGGCAATCCGGGGCTGAACTTTGCCCCCTGGCCGGTCGTGACCCGCGTGGTCCTGAACGTGACCGAAGAACAGGTGGTCGAAATCGGCGGGCCGCGGGCCTCCGATGACGAAAGCCTGATGCTGACCGGGGACGAGAACATCGTCGACGTCCAGTTCAACTTCGTCTGGAACATCGACCCGACCCGGCCCGAACAATATCTGTTCAACCTGGCCGAACCCGAACAGACCGTCGCGATCGTCGCGGAATCGGTGATGCGCGAACTGGTCGCCCAATCGGAGTTCAGCCCGCTTCTGAACCGGGATCGCCAGACCATCTCCGACCAGCTTGCGCTGCAGGTGCAGCAGACCCTCGACAGCTACGACAGCGGCGTCAATGTCGTCCGTGTCAACCTGTTGCCGCTGCGGGCGCCGGACGTTGTCGTCGACTACGAGGAATTCGACGAAAGCGGAAATGCGGTCACCGTCCAGACCAGCCCGCAGGACGCCTATCTGGACGTGCAATCTGCCTCGGCCGAACAGAACCGGGTCCGCAACCAGGCCAATGTCTATGCCAACCAGGCCCTGGCAGGGGCCCGTGGCCGCGCGGCGGCGGTGCTGGAAGGCGCGATCGGCTACGAGGCCGAAACGGTGAACGCCGCCGAAGGTTCGGCGTCACGCTTCCTGTCGGTGCTGGCGGAATATTCCCGCGCGCCCGAGGTCACCCGGGAACGCCTGTTCCTGGAAGCGATGGGCGAGGTCTATGGCGACATGGACGTGATCCTCATGGAGAGCGATCAGGCAGGGGCCGACGTGGTGCCGTATCTGACGCTTGATCGGCTTCGGAACCCGACCAGCGGGGGGAACAACTGATGCGCAAATCAACCTTTATCCTTCCGGGTCTCTTCGTCCTGGCGATCGCGGCCTATTCGTCGCTTTTCGTGGTCGATGAACGCCAGAAGGCACTGGTGCTGCAATTCGGCCGTGTCGTCCAGGTCAAGGAAGATCCGGGCCTCGGCTTCAAGATCCCGCTGATCCAGGAAGTGGTCTATTACGATGACCGGATCCGGTCGATCGACGTCCAGCCGGTGCGCGTGATCCCCAGCGACAACCGCGTGCTCGAGGTCGACAGCTTCGCCCGCTATCGGATCACCGATCCGGTCCGGTTCCGCGAACGGGTCGGCGTCGGGGGCGAGGCGGCCGCCGATGCGCGGCTTGCGCCGATCCTGTCCAGCGCCACGCTGACGGTCCTGGGGGAAGTCGAGAGCGACGCGATCCTGTCGGCCGACCGGGCCGAGCTCATGGACCGGATCCGCGACGCGGCGATCGAAACCGCCGAAGGCTTCGGCGTCACGATCGTCGATGTCCGGTTGCGGCGCACCGACCTGCCGGACGCGAACAAGATCGCCACCTTCCAGCGGATGATCTCGGAACGCCGGCAGGAAGCCGCCGACCTGCGGGCCCGTGGCCGCGAGGCCAGCCAGCGGATCCGGTCCGCTGCCGACCGGGCGGTGCGAGAGATCGTCTCGGCCGCCGAACGGCAGGCCCAGGTGATCCGCGGTCAGGCCGATGCCCGCGCCGCGGCGATCTATGCCGCCGCCTATGGCACCGACGAGGAGTTCTTTTCGTTCTACGAATCGTTGCTGCGCTATCGTCAGGCCCTTGCCAATGGCAATACCCGCATCCTGACATCGCCCGACGGTGAGTTCTTCGCCTATCTGCAATCGGTCAACGGCGGTATCGAGGGTGGCCTGCCGGCGCCCAGCGTCGATCCGGATGCGGTGCCGTCGATCGACGACCTGCTGGCCGGCCTGCCGGAATACGACAGCGCCGGAGACGCGATGGATGCGGTCCTTGACGAGGTTGCGCCGATCCCCGAGATCGGCGCCCCTCCGGGGTTTGAGGATGACGTTCTAGAAACCGATCCGGCGACGGTCGTGGACGATCTGATGGATGGCGGCACCGGCATGCCCGAACCCGAGGATCCGCCCGCCGGCGACGACGATGCGGCAACGGATCAAGACTGATCCATGATGGCCAACCTGGCTCTCGCACTTGGCCTCGTGCTGGTGATCGAGGGTCTGGTCTGGGCGCTCGCGCCCGGCCTGGTCGAGGACCTGTTGCAGGCGCTGCGGCGCCTGTCCCTGGATGCGCGGCGGGCCCTCGGGCTCGCCGCGCTGGCCTTCGGGGTCGCCCTGATCTGGGCCGCCTATGTCTTCGGCGCCGGGATGTGACGGGGCCGGGGATCTGCGGGGCCGGTCGCGGCCGGTCACACGACCTTGAGGCGACGTCATTGCCCATTGCGTTGCGCTTCGTCTGCCCTAGACTCACGTCATCCCGTCCCGGGACCATGCGCCGGGACCAGGATTTGCCCAGGAGGATCGGACCCACAATGTCCCAGCCATACGTTCAGACCCGTTCCCTTGCCGTCGACCGGTTTCGTGACTGGGTGGCCGTGCTGTGCGTCGGCCTTGCCCTGGCGATCGTCCAGGCGCTGCCGGCGCCGGCCCAGGACCTGCCGAACCGGCCGGTCACCTTTGCCGATCTGGCCGAACGGGTCAGCCCGGCGGTGGTCAACATCACCACCTCGACGGTCGTCTCCTCGAATACCGGGCCCCAGGGCATCGTCCCTGACGGCTCTCCGTTCGAGGATTTCTTTCGTGATTTCAGTGACCGGGGCCCGCGACGCGCCTCTGCGCTCGGCTCCGGTTTCGTGATTTCGGCCGATGGCTACATCGTCACCAACAACCACGTGATCGAAGGCGCCGACGAGATCGAGATCGAGTTCTTTCCCGGCGCCGATCAGCCGGCCGAACTGCTGCCGGCCGAGGTGGTCGGCACCGATCCCAACACCGATATCGCCCTGCTCAAGGTGACTTACGACGAGCCGCTGCAATTCGTCGAATTCGGCGACAGCACCGGCGACGGCTCGCGCGTGGGCGATTGGGTGATGGCCATGGGCAACCCGCTGGGCCAGGGGTTTTCGGTCAGCGCCGGCATCATCTCGGCCCGCAACCGCGAATTGTCGGGCACCTATGACGACTACATCCAGACCGACGCGGCCATCAACCAGGGCAATTCCGGCGGCCCGCTGTTCAACATGGACGGTCAGGTCATCGGCGTGAACACCGCGATCCTGTCGCCCAATGGCGGCTCGATCGGGATCGGTTTCGCGATGTCCTCGAACGTCGTGGTCAACGTGGTCGAGCAGCTGCGCGAATTCGGCGAAACCCGGCGCGGCTGGCTGGGCGTCCGGATCCAGGACGTGACCCCCGACATGATCGGCGCGGTCGACGGGCTGGACGCGGCGCGCGGGGCCATGGTCACCGATGTGCCCGAAGGCCCGGCGATGGAGGCCGGCATCGACTCGGGCGACGTGATCCTGGTCTTCGACGGGGTCGAGATCGCCGATACCCGCGAATTGGTGAACATCGTCGGCAATTCCCCGGTCGGCAAGGAGGTTCCGGTGACGGTCCTGCGCGACGGGGACATGGTCGACCTGGTCGTGACGCTGGGCCGTCGCGAAACCGCCGAGGCGACGGCCTTTCCGTCCGGCGACGACGCCACTCCGGACGGCCCGGCCGAGGGCAGCTATCTGGGCCTGACCCTGTCCGAAATCACCGAGGACATGGCCGAAGAACTGGGTGTGGCCGCCGGCGCCGGGCTGGTGATCACCGCGGTCGAACCGTCCTCCGAGGCGGCGTCCAAGGGCCTGGTGGAGGGCGATGTCATCACCGAGGCCGGTCAGCAGAAACTGTCCGCCCTGGACGATTTCGAAACCCGTCTGGACGAGGCCCAGGAGGCCGGCCGCGAGTCGATCCTTCTGCTGCTGCGTCGGGGCGGCGATGCGCGTTTCGTCGCGCTGTCGATCACCGACTAGGCCGGCACCGCGCTTGCGGACCGCACCCCGGGCCCGACCCGGGGTGCGGCCGCAACCCCGCGTCGGCGACGCAGTCTACCGGTTCATCAGGCTGTCCCGGTCCAGCGCGACCAGACCCAGGGCGCGGGCGCTGGCCAGGGTCAGCACCGTGGTGTCGTGATCGCCCCGCGCCACCTGGAAATCCCGCACCGCGCGGCCCGTGGCCGGGTCGAACACCCCGCTGATCGGCCCCTGGTACAGGCCGCGCACCCGCAGGGCGCGCTGCAGCGAGGCGACGAACTCCGGCGTCAGCAGGTCGGGGCAGGGCGTGTCGAACGTGACCTCCTGCCGGTCGCGGGTGATCTGCTGGCGGGTCACGGTCTGGTAGCCGGCCGGTTCCAGCACGTTGCCCGCATCATCCAGGCGCGCCGGCGTGACCAGCACCTGTTCGGTCACTGTCTCGATCCGCGCCGGGGTGACGGCGCGCCCGGTGCAGGTGGATCCGACCGGAGGTGCCGTCGCCTCGGACGGCATGCCCGGCCCGGGCCCGGACACACAGCCGGACAGGACGAAAAGCGCGATCGGCGCGACGGTTCGGATCATGGCATTGCCCGGTTTCGCCTGGTTCGGTCCGGGATCTGCGATGTCCCGGTCGACCGGAGTTTACGCCGAAACCTGTCTGCCCCAAACCGCAATCTTGCCGGCCCCGCGCGGTGCGATCGGCACCGGGGCGAAGACCGGGGCGAATTGCGTCTGGAACCCCGGGACAAGAGCGCCTAGATAGGTCGAAATCCTGCAAAACCCGGGGGCGACATGGCCAAGATCACCTATATCGAGCATAGCGGCACGCGGCACGAAATCGACGTTGCGCCGGGGCTGACGGTGATGGAAGGCGCCCGAGACAACGGCGTCCCGGGGATCGAGGCCGATTGCGGTGGCGCCTGCGCCTGTTCGACCTGTCATGTCTATGTCGATCCGGCCTGGGTCGAGCGTCTGCCGGCCAAGGATCCGATGGAAGAGGACATGCTCGATTTCGCCTATGAACCCGATCCCCAGCGTTCGCGCCTGACCTGCCAGATCAAGGTGACCGAAGAAATGGACGGGTTGGTGGTGCAGTTGCCCGAAAAGCAGATTTGACCGCGGCGCGGCTCATCGCGCCGCTCGCGGCGTTCTTCGCCGGTGCGGTTGGGGCCGAGATCACCGGCGCCGATTACGCGATGCAGACCGATATCTACGGCCACGGCGCCGTGCCCGGCGGGGAATATGCGGCGATCGAGATCCGGCTGGCCCCGGACCGGGTGCTGGGCGCGGCGCTGGCGGACGCGGTCTACGAAGATACCGCGCCACGTCTGGTGGATCTTGATGGCGACGGCACCCCCGAGGTGGTCACCGTCATCTCCTATTTCGACCGGGGCGCGGCGATCCGGATCTGGGACGAGGTGGCGTCCGACGGCCACCCGGCGGGCACGACCATCGCCGTCATCGCCGAAACCGCGCCGATCGGGCAGCGTCACCGTTGGCTGGCGATCGCCGGAATCGCCGATTTCGACGGCGACGGCCGGGTCGAGATCGCCTATGTCGACCGCCCCCACCTGGCCCGGGTGCTGCGCGTGGTCGAGCTTGTCCCGGCCCCGGAAGGCTGGCGCCTGACCCAGGAGGCGGCGATCGAGGGGGTGACCAATCACCGCTTCGGCGCGCCCGGGATCGAGGGCGGGGTGGTCGACTGCGGCGCCGGTCCGGAGCTGCGCCTGGCGCGCGGCGACTGGAGCCGGATCGTCGGGCTGCGCCATGACGGCGAGGGTTGGCAGCTGCATGACCTTGGCCCCTATGCGCCGGCCGCGCTTGCCGATCCCGACTGCTGAGCCACAGGGCGCGCGGGGGCGGCGCGGGCGCGGGGCGCATGCGCAAGACACCTATGTCACGTCCAGTCACGGGGTCGCCGCCGCGATCGGGGCGGATCGCGCCCGATCCGGTTCAGCCGTCACCCTCGGGCGGGTCCGTCGCGGGCGCGGCGGCGATCTTGCGCCCTCCGGGGCCGCGCTGCATCGCCGCGCGTTCGGTTTCGTCGAGCCGTTCGGACAGCCTTGTTTCCAGAACCCGGTCGGCCTCCTGCGCGCGTTTCAGATAGGCCGCGTTCTGCGCGATCGGGATGTCCGGGTCCCACAATTCGGCCAGTTCGCGCAGGATCTTGCGGTCATGCTGGTAAAAGGTGACCTCGGCGTCGTTGGCCTCGTATTCGCTGAGCCCGAGGTTCTCCAGCACGTAACGCCCGGCGCGCAGCGAGCTGTCGAACAATTCGCGCACGATCTTGTCGGCGCCGGCTTCGTACAATTCGTAGACATGCAGCCGGTCCCGGGCGCGGGCGACGATATGCAGGTCGGGCCGCTGGGCACGGGCATAGCGCACCAGCTTGAGCGCGGCGGCCTTGTCGTCCAGCGCCACCACCAGGACCCTGGCGTCTTCCAGCCCGGCGGCATGCAGGATGTCAGGCCGGCTCGGGTCGCCGAAGAACCCCTTGAAGCCGAAGCTGCGCATCAGCTGCACCGTCGACAGGTTGTTGTCCAGCACGACCGTCGAAAAGCCGGCACTTTGCACCAGCCGGTTCACCACCTGCCCGAACCGGCCGATCCCGGCGACGATCACCTTGCCCTGTTCGTCGACCGTGTCCGCCTCGGGTTGGTGTCCGTCGCGCTGGCGCCGGCCCGCGACTTCGTAAAGGATGAACAACAGCGGCGTCATCAGCATCGACAGCGCCACGACGATCAGCAATTCGCCGCCCAATGCGCCGCCGACCACGCCGGTCTGGGTCGAGAACGAGATCAGCACGAAGCCGAATTCCCCCGCCTGGGCCAGTCCGAGGGTGAAGAGCCAGCGATCGCGGCCGCGCAACCGGAACAGCAGCGCCAGGACAAACAGGATCACCCCCTTGCCCAGCACCAGGGCCAGGGTCAGGCCCAGCAGGCGGAGCGGTTCGGAAAAGAACAGCTCGAAGTCGATCCCGGCACCGACCGTGATGAAGAACAGGCCCAGCAGCAGGCCCCGGAACGGTTCCAGGTCGCTTTCCAGTTCGTGGCGGAATTCCGTATTGGCCAGCACAACCCCGGCCAGAAAGGTGCCAAGCGCGGGCGACAGGCCGACGGCGTTCATCAGCACCGCGGTGCCGACGACGATCAGCAGGGCAAGCGCCGTATACATCTCGCGCAGGCGGGCCTGGTGGATGTAGCGGAACACGGGACGGGTCAGGAACACGCCGACCAGGATGACAAGCGCGACCGCGCCGATGGTCACCAGGGTGACGCCCCAGCCGGGCAGATCCTCGAGAAAGTGCATCGCACCACCATGGCCGCCGCTTGGCTCGGGGTCGGTCCGATGCAGCGATCCGTCCTCGGCCGCGGTCACGAGGTTGGTGCCGAAGGCCGGCAGCAGCGGCACAAGCGCAAGCATCGGGATCACCGCGATGTCCTGGGTCAGCAGGACCGAGAACGACGACCGCCCACCGGCCGTCTGCATCAGGTTCTTTTCCGTCAGGGTCTGCAGCACGATCGCGGTCGAACTGAGCGACAGGATCATGCCCACCGCCAGTGCCGTGGACCATTCCAACCCGAACGCCATGGCCGCGGCCGTGATCGCGCTCATCGTGCCCAGCACCTGCAGCCCGCCCAGTCCCAACAGCTTGTGTCGCATCGCCCACAGGGCACGCGGTTCCAGTTCCAGCCCGATCAGGAACAGCATGATGACGACGCCGAATTCGGCGACGTGCAGCAGCTCTCCGGTGCTGGAGCCGATGATCGGGGCGATGGCGATACCGGCCAGCAGGTAGCCCAGCACCGATCCCAGGCCCAGGCGCGCCGACAGCGGCACGGCGATGACCGAGACAGCCAGGAACAACAGGGCGAACAACAGGGCTTCTTGCATCGGTCACGTCCTCGGGCGCGGCGTCTGCCGGCCCGGCGGGCCGTTCATCCGCTTGGAATCTGCAAGGTGATCGTGCGGCCTCGCTTGACGTAGTTCAATGCGTCATCGGAAATCGCCGTCACCTGGCCACCATCCAGCCGGTCGCCGACCCGCACCTCTTGCAGCCGCCCGTTCGACAGGCGGACAAGGGCAAGGCGGCCGTCGTTGCGGTTGAACACGCCGATCAGGTTGACGTCGCGCAGGTTGATCGCGTTTTCCATCGTCGCGGCGCGGGCGACGGTGGTGGAGGTCGGGCCCGACGGCTGGGCGGTCGCGGCGGGCCGGACCGGTTCGGCCACGGCCTGGCGTTGCTGCTGGGCCACGGCCGCCGACACGATCCGGTCCATGTTGCGCGGCCGCGCATCGGGCCGGACCGAGGCGACGACCGCCTGCGGGGTCGCGTCGACAAAGCGGTTGGGCCGCGCGGCGGCTTCGGCCACGGCAGAGGCCAGCGCGGCATTGAGTTCCAGCGACGCGGCGCCGGCCTGCTGCACGGCGGGGTCCGGTTCCGGCGCGAGCTCTGCGGGGGGCGCCGCGGGCGGCGCAAGCTCCGACGGGCGCGATGGCGGCGCGTCACGGGCCAGCGCCGGCAGCGACGGGTCCGCTTCGGGCGGTTGCGGCGCGGCGGCGGGCGCCAGGCTCTCCGGGCGCCGGGCCGGCCGAGGCGTGTCCGGGCCTGGGCGCTGCACGAGGGCCGCGATCTCGGCGCCGGTGTCTTCTGCGTCCGCCTGGGGCGTTTCAGCCTCGGGAACCGGCGCGGCGGGCCGGACCGCCGGCACCAGGGCTGGCCGCTCGGTGATGAACACCACGTCGTCGCGATCCGGCTGCGGGGCGCCCGGCGCGGCGTCGTCGGCGGTGCCCGGGCGGATCGCCGGGGTCAGGGCGGGCCGCTCGCTCAGATAGACCACCGCCGCCTCATCGGTTTCGGGTGGCGTCACCGCGTCGGTCGCATCCGCCTGCGGCGCCTCCGGGGCGGTTGCCTCCGCGGTGGTTGCCTCTGGGGCGGTTGCCTCCGGCGCCGGATCGGTCGGGATGTCGGTCAGGGCAAGCGCATCGGCCGGGGCGGTGCTGTCTTCGGGCGGGGTCGGCCGCACCGGCGGGGTCAGGGCGGGGGCGCCCGCGATCAGCACGACGCCGTCGGGGGCATCGCCGACCGCAACCGCATCCTCGGCCAGCGGCACCGTGGCCGGCGGGGCCTCGGTGCCGGGGCGCACCGGCGGCAGCAGGTCGGGCCTGTCGGCAAAGACCAGCACCCCGTCGGGGGTCATGGCGCCCTCGGGGGTCGCGACGACATAGCCGGTTTCGTCATAATCGAACGCCGCCTCGGGGGGCGGCGGCGCCACCGGTGCCGGAAAGATCGTATCGCCGAACAGGCCATCGGGAAGCGGCGCCTGAGGTTGCGCCAGACGGGCCGTTTCGCCGGCCGGGATCGCGGCCAGGGCGATCTCTCCCATCGGGTCGATGCGCGGCTCCACCGGCAGGCGCGGCGCCCGTTGCCAGACCCCGGTGGCGGCATAGATCCGCTCGGCCTCGTCGGGGCTCAGCACCGGGCCGCGCGGGGCGCTGACCTGCGGCGCCAGCGCTTCGGGCGCGGCGGCAAGATCGGGCTGGGACGCGGGCGCGGCGGCCGGTGCCTCGGGGGCGACGGGGGCGCTTGCCACGGCTTGCGGCTGCGGTGCGTCGGGCACGGCATTGCGGCGGAACAGGCTGTTCACGACCTCGGCCGGGCCGGCCATGAACAGGCCGATCAACAACAGGACGAGGATCAGCGCGGCGGTCAGGATCAGGCCCAGGAAACGCGGCTTGCCGCCCACCACCTTGGGCTCGGGCGCCTTGCGACGGGCATTGAAGAACGACTTCTGCTTGGGCGCGGCGGTGGCGTCGGCGCTGGCCGGCTCTGGCTTGCGGCGGCTGCGAAAGCCGCCCGCCGCGGCAGGGTCGGCCGGCGCCAGGGTCGCGGCCAGGGCGGCCGGGGCCTCTGCGGCCTCTGCGGGGTCCGGGGTCGGCACCGGCGGGGCGCTGTCGGGAACCTCGATCCCCGAAATCGGCGGCGCGCTGGCGGCGGGATCCGGCGGTGCGGCACCCGGCAGCGGCGCGGGCGCGATATCGTCACTGGCGGACCGATCCGCCGCCCCCAGCCGCGGCCCGTGGTCGGGGGTCCGGACCGGAACGGCAAGCGGCGGCGGGTCGCGGCGCGGCGCGACAACGGCGGCCAGCGCGATGTCGCCGCTGCGGCGGGTGCCAAAGACCGGCGGCGCCTCGGCCTCGGCCATCGGGGCCGGTGGCCTGTCCGAGGGCGCGGAGGTGTCGACCGGTCGGGGATCGGTCGCCGGATCGGCGTCGTCGCCGAAGGCGGGTCCGGCCGAGTGCCGGGCCGGGGCATCGGGATCGCGGGTCGACCCGAAGACCGGGGCATCCGTCGCCGTCGCGGCGCCACCCGGGGGGCCGGCGTCGGGCAGGGCCGTGTCGTCCGCCGGGTCATTCCGGGGCGGGGCGTCATGCGCCGACGCCGCCGGCCGGGACGGTTCTTCCGGCCGGGACGGTTCTGCCGGGGCCGGGTCGACTTGCGTCACCGCATCCTCGGCGGTTTCGGGCGCGTCCGGCGCCGCGTCGTCCTGCAGGGCATCGGGGACGCTGCCGACCACGACGATCGGGTCCGGGTCTTTCAGCGCCTCGGCGTCCACGCCGTCGAGCGCGCCGAAGACCGGTTCCCCGACAAAGGTGAAGGGCGCCGGGATCGCGACGAATCCGGCCGGGGTAAAGCCATGTTCGCGGGCAAAGGCCTCGGCCTCGGCCAGGGTCTCGCGGGCGACGGCGGCGATATAGGTCCGCCCGCCCCCCTTGGCGAAGTCATAGGCCAGGTCATCCAGCGCATAGGGCGTGGCGCCGTGCAGGGCGGCGCGGACGTCATCCTCGTCCGTGCGGGTGGTGTCGAGCGCGATATACTTGATCTGTTCGTTCGGCAGCACCAGCTTGGTCGCAAAGGGGCCGCCGGCCAGTGCCTCGCCCCGGTTGCGCAGCGCGGCCAGGGCGCCGGACAGGTCGGCGCTGTCCAGGGCGACCTCTCCGACCAGAAGCCAGCCCTCGGGCGCCCGCATCAACAGACGCAGGCCCTCGAACGACAGCGACAAGGCGAAATCCGGTTTCATTCGTGACGCTTACCACCCCAACGCCGGGGGGGAAACGCCCCGGCGACCTCGCCTTACAGGCTACAGCAAGGATTCGCCTAGGAAAAGGTTGCCCGGCCAAGGATCGCCTTGCGCGGCGCGTCGGAACAGGGAACCATCACGGCAACCGCCAAGGAGTTTTCGCCATGCAACCGATCCTCGCCGCCGCCCTTGCCCTGTCGCTGGCCCTGCCGGCCGCCGCCACCGCACAGGACAGGCGCACCATCATCGTCACCGGCACCGGAACGGCCGCGGCACCGCCCGACATGGCGACCCTGTCCCTGGGCGTCCGGGCCGAAGCCGCGACCACGGCCGAGGCGCTGGACGAAACCAGCCTTGCGATGCGCGCGATCCTCGACAACCTGGCCGCGTCGGGCCTTGCCCCGGCCGATATCCAGACCGGGGCGATGCGCCTGACCCCGGTCTATTCCGAAGGCTCGTTCAGCGGCCGGCGCCAGGTGTCGGGCTATCGCGCGACCAACAGCCTGCAGGTCGTCGTGCGCGACCTGGACCTCTTGGGGTCGGTCCTGTCCTCGGTCGTCGGCGAAGGCGCCAACGAATTGAACGGCTTGCAGTTCGGCATCGACGATCCCGCCGCGCTGATGGAGGCCGCGCGCCGCGATGCGGTGGCCGATGCCGCCGCCAAGGCCGCGCTCTTCGCCGAGGCGGCGGGGGTCGATCTGGGCGATCTGCTGCGGCTCGAAGAAGCGGGGGCGGGCGGCTATTACCCGATGGATGCGCCGATCGCCGAGGCCCGGCTCGCCTCGTCGCCGCAATACGACGTGCCGGTTTCGGCGGGCGAGATCACCGTCTCGGCCAGCGTCACCCTGGTCTATGCCATCGCCGACTGACCCGGGCGCCGACTGACCTGTGAATCTTCACCCCGCGCGCCTTCATCGGGCTGCGCGGGGCCGCGGCTCAGGCCGTCGCCCGGGCCAGCGCCTGGTCGAGATCGGCGATCAGGTCGTCGGCGTCCTCGATCCCGATCGACACCCGCACCACGTTCGGCCCGGCGCCCGCGGCCTCCTGCTGTTCGGGGGTCAGCTGGCGGTGCGTGGTCGAGGCCGAATGGATGATCAGCGACCGGGTGTCGCCCAGATTGGCGACATGGGAAAACAGCTTGAGGCTGTCGACCAGCTTGACGCAGGCCTCATAGCCGCCCTTGACCGCGAAGGTGAACAGCGCGCCGGCGCCGTTCGGGCAGACCTGCGCCACCCGGGCCTTGTAGGGCGAACTGTCGAGCCCGGCATAGGTGACGAAGTCGATCCGGGGATCCGCTTCCAGCCATTTGGCAACCTTTTCAGCGTTCTCCACGTGTTTCTTCATGCGAAGCGACAGGGTTTCGATGCCCATCAAGGTATAATGGGCGGCCTGCGGGTTCATCGTCATGCCCAGATCGCGCAGCCCCACGGCGATGGAGTGGAAGGTGAAGGCCATCGGCCCCAGCGCCTCGTGGAACTTCAGCCCGTGATAGGCGGGTTCGGGGGCCGACAGCGACGGGAACTTGTCGCTGGCCGACCAGTCGAACCTGCCGCTGTCGACCACCGCGCCGCCGGTGACGGTGCCGTTGCCGGTCAGGAACTTGGTGGTGGAATGCACCACCAGCGTCGCGCCATGCTCGATCGGACGGCACAGGTAGGGCGTGGCCGAGGTGTTGTCGATGATCAGCGGGAGACCCGCGGCATCGGCGATATCCGCGATGGCGCGCACATCCATGATGTAGCCGCCGGGATTGGCGATCGCCTCGCCGAAAATCGCACGGGTATCGTCGTCGATCGCGGCCCGGACCGCGTCGGGATCGTCGAAATCGACGAACCTGGCCGACCAGCCGAAACGCTTGATGGTCTGGCTGAACTGGGTGACGGTGCCGCCGTAGAGCCGGGTCGAGGCGATGAGGTTGCGCCCCGGCCCCATCAGCGGAAACAGCGCCATGATCTGGGCTGCGTGGCCCGAGGAACAGCAGATCCCGCCGGCGCCGCCCTCCAGCGCCGTGATCCGATTGGCCAGCGCGCCGACCGTCGGATTGGTCAGGCGCGAATAGATATAGCCTACCTCCTGCAGGTTGAAGAGCCGGGCGGCATGGTCGGCATCCTTGAAGACATAGGCGGTGGTCTGGTAGATCGGCACCTGCCGGGCGCCGGTCGCCGGGTCGGGCTCGGTGCCGGCATGGACCTGCAGCGTGTCGAATCCAAGTGTCGTGTCGGTCATCTGGTTGTCCTCTCCCTGATCGTCGGGCCCTTGTTAAGGTGCCGTGGCGCGCGGCTCAATCGCCTTTGCGGTCAAGAAGACCTTGCGTCCGGTTTGACGCCGTTCCCCGGAACAGGCGTTCCCCGCAGCGGATGGGTGCCGAAATGAGCGCTTCCGCGCGCTTTCATTCTGCCAGTTGCGCGTGATCTCGGTGCAGCGGTCGGGGTGCCGGTTGCCGCCGTGGCCGGGGGCGCTGCCCCCCAGCCCTGCGGGCTGTCCCCCGAGGTATTTTCGGGACAAAGGCAGGGGGCTGTGAAACGCCCCGGCGCGGCCGCACGACCGGCCGGGGCAGACGCTGCGACGGCGCCTCCGTCCGCGGCCATCGGCTCCTCAGCCTGTACCGCGGGGTCAGAATCCGCCATCTCGGTTAACAAAGCCTGAATCCGGCCTGCCTTTGTCCCGGAAATACCTTCGGGGGGTGAATGCGCGGCACGCGCAGAGGGGGGCAGACAGCCCCCCTTTTCCGCCCGCCGCAGGCGATCCCGGCCGAGGCCGGGTCAGCGCAGCCAGAAGCCGTCCTTTTTCAGACGGTTGCGGATCTGGCGTTCGCGCGGCGGCAGGTCGGCGCGGTCGAACAGCGCCCGCGCCTTGCGGCCGCGGCCCTGGTAGATCATCCGCTTGAAGGCCTCGTGGTTCTTGAGCAGCTTCTTGATCCGGTTCGGCGCGGCGACGGCTTCCAGCACCTCGACGACCCGGTCCGCCTCGCGCGCATAGGCCAGGCCGAGGACGCGCCAGTGACAGGTCAGATCGCCATCGAGCCCGGCCCAGTCCGGACCCGGCCGGCCACCGCCGAAGGAATGGATCACCAGCGGCAGCGCGACCTGGTCAAGCCAGGGATCGAGCGATTGCAGGACCAGTTCCCGGGGCCGGTCGTCGCGGATCGCGACCGCCCAGTCGCGCCAGCGGGCGCCGAAGGCGGGGGCATCCGTGCCCGCCACCCAACCGGCGTTGAAATAGAGGTAGCGCTCCCAGTATTCATCCGGTTTCGACAGGTCGAGACTGCTGTCGAACTCCAGCTCGAAGCGGTCGTAGAGCGCTTTCCAGGTGGCGGTGTAGCCCGGCCAGTAGAGCTCTTCCTCGGGCCAGGTGCCGCTGCGCCGCATCGAAGCCGTGGGCCGGGTGAAATCCGCCGCGGCCAGCGTCGACAGCGGCCCGGTGATCAGCGTATCGCTGTCGAGAAACAGGAACGGTCCGGTCGCCGGCAGCGCGGCCAGGGCCTCGATCTTGTTGCCATGGGGGTAGGATTGGCCGAAGGCGCGATTGTGCAACGGCAGGATCGTGCAGCCCATGGCCTCCAGTTCGGCGCGGATCTCGCCTGTCATGCGCGGATCGCCGGACCAGAGCGGCCCGGGCTGCGGTTCGGCGACATAGACCTGTCCGGCGAAAGCCGGGTCCTGGTCGCGCAGCGAGGCGACCAGCAGCAATGCCTCGTATTGCACGCGCCCCGACTGGCCGACCAGAACCAGGTCGAAACTGTCGCCCGTGCGTGTCGCCTTTGCCATGGGGGTCCTGCCTGTTTCCTGCCCGGCGGCACTATAGGTCGGCGGATCGGATCACGAAAGGGCCGGTGCATCCGGTGTCGGCGGGTCGGGCGCGGTTCCGAGGGCGGCGCCCGGCTGCGCCGCAATCCAGGCTGCGACCCGGTCCGGCGCCTCTTCGTGGATCAGGTGGCCCAGCCCCTCCCAACGCTCGATCCGGCAATCGGGCATCGCCGTGCAGGCGCGGCCGGCGCTGTCGGGCGGCACCGCGCGGTCATCGCCGCCGACCAGGATGCGCAGCGGGATCTCCAGCCGCGGCAGGCGCGCCAGCAGCCCGTCCAGCGACCATTGCGCCATCATCGCCAGGGTCGCGTCCACATGGGTCCGGTCGGTGGCCAGCCGGTGATACAGCGCCAGCCCCGCCGGCGGCAGGTGCGTCCCGGTCCGTTCGACCAGCCGGCGGACCTTGGCGGGGGTCGCCGAGGCCGCGAAGAGCGGCGCCGAAAGCGGGTTCAGCGACAGCACTCGTGCCAGGATCGGGAACAGCCAGCCGGCGACCCCGTCGAAATTCTGCAAGGCCGGGTTCAAGGCGAGGACCGGGCAGCGCAGGTCTTCGGCCAGGCGCAGGGCGATGGCGGCGCCGGCGGAATGGCCGACCAGGGCGGCCGGCTTCCATCCTTCCTGCGCGATCAGGGCGCCCAGGTCCTCGGCCATGGGGGCCAGCCCGCAGCGCGACCGGGCGCCCAGCCGGGTGAAGCCCTGGCCCGGCAGGTCCATGGCGACGACATGATACCGGCGCGCCAGCAGCGGAAACAGCGCGCGCCAGCTTTGCGTGGCCCCGCCGGCACCGTGGATCAGCACCAGGGTCGGGCCGGTTCCGGCCTCTTGCACGTGCCACAGATGGGGGCGGCACAGCACCCGGCGCGAATGTTCGCGCAGCGGCCAGCCCTCCAGATCCTCGGGCCAGCGCATCGCGCCTAACCCAGCGCGTCCGACACCGCGCGCGACAACCGGCCGGCATCGGCGCGCGGCAGCGCCATGTAGCGGCCGGCACAGGCGGCGGCGAGGTCGCGCAGGGCCGGGGTCGGGCGGGTGCCGCAATCGATCACCAGCGCCTCGGTCCCGGCCAGGGTCCGGGCGATGCGGGTCGCATCCCCGGCCGCCCGGGCCCGGTCGGCGGTGCCGTCAAGCGCGATATTGGCCCTTCCGTCGGTCAGCAGGCACAGCATCGGCTGCATGCCCTTGCGGCGGGCCTGGTCGATCTCGTGGGCGGCGGATTGCAGGCCGGCGGCCAGCGGCGTCGCACCGCCGCCGGGCAGGGCGGCCAGGCGGCGCTTGGTCTGGACCAGGCTGCGGGTCGGCGGCAGCAGCACTTCGGCCCCGGTGCCGCGGAACGCCACCAGGCAGACATGGTCGCGCCTTGTATAGGCCCGGGCCAGCAAATGTTCGACCGCGCCTTTCGCCTCGGCCAGGCGGGCCAGGGCAGAGGATCCGCTGGCATCGACGGTAAAGACGATCAGCCGGTCCGAGCGGTGCTGGTAGCGGCGCAGCCGGATGTCGCTGCCGCGGATCTGCAGCCCGGGCCGGTGCGCGGTTTTCGCGCGGATCGTCTGCCAGGGTGCGGCGGCGCGCAGGGTGGCGACCAGGTCGATCCGGGCGCCCGAGCCGGGCCTTCCGGGGCGCGAGGGCAGGGGGCGCCCACGGCGGTTGCCCTTGTTCATGGCGCCGGCGCCGGTGCCGGTGGCGCGCCGGTCGGCCCGGGCGCCGCCCTCCAGCAGGTCGGGCGGGAGCAGGGCGGCGATCGCCTCGACCAGCAGCTCCCGGGGCAGCGCGCCGCTGTCCTGGCCGGCGTTGTCGCTGTCCGACGGTGGCGGCGGCGGTTGCTGCGCGGCCGCGTCGTCGTCCGGGGGCGGGTCCGGTTCGGGCATCTGCGTGGCGCGATGGGCCAGGGTGAGGGCGGCCGCGGTCTCGACCTCGTCGGGACCGATTTCGCCGCCCCGCAGCGACGCCAGCGCCCGGGCCGCGCGCAGGGCGAACAAGGCGGCGCGGGGGCTGTCGATCCCGAAGGCCAGCGTCAGTTCGGCGATCTGCCGGGGCAGGGTGTCGGGCAGGTCGGTCGCCGCCAGCCGCAGCTTTGCGGCCGCGATATCGGCCGGCGGCGGCAGGGTCGCGTCGCGCAGCGGCACCTCGGACAGGTCGATGTCGAAGGCCAGCCGTTCGGACAGGGCGGCGGGCAGGCCTTCGCCGTCGCCCGCGGTTTCGTCCAGCGCGATCAGCAGGTGACCGCGCCCGGCATCGAGGCAGGCGCCCAGCCGCGCGGCCAGGCCCGGCGGCGTGCGTTCGGCCATCGGCAGCACCAGCACCGCCGGTTCGGCCAGCAGCCCGGCGCTGTCGACCCGGTGCCCCGAGGCCAGGGTCGCCGACAGATCCAGCCCGCCGAACAGCGCGTCGTCGTCCAGCGCGGGATGCAGGCGCCGGGCGCCCGGGCCGATCCGGGCCGTCAGGGCCGCGCGGACCGGGCCGGCCCGGGCGACCAGGCGCAGCCCGCCCAGCCCGGGATCGACCGCCAGCAGGTCCAGCGCCAGGGCGGCGCGCGCAAAGGGGGGGGCGGGATCAGCCAAAGACCTCGTCCACCACGCGGGCGACGCGGGTACCGCTGCCGGCCTCGTCCAGCGGGTCGCGGCGCAGGCGGTGGCGCAGGGCCATCGGCACCACGTCGCGGATATGGGTGCGGGTGATCGCGGTATCGTCGCGCCAGGCGGCATAGGCGCGGGCGGCCTTGAGCAGGGTCAGTTCCCCGCGCAGCCCGTCGGCCCCCAGCGCCAGGCAGATCCGGGCGACATCGGTCAGCACCTTGTCGCCGGCCTCCAGCCCGGCCAGGGCCTTGCGGCCGGTGACGATACGGTCGCGGATCGCCGCGTTTTCGGCCTGCCAGCGCAGCATGAAGGCGTTGTGATCGCGTTCATAGGCATCGCGGCGGCGAATCACCTCGACCCGGGTTTCCACGTCGCGGGGGCTTGTCACCTCGACCGACAGGCCGAACCGGTCCAGCAATTGCGGACGCAATTCGCCCTCTTCGGGATTGCCGGAACCGACCAGCACGAATCGCGCCGGGTGGCGGATCGACAGGCCTTCGCGTTCGACCACGTTTTCGCCGGATTGGGCGACGTCGAGCAGCAGGTCGACGATGTGATCCTCCAGCAGGTTGACCTCGTCGACATAGAGATACCCGCGATTCGCCCGGGCCAGCAGGCCGGGTTCGAAGGCCTTTTCGCCCAGCGTCAGCGCCCGTTCGATATCCAGCGCCCCGGTCACCCGGTCTTCGGTGGCGCCCAGCGGCAGGTCGACCACCGGGGTCGGCGCCTCGACCATCTCGCGCCGGTCCAGCCCGGCCCAGTCGGGCACGTCATCGGGGCTGGCGGAATTGACCGGGCAGCCCGCGACCATGTCGATCGGCGGCAACAGCGCGGCCAGGGCCCGCACCGCGGTGGATTTGCCGGTGCCGCGGTCGCCGAAGGCCAGGACCCCGCCGATCGAGGGGTCGATGGCGGTCAGGATCATCGCCAGCTTCATCTCGTCCTGGCCGACGATGGCCGAGAAGGGGAAGGGATGTTTCATGCGGCCTCCTGCCAATTCGAAAGCGGCGACGCCCCGCCCCAGCTGCCCGTTTCGCCGAGGATCCGGAACCGGGCATAGAGTTCTTCGGTGAACCAGCCCTCGTCGCGCACCGCGCGGATCGCCGCGGCATGGGGGCCATGGCGGGCGAATCGCGCCATGGCGTCGGTATCGGGCCAGATCGAGAAGGTCACCTGGTGCAGCCAGGGCACCTCGCCCACGCCGATCTTGAAGATCACGTCGGGATCGGCGCCGATCACCTTCGAGATGTCCGGCGTCCGGCGCCAGAACCGCAGCATCGTCCGGGGGCGCAGCGTCGCCCGGGTCAGCGCCGCGACAGGGCCAGTCTTGGGGCCGGTCGCAGGGCCAGTCACAGGGCCGGTCGCGGGGCCGTCGGACGGGGCGAAGGGCGCGCGCCCCGACCAGCGCCCCCGGGCCGAGGTGACGGCCAGCCGCAGGGTCCAGGCCTCCTGCGCGCGGGCGTGGAACCGGGCAAAGACCGGGGCGGTCTCGGTCGCGCGGCGGGCGGTGGATTCGTCGTCCCAGACACCGAGGATCGCCCAGATCGCGGTGTTGGGGATCGGGGTGAACCCCTCGCCGACACCCGAGCCGCAGAGCTTCCAGAACTGCAGGCCCGGCATCCGCGCCAACGGCGCGCGGGCCAGGCCCATCTGGGCAAAAGCCCAGGCCCGGTCACGAAGCCGCGCGAAGCGGAACAGGCTGAGGGTGACGCATTGCGACATTTCTTGACTCGACTGGTGTCAACCTACATTGACACATGGGCCCTGTATTGCAACGGAAAACTTGCCGCAGGTCGGGCCGGATCGGGTTTCGGCGTCTGTGCATGTAAACATTGCCAGTCACGCCGTCTCGCGATACTGTCTAGTTATGTTTACACATCCCCACAACGACTCGGCCGTCATCATCGGGGCCGGCCTGGGCGGCCTCGCCGCGGCGATGCGGCTGGGCGCCAAGGGCTGGCGGGTGACCGTGCTGGACCGGCTCGACCGGCCCGGCGGGCGGGGCTCTTCGGTGACGCGGAACGGGCACCGTTTCGACCTTGGTCCGACCATCGTTACCATGCCTGCCCTGCTGGAGGAACTCTGGCAAGCCTGCGGGCGCGATTTTCATTCCGATATCGACCTGCGGCCGATGGATCCGTTCTATGAAATCCGCTGGCCGGACGGGTCGCAGTTCCGGGCCTATCCCGATACCGAACGGATGATCGAAGAGGTCCGCCGCCTGTCGCCCGGCGACCTGCGCGGCTACCTGCGGTTCCTCAAGGGCGCCGAGGCGCGCTACAGGATCGGCTTTCAGCGCCTGGGCCGGATCCCGATGCATGACATCCGCGAAACGCTCAAGGTGCTGCCGGCCTTTGCCCGGCTGCGCGCCGACCGGTCGATCCTGGCCCATGCGAAGGCCCATGTCCGCGACCCGCGCCTGCGCATGGCGCTGTCGTTCCATCCGCTGTTCATCGGTGGCGACCCGGCCCATGTCACCTCGATCTACGCCCTGGTCAGTCACCTGGAGAAATCCTACGGCGTCCACTACGCCATGGGCGGCGTGCAGGCGATCGCCGATGCCATGGTCCGGGTGATCGAGGCGCAGGGCGGCCAGGTCCGCCTGGGCGTCACCGTGGACGAGATCGAGGCCGAGAACGGCCGCGTCACGGCCGTGCGCGCCGGCGCCGACCGTCTGCCGGCGGCGGTGGTGGTCAGCAATGCCGATGCGGGCCATACCTATGCCCATCTGCTCAAGGGCGGCAAGCGGCGCTGGACCAAGGCGAAGCTGGACCGCCAGCGCTGGTCCATGGGCCTGTTCGTCTGGTATTTCGGCACCGCCGGCACGCGCGACAAATGGGCCGATGTGGGCCATCACACGATCATCAACGGCCCCCGCTACGATGGCCTGCTGCGCGACATCTTCATCCGCGGCAAGCTGGCCGACGACATGAGCCTCTATCTGCATCGCCCCTCGGTCACCGAACCGGGGGTGGCGCCCGACGGGGGCGATACCTTTTACGCGCTGTCGCCGGTGCCGCATCTTGGCTGGGGCGGTGTCGACTGGGCGCAGGAAACGGACCGCTACCGCCGGAAGGTCGCCGCGGTGCTGGAGCAGCACATCCCCGGCTTCGAGGACCATCTGTCCGCCAGCCATATCCTGACCCCGGCCGATTTCGAGAGCCGCTACCTGTCGCCCCATGGCTGCGGCTTTTCGATCGAACCGCGGATCCTGCAATCGGCCTGGTTCCGGCCCCATAACGTCAGCGAAGAGGTCGCGGGGCTGTATCTGGCCGGGGCCGGCACCCATCCGGGGGCCGGGCTGCCCGGGGTGATTTCCTCGGCCGAGGTTCTGGCCGGGATGGTACCGCCGGCGCCCGCCGCCGCGCTGGATCTGGCGGCGGAATGATCGCCCCGGCCGATCTGGACCATTGCCGCGCGGCGATCCGCACCGGATCGCTGTCGTTCCACGCCGCCGCGCGCCTGTTGCCCGGGTCCGTGCGCGATCCGGCGCTGGCGCTCTATGCCTTTTGCCGGCTCGCCGACGACGCGGTGGACGAGGGCGATGAAAAGGCCGGCGCGGTGCTGTCGCTGAACGACAGGCTGGACCTGGCCTATGCCGGGCGGCCCCGCAACGCCCCCGCCGACCGCGCCTTTGCCGCGATCATCGCCGATTTCGACATGCCGCGCGCCCTGCCCGATGCGCTGCTCGAAGGGCTGGCCTGGGATGCGCGCGGGGAAAGCTATGCCAGCTTGAGCGAGCTGCGCGCCTATTCCGCGCGGGTCGCCAGCGCGGTGGGGGCGATGATGTGCGTGCTGATGCGGGTGCGCGACGGCGATGCCCTGGCCCGGGCCTGCGATCTGGGCGTGGCGATGCAACTGACCAACATCGCCCGCGACGTGGGCGAGGATGCCCGCGCCGGCCGGCTTTACCTGCCGCGCGACTGGTTCGCCGAAGCGGGGCTCGATCCGCAGGCCTTTCTGCGCGACCCGCAGCCGACACCGGCGATCCGCACCATGGTGCGCCGCCTGCTGGTCGAGGCGCGCCGGCTCTACCTGCGCTCCGAGGCCGGGATCGCCCGGCTGCCGATCCGCGCCCGCGCCGGGATCTGGGCGGCGCGGCTGATCTATGCCGGGATCGGGCACCAGGTCGCCCGGGCCGGCCATGACAGCGTGACCACCCGGGCCCGGACCGGCGCCGGCTTCAAGGCGCGCAGCCTTGTCGCGGCGCATCTGCGCGGCGCCACCAGCCTGATCATGCCGGTGCCGGCGCTGCTGCATGCCCCGCCGCTGCCCGAAACCGGCTTTCTGGTCGAGGCCGCCAAGGCGCCCGACCGCGCCCCGGGCCGGGCCGAGACCATCATGGCCCTGATGGCCGAATTGCGGGCCCGTGATCGCGGCGCCGATCCGCGCCAGGCCCGCGCCTGAGACCGGCTGCCGCTCTGGTAACCGGCGCCTCGGGCGATTAGGTAACACCGACCCAGTCCCCGGAGCGTTCCATGGATATCCTGTTGTTCTTCGTCTTGCTTGCCGCCTGTGTTTCGGCCGGGGCCACCGGCGCGCTGTTTCCGCCGGGCGACTGGTATCGCCGATTGAAAAAGCCCGGCTGGGTGCCGCCGAACTGGGCTTTTCCGGTCGTCTGGAACATTCTGTATCTGCTGATGGCCTTTGCCGGCGCCCGCGTCGCGGGGATGGAGGGCGGCGGTGTCGCGCTGGCCTTCTGGGCCTTGCAGATATCGCTCAACGCGCTTTGGTCGCCGGTCTTTTTCGGGCTCAGGCGCCTCAAGGGGGCGCTGCCGGTGATGGCGCTGCTGTGGCTGGCCGTGCTGGCGGCGCTGGTGGCCCATTGGCGGGTCGATCTGTGGGCCGGGCTGGCCTTCGTGCCCTATCTGGCCTGGGTCACCGTCGCCGGGGCGCTGAATGTCTCGGTCTGGCGGCTGAACCCGGATGTGCAGCCGCTGCGCCCCGATCAGGTCTGATCGGGGTCGTCCCCGAAGGACCAGCGCGCCCGCCGCGGCACCCGCACCGCCAGCATCGGCTTGAGCAGGGGCGACCGGAACCGGCGCAGGTCCAGCGCCTCGTGGACGCCGGTCACGACCTCTCCGTCCAGCTGCGTGGCGACGGTCGCGCGCGAATAGAACGGCGCATCCAGCATGTTCAGCACCTGGCGCGGCATCGTGCCCGGATCGGCCCGGGTTTCGCGCCGCACCTGCCAGAACGACCGCCGGAACCGCGTGCGCGGCGGCGCGTCACAGGCCTGCGCGCTGCCGTCGGCGCCAAAGGCGAAGGCCCGGCCCAGA
The DNA here is from genome assembly GCA_001314655.1 of Rhodobacteraceae bacterium HLUCCA08. Classification (GTDB taxonomy): domain Bacteria; phylum Pseudomonadota; class Alphaproteobacteria; order Rhodobacterales; family Rhodobacteraceae; genus Salibaculum. Next base: position 185,092 of record LJSF01000006.1, on the reverse strand, counting down.
TGCGTCCCGTCCCGCCGGTCGGCATCATAGATCACCGTCGCCCCGTCCCGCGTCGGATACCGGCCCCAGGTCCAGAAGGCGAAATCGGCCTCCAGCGCGCGGGTGCCGAAATTGGCGTCGAAATAGCCGTGGCCCCGCCATTGCCAGCCCGGCGCCTCCAGTTCGACCGAGATGTCGCAGGACGGCGCGAAGGGGCGCCAGACATGGGCGCCATCCGGGGTCAGCGGCAATTCGACCGAGGTGATCGCGCCGGGCGTCACCCGGATCTGCCCGCGGACCCGGGAAATCAGCGGCGGGCCGCTGATCTCGTCGATCTCGATGATCAGGTCGCGCCCGGTCCAGCGCATCGACGACGGGCCGACCTGGAAGGTATCGGGCGTGGTGCGCAGCGCGCTGCGGCCCCGGTCGGTCATGGTGAACCGCCCGCCCGGGCCATAGGTGCCGACATTGATGCAGACGTGGTTCGCGGGGTCGCGCCGGCCGCTCCAGGCATACCAGGGCGAAAAGACCGAGCCGATGAACCCGATCACCGAGACGGCGCGCCGGCCGTCCTCCGAGACGCCGTCGACATACCACCAGGCATAGCCGTCGGGCGGCACGTCGAGGTGAAAGCAAGGTCCGTCGCGATCGCCTCGGCCGCATGCCGGCCGGAGAGCGCCGCCATCGGCACCCCCGCCCCCGGATGGGCCCCGCCCCCGCACAGATAGAGCCCCGGCACCAGGCTGCGCGCCCGGGGCCGTTTCAGCGCCGCCGTCAACCCCTTCGGGCTGCGCCCGTAAAGGCTGCCGAGGCTGGCTGGAAACAAGGCGTCGAACCCCGCCGGGCCGGTCAGCTCCGCCGGTGTCGGGGCCGGATCGAAGGTCAGGCCGAAATCCGCCAGCCGGCGTGTCATCTGCAAGGGACATGGGGCGGGCTCCTGTTGGCCTGACATGGGGGAAAGGGGGGGCGCGTTGCGGATGATCTCGAACCGTTCCAGCGCCGGTGCGGCCCCGGTGGCGCGGTCCTGGGCGCAGATATAGAGCGTGGCGTCCCCGGGCACGCGCCCGGCCTGAAGCGCGGCGAATTCGGCGCGCGGGTCCTGGCCGAAAAACACCGTGTGATAGGCCAGGTCCGGTCCGGTCGCCCGGCCGGCAAAGGCCGCCACATGGGCCGACAGGCTGCGCGGGGCGACGGCCGCCTTGCGCACCGCGCCGCGCGCCGCATCGCCCAGAAGGCCCGTGGCCAGGGCGCGCGGATCGCCGTTGAACAGCACCGCATCGGCGGGGATCCGGCCCTGCGCGGTTTCGACCCCGGTGGCGCGGCCATCGGTGAGGGTGATCCGCCGCACCGGGCAATCGTAGTGAAACCGCGCGCCCTTGGCGCGGGCCAGCGCTTCGATGGCGCGGGCCAGGGCGTTCATGCCGCCGGCGACAGCCCAGACGCCACGGGCCTCGGCCTCCCAGATCAGCGACAGCAGGGCCGGCGCGGCCCAGGGCGAGCCGCCGACATAGGTGGCATAGCGCGCGACCAGCTGTGCCAGTTTCGGTTCCGACAGGGTCGAAAAGGCCAGCCCGGCAAGGCTGCGGCCCGGCGCCATGTCGGCGAGCAGACGGGGCCGGCGCAGCACCGCCGCGGCCAGGGCGGCCTGGCTGGGGGCGGCGGCCTGCATCATCGGCGCATCGAAGGCGTCGAACAACCGCCGCGCGCGGGCGGCGAAGGCGTCGAATTGCCGCGCGGCCCGGGTGCCGAAGACCTGGGCGATCCCGGCCCGGTTGCGCCCGGGATCGGCGAACAGGTCCAGCCGGGTGCCGTCGTCCCAGTAATGCCGCGCCAGGCAGGGCAGGGGGATCAGCGTCACATGGTCGGACAGAACCGCGCCGGCCTGTGCGAACAGCCGCTCGAACACCGGGGCGAGGGTCAGCACGGTCGGCCCGGCATCGACCGGCCCGGCCGCCGAGGGCAGGCTGCGCATCTTGCCGCCCGGACCGGGCGCGGCCTCCAGCACCGTGACCCGGGCGCCGGTGGCGCTCAATTGCAGCGCGGCGGCAAGGCCGCCGATCCCGGCCCCGATGACGATGATGTCCTGGCCCATTCCGGCACGGCCCTCCTGCGGGAATTCTTGACTCTGGGCCCGGGAATGTCCAGTCTGATTGACACATGGGGTGCTTAGAAAAGTTGACACCTCGACAAACCCGCGACCAAGGAGCGCGCCATGGGCTTTTCCGAGCGGATCGAACGGGCCATCGACCGGACCTTTCCCGCAACCGGGCTGGGCGGGCCGGCCCGGCTGGACGCCGCGCTGCGCCATGCCGTGGTGCCCGGTGGCGCACGGATCCGGCCGACGATCCTGCTGTCGGTGGCCATGGCCTGCGGCGATGACCGGCCCGCGCTGTCCGACGCCGCCGCCGTCGCGCTGGAACTGATTCATTGCGCCAGCCTGGTCCATGACGACCTGCCCTGTTTCGACGATGCCGACATGCGCCGCGGCAAGCCTTCGGTGCATCGGGCGTTTTCGCAACCCCTGGCGGTGCTGACCGGCGACGCGCTGATCGTCAAGGCCTTCGAGGTGATCGCCGCCGCCGCCCCCGCCGCGCCCGAGCGCGCGGTGCAATTGGTCGGGCAACTGGCCTGCCGCACCGGCGCGCCGCATGGCATCTGCGCCGGCCAGGGCTGGGAAAGCGAGGCCGAAATCGACCTGTCCGCCTATCACAAGGCCAAGACCGGCGCGCTGTTCTGCGCGGCGACCCAGATGGGCGCCATTGCCGCCGGGCAGGAGGCCGATCCCTGGGAAGAATTGGGCGCCCGCATCGGCGAGGCCTTCCAGGTCGCCGACGATCTGCGCGACGCGCTGTGTTCGGCGCAGGAACTGGGCAAGCCGGTGGGCCAGGACGATCTGCACGGCCGGCCCTCGGCCGTGACCCGCTATGGAATCGACGGCGCGCTGGGGCGGCTGGACGATATCCTGGCCGGGGCCATCGCCTCGATCCCGTCCTGCCGCGGAGAGGCCGCCCTGGCGCAGATGGTGCGGCTTTATGCCGACCGGATCGTGCCCAAGGCCGCCCGCGCCCGCCGCGCCGTTCCCGGCGAATGACATGACCGACCTGTCCGCCCGCCGACCGGCCGCGCCCCGCAGGGCGGCCGGTTGGCTGACCCGTCTGGCCGGATCGCGGCGGTTCCATGACTGGGCGGTGCGGATACCGTTTCTGCGCGGCAAGGTCCGGCGCGAGGGCGAAGAGATGTTCGACCTGGTCGCCGGGTTCTGCCAGTCGCAGATCCTGCTGGCGCTGGTCGCGACGGGCGTGCTGGAACGGCTGCGGCGCGGCCCGGCCGACGCCGCCGCCCTGGCCGCCGCCGCTTCGGTCCCGACCGAGCGGATGCAGGTCCTGCTGCGCGGTGGCGTGGCCCTGGGCCTGTTGCGGGCGGGATCTCCGCTGCGGCTGACGCCCCGGGGGGCCGCGCTTCTGGCGGTGCCGGGGCTGGCCGAGATGATTCGCCACCATGACGTGCTGTATCGCGACCTGTCCGACCCGGTCGCCTTCTTCCGCGGCGAGGTCGAGACCGAACTGGCCGACCTGTGGCCCTATGTCTTCGGCGCCGGCGCGGCGCAGGACCCGGATCGCGCCGCGCGCTATTCGCGGCTGATGCAGGACAGCATGGGCCTTGTGGCGCAGGACACGCTGGCGGTGATCGACCTGCACGGGGTGCGGCGTCTGATGGATGTCGGCGGCGGCACCGGCGCCTTTCTGCGGGCGGTGGCGGCGGCCTGTCCCGGCCTCGACCTGACGCTGTTCGACCTGCCCGCGGTGACCGCGGCGGCGCAGGGTCTGCCGGCCCGGGTCACGGTCCGGCCGGGGTCGTTCCGCGACGATCCGCTGCCCGGCGGTGCCGATGCGATCAGCCTGGTGCGGGTGCTTTATGACCATGACGATGCGACCGTTGCGGCCCTGCTGCGCAAGGTCCATTCCGCGCTGCCGCCGCGGGGCCGGGTGATCGTCAGCGAACCGATGACCGGCTGCCGGGCCGGCGATACCTATTTCGCGCTTTACTGCATGGCGATGCGGACCGGACGTGCCCGAGGCGCCGACGAAATAGGCGAACTTCTGCGCTCTGCCGGGTTTTGCGGCCTCCGCGCCCCCGCGCCGCGCCGCGCCTATGTCACCTCGGTGATCGAGGCTGTCAGGAAAAGTTGACACTTATCTGTCCAGATCAATTGACATGACGCTGTGTAAGTCTAAACTGACGGTTGAAGCAGCTTGCCGTCCCTGAGTCCCTTACCGGGATCGACGGCGGGGGGACCACGTGAAGACCACAGCCGTACTCCTTGACGCACCGCGCTCTCTCGGCCTTGCCGAGCTGGCTTTGACCGAGCCGAAAGAGAACGACATCGTGATCGAGATCGACCGCTCCGGCATTTCCACGGGCACCGAAAAACTGTTCTGGACCGGGGATATGCCGCCCTTTCCGGGCAGTGGTTACCCGCTGGTGCCGGGCTACGAGGCGACCGGAGAGGTGGTCGAGGCGCCGCGCCATGTGAGCCTGCGCCCCGGTCAGCGGGTCTTTGTGCCGGGCGCCGCCTGTTACGAGGGCGCGCATGGGCTGTTCGGCGGGTCCGCCCGGCGGATCGTCACCGATGCGGCCCGCGTGACCCCGGTCGACGCGGCGCTGGGGGCCGAAGGCGCGCTGCTGGCCCTGGCCGCCACCGCGCGGCACGCGATCGCGGGCCAGGGCAACCGGATGCCCGAGCTGATCATCGGCCATGGCGTGCTGGGCCGTCTGCTGGCGCGGCTGACCATCGCCGCCGGATCGCCGCCGCCGGTGGTCTGGGACATCGACCCGGCCCGCCAGGCCGGCGCCGAGGGCTATGACGTCATCCACCCTGATACCGACGAGCGCCGCGATTATGGCTGCATCTTCGATGCGTCGGGCCGGTCCGATCTGCTGGACACATGGATCGGCCGCCTGGCCCGCGGCGGCGAGGTGGTGCTGGCCGGCTTCTATGCCGCGCCGCTGCAATTCGCCTTTCCGCCCGCCTTCATGCGCGAGGCCCGGTTGCGCATCGCCGCCGAATGGCAGCCCGCCGACATGACCGCGACCCGCGCGCTGGTCGAAAGCGGCGCGTTGTCGCTGGCCGGCCTGATCACCCATACCCGCCCCGCGGCCGAGGCGGCCGAGGCCTACGAGACGGCCTTTTCCGACCCGGCCTGTCTGAAGATGATTCTCGATTGGAGCCAGGTCGCATGAAAGACGAAGTCCCCAACCTCAAGGACTACGACGCCCGGCTGCGCGAAGAGGCCGCCGAGCCCTCGCTGGTCGTGCCCCAGGGCGAACCCACCAGCAAGACCCAGATCATCGCGATCTACGGCAAGGGCGGCATCGGCAAGAGCTTCACCCTGGCCAACCTGTCGCACATGATGGCCGAACAGGGAAAACGCGTCCTGCTGATCGGGTGCGATCCGAAATCCGACACGACCAGCCTGCTGTTCGGCGGCAAGGCCTGCCCGACGATCATCGAAACCTCGACGCAAAAGAAGCTGGCCGGCGAAGAGATCGGCATCGGCGATGTCTGCTTCAAGCGCGGCGGCGTCTTTGCCATGGAGCTGGGCGGGCCCGAAGTGGGTCGCGGCTGCGGTGGGCGCGGCATCATTCACGGCTTTGAAACCCTTGAAAAGCTTGGGTTTCACGATTGGGACTTCGATTATGTCCTGCTTGATTTCCTGGGCGATGTGGTCTGCGGCGGATTCGGCCTGCCGATCGCCCGCGACATGGCGCAGAAGGTGATCCTGGTCGCCTCGAACGATCTGCAATCGCTTTATGTCGCCAACAATGTCTGTTCGGCGGTGGAATATTTCCGCAAGCTGGGCGGCAATGTCGGCGTCGCGGGGCTGGTCATCAACAAGGATGACGGCTCGGGCGAGGCGCAGGCCTTCGCCGAGGCGGTGGACATCCCGGTCCTGGCCGCGATCCCGCAGGATGACGACCTGCGCAAGAAATCCGCCAATTACCAGATCGTCGGCACCGATGCCTCGCCCTGGGGCGGGCTGTTCGCCGAACTGGGGATGAACGTCGCCGAGGCGCCGCCGCTGCGCCCCGCGGCGCTGACCCAGGACGAACTTCTGGCGCTGTTCGACGGATCCGATACCGGGGCCGGCGTGGTGCTGGAACCGGCCACCGATACCGACATGCGCGGCAAGAACGCCCAGCCCAAGGCGTCGCTGGAGGTCATCTATGACGACGCGTGAGGGCTTCGAGGTCGGCTATGACGACAGCGGCGCGGTGGAGGTGATCCGCAGCGATCCCGCGCCCGCATCGGCGCCGGTCGCAGATGCCCCCGATGGCCTGGGCTGTCATTCCGGATCCGAACTGGCCCGCGCCGCCGAGGCCGCCGCCCCCGAGATGATGGAGCGGTTCCGCGCCGATTACCCGATGGGCCCCCATGACAAGCCGCAAAGCATGTGCCCGGCCTTCGGCAGCTTGCGTGTCGGCCTGCGGATGAAGCGGGTGGCCAGCGTGTTGTCGGGCTCGGCCTGCTGCGTCTACGGCCTGACCTTCGTGAGCCATTTCTACGGCGCCCGCCGGTCTGTCGGCTATGTGCCGTTCGACAGCGAGACCCTGGTCACCGGCAAGCTGTTCGAGGATATCCGCGACTCGGTCCACGACCTGGCCGATCCCGACCGGCTGGATGCGGTGATCGTCACCAACCTGTGCGTGCCCACCGCCTCGGGCGTGCCGCTGCGGCTGTTGCCGCGGGAAATCAACGGTGTCCGGATCGTCGGCATCGACGTGCCGGGCTTCGGCATCCCGACCCATGCCGAGGCCAAGGACGTTCTGGCCGGCGCGATGCTGAAATATGCCCGCGAAGAGGCCGAGGCCGGCCCGGTGCCGCGTCCGGTCGCCGGCACCGAGGACCGGCCCACCGTCACCCTGCTGGGAGAGATGTTCCCGGCCGACCCGATGATGATCGGCGCGATGCTGGCGCCGCTGGGCCTGGCCGCCGGACCCGTGGTGCCGACCCGCGAATGGCGCGAATTGTATGGCGCGCTCGATTGCGGCGCGGTGGCGGCGATCCATCCGTTCTACACCGCCGCGGTGCGCGAATTCCAGGCCGCGGGGCGCCCCGTCGTGGGCAGCGCGCCGGTCGGCCATGACGGCACGGCCGCCTGGCTGGCCGCCATCGGCGACGCCTTCGGCATCGCGGCCGAAAAGGTGGCACAGGCGCAGAATGCGTTTCTGCCGGGGATCAGGGGCGCGCTGGGCGCGGCGCCGATCAAGGGCACCATCACCCTGAGCGGCTATGAGGGCAGCGAATTGCTGGTCGCGCGGCTGTTGATCGAAAGCGGCGCGCAGGTGCCCTATGTGGGCACCGCCTGCCCGAAAACGCCCTGGTCGGCCGCCGATGCGGACTGGCTTGCGGCGCGCGGCGTGACGGTGAAATTCCGCGCCTCGCTCGAGGATGATCTGGCCGCGATGGAAGGGGTGAAACCCGACCTCGCCATCGGCACCACGCCGGTGGTGCAAAAGGCGAAAGAGCTTGGAACGCCAGCGCTTTACTTCACGAACCTCATCTCGGCCCGGCCGCTGATGGGCCCCGCCGGCGCGGGCAGCCTGGCCGAGGTGGTGAATGCCGCCATCGCCGGGCGCGATCGGATGGACCGGATGCGCGCATTCTTCGACGGCGTCGGCACCGGCGACACCGCCGGCATCTGGGAAGGGGCGCCGAATATCCGCGAGGATTACCGGGCGCTGAACCGGAAGAAGCTCGACAAGGCGGCCCGGGCCGCCAAGGCGCAGGAGATGATCTGATGCGCCCGATGGCCCTGAAAACTGCTTTCTGTTTCGCGTCGGTATCATGTCGGGTGCGCGTCGGTGCGAAAGGCGGTGCACCATGCTGATCCAGGACCATGACCGCGCCGGCGGCTATTGGGGCGCCGTTTACTGCTTTACCGCCGTGAAGGGGCTTCAGGTGGTGATCGACGGCCCGGTGGGCTGCGAAAACCTGCCGGTGACCTCGGTGCTGCATTACACCGACGCGCTGCCGCCGCATGAATTGCCCATCGTCGTCACCGGCCTGGGCGAAGAGGAACTGGGCCGCGACGGCACCGAAGGCGCGATGAAGCGGGCCTGGGGCACGCTCGACCCGGCGCTGCCGGCGGTGGTCGTGACCGGGTCCATCGCCGAGATGATCGGCGGTGGCGTCACGCCTCAGGGCACCAATATCCAGCGTTTCCTGCCGCGCACCATCGACGAGGATCAGTGGCAGGCGGCCGACCGGGCGATGACCTGGCTGTTCACCGAATTCGGCCAGACCAAGGGCCGGATGCCGCCCGAGAAGAAGCGCGAAGACGGTGCGGCCCCCCGGGTCAATATCCTGGGGCCGATGTATGGCAGCTTCAACATGCCCTCGGACCTGGCCGAGATCCGCCGCCTGGTCGAAGGCATCGGCGCCGAGGTCAACATGGTGCTGCCGCTGGGCGCCCATCTGGCCGAGATGCGCAACCTGGTGAATGCGGATGTGAACATCTGCATGTATCGCGAATTCGGCCGCGGCCTGTGCGAGGTGCTGGGCAAGCCCTATCTGCAGGCGCCGATCGGGCTGGACAGCACCACGCTGTTCCTGCGCAAGCTGGGCGAGCTGACGGGCCTGGACCCCGAGCCCTTCATCGCGCGCGAAAAGCATTCGACGCTGAAGCCGCTCTGGGATCTGTGGCGGTCGGTCACGCAGGATTTCTACGCCACCGCGACATTCGGCATCGTCGCCAACGAGACCTATGCCCGCGGCATCCGGCACTACCTGGAAGGCGATCTGGGCCTGCCCTGTGCCTTCGCCGTGGCCCGCACCGCCGGCTCCAAGACCAACAACGAAGAGGTCCGGTCGCTGATCGCGCGCGAAGGGCCGCTGGTCGTGATGGGCTCGATCAACGAAAAGATCTACCTGGCCGAGGGCAAGCGCGGGCATGGCCCGGCGCCGACCTTCATCCCCGCCAGCTTCCCCGGCGCCGCGATCCGGCGCGCCACCGGCACGCCCTTCATGGGCTATGCCGGCGCGGTCTATCTGCTGCAGGAGATCTGCAACGGCCTGTTCGACGCGCTGTTCCATATCCTGCCGCTGGCCGCCGAGATGGATGCCGGCACCGCCACCCCGACGCCGCTGCGCCGCGACTTCCCCTGGGACGCGGATGCCCAGGCGCTGCTGGACGAACTGGTCGCGCGGCATCCGGTCCTGACCCGGATTTCCGCGGCCAAAGCCTTGCGCGACGCGGCCGAGACCGCCGCGCTCGCCGCCGGCGCGGATCGCGTCATCCGCGAAACCGTCGCCACACTCGATGTCACCACCGGAGGAGAAAGCCGATGACCGACATGACCACCGAAACCCCGATCCTGCGCGGGCGGCACAAGTCGCCGCGGCAGGAATACAAGGTCTATTTCGGGCTGATCTTCGCGGTCAGCCTGCCGGGCGCGATCATCGCCTGCGCCTGGGCCACGCTGCGCGACAGCGACGCGCCCCGCAAGGGGCCGATCGCCCGGGCGCTGAGCCAGGCGCGCACCATCACGCCGCAGATCTTCAGCGCCTGAGGGCGCCTGCGGCACCGGAATTCGACCCTTCCGCAAGGCGGGGGCGATGCCAGGGCAGGGGACGAGCCCCTGTCGAAACCCGGCCGCGGGGGTCACGCGGCGTCAGGCCTGACTGCCTTTCGAAAGGAAACACAATGGCTGACAAATCGGACCTGTCCTTCACAGGTCTCACTGACGAGCAGGCGCAGGAACTGCACTCGGTGTATATGAGCGGGTTCACGATCTTCGCTGGGATCGCGGTCGTCGCTCATATCCTGACGTACATCAAACTGCCCTGGTTCTCGTGGTAAGGAAGGGAGCGCACAGATGTCACAGTTCTACAAGATCTGGCTGATCTGGGATCCCCGCCGCGTTTTCGTGGCGCAGGGCGTGTTCCTGTTCCTGCTGGCGGTGATGATTCACCTCGTCCTGCTCAGCAATCCCGAGACCAACTGGTTCACCCTCGCCTTCAGCGAGGCGGCCGCCGTCGAATAAGGCGCGGTCCGGTAACGACTGCGTCCGCGGGCGGCCCTTACCGGGGTCGCCCGCGGACAACCCGACCAACCGGCGGTTCGGCGCCCCTTTCGACCGTTCCGCGCATATCTGGAGTTTGAAGATGGCTCAGCTCACCTTCGAAAGAAAATACCGCGTCCGGGGTGGGACGCTGGTTGGCGGCGATCTGTTCGACTTCTGGGTGGGCCCGTTCTACGTGGGCTTCTTCGGAGTCACGACGCTGTTCTTTGCCGCCCTCGGCACCGCCCTGATCTTCTGGGGTGCGAGCCAGGGCGATACCTGGAATCCCTGGCTCATCTCGATCAACCCGCCGCCGCTGGATTACGGCCTGGGGGCCGCGCCGCTGCTTGACGGGGGGCTGTGGCAATTGATCACCGTCTGCGCGGTCGGGGCCTTCGTGTCCTGGGCCCTGCGCGAGGTCGAGATCTGCCGCAAGCTGGGCATCGGCTATCACGTGCCGATCGCCTTCGGCGTCGCCATCCTGGCCTATGTCACCCTGGTGATCATCCGCCCGGTCCTGCTGGGCGCCTGGGGGCACGGCTTTCCCTACGGGATCTGGAGCCACCTCGACTGGGTCAACAACGTGGGCTACGCCTACGGCAATTTCCACTACAACCCCGCGCATATGATCGCGGTCACGTTCTTCTTCACCACCTGCTTCGCGCTGGCGCTGCACGGATCGCTCGTGCTGTCGGCGCTGAACCCGGGCAAGGGCGAAGAGGTCAAGACCCCCGACCATGAAGACACCTATTTCCGCGACCTGATCGGCTATTCCATCGGGCCGCTGGGGATCCACCGTCTGGGCCTGTTGCTGGCGCTGAATGCCGGCTTCTGGAGCGCGGTCTGCATCGTGATTTCCGGCACCGTCTGGTTCGGCGTCTGGGCCGACTGGTGGTACTGGTGGGTCGATCTGCCCTGGTGGGTCGGAGCCGAAGGAGGCGTCAATGGCTGAGTATTACAACATCTTCACCCAGGTCCAGGTCCAGGGCCCGCCCGAACTGGGCGTGACCGAGGACGTCGACCTGAGCGAGGGCCGCACCAGGAACCCCGGTTTCTCGCGCCTGTTCGGCTGGTTCGGCAATGCCCAGCTGGGGCCGATCTACCTGGGCCCCTGGGGGGTGATCAGCCTGGCGACCGGTTCGCTGTGGTTCCTGATCGTCGGGGTGTCGTTCTGGGACCAGGCGGGCTACAACCCGGCGGTGTTCCTGCGTGACCTGTTCTGGTTCTCGCTGGAACCGCCCGGGCCGGAATACGGCCTTGGCATTCCGCCGCTGGGCGAGGGGCTGGGCTGGTTGATCGCATCGTTCTTTCTGCTGATCTCGGTCATGGCCTGGTGGGTCCGGACCTATCAGCGGGCGGTCGACCTGAAGATGGGCAAGCATGTCGCCTGGGCCTTTGCCAGCGCGATCTGGCTGTTCCTGGTGCTGGGCCTGATCCGGCCGATCCTGATGGGCAGCTGGTCCGAGGCGGTGCCCTACGGCATCTTCAGCCACCTGGACTGGACCAACCTGTTCTCGATCATTCACGGAAACCTGTTCTACAATCCGTTCCACGCGCTTTCGATCGTGTTCCTCTATGGCTCGGCCCTGCTGTTCGCCATGCACGGGGCGACGATCCTGGCGGTCAGCCGCTTCGGCGGCGAACGCGAGATCGAGCAGTCGATCGACCGCGGCACCGCGGCCGAACGGGCGGCGCTGTTCTGGCGCTGGACCATGGGTTTCAACGCCACGATGGAAGGCATCCACCGCTGGGCCTGGTGGTTCGCGGTGCTGACCACGCTGACCGGCGGGATCGGGATCCTGCTGTCCGGCACCGTCGTGGACAACTGGTATGTCTGGGCGCAGGACCATGGCTACGCCCCGCTCAACTGAGGAGAACGAGATGGCCGACGACAACGACATGCTGCAACTCGGGCGCCGGGGCCAGCTGACCGCGAACGTCACCTACCTGATGCTCAAGGGCGCGGGCTATGCCGCCGCCGTGGTGCTGGTGGTCTGGCTGGGCATCGCTTTTCTGGGCTGGTTCGGCAGCAACGTTCTGCCCGAAGACAGCCGGTTCACGCCCGATCCGATCAACCGGTCGGACCTGGTGATCGACCAGGCCGCGACCCGGATCGGCTGACACGGACCCGGGGGGCGGGCGACCGCCCTCCGTCTGCCCTCGGGCGGCCCTGTTCCCTGGGTCGTCCGGTGGGGGCCGGTGCCTCACCGCGCCGCGTCTCCGACCTCTCCTGCTGGCAACAGGAGCTGGCGCCAGAGGGAACAATCCCCCCTCTGGCGCTTACGTTTTCGTGAAGGAGGCACGACGATGACCGACACACAGCCGCAGACCCCGACCCTGGACCTGGTGCGCGACCCGCGCGACCTGCGCAAATTGTCCGACGCCGCCCTGGGCGCGCTGTCGGACGAATTGCGCGCCGAGGTGATCGACGCGGTCAGCCGGACCGGCGGGCACCTGGGATCGTCGCTGGGCGTGGTCGAACTGACGGTCGCGCTGCATGCCGTCTTCGACACCCCGCGCGACAAGCTGATCTGGGATGTCGGCCACCAATGCTATCCGCACAAGGTGCTGACCGGGCGCCGCGACCGGATCCGCACCCTGCGCCAGGAAGGCGGGCTGTCGGGCTTCACCAAGCGCGACGAAAGCCCCCATGATCCGTTCGGTGCGGCCCATTCCAGCACCTCGATCAGCGCCGCGCTGGGCTTTGCCGTGGGCCGCGACATGGGCCAGCCGACCGGCGATTCCATCGCCGTGATCGGCGACGGGTCGATCAGTGCCGGCATGGCCTACGAGGCGCTGAACAACGCCGGTCACGAGGGCCGGCGGCTGTTCGTGATCCTCAATGACAACGAAATGTCGATCGCGCCGCCCACCGGGGCGATGTCGCGCTATCTCAGCGGGCTCTATTCCGGGCCGCTGGGCGTGGCGCAGAAGATGGCCGAAGGGTTCGAGGCCGCGCTGCCCGGCCCGATCCGCGATCATGCCCGCCGGGCGCGGTCGCTGGTCACGGCGCTGCCGGGCGGGCAGGGGACCCTGTTCGAGGAACTGGGCTTTTCCTATATCGGCCCGATCGACGGGCATGACATGACCCAATTGCTGCCGGTGCTGCGCGCCGCCCGGGCGCGGGCGACGGGCCCGACGCTGATCCATGTCTGCACCGTCAAGGGCAAGGGCTACGGCCCCGCCGAAACCGCCGCCGATCGCGGCCACGGCGTGGGCAAGTTCGAGGTCGCCACCGGCGCCCAGGCCAAGGCGCGGCCCAATGCGCCCTCCTATACCAAGGTGTTCGGCCAGGCTCTGGCCCGCGCCGCCGCGGCCGATCCGGCGATCGTCGCCGTCACCGCCGCGATGCCCGGCGGCACCGGGGTCGACCTGATGGCCGACCGGTTCCCGACCCGGGTCTTCGATGTCGGGATCGCCGAACAGCACGGCGTCACCTTCAGCGCCGGCATGGCGGCCGCGGGGCTGAAACCCTTTTGCGCGATCTATTCGACCTTCCTGCAGCGCGGCTACGACCAGGTCGTCCATGACGTCGCGCTTCAGGGCCTGCCGGTGCGCTTCGCCATCGACCGCGCCGGGCTGGTGGGGGCCGACGGGCCGACCCATGCCGGGGCCTTCGACATCGGCTTTCTGTCGGCCCTGCCGGGCATGGTCGTGATGGCCGCCGGCGACGAGGCCGAACTGGTCCACATGGTCGCCACCGCGGCGGCCCATGACAGCGGCCCCATCGCCTTCCGCTATCCGCGCGGCGAGGGCGCCGGCGTGCCGCTGCCCGAGACGGGCGCGGTGCTGGAGATCGGCCGCGGCCGGGTGCTGGAGGAGGGCGACGAGGTCGCGATCCTGTCCTTCGGCGCGCATCTGGGCGAATGCCGCAAGGCTGCCCGCGCGCTGCGCGACCAGGGCGTGTCGGTGACATTGGCCGATGCGCGTTTCGCCAAGCCGCTGGACCATGCGCTGCTGCGCCGGCTGGTCAAGGGGCACCGGGCGCTGGTCACGGTCGAACAGGGCGCGCAAGGCGGGTTCGGTGCCATGGTGCTGCACTGGCTGGCCAACCAGGGGCTGCTGGACGGACGCTGCCAGCTGCGCACCATGACCCTGCCGGACCGGTTCATCGCCCAGGCCGCGCCCGACGCCATGTATGCCGAGGCCGGGCTGACCGCGATCGACATCGCCGCCACCGCCCTGCAGGCGGCGGGGCTGAGCGCGCGGGGGCAGCGGGTCCTGGTCTGACGGCCGGGGCCTAGAAGGTCACCAGGTCGCCGAAGATCGTGTTCATGTGCTCGGCCAGGTAGATGCGCAGCCAGGGGGTATAGACCTCGGGATGGCGCGTGGTGCGGGCGGCCAGGGCGTAGATATCGACCCAATCGGTCGCCATGACCTCGGCCGGGTTCGGCGCCAGCGGCATGTCGGGCCGGGCCCGCGCGACGAAGAGGTCCACCACCTCGTGTTCGGTCAGCCCGCCGCCCACATCGGCGCGGTATTCCACCCGGTCGCGCCAGACCGGCGCCAGCCCGGTGATCCCCAGTTCTTCGTCCAGCCGGCGCCTGGCGCAGGCGGCCGGATCCTCGTCCCAGGCGGGATGGGTGCAGCAGGTATTCGCCCACAGACCCGGCGTGTGATACTTGGCCGCCGCGCGCTGCTGGATCAGCACCTCGGTCCCGCGCAGCACGAAGACGCTGACCGCCTTGTGGCGCAGGCCCCGGCGATGCACCTCGAGCTTGTCCACGGGCCGCAGATCGCCGTTGACCCAGGCCGGGATCGTATCGGTCACACCCGTTCCGGGCGGACAAGGCCCCACAGATGGGCGATGTTCTTGAGCCCGATCTTCAGATGCGCCATCGGCCGCGCCCGGACCAGTTCCTTGTTCATGTAGGCCTCGAAGGTCAGCCGCTGCACGTCGATGTCATGGCACAGCGACACGAAGCGCTCGCGCCGCTCGTCGGACCGGTAATAGGCCTTTTGCATCGCGCCCAGAACCCGGAAAACGGTCTTGTGTTCGCGCATGAACAGCTTGCGTGCAAGCCGCAGGTCGCTGATGCGGCCGGTGGTCAGGCAGGCCGCCGCCGCGGTCGCCGCGACCCGGCCGCCGACCATGGCGTAATAGATCCCCTCGCCCGAGGAGGGCGCCACGACGCCGGCCGCATCGCCGGCCAGCACCACGTCGCGGCCATTGTCCCAGCGATCCAGCGGCTTGAGCGGGATCGGCGCGCCTTCCTTGCGGATCGTGGCGCAGTCGGCCAGGCCCGAGGCCGCGCGCAACGCCGCCGTCGCGCCCTTGAGGTCGACATCGCGCACCATCGACCCCATGCCGACGCTGGCCTGCGCCCCGTGCGGGAACACCCAGCCGTAGAAATCCGGCGAAATCGCCCCGTCATAGACCACGTCGCAGCGGTCGGGGTGATACTCGCCCACCGGTCCGGGGGCGGCGATGATCTCGTGATAGGCGATGACGTAAGGTATGCGATCGCCGCCCGGAACCTCGTCGCGGGCCACGTTCGAACGCGCCCCGTCGGCGCCGATCACCAGCCGGGCGGGCAGCGCGGCCTCGGTGCCGGTCTTCTTGTCGCGGTAGATCACCCGGGTGCCGTCGTCGTCGCGGTCGATCCGCACATAGGTGCCGGTGACGCGGGTCGCGCCGGCGTCCTCGGCGCGGTCGCGCAGGAAGGCGTCGAAATGTTCGCGGTCGACCATGCCGACAAAGCCGTTCTCGATCGGGATATCGACCCGCCGCCCCTTGGGCGAGATCATCCGCGCGGTGGTGATCCGGGCGACGATCTGGTCGTCGGGGATGTGGAAATCGCGGATCAGCCGGGGCGGGATGGCGCCGCCGCAGGGCTTGATCCGTCCGGCCCGGTCCAGCAGGGCCACGCTGTGACCCGACCGGGCCAGATCCTCGGCGGCGGTGGCGCCCGCGGGGCCTCCGCCCACGACAACGACATCGAACATGGTCATTCTCCCGGCACCATGGCGGGCGCGCGCCCGCG
>LJSF01000006.1:0-169053 GCA_001314655.1 Rhodobacteraceae bacterium HLUCCA08 | reverse complement strand
GCCGCCATCAGGGCGGCGACGACGAACAGGGCGGCCTCGGCGGTGAAGACCGCGCCGAAGGCCTGCGCATCGGGCAGGACCAGCCGCAACAGGTCGACCGAAGCCGTGCCGGCCAGCCCGCCGAAACCGGCGGCGATCGCCTGGGCCGCGCCCCACAGGCCCATGCGCGTGCCTTCGCGCCGGTCCCGACCCTGGCCGGCCAGCGCCATCATCGCGCCGATCGCGGCCACCGCGAACATCCCGTTGAAGAAGCCCAGCGTGACCACGGCCGGCACGAACAGAGCGGCCGCCCCGGCCTGGCCCACCATCGTGATCGCCGCCAGCGCCGCCGCCGAGCCCAGGCAACCGGCCACGACCCAATGCCGCAATGCGCCGATCCGCAGGCCGGTCGCGGCGATGCCGACGGTCAGCATGCCCAGGAAGACACCGCCGTTCTGGGCCCCCGACAGCTGGGTCGACTGGCCGGGGCTATAGGCAAAGACCAGCCCGGCATAGGGTTCCAGGATCAGCTCCTGCATGAAATAGGCGGTCATCGACAGGAACACGAACAGGGTGAAATTGCGCGCCCGGCGTTCCGCCCAGATCTCGGCCAGGCCGTGGCGGAACGAGGCCGTCTCGGGCTCCTGTTCGGACCGCACCCGGGCCTCGATGCCGTGGACGGCCAAGGCGGTCAGCAGCACGGCGCCAAGGGCGACGCCGGTCACGATCCGCATCAGCTTGGCCGGGGTATAGGGGTCCAGCAGGGTGCCCACGACCCCGGCGGTGACGGCGATCCCGAAGATCATCATCAGCCAGGTGATGGTGGCGGCGGCGGCCCTGCGGTGCGCGGCGGTGGCGGTGGCCAGCATCGCCAGCAGCGAGGTGCCCGAGGCGCCGACCCCCAGCCCGATCAACGCATAGGCCAGGATCGACAGGGCCAGCCCGCCCCACCAGCTATGTGCGAACAGCAGCACGCCGAAGGCGGCCAGCACCGCGCCCAGGCCCAGCACCGCCATGCCGCCGATGATGAACCGGGTCCGGTGCCCGCCGCGATCCGAGGCGAAACCCCAATGCGGCCGGGTCATCTGGATGCCGTAATGCAGCGCCACCAGCAGACCGGGCAGGACCGCCGGCAGGGCCTGTTCGACGACCATCAGCCGGTTCAGCGTCGAGGTGGTCAGGACCACGATCGCGCCCAGGCACATCTGCACCAGGCCAAGGCGGATGATCTGCAGCCAGTTGAGGGTCATCGCGTCAGCCTCCGAAAGACCGCAGGGCGACGGCCGCGACCATCATCCCGGTGATATAAAGAAGAATGCCGGTGCCGTTGTACCAGGGCGCCTTGGCTTGCGGATCGCGCAGCATGACGCGCATCGCCAGGCCCTGGGCCGCCAGCAGCGCGGCGATGGCCAGCGCGTGCCAGGGCCGGTCCCAGGCGGCGAGCAGCGCGATGACGACGACTTGCGGCACCGCCATGACGATGCAGGCCACCCGGGCCGCCTTTTCGGGGCCGAGCGTGACCGGCAAGGACCGCACGCCCATCTGAAGGTCGCCTTTCAAGGCCTTGAAATCATTGAGCGTCATGATGCCGTGCGCGCCCAACCCATACAGCAGCGCGACGATCAGGACGGGCGCCGAGGGCGCACCGGCGCTCAGCACCGCGGCGCCGGTGATCCAGGGCAGGGTCTCGTAGGACAGCCCGACCAGGCCCGGCCCCCAGATGCCCGACCGCTTCAGCCGCACCGGTTCGGCCGAATAGGCCCAGGCGGCGGCGACCCCGGCGATCGTGGCGGCGAAACCGTAGGGGCCAAGCTGCCAGCCCAGCGCGAAGGCCAGCGCCGACATCGCCAGCGCGACCCAGAGCCCCCAGCGCCCGGGCACCCGGCCCGAGGGGATCGGCCGGTCGGGTTCGTTGATCGCGTCGACATGGCGGTCGCACCAGTCGTTGGCCGCCTGGCTCATGCCGCAGACCACCGGGCCGGCCAGCAGAACCCCCAGGGCGACCAGCGCCCACTGCCCGGCAAAGGGCTGCCCCGAGGCGACCAGGCCGCACAGATAGGCCCACATCGGCGGGAACCAGGTGATCGGCTTGATCAGGGTCAGGAGCGCCTGCGGCTCGGGCCAGCGGCGCGTCAGAAGTGGCGAGGATGGGGCCAGGTCGGACATACTGTCAGGTTAGCCTGACACACCCCGACTCGGCAAGTGTAAACCAGCGCTGACATGCGGCGCTCTGGCGCGGGTCAGCCGCTATCGTCGTCGCGCTTGAGCAGGCCGTATTTGCGCAGCTTCACATAAAGCGACTGGCGCGACAGGCCCAGCATCTCGGCCGCGGCGACGCGGTTGTTCATGGTCAGTTCCACCGCCGTCTCGATGCACATCCGCTCTACCGCGTTGGTGGTTTCGGCGACGATTTCCTTGAGCGTGGCCGAGCCGACAAGCTCCATCAGCGACCGCACGCTGTCATCGGTGACCGGCGTGATCGAGGGGCGTTGCGCCTCGACCCGGCTGAGATCGCGGAACACGAAGGCGAAGGCGGTATGGTCGCCGGCGCGAATCGCGGTGATCGCCACCTCGGCCGCGCGCGGGGACGAGAAATCCCCCTGCAGCTTGGTCGAATAGGCGCGCATCCGGCCGGTGCGCAGGGCGTTTTCGGTCAGCACCTTCAGGTCGACCGCGCCGCGCTGCAGGAAATCCGACAGGTTGCGGCCGCGGACCTTGACGTCATGGGCCGCCTCGATCAGGTCGAGGAAGGCGTCGTTCAGCGACAGGATCTGGCCGGCCTCGTCGGTAAAGACGACCCCGTCGGGCCCCTGTTCGAACAGCCCGTAAAGGTTGCGCGTCAGCGCATCCGCCGCGGCCTGGCCATCGCCGACCGGTTCGATCCGGCACATCAGAACCCGTTCGCCGGCGGACCGGAACAGGGTCGGGTGCAGCCGCACCTCGGTGGTGCCGTCGGGCAGGGCCAGGGTCAGCGAGGCGGGTTTCTCGGCCAGGGCCTGCACCAGCAGCGCCTCGATCAGCCCGGCGCGGCGGCGCTTGTCGAACCGATCGGCAAGAGCGGTGCCCACCAGGTCGTTGCGGCCGCGGCTGAAGATCCGCGCGGCCACGCTGTTGACCTCGGTCATCAGCCCGGTGCCGAGCGACACGAAGACCACGGCATCGCGCGTCCCTTCCAGCAGGACGCGAAACCGGGTGTCGTATTCGCGCTGCACCTCGTAATCGCGTTCCAGCGACAATTGCGCCTGGACCAGCTGCTGCTGCATCTCGGCGATCGGGCGCAGATCGCGGCCCAGCATGAGGATCGCGCCGTCCGGTCCGATCCGGTGGAAGGAATAGCGCACCGGCAGGTCGGCGCGGCCTTCGCTGCGGGAATGGTTCAGCTCCAGTGGCCGGACCGGCCCGGTCGCGGACAGGAATTCGCCCAGCCGGTCATCGAACTTGCGGATGCTTTCGGTGGTCAGAAAGGCCCGGATATCGCGCCCTTCGGCGTTCTGCAGGGCGTCGTAATCGGTGCTGGTGGGGTTCAGCATCAGGGCCAGGATGCGGCCGTCCTCGGCGATGACGACGCTGACATCGGCGATCTCGGAGATGATGTTGCCAAGGATCTCGGGCGCGATCAGGGGAATCGCCCCGCTGCTCCAGTATTTTGCGCCTCGCGACGTCATGTCGGCGCCTTTCGGGGCAGGCGCCTGATGCCGCGATGCGATATCATGGGCTATCCCCTGCTTTGCCGGCGCTCGTCGCCTCGGTTGCGTTTGTCGAGACCGCACAATGTCAGGGCCTCGTCGATATCACTGGTCGCGAAATCCGCCCCTGTCCGATCCGTGATGTCGCGTGTCGAGACCTCGAGCGCGCCACCCACGACGATCGGCGGAGGCCGTTTCGCGAGGTTCCGGACTATTTCTACGAATTTTTGGGCCATTTCAAGGTTTTCCCTACGGGAAACCGAAATCATGACCATGTCGAAATCGGCGCGTTCGACGGTGGTGGCAACATCGCCGGCCGTGGCCGACAGCTGGACCCGGACACTCATGCCGCGGCGCCGCAACCTGGCGGCGAGAACCTGGGCCCCGAGCGTATGGTTTTCTTCGGCGCCCACGATCACCAGCGCGGCGCCCAGATCGGGTGTTCCGATCTTGTCGGCGGCCCAGTCGCTGGAAATTTCGCGCAGCAAGGTCTGCAACTTGGAGGTGCCGATGGTGACCTCGGCAAAGCTCAGCCGGTCTTCGCACCAATCTTCGCCCAGTTGATGGGCAAGGTCGGGGATATAGAGGTCGGCGATGTCGTCGATCGGGACACCGGCATCGGTCATGGTGCGGATCGTCAGCTTGCAGGCGTCGCGATCGCCGCCCAGCAGGCATTGGCGCATCATCGCGAGCAATTCGGGATCGGATTGGCGCCGGTCGCCGGCAGAGCGGCTGGCGACGACAGCCAGCGCCCGATTGGCGACGGCATCGACCCAGGATCGCGAAGGCGAGAACGTCGCGTCGGTCGCGGATTTGTCTTGCATGGTCGGCCCCCCGGGTCGATCCGCACGGCTCCATACCGGTTCGTGCGATGGGTTAACCCCTACAGTCTTGGGGTGAACGAAAAAATTGTCAAATAAAACTGACATATCGGGGCCGGGACTTGGCGAAATTTATCGCTAACTGCATGAAAACGAACATTTTGCGGGTGAATTTACGGGCGATCGGGGGTCCGGTTCGCCCGTCCGCAGGTATGTAAGGAAAAGTTGACACTCGGGAAATTCGAGTCGTAGAATTGACGCAAGATGCTGTCAGGAAAGATTGACATGACCATGTCCAGCAGCGCGGCGATACCGACCCCGTCCAAGCGGCCCCCGCTTTACACCGCCGAGCAGCGGGCCCGGCGGGACGCCACGGCCTGGACGCTTGTGCAGGGCCTGCTGGCGCCGCTGCAATTTCTGGTCTTCCTTGTCTCGCTGGTGCTGGTGCTGCGCTATCTTGCCACAGGATCGGGCTACGGCGCCGCGACGCTGTCGGTCGTGGTCAAGACGGGCGTTCTCTACGCCATCATGGTGACCGGCGCGATCTGGGAAAAGGTCGTTTTCGGTCAATATCTTCTGGCGCCCGCCTTTTTCTGGGAGGATGTCGTCAGCTTCGTCGTGATCGCGCTGCACACCGCCTATCTCTACGGCCTGATCGCCGGCACGATGGGGCCCGAAACGCTGATGGCCGTCGCGTTGGCGGCCTATGCGGTCTACGTCCTCAATGCCGGCCAGTTCATCTTCAAGTTGCGCCGCGCGCGGCTGGACGGGGGTGCGTCGTGACCCGGTTGGCGCCTCCGGCCCAGGGGGGCTGCCGCGCCGCGCCGGTGCTGAAGGAACGCGGCCAGCGCGAGGTCTTCTGCGGGCTGACGGGAATCATCTGGCTGCACAGAAAGATGCAGGATGCGTTTTTCCTGGTGGTCGGATCGCGCACCTGCGCCCATCTGCTGCAATCCGCCGCCGGGGTGATGATTTTCGCCGAGCCCCGATTCGGCACCGCGATTCTCGAGGAAAGCGACCTGGCCGGCATGGCCGACGCCCAGGCCGAGCTGGACCGCGAGGTCGCCCGGCTGCTGGCGCGGCGCCCCGATATCCGGCAGCTGTTCCTGGTCGGCTCCTGCCCGTCGGAAGTCATCAAGCTGGACCTGTCCAAGGCGGCCGAACGTCTGACCCAGGCCCATGCGCCGCGGGTGCGGGTGCTGAACTATTCCGGATCGGGGATCGAAACCACCTTTACCGAGGGCGAGGATGCCTGCCTGGCCGCGATGGTGCCGGTCCTGCCGGAGACCCAGGCGCGCGACGTGCTGATCGCCGGCGCCCTGCCGGACGTGGTCGAGGATCAGATGCTGGGCCTGCTCGAGGCGATGGGTATTGGCCCGGTGCGGGTGCTGCCGGCGCATCGGATCGATGACGAAACCGCGGTGGGGCCGAACACGGTCTTTGCCCTGACCCAGCCCTTCCTGGCCGAAACCCGGGCCGCGCTGATGCGGCGCGGCGCCCGGCACATTCCGGCGCCGTTCCCCTTCGGTGAAGAGGGCACGACCGCCTGGCTTGCCGCGATCGCCGCCGAATTCGGCGTCTCGGCCGACCGGTTCGCCGCCGTCACCGACGCCCCGCGCGACCGCGCCCGCCGGGCCGTGGCCCGCGCCGCCGAAACCCTGCGCGGCAAGTCGGTGTTCTTCCTGCCCGACAGCCAGATGGAGATTTCGCTGGCCCGGTTCCTGGCCCGTGAATGCGGCATGACCCCGCTGGAAGTCGCCCAGCCCTATATCCACGACGCGATCCACGGCCCCGAGCTGGACCTGCTGCCGGCCGGGCCGCGCATCGCCGAAGGCCAGGATGTCGACCTGCAGCTGGACCGGGTGCGCGCCGACCGGCCCGACCTGACGGTCTGCGGCCTGGGCCTGGCCAACCCGCTCGAGGCCGAGGGGCTGACCACCAAATGGGCGATCGAGCTGGTCTTTACTCCGGTGCATTTCTACGAGCAGGCCGGCGATCTGGCCGCCCTGTTCGCCCGGCCGCTGCGCCGGCGCGACGCCCTGCGGCTGGAGGGCGCGTCATGAAGCTGGCCGTCTGGACCTATGAAGGCCCGCCCCATGTCGGCGCGATGCGCGTTGCCACCGCAATGCGCGGCCTGCATTACGTGCTGCACGCGCCCCAGGGCGATACCTATGCCGACCTGCTGTTCACCATGATCGAACGGCGCGATCATCGTCCGCCGGTCAGCTACACCACCTTCCAGGCCCGCGATCTGGGCGCCGATACCGCCGGTCTGTTCAAATCCGCCTGCCAGGACGCGGTCGACCGCTTCGCGCCGCAGGCGATCATCGTCGGCGCCTCCTGCACCGCCGAGCTGATCCAGGACGATCCGGGCGGGCTGTCGGAAACCATGGGGCTGGGCATTCCGGTGGTGCCGCTGGAGCTGCCCTCCTACCAGCGCAAGGAATTGTTCGGCGCCGACGAGACCTTCTATCAGCTGGTGAAGGCGCTTGCCCGTCCGCAACAGCGGACCGAGGCGGTCAGCTGCAACATCCTGGGCGGCACCGCGCTGGGGTTCCGGCACCGCGACGATATCCGCGAAATCACCGGCCTGCTGGCCGAGATGGGCATCGCGGTCAATGTCTGCGCCCCGCTGGGCGCCACGCCCGCCGATATCGCCCGGATGCCGGCCGCGCATTTCAACGTGCTGCTCTATCCCGAAACCGGCGAAAGCGCCGCCCGTTGGCTGGAGAAGGCACATGGCCAGCCCTGGACGAAAACCGTGCCGATCGGCGTCGGCGCGACCCGCGATTTCATCGCCGAGCTGCAGCGCCTGGCCGGCACCGACGCGGCCCCCGACGACAGCCGGCTGCGGCTGCCCTGGTGGTCGGGATCGGTCGATTCGACCTACCTGACCGGCAAGCGGGTCTTTCTGTTCGGCGATGCCAGCCACGTCATGGCCATGGCCCGCGTCGCCCGCGACGAGATGGGCTTCGAGTTGGCCGGGATGGGCTGTTACAACCGCGAATTCGCCCGGCCGCTACGCGCGCTGGCGAAGGACTACGGTGTCGAGGCGCTGATCACCGACGATTACCTGGATGTCGAGGCCGAGATCGAGCGCCTGGCCCCCGAGATGATCCTGGGCACCCAGATGGAGCGGCATACGGCCAAGCGCCTGGGCATTCCCTGCGCGGTGATCTCTGCCCCCGTGCATGTGCAGGATTTCCCCGCGCGCTATTCGCCGGTGATGGGGTTCGAAGGCGCCAACGTGCTGTTCGACACCCTGGTGCATCCGCTGGTCATGGGGCTGGAGGAACACCTGCTGGCGATGTTCCGCGAGGATTTCGAATTTCACGACGCCGCCGGGGCCAGCCATCACGGCGCCAAGGCGATGCGCCGCGCCCCGGACGACGCGCCGGGGCCTCAACCGACAGGCGAGGTCCCGGATCAGGTCCGGGACGGGTCGGGCTATGACATCGTCTGGCTGCCCGCCGCGGAGCGCGAATTGAAGAAGATCCCGTTCTTCGTGCGCGGCAAGGCGCGGCGCAACACCGAAGCCTTCGCCGCCGAGCGCGGCGTGGCGCAGATCGATATCGACACCCTTTACGAGGCCAAGGCCCATTATGCGCGATGACGTGATCCGCCCCTATCGCGTGGCCATCGTCACGCTGGACTCCCACACCGCCGGGCCCTGTGCCCGCGTGGCCGAGCGTCTGTCGGCGGATTACCCCGGCCTGCAGATCGCCGTCCATGCCGCCGGTGCCTGGGGCGAGGATCCGGCCGCGTTGCAGGCCGCGCGCGACGCGGTGGACAGCGCCGACATCATCATCGCCAACCTGCTGTTCATCGAAGAGCACGTGCAGGCGATCCTGCCCCATATCCAGGCCCGCCGCGACGCCGCCGATGCAGTGGTCGGGCTGATTTCCGACCCCAGCGTGGTCAAGGCCACGCGGATGGGCGATCTGGACATGTCCGCGCCCTCCTCGGCGGCGATGACGCTGCTCAAGCGGCTGCGCGGCTCGTCCAAACCCTCGGGTGCCTCCGGCGCCAAACAGATGAAGACCCTGCGCCGGCTGCCCAGGATCCTGCGGCTGATCCCGGGCAAGGCGCAGGACCTGCGCGCCTGGTTCCTGTCGATGCAATACTGGCTGGGCGGATCCGACCAGAACATCGAAGAGATGCTGCGTTTCCTTCTGGGTCGCTACGCCGCGCCCGCGCGCCCCGAATTCCGCCAGCGCAGCGCAAAGGCGCCGGTCGAATACCCCGAACTGGGCCTGTATCACCCGGACCTGCCGGGCAACGGCATCACCACCGATCCGGGCGCGATCCCCGGCCCGGACGGCGCCGTGGCGACGGTCGGCGTGCTGATGCTGCGCAGCTATATCCTGGCCGGCGATACCGGCCATTACGACGCCGCGATCCGCGGCCTCGAGGCGCGGGGGCTGCGGGTTCTGCCGGCCTTCGCCTCGGGGCTCGACGGGCGCCCGGCGATCGAGGCCTATTTCGACGGCGGCCGGGTCGACACGCTGGTGTCGCTGACCGGCTTCAGCCTGGTCGGCGGGCCGGCCTATAACGACAGCGAGGCGGCGGTGACCACGCTGACCGCGCTGGACGTGCCCTATGTCGCGGCCCAGCCGCTGGAATTCCAGACCCTGGGCCAATGGGCGCAAAGCGGGCAGGGGCTTGGCCCGGTCGAGACCACGATGCTGGTCGCGCTGCCGGAAATCGACGGCGCCTCCAACCCCACGGTCTTTGCCGGCCGCCACGGCCCCGAAGGCTGCACCGGCTGCGACCATCGCTGCCCCGGCGTCGGCACTCGGGCGATCCATGGCTGCCGCGAGCGGATCGACGCGCTGGCCGAAAAGGTCCGCCGGCTGGCGCTGCTGCACCGCAAGGCCAATGCCGACAAGCGCGTCGCCATCGTCCTGTTCGGCTTTCCGCCCAATGCCGGGGCCGTCGGAACCGCCGCCTACCTGTCGGTTTTCGAAAGCCTTTTCAACACGATGCAGCGCATGGCCGCGGAAGGCTACGACATCGAGCTGCCGCAAAGCGTCGATGCCCTGCGCGAAATGGTGCTGGGCGGAAATGCCGCCCAATACGGCCAAGAGGCCAATGTCGCGGCCCATGTCGATGCCGACACGATCGTGCGCCGGTCGCGCCACCTGGCCGAGATCGAAGAGGTCTGGGGCCCGGCGCCGGGCCGGGTGCAATCGGACGGGCGCGGGGTCTTCGTGCTGGGCCGGCAGTTTGGGCAGGTCTTTGTCGGGGTGCAGCCGACCTTCGGCTATGAAGGCGACCCGATGCGGCTGCTGTTCGAACACGGCTTCGCCCCGACCCATGCCTTCGCCACCTTCTATGACTGGCTGCGCGACGATCTGCAGGCCGATGTGGTGCTGCATTTCGGCATGCATGGCGCGCTGGAATTCATGCCGGGCAAGCAGACCGGCCTGGGCGCCCGCGACTGGCCCGACCGGCTGATCGGCGAGATGCCGAATGTCTATCTTTATGCCGCCAACAACCCCTCGGAGGCGACCCTGGCCAAGCGCCGGGCGAATGCGATCACCGTCAGCCACCTGACCCCGCCGCTGGCCTCGGCCGGGCTCTACAAGGGGCTGGCCGAGCTGAAGGACAGCCTGACCCGCTGGCGCGGCGGCGACCGCGATGCGGAACTTGCGGCGCTGATCGCCGCCCAGGCCGAGGCGGTGGACCTGCCCGGCCGCGACCCGGACCGGCTGTGGCAGATCGTGCTGGAGACCGAGGGCGCGCTGATCCCCGACGGGCTGCACGTCGTCGGCCGGCCGATGGACGAGGCCGCGCGCGACCGCCTGCTGGACCTGATGCCCGACGCGCCCCCCGAGGACCGTGCCCGCATCGCCGCCCTGTTGGCCGCCGATGGCGAATTGACCGGCCTGATGCGGGCGCTTGCGGCGCGCTATATCGCGCCGGTGCCCGGTGGCGACCTGATCCGCAGTCCCGAGATCCTGCCCACGGGCCGCAACATCCATGCCTTCGACCCGTTCCGGATGCCCACCGCCCATGCCCTGGCCGATGGCGCGAAACAGGCTCAGGCCCTGCTGGAGACCCATGGCGACCTGCCGCGGTCGGTCGCGCTGGTGCTGTGGGGGTCGGACAACATCAAGTCCGACGGCGCGCCGATCGGCCAGGCGCTGGCCCTGATCGGGGCGCGGCCGCGCTTCGACAGCTATGGCCGGTTGTCGGGCGCCGACCTGATCCCGCTGGCGGAACTGGGCCGCGCCCGGGTCGACGTGGTGATGACCCTGTCGGGCATCTTCCGCGACCTGCTGCCGCTGCAGACCCGGATGCTGGCCGAGGCCGCCTGGAAGGCCGCCACTGCCGACGAACCGCTCGAGATGAACCCGATCCGCGCCCATACCCTGGCCCATGCCCAGGCGATGGGCTGCGATCTGGAAACCGCCGCGCTGCGGGTGTTTTCCAACGCCGAGGGGGCCTATGGGTCGAACGTCAACCAGCTGGTCGACAGTTCCGCCTTCGGCGACGAGGACGAACTGGCCGATGCCTACCAGGCGCGCAAGAGTTTCGCCTATGGCCGGTCGGGCAAATCCGCGGCCAATCCGGGGCTGCTGAAGGAAACGCTCGCCAAGGTCGATCTGGCCTATCAGAACCTGGAATCGGTCGAGCTGGGCGTGACCTCGGTCGATCATTATTTCGACACGCTGGGCGGGATCGCCCGGGCGGTGCGCCGGGCCCGCGGCGGAGCGGCGGCGCCGGTCTATATCGGCGATGCGACCCGCGGCAAGGCGACCGTGCGCACCTTGCAGGACCAGGTCGCGCTGGAAACCCGGTCGCGCAGCCTGAACCCGAAATTCTACGAAGGTCTGCTCAAGCACGGCCATGAAGGCGTGCGCCAGATCGAGGCGCATATCACCAACACGATGGGCTGGTCGGCGACCACCGGCGAGGTCGAGCCCTGGGTCTATCAGCGCCTGTCGGAAACCTTCGTGCTGGATGCCGAGATGCGCGAACGGCTGGCCCGGCAGAACCCGCAGGCGGCGATGCGCATGGCCGGGCGGCTGC
The DNA here is from genome assembly GCA_001314655.1 of Rhodobacteraceae bacterium HLUCCA08. Lineage (GTDB taxonomy): Bacteria > Pseudomonadota > Alphaproteobacteria > Rhodobacterales > Rhodobacteraceae > Salibaculum. The sequence continues at coordinate 157,532 of LJSF01000006.1, read as the reverse complement.
TGGAAGCCTCGGACCGCGCCTATTGGCAGCCCGACGCGGCGACGCTGGCGGCGCTGCAGGATGCGGCCGATGCGCTGGAAGACCGGATGGAAGGGATCGCGGCGGAATGACCGGGCGGCGGACACGGAATGCGGACGGCCGGCGGCTCTGCCCCCGGACCCCCGGGATACTTGAAACCCAAAGAAGCCAGGGAGGCGCGAGCCAATGAGCCCACGCGACGACATACCGGTGCTGCGGGGCCAGGACGGAGAAGGCTCTGTCCAGGTCCACCAGGACGCGACGATGCGCATCGAGGGGGCCAAGGTGTTCTCGGTCTACGGCAAGGGCGGGATCGGGAAATCCACCACCTCGTCCAACCTGTCGGCGGCGTTTTCCAAACTGGGCAAGCGGGTGCTGCAGATCGGCTGCGATCCCAAGCATGACAGCACCTTCACCCTGACCGGGCATCTGCAGCCGACGGTGATCGACATCCTCAAGGAGGTCGATTTCCACCCCGAAGAGCTGCGCCCCGAGGATTTCGTGACCACAGGCTATAACGGCGTGCTGTGCGTCGAGGCCGGCGGGCCGCCGGCCGGCACCGGCTGCGGCGGCTATGTGGTGGGGCAGACGGTCAAGCTGCTCAAGCAGCATCACCTGCTCGAAGAGACCGACGTGGTGATCTTCGACGTGCTGGGCGACGTGGTCTGCGGCGGGTTCGCGGCACCCCTGCAGCATGCCGACCGGGCGGTGATCGTCACCGCCAACGATTTCGACAGCATCTATGCGATGAACCGGATCATCGCCGCGGTGCAGGCCAAATCGGCGAATTACAAGGTGCGGCTGGCCGGTTGCGTGGCCAATCGCAGCCGCGACACCGACGAGGTCGACCGGTTCTGCGACAAGGTCGGCTTCAAGCGCATCGCCCACATGCCCGATGTCGACGCGATCCGCCGGTCGCGGCTGAAGAAGAAGACCCTGTTCGAGATGGACGACGACGAGGACATCGTCCACTGCCGGGCCGAATACATCCGCCTGGCCGAGACCCTGTGGCGCGGCACCGATCCGCTGGCGCCCGAACCGATGCCCGACCGCGACATCTTCGAGTTGCTGGGGTTCGATTGATGCGCCACCACGGCACCCTGTCCCGGGTCGAGCATTATTTCGACCGCACCGCCACCAAGGCCTGGGAGGCGCTGACCTCGGACGCGCCGGTGTCCGGCATCCGGGCCACGGTGCGGGCCGGGCGCGACCGGATGCGCGAGACGCTTCTGGGCTGCCTGCCCGCCGACCTGACCGGCGCGCGGGTGCTGGATGCGGGCTGCGGCACCGGGGCGCTGGCGGTCGAACTGGCCCGGCGCGGGGCGCAGGTGGTGGGCGTCGATATCGCCGAGACCCTGGTCGAGATCGCCCGGGCGCGCACGCCGCAGCATCTCGACATCACCTATCGCGCCGGCGACCTGGCCGATCCGGCCCTGGGCCGGTTCGACCACGTGGTCGCGATGGACAGCCTGATCTATTACGACGATGCCGAACTGGCCCAGCTGATCGGCCTGCTGCGGGCCCGGACCGCGGGCACGATCGCCTTCACCCTGCCGCCGCGCACGCCGCTGCTGATGGCGATGTGGCGCATCGGCAAGCTGTTCCCCCGCGCCGACCGGTCGCCGACCATGGTGCCGCACAGCCCCGCCCGGGTCGCCGCCGCGCTGCGCGCCGCCCGGGTGCCGGGCTGCTTGTCGGAACGCGGGCGGATCACCTCGGGCTTCTACATCTCGACCGCGTTCACCCATCAGGAGGCGCGCGCATGATCATCGGCCGCAACTTCGTCAAGACCCTGTCGATCCGGATGCTGCCGTTTTCGGACGCGGCCTCGGAAGAGCTGCCGCTGGGCCAGTTGCTGCGCCTGGCGGTGTTCCAGATCAGCGTCGGCATGGCCACGGTGATGCTGCTGGGCACGCTGAACCGGGTGATGATCGTCGAGCTGGGCGTGCCGGCGACGATCGTGGCGCTGATGATCGCGATCCCGGTCATGGTGGCGCCGTTCCGGGCGCTGCTGGGGTTCCGGTCGGATACCCATCGCAGCGCGATCGGCTGGAAGCGCATTCCCTATCTGTGGTTCGGCACGCTGTGGCAGTTCGGCGGGCTGGCGATCATGCCGATGGCGCTTCTGGTGCTGTCGGGCGACCGGACGCTGGACGTGGACTGGGCCGGCTATGTCGGCGCGGGCCTGGCCTTTCTGCTGACCGGGCTGGGCATGCACATGACCCAGACCGCCGGGCTGGCCCTGGCCGCCGACCGGGCGACCGACGAAACCCGGCCCCGGGTCGTGGCGCTGCTTTACGTGATGTTCCTGGTCGGCATGGCCTTTGCCGCGGTCATCATCGGCACGCTGTTGCGCGACTTTTCGGCCCTGCGGCTGGTGCAGGTGGTGCAGGGCACGGCGGTGGTCACGCTGCTGCTGAATGTCTTCGCCCTGTGGAAACAGGAAAGCGTGCGCCCGATGAGCCGCGAGGAACGCGCCGCGCCGCGGCCGCTGTTCCGCGACGCCTGGGCCGATTACATGGCCGGCGGCGAGGCCGGGCGGCTGCTGGCGGTGGTGTTCCTGGGCACCATGGCCTTCAACATGCAGGACGTGCTGCTGGAACCTTACGGCGGAGAGATCCTCGGCCTGTCGGTTTCGGCCACCACGCTGCTGACGGCGATGTGGGCCGGCGGCGCGCTTTTCGGGTTCGGCCTGGCCGCGCGCTGGCTGGCGCGGGGGCTGGATCCGCACCGGATGAGCGCGCGGGGCCTGCTGATCGGGCTGGTGGCGTTTTCGGCGGTGATATTCGCCGCGCCACTGGGTTCTTCGCCGTTGTTCTTTGCCGGGGCCGGGCTCATCGGCCTGGGGGCAGGCCTCTTCGCCGTCGCGACCCTGACCGCCGCGATGACCATGCCGACCGGCGCCAGCGCCGGGCGCGGCCTGGCGCTGGGCGCCTGGGGCGCGGCGCAGGCCACCGCCGCGGGCCTGTCGATCTTCATCGGCGGATCGGTCCGCGACCTGGTCAACCACGCCGCGATGAACGGCCACCTGGGCGAGGCCCTGGCGACCCCCGCAACCGGCTATTCGGTGGTCTATCACACCGAGATCGCCCTCATCTTTCTCACCCTCATCGCCCTGGGCCCGCTGGTGCGCGCCCGGGCCCTGAGTTCCCGGGAACCGACCAGGCTGGGCCTGGCGGATTTCCCCACCTGATCCACGGAAAGGACCAAGACAATGGTTGGAGTGACATTCTGGGGAGGCGTCGATCTGGCGAGCATCGCGATCTGGATGTTCTGGATCTTCTTCGCCGCACTGATCATCTACATCCAGCGCGAGAACATGCGCGAAGGCTATCCGCTGGTCGATGACGACGGCAAGGATACCGGCATCTCGGGCTGGCCGCTGCCCTCGGCCAAGACCTTCAGGCTGCCCCATGGCCGCGGCGACCTGACCGTGCCCTCGGCCGAAAACGAGGCCGCCCATGACCGCGGCGACCTGGCGCTGGCGCGGACCTCCGAATCCGCCGGGTCGCCCTATGTGCCCACCGGCGATCCGATGGCCGACGGGGTCGGCCCCGCCGCCTGGGCGCCGCGCCGCGACGAACCGGAACTGGACGCCCATGGCCATGCCAAGATCCGGCCGATGGCGGCGCTGCCCGATTTCCACGTCTCGGCCGGGCGCGATCCGCGCGGCAAGGCGGTGGTGGCCGGCGACGGAGAGGTCGTGGGCCGGGTGATCGACATGCTGATCGACGTGCCCGAGCAGATGGTGCGCTACCTGGTGATGGACCTGAACCCCGAGGGCCAGGGCAATCACCGGCTGATCCCGATCACCCTGTGCCGGATCAAGGCCGACCGGGTCGCGGTGCGGTCGCTTTATGCCCACAACTTTCCGGGCGTGCCGCAGACCGCCAGCCCCGACCGGGTGACCCTGCTCGAAGAGGACAAGATCACCGCCTATTACGCCGGCGGCACGCTTTATGCCGATCCGGCGCGGCTGGAACCCCAGCTCTGACCAAAGACCCGGCCCCGCTTTGCCAGCGGGGTCGGCCGAACCGAAAGGGGACACCAGATGCACCACGACGATTTCAACTTCGAACCGGTCCGGGGCCTGCCCGCCAGACTGCCCGAGGGCGAAGAGATCCTCTGGCAGGGGGCGCCGGATGCCTGGCGCCTGGCGCTCGAGGCCTTGGCCCTGCGCTGGGTCGCGGCCTATTTCGCGATCCTGGCGATCTGGCGCGTCGCCGCCAGCGCCACCACCGTGCCGCTGTCCGAGGCGCTGCTGCATGCGGTGCCGCTGGTTCTGGGCGGGCTGCTGACCGCCGGCATCCTGGTGCTGATCGCCTGGGCCCAGGCCAAGGCCACGGTCTATACCCTGACCAACCGCCGGGTCGCGATGCGCATCGGCGCGGCGCTGACCATGACGCTGAACCTGCCTTACGTGCAGATCGGATCGGCGCATCTGGACCGCCGCAAGGGCGGCACCGGCACGATCGCCTTCGAAACCCTGGGCGACAGCCGGTTTTCCTACCTGATGACCTGGCCCCATGTGCGGCCCTGGGTGATGCGCACCCAGCCGGCGCTGCGCTGCATCCCGCAGGTCGACCGGGTCGCCGAAATCCTGGCCGAGGCCGCCGAGGCCCGGGTCAGCGAACCGCAGGTGGCGCCGGTCGCCCCTGCCATGGCCGCGGAGTGATGTCATGAGCCTTTCGGAACAGATGAAGCACCGCGACCGCGAGATGGTTCCGCGCTTTCTGGTGCGGGCCATGTTCACACTGATGGTGCTGTCGGTGTCGCTGGTCGTCTTTGCCCAGCTGACCGACCGGCCCCATGTCGGCGTGCTGCAGGAAGCCCCGGTCGTGGCCAGCCGCGAGGTGACGCTGGTCGCCCATGGGCTGGGGTCCTACGACGTGATGGAGGACGGCCTGCGCCTGGCCGGCACCGATGATGTCCGCGGCGGCTTTTACGGCGTGATCGGCCGGATCATCGACCGCCGCCGCGCCGTCATGGGCGCCGATCCGGCCGCCCCGATCACCGTGGTGCGCCGCGAGAACGGCAATGTCGCCATTCTCGACCCCGCAACCGAGCTTTCGATCGAACTGATCGGATACGGCGCCGACAATGTCGCCGCCTTCGCACGACTGCTTGACTGACCAACCGGCCCGGACCTTGCCAGTCCGGGCCCCCAACAGAACAGGGAACAACGATATGGGATTTCTGACACGCGAAAGGGAAACGGTGCCCTGCACCGTGACCATCAGCCACCGCTTCGACGAGCTTTCGGCGCATCTGCGCTTCAATGACGGATCGGTCGTCGGCCCGGGCGACACCGTCCAGGTCGAGGGCCCCGAGATCATGGCCCCCTATGGCGAGGTGGTGTCCGAGGACCGCAATGCGGTGATCACCCGCGCCAGCGGCCTCGAACGCGCCTGGACCCGCGCCACCGGCGATTTCGAGTTCATGGAGCTTTGCGAATTCTCGTTCTCGGGGGAGGCGCTGTCATGAATGTCCAGACCCCCGCCCATTCCGCCGATGCCACCAATGTCGAGGATGGCCTGGCCGCGCCGAATTTCTCCACCCCCGTGGACAGCAGCGCGGCGACCGAGCTGGCGATGCAGAACACCCTGCTGACCCCGCGCTTCTACACCACCGATTTCGACGAGATGGACGCGATCGACGTGACCCCGGTGCGCGCCGATTGGGACGCGCTGATCGGCCAGATGCAATCGGACCCGAACAAGGGCCATTTCAAGAAGAACGCCGACTGGGACCATATCGACTGGGAGGGGATGGACCCCGACCTGCGGGCCGAGTTCATCGACTTCCTGATCTCCTCCTGCACGGCCGAGTTTTCGGGCTGTGTCCTTTACAAGGAGATGAAGCGGCGCGGGTCGAACCAGGATATCGTGACCCTGTTCCAGCTGATGGCCCGGGACGAGGCGCGCCATGCCGGTTTCATCAACGATGCCCTGCGCGAGGCCGGGATCGCGGTGAACCTCGGTTTCCTGACCCAGGCCAAGAAATACACCTATTTCCGGCCCAAGTTCATCTATTACGCGACCTACTTGAGCGAAAAGATCGGCTATGCCCGCTACATCACCATCTATCGCCACCTGGAGGCGCACCCCGACAAGCGGTTCCACCCGATCTTCAAGTGGTTTCGGGAATGGTGCAATGACGAGTTCAGCCATGGCGAAGCCTTCGCCCTGCTGATGAAGACCGACCCGAAGCTGACCTCGGGCGGCAACAAGCTGTGGATCAAGTTCTTCCTCACCGCGGTCTTTTCGACCATGTGGGTGCGCGATCATCAGCGGCCGGCCTTTCACCAGGCGCTGGGCGTCGATCCGGCCTGGTATGGCCAGGAGGTGTTCCGCAAGACCTCGGATATCAGCCGGCAGGTCTTTCCGCTGGTGCTGGATATCGACCATCCGCGCTGGCGCCGGGGCCTCGAACGGCTGGACCGCGCCAATCGCCAGATCGCCGCGGCCAAGAAGCGCGGCGGGATCGGCGGCAAGCTGGCGCAATGGTGGGGCAGCGCCCGGGCCGGCGCGGCCTTTGTCGGGCTGCTGACCATCCCGGCGGTGCGCAACGAGGTGCCCGCGGCGACCCGGCTGGAGCCGGCCTATTGACCCGGCGGGCCCGGCATAAGGCAGGGGGGCGCCGATGATCGGCACCGCGATCGTCCTGGCGATGCTGGCCTGGTGGTTCTTCACCGGGGCGATCCTGCTGGTCATCCGGATGGCCGACCGGCGCGGCGGCGATGCCTATCGCCGCGCCGTGGTGCTGTCGGTGCCGATCCTGGCGCTGGGTGTCGCGGCGGTGATGCTGTCGGGGCCGCAAACCGGGCTGGGCGGCGTCTATGCCGGGTTCCTGGGCGCGCTGGTGGTCTGGGGCTGGATCGAGATCGCCTTTCTGACCGGCGTCATCACCGGGCCCGAGCCGCGCCCCTGTCCGCCGGGTGCGCAGGGCCGGGCCCGGTTCTGGGCCGCCTGGCAGGCGCTGGCGCATCACGAGGTGCTGCTGCTGACCGGGTTCCTGGGCGTGATCGTCGCGGTCCATGGCCAGCCCAACACCGTGGCGCTGTGGACCTATGCGATCCTGTTCTGCGCCCGCATTTCGGCCAAGCTGAACCTGTTCTTCGGGGTGCCGCGGATCAACCTGGAATTCATTCCCCGGCCGCTCGAGCACCTGAAATCGCATCTGCGGCGCGGCCCGGTGACGATGGCCTTTCCGGTGGCGATCACGGCTTTGTCCTTTGCCGTGGCCTGTTTCGTCGAACGCCTGATCGGCGCCGAAACGCTGGCCCAGACCGTCGGCTTCGCGCTGCTGGCGACGCTGGCCGGGCTGGCCCTGCTGGAACACTGGCTGATGGTGCTGCCATTGCCCGACGCCCGGCTGTGGCGCTGGATGCTGCCCGATTCCGAACCCACGAACGAACCGAAGACAGGGAGGTCCCATGGACTTTGATACACTCCTCACCGCTCAGCTCGATGCGCTGAAACAGGCGGGCAATTACCGCTATTTCGCCGAGCTGGAGCGGCAGTCGGGCAAGTTCCCGCGGGCCGCCCATCACCATCCCGACGGCAAGCGCGACGTCACCGTCTGGTGTTCGAACGATTACCTCGGCATGGGCCAGCACCCGGATGTGATCGAGGCGATGTGCGCCGCGGTCCGGCGCACCGGCACCGGCGCTGGCGGGACCCGCAACATCAGCGGCACCAATCACGACCACCTGCTGCTGGAGGCCGAACTGGCCGACCTGCACGGGAAAGAGGCGGCGCTGCTGTTCACCTCCGGTTACGTGTCGAACTGGGCCACCCTGTCGACCCTGGGCGCGCGGCTGCCGAACGCGGTGATCCTGTCGGATGCCAAGAACCATGCCAGCATGATCGAGGGCATCCGCCATTCCCGCGCCGAAAAGGTGATCTGGCGCCATAACGACCCCGAGGACCTGGACCGCAGACTGGCCGCGCTGCCGGCCAATGCGACCAAGATCGTCGCCTTCGAAAGCGTTTATTCGATGGATGGCGACATCGCGCCGATCGCCGAGATCCTCGATGTGGCCGAGCGGCACAGCGCGATGACCTATCTGGACGAGGTCCATGCGGTCGGCATGTACGGCCCGCGCGGCGGCGGCGTGGCCGAACGCGAAGGCCTGATGGACCGGCTGACGATCATCGAAGGCACGCTGGGCAAGGCCTTCGGCGTGGTCGGCGGCTATATCACCGGCAGCCACGCGATGTGCGATTTCATCCGCTCTTTCGCCAGCGGTTTCATCTTCACCACGGCCTTGCCGCCGGCGGTGGCGGCCGCCGCACGGGCCTCGATCCGGCACCTCAAGGCCAGCGATGCCGAACGGCTGGCGCAACGCCACCAGGTGGCGCGGCTGCGCGCGGGCCTGGATGCCGCGGGCATCCCGCACATGCGCAATGACAGCCATATCGTGCCGGTGCTGATCAAGGATCCGGTCAAGACCCGGATGCTGTCGGATTACCTGATGTCGGAATGGGGCATCTATGTGCAGCCGATCAATTATCCCACCGTGCCGAAGGGCACGGAACGGCTGCGCTTCACCCCGTCGCCGCTGCATACCGACGCCGATATCGACCACCTGGTGCGGGCCCTGTCGCATCTTTGGACGCAATGCGCCCTGTCGCATGCGGTGGCGTGAAATTGCGACACTTGACCGCAGGCCGCGCGGCGTTAGGTGTTTACTCCTGTCCGGAATGCAAAAGGTTTCCCAGGGAGGAAAATCCATGAAGACACTTGCCCTTACCGCCGCATTCGGCCTTCTGGCCGGAGCCGCCGTCGCCGAAAGCCACGCCATGGCGCCGTCCGGCGACGCCGCGGCCGGCGAAGAGATCTTTGCCCGCAACTGCGTGTCCTGCCACGTCATCGTGAACGATGACGGCGAAACCCTGGCCGGCCGCAATTCCCGCACCGGCCCGAACCTGTTTGCCGTCACCACCCGCGGCATCGGCATGGTCGAGGATTTCCGCTATTCCGACGCGATCCTGGCACTGGGCGAACAGGGCGAGATGTGGACCGAGGAAAACTTCGTCGGCTACGCCCAGGACCCGACCGGCTGGCTGCGCGAGATCACCGAGAACAACCGCGCCCGCGGCAACATGGCGTTCCAGCTGCGCTCGGAAGAAGACGCGCTGAACGTCTATGCCTATCTGCATTCGCTGGCGCCGGCCGAAGAGGCCGAGGCCGACAGCAACTGACCCCCGGCGCCAGACGCCGATCCGGCGGGCCGTCCCTTGCGGGGCGGCCCGTTTTGCTTGGGGCGGGGTGGCTTTGGGGCCTTGGATTGACTTATGTCAACCAAACTAGACACCAAAGGTGTAAACTCGGCCTATCAAACCGGGAGGCCGCCATGCGTATTCTGTTCATTCACCCGAATTATCACAGTGGCGGCGCCGAAATCGCCGGCACCTGGTCGCCCGCCTGGGTCGCCTATCTGACCGGCCATCTGCGCCGGGCCGGTTTCGACGACATCCACTTCATCGACGCGATGACCGAGGATGTCTCGGACGCGGACCTGGCCCGTCGCATGGCCGAGATCGCCCCCGATGCGGTCGGCGTCACCGCCATCACGCCGTCGATCTACGTCGCCGAGCGGGTGCTGCAGATCGCCGCCGAAACCGTGCCCGACGCGGTGCGCATCCTGGGCGGTGTCCATGCCACCTTCATGTTCCGCCAGGTCCTGTCCGAGGCGCCCTGGGTCGATGTCATCGTCCGCGGCGAGGGCGAAGAGATCTGCACCGAGCTGATGCAGACGATCCGCGACGGCCGCTGGCCCGCCGATCGTGCCGCGATCAAGGGCCTGGCCTATCTGGACGCGGGCGAGATCACCGCGACCCCGGCGGCCAGCACGGTCAAGGACCTGTCGGCGATCAAGCCCGACTGGTCGATCCTGGAGTGGGAACGCTACATCTACCTGCCGCTCAATACCCGGGTGGCGATCCCCAACCTGGCCCGCGGTTGTCCGTTCACCTGTTCGTTCTGCTCGCAATGGAAATTCTGGCGCGACTACCGCGTGCGCGACCCCAAGGATGTGGTCGACGAGATCGAGGACCTGGTCGAAAACCACGGCGTCGGCTTCTTCATCCTGGCCGACGAGGAACCGACCATCAACAAGAAGAAATTCGTCGCCTTCTGCCAGGAACTGATCGACCGCGGCCTGCCGGACCGGGTCAAATGGGGCATCAACACCCGCGTGACCGACATCTACCGCGACCGCGATCTGCTGAAATTCTACCGCCAGGCCGGGCTGGTCCATGTCAGCCTCGGCACCGAGGCCGCGGCGCAGCTCAAGCTCGATCTGTTCAACAAGGAAACCAAGGTCGACGAGAACAAGGAAGCGATCCGCCTGCTGCGCGAGGCCGACATCTTTGTCGAGGCGCAGTTCATCGTCGGGCTGGACAACGAAACCCCCGAAACGCTGGAAGAAACCTTCCAGATGGCCTGGGATTGGCAACCGGACCTCGCCAATTGGTCGATGTACACGCCCTGGCCCTTCACGCCGCTGTTTCAGGAGTTGAAGGACCAGGTCGAGGTGCATGATTTCTCGAAATACAATTTCGTCACCCCGATCATGAAACCGGCGGCGATGGAGCGGGGCGAATTGCTGGACGGGGTGATGAAGAATTACCGCCGCTTCTACATGCGCAAGGCGCTGTTCCATTACCCCTGGCGCGGCACCGGGTTCCGCCGGCGCTACCTGCTGGGCTGCCTTTATGCCTTCCTGCGGGCCGGGTTCCGGCGCACCTTCTATGACCTGGGCAAGGTCGGCTATTGGGGCCCCCAGACCAAGAAGAAGGTCGATTTCCATTTCGACGAGACCCGCGAACTGGCCGAGGCGCAGCTGGAGGATTGGGAAGCCTCCGCCGACAAGGCCGCGGCGGCCGCCGAACGCCGCGAGGCGGTGCGCGCCCAGATGAAGGACCGCGCGGTCGAACGCAAGCAGGACTTCAAGATGCCCAACGGCGCCCAGGTGCGGGCCTGCGGCGGCGGCGACAAGCAGATGGAAGAGGCCTGAGCGGCGATGGCCGGGGCCAGCGCCGGAGAGATCGGCCCGAACGCGATCCTGCAGATGCTGCCGGCGATCGAGGACCTGGCAGGGGACGAGGCCCTTGCCCGGATCCGTGCCGGCGCGGGGCTGGTCGCGGTGCCCGACGGCCACCACATGATCCCCGAGGTCGAAGCGGCGCGCCTGCATGCCCAGCTGCGCCGGCAGACGGGCGATGACGCGCCGCGCATCGCCGCCGAGGCCGGGCGCCGCACCGCCGATTACATCCTGGCCCATCGCATCCCGGCCCCGGCCCAGGCGGTGTTGCGGGCGCTGCCCGCCGCCTTGGCCGCGCCGCTTCTGTCCCGCGCGATCGCGCAGCATGCCTGGACCTTTGCCGGCTCCGGGGCGTTCCATCGCCGCGGCGCCTGGGTGTTCGAGATCACGGACAACCCGCTGATCCGGGGCGAACGGGCCGACCGGCCGCTTTGCGCCTGGCACGCGGCGGTGTTCGAACGGCTTTACCGGGTGCTGGTCGCGCCGGATGCGCGCTGCACCGAAACCCGCTGCGCCGCGCAGGGGCAGGGGGCGTGTTGTTCGTTTTCTCTGACCCGCGGCGGCTGAACGCCCCGGGGCGCAGGTGGTTCCGGGTCGAAGATGGGGGGAAGTGGTGGGCGACCCTGGAATCGAACCAGGCATGGGTCTCCCCGGCGGAGTTACAGTCCGCTGCCGCACCTTGCAGCACGTCGCCCGACGCGAAGGCGGGAATAATGGCGGGGACCAGAGGCGTCAACCGCAAATCGCGCGATGGAAGCGCCACCTTGGCAAGCGGCGCGGGGGGGCGTAACCCGGGCTTCGGATGACGAGGAGCCGGGCGATGGCGAAAAAGCCGCAATGGGTGATCGACAAGGAACAGGCGCGGCGCAAGGCGGCGTCGGAAACCCTGTGGCTGTTCGGCCTGCATGCGGTGCGCGATGCGCTGCTGAACCCGGCGCGCGAGAAGCTGCGACTGGTGGTGACCAGGAATGCGCTTGACCGTCTGGGCGACGCGGTGGCCGCGGGCCCCGAGCCCGAAATCAGCGATCCGCGCCGCTTCGCCGCGCCGCTCGATCCCGGATCGGTGCACCAGGGCGCGGCGCTGGAGGTGAAGCCGCTGGACTGGGGATCGCTCGACGCGGTCTGTGCGGCCGGCCCGCGGGCGCGGGTCGTGCTGCTGGACCGGGTGACGGACCCGCATAACGTGGGCGCGATCCTGCGCTCGGCCGAGGTGTTCGGGGCCGCGGCGGTGGTGGCCGTGGCCCGGCACAGCGCGCCCGAGACCGGCGCCCTGGCCAAGACCGCCAGCGGCGCGCTGGAACGCCAGCCCTATCTGCGGGTCACCAACCTGGCCGACGCCATGGAGCGGCTGAAGGCCATGGGCTATCTGGTGCTGGGCCTGGCCGGAGAGGCCGAGGAGAGCATCGACGAGGCCACCCGGGACCAGCGCGACCGGCCGATCGCCCTGGTGCTGGGCGCGGAAGGGCCCGGATTGCGCGACAAGACCCGCGCGACCTGCGACACGCTGGTGAAAATCCCCTTCGCCCGCGATTTCGGGTCGCTCAACGTCTCCAACGCGGCGGCGGTCGCCCTATATGCGGTAAAACCGTGAAGGAAGATCCGCATGCCCGCGCCGAAGATCGCCACCTGCTGCTATTGCGGCAACCGCGCCGCGCTGATCCTGGACCGGGGCCGGCACGAGTTGAGTTGTTCGAGCTGCGGCGCGGCGCTGCATGATTTCAAGCAGATGCCGGTGAAGGCCCGCCGGGCGCCTGCGCCTGCGGCGACACCCGCCCGCCCGGCCACGCCGGCGCGCCGTCCGGACCGCCGCAAGAAAAGCCGGCGGCGAAAATTCTTCGAAGAGCTGTGGGATGTGGTCGAGGACATACTGGACTGACCTGTTCACATTCTGCTGAAGGCCCCTTCAAGGGCGGCGGTGCGAGCCTAGGTAAGGGTCAGGAGCGCGCGAACGGAACCTGCGCGTTTCTACTCACTGTCCCTCGTTCCGTGACTGGGCGCCCGGAGTTTCTCCGGGCGCTTTTTTCTGCCGCGCCGGCGGGGTAGGAGGGGCAATGAGCACCGATGACGATCAGATTCGCGACATCCTGACCGCGGCGCGCGTGATCGCGCTGGTCGGCTTTTCCGCCAATCCCGACAGGCCGAGCCATGGCGTGGCCCGGTTTCTGCAGGATCGCGGCTACCGGGTGATCCCGGTCAATCCGGGTCTGGCCGGTCAGGTGCATCTGGGCGAGCCTGTGCGCGCCAGTGTCGACGACATCCCCGATGCGGTGGACATGGTCGACATCTTTCGCCGATCCGATGCGGTGGGCGGGATCGTCGACAGGTCGCTTGCGCGCTGGCCGGACCTGCAGGCGATGTGGATGCAGCTGGGGGTGGTCGACGCGGATGCGGCGGGCCGGGCGCGCGCGGCGGGGGTGCGCGTGGTGATGGATCGCTGTCCGAAGATCGAGATCGCGCGCCTGGGGCTGGCCGGGCCGGGGGCGCGGCCCCCCCGCGCCTGACGGCGCCGTCCCCCGGGCTGTTCCGGACCCAAAGAAGCGGTCAGCGGCGTGCGGCCTTTTCGGCGATCCCGCCGCGGTGGCTGCGGGCGGCCAGTTCGGCCTCGATATCGGCCAGGGTCACACCGCGCGCGGCGCACATGACCAGCAGGTGATAGAGCGCATCGGCGGCTTCGCTGGTCAGGCGGGCCTTGTCGCCCTTGACCGCTTCGATGATCGCCTCGACCGCCTCTTCGCCGAATTTTTCGGCCGCCTTGTCGGGGTCGGCCAGCAGTTTCGCGGTCCAGCTTTCCGACGGGTCGGCCCCGGCGCGGGCGGCGATCGTGGCGGCGAGGTCGGAAATCGTCATGTCATCCTCACGGGGATGCCGGCATCGGCCATATGCTGCTTGGCCTCGGCGATGGTGTAGGTTCCGAAATGGAAGATCGAGGCGGCGAGCACGGCGCTGGCATGGCCTTCGGTCACGCCGTCGACCAGGTGGTCGAGCGTGCCGACCCCGCCCGAGGCGATGACCGGGATGCCGACCGCGTCGGCGATGGCGCGGGTCAGGGCGATGTTGAACCCCGCCTTGGTCCCGTCGCGGTCCATCGAGGTCAGAAGGATCTCGCCCGCGCCCTTTTCGGCCGCTTTTACGGCGAATTCCACCGCGTCGATGCCCGTGGGTTTGCGGCCGCCATGGGTGAAGATTTCCCACCGGCCCGGCGTGCCGCGTTCGCGATCCTCCGGCTCGACCGTCTTGGCGTCGATGGCGCAGACGATGCATTGCGAGCCGAAGCGCAGGGCGGCTTCGGTCAGCACGTCCGGGTCGGCCACGGCGGCCGAGTTGAACGACACCTTGTCGGCCCCGGCCAGCAGCAGGGCGCGCACGTCTTCGTGGCTGCGCACGCCGCCGCCGATGGTCAGCGGCATGAAGCAATGTTCGGCCGTCCGGGTGGCCAGGTCATACATCGTGCCGCGGTTTTCATGGGTGGCGTTGATGTCGAGGAAACACAGCTCGTCCGCGCCGGCGGCGTCATAGGCGCGGGCGGCGTCCACCGGGTCGCCGGCATCGACCAGGTCGACGAAGTTGACGCCCTTGACGACGCGGCCATCGGCCACGTCGAGGCAGGGGATGATGCGGGTCTTGAGCATGGGGGCGTCATACGCCGCAGACAGGGATTTGCAAAGGGGGCGCCGCCATGGGACAGAGGCCCGAAACAAGGAGGACACGCCATGCCCGATTTCGCGATCCATCCCAGCCTGCGCGACCGTGCGGTGCTGATCACCGGGGGCGCCTCGGGGATCGGGGCCGAGATCGTGCGCGCCTTTGCCGCCCAGGGTGCCCGGGTCGGGTTCCTCGACCGGGACCGGGCGGGGTCCGAGGCGCTGGCGGCCGAAACCGGCGCGGTTTTCGCCGAATGCGATCTGACCGATATCGACGCGCTGCGCGACGGGATCGCGGCGCTGGAGGCGGCGAACGGCCCGGCCCGGGTGCTGGTCAACAATGCCGCCCGCGACGACCGCCATGACTGGCGCGAGGTGACGCCGGAGTATTGGGACGACCGGATGGACACCAATCTGCGGCACATGTTCTTTGCCACCCAGGCCGTGGCGCCGGGCATGGCGGGCGCCGGGGGCGGGTCGATCGTCAACATGGGCTCGAATTCCTGGTGGGAAGCCGGGGCGGGTTTTCCGGCCTATGCCACCGCCAAGGCCGCCGTTCATGGCCTGACCCGGACCATGGCGCGTGAGCTGGGCGGCGACGGGATCCGGGTCAATACCGTGGTGCCGGGCTGGATCATGACCGAGCGCCAGAAAGAGCTCTGGGCCACCCCCGAGGCGCTGGAGGCGCAGCGGCGCCGGCAATGCCTGCCGGTGCTGATCGAACCGGTCTATGTGGCGCGGATGGTGCTGTTCCTGGCCAGCGACGACGCGGCGATGTGCAGCGCGAACAATTTCATGGTCGAGGGCGGCTCGATCTGAGCCATCGCGAAGCCGGTTCACGCGAAGGTGTCTGGCCCGTGTGGGCGGCACCGGGCCAAGGTCGCGGCGTAGCCTATCCCCGCAAGGAGACACTGCCCATGACCCGTCTTGCCGTTCTGTCCGTCGCCGCCCTGCTGGCCCTTCACCCGGTTTCGGCCGCCGCGCAGGAGGCGGTCGTGACCCGGCCCGCCTCCGGCGCCGTGCCCGAGACCGTCGCCGCCCTGAGCGCCGCGATCGAAGCGGCGGGCGCAACCGTTTTCGCAGTCATCGACCATGGCGGCGGCGCGCGCCAGATCGGCGAAGACGTGGGCGACATGCAGCTGGTGATCTTCGGCAATCCGGCGATCGGCACGCCGGCGATCCTGGATGATCCGCTGGCCGGCCTGCACCTGCCGCTCAGGGTGCTGGTCTACGAGGATGCCGAGGGCGCCGTGCGGATGGCCTGGGAAGGGCCGGCCGACATGCTGTCGGGCCTGCAGATCCCGTCGGACGCGGCCTATCTGGGGCGCATGGCCGGGGCGCTCGACACCCTGACCGAAGCGGCGCAATAGCCGGTTTCAGCCCGGTCAGGCCAGGGCGGCCAGGGCCTGCCGCAGGTCGATGGCCCCGTCATAAAGCGCCCGCCCCGAGATCGCGCCCGAGATCACGCCAGTGGCCTTCAATGCCGACAGATCGGCCAGCGACGACACGCCGCCCGAGGCGATGACCGGGATCGACACGGCCCGGGCCAGGGCCGCGGTCGCCTCGACATTGGGGCCCTGCATGGCGCCGTCGCGCAGGATGTCGGTATAGATGATCGCGGCGACGCCGGCGTCTTCGAAGCTGCGCGCCAGCTCGGTCGCGTCGACATCCGTTTCCGTCGCCCAGCCCTTGGTCGCCACCTTGCCGTGGCGGGCGTCGATCCCCACGGCGACCCGGCCGGGAAAGGCGCGGGCGGCCTGGCGCACCAGGTCGGGGTTTTCCACTGCGACGGTGCCCAGGATCACCCGGGCCAGGCCCTTGTCGAGCCAGCGTTCGATGGTGGCCATGTCGCGGATGCCGCCGCCCAGCTGGGCCGGCACGTCGACGGCGGCCAGGATCGCCTCGACCGCGGCGCCATTGACCGGCTGACCGGCGAAGGCGCCGTTGAGGTCGACCAGGTGCAGCCAGGTGCAGCCGGCTTGGGCGAAACTGCGGGCCTGGGCCGCCGGGTCGTCGTTGAAGGCGGTGGCGCTGTCCATCTTGCCGTGGATCAGCCGCACGGCCTGGCCGTCCTTGAGGTCGATGGCGGGGTAGAGGATCATGGCGCAGGCTCCTGCAGACGGGTCGCGCGCCTTATGCCGCCGCGTCCGGGCGGATGCAACGCCACGTCACGCTTGATCGGGGGGTCCCGCAGCGGCACCGTTCGCGCCAATCCAGGGAGGACAGACATGAAAACGTTGCTTCTGGGCGCCGCGCTCGGCCTGATGGCCAGCGCCGCCGCCGCCGACCCGCTGCAAGGCACCTGGCGCACCGCGCCCGACGACAACGGCAATACCGGGCTGGTCCAGGTCGGCCCCTGCGCCGGCGATGCCGCGCTGCTGTGCGGCCAGTTGGTGCGCGCCTTCGATGCCGATGGCAACCAGGTCGACAGCGCCAATGTCGGTCGGATGATCATCTTCGACACCGCGCTCCATTCGGGCAATGAATACCGCGGCAAGGTCTGGGCGCCGGATCGGGACAAGACCTACAATTCGCGCCTGGTGCTGACCGGCAACCAGCTGTCGGTGTCGGGCTGCGCGCTGGGCATCTGCCGCGAAGGCGGGGTCTGGACCCGGCAATAGGGCTCAGGCCGGGATCATGTCCGCATAGGCAAAGCCGTCGCGGACCACAACGTCGCCGGGCGTGACCGCGATCGGGGCATCAAAGCCGGGGGCGTTGGTGACGCAGGTGTGAAATTCGCCGTTCTCGCCGCAGGGATCCACCCCCGGCGGCAGATCGGCGATCAGCGCCGCGTCCCAGCGCCGCCCGGCCAGGTCCTGCGGCACCCGGGTCGGGTCGCAGGTGACGATGCGGGCCTCGATCCCGCCCTCCAGCATCCGGGCCGCCAGCGCGGCGGTATCGGCGCCGAACAGCGGAAACAGCGGGGCCAGCCCGGTGCCGGCCAGCTGCGCCTCGCGATAGGCGCGGACATCCTCCAGCAACAGGTCGCCGAAGACCATCGTGTCGAAGCCGCGCGCCACCAGGGCGGCGCAGGCCGCGCCCATCCGCGCCTCGTAGTCGGCATTGGTGCAGGGAAAGGGCAGGGGAACCTCGATCAACTCCAGCCCCAGCGCCGCGGCCTGGGCCCGCAGCAGCGCCACCCGCGTGCCATGCATCGCGACCCGGTCGAGCCCTTCGGTCACGGTGGTCAGCAGCGCCTCGATCCGGGCCAGCCCGTCGCGCCGGCAGACATGCAGCGCCCAGGCGCAATCCTTGCCCGAGGACCAGCTGAGAACGGCCCGCCCGGTCACGGCCGCCAGGTCAGGAAATTGGCGATCAGCCGCAGCCCGGCGGCCTGGCTTTTCTCGGGGTGGAACTGGGTGCCGATCCGGTTGCCGGTGCCGACGATGGCGGTGACATCGCCGCCATAGTCGCAATGGGCCAGCCGGTGCGCGGGCTCGGTCATCTCCATCTGGTAGGAATGGACGAAATAGGCGTGATCGCCGGTGTCGATCCCCGCCAGCACCGGGTGGACAGCGTCGATCACCAGGTCGTTCCAGCCCATATGCGGGACCGGCAGGGCCGCATCGCGGGGCGCGATCTTGCGGATCTCTCCGCCGATCCAGCCCAGGCCCGGGGTTTCGGCGAATTCGAAGCCGCGCGCGGCCATCAGCTGCATCCCGACGCAGATCCCCAGAAAGGGCACGCCGCGCCGGTCGACCGCCTCGATCATCGCCTCGGCCAGGCCGGAAATCCCGAACAATTCGGCCCGGCAATGGGGAAAGGCGCCATCGCCGGGCAGCACGATCCGGTCGGCCCGCGCGACCGTGTCGGGCAAAGAGGTCACGATGACCTCGCCCGCCCCGGTCTCGGCCGCCATGCGTTCGAACGCCTTGCGCGCCGAATGCAGGTTGCCGCTGTCGTAATCGATCAGAACCGTCGCCATGCCCGCGACCTGCCGCGAAAGCCGGGCGGCGTCAAGCCTTGCCCCGCCGCTACAGCGCGCCCTTGGTCGAGGGGATCGCATCCGCCTTGCGCGGGTCGACCTCGACCGCCAGGCGCAGCGCGCGGGCGACGGCCTTGAAGGCGGCCTCGGCAATGTGGTGGCTGTTGATCCCGTGGCGCTGGTCCAGATGCAGGGTGATCCCGCCATGGGTCGCCAGGGCCTGGAAGAATTCGCGCACCAGTTCGGTATCGAAGGCCCCGATTTTCGCCGTCGGCACGTCGATGTTCCACACCAGATAAGGCCGCCCCGACAGGTCCAGCGCGCAGGCCACCTGGGCGTCATCCATCGGCAGCACGCATTCGCCGTAGCGGCGGATGCCGCGCTTGTCGCCCAGCGCCTGCGCCAGGGCCTGGCCCAGAGCGATGCCCACATCCTCGACGCTGTGGTGGTCGTCGATATGGGTGTCGCCCGCACAGCGCACCTTCATGTCGATCAGCGAATGCCGCGACAGCTGGTCCAGCATGTGGTCGAAGAACCCCACGCCGGTGGCGATGTCATAGGCGCCGGTCCCGTCCAGGTCGATCTCGACGCTGATCTCGGTCTCGGCGGTCTTGCGGCTGATCTTCGCCTTGCGCATGGTCGTTGTCCCTTGTCCGGCCCGACGCGGTCTATACGGGTTTGGCGGGCCCCGGCCAAGCACCGGCGGTTGCGATTTTGCCAAGTGCGGAGCGGCGGCTACACTCGGGGTCAATTCGATTCGTTTCAAAGCCGCCCGTCCCGGCGGCATGTCCGATTGTTGTCCCGCATTTTCGCGTCCCGCATTCAGGAAAGGTCTTTTCATGATCCGTCTTCCGCTCAAACCCCTTTCGTTGTGCCTGGCGCTTGGCCTCTCCGGCGCCGCGCTGGCGCAATCCAGCCAATCCGTGACGATCGGCGATCGCACCATCACCCTGCTCAGCCAGGGCGCCAGCACGATCTCTCCCTCTGCCGACGGGGGCGTTTTCGAAGGCGGCGGCCACCGGGTCGAGGTCGCGGGTGACACGCTCAGCGTCAACGGCAACCCGGTGCCGATCGGCGGAGCGACCGAGATCGTGATCGATACCGTGAACGGCCTGACCCTGACCATCGACGGCGCGGTCCTGATGGCCGAAGCCGCGGCGATGCCCGCCGGCGACAGCATCGCGGCGCTGACCGCACGGGCCGAGGCCGGCGATGTCGAGGCGATGAACGACCTGGCCGTGGCCTATGCCACCGGGGACGGCGTCGCGCAGGATACCGACCGGGCGATCGCGCTGTATACCGAGGCGGCCGAGGCCGGACAGCCGGTGGCGGCCGACAACCTGGCCTGGATCCTGATCACCGGGCAATACGGCCCCGCCGACGTCGCCGCGGGCATGCGCTGGGCGCGGATCGGGGCCGAGGCCGACCAGCCCCGGTCGCTGCGCTATCTCGGACTGGGTCACCTCTATGGCGATGGCGGGCTGGCGCAGGATTTCGATCTGGCGAAGGACTACCTCGAACGCGCCGCCACCGCCGATGACGGTTTCGCCGCCTTCATGCTGGGCCAGGCCATGGTCGAGGGCGCGGTCGAGGGCGGTCGCGAAGAAGGCATGATCTGGCTGGAGATCGCCGCCGAGCGCGGCGAACAGGACGCCGCCGATTACCTGGCCGCGCTGGACGGGGACGCGGCGATCGAGTGGTTCTACGCCGATGGCCAGATGCCGGTCGGCCCGCTTACCCTGCAGGACATCCGCGCCGCCCTGGCGCAGGACGGGCGCGGCCCCGACACCCTGGTCTGGGCGACCGGGGCCGAGGATTGGCGCCCGGCCCGAGACTGGCCCGAGCTTGTCCCCGACGGAACCGATTGATTTGAGACGCTTATCCTTCAGGAGGAATTGACGATGCAGACCCTTTCCATGCTGGCCCGGGCGGCGCTTGCCGCGCTGGTCCTGGCGCTGGTCCCGCCGATGCTGGCGGCCCAGAGCACCCCGCCGCCGGTGCCGGTCGACGACACCGCCACGCCGCCGCCCCTGCCGGCCGATGACGACCCCGCGCCGACCCCGCCGCCGCTGCCGCAACTGGCGGTCTTCCTGGACGAGGACGGCAATCCGGGCGGCCCCTATGACCGGGCGCAGCTGACCGCCAAGGTCGCCGACGGGACGCTGACCGGCCAGACCCTGGTCTGGCAGGACGGCATGGCCGACTGGGCCCCGGCGGCCGAGGTCGAGGACCTGGCCGGCCTGATCGGGCCGGCGCCGGGGCCGTCGCCGTCTCCGCAGCCCGAACCGCAGCAGGACCCGGCCGCTCTGATCGCGGGCGACTGGTTCACCGAAGGCTCCGACCCGACGTCCGGGCTCAGCGGACAGCTTTGGGTCAGCTTCGACGCCGGCGGCAGCTACACGATGCAGGGCAGCTTCAGCAGCCAGCAAGGCAATGTCAATGTCGAGGGCAACGGCAGCTGGCGGGCCAATCCCGGGCCGAACGACACGATCTCGGTCGCCTTTACCGGGGTCATCTATGCGATCGGCCCCGACGGGATGCCGCAATCGGAGGTGTTCAACGAAACCTGGCGGGTCGAGGTGGTCGACCAGAACACCCTGCGCGACCTCGAGGACGGCACGCTTCTGACGCGCCAATAGGCGCGGGCGTCGGGCGGCGTCAGCAGGCCTGCAGCAGGCGCTGGCGCCGCCGTTCGTCGCGGTCCGACCCGGCGCGCAGTTCCGCCACCTGGTCGCGGGCCCTGTCGGCCTGGCCCCGGGCCAGCAGGAACTCGGCATAATCCAGCACCAGGCCCGACGCCCCGCCCGAGATCTTGACGGCGCGGGCATAGGCGGCCGCGGCCCCGTCGGGGTCGTCGGCGGCGTTCAGCGCCTCGGCCAGGATCCGGTAGGGGGCCGGCGAATTCGGTGTCTCGGCCGCCCAGTCGCGCGCCGCGACCGAGGCATGGGCGAACCGGCCCAGGGCGGCATTGGCGCGGATCCGCAGGGCGAAATACTTGCCCAGAAGCCGCGCCTCGGCGGGCTTGTCCTTGAGCGCGGCAAGGGCCGCGGCATGGTCTTCGGCGGCCAGGTGCAGCATCGCCCGGCGGATGCCGCTGGGATCCTCGGCCAGCGGCAGCGCCGCCTCGGCCACATCGGGCCGGCCGACGCCCAGGGCGCATTCGACCAGCGCGGTGGCGATCTCGGGGTTGCGGCACAGGTCGATATTCTGGGTAAGTTTCTCGAAACCCAGCCGCGGCCGGCTGATCCAGGTCTCCAGCTGCGACAGCGCCGCATCCTCGGTCAGGGCCTCGTCCTCGCCGGTATAGGCGGCGACCATGCGGCCGATGTTCAGGTCGATGATCTCCTGGGTCACATGCACCTCGTCCTCGACATAGACCTCGGGGCGGGGGCTCAGGGTGATGCTTTCGAAACTGGGATAATAGCCCACGAAATCATGGGCCTGAACGACCTCTTCGACGGCGGCGCGCAGCACCGATTTGGAATAGGAATTGGCCACCATCACGTCCTGGTCGCGATAGGTCGCGGTCAGCGGGACCGGGCTGACCGTCAGCAGGACCTGGATCCCCGGGCGCCCGTGGCGGCGGATCAGCTCGACCGCCTCGAACAGCATGGCGCGGGTTTCGTCATAGCTCAGCACATGCAGTTCGAACCGGTCGGGATCGGCCCGCAGCATCGCCCGGCGCGGCGCCATGTTCAGGTAATAGCCCGTGGCCTTGTCGAACCAGACCTCGGACAGGCCCAGGGTGATGATCACCGCGTTGCACCCGGCGATCGAGCGATAGGCCTGCCGGATCGCGCGCCGACGCAGGCGCAGCGTGTCCAGGTCCGTGGGTTTCATCGTGTTCTGCAGGTGCAGATCGACCCAGGACTGGCCCAGCTGGTAGAACAGCGCGGCCTCGTCGATGTCGCCCTCCTCGGCGAAGGCCCAGCGCAGCTCGTTCAGGATCGAGGGCGCGCCGTAATTGTTCAGCACCCGGCTGCCGACGGTTTCGAAGTCCGGATCGGCGGCCAGAACATCCAGCGCCGGCAACCGGAACCCGCGCGCCTTGAGCGCCCGTTCGACATTGCGGGCAAAGCACGACCCGATGGTAAAGACGGTTTCGCCCGGGGTCAGCGAAAAGGCGGGTGTGAAGGCAGGCTTGGCCACCGGAAAGACCCGGGTGGTGCCGCTGCGCCTGGGCCATTTCGCTTCCGGGTTCGCCTTCATCGACGCCACGGCGTCGGACCCGGCCATCGTCACGATCGGCATGCTTCGCTCCTGCTTCGGGTTCCGCGTGGCTGCGGAAACAATTCTTGCCTGTCTTGGTTATTGAACCGTTTCCTGCGGGCGGAATTGTGGCAAAGCCGTGAAAAAGGCGCGGCTGTGACCGTTGCGCCCGGCCCGGCCGCATGGCAGCGTCCGACCGTTGCGACAGGGGACGACGATGCTGCAGGACGGCGATCATCCCATCGCGCCGGGCAAGCTGGCAGCGGTGGTCACGCATCTGGAAATGACGGCGCCGCCGATGCAAGCCGCCGTGCCCGACCTGCCGGTCAGGCTGGACGAGGTCGCCCGGATCGACCCGGCCCGCTACCTTGCGCTGTTTCGCGCGGTGGGCTCCGGCTGGCTTTGGGCCGCGCGGCTGCGGCTGACGCCCGAGGCGCTGGCGGCGCGGCTGCATGCCCCGACGACGCGGTTGTTCCTGCCGCAAGGGCCAAAGGGCGACCTGGGCATCCTGGAGCTGGATTTCGCCACCCAAGGCGCGTGCGCGATCGCCTATTTCGGCCTGGTGCCCGAGGCGGTGGGGCAGGGGATCGGGCGCTGGCTGATGTTCCACGCGATCCAGACCGCCTTTGCCACGCCCGGCGTCACCCGGCTGTGGCTGCATACCTGCACGCTGGACAGCCCCGCCGCGCTGCCCTTTTACCGGGCGATGGGGTTCGTGCCCTTCCGCCGCTCGGTCGAGGTGTTCGACGACCCGCGCGTCACCGGTGCCCTGCCGCGCGACGCCGCGCCGCAGGTGCCGCTGCTGTAGCGGTTCTCAGCCCTGGCTGGGTTGGCTTTGCCCGGTGGTCGGGCTGTCCGGCCCGGCCGCGCCCGCCCGGCCGCCACTCACCCAGCCGACCGCCCGTTCACCGAGGCGGCGGAACTTGCTCGAGGCGCCCTCCAGCTTGGCCTCCCATTCGGGGTTCGGGGTCTGGCCGTCGGTCACCTTGAAAAAGGCTTGCAGCAGGCAGGCGATGGCGAAAGGTTCGATCAGCGCGACCTTCACCGCCCAGGCGAAGATCAACGCAAAGACGAAACCGCCCGCCGACCAGGCCCCCGGCAACAGCCAGACCACCAGCGCCGCCGGGGCCAGCATCACCAGGAACACCACCAGCGACAGGCCGTAGACGATCAGCGTCAGCCAGGCCGCGTTCTTGAGCATCGGCCCGCCGTTCTGGCCATAAAGCACCAGCGCCTCCTTGGCGCTTTGCCACGGGTTGTCCGAGCGCGAGCGGATCGCATGGGCCAGGATCACCTCGTCGACCAGCCCCACGGCGACGCGCAGATAGGCGCGGACGAGGCCCATCACCTTGTTCAGGCCGGGGATCGGCAGAAAGTTCAGGATGCCCTGGATCAGCCCGGTGATCGCATTGATCACCCCCTTGGCCAGCTGGTCGATGCCGAACAGGACCGAGGATTCGGCGAAACGTTCGCTGACCACCTTGCGGGCATGTTCGATCTGGCCGCGGCCCTCGGGCAGCGCGGTATTGCCGTCGAGATATTCGACCATCACCGCGATATGGCCGGCCTTGACGATGTAAAGGATGTATTCGCGCAGGAAATAGATCACGCCGGCGGTCAGCCCCAGCCCGCCCAGGGCGCCGTAGAACGTGGCCCCGGCGCGGAAATCCTCGTCGCCGAAGGCGCCGACCCCCCAGCCGATGCCGGCCCCGGCGCCGGTCGCCAGGACATAGGCGACGGCGATGCCGAAATAGACCGCCATGCGGAACAGAAGAAACGGCATCGTCTTGCGCATGATCGCAAACGACGTGGCCAGGCTGAAATCCATCATGTCGAACCCTCGTTGTCGGAAAAACCCTTGGCGGATCTTGCACGCAAACACCCTTCGGACAAAGTCGGGTATTTCCGACCCGGGCGGCGGGCCTGCCACCCTCAGAGGTAGCGGTTCACCAGGTTTTCCAGCCGTTCCTGCCGGCCCGAGCGCGGCTGCGGGTCCAGGCCCTGCGCCTCGACCCGGGCGGCGAGGGTTTCGAGGTCGCACGACAGCACGTCGGTGCCGTTCCAGCCGGCATAGCGCGCCGCGCGGGCCGCTTCCAGCTTGCCGTCCTCCAGCATCCGGGCCGCGGCCTTGAGCCCCGCGGCGCAGGTATCCATGCCGCCGACATGGGCCAGGATCAGATCCTCGGGGTCCAGCGACTGGCGCCGCAGCTTGGCGTCGAAATTGGTCCCGCCGGTGGTGAACCCGCCGGCGCGCAGCACCTCGTAATAGGCCAGCGCGACTTCGGGGACATTGTTCGGAAACTGGTCGGTGTCCCAGCCCGACTGGTAATCGTTGCGGTTCATGTCGATCGACCCGAAGATGCCCAGCGACGCGGCCAGCGCCAGTTCATGTTCGAAGCTGTGCCCGGCCAGGATCGCGTGGCCCTGTTCGATATTGACCTTGACCCGATCCTCCAGCCCGAACTCCTGGAGCATGCCATGGACCGTGGCCACGTCGTAATCATACTGGTGCTTGGTCGGTTCCTGCGGCTTGGGTTCGATCAGGATCGCGCCGGTGAACCCGATCTTGTCGGCATAGTCGCAGACCATGGCCAGAAAGCGGCCGAACTGGTCGCGTTCGCGGCGCAGGTCGGTGTTCAGCAGGGTTTCGTAGCCTTCGCGCCCGCCCCACAGGACGTAATTCTGCCCGCCCAGCTTCTGCGTCGCGTCGAGGCAGGATTTCACCGTGGCGGCGGCATAGGCATAGACCTCGGGATCCGGGTTGGTCGCCGCGCCGGACATGAAGCGGCGGTTGGAAAACAGGTTGGCGGTGCCCCAAAGCAGCCCGGTGCCGGTGTCCTCCATCTTCTGGCCGAAATAATCGGTGATCTCCTCCAGCCGGGCGCGGCTTTCGGCGAAGGTCGCGCCTTCGGGGCGCACATCGGCGTCGTGAAAGCAGAAGAACGGCTGGCCGAGAAGGGCGAACATCTCGAAGGCGACATCGGCCTTCAGCTTGGCCATCTTCATGTCGTCCTGCGGATACCAGGGCCGTTCGAAGGTGCGCCCGCCGAACGGGTCGCCGCCTTCCCAGGCGAAACTGTGCCAATAGGCGACGGCAAAGCGCAGGTGATCCTCCAGCCGCTTGCCCAGCACGACCGCGTCGGGGTCGTAATGGCGATAGGCGAACGCGTTGTCGGTGTCCGGGCCTTCGTAGCGGATGGTCGGAATGTCGCCGAAGAATCCGGTCGTCATGGGGGGCGTCCTTTCTGTCACAGGGTCTTGAGCGCCGTATAGGCGGCGCGGTAGCGGGCATGGGCCTCGATGAAGGCGCCGTGCAGCGCCGTCACCGGTTCGATCACCCGGGCGATGGGCGGCGGGGCGGCGATTTCGGCGCCCGCACCGGTCGCGGCCATCAGCCCCAGCCGGGCCGCGCCGAAGGCGCCCCCGTAATCGCCGGCCTCGGGCAATTCCACCGGCAGGCCCAGCGATGTGGCGATGGCCTGGACCCAGGTGTCGGATTTCGATCCGCCGCCGACGCCGATCAGCCGCTCGATCCTTGTACCGGTGCCGGTCAGCGCGTCGAAACTGTCGCGGAAGGCATGGGTCACGCCCTCCAGCACCGCGCGGGTCAGGGCGGCGCGGTCGGTGGCGTGATCGAGGTGCAGCAGCTGCGCGCGGATATGGGCATCGTTATGCGGCGTCCGTTCGCCGCCCAGATAGGGCAGGAACAGCGGCCGGCCGGGCGCCTGCAGCGGGCCCAGATCTGCAGTCAGCGCCGCCGCTTCGGCGCCCAGGGTGCGCGCCAGCCAGTTCAGCGCATCGGTCGCGGCCAGGATCACGCCCATCTGGTGCCAGCGCCCGGGCAGGGCGTGGCAGAAGGTGTGCACGGCACTGGCCGGGTCCGGCTGATAGGCGTCCGAGGCCGCGAAGAGCACCCCCGAGGTTCCGAGGCTGACAAAGGCCGTCCCGGCCTCGACCACGCCCACGCCCACGGCGCTGGCGGCATTGTCGCCGCCGCCGCCGGCGACCACGACCCCCTCGGGCAGGCCCCAATCGGCGGCCAGAGCGTTGCGCAGAATGCCCGACACCGCGGAGCCCTCGACCAGCCGCGGCATGTGGGCGCGCCTGAGGCCGGTCTTGGCCAGCAGGCTGTCGGACCAGTCCCGCGCGCCGGTGTCGAACCAGGCGGTGCCGGCGCTGTCCGACATCTCGCCCACGTGATCCCCGGTCAGGTGCAGGCGCAGGAAATCCTTGGGCAGCAGGACCTTGGCGACCCGGGCGAAGATGTCGGGCTCGTGCCGCGCGACCCAGACCAGTTTCGGCGCGGTGAAGCCGGGAAAGACGATATTGCCGGTGACGCTGCGAAACTCCGGATCGGCGTCGAGCGCGGCGGCCTCCTTGGCTGACCTTGTGTCGTTCCACAGGATACAGGGCCGCAGGGCCGCGTCGGCCGCATCCAGCAGCGTCGCGCCATGCATCTGCCCCGACAACCCGATGCCGCGCACCGCGCCCAGATCGGCCTGCGCCCCCAGCGCCCGCATCGCCGCGTCGCAGGCGGTCAGCCAATCGGCCGGATCCTGTTCCGACCAGCCGTCATGAGGGCGCGAGACGGACAGCGGCGCCGTCGCCTCGGCCAGCAGGGCCTGGGCGTCGTCGATCAGGACCGCCTTGATGCCGGACGTGCCGAGGTCGAGGCCGATGAACATCAGGCCGCGATCCCTGCGGGCGTCTTGCCGGCGATGATCATCGCCAGCAGGTCGTCGGTCGTCACCTCGTCGACCTTGACCACGCCCACCAGCTTGCCGTTCTTCATCACCGCCGCGCGGTCGCACAATTCCTTCACCTGGTGCACGTCATGGTCGATCAGAAAGATCCCGAGGCCGTCTTTCTTCAGCTCGTGGATCAGTTCGGCGACCATCTGCGTTTCCTGCGGGCCCAGCGCCGCGGTGGGTTCGTCCATGATCAGGATGCGGGCGTTGAAATAGACCGCCCGGGCGATCGCCACCGATTGCCGCTGCCCGCCCGACAGGGCGGAGACGGGGGCGTGGAACTTCTGGAAGTTCGGGTTCAGCCGGCCCATGATCTTGCGGGTTTCGGACTCCATCCGCGCGTCGTCGACCATCCCGGTCGCCGTCACCAGTTCGCGGCCCAGGAACAGGTTGGCCGCGGCATCCAGGTTGTCGGCCAGCGCCAGCGTCTGGTAGATCGTCTCGATATTGTAGCGCCGCGCGTCGCGGGGGTTGTTGATCTCGACCGGTTCGCCATTGATCAGGATCTCGCCGCCATCCTTGCGATAGGCGCCGGACAGGCACTTGATCAGGGTCGACTTGCCGGCGCCGTTATGGCCCAGAAGGCCCACGACTTCGCCGGGGAACAGATCGACGGTGACGTGATCGACGGCCTTGATGCCGCCGAAGGCGATCGAAATGTCGCGCAGCTCGACAAGCGGTGGTGTGGGTGCGGTCATCAGGTGTCTCCCGTCTTGCGGCGATAGATGATGTCGACCAGCACCGCGATCACCAGAACCCCGCCGACGACGATGTTCTGGAACGGCGCGTCGACGCCGACCATGGCCATGCCCGATTGCAGGCTCTGCATGATCAGCGCGCCCAGGATCGCGCCGTAGATCGTGCCGATCCCGCCGGACAGGGCGGTGCCGCCGATCACCGCCGCGGCGATCACGCGCAATTCGTCCAGCGTGCCGATATCGTTGGAATGAAAGGTCAGCCGGGCGCCGGCCACGACCGCCGACAGGGCGCACAGGAAGCCCATCAGGGCAAAGACCTTGACCGTCAGCAGCCTGGTGTTGATCCCCGACAGTTCGGCCGCGTCCGGGTTGCCGCCGGTGGCGAAGATGTAGCGCCCCAGCCTTGTCTTGCGGGCGACCACGGTCATCGCCACCGCCACCGCGATCAGCACCAGCACCGAGATCGGCAGGCCATAGGCCTGGCGATAGCCTTCGGGCATCGGCTGGCCCAGGGCCTCGAATTGCCGCGACAGGATCCGTTCGGGCACCTGGTAGCTGTTGAGGATGGCGATGAAGCCCAGGATGCCGCCGGCGATGATGGCGCCCACGACGATCTCGGCCCAGACCGGCTTGACCGGGAATTGGTGGCGGATCTTGGTGCGGCGGGCATTGGCCAGGCCCAGCACCGCGACAAGCGAGGCGACGATGCCGAAGATCCACGACCAGGTCGCGCCCAGCGTGCCGGAAATGCCGCCGAACACCTGGAAGCTGTCGTTCAGCGGGCCGATGGTCTGGCCGTTGGTCAGATACCAGCCGACATTGCGCCAGACCAGCAGCCCGCCCAGGGTGACGATGAAGGCGGGGATGGTCAGGTAGCCCACCAGCCAGCCGTTGAAGGCGCCGACCGCGGTGCCCACGATCAGCCCGCCCAGGATCGCCAGCCAGGCCAGGCCGGGATCGCCCAGTTCCAGCCCCATCGTGCCGACCAGCCAGTTGGTCTGCAGCATCGCCATGACCGCCGAACAGGTCGCCAGCAGCGACCCGACCGAAAGGTCGATATGCCGGGTGACGATGACGAAGACCATGCCGGTGGCCATGATCGCCACACTGACGGTCTGGATCGACAGGTTGAAGACGTTGCGCGGGGTCAGGAAGCGCCCGCCGGTGAGGGTGTTGAACACCAGCGCGATGATCACGAAGGCGCCGATCATGCCCAGCAGGCGCATGTCGATTTCAAGGGATTTCAGCAGGCTGCGCCGCGTCGCGGGCGATTGCCCGGTGTCGGTTGTCTCGCTCATCTGTCCGCCAATCGCAGACCGGGGCCACGCATCGGGGCCGCGGATGTGTCAGGGGAAATCAGGGGGCCCGGCCACGCGGATGCGGCGCGGCCGGGCCGTCTCTGTCAGGCTCAGTTACAGGGCGAGGGGCCGCCGGTGACGCCCTGGCACAGGGCCTCCTGGCTGATCCAGCCGGCATCGACCACCAGGTCCAGATTGTCGGCAGTGACAGGCACCGGGGCCAGGAACACGGCCGTCAGTTCGGTCCCCGAGGGCGAGGTCCACATCTGCGCATCGGCCACATCGGCCATGGCCGTGCCGCCGGCCAGGGCCACGGCGATTTCACCCGCCGCACGGCCCAGATCACGGGCATCCTTCCAGACGCTGACGGTCTGGGTGCCCTGGGCGACGCGGTTCAGCGCCGCATGGTCGCCGTCCTGGCCCGAGACCGGGATGCCGTCCATGCCCTGGGCGGTCAGCGCCGCGACCACGCCGCCGGCGGTGCCGTCGTTGGAGGCCACGACGGCGTCCACGGCATTGTCCTGCGCGGTCAGGATCTGTTCCATGTTGCGCTGGGCGTTGGCCGGCAGCCAGCCGTCGGTATAGGCCTCGCCGACGATGGTGATGGCGCCGCTGTCGATCGCGTCCTGCAGAACCTCCTGCTGGCCGCCGCGCAGGAAGTCGGCGTTGGGATCGGTGGGCGAGCCCTTGATCATCACGTAATTGCCTTCCGGCGCGGCCTCGAGAACGGCACGGGCCTGCATCCGGCCGACCTCGACATTGTCGAAGGTCAGGTAGAAGGCGCGCGGATCGTCGATCAGGCGGTCATAGCCGACCACCGGAATGCCCTCGGCGGCGGCGGCATCGACGGCGGGGGTGATGGCCTGGCTGTCCTGGGCCAGGATGATCAGCGCATCCACGCCCTGGGCGATCAGGCTTTCCACGTCCGACAGCTGCTTGGCCGAGGACGATTGCGCATCGGCGCTGATATAGGTGGCGCCGGCGGCCTCGAGGGCGGCGACGATGGCGGCCTCGTCGGTCTTCCAGCGTTCTTCCTGGAAGTTCGACCAGCTGACACCGACCGTCAGGTCCTGGGCAAGGGCAGATGTGCTGAAACCGGCCGCCATGACGGCGGCGGCGATGATTGCGTTACGCATGTAGTTCCTCCCGTAGTCATGCGTCCCCGGGCGCAAGGGGCCGGGGCCGGCGAGTCGTTTGACCCTGCATCTGGCAGAATGCCATGATATTTTCACGTGTCAAAATAAAATTGACAGGCAGGGCAGGATCGGGCCAGGTTTTCGGGTGGAGGAGAGTGCGATCCCGGGTTTGGCGCCCGGATGGCGCGCAATAAAGTTCAGGCAGAAAACATAATGACCTTCGATCTGCAGACCCCGGGCCGCCCCGCGCCCGAAGACCGCCCCGGATGCGGCCCGCTGGCCGCGCCCGCGATCAGCGACCGACGCCCGCTGCGCCAACAGGTCTTCGAATGCGTCCGCGCCGCCGGCCATATCGCCCGGGCCGACATCACCCGCGCGCTCGAGGTCAGCCCCGGATCGGTCACTCAGCTGACCGCCGAACTGATCGCCGCCGGCCTGCTGCGCGAGGTCGAGGAACGGCCCCGCGAACAGGGCCGCGGCCGTCCGCCCGTCGCGCTCGAGGTGGTGGGGGCGGCGCGCTACGTGATCGGCATGAAACTGGCCGAAGAACACCATATCGGCGTGCTCTGCGACCTGGCCGGCAATATCCGGGCCGAGGCCGAATTGCCCAGCGCCGATCGCCGCCAATCGGTCGCGGCGCTGGCCGACGAGGCCGCGGCGCTGGCCCGGGCCCTGCTCGACGCCTCGGGACTGGGGGCCGACCAGGTC
Organism: Rhodobacteraceae bacterium HLUCCA08; assembly: GCA_001314655.1. Taxonomy (GTDB): domain Bacteria; phylum Pseudomonadota; class Alphaproteobacteria; order Rhodobacterales; family Rhodobacteraceae; genus Salibaculum. The sequence continues at coordinate 126,101 of LJSF01000006.1, read as the reverse complement.
TGCGGCTACGGCGTCGGCCTGCCCGGCATCGTCGATTTCGACGCCGGCATCGTGCGCTGGTCGCCGCTGATCGACAGCCGCGACGCGCCGCTGCGCGATGCCCTGGCCGACCGGTTGCAGACCCCGGTCCAGATCGACAACGATGCCAACACCTATACCCTGGCCGAATTGTGGTTCGGCGTCGGGCGCGATATTCCCGATTTCGCCGTGATCACGATCGAACAGGGTGTCGGCATGGGCCTGGTGCTGAATTCGCGGCTGTTCCGCGGCGGCAAGGGGCAGGGGATGGAGCTGGGCCATACAAAGGTGCAGCTGGACGGGGCGCTGTGCCGCTGCGGACAGCGCGGCTGCCTGGAGGCCTACCTGGCCGACTACGCCCTGGCGCGCGAGGCCGCCACCGCGCTGGGCCGGCCGCCCGATGCGGCGCTGTCGGCCCGGGCGCTGCTGTCGACGCTGGCCGAACAGGCCCGCGCCGGGCATGGCCCCGCCCGCACGATCTTTCGCCGCGCCGGGCGGTATCTCGCGATCGGGCTGGCCAACGTGATCCAGCTGTTCGATCCGAACCTGGTGATCCTGTCCGGCGAGCGGCTGGACTACGACTACCTTTACACCACCGACCTGCTGGCCGAGATGCAGTCCCAGACCCTGTCCGGCGAAAGCGCGCCGACCCGGGTCGAGATCCACGCCTGGGGCAGCCCGGTCTGGGCCCGGGGCGCCGCCGCCCTGGCGCTGTCGGCCCTGACCGACCAGCTGTTCGGCGACTGGGCGGCATGAGGGCGCTGGCCTTCGCGCTCTGGGCGCTTGGCGCGGGCGGGGCCGCCGCCGGCCCGGTGTTCCAGGACTTGTCCGACCGCCTGCCGCCGCATGTCTATTCCGGCGGCTGGGAGCATTTCGTGGGCGGCGGCGTCGCGGTCTTCGATTGCGACGATGACGGCTTGCCCGAGATTTTCGCCGCCGGGGGCGAGGCCCCGGCCATCCTGCTGCGCAACCGCGGCGACATGCGTTTCGATCCTGCGCCGCTGCCGGCGCTGACCGGTGTCACCGGCGCCTATCCGCTGGACCTCGACGGCGACGGGCGGCTTGACCTGTTCGTGATGCGCGCCGGGGCCAATGTCGCCCTGCGCGGCCGGCCCGACTGCGTCTTCGAGGACGCGACCGAGGCGCTGGGCCTGCCTGCGGGCGCGGCCTGGACCACCGCCTTCACCGCCTGGTGGGAGGACGGTGCGGAGCGCCCGACCCTGGCGATCGGCAATTACGTCGACCGCGACGACCCGGACGGCCCCTTCGGCACCTGCGACGACAACCAGGTGTTGCGGCCCGAGGGCCCGGGCTGGGCCGCGCAGCCGCTGGTGCCCGGCTTCTGCCCGCTGTCGATGCTGGCGGCCCGCGATGCACGGGACCGGCCCACCCTGCGGCTGTCCAATGATCGGCATTATTACGTGCGCGGCGGCGCCGAACAGATGTGGGACATCGCCGAGCAGCGGTTTCTGGACGCCGCCGATGGCTGGGACGGTCCCGCGCTCTGGGGGATGGGGATCGCCAGCCGCGACCTGACCGGGGACGGCCGCGACGAGGTGATGCTGACCTCGATGGGCGACCAGCTGCTGCAGATCGCCCGGCCCGACGGCACCTATGCACCGGCGCCCTACGAAATCGGCACCTATGCCACCCGGCCCCATTCGGGCGGCGACGGGCGCCCCTCGACCGGCTGGCACGCGCAATTCGGCGATGTCGACAATGACGGGCGGGCCGATCTGTTCATCGCCAAGGGCAATGTCGACCAGATGCCGGGCATGGCGATGGAGGACCCCAACAACCTGCTGATGCAGCAGCCCGACGGCCGCTTTGCCGAAGCCGCCGCGGCGGCCGGCGTGGCGACGGTCGACCGGTCGCGCGGGGCGGCTTTGGTGGACCTGGACGGGGACGGGCGGCTCGACCTGGTGGTGGTCAATCGCCGTGCGCCGCTGGAGCTGTATCGCAACGTGACGCCGGGCACCGGCCAGTGGATCGGGATCGACCTGCGCCAGCCCGGGCCGAACGCCTTTGCGATCGGTGCCGTGGTGACGCTCGACACTGGCCGGGGCCGCCAAAGCCAGCAGCTGACCATCGGCGGCGGCCATGCGGGCGGGCAGGCGGTGCCGCTGCATTTCGGGCTGGGCGACGCGGACGTGGCACGGGTCACGGTGACCTGGCCCGACGGGTCCGAGACCCGCCACGATCTGGCCGCGGGCGCAGTGCACCGGCTGATCCGCTGAGCCCCGTCCCGGGCTTGACCCGGGACCTCACCGGTGGAGGCCCCGGGTCAGGCCCGGGGCGCGCCGCGCCCGGCCCCGCCCGTTCAGGGCATCGGCACCGGCAGCCCGCTGGGCACCGTTTCGGGCACGCCCAGCCGGCCCTCGAGCGCGACCGGGTCGCTCAGGGTGTCGAGAAACGCCACCAGCGCCGCGATATCGGCATCGGACAGATCCACCGGCGCGATCTTGACCGCCGTCGCGATCGCCGCGACCTCGGCCGGGTCGTCCATGATCCGCCAGTCGTCGAACGCGCCCGGGGGCAGCACCGCCTGGGCGCGGTCGTATTGCGCCAGTCCGGCGACCGGATCGGCATGGTGGCGCAGATAGGCCGCCAGATCGCGGAATGCGCCGGCATGGCCATAGGGCGCGGTCGCCGCGACATTGCGCAAGGACGGCGTGCGAAAGGCGAACAGATCCTCCGGATCGCCGGTCACGCGAAAGCGGCCCTCGTCGCGGGCATGGGTCTCGAACCGCTCGGCCTTGCCGGGGCCCAGCTGCACGTCGCCCATGGCGTGGAAACCGTGATCGGTCAGGAACGGACCCGAATGGCAGGCGGCACAGCCCGCCGCGCCATAGAACAGCGCGGCCCCGGCCTGTGCCTGCGGCGGCAGCGGCGCCTCGCCCCGCAGCCAGGCATCAAAGGGCGCCTCGTCCGACCGCCACTCGAACTCCATGAACACCGCGATCGCGTCCGAAACATGGGTGAACCGGATCTCGTCCGGGGCCAGGCCATAGACCGCCTCGAACCGGGCCGCGTAATCCGGCACCTCGGCCACGCGCCGCGCCAGGATATCCCAGGCGCCGCCGGGCCCGGTGATGATCCCGGTCCGCACCGCGCGCGAGACGTCGTTTTCGCCGTAATGGCCCGCCATCTCATCGGCCGACAGGACCGGGAACATGGTCTGCGCCGACAGGGCCGAGGCAAAGCCTGCCTCCATTTCGGGCCCCATCGGCGTGCGGTAGCCGCCGGTGCGGCCCGCGTCGACCTCGACCCGGCCGTCATGGAACAGGTGGCTGAACTCCAGCGCGCCCAGGTTGAACAGCGCCGGCGCGTTGCGGGGAATGCGCTGTTCGGGCGGATTGTCGGCCGACATCTCTCGCGCCGGTCCCAGCCCGGTGCCGCCATCGCCCAGGCCCAGTGACAGCCCGTCGCCGGTGCCGAACTCCGGGTGGTGACAGGACGCGCAGGCGACCTCGCGATTGCCCGACAGGATCGGGTCGTAGAACAGCAGCCGGCCCAGTTCGGCCTCGTCGATCCGGACCGGGGCGTAATCGGCATCGGTCACCGGATCGGGCCGGGGGATATCCGCCGCGACCGGGCTGGCCAACAGCAGCAAGGGCAGGGCAAGGCGCATGGCGCGACATTGGCGCCGGCACGACGCGCGCGCAAGGGGCGCAAGCGGCCGGTCGTCATCATCGGTTCGGAAAGGCACGAATGGAGCGGGTGATGAGATTCGAACTCACGACCCTTACCTTGGCAAGGTAATGCTCTACCCCTGAGCTACACCCGCTCTGTCATTCGTGAGGGGTGATTTATAAAGTCGCGCGATCCGCCGCAAGTGCCTTTTTCGACTTTTTCACATCACCGCCGCCGTTTCCCCCTGTTCGCGGCCAGGCTGCGGTCGGCCGGGGGCGCTTGACGTCGGGTGGCGCCGCGAATGACCGGGCGGAAAACGTCAACGAAAGGGTCATTCGTGCCGATGTGCAAAGCGATAGCGGCCGGTGTTCGCGCCCGTCCGGCCGCCGTGACGGGCATCGTCCCGGCGGCCGTATCGGCCCGGAGCGCCAAACCGGCGGGCACCTTCGGCGACGCGGATCCGGGCGCGGGTTTCCCGCCCGATCCGCACAGCGTCACGGTGTCAGCCGGCGGGCCGATCCGGCCGGCCCGGCGGGGCGCGGGCGGCACCAGCCCTTTCACCGCTGCGCCGGAGGACCGGATCCGCCCCCGGGCCGGCCCCCTGCCGCGCCATTTCAACGCCGGGTCCGCGGCTGGCCCCATTGCCGGCCAGGCCTTTGATGGCGCCGCCGACGGGATCCATGACATCCATGCCGGCGCCTTCGGGCCGGGCACGCAATCGACCACGCTGAACCTGTCGGACATCGGGAAAGACCGCTGATCCGGCGCGACGGGGCCGCGGTGGCGGCCCCTATTGCCAGTCCGGCGGGACGGGCGCGGGCGACAGGACCGCGCCGAGTTCCGCGCGGGTGGTGTCGTCCATCTGCTCCAGCATGACCCGCGTGGTGTAGTTGCCCCAGATCCGCCCCTGCGGCCCGGTCCAGGACCAGTCGCGGATCATGTCGGTCGTGAACGCGACCCGGTCGCCGGCGCGCAGGTCGCCCAGGGCGCGCGGCTCATTCGCCAGAAGCCCGGCGAAGGCACGCCCGCGATCCCACAGGAACGGGCCGACCCAGATGACCTCGGCCCCGCCGAAATCGTCGGGAAAGGCGACCTTGACCGACGCGCCCTTGACGCCGTAGCCCTCGGCATCCGTCGTGCGGGCCAGAAAGACGGGCAAGGTGGCCTGCGCCGTGGCCATCGCGGTGTTCATCGTGGTGTCGGAATCCTCGAAGCCGATCACCGGGTCGCCCTGGGCCAGGACGGCCAGCGGCAGGGCGGCGATCAGGACGGCGGCGATCAGTCGGATCATGGCGGGTTCCTGCGTCGGGTTGCCCAATCCGTCCCCGACCGGGCCGGCCAAGTCAAGGCCGCGGTCCCCCGCGCACCGGCCGCAATCGACGTGCTCGCCGCGCAAGACCGGTTCGCACCCGTGTCGGAGGTTCGTTGTGCCGGCGGTCGCCAAGCCGCGGGGTGGGTCGGCGATGGCCCGGCACCTTCGGTGCCATTCGGGCCGGGCCTTGTCCGCATCGGCCCGCAAAGCGGACATCGCGCCCCTATTCGAACTCCACCAGCAGGTCCTTGGCGTCGATCTGGGCGCCCGGCGTCACATGCACCGCCTTGACCACGCCGTCGCGGTCGGCATGCAGGCCGGTCTCCATCTTCATCGCCTCGATGGTCAGCAGCAGATCGCCCTGGCTGACCGTCTGCCCGGCACCGACCGCGACCGAGGCGACGACCCCGGGCATCGGCGCGCCGACATGGGCGTCATTGCCCACCTCGGCCTTGGGCCGCGTCGCGGTGGCCGACGTCACCTTGCGGTCCGGCACCCGGATCGTGCGCGGCTGGCCGTTGAGTTCGAAGAACACCCGGACCTCGCCTTCCTCGTTGGTTTCGCCCACCGCGGACAGCCGGATTTCCAGGGTCTTGCCCGGGTCGATCTCGGCGGCGATCTCTTCGCCCGGTTCCATGCCGTAGAAAAAGGTCCGGGTCGGCAGGGTACGCACCGGGCCATAGGTGTCATTGCGCGCGGCGTAATCGGCATAGACCTTGGGATACATCAGATAGCCGTTCAGATCCTCGTCATCCAGGTCGCGGCCCAGCTTGTCGGCGGCTTCGGCGCGGACCGCCTCCAGGTCGACCGGTTTCAGATGTTTGCCCGGCCGTTCGGTATTGGGCGCCTCGCCCTTGAGCACCTTCTTGACGATCGCGTCCGGGAACCCCCCCGGCGGCTGGCCCAGGTTGCCGCGCATCATGTCGATCACGCTGTCGGGGAAGGACACGTCCTTTTTCGGGTTCTCCACATCGGCGCGGCTCAGCCCCTGGCTGACCATCATCAGCGCCATGTCGCCCACCACCTTGGAACTGGGCGTCACCTTGACGATATCGCCGAACATCATGTTCACATCGGCATAGGCCTGGGCGACCTCGTGCCATTTCTCCTCAAGGCCCATCGACCGCGCCTGGGCCTTGAGGTTGGTGAACTGCCCGCCCGGCATCTCGTGCAGATAGACCTCGGAGGCCGGCGCCTGCATGCCGGACTCAAAAGCCGCGTAATGTTCGCGCACCGCCTCCCAGTAGTTCGAGATCGCCCGGATCGCCTGCGGGTCCAGCCCGGTATCGCGGTCGGTATGGCGCAGCGCCTCGACGATCGAGCCCAGGGTGGGCTGGCTGGTATTGCCCGACAGCGCATCCATCGCGGCGTCGACGCAATCCACCCCGGCCTCGCAGGCGGCCAGAACCGTGGCGCAGGCCGCGCCGCTGGTGTCATGGGTGTGGAAATGGATCGGCAGGCCGACCGCATCCTTGAGCGCCCGGATCAGCATGCCCGCCTGGGTCGGCTTCAAGAGCCCGGCCATGTCCTTGAGGCCCAGCACATGGGCGCCGGCGGCCTCCAGATCCCTGGCCATGCCGACATAATATTTCAGGTCGTATTTCGACCGCGCCGGATCGGCCAGATCGCCGGTATAGCAGATCGTGCCTTCGCAGACCTTTTCATTGGCGATGACCGCATCCATGGCCACACGCATGTTCTCGACCCAGTTCAGGCTGTCGAAGACGCGGAACACGTCGACCCCGCTGGCGGCGGCCTGACGCACGAAGAACTGCACCACGTTGTCGGGGTAATTGGTGTAGCCGACCCCGTTGGAGCCGCGCAGCAGCATCTGGGTGAGGATGTTGGGCATGCCCTTGCGGATGTCGCGCAGCCGCTGCCAGGGGCATTCCTGCAGGAACCGGTAGGCCACGTCGAAGGTCGCGCCGCCCCAGCATTCGACGCTGAACAGCCCGGCCATGTTGGCGGCATAGGTCGGCGCGATCCGGATCATGTCGATCGAGCGCATCCGCGTGGCCAGCAGGCTCTGATGACCGTCGCGCATGGTGGTGTCGGTGATCAGGACCTGGGATTGGTCCTTCATCCAGTCGGCCAGCGCCTCGGGGCCGAACTGGTCCAGGATCTGCCGGGTGCCGGGGCGGGGCGCGTCGGTCAGCGGCACCGGCGGCTTCGGGGGGCGGGCCTCGGCCGGGGGCAGGGGGCGGCCCGCCGTTTCGGGATGCCCGTTCACCGTGATGTCGGCGATATAGGTCAGGATCCTGGTCGCCCGGTCGCGGCGCGGCTTGAAATCGAACAGTTCGGGCGTCTCGTCGATGAACTTGGTGTGGTATTCGTTCGACAGGAACTGCGGATGCTTCAGCAGGTTCTCGACGAAGGCGATGTTCGTCGACACCCCGCGGATGCGGAATTCGCGCAAGGCCCGGTCCATCCGCGCGATCGCGCCTTCGGGGGTCTGGGCCCAGGCGGTGACCTTTTCCAGCAGGCTGTCGTAATACCGCGTGATCACCGCGCCGGAATAGGCGGTGCCGCCGTCCAGGCGGATGCCCATGCCGGTGGCGCTGCGATAGGTCTGGATCCGGCCGTAATCGGGGATGAAATTGTTGGTCGGGTCCTCGGTCGTGACCCGGCACTGGATCGCATGGCCCATCAGGCGCACATCGTATTGGCTGGCCACCCCCGTGGCCTCGGTCAGCGACTTGCCCTCGGCGATCATGATCTGGGCCTGGACGATGTCGATGCCCGTCACCTCTTCGGTCACGGTATGTTCGACCTGGACGCGGGGGTTCACCTCGATGAAGTAGAAGTCGCCCGACTCCATGTCCATCAGGAATTCGACGGTGCCCGCGCATTCGTAATTCACGTGTTCGCAGATCTTGCGGCCCAGGCTGCACAGATGTTCGCGCTGCGCCGGGCTCAGATAGGGTGCGGGCGCGCGTTCGACGACCTTCTGGTTGCGGCGCTGAACGGAACAATCCCGCTCCCACAGGTGATAGATGTTGCCCATCCGGTCGCCGAGGATCTGCACCTCGACATGGCGGGCGCGCTGGATCATCTTTTCCAGGTAGCCCTCGCCGTTGCCGAAGGCGGCCTCGGCCTCGCGCCGGCCTTCCAGCACCTTGGTCTCGAGCTCGTCCGGGCCCAGGATCGGCCGCATGCCGCGCCCGCCGCCGCCCCAGGACGCCTTGAGCATCAGCGGATAGCCGATCGCCTCGGCCTCTGCCGCGATGGCCGCCATGTCGTCGCCCAGGACCTCGGTCGCGGGGATCACCGGCACGCCGGCCTCGATCGCCACCTTGCGGGCGCTGGCCTTGTCGCCCAGGGCGCGCATGGTGGCGGCCTTGGGTCCGATGAAGGCGATGCCGGCGGCGTCGCAGGCATCGACGAAATCGGGGTTCTCCGACAACAGGCCATAGCCGGGATGGATCGCATCGGCACCGCTTTCCCGGGCCACGCGGATGATCTCGTCGATCGCCAGATAGGCCTGGACCGGGCCCAGCCCCTCGCCGATCCGGTAGGCCTCGTCGGCCTTGAACCGGTGCAGGCCCAGCTTGTCCTCTTCGGCATAGACCGCGACGGTCTTCTTGCCCAATTCGTTGGCGGCGCGCATCACGCGGATCGCGATTTCGCCCCGGTTGGCCACGAGGATCTTGCTGAAATCGGCCATCTGGTCCCCTGTCGGTGTCTTTGCAGTTGCAGAAAACTAGGCGGGTTCAGCGGGGGCGTCCAGCGGGTTTCGCGGCCGGCGCTTGTGCGCAGGCATGCGTGGTGGCAGGATCGGACCCAGGCCCGGAGCATCGCCCCATGAAACCCGCTTTCGCCCTTTGCCTTGCCCTCGTGGCGCCCGCATCCGGCGCCCAGGACATCGCCATGCCCGCCGATGCCGGCCCCCAGGCCCGCGCGCTGATCGAGGTTCTGACCGACCAGAACGACCGCCTGATCGCCGAATTGCAGCGGCAGCAGGAGCAGATGGAAACCGACCTGGCGCAGGACGACGCGCAGGGCGGTGACGACGCGGCCCGCCTGCAGACCGTGATGGAAGGCTTCGCCCTGTGCCATGACCAGCGGCTGGATCTGATCGCCCGATTGCAGGCCTGCGAGGCGGCGCAGTCCGACGATCCGGCGCCCCCCGGCGACCCGGCGCCCCCCGGCGACCCGGCGCCGCCCGGCGATCCGGCGCCCCGCCCCAGCGCCACGATCATCGCCGATCCGCCGCGTCCCGCGCCGCCGCCGGCCGAACCCCAGGCCACCGGATCCGGCGACACCACCTGCGACGAGGTCCGGGCCGAACGGACCGAATTGCTGGCGGTGTTTTCCGAAACCCATCCGCGGGTGGTGCGGCTCGATACCTTCCTGAAGGACCGGTGCGGCGGGTGATCGCGCCGGGCGCGGATTAACCAGAGTCGACGGAATTCACGGAAAATCAACTCTGAATGGGATAGGATGATCCCGGGTGGGGGTGTGCCAGCGAAGGAGGGGTTCCATGCTGCGCATCGTCTATACCAGCGCCTGTTCCGCCCGCTTCGACGACACCGATATCGTCGACATCCTGGACACCGCCCGGCGCCGCAACACGGCCGACGGGATCGGCGGGATCATGATTTTCCACGAAGGTCGCTTCCTGCAGGCGCTCGAAGGGCCCGAGGATGCGGTGCTGTCCTGTTTCGGGCGCATCTCGCGCGATACGCGCCACCGCGACATGCGGATTCTCAGCCAGGAAGACAGCGATATCCGCATCTTCTCGAACTGGTCGATGGGCTTTGCCATGCCCGAAACCCTGCCGCATCGCCTTGCCGCCCATGTCCGCGGCCTGCCCGCGATCTGGACCCGCCTGCAGGAGGTGCGCAACCTCGACATCCCCGCCGAAACCCGCCAACTGGCCCGGATGCTGCGGCTGTTCCTGATGCGGTTTTCGGATCTGCAGCTGGAATTGCCGCTGCATTGCCCGGACATGCCGCCGCAGCGCCCCGAAGCGGCCTGAGCGCGCGGCGGCCATCCGTGGGACGGGGGCGCTGCCGCCCGCCGCCTGCGGCCACTCGCCGGCCGGGATATTTTCGACCCAAAGCAGCCGGCGCACGGAACGAAGCGGGAACGCGCGCTTTCCTTTGCGCGCGGCTTGGCCTAGATTGCGGCCATGAGCAGTTATTCCGAAGACGATGCCTTCGAGGCCGCCGTCCCGCTGTCGCAACGTGCCATGGCCGCCCGCGGGGCGCCCTATCTGGACGGGCTGAACCCGGCCCAGCGCGAGGCGGTCGAAAAGCTGGACGGCCCGGTCCTGATGCTGGCCGGCGCCGGCACCGGCAAGACCAAGGCCCTGACCACGCGCATCGCCCACCTGCTGCTGACCGGCACCGCCCGGCCCAATGAAATCCTTGCCGTGACCTTCACCAACAAGGCCGCGCGCGAGATGAAGATGCGCGTCGCCACCCTGCTGGGCCAGCCGGCCGAAGGGATGCCCTGGCTGGGCACCTTCCACTCGATCTGCGTGAAACTGCTGCGCCGGCATGCCGAACTGGTCGGGCTCAAGACCAATTTCACGATCCTCGATACCGACGACCAGCTGCGCCTTCTCAAGCAATTGGTCGCGGCCGAGAATATCGACGACAAGCGCTGGCCGGCGCGCATGCTGCTCAACATCATCGACGGCTGGAAGAACCGCGCCTGGACCCCGTCCAGCGTCCCCGTCGCCGAAAGCAGCGCCTATGACGGCCGCGCCGTGCCGCTTTACGCCCTCTACCAGGCCCGCCTGAAAGAGCTGAACGCCACCGATTTCGGCGACCTGCTGCTGCACATGGTGACGATCTTTCAGACCCATCCGGATGTGCTGGCCCAGTATCAGCGCTGGTTCCGCTATATCCTGGTGGACGAATACCAGGATACCAACACCGCCCAGTATCTGTGGCTGCGGCTTCTGGCCCAGGCGCACAGGAATGTCTGCTGCGTCGGCGACGACGACCAGTCGATCTATGGCTGGCGCGGCGCCGAGGTCGGCAACATCCTGCGGTTCGAGGCGGATTTCGAGGGCGCCCATGTCGTGCGGCTGGAACAGAATTACCGCTCCACCGGCCATATCCTGGGCGCCGCCAGCGGCCTCATCGCCGCCAACAAGGGCCGGCTGGGCAAGACCTTGTTCACCACCGGCGAAGACGGCGACCAGGTGCGGCTGATCGGCCATTGGGACGGCGAGGAAGAGGCCCGCTGGGTCGGCGAGGAAATCGAGGCGATGCAGCGCGGCACCCGTGGCCATCCGCCGATGTCGCTCGATCACATGGCGATCCTGGTCCGCGCCAGCCACCAGATGCGCGCCTTCGAGGACCGGTTCCTGACCATCGGCCTGCCCTATCGCGTCATCGGCGGGCCGCGATTCTACGAACGGATGGAGATCCGCGATGCCATGGCCTATTTCCGCCTGGCCGTGTCCCTGGACGACGATCTGGCCTTCGAACGCATCGTCAACACGCCCAAGCGCGGCCTGGGCGACAAGGCGGTGCAGACGATCCAGCGCGCGGCGCGTTCGAACGGGGTGAACCTGGTCGAAGGCGCCCGCCTGTGCGTCGAGGCCGGGCTGATCAAGGGCAAGGGCGGCGGCGCCCTGCGCGAACTGGTCCAGGGCCTGGACCGCTGGCACCGCCAGCTGCGCGACGAGGCCGACACCCATGTCGAAGTCGCCGAGATGATCCTTGATGAATCCGGCTACACCGCGATGTGGCAGAACGACAAGACGCCAGAGGCGCCGGGCCGGCTGGAGAACCTCAAATCCCTGATCGAGGGCTTGGAGGAATTCGACAACCTGCAGGGCTTTCTCGAACACGTCTCGCTGATCATGGACAATGAAAGCGACGCCGAGGGCGAAAAGGTCACGATCATGACCCTGCACGCCGCCAAGGGGCTGGAATTTCCCGCCGTCTTCCTGCCGGGCTGGGAGGACGGGCTGTTCCCTTCGCAACGCTCCATGGACGAAACGGGCTTGAAGGGCCTGGAGGAGGAACGCCGCCTCGGTTACGTGGGCATCACCCGGGCCGAACGGATCTGCACCATCAGCTTTGCCGCCAATCGCCGGGTCTATGGCCAGTGGCAATCGCAGATGCCGTCGCGTTTCATCGACGAATTGCCCGAGGATCATATCGAGGTTCTGACCCCGCCGGGCCTCTATGGCGGCGGCTATGGTGCCGGGGCGGGGGGCATGCCGCAATCCGACCTGCCCGACCGGGCGGCGGCGGCCGATGGCTACAATTCGCCGGGTTGGAAACGGCTGCAATCCCGGTCGGGGCACCGCCCGATGGCCCAGCCCGCCGAGGCGCGAGGCATTACCATCGACATGTCGGCGTCGTCCTCTTTCACCACCGGCGACCGGGTGTTCCACAGCAAGTTCGGCTATGGCGAGGTGATGGAGATCGAGGGCGACAAGCTGCTGATCGAATTCGACAAGGCCGGCACCAAGAACGTGGTCGCCAAATTCGTCGTCTCGGCCGCGGCGGCCGATGACGTGCCGTTCTGACCGGATGTCGCCGGCCGACAGCCCGATCAGACAATCTGTATCGCATTCGACCGATCCGACCCCCGGTTAAGGCCGCGGAAACCCTGACCGACGAAAGCCTGTTGACGGAAAGGGGCGCCAATGGCGGTCACGTTCAACGGCTTGGACAACGAATTCGCGATATCCAGTGGCACGAATGTGAATTCGGGTCCGGATAGCAGTGATTTCGACTATCCGCCGACATCGACCAAGGACCTGGTGGTCACCGCGCAGGCGGGTGATTCGTCGCCCTATGTGTTCAGCGTCGGCGACAGCTATGACATCAGCTGGGGCGGGCAGGGCGGCGACGCGATCCAGGACCTGGTGGTGATCCGCTCGGACCCGATCGGCACGGGCCCCGGGCAGGTCGTGATCTTCGAAGGCATCGATAGCGGTGGCGACCCGGTTCAGGTGGTCTGGACCCCGCAATTCGACCTGGAAACCTGGTTCTTCGACAATTTCAGCGGCGGCCAGCCGCCCAGGTTCTGGACCGCGGATCAGGACCCCGCCACCGATGCGGTGGTCTGCTTTGCCGCCGGCACCCGGATCGACACGCCGGACGGGCCGGTGCCGGTCGAAACCTTGCGCATCGGTGATGCCCTCGCGACCCGCGATCACGGGGCGCAACCGCTGGTCTGGGCCGGCGCCAGGATCATGCGGGGGCACGGCAGGGCGGCGCCGGTGGTCTTTGCCCCCGGCACGATCGGCAATCACACGTCGTTGCGCCTGTCCCAGCAGCACCGGGTGCTGGTCAGCGGCTGGCAGGCCGAATTGTGGTTCGGCGCGCCCGAAGTGCTTGTGCCCGCCCGCGCCTTCGCCGGACAGCCCGGGATCGGCATCCGGCCCTGCCCGCGCATCAGATGGCATCATGTCATGTGCGCGACCCACCAGATCCTTTTCGCCGAAGGTGCCGCCTGCGAAACCCTGCTGCCGGGCAAGGTGGCCCAAGGCGCCGTGTTCGACCCTGGTCCGGACGACCTCGCCAGCATCTTTCCCGATGTCGCGATATCCTGCCGGTCGCGGCCATGACGGCCGCGCGCCCGGTCATTCGCCTGCAAGAGGCGCCGCCGCTGTTCGGCCGCGGTGTGCCGGCCGCGCCTGTCGCGCCCATGCTCCGACCGGCGCTACAGCAGCAGGATCAGCGCCATCGAGGCCACCAGCAGCCCCGCCATGGTCCAGTTGAACGCCTGCAGTCGCCCGGGGCTGGACAGCCAGCGCCGCACCTGGGTGCCGCCCCAGGCCCAGCTCACCGCCGAACAGGTGCCGATCAGCAGGAACGCCCCGGCGACCAGCGCCGCCCCGCGCCAGCCGCTGCCCTCGGGCTGATAGAAGGTCTGGGCCGAGATCGCCATCGACACGCCCTTGGGGTTGATCCACTGGAACGCCGCCGCCTGCAGGAAGGTCAGCGGGCGGGCCTCGGGATGGGCGTCCCCGGGGGCGGCGGCATGGGCGATCTTCCAGGCCAGCCACAACAGATAGGCCATGGCGAGCACCGTCATCCCCAGGCGCAGGCCGGGCAGGCGCTGGAACAGCTCGGCCAGGCCCAGCCCGACGATCAGCACCAGAAAGGAATGCCCGATCGCGATGCCGGCGACATGGGGCACCGATCGGCGCAACCCGTAATTGGCGCCCGAGGCCATCAGCATCACGTTGTTCGGCCCCGGGGTGAACAGGGTGATGGCGCAAAAGGTCGCCAGCGGCAGAAGGATTTCGGTATACATGGCGCAACATTGCCGCGAAACAGGCCGAATGAAATTGCAATCTTGCGGGGAATCCGCCGTATCATGCAATCCATGACCGATCTGGATGCTACGAACCGCAGGATATTGCGCGAACTTCGCCGCAATGGCCGCATCTCCAATCTCGACCTGGCCGATCGGGTCGGCCTGTCCCCCTCGGCCTGCCTGCGCCGGGTGCAGGACCTGGAGCGGCGCGGCGTGATCCGCGGCTATGGCGCCCGGCTCGACCCGGTGCTCAGCGGGCGCGGCTTTGTCGCCTATGTCGCGGTCGGCCTGTCGGAACACACCAAGGCGGCGCAGCTCGGTTTCGAAGCGGCGATGGCCAGTGCCGACCCGGTGGTCGAATGCCACAATATCGCCGGCGCCTTCGAATACCTGCTGCGGGTCGAAACCGCGGACCTGGCCGCCTACAAGGCGTTCCATACCGACATCCTGGGCACCGTGCCCCATGTCCGGTCGATCACCAGCTACATGGTGATGGAAAGTTCCAAGGATCTGCGGGGCTGAAAAGGAAACGGCGACGCCAGGGAGGAGGAGAGGCGCCGCCGTTCGATTTCGTCCGGTCAGGGAGGAGGAGAGACCGTCCGAAGATGTGACCTGTGCGGCGACCGGGCCAGGGAGGAGGAAGGCCCGGCCGCCTCAGGTCTCGCCCGGCCTGGGAGGAGGAGAGGCCGGTCGATCCGTCAATTCCGTCTCAGTCGCGGCGACGCCAGGGAGGAGGAGAGGCGCCGCCGCTTCTGAAGTTCGGCACCCTGCCAGGGAGGAGGAGAGGCAGGGGGCCAGTCAGATCGCGCCAAGGGAGGAGGAGAGGCGCGACCCGATCCCGTGTATCTCAGATCGAATAGGCGGCGTGGTAGGCGACGCCCTGGATCATCGTCCGGTGCAGGCCCAGATCGTCCAGTTCGCGGTCGCTCAGCGCGGCCAGTTCGTTGAAGGTGTTGCGATAGATCCGGCGCTTTTCCATCCGGCTGCGCAGGGCAGCGAAGAAACCGCGGGCTTCGGCTTTGGTGCCGTGGATATTCGTGCTGGCATAGGCCATGATCGTGTCTCGTCTCTTTCTGCTCGTCCGAGCGTCTGTGCTCTTGGGGTCGTTTCTGCCCCCGTCGAGACTGAAGATAAGCGAATGCTGCGCCTGCACAATGCGTCTTCTCGTCAATGCTGCCATGCAGCAAATGCATGGGAAAAAGCGTGGATTGTCATATGGTTGTAAGAAATGTTACCGCTGACGTAGCGTCAGAATTCCGAGTGCTGAATGTTTGGTGGCCATTGCATATATTGTCGGCGGTTTGCGAACATTTGACCGAAAGGTAAGTAAATGCCCCCGACCAGGGACGATGTCCTGACCGCCCTGCGCGCCGTGCCGCTTGCCGGTGGGGGCGACCCGGTTTCGGCCGATCTGATTCGCGCCCTTGCGGTCGAGGGCGATACCGTCCGCTTCGTGATCGAGGCGCCCGATCCCGCTGCGGCCCGGGCGCTCGACCCGGTGCGCATCGCCGCCGAGGCCGCGGTGGCGGCCCTTCCCGGTGTGGCGCGCGTTTCGGCGGTGCTGACCGCCCATGGCCCGGCGCCGGCGCCACGCCCGAAGCCGCACCAGGAGCCGCCCCGGGAGCCGCCCCGGGAGCCGCCCCGGGAGCCGCCCAGCCTGCAGATCGGGCGCCATCCCAAACCCCAGGCCGGTCCCGTCGCCGTGCCGGGGGTCGACCGGATCATTGTCGTCGGGTCGGGCAAGGGCGGCGTGGGCAAGTCGACCCTGTCCACCAACCTCGCCGTCGCCCTGGCGCGGGAGGGGCGGCGTGTCGGGCTGCTCGATGCCGATATCCTGGGCCCCTCGATCCCGCGGATGATGGGGGCGAGCGGCCGGCCGGCCTCGCCCGATGGCGAAACCATCGCACCGCTGCACGCCCATGGGGTCACGCTGATGTCGATCGGCTTTCTCGTCGATCCGGCCAAGGCGGTGATCTGGCGCGGCCCGATGCTGATGGGGGCGCTGCAGCAGATGATGGGGCAGGTGGCCTGGGGCGCGCTGGACGTGCTGATCGTCGACCTGCCGCCCGGCACCGGCGATGTGCAGCTGACCCTGTGCCAGAAATTCGCCCTGACCGGCGCGGTCGTCGTGTCCACCCCGCAGGACGTGGCGCTGCTGGATGCGCGCAAGGCCCTGGACATGTTCGCAACGCTCAAGACCCCGGTTCTGGGCCTGGTCGAGAACATGTCCGTATATATCTGCCCCGATTGCGGGCACGAGGCGCATCTCTTCGGCCATGGCGGCGTCCGGGCCGAGGCCGAGCGCCTGGGCCTGCCGTTCCTGGGCGCCCTTCCGGTCGACCTGGCGACCCGGATCGGCGGCGACGAGGGCCGGCCGGTGGCCGCGGGCGACGGTCCGGTGGCCGAGGCTTATCGCGTTCTGGCGCGACGGTTCATCGACGACGGTCTGGGCTGAGCCAGGCCCGGGAAATCCTGGAACCGACGCTGATTCCGCGAATCACGGGCCGGTGAAACCGGCCCGTTTCCCTCGAATCCAGTCGACCTAAGGCGGTTTTCGGGGAAATCCCGGCGATCCGCCGGAAAAATCTGGAACACTCTGGCACTCTCCGGCCTAAACTACATATTGTGGTTTCGGTTAGCCATGACCCTTTATATCCGCAAAACCGCGTCCATCTCATCCATATCTTGTCTGCGGAACCCCCGCAGAACACCATCTTGTGCCATGGTTTCCCAAAAAAACCTTTGCCTCCCATGAATTCCCATGGCATCAACATCTCCAAGGAAGACGGGCAGACAAATACGGGGCAGCAAACGACCCCACCGACACATAGTCAGGTTTCATACAGGCACCCCCTTCCGAACGAAGAGATCCGGCGCGCGAGCGAGCAGACATCCCCCCAGGTGGCGCGCGCAGTCGGACATCCCGGAGACGGGACGAGGGCGGCGGATCGGACAGTGGCAGCAGTCCGATCCGCCGTTTTCGGTTTCAAGGGTCACCACGGGGGACGGGTCGCGAGGGCCACGGGGCAGTGGGTCTGAGTTTCAGAGGCACATTCGACCAACGGGTCGATGCGAAGGGCCGGATGTCGATTCCGGCCGATTTTCGTGCCGTTCTGGTCGATGGCGATCCGCGCTGCCCCGAAAATCCCCTGCCGCGCATGGTCGTGCTGCATGGCCCGCACCTCAAGAACTGCCTGCACGCCTATACGATCGAGGCGATGGAAGAGATCGAGGCCGGGATCAAGGCGCTCAAGCGCGGCTCGCCTGAACGCAAGCACGCCTCGCGCATGATCCTGTCGAATTCCTGGAGCACCGAGGTCGACAAGGACGGCCGCATCGTCCTGCCCCAGCGCCTGCGTCAGCAGATCGGGCTGGAGGGCGAGGCCAGGATGGTCGCCATGGGCGATTACTTCGAAATCTGGGATTCCGGCACCTATGACCGGATCGAGGCGGCCGAAACCGAGGCCTGGCTGGAAACGCTGCCCGAGGATTTCGATCCGCTGACCCTGATCGACCCGCCGGGCGGGGCCTGATCCATGGGGTCCGCTGCCGCATCCGCCCCGCATATCCCGGTCCTGATCGGCCCGCTGATCGAGGCCTGCGCCCCGATCGCCGGCACCTGGGCCGACGGCACCTTCGGCGCCGGCGGCTATACCAGGGCGCTGCTGGAGGCCGGGGCCAGCCATGTGATCGCCATCGACCGCGATCCGACGGCTTTTCAAAATGCCACCTGGGCTGCGGAAAATCCGCAGATAACGCTGGTTGAAGGCACATTTTCCGATCTGGATGCCTATGGCCGTGACCTGGACGGGGTCGTCCTGGACCTTGGCGTCAGCTCCATGCAGCTCGACCAGGCCGCGCGCGGCTTTTCCTTCCTCAAGGACGGCCCGCTCGACATGCGGATGAGCGGGCAGGGCCCCAGCGCCGCCGATATCGTCAATTCCGCGAGCGAGGCCGACCTGGCCGAGATCCTCTTCGTCTATGGCGAGGAACGCGCCTCGCGCCGGATCGCGCGCAAGATCGTGGCGCGCCGGGCCGAGGCGCCGATCACCACCACCCGCGCCCTGGCGCAGATCATCGAAAGCTGCCTGCCGCGGCCCAAACCAGGGCAAAGCCACCCGGCCACCCGGTCCTTCCAGGCGATCCGCATCGCGGTGAACGACGAATACGGGCAATTGGCCGACGGGCTGATGGCCGCCGAGCGGGGGTTGAAACCCGGCGGCTGGCTGGCCGTCGTCACCTTCCATTCGGTCGAGGACCGGATGGTCAAGCGGTTCTTGCAGGCGCGCTCGGGCGGCTTGGCGACGACGAACCGCTACGCCCCGGATATCGAACGGGAAAAACCGGCCTTCGAGGTGCCGACCCGCAAGGCGACCGCCCCTTCGGAGACCGAAGTGGCAGCCAATCCGCGGGCCCGGTCCGCCAAGCTGCGCGTGGCCCGGCGCACCGATGCGCCCGCCGCGCCGGTCGACCGTGCGGCGATCGGCATGCCCAGGCTCAAGGGACAGACGTGATGCGCACGATCCTTTATATCGTTTCCGCCATGGTGGTGATCGGCCTGGCCTTCTGGGCCTATACCGAGAATTACAGGACCCAGGCCGCGATCAAGCAGACCCGCGCCCTGCATTCGCAGATCGGCGCGGCCCATGAACGGCTGGCGGTGCTGCGCGCCGAATGGGCCTATCTGAACCGCCCCGATCGGCTGCTCGACCTGGCCGAACTGAATTTCGACCGGCTGGGCCTGTTGCCGATCATGCCCGAAGCCTTCGGCCGGATCGAACAGATCGCCTATCCGCCGCTGCCGCTGCCGGCGATCACCGAACCGATCGAACTGTCCTCCGACAACGCCGGAATGGAGCCGCTCTGAGAATGCGCACCCCCCTTCGCCCGCTCGCCCGTATCCTGCGCGCCCGGGACACCGGCCAGAATCCCGACGCGATCGAGGCCGAGAACAAGCGCCTGCGCCATGAGGCCGACCGTGACCGCGCCCGGCAACGCGCCGAAGGGCGCCTGCTGGTTCTTGGGCTGATGTTCTTTGCCGCCTTCACCGTGATCGGCGGCCGCTGGGCGATGCTGGCCGCCTCGGAACCCGAGGAACCCCGCGCCGTCGCCATCGGCAACCCGATCATCGGTCAGCGCGCCGACATCGTCGACCGCAACGGGCGCATCCTGGCCACCAACATGGCCACCTACAGCCTGTATGCCCATCCCCACGAAATGGTCGAACCGCGCCGCGCCGCGGCCGAACTGGCGGCGATCTTTCCCGAACTCGATGCCGACAGGCTGACCGAGGATTTCACCGGCACCCGCCGCTTTGTCTGGCTGCGCCGCGAGGTCAGCCCCGAACAGATGCAGGCGGTCCACGATATCGGCGAACCGGGCCTTTATTTCGGCCCGCGCGAAATGCGGCTCTATCCCAACGGCCCGGTGGCCGCGCATATCCTGGGCGGCGCCTCCTATGGCCGCGAGGATGTGAACGCGGCCGAGGTGATCGGCGTCGCGGGGGTCGAGAAATTCTTCGACGACCTGCTGCGCGATCCGGCCAACGAAGGCCGCCCGCTGCAGCTGTCGATCGACCTTACCGTGCAGGCGGCGACCGAACGGGTGCTTGAAGGCGGCATTATGCTGATGAGCGCCAAGGGCGCCTCTTCGGTGCTGATGGACATCCATACCGGCGAGATCATCGCCATGGCGTCCTTGCCCGATTTCGATCCCAACGACCGCCCCCGGGTGCTGACCGAGGGCGACCAGTCCGACAGCCCGCTGTTCAACCGCGCGGTGCAGGGTGTTTATGAATTGGGCAGCGTCTTCAAGCCCTTCGCCGTCGCCCAGGCGCTGGAACTGGGCCTGATCAACCCCGCGACCATGATCGACACGAGCGGCCCGCTGACCTGGGGCCGGTTCCGGATCCGCGACTTCCGCAACTACGGGCCCGAACTCAGCGTCACCGACGTGATCGTCAAAAGCTCCAACATCGGCACCGCCCGCATCGCGATGATGATCGGCGCCGACCGGCAGCGCGACTTTCTGGACCGGCTCGGCTTTCTGGAGCCGACGCCGCTGGAAATGATCGAGGCCCCGACCGGCCGGCCGCTGCTGCCGCCGAACTGGTCCGAGATTTCGACCATGACGATTTCCTATGGCCACGGGCTGTCCTCCAGCCCGGTCCACCTGGCCGCGGCCTATGCCAGCCTGGTCAATGGCGGCACCCGGATCCGGCCGACGCTGCTGCGCCAGGACCGGCCGCAACAGGGCGAACGGGTGATGGATGCGCGCGCGTCGGTCCAGGTTCTGGACATGCTGCGCGAGGTCGTCGCCGGCGGCACCGCCAGCTTCGCCGAGGTCGAGGGCTATCACGTGGGCGGCAAGACCGGCACCGCCGACAAGCCCCGGCCCCAGGGCGGCTATTACGAAGACCGCACCATCGCCACCTTCGCCAGCGTCTTTCCGGCCAATGATCCGCGCTATGTGCTGATCGTGACGCTGGATGAACCGTCGGTCTTCGCCCTGGACGAAACCCGCCGCACCGCCGGCTGGACCGCGGTGCCGGTCGCCGCCGAGATGATCCGCCGGATCGCGCCGCTTCTGGGCATGCGGCCGGACGTTGAAACCCTCCGGCCCTCGGGTGTAACACTGACCTCCAACGAATAGAGGCCCCGCGCGGGGGCCAACTGGCAAACGGGGCGCGGCTCATGGGCACATCATCGACAACCGCGCTATCGGCGCTGGGGCTGACCGCGCTGGGCGGGCGCGAGGCGCGGGTCACCGGCCTGGCCGTCGACAGCCGCCAGGTGCGTGCCGGCACGCTGTTCTTCGCCCTTCCGGGCAGCCGGGTGCATGGCGCGACCTTCATCGAGGCCGCCTTGCAGGCCGGGGCCGGCGCGATCCTGACCGATGCCGAGGGCGCAAATCTGGCCCGCGACGCGCTGGACGCCCACGACGCCGCGCTGGTCATCGCCGAGGACCCGCGCGAGGCCCTGGCCCATAGCGCCGCGCTCTGGTTCGGGGCCCATCCCGAAACCGTCGTCGCGGTGACCGGCACCAACGGCAAGACCTCGGTCAGCACCTTCTGCCGCCAGATCTGGACCGAACTGGACCTTGATGCGGTCAATCTGGGCACCACCGGGGTCGAAGGCGCCTGGACCCACCCGCTGCGCCACACCACGCCGGAACCGATCACCCTGCACCGGGTGCTGGCCCAGGCCCGGGCCGAGGGGATCACCCATGTGGCGATGGAGGCCTCGTCGCACGGGCTGGACCAGCGGCGGCTGGACGGGATCGTGCTGGCGGCGGCGGGTTTCACCAATTTCAGCCAGGATCACCTGGATTACCACCACACGCTGGAGGCCTATTACGACGCCAAGATGGGCCTCTTTACCCGGCTGCTGCCGGACGAGGGCGTGGCGGTGGTCAACCTCGACGATCCCAAGGGGATGGAGGTCGCCCAGATCGCCGAACGCAAGGGCCACGAGGTGATCGGCACCGGCAGTCACGAGGCCGCCCGCCTGCGCCTGCTGGGCCAGCGCTATGACGGCACCGGACAGGAACTGCGCTATTCCTGGCAGGGCCGGACCTTCCTGTCCCGGCTGGGGCTGATCGGCGGCTTCCAGGCCTCCAACGTGCTGGTCGCGGCGGGCCTCGCCATCGCCGGCGGCTGCGATCCGGACGATGTGTTCGGCGCCCTGCCGCAGCTGAGCACCGTGCGCGGCCGGATGCAGCTGGCCGCCAGCCGCGACAACGGCGCGGCGATCTTTGTCGATTACGCCCATACGCCCGACGCGGTGCAGACCGTGCTGCGGGCGATGAAACCCCATGTGCTGGGCCGGCTGATCGCCATCGTCGGCGCCGGCGGCGACCGCGACGCCACCAAACGGCCGCTGATGGGCGAGGCCGCGGCGCGCGAGGCCGACCTGGTGATCGTCACCGACGACAATCCGCGCACCGAGGATCCGGCGGTGATCCGCCAGGCGGTGATGCTGGGCTGCCCCGATGCCACCGAAGTGCCCGACCGGGCCGAGGCGATCCTGCGCGGGGTCGACGCGCTGCAGCCGGGCGACGCGTTGATGATCCTTGGCAAGGGGCATGAAACCGGCCAGATCGTCGGCCAGGACATCCTGCCCTTCGACGATGCCGAACAGGCCTCGATCGCCGTCGCCGCCCTGGATGGCCGGCTGTGAGCGGCGGGCTGTGGACCTCGGCCGAGGCCGCCGCCGCCACCGGCGGGCGCGCCACCGCCGACTGGACCGCGACGGGCGTGTCGATCGACACCCGCAGCCTGGTGCCGGGCGATCTGTTCGTGGCCCTCAAGGCCGCCCGCGACGGGCATGATTTCGTGGCCCAGGCGCTGGCCGACGGCGCCGCCGCCGCGCTGGTCTGCCGCATTCCCGAGGGCGTCGCACCCGACGCGCCGCTGCTGCTGGTCGATGACGTGCAGACCGCGCTCGAGGATCTGGGCCGCGCCGGTCGTGCCCGCAGCAGGGCCCGGGTTGTCGCCATCACCGGCTCGGTGGGCAAGACCTCGGCCAAGGAGATGCTGCGCATCGTGCTGGCCGGGCAGGGCAGAACCCACGCCGCCGAGGCCAGCTACAACAACCATTGGGGGGTGCCGCTGACCCTGGCGCGGCTGCCGGCGGATGCCGATTACGCGGTGATCGAGATCGGCATGAACCGTCCCGGCGAAATCGCCCCGCTGGCCCGTCAGGCCCGGCCGCATGTGGCGCTGATCACCACCATCGCCGCCGCCCATCTGGAGGCCTTCGACGACCTGGACGGGATCGCCCGCGAAAAGGCCTCGATCTTCGAGGGGCTGGAGCCGGGCGGCACCGCGATCGTCAACGGCGACGTCGACCAGGCGCCGATCCTGCGCGCGGCGGCGCGGGCCGTCGCCGCCCGGCGGATCGTCAGCTTCGGCACCCGCCCGGCCTGCCATCATCGTCTGCTCAGCGTCGATCTGGCCGAGGGCGCGACCGTCGCCCGGGCCCGGGCCTGGCGCACGCCCTTCCTGATGAAGATCTCGAGCCCCGGTCGTCATTTCGCCACGAACGCGCTGGGCGTGATCGCCGCCGCCGCCGCGCTTGGCGCCGACCGGGCGCGGGGGCTGATGGACCTGGGCAAATGGGCGCCGCCGCCGGGCCGCGGCACGGTCGAAGAGGTCGTGACCGACCCCGCCAACGAGGGCGAAAGCCTGAAGCTGATCGACGACGCCTTCAATGCCAACCCGACCTCGATGGCCGCCGCCTTCGAGGTGCTGGCCTCGATCACGCCGACCGACGATGTCGGGCGGGTCGTCAAGGGCCGCCGGGTCGCGATCCTGGGCGACATGCTGGAACTGGGCGAGGGCGAGGCGGCGCTGCATGCCGGCCTTGCCGCCGACCCGGCCCTGGCCCGGGCCGACCTGGTCCATGCCGCCGGGCCGCGGATGCGCGCCCTGTGGGAGGCGCTGCCCGAACGCCAGCGCGGCCATTGGGAAAAGACCGCAGACCGGCTTGCCGCCAGTGCAAGCCGGCTGGTCGATACCGGCGACGTGGTGCTGGTCAAGGGATCGAAAGGTTCGCGCATCAGCCTTGTCGTTGACGCGATCCGCAAACTGGGGCATCCGGACGCCCGTCACAGAGGGGACGTGTAACGATGCTCTATTGGTTGACCGCCCTGTCCGATGGCGGTGATGTCTTCAACCTGTTCAACTACATCACCGTGCGGGCCGGGGGCGCGTTCTTTACCGCGCTCACCTTCGGCTTCGTCTTCGGTCCGCGCCTGATCCGGGTGCTGCGCGCCCGTCAGGGCAAGGGCCAGCCGATCCGCGAAGACGGCCCCGAGGGCCATATCGCCAAGGCCGGAACACCCACCATGGGCGGGCTGCTGATCGTCGGCGCGCTGCTGACCTCGACCCTGCTCTGGGCCCGCTGGGACAACCATTTCGTCTGGATGGTGCTGTTCGTGACCCTGGGCTACGGGCTGATCGGCTTTGCCGACGATTATGCCAAGGTCAAGAAACAGACCACCGCCGGCGTGTCGGGCAAGCTGCGGCTGGGCCTGGGGTTCGTGATTGCGCTGATCGCCGGCTACTGGGCCTGGGCGGTGCATCCCGAAGACCTGGCCGGCCAGCTGGCGTTCCCGATCTTCAAGGAATTGCTGCTGCCGCTGGGGATCCTGTTCCTTCCCTTCGCCATGATCGTGATCGTGGGCGCGGCCAATGCGGTGAACCTGACCGACGGGCTGGATGGGTTGGCGATCATGCCGGTGATGATCGCCGCCGGCACGCTGGGGGTGATCGCCTATGTCGTGGGCCGGGTCGATTTCACCGAAGAGCTGGGCCTGCACTACGTCCCCGGCACGGGCGAACTGATGGTCTTTACCGCCGGGCTGATCGGCGGGGGCCTGGGATTCCTGTGGTACAACGCCCCGCCCGCGGCGGTCTTCATGGGCGACACCGGGTCCCTGGCCCTGGGCGGTGCGCTGGGCGCCATCGCCGTGGCCTCCAAGCACGAGATCGTGCTGGCCGTGGTCGGCGGTCTGTTCGTGGTCGAGGCGCTGTCGGTGATCATCCAGGTGTTCTATTACAAGCGCACCGGCAAGCGGGTCTTCCTGATGGCGCCGATCCATCACCACTACGAAAAGAAGGGCTGGGCCGAGCCGCAGATCGTGATCCGGTTCTGGATCATCGCGCTGATCCTGGCGCTGATCGGGCTGGCGACCCTGAAGGTCCGCTGAATCGCCTGTCGCCGCATTGAGCGCCTGCGGCGCGCAGGATGTCTCGTCGTCGGCCCTGCGGCCTCCTCCTCGGGCGTGGGTGGCCGCCGGGGGCGCGTTGCCGGTGGCGCGGGCCGGTCGGCAACGCCCGGTTCACCGATCCCTTGCGCCCCACCGCCGCGCCCGGCACTCTGGCGCTGCAGGGGCCAGGGAAGGGCGGGTGATGATTCCGGTTGCAGGTGTCGAGGGACAGGTGGTCGCGGTTCTGGGGCTGGGCCGGTCGGGCCTGGCCAGTGTCGCCGCCCTGCGTGCCGGCGGCGCGCAGGTCGTCGCCTGGGATGACGGACCCGAGGCCGAGGCCCGTGCCCTTGGGGCCGGCGCCACCCTGCGCAACCTGACCCGGGCCGGGGCCTTGGACGATGTCGCCGCGCTGATCACCTCTCCGGGGATTGCGCATCTGTTTCCCGAACCGCATCCCGCGATCGCCGCCGCCCTGGTTGCCGGGGTGCCGGTGGACAATGATATCGGGCTGTTCTTCCGCTCGCTCGGCTCGGGCGATTGGGTCGATTTCGACAGCCCGCCCCGGGTGGTGGCGATCACCGGATCGAATGGAAAATCCACCACATCGGCCCTGTTGCACCATGTGCTGCGCAGTGCCGACAAGCCCGCCCAGCTGGCCGGCAACATCGGCCGCGGCGTGCTCGACCTCGACCCGCCCGTGGATGGCGAGGTCATCGTGCTGGAGCTGAGTTCGTATCAGACCGAACTGGCCCGGGCGCTGACCCCGGACGTGGCCGTCTTCACCAACCTGTCGCCCGATCACCTGGACCGGCACGGCGGCCCGGGGGGCTATTTCGCGGCCAAGCGGCGGCTGTTTTCCGAAGGCGGGCCGGACCGCGCAGTGATCGGCGTCGACGAGGTCGAGGGCCGGTTCCTGGCCAACCAGCTGGCCCAGGGTCCGGGCGATGACCGGGTGATCCGGATCGCCACCTCGAAGCTGACCGGGCCGGGCTGGCAGGTCTTTGCCCGCAAGGGGTTCCTGTCGGAGACCCGCAAGGGTCGGCAGGTCGCCAGCATCGACCTGCGCGCGATGCCCGGCCTGCCGGGGCAGCACAACCATCAGAATGCCTGCGCCGCCTATGCCGCCGCCCGCGCTTTGGGGGTGGCGCCCCGGGTGATCGAAGGCGCCTTCCAGAGCTTTGCCGGCCTGCCGCACCGGTCGCAGCGGATCGCCGAGATCGGCGGCGTGGCCTATGTCAACGACAGCAAGGCGACCAATGTGGATGCCGCCGCCAAGGCGCTGTCGGCCTTCGACCGCATCCGCTGGATCTGTGGCGGGCTGGAGAAGGAGGGCGGGCTGGACGGGCTGGCCGCGGCCGCCGGATCGGTGGTCAAGGCCTATGTGATCGGCCGCGAGGCGGCGTCTTTCGCCATGAAGCTCAAGGGGGTCGAGGCCGAGATCTGCACCGACATGGGCACGGCCGTGGCCCGCGCCGCGGCCGAGGCCGAGCCCGGCGATACGGTCCTGCTGGCCCCGGCGGCGGCCAGTTTCGACCAATACGACAATTTCGAGAAACGCGGCGAGGATTTCGCGGCCCAGGTGGCGAAACTGCCGTGTTGAGCGGGGCGAAACCGCTGTATTGGTGCGCGGTCAAGGCGATCCGCCTTGAGGTGCCGCAGCCGCCCGGCCTGTCCCGGAATTGGGCAACAGCGCGCCGGGGCATCCTGCGGATCCGGCCCGACCGCGCCACCTGCGGCGACTGGACGATCCCCTTCGATCAGATCACCGGCGCCGTGGTCTGGACCGGTCCCAGCCCGCTGGGCCGGACCCGGGTGCTGATGCTGTCGACCGCCGAGGCCAGCTGGCAATTCAGCCTCAACCCCTGGGCCAACCCCCTGCCGCATCTGCCCTTTGCGGTCGAGGAACGGCCGCTGGACCGGCGCCTGTCCTGGATCAGCTATGCGGTCTGGGGGCTGGTGGCGGTGATCCTGCTGGCGGTGCTTCTGGACCTGTGACCGCCCCCGCCATTGGCCGGGCGTCAGCCCGGCCCGCGCCGCCGCAGATCCATTGCCGCGGCATGGGCGCTGCTCCAGGCCCATTGGAAATTGTAGCCGCCCAGCCAGCCGGTCACGTCGACGCCTTCGCCGATGAAATAGAGCCCCGCAACCGCCTTGGCCTGCATCGTCTTCGACGACAGCCCGTCGGTGGCGACGCCGCCCAGGGTGACCT
Organism: Rhodobacteraceae bacterium HLUCCA08; assembly: GCA_001314655.1. GTDB lineage: Bacteria > Pseudomonadota > Alphaproteobacteria > Rhodobacterales > Rhodobacteraceae > Salibaculum. Next base: position 98,982 of record LJSF01000006.1, on the reverse strand, counting down.
CGGCGGTGCGGTAGCCTTCGGTCCCGGTCGGTGTCACCTGCCAGCCCTGCAGCGCCTCGGCCAGGCTGTGTAGCCGGGCGTCGCTGCAATCGGCCAGGTTGCCGGACAGGTCAAGCGTTTCGCCCAGGAAGGCCACCAGCCGGTCGGGCAGCCGATGGCCCAGATGGGTGCGCAGCGCCTTACGCCCGGCCTTGTGCCGGGCCGCGCGCAAGGCGTCGAACAGGGCCGCGCCCGGGGCCAGATCCAGGCTGACCGGCGCGCCCTCGGTCCAGTAATTCGACACCTGCAACAGCGCCGGGCCCGACAGCCCGCGATGGGTGAACAGCAGCGCCTCGTCGAAAGCCGGGCCCCGCGCCGCCCGCGCCCGCACCGGAAGCGACACGCCGGCCAGCGCCGCAAAGCGCCCCTTGTCGAAGGTGAAGGGCACCAGCCCGGCCCGGGTCGGCGTCACCGCCAGGCCGAAGCGCGCGGCGATGTCATAGGCCAGGCCGGTCGCCCCCATCCCGGGGATCGACTTGCCGCCGGTGGCGACCACCAGCGCCGCCGCGCGCACCACCCGCCGGCGGCCCTCGCGCTCCAGCGTCACGGTGAAACGGCTGCCGTCATGGTCGATCTCGCCGACCTGGGTATTCAGCCACAATCCGGCGCCCGCGGCACGGCATTCGGCCAGCAGCATGTCGATGATCTGCCGGGCCGAGGTGTCGCAGAACAGCTGGCCCAGGGTCTTTTCGTGCCAGGCGATCCGGTGCCGGGTCACCAGGTCGAGGAAATTCCATTGCGTATGCCGCGCCAGGGCGGATTTGCAGAAATGCGGGTTCTCCGAAACGAAGGCCTCGGGCGCGCAGTGCAGGTTGGTGAAATTGCACCGACCCCCGCCCGAGATGCGGATTTTCTCGCCCGGCGCCCTGGCATGGTCCACCACCAGCGTGCCCGGCCCGGCATGGGCCGCGCAGTAAAGCCCGGCCGCGCCGGCGCCAAGGATCAGGGTCGTGACATCCATGGGCCGGGCCTGCCCCGGCGCGCGGCCGGACGCAAGAGTTGATCAGCTGGCCAGCAGCGCGTCAAGCTGGTCATAGGTGCTCGACATCCCTTCATCCATGCCGCTTTGCAGCGCCATGTGCAGGCCCTGTTCGGACCGGTATTCGATCGTGACGCTCGCCCGGGTGCCGGCCTCGACCGGTTCCAGCAGGGTGGTGACGACGGTTTCGCCATCGGTCCAGTCCTCGTCGAACAGCTCGGTTTGGACGATCTTGCCGGGCTGTTCGAGAACACGGAACGTGCCGCTGACGCCGATGATCCCGCCTTCGGGCATCCGCCATTCATAGCGATAGGCCCCCCCTTCGCGCAGGTCGATTTCGGCCTTGGTGATCGGATGGTCGGGCATGCCCATCCATTGCAGGACCAGCGCGGGGTCGGTCATCGCGCGCCAGACCCTGGCGGGGGGCGCGGCGAAGCCGCGTTTTACCAGCAGCGTGGTCGGGCCGGTCTGTTCAAGCGAAAAGGGCAGGGGCATGTCAGGTCTCCGTATCGGGGGTGTCTGCATCGGGGTCATCGGGCATCGCCGCCAGCACCCGGTCGAGCTGGGCAAAGCGGGTCTCATAGGTGTCGCGCAGGGACATCGCCCAATCCTCGACCGGTTTCAGCGCCCCGGGCACCAGCCGGGCCGGGCGCTGCTGGGCCCGGGCCGAGCGTTCGACCAGCCCGGCCTCGGTCAGGATGCGCAGGTGGCGCGATACGGCAGGCTGGCTGATCGGCAAGGCGTCGGTCAGATCGTTCACCGTGGCCTCGCCAAGCGCCAGCCGGGCCAGGATGCGGCGCCGGGTCGGATCGGCCAGGGCGCCGAGAAGGGGGTCGAGCGGGTCTGTCATGCGCTCTTTATAGCTGATTCGTTATATAAGTGAAAGACTATATAAGAAACGCCCCGGCAAAGGCCCCATTTCTCTGGCATCGCCGCCGCCTTGGCGTTAGACTTTGCCCATCAGACCCGGAAAACGGGCGGTACGAGAGGCAGATTGGCGGTAGATCCATGACGGAAATGGTCCATGGGGCGATCCCGGCGCAGGTCGGCGATCCGGTGCTTCCCCGTTGGTGGCGGACGGTCGACAAATGGACCCTGTCCTGCATCCTGGGGCTGTTCGGCATCGGCATGCTGCTGGGGCTGGCCGCTTCGCCGCCGCTGGCGGCCAAGAACGGGCTGGAGCCGTTCTATTACGTCCAGCGCCAGGCCCAGTTCGGCGCGCTTGCCCTGATGACCCTGTTCGTCCTGTCCACCCTGCCGCCGCAGACCGTGCGGCGCCTGGCGGTGCTGGGCTTTCTGGGCGCCTTCATCGCCATGTTCGGGCTGCCCTTCCTGGGCACCGATTTCGGCAAGGGCGCGGTGCGGTGGTATTCGCTGGGCTTCGCTTCGGTCCAGCCGTCGGAATTCCTCAAGCCCGGCTTCGTCGTGGTCGCCGCCTGGCTGATGGCCGCGTCCGAGGATATCGGCGGCCCGCCGGGCAAGGCCTGGTCGCTGACCCTGGCCGTGCTGATCGTGGCGCTGCTGGCGATCCAGCCGGATTTCGGCCAGGCCGCGCTGATCCTGTTCGGCTGGGCGGTGATGTATTTCGTCGCCGGGGCGCCGATGATCCTGCTGATCGGCATCGCCGGGCTGGCGGTGCTGGGCGGCACCGTGGCCTATAACAGCTCGGAACATTTCGCCCGCCGTATCGACGGCTTCCTGTCGCCCGATGTCGATCCGACCACCCAGCTGGGCTATGCCACCAACGCGATCCGCGAAGGCGGCTTCTTCGGTGTCGGTGTCGGCGAAGGCCAGGTGAAATGGTCTCTGCCCGATGCCCATACCGATTTCATCATCGCCGTCGCGGCCGAGGAATACGGCCTGGTGATGGTGCTGGCGATCATCGTTCTGTTCGCCACCATCGTCGTGCGATCCCTGCTGCGGCTGATGAAAGAGCGCGACCCCTTCATCCGCCTGGCCGGCACCGGTCTGGCGGCGATGCTGGGGGTTCAGGCGATGATCAACATGGGCGTGGCCGTTCGGCTGTTGCCGGCCAAGGGCATGACGCTGCCCTTCGTGTCCTATGGCGGCTCGTCGGTGATCGCCAGCGGCATCGCCGTGGGCATGCTTCTGGCCTTTACCCGGACCCGGCCGCAGGGCCAGATCGGCGACGTGCTGCTGTCGCGGGGACGGGGCGGATGAACAGCAGCGGCCCCCTCATGGTCATCGCCGCGGGCGGCACCGGCGGACACATGTTCCCGGCCCAGGCCCTGGCCGAGGCGATGCTGCGCAAGGGCTGGCGGGTGAAGCTGTCGACCGATGCGCGCGGCGCCCGCTATACCGGGGCCTTTCCCCATGTGGTCGAGATCGAACAGGTGAAATCGGCGACCTTCGCCCGCGGCGGGATCCTGGCCAGGCTGGCGGTTCCGTTCCGCATCCTGGGCGGGGTTCTGGGCGCCTGGGTGAATTTCCGCCGCGACCGGCCGGCGGTCGTGGTCGGCTTCGGCGGGTATCCGACGATTCCAGCGCTGGCGGCGGCCACGCTGATGCGCCTGCCGCGGATGATCCACGAACAGAACGGCGTGCTGGGCCGGGTCAACCAGGTCTTCGCCCGGCGGGTTCACAAGGTCGCCTGCGGCACCTGGCCCACGGTCCTGCCCGACGGGGTGAGCGCCGAGCCGGTCGGCAATCCGGTGCGCGGCGCCATCGCCGACCGGGCCGGCGCGCCCTATATCGCGCCCGGCGACTACCCGATGTCGATCCTGGTGATGGGCGGCAGCCAGGGCGCGCGGATCCTGTCCGACGTGGTCCCGCCGGCGATCGTCGGCCTGCCATCCGAGCTGCGCCGCAACATCCGCGTCAGCCACCAGGCCCGGGACGAGGACCTGGACCGTGTCGCCACCTATTATGCCGAGGAAGGCATCCCGGCCGAGGTCCGCAACTTTTTCAACGACGTGCCGCAACGGCTGACCGAGGCGCAGCTGGTCATCGCCCGCTCCGGCGCCTCGACCGTGGCGGATCTGAGCATCATCGGCCGGCCCGCGATCCTGGTGCCCTATGCCGCCGCCGCCGCCGATCACCAGACCGCGAATGCCCGTGGCCTGGTCGATGCCGGCGCCGCGGTGCTGATCCCCGAAGGCAAGTTCCATGTCGATGCCCTGTCCGACACCATCGCCCTGATCCTGTCCGATCCCGACGGGGCGCTGGCGATGGCCCGGGCGGCGCTGGCGCAGGGACATCCCGACGCGACCGACAGATTGGTTGCACTGGTCGAAGAACTGGCGATAGGAGGCCGGACCCAATGATGGACGGAAGCCCGCTCATGAATGCAGCCACCAAACTCCCGCTCGATGTCGGCGCGATCCACTTTGTCGGCATCGGCGGCATCGGCATGTCCGGCATCGCCGAGGTGCTGCTCAATCACGGCTATGTGGTGCAGGGTTCGGACCTCAAGGCGTCGAAGATCACCGACCGGCTCAAGACCCTCGGCGCGCTGGTTTTCGAAGGCCAGCGGGCCGAGAACCTGGAGGGTGCCGAAGTCGTGGTGATCTCGAGCGCGATCAAGCCCGGCAATCCCGAACTGGACGAGGCCCGCCGCCGCGGCCTGCCGGTGGTGCGCCGGGCCGAGATGCTGGCCGAGCTGATGCGGCTGAAATCCAACGTCGCCGTCGCCGGCACCCATGGCAAGACCACGACCACCACCATGGTCTCGGCGCTGCTGGATGCGGGCAAGTTCGACCCGACCGTGGTCAATGGCGGCATCATCCACGCCTATGGGTCGAACGCCCGGGTGGGGCAGGGCGAATGGATGGTGGTCGAGGCCGACGAAAGCGACGGCACCTTCAACCGGCTGCCCGCGACCATCGCCATCGTCACCAATATCGACCCCGAACACATGGAGCATTGGGGCACCGAAGCGGCCCTGCACCAGGGGTTCTACGACTTCGTCTCGAACATCCCGTTCTACGGCCTGGCCGTGTGCTGCACCGATGACAGCGACGTGCAGGCCCTGGTCGGCAAGATCACCGACCGCCGCGTCGTCACCTATGGCTTCAACGCCCAGGCCGATGTGCGGGCGGTGAACCTGCGCTACGAAAAGGGCGTGGCGCATTTCGATGTCGCGCTGCAGGCCGAAGGGCGGATGATCGAGGGCTGTTCGCTGCCGATGCCGGGCGATCACAACGTGTCGAACGCCTTGTCCGCCGTGGCCGTCGCGCGCCACCTGGGCATGAAACGGGCCGAGATCCGCGCCGCGCTTGCCGCTTTCGGCGGGGTCAACCGCCGCTTCACCCATGTGGCCGACGTGGACGGGGTGACGATCATCGACGATTACGGCCACCACCCGACCGAAATCGCCGCCGTGCTGCGCGCCGCGCGCCAGGCGATCGGCGACGAGGGCGGCCGCGTCATCGCCGTGCACCAGCCGCATCGCTATACCCGGCTTCATTCCCTGTTCACCGAATTCTGCAATTGCTTCAACGAGGCCGACGTCGTCGCCATCGCCGAGGTGTTCGCCGCCGGAGAAGAGCCGATCGCCGGCGCCAGCCGCGATGACCTGGTCGCCGGCCTGATCCGCGCCGGGCATCGCCATGCACGGGCGATCCACGACCTGGACGACCTCGCGCGGCTGGTCCGCGAACAGGCCAAGGCGGGCGACATGGTGGTCTGCCTCGGCGCCGGCACGATCAGCGCCTGGGCCAATGCGCTGCCGGAAAAGCTGAAAGGCTAGCCGCGGCCGCCACGACAGGAGATGCCGATGACCGCCCTGACCGACATGCTGCAATCCGCACCCCTGCCGGTGCTGATCGCCGGCGCGGTGGTGCTGGTGTCGGTCCTGGCGCTGATCCGGGTGCTGCGTCGGTTCATCCTGGCCTTTTCCCTGGCCCTGGCCGCGCTGCTGCTGCTTCATGCGCAAACCGCCCCGACCGAGGCGTCTGTCGCGCTGGGCGGGCTGGCGGCGCTGGTCGCGGGGGTCGGCCCGCTCCGGCGGCTGATCTTTCGCCTACCGTTCTAAGCACGCGATGCCCGACACCCTGACACGCCGCATCGACCCGGACCTGCACGGCACCCGTGACCGTCCTGGCGTGGTCGGGGCCGTGCCGATCCGGGTGCTCCGGATCGGACCCTTTCCGGCCATCGCCGCATCGGCGACCAGGCCCGGGGGCATGGCATGAGCCTTCCGGTCTGGCTTTCGATCGGCTGGGTTCTGGCCGGGACCCTGACGGCCCTGTTGCCGATGCGGCTGCAATACGCGCCCGGGATCACCTTGCTGATCGCGGCGCCGGTGCTGATCCTCTGGCTGGGGGCGGTGCATGGCTGGTGGCTCTCGGCGCTGGCGCTTTTCGCTTTCGGGTCGATGTTCCGCCGTCCGCTGGCCTATTTCTGGGCCCGCGCCCGGGGCCGGCGGCCAGAGCGGCCCCGATGACCCCGTCGCTGATTGCCGCCTTCGGCTGGATCATCCTGGCCAATCTGCTGGGCCTGCTGCCCAGCCGCGACAACCATTGGCGCCGGGCCTATGTGCTGATCGCGCTGGGCGTGCCGCTGCTGGTCTGGCTGGCGGTCGAGACCGGGCCGCTGGCCGCGATCCTGGCGCTGGTGGCGGGGATGAGCATCCTGCGCTGGCCGGTGATCTACCTGGCGCGCTGGATCCGGCGACGCCTGGGGCGCTGATCCGCCGTCATTTCGCCAGATTTCCGGGGCAGACTGCCCCCATGACCTTTGCGAAAGACCTGTCTCCGCGCGACCGGATCGCGCTTGCCCTGACCCTGCCGGCGCTTGCCGCCGGTCTCTGGACCCTGTGGGAGGCCTATCTGGGCGACACCACCGGCCCGCGCAGCCTGGTGGCCTATCTGGCCTGCAGCCTGGCCGCCGCGATCGCCGGCGTCACCGCACAATTGTCCGGCCCCGAGGCGCGGCTGCGCGACACGCTGCCCGGCCTGGTCAAATGGGGCTGGGTCGCGGTGTCGGTCCTGATGATCGTGGCCCTGATCCGCGGCACCGCCGCCGCGCTCTGACGCCTCGCACCTGTCGGCTTGAGCGTTCCGGCCCCAGCGCGTAAGAGCGCGGCATGAGCCCCGATCTTCCCCTGCCGCCGGTGCGCGGCACCCTGACCCGGGATCGCCCGCTGGCCGATCTGACCTGGCTGCGCGTGGGCGGGCCGGCGGATGTGCTGTTCCAGCCCGCCGACGAGGCCGATCTGGCCGCCTTCCTGGCCGCCCTGCCGCCCGATGTGCCGGTGTTCCCGATGGGCGTCGGCTCCAACCTGATCGTGCGCGATGGCGGGATCCGCGGCGTGGTGATCCGGCTGGGCCGCGGCTTCAACGGGATCGAGGTGGACGGCGCGACCCTGCGTGCCGGGGCCGCCGCGCTGGATGCCCATGTCGCGCGCCGCGCCGCCGAGGCGGGCCGCGACCTGACCTTTTTGCGCACCATTCCCGGCGCGATCGGCGGCGCTGTGCGGATGAATGCAGGCTGCTATGGCAGCTATGTCGCCGATCAACTGCGCGCGGTGCGGGTGATCGGGCGCGACGGCACGGCGAAGACGCTGCAAGCGGATGAGCTGCACCTGGCCTACCGTTCCAGCCGCCTGCCCGAAGGCGCGGTGATCGTCGAGGCGATGTTCGACGCCCCCGCCGGCGACCCGGCCGACCTGGCCGCGCGGATGGAGGAGCAGCTGGCCAAGCGCGACGCCACCCAGCCCACGAAGGACCGCACCGCCGGCTCCACCTTCCGCAACCCCGCCGGTTACAGCTCGACCGGGGCCGCGGGGGACAGCCACGAGTTGAAGGCCTGGTCGGTGATCGACAAGGCCGGCCTGCGCGGCGCAAGGCTGGGCGGGGCGGTGATGAACGAAAAGCACCCCAACTTCCTGACCAATGCCGGTGGCGCGACCGCGGCCGAGCTTGAACAGCTTGGCGAATTGGTCAGGAAAAAGGTTTACGATTCAAGCGGCATCACGCTAGAATGGGAAATCATGCGGGTGGGCGATCCGGCACCGGAGGCCAGCCCCGAATAACGCCGGACAACCGGCGGTGACAAACGGCCGGACAACCGGCCACGCCCCGAGAGGCCGGGGCAGCGGTAACGAGGCGCGGATCGGTCGAAACCCTCCGCAACAGAGGCAGGCAGGCGTGTCGAGCAGGGCACCACGGAAGGTCGCCGTCCTTATGGGCGGCCCCTCGGCGGAACGAGAGGTTTCGCTGTCCTCGGGGCGTGAATGCGCCGCGGCGCTGCGCACGGCCGGCTATGCCGTGACCGAGATCGATGCCGGCCCGACCCTGGCCGAAGACCTGAAATCCGCCGCCCCCGATGTCGTCTTCAACGCGCTGCACGGCCGCTGGGGCGAGGATGGCTGCGTCCAGGGCCTGCTGGAATGGCTGCACCTGCCCTATACCCATTCCGGGGTGCTGGCCTCGGCGCTGGCCATGGACAAGCAGAAGACCAAGCAGGTCTACCGCGATGCGGGCCTGCCGACGATCGACAGTGTCCTGGCCCGTCGCGCCGACATCGAGGCGCGCCACGTGATGCCGCCGCCCTATGTCGTCAAGCCTTACAACGAAGGCTCCTCCGTCGGGGTCCATATCGTGACCGAGGCCGCCAACGGCCCGCCGACCCTGGCCCCCGACCTGCCCGACATCCTGATGGTCGAAACCTACGCCCCGGGGCGCGAACTGACCACCACCGTGCTGGGTGACCGGGCGCTGACCGTGACCGACATCCTCACCGACGGCTGGTATGACTACCACGCCAAATATGCCGAGGGCGGATCGCGCCACGTGGTGCCGGCCGAAATCCCCCCCGACATCTTCGACGCCTGCATGGAGTACGCGCTGAGGGCCCATGACGCCCTGGGCCTGCGTGGCCTGTCGCGCACCGATTTCCGCTGGGACGAGGGCCGCGGCCTCGACGGGTTGATCCTGCTGGAAACGAATACCCAGCCGGGCATGACGCCGACCTCGCTGGCGCCGGAACAGGCGGCGCAATGCGGCCTGACCTTTCCCCGGCTTTGCGCCTGGATGGTGGAGGACGCCGCGTGCAACCGCTGAAACGCGATCCCGCCCCCTCGCGCTGGCATTACCGCTACCAGCGCCTGATGCTGACCCCGGCCTTCCGCAAGCTGCTGCGGGTCGGTCTGCCGCTGGCCCTGGTGGCGGGGGTCGCGGGGGGCTGGCTGGCCCGGGCCGACAACCGCGCCCTGGTGACCGAAAGCTGGCAGAACCTGGTCTGGGAACTGCAGCACCGGGACGAATTCATGGTCGACGCCATGGCCATCGACGGCGCCGACGACGCGCTGTCGGCCGATATCCGGGACGTGCTGCCGGTGGATTTCCCGGTCTCGTCCTTCGAGCTTGACCTGGTCGAGATGCGCGATACCGTCGCCGCGATCCCCGCGGTGGCCGAGGCCGTGCTGCGGGTCAAGCCCGGCGGCATCCTGCAGGTCACCATCACCCAGCGACAGCCGGTGGCGGTGTTCCGCACCGCGTCCGGGCTGCGGCTGATCGATGCCGAGGGCGTGATCATCGGCCCGCTGGCCGCCCGCGCCGACCGGGCCGATCTGCCGCTGGTCACCGGCGACGGCGCCCGCGACGAACTGGCCGAGGGGCTGGCGCTCTATGACGTGGCCGGCCCGATCCTGCCGCGGATGCGCGCCGTCATGCGCATGGGCGAACGGCGCTGGGACGTGGTGCTGGATCGCGGCCAGCGCATCCTGCTGCCGACCGAAAACCCGATCGAGGCCTTCGAGCGCGTCATCGCGCTGTCCGAGGCCAAGGACCTGCTGGACCGGGACGTGAGCGTTGTCGACATGCGCAACGCCGCCCGTCCCACGATCCGGCTCAATGAACCGGCCGTCGCGGAATTGCGCCGCATTTCAGGCCCTGCCGAGGAACCCGACGAATGAAGGATCTCTACCAAGCCCAACGTGCCATGCGGAACATGCGCCAGGCCGCCATGCAGCGCGGCGTGATCGCCATCCTGGATGTCGGCAGCTCCAAGATCGCCTGCCTGGTGCTGCGCTTCGACGGGCCCGAACAGTTCCGCGACAGCGACGGCGTCGGCTCGATGGCCGGGCAAAGCCAGTTCCGCGTCATCGGCGCCGCCACCACCCGCAGCCGCGGTGTCCGCTTTGGCGAGGTCGCGGCGATGCAGGAAACCGAACGCGCGATCCGCACCGCGGTGCAGGCGGCGCAGAAGATGGCCAATGTCCGGGTCGATCACGTCATCGCCTGCCTTGCCGGCGCCCGGCCGCGGTCCTACGGGCTGGACGGGCAGGTCGCGCTTGACGGCGGCATCGTGACCGAAGCCGATATCGGCCGCGTGCTGGCCGCCTGCGACCTGCCCGATTACGGCGAGGGGCGCGAGGTGCTGCATGCCCAGCCGGTCAATTTCGCGCTGGATCACCGCTCGGGCCTGGGCGATCCGCGCGGCCAGGCCGGCAATATGCTGACCACCGACATGCACCTGCTGACCGTGGATCATGCCGCGGTCGGGAACCTGTTGCATTGCATCAAGCGCTGCGACCTGGAACTGGCCGGGCTGGCCAGCAGCGCCTATGTCGCCGGCATTTCCAGCCTGGTCGAGGATGAACAGGAACTGGGCGCGGCCTGTATCGACATGGGCGGCGGCGCCACCGGCCTGTCGATCTTCATGCGCAAGCACATGATCTATGCCGACAGCGTGCGGATGGGCGGCGACCACGTCACCAGCGACATCCACATGGGGCTTCAGGTTCCCATGGCCGTGGCCGAGCGGATCAAGACATTCTACGGCGGCGTCGTCGCCACCGGCATGGATGACCGCGAACGGATCGAGATCGGCGGCGACAGCGGCGATTGGGAACGCGACCGGCGCACCGTCAGCCGGGCCGAACTGATCGGGATCATGCGCCCCCGGGTCGAGGAGATCCTCGAAGAGGTGCGGGCGCGGCTCGATGCCGCCGGTTTCGACCACCTGCCCAGTCAGCAGATCGTGCTGACCGGGGGCGGCAGCCAGATCCCCGGGCTTGACGGGCTGGCCTCCAAGATCCTCGGCCACCAGGTCCGCCTTGGCCGGCCCCTGCGCGTGCAGGGCCTGCCCCAGGCCGCGACCGGCCCGGCCTTTTCGGCGGCGGTGGGGCTTACGCTTTTCGCCGCCCATCCCCAGGACGAATGGTGGGATTTCGAAATCCCCGCCGAACGCTATCCGGCGCGCTCCCTGCGCCGGGCGGTGAAATGGTTCAAGGACAATTGGTGAGGCAGACAGAGGCCCCGGAAATCGAGCAGTCACCGGGGCTTGCAACCAAAAGGCGACCATATCGGACGATGGCGACCGCAAAGGTCGGTCCGAATCGTTCACGCCGGTGATCCGGGCGTCCGCCCCCTGCGGCATCGAAAGGTGCGACGCAGGTCTGGATGTCGCGCGCCACCGATGCGCAGCATTTTGCCGATCGACCGATATGCAGCGAAAAACCCGGCGAAAACCGGCATATTTTGCGGTTTTTCCGCGATTTTTCCGTGACGCCACAAGCGGCTTTGGATAGGATCGGCCCAATTCAGACACGGCCCGGGTGGGACGGGCAGGACAAACGACAGGCGGACAGACATATGACACTGAACCTTTCGATGCCCGGGCATGACGAACTCAAGCCGCGGATCACCGTCTTTGGCGTCGGTGGCGCCGGCGGCAACGCGGTCAACAACATGATCGAGAAGAACCTCGAAGGGGTCGAGTTCGTCGTCGCCAACACCGATGCCCAGGCGCTGCAGCAAAGCATGGCCGAACAGAAGATCCAGATGGGCGTGAAGGTGACCGAGGGGCTCGGCGCCGGTGCCCGGGCCACCGTCGGCGCCGCTGCGGCCGAGGAATCGATCGAACAGATCGTCGACCACCTGGCCGGGGCGCATATGTGCTTCATCACCGCCGGGATGGGCGGCGGCACCGGCACCGGGGCCGCCCCGATCATCGCCCAGGCCGCGCGCGAGCTGGGCGTTCTGACCGTCGGCGTCGTCACCAAGCCGTTCCAGTTCGAGGGCGGCAAGCGCATGAAACAGGCCGAGGACGGCGTCGATGCCCTGCAGAAGGTCGTCGACACGCTGATCATCATCCCGAACCAGAACCTGTTCCGCCTGGCGACCGAAAACACCACCTTCACCGAAGCCTTCGCCCTGGCCGATGACGTGCTCTACCAGGGCGTCAAGGGGGTGACCGACCTGATGGTGCGGCCGGGCCTGATCAACCTCGATTTCGCCGATGTCCGTGCGGTGATGGACGAGATGGGCAAGGCGATGATGGGCACCGGAGAGGCCGAGGGCGCCGAACGCGCCGTCCAGGCCGCCGAAAAGGCGATCGCCAATCCGCTGCTCGATGAAATCAGCCTCGAAGGCGCCAAGGGCGTGCTGATCAACATCACCGGCGGCTACGACCTGACCCTGTTCGAACTGGACGAGGCCGCGAACAAGATCCGCGAAAAGGTCGACCCCGAGGCGAACATCATCGTCGGGTCGACCCTCGATACCGGCATGGAAGGCAAGATGCGCGTCAGCGTCGTCGCCACCGGCATCGACGCGGCCGAAAAGACCAGCGACGTGCCGCTGCCGCGCCGCTCCATGGCCGCGCCGCTGACCACCCATGTCAGTGCCGAGGATCGGGCCGAAGAGGCCGCCGCGCCGGCGCCGCAGCCGGAGCGTCAGCCGGAACGTCAGCCCGAACCGGTCGCGGCCCGCCAGGCCGCCCCGGAGCCGAGCCTGTTCGACGACGAGCAGATCGCCCATGAACAGGCCGAAGACATCTTCGACGCCCCGGCCGCCGCCGAGGCCGCCGAGGACGACCTGCCGCATCCGGCCTATCGGCCGCGCCCGGCCGCCGAACCCAGTGCCGCCCCGGTCGACGCTTTCGTCGCCCCGCGCGCGCCGGCCGCCGGCACGCCTTCGGCCGATACCATGGCCCGGCTGCGCGACGCCGCCGCCCGCCAGGCCCCGGCCGCACAGCGGCCCCGGCCCGAGGCTCCGGCCGCCGATCGCCAGCGTGGCAGCGGCATCGGTTCGCTGATCTCACGCATGACCGGCCAGGCCGCGGAAACCGAAAAGCGGGACCGCCCGCAGCCGCCGGTCACCGCGCTGCGCCAGGACCCGGCCCCGCAGGCCGACCCCGATCCGGACCAGGAACGGATCGAGATCCCGGCCTTCCTGCGCCGCCAGGCGAACTGAGCCGACCGGTTTATCCAAAGCCCAGGGGCCGCGCCGACAGCGCGGCCCTTTTCCTGTGAGGGTGGGGAATAGCGGACTTGCGTGACCGGGTTTTCCACAAGCGGCAGGGGCTTGGCCGCGGATGTTTCAACGCGTTGCAAAGAGTGAATTGTGCATCCGCGGCACAGTCCTTACCTCGGGGGGCACACAGAGTTAACGCGCGGGGCATCCCTTGCAGACCAGTCCGAACAGACCAGCGACCTTCCGCGGTGTGGGCCTTCACAAGGGCCAGCCGGCTGTTCTGCGCGTCTGTCCGGCCCCGGCCGGCCACGGGATCGTCTTTCACCGCACCGACCTGGGGCCTGCGGCCGGTCGCATCCCCGCGCTGTGGACCCATGTGCAGGTTTCGCCGCTCAACACCCGGATCGTGAACGATGCCGGTGCGTCGGTGTCGACCATCGAACATCTGATGGCCGCCCTGGCCGGCCTGGGCATCCACAATGCAAAGGTCGAGCTGGACGGCCCCGAGGTTCCGATCCTCGACGGCTCGGCGCGCGACTTCGTCCGCGGCCTGCTTGCCGCCGGGCTCGACCATCAATCCGTGCCGCTGACTGCGATCCGCGTGCTGCGTCCCGTGACCGTGACCCGGGGCGACGCCACGGCGACGCTGCTGCCCGCCGACCTGCTGTCGATCGCCTTCGACATCGAGTTCGACGACCCGGCGATCGGCCGCCAGCAGAAAAGTCTGGACCTCGCCAACGGCGCCTTCGTGCGCGAATTGTGCGACAGCCGCACCTTCTGCCGCCTGGCGGATGTGGAGGCGATGCGCGCCCGGGGCCTGGCCCTTGGCGGTAGCTATGACAATGCCGTCGTGGTCGATGGCGACCGGGTTCTGTCGCCCGGCGGCCTGCGCCATTCGGACGAGGCGGTCCGCCACAAGATGCTGGACGCGCTGGGCGATCTTTACACTGCCGGGGCGCCGATCCTGGGCCGCTATGTCGGCCACCGCGCCGGCCACGCCATCACCAACGATCTGCTGCGCGCGTTGTTCGCCGATCCGCGCAACCATGCCCGTGTCACCCTGCGCGGCGACGCCGCCCTGGCCTTGCCGGGCGTCGGCGTGAAAGCCGCCGATCTGGCCGCCGTCGCCTGATCCGAGCCGGGGCGAAAAGGCAATTTGCCCCCCTGTCGTTTCGTGCTAGACCAAGCCCTGAACCGGGGCGACGGGCCCCCGGACCAAGATGATGACCCAAGGGGCGCCTGAGATGACGGGCCGCAGCAGTAGACCAGGCATGCGCAAGGCAATCGCCGCCGGGGCCCTTGCCCTGGCGCTGGGTCTGTCGGCCTGTGGCGACGGTGTCGACCCGCGCCGCGATGGCGTGCTGGAACAATATTCGGCCCAGGAAATCTATCAGCGCGCCGAATACGAACTGGCCAGGGGCCGCGCCGATGACGCCGCGATCTATTTCGGCGAGATCGAGCGCCTCTATCCCTATTCCGAATGGGCCAAGCGCGGCCTGATCATGCAGGCCTTCGCCTATCACCAGGATCGCGATTACGAAAACGCCCGGGGTGCCGCGCAACGCTTCATCGACTTCTACCCGGTCGATGCGGACGCGGCCTATGCGCAATACCTGCTGGCCCTGTCCTATTACGACCAGATCGACGAGGTCGGCCGCGACCAGGGCCTGACCTTCCAGGCGCTTCAGGCGCTGCGGGTGGTGATCGAACGCTACCCCGACAGCGAATATGCCAGTGCCGCGATCCTGAAATTCGACCTGGCCTTCGATCATCTCGCCGCGAAAGAGATGGAGATCGGCCGCTACTACCTCAAGCGCGGTCATTTCGCCGCCGCGATCAACCGGTTCCGCGTCGTGGTCGAGGATTTCCAGACCACCGCGCATACCCCCGAGGCGCTGTATCGCCTGATCGAGGCCTATCTGTCGCTCGGCCTGACCGGCGAGGCGCAGACCGCCGGCGCCATCCTGGGCTACAATTTCCAATCGACCGAGTGGTATCGCGACGGCTTTGCCCTGCTGACCGGCGAGGGGCTGGAGCTGCGCGATGTCGAGGGCAATTGGCTGAGCCAGATCTACCGTCAGATGGTGCGGGGCGAATGGCTCTGACCGGCGCTGCCGATGCTGCGTGAACTCGACATCCGCGACATGCTGATCATCGACCGGCTGGAGCTGCGCTTTCAGCCGGGGTTGAACGTGTTGACCGGCGAAACCGGGGCCGGCAAGTCGATCCTGCTCGATTGTCTGGGCTTCGTGCTGGGCTGGCGCGGCCGGGCCGAACTGGTCCGCCAGGGGGCCGATCAGGGCGAGGTCACGGCGGTGTTCGATCTGACCCCAGATCACCCCGCCCATGCAGTGCTGGCCGAGGCCGGGATCGAGGCCGGCGACGAATTGATCCTGCGCCGCGTCAATACCCGCGACGGGCGCAAGACCGCCTGGCTGAACGACCGCCGCGTCTCGGGCGAGGTGCTGCGGGCGCTGTCGGAGACATTGGTGGAACTGCACGGCCAGCACGACGATCGTGGCCTGCTGAACCCGCGCGGCCACCGGCTGTTGCTGGATGCCTATGGCGGGTTGTCCGATCACCTGGCGCAGGTCCGGTCGGCCTGGCGCGCCTGGCGCAAGGCCGATGAGGCCTTGGCCCGCGCCCGCGAACAGATCGCGGCGTTGCAGGCCGAAGAGGACTACCTGCGCCATGCGGTCGACGAGTTGACGAAACTCGACCCGGAGCCCGGCGAAGAGGCCGCGCTCGATGCCGAACGCCGCCTGATGCAGGCCGCCCAGAGGATCGGAGAGGATATCGCCCGGGCCGCCCAGGCGCTGGGGCCCGACGGGGCCGAGGGGCGGATGGGCGATGCGCTGCGCTGGCTCGACGGCGCCGCCGAAGCGGCCGAGGGGCGGCTGGAGGCGCCGCTTTCCGCGCTCGAACGGGCCCTGAACGAGCTTGGCGATGCCCAGGCCGGGGTCGAGGCCGCGCTCGAGGCGCTGTCCTTCGACCCGATGCGCCTGGAGGCGGTCGAGGACCGGCTGTTCGCGATCCGGGGTCTGGCGCGCAAACATGACGTCCTGCCCGATGACCTGGCCGCGTTCGCCGCCGGACTGGACGCCCGCCTGCAGGCGCTCGATGCCGGGGCCGGCCATCTGGACGCCCTGGACCGGGCCGCGAAAGACGCGCAAGACGCCTACGGGGCCGCCGCCGCCGGCCTGTCCGAGGCGCGCCGACAGGCCGCCGCCCGGCTGGATGCCGCGATGGGCGCCGAACTCGCCCCGCTCAAGATGGAACGGGCGGTCTTCACCACCGGGATCCGCCCCGGCGATCCCGGCCCGGAGGGGACCGATGCCGTCGCCTTCACCGTCGCCACCAATCCCGGCGCGCCGGCCGGGGCGCTGAACCGCATCGCCTCGGGCGGCGAACTCAGCCGGTTCCTGCTGGCGCTCAAGGTCTGCCTGACCGGCGGCGCCACCGGCCTGACCCTGATCTTCGACGAAATCGACCGCGGAGTAGGCGGCGCCACCGCCGATGCGGTGGGGCGGCGGCTGCAACGCCTGGCGCGCGATGCCCAGGTCCTGGTCGTGACCCATTCGCCGCAGGTCGCCGCCCTGGGCGGCCACCACTGGCGGGTCGAAAAGCGCATCGTCGACGATGTGACCCGGTCAGTCGTCCTGCCGCTCGCCTCCGGGGACCGCGTCGATGAAATCGCCCGGATGCTCTCGGGCGAGAACATCACCGACGAAGCCCGCGCCGCCGCCCGGGCCCTGATCGACGTCTGACCGGGCCGAGGTTGGAAAAACACAAGCCGACAACGCCAGACCGGGCAGCCAGGCCACGCATTCCAGTCGACGTTGTGGTGAATAGACAAGAACGGCCGGGTCGTGTTTGGTACGTGAATATCGTCGCACCATTGCCACTCCCCGACCGTCCCTGCGTCCGCCCCATCAGCGAACTGGTCTTAAATGAGACCGAATACGGGCCACTCACTCCCGCATCCGGTGCGTCAAAGCCGTGACTTCCCCACCTGTCTTGAGGCCGCAAGCTTTACCTATGCCCGAAAAGTCTAGGGCGACGTCGCTGCGGCGTCTTACCCCAAATGGGTTAACTCGCGCAGATAATCCGTGGCCAGGTCCAGCGCATCGCGCCATTCGCCGAAGAACATCAACTGTCCGGCCTCCGGATACAGCCGGAAGTCGATCCAGGGATAATCGGCGCGGTATTCGGCCAGGGTTTCGGGCTTGGTCTGCGGGTCCTGCCCGCCGGCCAGAACATGGATCGGCACCTGGCCCCGGATCGCGGCCAGTTCCTCGGCCCGGATCGGCAGATGGTTGGCGATCATCTCGCGGGCAAAGGCCTCGTGGGCGGAATGACTGGCCGACAGGCTGATCTCGCTGCCGGTTTCCATCGCGGCGAAAAGATCGGGATCGTCGATCAGCGCCACATCCCCGGGCGAGGTCGCATGCACCGCCCGGATGAAGCCGCGCTTGCCCAGCCGCCGCGCCAGGGCGAAGCCGGCCTTGACCATGAACGGCAACAGATGCGGCGTATAGCGCGCCCCGGCCAGGATGAACCGGTGCCACTTGTCCATCCGTTCATATTGTTCGGGCCGGGTCAGGGGCAGCACGCCGGCGCAGGCGATGATCGCGCTCAGCAGACCGGGCCGTGCGGCGGCGATGGCGATGGCGACATGGGAATCGCCGGCCAGCGAGATCGCGGGCAGGCGCGCGATCCCCAGCCCGTCCAGCAGGTTCAGGATATCCGCGACCCCCTGCAGCGTCGCGTCGACCCGCCGGGGCAGGGGCGAGGACCGGCCATAGCCCGCCCGCACCGGCACGATCACCGCGATGCCGCGCCGGGCGGCTTCGGTTTCGGCCCGGGCCGGCCAGCGGACAAAACCGTAATTCTCGGGCAGGAACAGGATCGGCTTTCCCGTCGGATCGCCCAGCACCAGGTAGTCGATGCGGCGCCCGTCGGGCAGCGGATGGGTCCGGAACGGCCGCGGTTCGAGCGCGCCGCCGCCCGAAACCGGGGTCGCGCCCTGCGCCGCGTTGTCCTCGGCCGTGAACTGGGCCATTTCCAGCGTCGACAGCGTGAGCCGGACCAGCTCGGCCTGGCTGCGGGTCTCGGTCTTGGCCATCACCGATTTCAGCTGGGTGCGCAGGGTGGCCAGGCTCCGGCCGCGACGCTCGGCGATTTCGACCAGGCTGCGGCCTTCGGCGAGGCCGCGCACGACGTCGGTCTCGGCTTCGGTGAATTCGAAGGCGCTGCGCAGCAGGTCGTCGAAGCCTTCGGGCCAGTGCAGTTCCGAGCTGACCACCAGCACATGGGGCGCGGCCGTATCCGTGCGCACCATGCGCAGATGGAACAGCCCGATCCGGCCATCGCGCCCGGTCCGGGTGCGCAGGATCGCGGTCGTGGCACCGCTGTTGCCGGTGATCAGCCGACCCACCGCGCGCCCCAGGTCGTCGGCCCCTTCGGGCGAGATCGGCAGCGCGTCGAGCCCCTGGCCGGCGGCCAGCCCCATCCGCCGGACGGCGGCGTCGTTGCAGGCCAGGATTCGAAGCGACCGGTCCAGGACAAAGGCTGCGGCCAGGTCGATCCGGCGCAGGATCGCCTCGGGGCCGTCGCTGGCGATCTCGTTCAGAACGCGGTCCAGGATCAGGTCGGCGCGGTCAAAATGGCCATGCAGCTGGTCGAGACCGTCCAGCGGCGCGCCCGGCGCGTTGGCGGCCCGGCGGCGCGGGCCGATCACCGCTTCCCAGCGGTCCAGCAGGGCCTCGTAGCGCAGCGGATCCACCGCCACCTCATAAAGGTGGCCGATCACCTCGGCGGCATTGTCCTGGCCCGTCTTGTCGTCCGCTGTCATCCGTTTCACCCCTGTCCCTGGTGGGATCCTGACCCCGCGCCGCCGCTCCGGCCAGTCAGGTTTCCCCCACCAGCTTGCCCGGATTCATCAGTCCCGCCGGGTCCAGCGCGGCCCGGATCCGCCCCATCACCGCCCAGGCGGGACCGTGTTCGGCGGCCATGTAGCCCAGCTTGCCCGCGCCGATCCCGTGTTCGCCGCTGACCGTGCCGCCCAGCCGCAGGGCGCGGTCGGCCATCGACGCGGACAGGCGCATCGCGGCCGCGCGCTCGTCACCGTTTTCGGGGTCGATCAACAGGATCGCATGGAAATTGCCGTCGCCCACATGGCCCAGGATCGGGCCGGGGATCGGGCTTGCGTCGATGTCCGCGCGGGTTTCGGCCACCGCCCGGGCCAGGGCCGAGATCGGCACGCAGACATCGGTGACGATCGCCCGGGCACCGGGCCGGCTGGCCAGGATCGCCCAATAGGCATGGTGCCGCATCTGCCACAACCGGCGGCGATCCTCGGCCCGGGTCGCGTGGTCGATGCCCGTGGCGCCGTGGTCGGCCGCGATCCGGGCAAAGCGCGCCGCATCCCGGGCGACACTGTCTTCGGCGCCGTGGAATTCCACCAGCAGATGCGGGCGTGGCGGGAAATCGGCCTTCGAATGGGCGTTGACCGCGGCCACCGTGGCCGCGTCGACGAATTCGATCCGCGCCACCGGCAGCCCGGTCTGGATCACCTCGATCGCCGCATCGACCGCGCCCTCGATCGCGTCGAAGGCGCAGATGCCGGCGCTGATGGCCTCGGGCTGGCCATGCAGGCGCAGGGTCAGTTCGGTGATCAGGCCCAGCGTGCCCTCGGCGCCGACGAACAGGGCGGTCAGGTCATAGCCCGCCGCGCTTTTCGCAGCCTGCGTCCCGGTCCGGATCACCGTGCCGTCGGCCAGCACCACCTGCAACCCGGCCACGTTGTCGCGCATGCTGCCATAGCGCACCGTGGTGGTTCCCGAGGCCCGGGTCGACGCCATGCCGCCCAGCGATGCGTCGGCGCCGGGATCGACCGGAAAGAACAGGCCGGTGGCGCGCAGCTCTTCGTTCAGGCGCTCGCGGGTCAGGCCGGGCTGGATGCGGGCGATGCGGTCCTCGGGGCGGATTTCCAGCACCGCCGCCATGTCGGTGAAATCGACCACCACGCCGCCCCGCAGCGCCAGGGCATGCCCTTCCAGCGAGGTGCCCGCGCCCCAGCCCACCACCGGACAGCCATGGGCGGCACAGATCCGCACCACCTGCGCGACCTCTTCGGTCGACCGCGGCCGGACCACCGCATCGGGCGGGGTCAGGGGGAAATGGCTTTCCGAGCGGCCATGGGCCTCAAGATCGGCCTTGGACGTGCTCAGGGCATCGCCTAAGACGGTCGAAAGCTCGGATATGGCGGTCGCGATCGTCATGGGGGCCTCCTTTAACGTCTGAATAGGGCGCGGACGGGGCCAAGGAAAGACAGCCGGGGGGCGACGGGCCATGGCCGATGGCGGCAGCGACGGGGGGCAGGGCGACGGCAGGCAGGGCGGCGGTGGGCAGGGCGGCGGGCGATCCGGTCCGCTGGCCCTGCTGCGCGAGGCGGCGTCCCAGGTCGGGGCTGCCTGGCACCTGATCCGCACCCGCGGCCCGGGCGAGGTCACCTTCTGGTTCATCGCCCTGATGGTCGGGCTGGCCTCGGGCGCCGCCGCGGTGCTGTTCCGCTTCGGGATCGAACGGTTGCAGGCCTGGCTTTATGGCACCGACGACGTGCACATGCTGCATTCCCACGCCGCCGGCCTGGACTGGTGGTGGGTGCTGCTGATCCCGGTCGCCGGCGGGCTTGTGGTGGGGCTGATCCTGCACCGCTTCACCGATGACGGCCGGGTCCGGTCGGTCGCCGACGTGATCGAGGGGGCCGCGCTTTACGAAGGCCGGGTCGAGCGGCGCAAGGGCCTGGCTTCGACCTTCGCCTCGTTCCTCACCCTGTCGACCGGCGGCTCGTCGGGCCGGGAAGGGCCGGTGGTGCACCTGGCGGCGATCCTGGCCACCTTCACCAGCCGGTTGATCCGCGCCGACGGCATCACCGGGCGCGACCTGCTGGGCTGCGCCGTGGCCGCCGCGGTTTCGGCCAGTTTCAACGCGCCGATCGCCGGCGCCCTGTTCGCGCTCGAGGTGATCCTGCGCCATTTCGCCGTCCACGCCTTCGCGCCGATCGTCATCGCCTCGGTCGCGGGCACGGTCGTCAGCCGGCTGGCCTATGGCGACGTGACCGAATTCGTCCTCGGCTCGCAGACCGTGTTCCAGTTCTATGTCGAACTGCCGGCCTTCGTCCTGCTGGGGCTGGTCTGCGGCCTGGTCTCGGTGGTGTTCATGCGGGCCCTGATCTGGTCCGAGGCGCTGGGCAACCGCGTCATGTCCCGCACCGGCCTGCCGCGCTATCTGCGCCCGACCCTGGCCGGGGCATTGCTGGGCGGCATCGCGATCTTCTATCCCCACATCATCGGGGTCGGCTACGAAACCACCTCGACCGCGCTGACCGGGCAATTGCTGTTCCACGAGGCGGTGGTCTTTGTCCTGGTCAAGATCGTCGCCGTGGCGATCACCATCGGCGGGCGCATGGGCGGCGGCGTGTTCTCGCCCGCGCTCATGGTCGGGGCGCTGACCGGGCTGGCCTTCGGTATCGTGGCGACCGGGCTGTTCCCCGAGGTGTCGGGCTCGGCCACGCTCTATGCGCTGGCCGGGATGGGCGCGGTGGCGGCCGCTGTCCTCGGGGCGCCGATTTCGACCACGCTGATCGTGTTCGAACTGACCGGCGACTGGCAGACCGGCCTGGCGGTGATGGTCGCGGTGTCGCTGTCCTCGGCCCTGTCGTCGCGGCTGGTGGACCGGTCCTATTTCCTGACCCAGCTGGAACGGCGCGGCATCCACCTGGCCGCCGGGCCGCAGGCCTATCTTCTGTCCACCTTCCGGGTCGCCAGCATGATGCGGTCGATGGACCATCCCCGCGCCGCGGATGCGCAGACCTGCGACCGGCTGATCGCCGAGGGCACCTATGTGCTCGAGGACAAGACCCTCGACCAGGCGATGCCGATCCTGGAGGCCGCCAATGCCTCGTTCATCCCGGTCTGCCTGCCGGCAACGGACAATGGCCCGCCGCAGCTGTGCGGCGCCCTGTTCCAGGTCGACGCCCTGCGCGCCTTCAACCGGGCGCTGGCGGCGACCGCGGCGGAAGAGCATTCCTGACCCTTGCGCCCGCCCCGCGGAGGCGTCACCTTGCCCCTATGAACAGCCTCGCATCCTGTGCCGCCGCCGCCCTGGTCCTGTCCCTTGCCCTGCCGGTGCAGGCCCAGGACCGCGCCGAGCGGGTGGCAAAGATGCTGTCGCATGTCCCGCTGGGCGCCGTCGATGCCGACCGGACGTTCGAATTGCAATATGGCGATCCGCAAGCCGGGTTGCCGGTGCTGCTGCTGGCGACCGGCGATCCTGAAACCGCGACGCTGTTCTCGGCCGGTCGCGGGTTGCCGACCGGGATCGCGCAGAACCTGGTGATCATCGCCCAGGCCTCGACCGATCTGGTCGGGTTCGACCTGACGCAAAGCCTTGAAAGCGCCTCGGTCACGCAACCCCCGGCGCTGATGACGCTGTATCGGCTCGACCGCGGCGCCGCCGCCCGGGTCGGGCCGGCGCTCGACGCGCTGGGCTATGACCGGGTCATCCGCTTCGGCGTGCCGGTCTGGGCGCGCGGCGAGGACAACGAGGTGGACATCGCCGCCCGCGATCCGGCCAATCCCTTCGGCGGCGCTCTGGGCCGCCCGGGCCGCGTGGCGGTGGCCGATGACCTGGTCGCCTGGTCCCCGGCCTGGGGGCCGATCATCGGTGTCACGGCCGGCGCCGCGGGCATGGACACCCACCCGCAGATCGCCGCCCTGATCGCGGCGCTGGATCGGCCCGAGGCCGGGTCCGGCACCCTGATCGCGGCGCATTTCATGATCGGCGCGGCCGACAATGTCGGCAGCCCGGCGGTGATGATCACCGACATGGTCGACGGGGCGCAGGACGTGTCGCTTCTGGCGCTGGTCGTGCCGCCCGGCCGCGATCCCGAAGCCCTGCGCCGGACGATCGAGCGCAACTGGGACAGTCGCGTCCTGCCCGGGATGCGCAGCACCATGGCCGACCTGTTGCGCAGCGGCCCGGATCTGCGGCTTGTCGCCGGCGAGGTGCCGGTGCTGCTGATCCGTGTCACCATCCCGCGCGACAGCGCGGCGGTGAATCGCGCCTTCCAACGGGCCATCACCCTCGTCTATGGCGCGGACCTCGGGGCATTGTTGTCGGACTGAGCGGGCTCTCTGGCCGGCCGGGCGCGCCTGCGCCAGGCCCGCCGGTGGGGCCGGGCGGTCGGGGTCTACAACTGCTCGACCGCCACCTTGGCCGGGTAGAAGGCGACATGGCCGGCGATCTGTTCCATCCCCGGTTTCGGCGCCTCGTAGGACCAGGCCGCATCGGCGATCCGGCCGCTTTTCGCCTCGATATGGTAATAGCGCGCCTCGCCCTTGTAGGGGCAGGTCGACCGGGTGTCCGAGGCATCCAGAAAGGCCATCGCGATATCGCCGCGGGGGAAATAGATCACCGGGGCCATGTCGCCCTCGACCAGTTCCAGCGCATCCGCGCTTTCGCCCAGAACGGCGCCGCCGGCCCGGACGACCCAGGTGCCACCGGCCGGTCTGATCTTGATGTGGTCCGCCATGGCGTCCTCCCTCGTGTTGCGCGTGTCTGTCGGTAGGGGCCCCGTGTAACGGTTCGGTGTCACAAGGGCGCGCAGGCGGCCTCCAGCCAGTCCCGCGCCGTGCCCTCCACCAATGGCCCGATCCGCGCCAAGGTATCCGCATGATAGGCGTTTAGCCAGCCCCTCTCGGCGGTGCTCAGCATCTCTGCGACGATCAGACGCCGGTCGATCGGCACCCAGGTGAGGGTCTCGAAGGCCAGCATGTCGCGCGCATCGGCGCCCTCCAGCGCCGGGGCCCGGGTCACCACGATCAGGTTCTCGGTGCGGATGCCATAGGCGCCCTCGCGGTAATAGCCCGGCTCGTTCGACAGGATCATCCCCGGCTCCAGCACCACCTCCGACAGCCGCGAGATCCGCTGCGGCCCTTCATGCACCGACAGGTAGACGCCGACGCCATGGCCGGTGCCGTGATCGAAATCGCGCCCGGCCAACCACAGCGGCTGGCGCGCCAGCGCATCCAGGTCGCGGCCCGCCAGCCCGCGCGGGAACCGCGCCCGGCTGATCGCGATCATCCCCTGCAGGACCAGGGTGAAATTCTCGGCCGCATCGTCGGGCGGCGGACCCACCGCCACGGTGCGGGTGATGTCGGTGGTCCCGTCCAGATATTGCCCGCCGCTGTCGATCAGCAGCAATTCGCCGGGAAGGACGGCGCGGTTGGTGCCCTCGGTCACGCGGTAATGGACGATCGCGCCATGCGGGCCGGCGCCGCAGATCGTCTCGAACGAGACGTCGCGCAAATGGTTGGTGTCGCGCCGGAACCCTTCCAGGGCGCGGACCACGTCGATCTCGGTCAGCCCGCCCTTGGGGGCTTCGGCATCGAGCCAGGCCAGGAACCGCACCATCGCCGCGCCGTCGCGCAGATGCGCGGCCTTCGTCGCGGCGATCTCGGCGGCGGTCTTTTTCGCCTTGGGCAGGATCGTCGGGTCGCGATCGAAGGCGATTTCGACCCCGGCGCCCTCGGCGATTTCGAGCAGCGCCTGGGGCGCGCTGGTCCGGTCCAGGCGCAGCGGGCCAGGGCACCCGGAAATCGCGGCCGGGAAACTGTCGGGCGCTGCACAGCGCAACTGCGGCCCCAGATCGGCGCGCAAGGCCTCGTCCAGCCGGTCCTCGTCGAGGAACAGGACCACCGCGCCATCGTCGTAGAGCAGCGCGTTGGCCAGCATCACCGGGTTGCGCGGAATGTCCGCGCCGCGGATGTTCAGCAGCCAGCAGATCCCGTCCGGCAAGGTCAGCGCCGCCGCCGCATGGCCCGCAGCCCGCAGGTCCGCGGCACAGGCGGCGCGTTTCTCGGCGGCGCCTTGCCCGGCGATCGCCTCGGGAAAGGCTTCGATCGGTGCCGCCGGCGGGGCAGGGCGGTCCGTCCAGATCGCGTCGACCAGGTTCGGCCCCGATACCAGCGCGATCCCGGACCCCTCCAGCCCGGCGCGCAGCCTGGCGATCTCGTCGATCGTGTGCAGCCAGGGGTCGAAGCCCAGGCGCCCGCCCTCGGGCAGGGCCACGCGCAGCCAGTCGGCGGGCTTGATCTCGGGCCAGTTCACCGGGGCGAAGGCGCGGGTTTCGACCTGCGCCTTGACCTGCACCCGGTAGCGGCCGTCGACGAACACCCCCGCCCGGTCGGCCAGCGCGATGCAGAACCCGGCCGAGCCCGTGAACCCGGTCAGCCAGGCCAGCCGGGCATCGCAATCGGCGACATATTCGCCCTGATGCGCATCGGCCCGCGGCACGATGACCCCATCGAGCCCCGCCTCGGCCATCGCCACCCGCAGTTCCGCCAGCCGGGGCGGCCCCTGCTCGGGCCGGCTGCTGTCCTCGAATGTCTGGAACATCGCCCCACCTTCATCCTGACCGAAATACTCCCCCCGAAGGGCCGGGGGGGCCGCCTGCGCCTGCGCTCAGGCCACGTTGCGCATGCCCAGCACCCGGGCGCGCGCGCGCGGGTCGGCGTCGAACAGGCTTACCAGCTGTTCGGTCATCGCCCCGGCCAGCTGTTCGACATCGGTGATCGTCACCGCCCGGTCGTAATAACGCGTCACGTCATGGCCGATCCCGATCGCGGTCAGTTCCACCGCCCGCCGCCGCTCCACCATGGCGATCACGTCGCGCAGGTGTTTTTCCAGGAAATTCGCGGGGTTGACCGAAAGGGTGCTGTCATCGACCGGGGCGCCGTCGGAAATCACCATCAGGATCTTGCGCGCCTCGGGCCGCCGCTCCAGCCGCCGATGCGCCCATTCCAGCGCCTCGCCGTCGATGTTTTCCTTCAGCAGGCCTTCCTTCATCATCAGGCCCAGGTTCTCGCGGGTGCGCCGCCAGGGCGCATCGGCGCTCTTGTAGACGATGTGGCGCAGGTCGTTGAGCCGCCCGGGGCTTTGCGGCCGGCCCTCGGCCAGCCAGCCCTCGCGGCTTTGCCCGCCCTTCCAGGCCCGGGTGGTGAAGCCCAGGATCTCGACCTTGACCTGGCAGCGTTCCAGCGTGCGCGCCAGCACATCGGCGCAGATCGCGGCGATCGAGATCGGCCGCCCCCGCATCGACCCGGAATTGTCCAGCAGCAGCGTGACCACGGTATCGCGGAACTCGGTGTCCTTTTCGACCTTGAAGGACAGCGGCGTCGTCGGGTTCGCCACCACCCGGGCCAGCCGCGCGACGTCGAGGATCCCCTCCTCGCGGTCGAATTCCCAGGACCGGTTCTGTTTCGCCTGCAACCGCCGCTGCAGCTTGTTGGCCAGCCGGCTGACCGCGCCCTTCAGAGGGTCCAGCTGCTGGTCGAGATAGGCGCGCAGGCGTTCCAGCTCGGCCGGTTCGGCCAGGTCCTCGGCGCCGATCTCCTCGTCGTGATCGGTGCGGAACACGGTGTAATCGGGATCGGCGTCCGAAACCGGCTGCGGCGCCGGCGGCTCCAGCGGGGCCTCGCCATCGGGCATCTCGGCCTCTTCGGCCAGGTCGGCATCGGCCATCTCGTCCATCGAGACCTGGGCTTCGGAACTGTCCTGCTGCTCGTCCTGGGCCTGTTCGGGGCTGGCGCTGTTCTCCTCGTCCTCGGCCTCGTCCTGGCCGGTGCTCTCGGGCTCCTGTTCCTCTTCGCCGGCGGCGTCATCGGCCTGGTCGTCCTCGTCCAGCGTATCGGGGTCCTCGCCCAGCTGGTCGCCATAGCCCAGGTCGCGGATCAATTGCCGCGCAAGGCGCGCGAATTGCGCCTGGTCGGCCAGGCAATCCTGCAACCCGTCGACACTGTCGCCGCAATGGTCCTCCATGAAGCCGCGCCACAGCTCCAGCACGTTTCCGGCCCCCTTGGGTGCGGCCCGGCCGGTCGCCAATTGCCGGATGTAATAGCCTGCGGCGGCGGCCAGCGGCGCTTCCGAGGCGTCGCGGATCTGGTCGTAGCCCTTGCGCAGCGCCTCGGCCTCGATCCGGGCGTCGATGTTTCCGGCGGTGCCCGGCATGTGCCGCGCGCCCACCGCCTCGACCCGGGCGCTTTCCATCGCGTCATAGAGCTCGCGCGCCATCGGCCCGTCGGGGCGGTATTTCGCCGCCACGCCGGCATCATGATACCGGTGCCGCAAGGCCAGCCCGTCGGCGGTGCCACGGGCCAGCAGCACCTCGTCGCGGGTCATCCGGCGGCTGACCTGCGGCAGGCGCATCCCGTCGGTCGACTGGCCCGGCGGATCCAGCGAATAACTGACGCTCAGCTCGGCATCATCGGCCAGCACCCTGGTGGTTTCGGCCAGAGCCTTCTTGAACGGATCGGCGGGGTTGTCGGTGGGTCTGGACATCGGGATTCCACGCGCTTCGGGACCTTGGGCAACCTAATCCGCCGTGGCGGCGAAGACCAGCCCGGGCGCGCGCGCCGCGACCGGACAGGCCCGGGTCTCGGGGCGCCGTCCCGGTCCAGGGGCGTCGGCCCCGCTCAGGACAGCCGCGCGCACCAGTCGATCCGCCGCCCGCCGCCATAGCGCACCGCCAGACCGTCCTCGATCAGCACCCGGCCCACATCGACACCGTCGATCTCCAGCCAGACCAATGCCCGGCCATAGCGGTCATGGCCCTGCCGCCGCAGCCCGGTCACCGTGCCGGCCGCAACCAGGTCCCGCAGCCGCTCGGTCGCTGCCGCCCCCAGCCGCGCCTCGGCCGCGCAACCGGGCGAAAACACCTCGGGCGTGTCGAACCCCAGCAGCCGGGCCCGCTCCAGCGGCCGCCCCGGACAATCCAGCGAGACGGTATCGCCATCGTAGACATGCTCGACCGCACAGGCTGCCCCGGTCGCCGGCTCCGGCGCCTCCAGATCGGCACAGGCCCAAAGGACCGCCCCCGCCGCCGCCAGCGCAACCCAGTATTTCAGCATCCTGCGCTCCGTTCTTCACCGCCGCCAGCCTAACGGCCGCGCCGGCAGGGGGAAACCGCCCCCGCGTCTTCGGGTCCCGACTATCCTCGGGGGGTGACTTGGCCGCAGGCAAGGAGCGGGGCAGGTCAGCCCCCCTTGCCCGGGCCGGCGCTTTCCGCCGCGCCAGGGGCACGGCCCGCAGGGTGGGGTTTCACCCCACCATCACCCCAGTGAAAGCGACGCCGCGCTTTCGGGCAATTCCTCGTCGAAACAGCGCTGGTAGAACTCGGCCACGGTCGAGCGTTCCAGCTCGTCGCACTTGTTCAGGAAGGACAGCCGGAAGGCATAGCCCACATCGCCGAAAATGCGCGCATTCTCGGCCCAGTTGATCACCGTGCGCGGGCTCATCACCGTCGACAGGTCGCCGGCCATGAAGGCGGTCCGGGTCAGGTCGGCGACCGTCACCATCTGGCTGAGCGTCTTGCGCCCCTTTTCGGAATTGTAATGCGGCGCCTTGGACAGCACGATCGCGGTTTCGGCATCGTGGCTCAGGTAGTTCAGCGTCGCCACCAGCGACCAGCGGTCCATCTGCGCCTGGTTGATCTGCTGCACCCCGTGATACAGCCCGGTCGTGTCGCCCAGGCCGACCGTATTGGCGGTGGCGAACAGACGGAAACAGGGATGCGGGGTGATGATCTCGTTCTGGTCCAGCAGGGTCAACTTGCCGTCATGTTCCAGCACCCGCTGGATGACGAACATCACGTCGGCGCGGCCGGCATCGTATTCGTCGAACACGATGGCCACCGGGTTGCGCAGCGCCCAGGGCAGGATGCCTTCGTGGAATTCGGTCACCTGCTTGCCGTCGCGCAGCTTGATCGCATCCTTGCCGATCAGGTCGATCCGGCTGATATGGCTGTCCAGGTTGACCCGCACGGCGGGCCAGTTGAGCCGCGCGGCGACCTGTTCGATATGGGTCGATTTCCCGGTGCCGTGATAGCCCTGGATCATCACCCGCCGGTTGTAGCCGAATCCGGCCAGGATCGCGAGCGTCGTTTCCGGGTCGAACTTGTAGGTGCTGTCGATCTCGGGCACCCGGTCGGTGCGCTCGGCGAAGCCCTTTACATGCATGTCGGTATCGATGCCGAACACGTCCCGGACCGAAAGATCCTCGGTCGGTTTCGCCTGCGGGTCGATCGTTCCGTCGGCCATGGGCTGTGCCTTTCGTCGTCTCGGATTGTGCCCGATTGGGGATGCACCATTCCGCTGCAGGCTGCAAGGGGCGCCAACGCGACGCTTGCGCCGCGCCGGCTTTCCGGCCTTGATGGTCGGTGATGAGCGCGGCCCCCACTTGCGAAACCCGGCTGGCCCGCGTCGCCCTGGGCGACCGCGAAGCCTTTGTCGCGATGTACCGCGACAGCGCGCCGCGGCTGTTCGCCGTCCTGCTGCACCTGCTGGGCAACCGGGCCGAGGCCGAGGCGACGCTGCCCGACCTCTACGTCGAAATCCGCGCCCGGGCCGCGCATCGCCGACCCGGGCGGGGCGGGGCCGAGGCCTGGCTTGTCGCCCTTGCCCGCGAGATCGCGCTCGAGCGCCGGCACCGGCGACCGGCCGGCCCGGAAGATGCACTGCCGCCAAGCGTCTGCGCGCCAAGGCTGGACGCCTGCCTGCGCCGCCTGTCCCCGGAGCGGGCCGAGGCGCTGCAGCGCGCCTGGCTTTGGGGGGAAACGCCGGACCAGCTGTCGCGGCGGGTCGCGATGCCGCCCGGGGCCCTGTGCGCCCGGCTGCGCGATGATCTGACGGTGCTGGCGGCCTGCCTGCACGGCGCGCCGGAAAATGCGCAAACCGCCCGTGCCACCGCAATGGCCGGCGCGTGTCTGCTTGGCCTGCTGCCGGTCGACGAGGCAGAGCTGGCCGAAGACAGGATCGCTATCGACGCCGACTTTGCCCGGCTGGTCGATCGCTGGCGGACCGATTTGGCGCAGATGGTTGGCGGGCTCGATCCGGTGCCGCCGCCCCCGGAGGTGCTGGCCGCGCTCGACCTGCGCCTGTTCGCCGACCGGGACCGGCCGCTCTGGCAGCGGCTGGGCCTGGTGCAAGCCGTGCTCGGCGCCGCCGCCGCCGCCGGCATCCTGTTGTTGGCGCTCGAACTCGGCCTGCTGAACGACAGTCCGGGCCAGCCGCCGGACAGCACCAGGCCGCCCTGAGCCGCGGCCCCGGTCACAACCCCGTGGGTCAGGGAGTTTTGCCATGCGCGCGCCCGACCGGCCGGCCATGATGTGCGGCAACGGAGGACCCGATGATGAACCGACGCAGCTTTTCCCTGGCGGCCCTGGCCACGGCGCTGGGGGCGACCCCGCCGGCCCGCGCGGCCGAAGGCGATTTCGAAGTGACCCGGACCGAGGCCGAATGGCGCGCCATGCTGAGCGAACCGGAATACCGGGTGATGCGCGAGGAGGGCACCGAACGTGCCTTCACCTCGCCGCTGGATGCGCTTTACGACCCCGGCACCTATCATTGCCGCGGCTGCGACCTGGCGCTTTACAGCTCGCAGACCAAGTTCGACAGCGGCACCGGCTGGCCCAGCTTTTACGAGGCCTTGCCGAATGCCATCGGCACCCGGCCCGACCGGCGCCTGCTGGTGGTGCGCACCGAATGCCATTGCCGGCGCTGCGGCAGCCATCTGGGCCATATCTTCGACGACGGCCCGCCGCCGACCGGCAAGCGGCATTGCATCAACGGTGTCAGCCTGGTGTTCCGCGCGGCCTGAGCGCGGCGCGACACCCGGTGCCCGTCGACCCGTGGCGATGCCGGCCGGAGCATCGGGCGCGCGGCGCTGTCGCCGCGGCCTGCCGGGCCCGGTCAGGGCGCGGCCCCCCGACCGGCAAGCCTCCGGAAACCTTGGATTAACCATCTTCGTTCAAACTCGTGTCAAAGGGAAACAGACAGTTTCCTTTGCGACCGGCCGGAGCCACGCTATTGCCCGAAAACCCGGGCATGGGTCCGGGAACGTTGGAGGCAGGATGCGCAGCAGATCGCGCGACATGACACGCAGGTCCGAAGGCGAACGCGCCCGCGCGCTGGCCTATGTGATCATTGCGCTGTTCGGCGCGGGCATGGCATTCCTTGCCGTGACCCAGCTGAACGATCGTGCCTTTTTCGATCGCGGCCTGACCTGGTACGAGGGCTATATCATCCTGTGCGGCGCGCTGGGCGGCATGGCCGCGCTGTTCCTGTCCGGCGACCGGATGGGCCAGCAGGGGCCGGGCGGCACGCTGCGCGGGATCGCCGGCGGCATCTGGGTCAGTTTCGTCGGCGCCGTGATCGGCGGCTCCCTGGCGCTGCCGCTCTATGGCACCATGTTCGGCCCCTTCACCCTGGCGGTGACCCTGGCCGGGGCGCCGTTGCTGATGATGATCTGGATCTCGAACCTGGTGGCGGTGCACCTGCTGCTGCGGATCTGGCAGCGCGAACGGGATTCGATCTTCGTGCCCGCGCGGATGACCCAGCCCAACAACCCCGACGACCTGGCCGCGCGCTATCGCGGGCGGTTCGGCTGACGCCTCAGTCGCGGAAATTGCGGCTGGCCTTGACCTGGTCCCAGGCCCAGACCACTTCGGCCAGCTGTTCCTCCTGGGATCGGTCGCCGCCGTTCATGTCCGGGTGCAGCACCTTGATCAACGACTTGTAGACCTTGCGGATCTCGGTCTTGGACATGGTGTCCCTGGCATCCAGGATCTCGATGGCGCGGCGTTCGGTGGGCGGCAGCTTGCGGGTGCCGGTGATCGACTTGCCCGGGTTGCGGGTGGCATTGGCGCCCAGAACCTGGTGCGGATCCTCGATCCCCAGCCGCGCCCAGGCGCGCTGTTCATCGGCCGAAAAGGGGCGGGTTTCGCGCTCCCAGACCCGGTCCTTGTCGACCTGGTCCAGGTAGTCCTTTTCCGACGCGGTTTCGAAGAAATTCCACTTCAGATTGTATTCGCGGACGTGATCCTTGCAGAACCACAGGTAGTCGTCCAGCGTGTCGGGGCTTTTCGGGGCGCGGTACTTGCCAGGTTCCTCGCAGCCCGGATGTTCGCACACCCGCTGCGACGTCTCGAACGCGCCCGACATCCCGCGCCGTCCGCGCGGGTTCTTCTTCTTGGACGCCGACACCGAGATGTCGAAACCGAATGGGTCGTTCTTGCGCATGGGGCACACCTTTCCGACTCGGACGCAGGAGTTTAGAACATGCCGGGCCAGATTGAAGGGGGCGAATGCAAATAATGGGACTTGATCACCAGATTCGGGACCGGCTGACGGCCGCGTTTTCCCCCCGCCAACTGATCGTGACCAATGACAGCGACAAGCATCGCGGCCATGCCGGCGATGACGGATCGGGCGAAAGCCATTGGCATGTGGAGATCGCCGCCGACGCCTTCAAGGGGCAAAGCCGCCTGGCCCGGCACCGGGCGATCCACGCCGCGCTGGGCGACGAGATCCTGAGCCGGATCCACGCCCTGGCGCTGAGCGTTTCGGACTGAACGGCGCCTATTCGGCGGCGTGTTTGGGGGGGGCGGCCTCGGGCGCGGCCGGGGCCTGGGGCGGCGCATCCAGCCGTGTCTCGGGCGCCAGTGTCAGGGCGACCCGGGCCGGCCCATCGGGGCTGTCTTGTGCCGGCGCGTCGGCGCTGCGATCCTCGATCAGGGCGGCGGGGGCCTCTTCGGCCGGGGCGGCGTCGGCCGTCGCGGCCAGCGGACGGCGGAACACCAGCATCGTCTGGAACAATGTGGTGCGCCCCATCAACCCCTCGCGTTCCTCGCAGGGCAGGGTATCGGCGCGCTGGAATTCCCAGCCTTCGGCGCCCATCCGGTTCATCTCGTGTTCCAGGGCATGGGCAAAGCGCCCGTCGCTGCCCTTCACGCCCCTGGCCTTGCGCCCCTTCTTGGGTGCCGGCACCACCTTGTATTCGAACATCCGCAACTTCTCCCCGCGCGACGGAGGCCACCCTAGCAATCCCGAGCGGCCAAGCCAAGTGATTGCCGCCGCGCGCCGCTACAGGTCCAGTGCGCCCTGCGCCCCCCGGTCCTCTTCGCGGGCGGCGCGCTTGAAGGCGTCGTCGCGGCGGGCGGGCAGGCGCACGGCGCGGTCGCGCAGCTCCAGCGCCTGTTCGATGGTCACGATCTGGATGCGCGGCACCGGCTCGAACCCCTCCATCTCGAACTGCCCCGCCGCCGCCGCCTCGGTGATCATGGTCTTCTTGGGCTCGGTCAGGGTCAGGAAGATGCCGATCTCGGCGCCTTCGCGTTCGATCACGCCGCGCAGGTCGCGGATCATGCTGACGCCCACGTTGTCGCCCGCCTTGACACTGACGATGGCGCGCTGCGTCTTGCCGAAATAGACATTACCGTCGATGCCCCGGTCCGCGCCCTTCTTGCCAAGGTTGCCGGGCTGGGCGTTGATCAGCGACAGGGCCCATTTCTCGAATTCGAAATAGTAATTCTTGTCCTCGCGGCCCCGGCGGGCCATGTCGCGCGCGCCGGCCAGGTCTTGGGGCACGCCGTGGGTGGTGAATTCGACCTTCGGGAAGGCGTCGCGCAAGCGTTTCTCGATCAGGCCGATGGCAAGGTGGGTCACGTCGATGCCGATCCAGTTGCGGCCGAGCTTCTCGGCGGCGTGGACGGTGGTGCCGCAGCCGCAGAACGGGTCGAGCACCACGTCGCCGGGGTTGGACGAGGCCGAGACGATGCGTTCGAGCAGGGCGACGGGTTTCTGGGTGGGGTAGCCGAGGCGTTCTTGGGCTTGGGAATTAAGTGGTGGAATATCAGTAACAACGTCACGTGCTGCAATCCGTCCGTCTACTGGCAATTTCAGCCTAGGCATCGGCATTTTGGTGCCCTTCTTTGCCGTTGGAACATATATCAGGCCCTTTTTTTCGAGGAGATCAAGCTTTTCCTGAGAGGTCAATTTGGTTGCGTCAATATTTGGATAGGCGCTTGCCATTGATGATTTTGAAATCGCCCAATGTCGACCAATCTGCGAAGGATCATATTCTTTCCAAGCCCTTCCAGACTCCCCCGTCCTCAGCCCGGAACCCGTCAAGTCCCGCGCTCGAAACACATTCCCGTCGCTGTCTCTTAGAAAATCGTGCGATCTAAAGATTTCTTCGCCGCCTTCTTCAAATATCTTATTCCATTCAAAATTTTCGGTCTTTGAGTAGAAATGGATGCAATCGTGGACTGGGCCCCAGCGCCTTGGGTTGTTCGCGGAGCTTGTTCGTTTCCAGATCACCTCATTCCGAAAGTTCCGCGCCCCGAACACCGCATCCAGCAGGATCTTCAGGTAGTGGCTCGCCGTCGGGTCGCAGTGCAGATAGAGCGACCCGGTGGGCTTGAGCACGCGGTGCAGTTCCAGAAGCCGCACGGCCATCATGGCGAGATAGGCCATCATGTCGTTCTCACCCAGGAACGACCGCATGGCGCGCAGCATCTCGGCCGCCGCCCCGTTGCCCGAGCGCAGCACGTCGCCAAAGGCCTCCTCCGCCGCATCCGTCCAGTGCCAGGTGTCGTCGAACGCCTCGATCTGTGCCGCGCTGTCGTTCCCCGACGGCCCCTTGAACAGCACGTTGTAGCTGGCGTTGGAATTGAACGGCGGGTCCAGATAGATCAGGTCGACGCTGTCATCGGCGATGCTGTCGCGCAGCACTTCCAGGTTGTCGCCGTAATACAGGTGATTGCCCATCACACACGCCCCCCGCACTGCCCGTTCTTTTTGGTTGGGCAAGATTAACCACGGGTTAGGGCGCGCGTCTACAGGGCAGGGGGCGTTGCGGGGCCAGCGCGCGCCCGGCACCGACGTGATACCGACGTTGTACCGACGCGATACCGCAAGGCGATTCTAGAGCCCCAGCCTGGCGCTGACGATCTCGTTCACCGCCTTGGGGTTGGCCTTGCCGCCGGTCGCCTTCATCACCTGCCCGACGAACCAGCCGGCCAGCTTCGGATTGGCCCGGGCCTTTTCGACCTGGGCCGGGTTGTCGGCGATCACCTGGTCCACCGCGGCCTCGATCGCGCCGGTATCGGTGACCTGACGCATGCCCCGTTCTTCAACGATTTCAGCGGGATCGCCGCCTTCGGTATAGACGATCTCGAACAGGTCCTTGGCGATCTTGCCGCTGATGTCGCCCTTGGAAATCAGCTCGATGATCCCGCCCAGCTGGGCCGGGCCGACCGGGGTTTCGGTGATGTCATGGCCTTCCTTCTTGAGCCGTCCGAACAATTCGTTGATCACCCAATTGGCCGCCATCTTGCCATCACGCCCTTCCGCGACCGCTTCGAAATAGGCGGCGTTTTCCGCCTCGGCGGTCAGGACGGAGGCATCGTAATCGCTCAGCCCGAAGTCGGCGATGAACCGCGCCTTCTTGGCGTCCGGCAGTTCCGGCAGCTGCGCGGCGATGTCGTCGACCCAGGCCTGTTCGATCTCGAGCGGCAGCAGATCGGGATCGGGGAAATAACGGTAATCATGCGCCTCTTCCTTGGAGCGCATCGACCGGGTTTCGTTCTTGTCCGGATCATACAGGCGGGTTTCCTGGGTGACGCTGCCGCCATCCTCGAGGATCGCGATCTGGCGCCGGGCCTCGTGGTCGATCGCGGCCTGGATGAACCGCATGGAGTTCATGTTCTTGATCTCGCAGCGGGTGCCCAGATGGGAAAAATCCTGCGTTTCCTGATATTTCTCGTATTGGCCGGGGCGGCAGACGGACACGTTCACATCGGCCCGCAGGTTGCCGTTCTGCATGTTGCCGTCGCAGGTGCCCAGGTAGCGCAGGATCTGCCGCAGCTTGGTGACATAGGCGGCGGCCTCTTCGGGGCCGCGGATATCGGGGCGGCTGACGATTTCCATCAGCGCGACGCCGGTGCGGTTCAGGTCGACAAAGGACATCGCCGGGTCCATGTCATGGATCGACTTGCCGGCATCCTGTTCCAGGTGGATCCGTTCGATCCGCACCCGCCGCGCGGTGCCGTCGCCGAGTTCGACCAGCACTTCGCCTTCGCCGACAATCGGATGATAGAGCTGGGAAATCTGGTAGCCCTGGGGCAGGTCGGGGTAGAAGTAATTCTTGCGATCGAAGGCGGATTTCAGGTTGATTTCGGCCTTCAGGCCCAACCCCGTCCTGACCGCCAGCGCCACGCAGCCCTCGTTGATCACCGGCAGCATCCCGGGCATGCCGGCATCGACGAAGGCGACATTGCTGTTCGGCTCGGCCCCGAATTGCGTCGAGGCGCCGGAAAACAGCTTGGCCCGGGAACTGACCTGGGCATGGACCTCCATCCCGATCACCAGTTCCCAATCCCCGGTCGCGCCGGCGATCACCTTGGGTTTCGGGGTGTCATAGGTCAGATCCAGCATCGGGGCCTCCGCATCGGGTGTGGCCCCATGCTCTAGTCCAAGCCCCGCGCCGCTTCAAGCGCGGCCCGGAGCCTGCAGGCGCCGGGTCAGCGCATCCAGCAGGGCGCGCGCATCGGCCCGGTCATAGGTCAGCCCGGTTTCGGCCAGCAGCCGTTTCGGCGCCTTGCCCGGTGCCGTGCCATAGAGGACGCGGCCCTTGCCCGTCGTCTCGATCCGCAGCTGGTCGAACCGGTAGCGGCGCAGCTCCATCCCCATCGGGTTCTGCAGGCCCAGCCGGTCGTCATGCAGCACCATCATCCGCGCCCGCCACATGGACAGCGCGGCGACCAGAAGGACCGCGCCGATCACGACCGGGAACTGGAATTCGCCGGTCTGCGACACCAGCGTCAGCCCCATCCCGAGGTTGGTCACGGCCATCGCGAAGAACAGCGCGGGGATGTAGCGGGCATAGCGGACGGACATGGGGGGGCTTTCGCGGCTTTTGTGTCGGGCCCCATTCAGGCGGGTTTTCGCCGCTGGTGCAACCCCCCGGAAGGCCCGGATATAGCGGCAGGTCGGGGCGCATGTCGCCGATATGGGGCGAAATGAAGGATGGCGGCCAGGGCTTGGAAATGGCTTCCTTTATTCTTGCCAAGCGGTCGCGCGGCGGGGCATCTTCCGGCCCATGTTCGCCAGACGCCTGATCCTGGGGGGGATCGCGGCCCTGACGCTTGCCGCCGCCGCAAGTGCCGACGGGCCGCAGACCGACACCAGGCCCCTGTCGCGGGCCGATGCCGCCGCCGCGCAGGCGCAGGCCGACCACGCGCGCCTTGCGGCGCTGCGCCCCGCCGCGCGGCCCGTCTGGATGATCCGCCATCCGGTCGCGGTCAACCGTCCGGGCCCGGACACGCCGCGCCCGATGATGCGGTCCGTCTACATGCCCGACGCCCGCTGGGACCATATCCGCGGCAGCGAGGCCTGGACCCGCGCCGCGATGACCGCCCTGCGCAATCACGGCACGCGGCTGGAACAGACCGTGCCGCGCGACATCGCGACCTGGTGCCCGGCCTATACCGACAACCCGCCCGAGCTGCGCCGCGCCTTCTGGGTCGGCATGATGAGCGCGCTGGCCAAGCACGAAAGCACCTGGCGCCCCGAGGCGGTGGGCGGCGGCGGGCTGTGGTACGGATTGCTGCAGATCTATCCCGATACCGCCCGGCGCTATGGCTGCCGGGCCCGCACCGGGGACGCGCTGACCGATCCGGGCGACAACCTGTCCTGCGCGGTGCGGATCATGAACGTGACCGTCCCGCGCGACAACGCCATCGCCCTGCGCGATACCCGCTGGCGCGGTGTCGCCGCCGATTGGGGGCCGATGACCAACCGCACCAAGATCGCCGAAATGGCCGCCTGGACGCGGGCACAGGAATATTGCCGGCCGCAACTGGCGGTCATGGTCTCGCTCCGCCCCGAATCGCGGCCCGAGGCACGGGTCGTGTCGACGATGGACGCGCCGGGCTGATCAGGTCCGGGGCAGGGGCTTGCGGCTGGCGCGCACCATGTTGACCGTGGGCCGGCCGTCGGCATCGCCCAGCGCCAGGGTGGCGCGGCGCAGCATCGCGATCCCGTCCTCGGCCTTGGCCGGCAGCGCGGCGGGGGAAATCGGCTCTCCGACCGTGATGGCATAGGGCTGGCGGGCCTTGTTCAGCATCTCGTGGAACAGGGTGATGTCGCGCAGGGTCGGGTGGATCCGGTCGAACAGGTAGAACAGCACCGAGTTGCGCGACCGGATGTTGATCGGGACGATCGGCAGGTCGAACTTGCGCGCCAGCATCGCCGCCGAGGCCATCCAGGGCCGTTCGTGCAATTGCAGCCAGCGCCTCTTGGCCAGCCGGCCCGAGGGAAAGATCACCCCCATCCGGCCCTGTTCGGCGGCCTTGCGGACATAGGCCATGGTTTCGCGGGTCTTGCCGTGGCTGCGCTTTTCCTTGCGCCATTCCACCGGGGCGATCATGTCCTCCATCTGCGGTACGGCGCGCAGGATGTCCTTGTTGGCAAAGAAATAGGTGTCGGGCCGGGTCCTGGACAGCAGCCCGTACAGCATGATGCCGTCGGCGATCCCGGTCGGGTGATTGGCGACCACCAGGGCCGGCCCGGAATGCGGCACATGGTGCAATCCCTGGACCTGAAGCTGCCGGCCCAGCATGCCGAACAGGTCGATCATCAGGTCGTGCGAACTCCAGTCCTGATATTCTTCGGCCAGGGCGATGGTGCGATCATAGGACAGGGTCTTGAACAGCGCGCCGCGGATCAGGCGCGTGCCGGGCCTGCGCGCGTAAAGCCAGGGGGCGCGTTCCTCGATCAGGGGGTCTATGCGGTCTCTGGCTGTCATCACGCGCCACTTGCGCCTAAGGGTGTAACATCCTCGCGACATTGGCACAGAGTCGCGGAAATTGGCAGCCCTGCCCGCGGTTTTTCGCTCATATGGCGGATGCTTGCCATGATGCGGGCAGGTGTCGCGCCTGTTCGGGGCCGGGCCCGGGTCATCTGGGCCGCAGGGCGCGGGCGATATCCTCCAGCGCCTCGGCCTGGCGCCGGGACGGGGCCTTGCCGGCGGCGTCGGTGATCCGGGTCAGGATGTCGTCCAGGGCATCCGCATGACCGCCGCCATCGAGCCGGAACAGCTTGCGCGACAGCCGCGCGATGGTGGCATCCGGCCCGCCGCATTGGGTCATCAGCCAGCGGCCCAGGACCTCCATCTCCTGCGCGTCGGCGTCCGACATCCGCAGCACCGCCCGCAAGGCGACGTGCAGCCGGGCGCGATCCTCGGCCGTGGGCAGGTCGTCAAGCTCGGCAAAGGCCACGGCAATGCCGGCGACGGCCAGTTTGGGGTCCTCGATGCTTTCGGCCGGGTGGATATCGGCGCGGCGCCGAAACCCGAAGCGGCGCGCGGCCAGGCGCACGTCCTGGGCCATGTCGGCCACGTCGCGCGCCGTGTTCGCCGCGCCTTGCGCCCGCATCATCCAGAACACCACCCCCGCCGCCAGGGCGAGCAGACCCAGAATCACCGGCATGGCACATACTCCGCAGGATCGACACGGCGACAGGATATCGCCCGGACCACGGCGCGAACAGCCCTCATATGCGGGCTCAGCCGGCCTTCAGCAATCGCCCCGCCATCTCGGCCAGATCGCGCGACAACCCGGCCGTGCCGGCGATCCGCTGCAGCGCGGCGCGGATCCTGGCCTGGCGGTCGGCATCGTAGCGCGGCCAGGTCTCGAACGCGGTCGACATCCGGGCGGCGGTCTGCGGGTTCAGAGCGTCCAGCCGGATCAGCCAATCCGCCAGCAGGTCGTAGCCGCGCCCGTCGGCGGCGTGGAACCCGGCATGGTTGCCGGCCAAAGCGCCAAAGACCGCGCGGAACCGGTTGGGGTTTTTCATATTGAAATCGGGGTGTTGCGTCAGGCCGTCCGCATATGTCACGGCGACCTGCGGATTGGCATGGGCGACCTGGATCGCGAACCACTTGTTCATCGCCAGCGCATCCCCGGCGAACCGATCCTGGTAGTCCTCCAGTTCCGCGGTGCCCTGGTCATGGGGCAGCAGCGCGGCCAGCGCGCCCAGCCGCTGGGTCATGTTGTCGGCGGCGGCGTATTGCGCCTCGGCGCGGGTGTAATCCGCGTCCACATGCATCAGAAGCCGCAGCGCGGCATTGGTCAGGGCGCGGTTCGCGCATTGATCGGCGGTGGGGGCGTAGGGGTCGGTCACCTGGTGAGTGCGATACAGCGCATCCAGAGTGCCGGCCATCTCTTCGGCCATCGCCTGGGCCAGGCGGTCGCGGGCCGTATGGATCGCCAGCGGATCGGGAACGGTGCCGCGCTCGGCCAGGGTGCTGGCGATCTGGTCATCGCCGGGCAGGGCCAGAAGATGCGCGCGAAACGCCGGGTCGCTGTCGGCATCGCGCAGGGCGCCGTGCAGCGCCTGAAGGAAGGCCGTATCGGGCGCTTCCCGGTCGCGGACCATCGCCACCAGGCAATCCATCGCCAGTTCGCGCGCGGATTCCCAGCGCCGGAACGGGTCGGTGTCATGGGCCAGCAGAAACGCCTTTTCGCTGGCGGGCCGGTCGCCGGTCAGGATCACCGGGGCGGAAAAGCCGCGCAGGATCGACGGGATCGGTCGTGTCGAAAGACCGTCGAAGACAAAGCTCTGCTCGGCTTCGGTCATTTCCAGGATCGTGGTCGGCCGCATCTCGTCGCCATTCGGCCCCAGCAGGCCGACGGCGATCGGCAGGACCACGGGCGCCTTGTCGGGCTGGCCCGGGGTCGGCGGGGTTTCCTGTTTGAACCGAAGGGTATAGCGGCCGCCCCGGACTTGATCCGGGGCCTCGTCGCCGGGGTCCTGGTCGAGGTCCCGGCTCGGGGGCCGGGACGCGTCGTCCTCCCAGTCCTCGGTCACCGACAGCCGCGGCGTGCCGGCCTGGCCATACCAGCGCTTGAATTGCCCCAGGTCGCGGCCGGTGGCCTCCTCGAAGACCGCAAGCCAATCCTCGATCGTGGCCGCCTGTCCGTCAAGGCGGTCGAAATAGAGATCCAGCGCCCGGGCATAGCCCGCATCACCGACCAGCCGCTTGAGCATCCCGATCAGTTCGGCGCCCTTTTCATAGACCGTCGCGGTGTAGAAATTGTTGATCTCGACAAAGCTTTCGGGCCGCACCGGATGCGCCAGAGGGCCGTCATCCTCGCGGAACTGCCGGCTGCGCAGGGCCTGGACATCGCCGATCCGCTGCATCGCATGGCCGCGCATGTCGCCCGAGAATTGCCGATCGCGGAACACGGTCAGCCCCTCTTTCAGGCATAGTTGGAACCAGTCGCGGCAGGTGATCCGGTTGCCGGTCCAGTTGTGGAAATATTCATGGGCGATGATCGCCTCGATCCGCGCGAAATCCGCGTCGGTCGAGGTTTCGGCAGAGGCAAGAACACAGCTGGTGTTGAAAATGTTCAACCCCTTGTTCTCCATCGCCCCCATATTGAAATCATCGACGGCCACGATATTGAAAATGTCCAAGTCATACTCTCGGCCATAAACCTCTTCATCCCAGCGCATCGAGGCTTTCAGCGCCGCCATGCCGAAGTCGCGCTTGGCCTCGTCGCCACCGGGACGGACCCAGATGTTCAGATCGACCACGCGGCCGGACCGGGTGGTGAACCGATCGGACAGCGCCCGCAGATCCCCGGCGACCACGGCGAACAGATAGGCCGGTTTCGGCCAGGGATCGTGCCATTCGGCCCAGCCCGGACCCTGGCCCGCGGGGTTGCCGTTGGACAGCAGCACCGGCAGGTCGCTTTCGATGCGGACGTGGAATTCGGCCATCACGTCGGGCCGGTCGGGGTAATAGGTGATCTTGCGGAACCCCTCGGCCTCGCATTGGGTGCAGAACATGCCGTTCGACATGTAAAGCCCCTCCAGCGCGGTATTGCCCTCGGGCGCGATCTCGACCTCGGCCTCCCAGGTGAAGGGCGCGTCGGGCACATCCGCTTCCAGCCCGCCCTCTACCAGCCGCGGGGTGATCTCGGCCCCGTCGATCCGCGCCCGGATCAGGGTCAAGCCTTCGCCATGCAGGAAAAAGTCGCGCCCGGTGGCCTGCGGGTTGGGCCGGAACGCAATGCGCGAGGTCACGCGGGTGCGGGCCGGATC
Organism: Rhodobacteraceae bacterium HLUCCA08; assembly: GCA_001314655.1. Classification (GTDB taxonomy): domain Bacteria; phylum Pseudomonadota; class Alphaproteobacteria; order Rhodobacterales; family Rhodobacteraceae; genus Salibaculum. The sequence goes on along the minus strand of LJSF01000006.1, from coordinate 56,794 downwards.
CAGGCGAAACACCAGCTCGACCCGGTCGATCAGGTAGGCGGGGGGTGTGTAATCCTTCAGGTGGATCGCGGTTTGGGCATCCCTGGGCATGGCGGACCTCTCTTTCGTCGGCGAGGATAGGGCAAGGCGCGGCCGCCGCAAGCCTTGGCGCGGTGCCGTCGCGGACTAGATCGGGCCCATGCATCTGGTCTGGTTCAAGCGCGACCTGCGCGTCGTCGATCATGCGCCGCTGGCCGCGGTGCCGGCCGGTGCGCCGGTTCTGCCGCTTTACGTGGTCGAGCCCGGGTTTTGGGCGCAGCCCGATGCCTCGGGGCGCCATCATGCCTTCCTGCGGGAAACGCTGGACGCGCTGGACGACGCGCTGCGCCGGCGCGGCGCCCCGCTCTGCATCAAGGTGGGCGAAGCGCCGCAGGTGCTGGCCGATCTGCACCGGCACCGCCCGATCACCGCGCTGCTGAGCCACGAGGAAACCGGCAATGGCTGGACCTATGCCCGCGACCGGGCGGTGGCGGCCTGGGCCCGGGCGCAGGGCGTGCCCTGGCGCGAATTCCCGGCCTCGGGGGTGGTGCGCCGGCTGGACAGCCGCGACCGCTGGCAGGCCCGGCGCGATGCGGTGATGCGGGCCGACCCGCTGCCGGCGCCAGCCTCGCTGACCGGAGTCGTCCTGCCGTCGGATCCCTGGCCCGACGCGGCGTCCCTGGGGCTGGCCCCGGATCCCTGCCCGGGGCGCCAGAACGGCGGGCGCGGCCGGGCGCTGGAACTGCTCGACAGCTTCCTGACCGACCGGGGGCAAAGCTATCGCAGCGCGATGTCCGCGCCGCTGTCCGCGGCCGATGCCTGTTCGCGCCTGTCGCCGCATTTCGCCCTGGGCAGCCTGACGATCCGCGAGGCCGTTCAGGCCACCGCCGCGCGCCAACGCGCCCTGCGGGGAAGCCGCGACGGCTGGGCCGGGTCGCTGAAATCCTTTCAGGCGCGGCTCGCCTGGCGGGATCATTTCATCCAGAAGCTCGAGGACCAGCCGGCGATCGAATTCCACCCGATGCATTCTGCCTATGCGGGTCTGCGGGACGACGCTCCGACCCGCCGCACCGCCTGGGCGCGGGGCGACACCGGTCTGCCCTTCGTCGATGCCTGCATGCGGTCGCTGATCGCCACCGGATGGCTCAATTTCCGGATGCGGGCGATGCTGATGTCGGTCGCCGCCTGTCACCTGTGGCTGGACTGGCGCGAAACCGGTCTGCATCTGGCGCGGATGTTCACCGATTACGAACCGGGCATCCACTGGTCCCAGGTGCAGATGCAATCGGGCACCACGGGAATGAACACGCTGCGGATCTACAACCCGATCAAGCAGGGGCACGACCAGGACCCGACCGGCGCCTTCACCCGTCGCTGGTGCCCGGAACTGGCCGCGGTGCCCGACGCCCTGCTGCAGGAGCCCTGGCGCTGGGAGGGCGCGGCGCGGCTGCCCTATCCGCCGCCGATCGTGGATGTGGCCGAAGCGGCGCGCCAGGCGCGCGCGCGGATCGGGGCCGTTCGGCGCGGCGACGGATTTCGCGACGAGGCCGCGCAGGTGGTCCGCAAACATGCCAGCCGCAAGCGGCGCAGCCCCCGGCGGGGTGACGGTCGACAGCTGAGCCTTGATCTGTAACATGCCGAAAATGCGCCGGAAATCCGAACTTCCGACCAGGGTTTGCGCAACCTGCGGTCGGCCCTTTTCCTGGCGCCGCAAATGGGCGCGCGACTGGGACCGGGTGCGCTATTGCTCGGATCGGTGCCGGGGTCTCAGGGCTGCAGGATCACCGGCAGCTCGGCCACCCCGCGCAGACCCAGGCGCTTGAGCATCGGGATCTTGTCCACCGGGCGGGCCAGCCGTGCCTCGGGGTAGCGGGCGAAGAACCGGGTGATCGCCACCGTCGCCTCGGCCCGGGCCAGCTGCATGCCAAGGCACATATGGGTGCCGACGCCGAAACCCAGGTGCCGGTTCGGCTTGCGATCGGGCACGAAATCGCCGGCTGCGTCGAACCGCGCCGGGTCGCGGTTGGCGGCGATCAGCAAGGGCACGACCCGGTCCCCCCGGTCCAGCCGCCGCCCGCCCAGTTCGGTCGGGGTGGTGACATGGAACATGTTGGTGAACATGACCGGCGAATGATAGCGCATCACCTCTTCGATGAAGAAGGTGATCCGGCGCGGATCCTCTTGCAGCGACCGGGCCAGCTCCGGCGCCTGCAGCAGCGTCACCAGAGCATTGCCGATCAGGTGCGTCGTGGTGTCGAACCCGCCGATGAAGACCGCGACGACCATGGCCAGCAATTCGTCATCCGACAGCTTGTCGGCGCCGTCGCGCACCTCGACCAGTTCGCGGATCAGGCCGGGGCGGCGGCTGCGGCGGACCTCTTCGAAATCGGCGCGGAAATAGCGCGACATGCGATAAAGGCCCGGCGCGGCGCGCAGAAAGCTGATCGGACTGCGGACCCGGCTGACCGGTTCGACCCAGGCCGAGACCCTGGCGCGGTCCGCCTCGGGCACGCCCAGCAGTTCGCAGATCGCCAGCATCGGCAGCAGCCGGTTGAACCCCGCGACCAGGTCGGCGGGGCGGTCCCTGGGCAGGCGGTCCAGCAGGTCGTCGGCGATCGCCTCGATCCGCGGGCGCATGGCGTCGATCCCGCGGCTGGAGAAGGCATCGGTGACCAGCTTGCGCAGCCGCTGGTGATCCGCGCCATCCATCAGCGTCACGTTGCGGAACAGCGGATGGACGAAGCGCGGCACCCACCAATAGACCTTTTCGGGCGGCTTGCCCCCGGCATTGGCGGGGTTGCGGACATAGGTCACGGCGTCCGACAGCACCTGATGCGCGGCGGCATGGGTCGTGGTGACCCAGACCGGCCCCAGGATCGGCAGGTGCATCCGGACAAGTTCGGCCTGGTCACGCAGGGTCCGGCTGCCGGCGCCCGGGTGCCGCAGGAACGCGTCGCTGTGCAGGTCGACCTTCATCACCACCCCATCATACCGCCACCAACGTGCACCGGTGCAGGGGCGCCCTGCGGACAGGGCCTTTGCATCGCGGGCGCGTCAGGGATATCTAACCACTACAGCAGGAAAGGGAAGGCATGGCACGCCCCGTCGTCGGCATCATCGGAAATTCGCACCTGATCAACGATGAATATCCGACCCATGCGGGCGGGACGATGAATTCCCGCGCCGTGGCGCAGGTGTCGGGCTGTCTGCCGCTGATCGTGCCCGCCGATCCGGGCCTGGTCACGGTCGAGGAATTGCTGGAGACCTGCGACGGCTTTCTGCTGACCGGCGGCCGGCCCAATGTCCATCCCGAGGAATATGGCGAACCGGCGACCGCGGCGCATGGCGATTTCGACCGGGGCCGCGACGCGATCACCCTGCCGCTGGTGCGCGCCTGCGTCGAGCGTGGCCAGCCGTTCCTGGGGGTCTGCCGCGGGTTCCAGGAGGTGAACGTGGCCCTGGGCGGCACGCTTCACCCCGAGATTCGCGACCTGCCCGGGCGGGACAATCACCGGATGCCGCCCGACGGTACGCTGGAGGAAAAGTTCGCCCTGCGCCATGTCGTCACCCTGGCCGAAGGCGGACCGTTCCACCGGCTGTTCGGCGCCGCCCAGGTGCTGACCAACACGCTGCACGGCCAGGGGATCAAGACCGCCGGCGCCCGGATCGTGATCGACGGCCACGCCCCGGACGGCACGCCCGAGGCGATCTATGTCGAGGGCGCGCCGGGCTTTACCCTGTCTGTGCAATGGCACCCGGAATGGAATGCGGCGAATGATCCGGTCTCGCGGCCCTTGTTCTGCGCCTTCGGCGATGCGGTGCGGGCCTATGCCGCCGGCCGCCGGGGCTTTCGCCGATCGGCCTGAATTGTCTTGACCCGGGGCCGGGCTGAAGCCCGGCCACCCGCCGCCGGACCCGGCGCTGCGCGGCTCAGCCGGCGATCATGGCGTCGAAGGCGTCGCGCACCGTGGCATCGGGATAGGTCCGGCAATAATCGGACAGGACGGTGGCGATGCCTTCGTCGTCATCCTGCTGCGGGGCCGGGCCGGGCAGGGCGCCGCTGAGGACCGCGGCGCGCATCTGGCCGGTGGCCCAGATCGTCGCGGCGTCCAATTGACGGCCATCCACCGCGGTGGCGATGGCGCCGCACGAGATCGCGCCGGGATCCATCGCCTCGACCGGTTCGGGCGCGGCGCCGCCGGTGATCGCCGGCCCGGCAGCGGCGGTGATGCTGTCCGGCGGCGCCGCGTCGCACCCGGCCAGCGGGATCAGGATCGCAGCGAAAAGGGCGGGGCGGATCATCGGCGGGTCTCCTGTCCTGGGGTCGCGCCCATGGTGCCGCGCCGCGCCTATCCGCGCAACAGTCGCGCTTCGTGCCGCTTGAGGCAGCGCCGGGCGGTATCGCCATACCGGCTTGGATCGGCGCGCAGTTCGGGGAAGATGGCGAACAGCTCTTCGCGCGCGGGATCGTCGATCGCGCCGAGCGAGAAATCGCCCGGGTGAAAGCTTTCCGCCGGGGCGCCTTGGGCAAAGACGATCTCGTGCCGGTCGAACAGGATGTGGATGTAATCCACCTCCAGCCGGCCCTCCTGGACCACGTCGATCCCGTCGACCAGGTGCAGGGCGGGGGCCAGGACCTCGCTGTCGCCGAACAGAAGCTCGGCCTTGTAGCCGGTGAACAGCACCCGGTGCTGGGGCGACACGACAAGGTCGCCCTCCTGCCCGGTCAGAACGCCGGCCCGGATCCGCACCGGGGCCAGCCGCCCCTGGCCGGGCACGCGGCGGCGCCCGACCCAGCGGATCGGCTGCAGCCCGTGATCGCGGGTGATGACAAGGTCGCCGACCTTCAGATCCTCGATCGCGCGCAGGCCCAGGGCCGTGGCCAGGCGGGTGCCGGGGAGGAAGCAGATGATGTTCTCGATTTCCGAGAAGGTCAGCACCGACCCGTCATCCAGCGTCACCGTGCCGGCGTAGCTTTCGTTGCCGCTGGCATTGGTCGTGATGCTGGTGATGTTCAGCGTCGACAGGTCGGCCAGGCTGCCCAGTTGCAGCGTGTCGCCGCCGCCAAGCGTCTCGTCGGTGCCGCCGCCGTCTATGGTGATCGGGCCGCTTCCGGCCTCGGCATGGTCGGTCAGCACGAAGATGTCGTCGCCGCCCCCGCCCTCGGCCGTGTCGCCCTGGCCGAACAGGATCGTGTCATTTCCGTCGCCGCCGAACAGCTCGTCCGCGCCGGCGCCGCCGTCGATCGTGTCGGCGCCGGTCCCGCCGTCGATCCTGTCGTCGCCGCTGCCGCCGAACAGGCTGTCGGACCCCTCGTCGCCGGTCAGGCTGTCATCGCCCGCGCCGCCGAACAGGCTGTCGGACCCCTCGTCGCCGGTCAGGCTGTCATCGCCCGCGCCGCCATGGATCGTGTCATCGCCCAGGCCGCCCGACAGCGTATCGGCCGAGGGCAGGGGCTGACCGTCGGCCTGAACCAGGTCGCCATAGTCAAGGCCCGAGGCGTCGGCGAAGACCGGGCTCTGGATCGCGGCGTCGTTCGCCGAAGTCCAGGTGATCACATCCCCGTCGTTGACCGCGATATCATAGGCCAGGTAGGTGTGGTCCGCCAGGGTCGGACCGATCTGGATCACCCAGGCATTGCCGGTCTCTCCGGTCGTCTGATTGACGATATCGGATTGCGCGACGGCGTGAATGATCGTTCCGGCCGGATAGGAGGTCGACCCGATCGTGATCGCCTGGGTCAGGACCTGGGGGTCGCCCTGGTCCTCGGTGCTTCCACCGCTGGTGTTGTAATCCTCGAACGCGGAGTCGTCGTCGGTCACCTGAACCGTCGTGGTCGGCGCGCTGGCATCGAAGACGTGGGTCCCGTTGATCAACAGGCCCGACGTGCCGGTCAGGCCCGACGAGTCGACCGAGAACAGGCCGAAGGTGCCCCCCGTGGCATCGTCCCCGTAGATCAGGTCGTCGCCCTGGCCGCCCAGGATCGAATCCTGCCCCTGGCCGCCCTCGATCGTGTCGTTGTCGATCCCGCCATCGAGAACGTCGTCTCCGGCGCCGCCATAGATCAGGTCGGCATCGTCCATGCCGAAGATCGTGTCGTTGCCGTCGCCGCCATAGATCGTGTCGGCCTGGTTGCCCGGCAGCAGGTCGCCGGCCTCGTCCTCGATCTCGAGCGCGGCGAGGGCACCGGTGCTGTCATCGCCATAGATGATGTCGTCGCCCGCGTCGCCGAACAGCGTATCGGCACCCTCGTTGCCCGAGATCGTGTCGTTTCCGGCTCCGCCATAGACGATGTCGTTGTCGAAGCCCGCGTCGATGCTGTCGGCGCCTTCGCCGCCATAGATCGTGTCGTCGTCGTCGCCGGTCAGAATCTCGTCGTCGCCGTCGCCGCCATAGACCAGGTCCCTGTCGTTGAACGGGTCCGGATCGTCGGGAAAGCCCCAACCGGGATAGGACACGTCCGGCAAGCCGATGCCGGGCGAGGTGCGGGTGTTGATGTAATCGTTGCCGTCGCCACCATAGACCGTGTCCGACCCTTCGAACCCGAAGATCGTGTCGTCGCCGGTTCCGCCGTAAAGAAGATCCTCGCCCTCGCCGCCATAGAGCGCGTCATCGCCGGAATCGCCATACAGCGTGTCGTCGCCGGTTTCGCCGTAGATCGTATCGGGGCCGCTGCCGCCATAAACCGTGTCGTCGCCGACCCCGGCGTTGATGCTGTCGCTGCCGCCGTAGCCGTAGATCAGGTCGTCATCCGGCCCGGCCCCGGGCAGCACCGCATCGCCGTTGTCGACCATGTCGCCATCGGGATCGCCGGTATAGCCGGTATCGATGATATCGGCGCTCTCGGTGCCCTCGATCGTGCCGTCCGGCATCGGGATGCCCATCGCATCGAGATAGGCCAGGTCCGACGCGGCGCCCGCGGAAATCCCGATCAGGGTCAGGCTTTCGCCGCCCGGAAAGGTCAGCACCGCATTGCCGGCGCCGTCATCGGTCACGACGACGTCGTAGACCGTGACCGGATGGCCGTTCGTGTCGCTCAGGCCCGTCACGTCAAGCCGGTCCCGCCCGGTATAGGTGCCGTCGCCATTGTCGATCGGCGCGTCGAACCCGGACAGCCGGTCGGCCCCGTCGCCGTCCGAGAACACGATGGTATCCACGTCGCCATCGTCGCCCAGCTCGATCAGGTCGTCGCCCGCACCGGCCGCCACCGTGTCCGCCCCGGCACCGGCGGTTATCGTGTCGTCGCCCGCGCCACCGGTGATGCTGTCGTCGCCGGCCCCGGTCTCGACCACGATGCCGCTTGCGGTGGCCGAGGCATCGACCGTGTCGTCGCCCGATCCGGTGCGGATCTCCTCGATCTCGGAAAAGGTCGCGCCATCCGTGCCGCTGGCGATGGTGCCGGCCTCGTCGCCGGTGAAGGTCACGTTCGTGTCCGCGGATACCGCGGTGGCGTCGATCAGGTCCCAGTCGACGCCGCCCTCGCCCCCAACGATGGTGTCGTTACCGTAACCATCCTCCAGCACAAAGGTGTCGCGGTCATCGCCGCCATACATCTCGTCGTTGCCGGTGCCGCCGGTCAGCGTGTCATCGCCCGTGCCGCCAAAGAGCTGATCGTTATCCGCGCCGCCATCAAGAGTGTCGTCCCCATCGCCACCATCCAAGGTGTCGGTCCCGGCGCTGCCCAGAATGAGATCATTGCCCTCGTCGCCCGAAAGGCTGTCATTGCCTTCGTCGCCAAAGAGGATGTCGTCATCGCGGCCACCGAAAATCGTATCATTGTCCGCGCCGCCATCAAGAGTGTCGTCCCCATCGCCACCGAACAGCAGATCGTCGCCAAAGTTGCCGGACAGATCGTCATCGCCGTCGTCACCGTGGATAACGTCGTTTCCGGCACCCCCATCGACCACATCATTGCCGGTGCCGCCGAAGACCGAGTCATCATCGCCGCCCGCGCTGATGGTGTCGTCGCCGTCTCCGCCGTAGATCAAATCCGCGCCGTCGTCGCCGGACAATACGTCATTGCCCGACCCGCCGAAGATCGTGTCGTTGCCCTCTTCGCCGAAGATGCTGTCATCGCCCATGCCGCCATGGATCGTGTCGTCGCCGAAGCCGCCCAGCAGCGAATCGTTCAACCCGTCGGCGCCGTAGGTCACGGTCTGGTCACCGCCGAGGATCAGTTGCAGCGCGTTGCCGTCGGAATCGCGCAGCAGCCAGTTGTGATCCTCGAACGTGGGCTGGTCCCAGGTCTCGCCCGGCTGGATCGTGCGGTAGAATTGCAGGCTGCCGGTTTCGTCGATCCACCACAATTCGATCGGGGCGTCGGCGGCGTTGGTCACGCTCAGCGTGGTCGCGGCCCCGCCCGTCGAGGCGTGGTCCGCCGGGTCGACCACGATCGTGTCGCCATGGATGACATCGTCGCCCGCGCCGCCATGGATCGTGTCGTTGCCGGATCCGCCATGCAGCACGTCGTTGCTGCCGGCATCGGCCACATCGACCGAGGTGTCGTTGGTCGAGACGATGGTGAAATTGTCGATCCCGAAGGATTCGTCGATCACATCGGGTTGCGTGGTGGCGCCGAAGCCGACGGTGATCTGGTCGCCGGTGTAATCCTCGGCCTCGAGCCGGACGCGCCAGATCTGGTCGTCCCAGCTACCATACCCCAGGTCGACGTCGGCCTGCTGCTGCACGAAACTGTAGGTATAATCGACGCCGTCGATGGTCACGGTGCCGGTGCGGGTCGCATCGAAACCGTCATCGAAGTGGGAGAACAGCTCGTTCGCGACCTGGGTGCCGTTCACGTACAGCTGAAAGGCATCGCCGTCGGGGCCGACGCTGAAAGTCGGGTCGTCGTCGTCCCAGCTGTCGATGATGTACAGGTCGAATTCGACGACCACAGACGCAAATCCATCGGCCAGATCGAAGGTCTTTTCGGTCAGCGGTCCGCCGCTGCTGTCGCCGTCCGTGCCGGCGAACCGGCCCAGGAATTCGCCGAAGGCGCCACCGGTTTCGGTGGTGGGGTCGGTCCAGCCCGTGGCGCCGCCCTCGAAATCCTCGAAGGATACCAGCACGGCATCGGCGGGCGTGGCGGTGTCGCCATGGATCACGTCGTCGCCGTCATCGCCCGACACGACATCGGCGCCAGACCCGCCGACAAGCGCGTCGGCCCCCGCGCCGCCGAACAGGGTGTCGTCGCCGGACTCCCCGTCGATCGTGTCATCGCCCAGGCCGCCGAAGACCGTATCGTCGCCGGTCCCGCCGGTCAGGCTGTCGTCACCTGGTCCACCATAGATCATGTCGTCACCGGCCCCACCGGAAATACTGTCCCCGGCGTCAAGATCCCCGACAATGGTTGAGAAATGGATATCGGTGATCTGAAGGAACTGTCCGGAGGTTCCTCCGTTGTCGTAATCGATCAGGATCTGGTGCACCGGCCCGGCGATCTCGACCAGGACAGAGCCGGCCGCGTCGGTCGAATTCTCTGCCGTGTTCGTCGCGGTCACGGTCTGGCCGCTGACGATGTCGTTGACCGGATCCTCGGCCGTCAGGGTCACGGTGACCGGATTGCCGGCGGCATCCCAGGCGGTGATGGTGATGATGTCCTGCCAGCCCGCGAAATCCACGTCGGTCAGGCGGAACACGACCCCCGACACCTCGTTGGTCAGGTCGGATCCCTCCGCCGCCTCGAAGGTGACGACGGTCGAGACATTGTTGCCGCCCGTCCCGGTCAGCCGCAGCCCCGAATTCGCGCTGAACGGATCGCCGGCCTCGGTATACTGGGTGCCGGTGTCGACCAGGATCCCGGTATTGGACCCGTCATTGGCGAAATCGACGCGGATCTCCATCTCGCCCGAGACTTGGGTGAATCCGGCCGAAATGTCTGTGCCATTGCCGCCTTGCGCCGTCCAGTTCAGGCTTTCGGCGCTCGATGTGGTCGGGGTCGGGCTATCCCCATGGAGCACGTCGTCCCCGTCGCCGCCATCGATGCTGTCCGCCCCGGCGCCGCCATAGACGGTGTCGGCGCCGTCGCCGGTCAGGATCGAGTCGTCGCCCGCGCCCGCGGTGATGGTATCGTCGCCGGTGCCGGCGGGATCAGCCGTGGCGCCGCCGTAGAAGATGTCGTCGCCCGCACCGCCGCTCAGGTCGTCGTTGCCCGAGGTGCCGAACTGCTCGGCATCGGGGCTCCAGGCCGGGGCGGTGCTGGCGGTCGCGCCGTCGTTTGCACTGATGGTCCAGGTGTCGGGGACGAACCAGACATTGCCGTCGGTGCCCAGGTAATAGGTGCCCGTGTCGGTGACATCGGCGCGATAGGCCCCGTCGCCATCCCAGGTCCCGCTCCAGGTCCATTGTCCGGTGCCCAGCGTTTCGGCCGTGGTGAAGGTCTGCGCCAGACCCACGATGACGTCGCCCGAGTCCAGGGACCCGTTTCCAAGAACAACCCGATAACCAGACGGCATGAGCCCGAACCCTTCGCTTCAAGCGGGAGTGTCCCGCCTTTCATCGCCGGCCGCGTTGCCCGGGCCGGTTCAGGGTATGGTTAACGATGGCTTGCGGCGCCAATTTGCCTGAAATGAGAAAAAGGACGTCGCGCCTGCCGCGATCATGCCACCTTGGGCGGCCAAAGGCGGCACGAACATGGCGCAACCGCCTTGGGGTTGTGGCGCCGCGGGCGCACTCGCCGGTCGGGCCCATGCCGGTCGGGCCCATGCCGGTGGGGCGGCCGGCTCAGGCCAGCAGGTCGAACGCCCGGTGCAGTGGCAGCTCCCGCGCCCGGGTGCCGGTCAGGTCATGCAGCGCATTGGCCAGGGCCGGCGCGGCCGGCGGCGTGCCCGGTTCGCCGATGCCGCCGAGCGTGCCCTGGTGTTCCAGGATCCGGACCTCGAATTCGGGCGTGTTGTGCATCCGCAGCGCGTCATGGTCGGGGAAATTCCATTGCTGCACCTCGCCTTCGGCAAAGGTGATTTCCTCGAACATCGCCGCCGAGAAGCCATAGATCGCGCCGCCGACCAGCTGGGCCTCGATGATGCCCGGGTCAAGCGCGATGCCGGGATCGGCGGCGATCCAGACCCTGGTCATGCGGATCGGCCCGTCGGCATCCGTGACCTCGACCACCATCGCCACCGGCGTGCCGAAGGAATAGACCATGGCGACGCCGCGGCCGACACCGTCCGGCGTCTGCCCGGTCCAGCCGGACATGTCGCGCACCGCCTCCAGCACCCGTGCCGCGGGTTCCCATTCCGCACGGGCCAGGTCCAGCCGGAAGGCCAGAGGGTCGGCACCGGCGGCAAGGGCCATTTCGTCGATGAAGCTTTCGATGAAGAACCCGTTGGCCGACGCCCCGACCGAGCGCCAGAACCCCACCGGCACGTCCAGCGCGGCCAGGTGTCCGTCGACCCGGAAATTCGGCACCGCATAGGGCGCATCGAAGATCCCGGCGACATGGCCCTTGTCCGGGCCGCCGATCTGCCGGCCGAGCCAGCGGCCCATGGCCTGCTGGGTGCAGCTTTGCCCGGCGATGCGGGCGTCGATGCTGTGCGCGCGCCCCTCGGCCACCAGGCCCGACATCCGGGCGATGAAACCGGGGCGGTAGAAATCGTGGCGCATGTCCTCTTCGCGGCTCCAGGTCAGCTGGATCGGGGTGCCCGGCACGGCCCTTGCGACCTGCGCGGCGTAGACCGAGAAATCCAGCTCTCCGCGCCGGCCGAACCCGCCGCCCAGATAGGGCGTGATCACCTCGATGGCGTCTTCGGGCAGGCCCAGCGCGTCGGCGCAGGCCTTGCGCGTCAGCATCGGCGCCTGGTTGGCCGACCACAGCGTCAGCCGGTCGCCGTCGAACAGCGCCGTGGCCCCCATCGGTTCCATCGTCGCATGGGCCAGATAGGGCAGGCGGTATTCGGCCGTGACCGCCGTGCCGCCCGACGGCGCCTGGGTGACGTCGCCGTCATCGCGCAGCCGCGAATTGCGTTCGGTGTCGAAAGCCGCCGCAATCGCCTCGAAAATTCCTTCGGTGTCAGGGGGATAGCTTGCCTCTTCCCAGTCGATTTCGACCATTTCGGCGGCCCGCATCGCGGTCCAGGTGTTCGAGGCGATCACCGCGATGCCGTCGGGCAGCTCGATCACCTGGTCGACGCCCTCCATCGCCAGCGCCTCGGCCGCCTCGAAGGACACCATCCCGGCGCGGCGCGGATTGGTCCGCAGGGCGGCGAATCTGACGCCTTCGGGGCGCACGTCGATGCCGAAGGTGGCGGTGCCGGTGACCTTGCCGGCCATGTCGAGCCGCGGCATGGACCTGCCCAGATAGCGCCATGCGCTGCGCGGGCGCAGCTCGGGTTCGCGCAGATCGACCTGCGCCGCGGCCTCGGCCAGTTCGGGATAGGGCAGGGCGGTGCCGTCGGGGGCGATCACCGCGCCGTTCTCGGTCCGCAATTCGGCCGCGTCGATGCCCAGACGGTCGGCCGCCGCGGCCTTGAGCGCCTCGCGCGCCGCGGCTCCGGCCAGGCGCAGCCTGTCATAGGCATCGACCATCGCGGTCGAACCGCCGGTGACCTGCATCCGCAGATACTTGCCGCCCTGTCCCAGGACATCGCCCAGCGCATGCATGAAGCGGCCGCGCGCATAGGCGGCGCCGGGCAAGGCCTCGCCCAGCAGGGCGCCGTTGTAATAGGCCCGCCCCGGGGGGCCGTGGATCACCCGGATATCCTCCCAGGCGACGTCCAGCTCCTCGGCCACCAGGGCGGCCAGGGTGGTCTGCGTGCCCTGGCCCATCTCGGCCCTGGGGGTGACGATGGTCACGCCGTCGGCATCGATCAGCACGAAGGGGTTCAGCGCCGTGTCGCCATCACCGGCCAGCCCTTCGGGCACCGGCATGTCGCGGCCCAGATACCAGGCGCCGAAGGCAGCGCCGCCGACAATGGCGGCCGAGCCGATCAGGAAGCTGCGGCGGGCGATCTTTCCGATACGGCTCATCTCAGGCCTCCTGCAGGCGGGTGGCGGCGTCATGGATCGCGGCGCGGATGCGCGGATAGGTGCCGCAGCGGCACAGGTTGCCCATCATCGCGTCGTCGATCTGCTGGTCGGTCGGGTCGGGCGTCTGCGCCAGAAGGGCGGCGGCCTGCATGATCTGGCCGGACTGGCAATAGCCGCATTGCGCGACCTGGTGATCGGCCCAGGCGGCCTGGATCACCGCCATCGCCTCGGGCGTGCCCAGCCCCTCGATCGTGGTGACTTCGCCCCAGACATCGGCCAGCGCGACCGAACAGGACCGCACCGCCTCGCCGTCGATCTGCACCGTGCAGGCCCCGCAGGCGGCCACGCCACAGCCGAATTTCGTGCCGGTCAGGCCCAGGCCGTCGCGCAGCGCCCAAAGCAGCGGGACGTCATCGGGCAGGTCGATGTCATGGGCGGTTCCGTTCACGGTCAATCGGGTGGGCATCCTGGACTCCTCGGGACTCGGCTCTGACATTTTGAACATATAATGTCAGGTCGTCAATTGACAAAATGCCGTGCGGATGTCAATTCGGACCCCATGAACGCGCCACAGCCCGATCCCCGTCGCGCGGCGATCCTCGACGCCGCCTGGACGGCCTTCGCCCGATACGGGTTCCGCAAGACCTCGATGGAGGACATAGCCCGCGGGGCCGGTCTGTCGCGCCCGGCGCTCTATCAATACTACCGCAACAAGGAAGACATCTTCCGCTCGCTCGCCGCCCATTACATCGCGCGTTCGGTGCAGGATGTCGAACGGGAACTGGCCGCGGACAGGCCGGTGCCCGAGGCCCTGGCCGAGGCCTTTGCCCGCCAGGGCGAGGCGATCGCCGAGGTTCTGCTGACCTCGCCCCATGGTCATGAATTGCTGGATATCGGCAACGCCACCTCGGCCGATATCGTGGCCGAGGGCGAGGTGCGCATCGCCGCCGCCTATGCCGCCTGGCTGCGCGGGCGCGCGGCGGCCGGGGCGCTGCGGCCCGGGCTGGACCCCGACGCGCTCGGTGCGACCTTCGTCGCCGCCCTGCACGGGATCAAGGCCGCGGCAACGGATCATGCCGGCTACCTGGCGCGGGCCAGGATGCTGGGCCGGGTGCTGGGGCAGGGGCTGCTGCCCTGAGCGATCGTCCGGATACGGCTAGACATTCACATGCGTGAATGTCACCCTTTCCGCGCCGGAGGAGGAGACAGATCATGACCCGCATCATCACCGTGGCAGTCGCCACGTTCATCGCCACAGCCGCCGCCGCCCACGAGGATATCCCCGACCTCTACCCGCAATCCGAGCTTTATGCCAAACCGGTCGAGGTGATCCCCCATGTCTGGTCGGCGATCGGCGCCACCGCGCCGCCGACCTATGAAAACGCGGGCCACAACAACAACCTGTCCTTCATCGTCACCGATGACGGCGTGGTGGTGATCAACGGCGGCGCCTCGGCCCGGCTGGCCGCGGCGTTGCATGATGAAATCAAGGCCGTGACCGACCAGCCCGTGGTGCTGGTGATCAACGAAAACGGCCAGGGCCACGCGGTTCTGGGCAATTCCTACTGGGCCGATCTGGGTGTCGACATCCTGGCCCACGAGGACGCCATCGCCGAGGTCGAAAACCACGGCGGCTCGATCCTGCAGGACATGCAGACCTATAACCGCGACCGGGCCGAGGGCACCCGGGTCGTGGTGCCGAACCTGACCTTTTCCGACCGCCACGACATCAGCCTTGGCGGGATCGACATCCAGGTCCTGCATCTGGGCCCCGCCCATGGCCCCGGCGATACCCAGGTCTGGATCCCGCAATGGCAGATCGTCATCGCCGGCGACATCGCGTTCCATGAACGCATGCCGCCGATCTTTCCCGATACCTGCACCTCGTGCTGGATCGAGACCTTCGACGGCCCCTTCACCGAACTGGGCGCGACCTATGTGATCCCCGGCCATGGCCACCCGACGAACATGGCGCAGGTGACGCGCTATACCTCGGACTACCTCAAGGATCTGCGCGAAAAGATCGGCGCCCATATCGACGATGGCGGCGATCTGACGGACGCCTATTATGTCGACCAGGAGCAGTGGCGGAACCTCGATACCTTCGAGGAACTGGCGACCAAGAATGCCGGCCGGGTCTACGAGGAGATGGAATGGGAATTCTGACGCCGCGCCGGGGCGGCCCCCGCCGATGAGCCTGCCGGCCCATAAATGGCTGGACATGCCGCCGGTCTGGCTGGCCGGGTTCATCGCCGCCGCCTGGGGCATCGACCGCTGGCGGCCGTTGAACCTGCGGCTTGATGGCGGGCTGTTCGACCTGCTGGGCGGGCTGTTGCTGGGCGCCGGCCTGATCGCCATGGGCCTGGCGGTGATCGAGATGCGCAAGCACAGGACCACCGTGATCCCGCATATGCAGGCCGACACGCTGGTGCGATCGGGGATCTTCCGGCACAGCCGCAACCCGATCTACCTGGGCGATCTTGCCGTCCTGGCGGGGCTGATCCTGTACTGGGGCGCGGCGCTGGCGCTGGTGCTGGTGCCGGTCTTCGCCCTGGTGATCGAGCGCCGCTTCATCCTGCCCGAGGAAGACCGCCTGCGCCGCCGCTTCCGGCAGGATTTCCACCGCTACACCCAGGAAACCCGGCGCTGGTTGTGATCCCGTGCTCAACTTGCCCATGCAATCGCTTCATCCGGAACGAAACAGCGAAGTCTTGTGAAACTTTCTTGCGCAAGATAACCAACCGTGACGTCAAACGCCAAAGGGGGGATGGGCCGTGAAAATCGGTGCGCCGAAGGAGACCTTTCCCGGGGAGAACAGGGTCGCGATGACCCCGGTTTCGGCCCGGGACCTGCAGAAACTGGGCCATGAGTGCCTGATCGAAGCCGGGGCCGGGGCCAATGCCGGCTTTTCGGACGCCGATTACGAGGCGGCTGGCGTGCAGGTGTTCAAGACCGCCGCCGCGCTGTGGAAGGCCGCCGATATCGTCGCCAAGGTGCGCCAGCCCGACGACGCCGAACTCAAACGATTGCGTGACGGGCAGACGCTGATTTCCTTCTTCAATCCGGCCGGCAACGAGGCGGGGCTGGAGGCGGCCCGCGCCAAGGGCGCCAGCGTCATCGCCATGGAGATGGTGCCGCGGATCAGCCGCGCGCAGAAGATGGACGCGCTGTCGTCGATGGCCAATGTCGCCGGTTACCGCGCGGTGATCGAGGCGGGCAACAATTTCGGCCGTTTCTTCACCGGCCAGATCACCGCCGCCGGCAAGGTGCCGCCGGCCAAGGTGCTGATCGTCGGCGCCGGGGTCGCGGGCCTTGCCGCGATCGGCACCTCGACCTCGCTCGGGGCCGTGACCTATGCCTTCGACGTGCGCCCCGAAGTGGCCGAACAGGTCGAGAGCATGGGCGCCGAATTCGTCTATCTCGACTTCGAGGAAGAACAGCAGGACGGCGCGGCGACGGGGGGCTATGCCTCTGTTTCCTCTCCGGAATTCCGCGAGGCACAGCTGGCCAAGTTCCGCGAGCTGGCGCCCGAGATGGACATCGTCATCACCACCGCGCTGATCCCCAACCGCGAGGCGCCGGAACTGTGGACCGAAGACATGGTCGCGGCGATGAAGCCCGGCTCGGTCATCGTCGACCTGGCCGCCGAAAAGGGCGGCAATTGCAAGCTGACGGTCAAGGACGAAAAGATCGTCACCGACAACGGCGTGACGATCATCGGCTACACCGATTTCCCCAGCCGGATGGCGACGCAAAGCTCGAACCTCTACGCCACCAATATCCGTCACATGCTGACCGACCTGACCCCGGACAAGGACGGGGTCGTGGTGCATGACATGGACGACGACGTGATCCGCGGCGCCACCGTCACCCATGCCGGAGAGATCACCTATCCGCCGCCGCCGCCCAAGGTCCAGGCGATCGCCGCCCGGCCGCAGGAAAAGCCCAAAGAGCTGACGCCCGAGGAAAAGCGCGCGCGCGAAGTCGCCGCCTTCAAGGCCCAGACCAGGAACCAGGTCACGCTGCTGGGCATCGGCGGCGCGCTGGTTCTGGCCATGGGGCTGATCGCCCCGGCCAGCTTCATGCAGCATTTCATTGTCTTCGTGCTGGCGGTGTTCATCGGCTTCCAGGTGATCTGGAACGTGTCGCATTCGCTGCACACGCCGCTGATGGCGGTGACCAACGCGATCTCGTCGATCATCATCCTGGGCGCGCTGATGCAGGTCGGCTCGTCCTCGGTGCTGATCACGATCCTCGCCGCGCTGGGCATCTTCATGGCTGCGATCAACATCTTCGGCGGCTTCCTCGTGACACGGCGGATGCTCGCCATGTTCCAGAAATCGTGAACCGGCAGGGGTAGGACACATGGATTTCGGATTCACCATTGCGGCCTATGCGGTCGCGGGCGTGCTCTTCATCCTGTCGCTGGGCGGGCTTTCGGGGCAGGAAAGCGCCAAGCGCGCGGTCTGGTACGGCATCGCCGGCATGGCGATCGCGGTGCTGGCGACGCTGATCGGGCCCGGCTCGGGCCTGTGGCTGATGTCGCTGGTGCTGATCGCGGGCGGGGCCGCCATCGGCTATCAGCTGGCGACACGGGTGCAGATGACGCAGATGCCCGAACTGGTGGCGATCATGCATTCGCTGGTCGGGCTTGCCGCCGTCTTCGTCGGCTTCAACGCCCATGTCGAGATCGGCCGCGTGGCGTCGATCTTTGCCGGCGAGGGGCTGCCCTTTCCGCAGCCCGACGGGCCGCTGAGCACCGAGGCCTATGCCCTGCTGGGCACGCTGTCGAACTTCGCCGAGCTGATCGGCAAGAAGACCGCGGTCGAGATCGGCATCCTGCGGGTCGAACTGGTGCTGGGCGTCTGGATCGGCGCCGTGACCTTTACCGGCTCGGTCGTCGCCTATGGCAAGCTGTCGGGCAATTCCAGCCTGCTGCCGGTCAAGATCGACACCGCCGCCCGGCAATTGCCCGGCGGGCACCTGCTGAACGCCGCCGCGGCGGCCGGCTCGGCGCTGTTGCTGGTGCTTTACCTGTCCGGGTCTGGCACCTGGGCGCTGGTCCTGCTGACGCTGCTGGGCCTGTTCATCGGCTATCACCTGATCATGGGGATCGGCGGCGCCGACATGCCCGTGGTCGTGTCGATGCTGAACTCCTACTCGGGTTGGGCCGCCGCCGCGATCGGCTTCAGCCTGGGCAACGACCTGCTGATCGTCGTCGGCGCGCTGGTCGGCAGCTCGGGGGCGATCCTGAGCTACATCATGTGCAAGGCGATGAACCGGTCCTTCATCAGCGTGATCCTGGGCGGCTTCGGCGGCGCCTCGGGCCCGGCGATGGCGGTCGAGGGCGAACAGATCGCGATCGAGGCCGATGGCGTGGCGTATGCGCTGGACGAGGCCGACAGCGTCATCATCGTGCCCGGCTACGGCATGGCGGTGGCCCAGGCCCAGCAATCGGTCAGCGAACTGACCCGCAAGCTGCGCGCCAAGGGCAAGGAGGTGCGGTTCGCCATCCACCCGGTCGCCGGCCGTCTTCCCGGGCACATGAACGTGCTGCTGGCCGAGGCCAAGGTGCCCTATGACATCGTGATGGAAATGGACGAGATCAACGCGGATTTCCCCGACACCGACGTGGTCATCGTGATCGGCTCCAACGACATCGTGAACCCGGCCGCGCAGGAGGATCCCAATTCCCCGATCGCCGGCATGCCGGTGCTCGAGGTCTGGAAGGCGAAACAGGTCTTCGTCTCCAAGCGCGGCCAGGGCACCGGCTATTCGGGCATCGAGAACCCGCTGTTCTACAAGGACAACACGCGGATGTTCTACGGCGACGCCAAGCAGAGCCTCGACAAGCTGCTGACCCTGATCGACTGATCGCGGGTCGCATCGTGCCGTCGGAAAGCCCCGCGCCCGCCGCGGGGCTTTTTCGGTCAGCCGTCGCGCCACCGCCCCGGCGCCAGCCCGTCCAGCAGCCACGCTCCGATACGCCAGCGCACCAGCCGCAGGCAGGGAAATCCGATCGCCGCGCACATCCGCCGCACCTGACGGTTGCGCCCCTCGGTGATCGTGATTTCCAGCCAGCGGTCGGGCACGGATTTGCGGATGCGCACCGGAGGGTCACGGTCCCAGATCGGCGGCGGGTCGATCAGCCGGGCCTTTGCCGTTCGGGTCGGGCCGTCCTTCAGCACCAGGCCCGCCCGCAGCTTTGCCAGGTCCGCCTCTTCGGGCGCGCCCTCGACCTGCACCAGATAGGTCTTTTCGGTCCTGGCCCCGGGGCTGGAAATCCGCGCCTGCAGCCGCCCGTCATCGGTCAGCACCAGCAGCCCCTCGCTGTCCCGGTCCAGCCGCCCGGCCGGGTAGACGCCCTTGGGCAGGCCGAAGCCCGACAGGGTCGGCCGTTCCGTCGGGCTGCGCGCATCGGTGAATTGCGACAGCACGCCCATCGGCTTGTTGAACAGGATCACGCGGGCCATGGCGCCTGATAGCGGGGCCCGCCGCCTGTGAAAAGGACCCCGGCCGCCTCAGCCAGCGGGCCGAACCTCGTGCCCGCGCCCCTCGGGTTCGTCATCCACCAGCACCGGATCGAAACCCGGCGCCAGGATCGACAGGCCGGTCGCCTCCTCCAGCCGTTCGATGATCCGGTCGGACTGGGCGCGCGGACCCATCCGCGCCTCGGCCTCGGCAAAGATGTAGCACAGCAGCGGCGACAGCTCCAGCGGCACCCGCAGATCCTCGGCCAGGGTCTGGAACAGGCCGATATCCTTGTTCACCAGGTCCATGGTGAAGCCGATGTCGCGGCTGCCCGACAGGATCATCCGGCTTTCGGTTTCATGCACGAAGGAATTGCCCGACGAGATCCGGATCGCCTCGTAGGTCAGCCCGGGGTCGATGCCGGCGGCCTTCATCACCGTGAAGGCCTCGGTCAGGCCGACCAGGTGCAGCGTCGCCAGGTAATTGGTCATCACCTTCAGCACCGAGGCACTGCCCAGCGGCCCGGTATGCAGCACCTGCCGGCCCAGGATCGTCAGCACCGGCAGAAGCCTGTCGAACACCGGCCGGTCGCAGCCGGCGAAGATCGCGATATTGCCCGTCGCCGCCCTATGGCACCCGCCCGAGACCGGGCAATCGGCCACCTCCGCGCCGACCTCGGCGATCCGCGTCGCCAATTGCTGCATCACGGCCTCGTCGGTGGTCGACATCTCGACCCAGATCTTGCCCGGCCCGATGCCCTGCAGCAGCCCGTCAGGGCCCTCGACCGCCGCGGCGCTGGCCGCCGGGCTGGGCAGGCAGGTGATGACGATGTCGCAGTCGCGCGCCATCTGCGCCGGGCTGCCCCCCGCCCGCGCGCCGGCCGCCAGCAGCGGCGCCATGGCGCCCGGGTCCAGATCGTGGACCGCCAGGTCGACCCCGTTGCGGGCCAGCGTGCCGGCCAGCTTGGCGCCGACATTGCCCAGTCCGATGAAACCCACGCGCATCCTTCATGCCCTCCCTGATCGGCTTTGGCCCCAGCCTTGCCGTGTGCGCCGGGACATGCACGTCAAATTTTCCGTGTCCGGGTCGAAAAACGACTTGAACGACTCGGGTCTTTGCCCCACATGCGCGCCCATAGACGCCAACGCACGCGCCTCTGTCCGGCCGGTGAACCCAGGGAAGTAGCGATCCCGCCAGTGGCACCGAACCCGCTTCATGCAGCGACGGTAACGTCTCCCTTGGAACTGAGCGGCCATAGCTGGCCGGGTCTATTGGAGATGACCATGTCCCTGCATGAAACTGCGCCCCGCGCGGGCGCTGGCCTGTCCCGTATCGACACCTTCATCGGCTTCAGCGATTTCGACCGGCCGACCCTGGTCATCGACACCGATCTGGTGGCCGAGCGGTTCCGTGCCCTCGCCGCCGGGCTGGGCCGCACCGCGATCCATTATGCCGTCAAGGCCAACCCGGCGCCGGAAATCCTGGAGCGGCTGGTGGCCGAAGGGGCGCGCTTCGATGCCGCCAGCCGGGCCGAAATCGCCGCTTGCCTGGCCGCCGGCGCCCGCCCGCGCGACATTTCCTTCGGCAACACGATCAAGAAACCGGCCGATATCGCCTGGGCCTGGGATCGCGGCGTGACCCTGTTCGCCGCCGATGCCGAGGCCGAGCTGGACAAGATCGCCGAACACGCCCCCGGCGCGCGGGTCTATATCCGCCTGCTGGTCACCGACAGCCAGGCCGACTGGCCGCTGAGCCGCAAGTTCGGCTGCGATCACGACACCGCGCTGGCGCTGCTGGACCATGC
The DNA here is from genome assembly GCA_001314655.1 of Rhodobacteraceae bacterium HLUCCA08. Classification (GTDB taxonomy): domain Bacteria; phylum Pseudomonadota; class Alphaproteobacteria; order Rhodobacterales; family Rhodobacteraceae; genus Salibaculum. The sequence goes on along the minus strand of LJSF01000006.1, from coordinate 35,538 downwards.
CCGCGACCTGTCGCTCGACCCGGTGGGCCTGTCGTTCCATGTCGGCTCGCAGACCCGGCAGGCGGCGATGTGGGACGCGCCGCTGGCCGCGCTGTCGCGCACCTGGCACGCCGCCCGCGCCGCCGGCCATGACCTGAGCGTGCTGAACCTGGGCGGCGGCTTTCCGGCCTTCTACGGCGAAGAGGTGCAGGCCCCGACCGATTATGCCGCCCAGGTGATTACCCTGGTCGAGCGGCACTTCGGCCAGGTGCCGCACCTGATGGCCGAGCCGGGCCGCGGCCTGGTCGCCGAAGCCGGCGCGATCGTCGCCGAATGCCTGCTGGTCGGCCGCAAATCCGCCGATGACCTGCACCGCTGGGTCTATCTGGATATCGGCCGCTTTTCGGGCCTGGCCGAGACCGAGGGCGAGGCGATCCGCTACCAGTTGCAGACCCCGCGCGATGGCGATGCGACCGGCCCCTGCGTGCTGGCCGGCCCGTCCTGCGACAGTGCCGATGTGCTGTATGAAAAACGGCCCGTGCATCTGCCGCTGTCGCTGCAGGCCGGAGACCGGGTCGTGATCCGCAATGCCGGGGCCTATACCAGCAGCTATTCCTCGGTCGGATTCAACGGCTTCCCGCCGCTGGACGTCGTGGTGATCTGAGCCTTCGGGGCGGCGCACCGGCGGGATTGTATACCCCGGTGTGCCGCTAACATACTGACATGGCGTGGGTTTTCTCTTTACTCGGCCGGGCAAAGCCTTAGGTTGGCCGGCAATCAGCCGCGGAATGCCCATGCCCCCGATCGAAGATCACCCCCTGCGTTACCAGGTCGCCAACGAATTGCATGCCCGGCCGTTCCCGGTGCTGCAGGCGCCCAGCCGCGCCGTGTTCCTGGCGCTCAAACCCGCGCAAAAGGCCGCCGAACGCGACCGCGGCGCCGATTTCGACCACCTGCTCGACCTGCTGGACCGGCACGGCGCGCCGCATCCCCCGGCCGGGGCCACGCATTATTTCGGCCAGATCGGCAAGCATCAGCTGAAATGGGAAAGCCATACCGAATTCGTGACCTACACGATCTTCGGCGACGGGGTGGCCGACACCCCGTTCGACGCCCGCACCTACCAGATGTTCCCCGCCGATTGGCTCGACCGGGCGCCGGGCACCCGCATCACCTCGGCCTTGATCCGGGTCGAACGCCAGGACGGGGATGACGGGATCGCCGAAAAGCTGGAAAAGTGGTTCGTCCCGGAAAGCCTCGCCGTCAGCCGGGTGATCGACGACGACGCGGTGATCGCCGGCGATTTCCGCATCGACGAGGCCGGCCACCAGCGGTTCGCCGTCTTTGTCCGCGAAGCGACCGGGCGCCGCCGGACCGGCCGCATCGTCCAGCGCCTGTGCGAGATCGAGACCTACAAGACCATGTCGATGCTGGGTTTCGCCCGGGCCCGGACGCTTGGGCCCACCATGTCGGCGATCGACAAGCGTCTGAATGCCCTGACCGACGGGCTGACCGGCGAAACCAACGGGGTCGAGACCACCTTGCACGCGCTGCTGCAGGTCTCGGGCGAACTGGAGCAGCTTTCGGCCCAGTCGGCCTTTCGGTTCGGCGCCACCGAAGCCTATGAAAAGATCGTCAACCAGCGCATCCAGGTCCTGCGCGAGGCCCGCTTTCACGGCCGCCAGACATTCGCCGAATTCATGATGCGCCGGTTCGATCCGGCGATGCGCACCGTCGCCTCGACCAAGGCGCGGCTCGACGCGATGTCGGCCCGGGCGCTGCGCGCCGCCGATCTGCTGCGCACCCGGGTCGATGTCGACCGGTCGCGCGAGAACAAGCAGCTTCTGGAAAGCATGGATCGGCGCGCCGATCTGCAATTGCGCCTGCAACGCACGGTCGAGGGGCTGTCGGTGGTCGCGATCAGCTATTACGCGGTCAACCTGGCGCTGTATCTGCTGGGGCCGCTGGGCGATGGGCTGGATCTGGACAAGGGGGTCCAGGCCGCGCTGGTCACGCCGCCGGTGTTGCTTGGGGTCTGGCTGCTGGTGCGGCGGATCCGGAAGAAGATGGATCACTGAGCGCGCGGCCGATCAGCCCCCCCGCCACGATCGACCCCAGCGCCGCAAGCGCGGCCAGCCCCAGCGTCGGCACCCCGGCCAGGCCCGCCCCGACGCTGCAGCCGCCGGCCAGAACGCCGCCCGCGCCCATCAGCGCGCCACCGGCCAGATAGCGGCCCATCTGGCCCGGGCCCTCGAAGCCCTCCCAGCGGAACTCGCGGAACGCCAGGGCCGCGACGAGGGCACCAAGAAGCGTCCCCCCGATCAGCCCGACCCCGAAATTGGCCGGGATCGAGCTGGCGGCGATGGTGAAGAACAGCGCATCGGCCCAGGGCGCGGTAAAGGACAGGCTTTCCAGCGGGACCGGATCGAAGTCGTCCTGCAGGACCAGGCCGGTGCCGACCCAGCCCAGCGGCACCAGCGCCCCCAGCAGGGCCGCGCCCGCCAGCAGGCGCCAGCCCGCGCCCGACCGCAGCGCGACGGCCAGCGCGGCCACGGCCAGCGCGGCGGCCCACAGCGGTGCGGGGCCGGGCAGGGTGCCGCCCAGCGGCAAGGTCGCCTGGCCCAGCGTCATGCGCAGCGGGGCCAGCACGCCCTTCAGCGTCGCATGGGCCACGATGGCGAAGACCGCAAGCACCACCAGCGCCCGCAGGTTGCCCTGACCGCTCAGCACCGTCAGCCGCGAGGCGCAGCCGCGGGTCAGGATCATGCCGATCCCGAACATCAGCCCGCCGGTGACGATGGCCAGCCAGGGCAGATCCCCGGCCAGCAGCCGATGCGCCTCGAACGACACCCAGCCCGCCGCCACCGCGCCCTGGCTGCCCAGGATCGCGACGGCCAGCGCGGTCAGCCAGATGCCGGCGGCCGGGCGCCGCTCGGCCGGAGCGCCGGCGATGGCGCGGCGCAGGCAGAACCGGGTGCGCTGGGCCAGCAGGCCGAACAGCACGCCCAGGGCAAGGCCGAACAGGATCGCCGCCTGTGGCGCGGTCAGATGGGTCAGGCCGAGGGTCTCGAACATGGGGCAGCTCCCGTGGAACAAGGCAGTCCAGCGCAGCTAGAGCCTTGTGCCCGCAGGTGCAAATCGCCGCGCCGGGCCGGTTTCCGCGCGCCGCCGGGCGGGCCGGGACAGGGCGCTTGGGCGCCGCGGCGGCGTGGAACGGGCGTTCGCCCGCCGCCGCCCTGCCCGGACGGGCGTTCCTATTCGCCTATTGCCCCCGGATCCGCGGATCCAGCGCGTCGCGCAAGCCGTCGCCCATGTAGTTCACGCTCAGCACCGTCAGCGAAATCGCCAGGCCGGGCCAGAGCACCCGTTCCGGGTTCTGCTGCATGAACTGGACCCCGTCATTCAGCAGCCGGCCCCAGGACGGGTAATCGGACGGAAAGCCCAGGCCCAGGAAGGACAGCGCGCTTTCGGTGATGATCGCATTGGCGATGCCCAGGGTCGCCGCCACCATGATCGGCGACATCACGTTGGGGATGATATGGCGCCGGATGATCCGCCCCGGCCGGGTTCCGATCGAGCGGGCCGCCAGCACGAATTCGTGTTCCTTCAGGGCCAGCACATCGCCCCGCACGATCCGCGCCGTGGGCATCCAGGAGGTCACGCCTATGGCGACCACGATCAGGATGAAGATGCCGGTTTCCGGGCCGAAGGCGCTCGACAGGCTTTGTCGGAACAGCATCACCATCACCAGCAGGAGCGGCAGCAGCGGCAGCGCCAGGAACAGGTCCGTCATCCGCATCAGGATCCCGTCCAGCCGTTTGAAATAGCCCGCCACCACGCCCACCAGGGTGCCGATCAGGATCGACAGCAGCATCGCCGTCAGCCCCACGGAAATCGAGGTCTGCCCGCCGCTCATCAGCCAGGCCAGCGTGTCGGTGCCCTTCTGGTCGGTGCCCAGCGGATGCGCCCAGCTGACCTTGATGCGTCGGTCCTTGAACGGTTCGAACGCGGCGCTGAAGCCTTCGGGGTCGGCGAAACAGCCGGTCATCGCGCCGAAATAGCCGCCGACGCCAAGCCGCCGGGGCGGGTTGTCCTGCACGGCGCCGCCGGCGGCGATCGCGGCCTCGTAGGCGGCGACGCTGTCGCGTGCCGCCCCGCCGACACCGAAACAGGCGATCATCTGGCTGGTGCCGCGGGCCTGGATGTTCAGATAGCCGGGATCGACCCGCCAGACCTGCGGGCCGACATAGGCGAACAGCAGGATGAAGATGAAGAAGGCGGCCCCGATCATCGCCCCCCGGTGACGGCGGAACTGGTCCCAGACATCCCACCACTGGTTGCGCACCGGGGCCAGCTCGATCCGCATCGGGCCGGCGGCGGCGGCCAGGTCGGTGCTGGCCGGGGTCATCGTCTCGCGCGGGTCAGTCATAGCGGATCCTCGGGTCCAGAATGCCGTAAAGGACATCGGCGATCAGGTTGAACAGCACGATCAGCACCGCGAAGATGAAGGTCAGGGTCTGCACGCTGGGCACGTCGCTGGCCTGGATCGAGATGATCAGGAACTGCCCGATCCCGTTCACCTTGAAGATCTGTTCGGTGATGATCGCGCCGCCAAAGATCGCCGGCACCCCCAGGGCGATCACGGTGACGACCGGGATCATCGAATTGCGCAGCACGTGTTTCATCACCACGACGCTTTCGGTCAGCCCCTTGGCGCGGGCGGTGCGCACGTAATCCTGGCCCAGGTTGTCCAGCATCGAGGCCCGCATGAAGCGGCTGATCTGCGCCGTGGTCTGCAGCGCCAGCACCATGACCGGCAGCACCATCTGGCGGACCTGTTTCCAGAACGTCTCCCAATCCACGACCTTGAGCGTGGTGTCATAGACCGAAGGGAACCACCAGAAACTGTCCCGCGGCATGCCGACCGAAAAGATCACGATCATCAGCACGCCGGAAAAGAACGGCGGGATCGAATAGCCGATCATCGACACGAAAGTGCCGGCCTGGTCGAAGACCGAATATTGCCTGTAGGCGCTGATGATCCCGATCGGCAGGGCGATCAGCACGCCGACCACATAGGCCAGCCCGACCACGCGCAGGGTCTGGGGCAGACGCTCCAGGATGATGTCCATCACCGGCGCGCGGGTCTGCCAGGACAGCATCCGGGCGACTTCGGGCGGGTCGAACCAGCCGGTTGCCTGCGACAGGTAATAGGCGGGCTCGTAATAGACCATCTGGGTCAGCCACTTCCAGTAGCGGATATGCACCGGCTGGCCCAGGCCCAGGCTTTCACGGATCTGCTGGCGCACCTCGTCGGGGATGGTCAGCGGCAATTGCGAGGTCGGATCGCCCGGCGCCAGGTCCAGCAGCAGGAAGATGATCAGCGAGATGAAGATCAGCGTGGGGATCGCCATCAGCAATCGCCGGATCACATATGTCAGCATGGTCGTCCCTTGGCCCCTGTTCGCTGCGGCGGCCCGGATGGGCAGGTCCATCCGGCTGGGTCTGTCCGGTTCCGGGGGGCCTGGCCCGCCCGTCCCGGGCCTGACCCGGGACCTCGGCCAGAGGCCCCGGCTCGGGGCCGGGGCACGCAGCGCGCATGCCCCGGCCGGCACGGATCACTCGGTCCGGTACCAGTCCTTGATGTTCCACAGTTCGGTGTCCCAATCGGAAATCAGGACGCCGCCCAGGGTATTGGCATGGGCCGACACGCCGCCGCGGTGAACCAGCGGAATGATCGAGTAGCTCTGCATCAGCAGGTCGTTCTGCTGGATCGCGATCGCCGCCCGTTCCTCGAGGCCCGCCGTGGTCGCCATCTGCCGGACCAGCGCGTCGTAGTCCTCGGAACAGAAGCGCTCGATATTGGCGCCCTGCCACTGGGTGTCCGGGCCCGGGATGTCGTTGCACAGCCAGTTGGCCATGTAGGCCTCGGGGTCCACGCCGGCGAAGTTGTTGGTATACATCTCGATATCGGCGTAGAACTTCTGGAACGTATCCGGGCTCGACGGATCGCCCCCGAAGAACACCGAGGCGTCGATGTTGCGCAGCTCGGTCTCGACCCCGATCTCGGCCCACCATTGCTTGAGGATCGCCTGGGCATCCTGACGCACGGCGTTGGTCGAGGTCTGGAACAGGACCCGCAGCGGCACGCCGTTGTATTCGCGCACCCCGTCGCCGTCGGTATCGACGATCCCGGCTTCGTCGAGCAGCGCATTGGCACCGGCGATGTCCTGCACCATGCAGGCGTCGTTGTTGGTCGAGGCATAGGCCTCGGGCGCCGGCAGCACGTTGCAGGTGACCTGCCCGCCCGAGCCATAGCCGATATCCACCAGCAATTGCCGGTCGATCGCCATCGACAGGGCCTGGCCGACGATCGGGTCGGTCAGGAACGGGTGCGGCCCGCCCTCGACGGTCGAGCGCAGATCGCCCAGCGCCGGGTCTGGGTTGGTCTGGTTCAGATGCAGGCGTTCGACGCTGGTGCCGAAGGCGGTGACCACGGTGCCGATGCCGGTGGCTTCCATGTCGGCCATGACGGTCGGGTCGATCTGCAGGTTCCAGGCATAGTCGAATTCGCCGGTTTCCAGAACCGCGCGGGCGGCCGAGGCCGCGTCGCCGCCGCCCTTGAACAGAACGGTCTGGAAGGCGGGCTTGCCGGCTTCGCGGAAATTGTCGTTGGCCTCGAAGGTGATCACGTCATTGGGGCGGAATTCGCTGACCACGAAGGGTCCGGTGCCGATCGGGCCGAAATTCGCATCGACACAGGTGGGGGCGGCGGCGCCCGTGCAATCGGCGAATTGCGCGGCCTGGATGATCGGGCTTTCGGCACCCACAAGCGCGGTATAGGGGAACGGCTTGGGCGCGTCGAAGGTGATGCGGATGGTGCGGTCATCCACCGCTTCCATGCTGTCGACCCCGTCGAAATAGCTGACCTGGGCGCAGCCGCCTTCGGGATCGGTGCAATATTCCCAGGTGAAGATCGCGTCGGCCGCGGTCACCGGAGTGCCGTCGGACCACATCACACCCTCTTTCAGGGTCCAGGTGATCGACATCAGGTCTTCGGACACGCCGCCGTTTTCCACCGTCGGGATGCTTTCGGCCAGCCAGGGGACCATCTCGCCGGTATTGTCGAACCGCGCCAGGCTTTCCAGCACCAGCGAGGCCGCCTCGATCTCCTTCGTGCCGCCCGACAGATAGGGGTTCATCGTCGACGGCGCCTGCCAGTAGATGATGCTGAGCTGGCCGTCGCGGCCGCGCTCGCCTTCATGGGCATCGGCCCAGGCCATCGAGGCCAGGGTCAGGCTTGCTGTGGCGCCCAGAAGGGCTGTCCTGAGTTTCATGTCACTCTCCTTGTTGTGGCTCGGTCGCCTCGGAAGGGGCCGCCGTTGCACCGGCGGTCGTCGGGTCGTCGTTGTACAGATGGCAGGCCACGAAGCGGCCCGGGCGCAGTTCGCGATACTCCGGGTCGATCTGGCGGCAGATCTCCATGACCCGGGGGCAGCGGGTGCAGAAATTGCAGCCCTGCGGCGGGTTCGCCGGGCTGGGCACGTCGCCGCGCAGGATGATGCGCCGGGCGTCGTCATGCATCGCCGGGTCGGCCTCGGGCACCGCCGACAGCAGCGCCTGGGTATAGGGATGCAGCGGCTCGGCATAAAGCGGCTCGCGCCCGGCCAGTTCCACCACCTTGCCCAGATACATCACCGCCACCCGCGTGGCGATGTGGCGCACCATCGACAGGTCGTGGGAAATGAACAGATAGGTCAGGCCGAAGTCGCGCTGCAGATCCTCCAGCAGGTTCACCACCTGGGCCTGGATCGACACGTCGAGGGCCGCGATCGGTTCGTCGCAGACGATGAACCTGGGGTTCAGCGCCAGGGCCCGCGCGATCCCGATCCGCTGCCGCTGGCCGCCGCTGAAGGCATGCGGATAGCGCCCGGCGAAGCGCCGGTTGAGACCGACCGCATCCATCAGCTCCAGCACCTTTTCGCGCTTTTCGGCCGCGCTCAGGGTCGTGTGTTCGTCCAGCGGTTCCTGGATGATCGCCTGGACGGTCATGCGCGGGTTCAGCGACGCCTGCGGGTCCTGGAACACCATCTGCATCTTGGGCCGCATCCCGCGCAACCGCGCCTGGGGCGTCGGGCCGATCTCGACCCCGTCCATCAGGATCGAGCCTTCGGTGATGTCGTAAAGCCGCAGGATCGCGCGCCCGCAGGTCGACTTGCCGCAGCCCGACTCGCCCACGAGGCCCAGGGTTTCGCCCTCGTAGATGTCGAAACTGACGCCGTCGACCGCCTTCACCGCGCCGGCGCGGGTGCGAAAGACGCCCTTGTAGATCGGGAAATGCATCTTGAGGTCGCGGATCTCGACCAGTTTCCTCGAGGTCGCGGGGGCGTCAAACATGGGCGCTTTCCACTTCGGCGGCGGCGACGAAACAGGCGGCATCGTGACCCGGGCCGACCGGTTCGCGGGCCGGGTTTTCGCGCGCGCAGCGCTCGATCCTGCGCTCGCAGCGGTCGCGGAACGGGCAGGCGGCGGGGGCGGCGTTCAGGATCGGCGGCTGGCCTTCGATGATGGTCAGCCGATCGGCCCGTGCGCCGCGCACCGAGGGCACGGTCTTGAGCAGCGCCGCGGTATAGGGATGGCGCGGATTGGCGAACAGTTCGCGCACCGGAGCCTGTTCGACGATCTGGCCGCCATACATCACCAGCACCCGGTCGGCGATGCCTGCGATCACGCCCAGGTCATGGGTGATCCAGATCACCGCCATGCCCAGCCGTTCCTGCAATTCCTTCATCAATTCGATGATCTGCGCCTGGATCGTCACATCCAGCGCGGTTGTCGGTTCGTCCGCGATCAGCACCTTTGGATCGCAGGCCAGGGCGATGGCGATCATCACCCGCTGGCGCATCCCGCCGGAAAACTGATGCGGGTAATCCTTCAGCCGGCGCGCCGCGTCGGGAATGCCGACCAGTTCCAGCAATTCCCGCGCCCGCGTCCGCGCCGCGGATTTCGACAGCCCCATGTGCTTGCGCAGCGGCTCCATCAACTGCATGCCGACGGTGAAGACCGGGTTGAGCGAGGTCATCGGATCCTGGAACACGAAGCCGATCTTGCCGCCGCGCACCGCGCGCAGCGTGTCGGCATCGACCCTCAGCAAATCCTTGCCGTCGAATTTCACCGTGCCGCTGCGAATCTCGGCCGGGGGTATCGGCAACAGCTTGAGCAGCGACATCATCGTCACCGACTTGCCCGAGCCGCTTTCGCCGACCACGCCCAGCAATTCGCCGGGCCGCAACTCGAAGCTGACATCGTTGACGGCGTGGACTTCGCCGCCCCGGGTCTGGAATACGGTCTTCAGGTTCCGGACCTCCAGAACCGTCTGCCCCGGGTCGGGCATGGGCGAACCTCCCTGCGGTTCGTGATTGTCTTTTAGGCGCCGCCCGTTTGCCGGGCAGTCGTCGATATCCAGCGACGTTATCACCGAAATGAAATCCGGCAACCCCCCCTTGTGCCGCGACCCGGCGGCAGCCGCTTGACGGCGCCCGGTTCGCGCCCCACGCTGGCCCGGTCTTGCAAGGAGCATTCCCATGACCCCCCGTGACCTTCTCGACCGCCTGGTCGGCTTTCCCACGGTCAGCCGGGACAGCAACCTGGATTTGATCGACTTCGCCGAAAGCTACCTGGCCGATCACGGCATTGCGGCCACCCGCGTGCCGTCCCCCTGCGGACAAAAGGCCGCGCTCTACGCCCATGTCGGCCCCGAGCAGGAAGGCGGCCTGGTCCTGTCCGGCCATACCGACGTGGTGCCGGTCGACGGCCAGGACTGGAGCACCGACCCCTTCACCGTGACCGAACGGGACGGGCGGCTTTACGGCCGCGGCACCTGCGACATGAAAGGGTTCGATGCGCTGGCCCTGCATGCGATGGTGCAGGCGAAACGGCGCGGCGTGAAACGCCCGCTGCAGATCGCGCTGTCCTATGACGAAGAGGTCGGCTGCACCGGCGCCCCGCCGATGATCGACCACATGGTCGCCCATGGCATGCCCCGCGCCAGCGCCGCGATCATCGGCGAGCCGTCGATGATGCAGGTCGTCACCGGCCACAAGGGCGGCATCGGCTTCGACGTGCGGATGCGTGGCTTCGAGGTGCATTCCTCGCTCATGCATACCGGCGTCAACGCGATCATGGAGGGCGCCAGGCTGATCGACTGGGCCAACCGGATGAACGCGGAAAACGCCGCCAAGGCCCCGGCCGGGATCGACGCCGGCTTCGAGCCGCCCTGGACCACCGTCCATGTCGGCATGATCCAGGGCGGCACGGCGCACAACATCACCGCCAGGGACTGCCGGTTCATGGTCACCTTCCGGATCGTGCCGGGCGAAAGCATCGCCGACTGGACCGACAGGTTCCGCGCCGAGGTCGCCCGGATCGCGGCCGGGATGCAGCAGGTGCACCCGGCGACCGGGATCGACGCGCCCCAGGTGTTCCACGTGCCCGGCCTGGTGCCCGAAGCGGCCGGAGAGGCGGAAAGCCTGGTCCGCCGCCTGACCGGCGACAACGCCCCCCACGTGGTCAGCTACGGCACCGAGGCCGGCCAGTTCCAGGAACGCGGCTATTCGGCGGTGATCTGCGGGCCGGGCAACATCGCCCAGGCCCATCAGCCCGACGAATTCATCAGCGTCGACCAGTTCCGCGCCGGCGAGGCCTTCATGGACAGGCTGCTGGACGATCTGAACGCATGATCCCGTTTCCGATCTCGGGCGCCACGCCGATCGCCCATCCCGGCCCGCTGCCCGACAGCGCCGATGTGGCGATCATCGGCGCCGGGGTGATGGGCATCTGCACCGCGCTGTTCCTGGCCCGCAAGGGGCAGCGCGTGGTGGTGGTCGAAAAGGGCCGGGTGGCGGGCGAACAATCCGCGCGCAACTGGGGCTGGATCCGCCAGCAGGGCCGCGACGGGGCCGAATTGCCGATCATGGTCGAGGCGAACCGGCTCTGGCGGCAATTGGCGCAGGAGGTCGACACCGATATCGGCCTTGCCGAAGGCGGCGTGACCTATATCGCCAGGACCCGGGACGAGCTTGACAGCTTCGCCGCCTGGCTGCCGGTCGCCGCAAGCTGCGATGTCGACACCCGCCTGCTGGACGCCGCTGAAACCGCCGCGCTGGTGCCCGACGCGGCGCGGGGCTTTGCCGGGGCGCTGCACACCGCCTCCGACCTGCGCGCCGAACCCTGGCGCGCGGTGCCCGCGATCGCCCGGCGCGCCGCCGCCGACGGGGTGACGATCGTCGAAAACTGCGCCGCCCGGGCGCTGGATCTCGAAGCCGGCCGGATCACCGGCCTGCTGACCGAACAGGGCCGCGTCGCGGTGCCGCAGGTTGTGGTCGCCGGCGGCGCCTGGTCGTCGCTGTTCCTGCGCGCCCATGGCGTGACGATCCCGCAACTGGCGGTGCGCGCCTCGGTCATGGCGGTGCAGGCCCCGGCCATGGCCTATCCCGGTGCGGCCGAGGCCGGCGGCACCGCCTGGCGGCCGCGCGCCGATGGCGGCTACACCCTGGCGCCCGGTTTCGTGCATCAGCTGTTCCTCGGCCCCGACGCCTTCCGCCACCTGCGCGCCTTTGTGCCGCAACTGCGCCGCAACCCGCTTGGCACCCGCCTGCGCCCGGCGGCGCCGCGCGGCTATCCCGATGCCTGGACGACCCCGCGCCGCTGGGCGCCGGATGGCCCCGGCCCCTTCGAGGCGATCCGCGTGCTGAACCCCGATCCCGACCTGCGCAGCCTGGGCCGGTTGCTGCGGTCCTTCGAGGCGCTGTTTCCCGACCTCGGCCCGCCGCGTGTGACGGCACGCTGGGCCGGCCTGATCGACACCATGCCCGACGTGGTGCCGGTGGTCGACCGGGTCGCGCGGATCCCCGGCCTGATCGTGGCCACGGGCCTGTCCGGGCATGGCTTCGGCATCGGGCCGGGGATGGGCCGCGTGGTCGCCGATCTGGTGGCGGGCAACGACCCGGGCCACGACCTGACGCGCTTCCGCCTGGCGCGGTTTTCCGACGGGACGGCGATCGACCTTGGCGACGGGCTTTAGGACAGGCCCCTTGCCAAGCGCCCGCTGCGGGGCCACCTTCCGTCGCAGACCCCGACAGGAGACAGACCCATGCCCGTCAAGAACCGCTTTGCCGAATTGCTGCCCGAGATCACCGAATGGCGCCGGGATCTGCACGAACATCCCGAATTGCTGTTCGACACCCACCGCACCGCCCGGGTCGTGGCCGACAAGCTGCGCGAATTCGGTGTCGACGACATCACCACCGGCATCGGTCGCACCGGCGTGGTCGGGGTGATCAAGGGGCGCACTGACACATCGGGCAAGGTGATCGGGCTGCGCGCCGACATGGACGCGCTGCCGATCCACGAACAGACCGGGCTCGACTATGCCTCGAAAACCCCCAACGCGATGCATGCCTGCGGACATGACGGCCATACCGCGATGCTGCTGGGGGCGGCGAAATACCTGGCCGAGACCCGCAATTTCGACGGCACGGTCGTGGTCATCTTCCAGCCCGCCGAAGAGGGCGGCGGCGGCGGCAAGGTGATGTGCGACGACGGCCTGATGGAGCGTTGGAACATCCAGGAGGTCTACGGCATGCACAACTGGCCCGGCAAACCGGTGGGCAGTTTCGCGATCCGGCCCGGGCCCTTCTTCGCCGCCGCCGACGAATTCGAGATCGTGGTCGAGGGCAAGGGCGGCCACGCCGCCAAGCCCCAGGAAACCGTCGACAGTACGCTGGTCGCGTCGCATCTGGTCATCGCCCTGCAATCCATCGTGTCGCGCAATGTCGACCCGGTGCTGCAATGCGTCGTCTCGGTCACCTCGTTCGAAACCTCGTCCAAGGCGCATAACGTGATCCCGCAGCGCGTCACCCTGCGCGGCACCGTGCGGACGCTGGATGCCGGGGTGCGCGACCTGGCCGAACGCCGGCTGGCCGAGGTCGCCGAAGGCACCGCCGCCACCTTTGGCGCCCGGGCCGATGTGCGCTATACCCGCGGCTACCCGGTGATGGTCAATTCCGACACCCAGACCGATTTCGCCGCCAAGGTCGCCGCCGATGTCTCGGGCGCCTGCGACACCGCGCCTCTGGTCATGGGCGGAGAGGACTTCGCCTTCATGCTCGAGGAACGCCCGGGCGCCTATATCCTGGTCGGCAACGGCGATACCGCCAGCGTCCACCACCCGGAATACAATTTCAACGACGAGGCGATCCCCGCCGGCTGTTCCTGGTGGGCCGAGATCGTGGAGCAGCGGATGCCGGCGGCCGGCTGATGTGGGAAGACCGCTTTGCCGCCGCCGACGGCTATCTGTTCGGCACCGCGCCTTCGGGGGTGCTGGCGGACAATCCCTGGATCGCGCGCCCGGGCGGCAGCGCGCTGTGCGTCGCCGATGGCGAAGGGCGCAACGCGGCCTGGCTGGCCGGGCAGGGGATGCAGGTCACGTCCTTCGACCTGTCGCCCACCGCCGTGGGCCGCGCGCGCGACCTGGCCGCCGAACGGGGGCTGCGGATCGACGCCCATGTCAGCGGCTGGGAGGATTGGGACTGGAGCCGCCGGTTCGATCTGGTCTGCGCGATCTTCATCCAGTTCACCGGGCCCGAAGACCGCAAACGGCATTTCGCCGACCTGGCCCGCGCCACCCGGCCCGGCGGGCGATTGCTGGTGCACGGCTACACGCCCGAACAGGTCGGGCGCGGCACCGGCGGGCCGCCGGACAGGGCGAACATGTATACCGAGGAGATCCTGCGGCAGGGGTTCGACGGCTGGCGGATCGAACGGCTGGCGCGCTACGAGCGGCACCAGACATCGGGGTCGGGTCATGTCGGCGATGCCGCCTTGATCGACCTTGTCGCCAGAAAACCGGAGTGAAATCAGGGGGTCAGGGGGCGATCTTCACGCGCACGCAGGTGCCGGATCAGCAGCATCTGCAGCGCCAGCCCGCCGATCGTCAGGACAGGCCCCCAGGCCGGGTGCCAGGCCAGGTCCCGGGCCGCTTCACCGAAGGCCCAGGTCGTGCCGAAATCGACCCTGTAGATCGACCCGATCAATTCGCGCCCATACCATAGCCCGGCCAGGAAGGCCGCGCCGCAGGCGATCAGCTGCTGGGGGCCGCGCGGCAGGGCGAACCCGGCCGCGCTGGCCAGCAGCGCGCCGGGCAGCGCGCAGAACAGCGCGTCGAGGATCATCTTGCCGGCGGTCACCTGCACCGCGGGGGTCAGCGGATAGCCCTGATGGATGTAGCCGTGGAACAGGATCAGGTTCAGCGCCGCCAGGGCCGCCCACAGCACCGGGCCCGTCGCCAGGGCCGCGCGCGCCGCCGCCCTGGTTCGAAGCGATAATTCCGTTTTCAAGGCAACAGGTTGCGCCGCATCGTTCATCCGCCGGTATGGCTCATGTGGCGGCTGACCCGGCCCTCCACATCCTGGCGGGAATAGTCGAAATCGTGGCCCCTGGGCTTCAATGCGATCGCCGCGCGAATGGCCTCTTCCAGCAGGCCGTCATCGGCCGAAGCCCGCAGCGGCGCCCGCAGATCCGAATGGCCCTCCTGGCCCAGGCAGGTATAGATCTCGCCGGTGCAGGTGATCCGCACCCGGTTGCAGCTTTCGCAGAAATTGTGGCTGAGCGGCGTGATGAAGCCGATCTTCTGGCCGGTTTCCTCCAGCCGCACGTAACGCGCCGGCCCGCCCGACCGTTCGGCCAGGTCGGTCAGCGTGAAGCGCTCGTCCAGCCGGGCGCGCAGGTCCTTCAGGCTCCAATACTGGTCCAGCCGGTCCTCGTTGCCGATATCGCCCATCGGCATGACCTCGATAAAGGTCAGGTCCATGTCGCGGTCGGCACAGAACGCTTGCAGATCAAAGAGTTCGTCTTCGTTCACGCCCTTCAGCGCCACCGCGTTCAGCTTGACCCGCAGCCCGGCCGCCTGGGCCGCGTCGAGGCCCTTGAGCACCTGCGGCAGACGGCCCCACCGGGTGATCTCGGCGAATTTCGCCTCGTTCAGCGTGTCGAGCGATACATTGACCCGCCGCACACCGGCCGCGTGCAGGTCGCCCGCGAAGCGTTCCAGCTGGCTGCCATTGGTGGTCAGCGTCAGCTCTTTCAGCGCGCCGCTGTCCAGATGCCGCGTCATGGCGTCGAAGAAGGTCATGATCCCGCGTCGCACCAGCGGCTCTCCGCCGGTGATGCGCAGCTTTTCCACGCCCAGCCCGATGAAGCTGCTGCACAGCCGGTCAAGTTCCTCCAGCGTCAGAAGATCCTTCTTGGGCAGGAAGGTCATGTTTTCCGACATGCAATAGACGCAGCGGAAATCGCAGCGGTCGGTGACGCTGACGCGCAGATAGCGGATGGCGCGGGCGAAGGGGTCGATGAGCGGCTCCATGATATGTCAACCTAGGGCCCGGCAGGGGTCTGCGCAAGCGCCTGCGCGGGGTATTTCCCCCTCGACAAGACCCCCGGGCGGACCATAGCGTTCGGGGCATGAGACATCTTCTCGTGATCGCTGTGCTGGGCGGTGCCTCGGCCTGCACCGACATCTCACCGGACGCCGTGGCGCCCACGGCGCCTGCGCCCGCGGAGATCGACCTGTCGGCGTCGCGCGGACCCGGCTTTGCCCCGCCGATCCGGCCTGCCGTCCTGGACCTGACCCAGACCCGGCCGCCGGCGGCGCCGCCACCCTCTGCCACTGCCCGGACGATCGACGAATTCGACACCACCAGCGCCGAACAGCGGGCCGCGGCGACCGCCGGGCCCGCCGCGTCCGGCGAGCGCCGGCTGGGCTCGACCATCGCCGCTCTGGGGTCGCCGACCGACCCGGGCATCTGGGTCAAGACGCCCCTGGTCGAAGAGGTGACGCAAGGCCGGATCGAGGGGCCGGACGGAGCGTCGGTGAATGTGGAACTGCGCCCCTCGGGCGGGGCGCCCGGCTCGGGCAGCCAGGTCAGCCTGGCGGCGATGCGGCTGTTGGGCGTGCCGCTGACCAGCCTGCCGGACATCACCGTCTACGCCTTCTGAACGGATGTTGCGAAGCCTGTTCGAACTGGGCCAGGGGGTCATCGCCGACGCCAATGACCGCAATGCCGACCTGATCGCCGCCGGGGTGGCCTTTTATGCGCTGTTCGCGCTGTTTCCGGGGTTGGCCGCGCTGATCGCCGTGCTGGGCCTGCTGGCCGATCCGGTGGTGGTCGAGGACCAGCTGGCCCTGATGCGGGATGTCGTCCCGGACGAAGCCTATGGCCTTGTCGCCACCCAGATCGACAGCTTGCTGGTCACCAGCCCCGACGCGCTGACCCTGACGACGCTGCTGTCGCTGGGGGTCGCGCTGTGGTCCGCCCGGCTGGGGGTGGCGGCGCTGATCCGCGGGCTCAACGCGATCTTCGACGTCCCCGACCGCAGCGGGTTGCGCCACCTGGGTGTGGCGCTGCTGCTGACGCTTGGCCTGGTCGGGATGGGCATCGTCGCGATGCTGGCGGTGGTGGTGGCGCCGGTGGTCATCGCGCTGTTGCCGCTGGGTCCGACCGAGGCCATGGCGCTGACCGCGATCCGCTGGATCGTGGCGCTGGGGGTGATCGTTCTGGGCCTGGGCCTGCTGTTCCGCTGGGGGCCGAACCGGGGCGGCGACCGGCCGCGGCTGATCACGCCGGGATCGCTGCTGGTGGCGCCGCTCTGGCTGGCGGCCTCGGCGGCGCTGTCGGCCTATGTCGCGGGCTTCGGCACCTATAACGAGGTCTACGGCTCGATCGGCGTGGTGATCGTGCTGCTGCTGTGGTTCTGGGTGTCGGCCTATCTGGTGCTGCTGGGGGCGGCGCTGGATCGGCGGCTTCATGCCCGGCGGTGAGGTTTCGGCTTTTTGGCTTGATGAGTCGCGGGGCTCGATTTTCCCACTAGAATTCGCGATTCGGACCAGATATTGTGTCCGCAACAACAAATGCGCGGCGTACAGGTAATCAGTGCCGCGACCATGAGGCGGAGCGAGTAACATGTCAGCGATTCAGTTCGTTGTCCGTGATGGTGCGGGCAATATCCAGCGTGGGGAAGTGGCCGGCGAAGGCGCCCCGGGCAGCATTGTCGTCGGGGCCGGAGAGCAGATTTCGCTCAACCTGACCCGCGGCCAGGTCTTTGCCTATGAGCGTGAAGGCCAGACGCTTCAACTGACCCTGGCCGATGGCCGGGTCATCACCATCGAGGGGTTCTTCTCGGTCGCGGGCGAGGTCGAGAACCAGCTGTTCCTGTCCGCCGATGGCTATCTGGCGGAGGTTCAGCTGACCGAGGGCGCGGCCGGCGTCTATTACGCCGAATTCCTCGCCACCGGCGCGAGCGAGAAATTCGCCACCAATGACGACTTGTATTTCATGCGCTCGGCCGATGCGATGCTGGCCCAGGCGGCGCCGGCCGATGACGAGGTCGGCATGCTGGCCAACGGTCTTCTGGGCCTGGGCGGCTTGTCGACACTGGGTCTGGGGACCGCGGCGATCGCCGCGACGACGCTGATCCCGGGTGGGGGCAACGGCACGCCGGCAGCGCCCGAGGTCGACATCACCGGCGGCACCGGCAGCACCGACCATGTGGTCAACGAGGACGATTACCTCGACGGGATCGAGATCGACGGCACCGGCACCCCGGGGGGCGAGGTTTCGGTCGTCGTCGACGGCGTGACCGAAACCACCGTTGTGGACGATCAGGGCGAATGGCAGGTCGTGTTCGATCCCGATGACGTGCCCGGCGGCGAGCGCGAGACCGAGGTGGTCGTGACCATCGCCAACGACAACGGCGAAACCACCGTCACCGACACCCTGGTCCTGGATACCGAGGTGGCGCTGACCTTCGATGCCGATGCGGTCGAGGGCGACGGGGTGATCAACGCGGTCGAGGCCGAAGACGGCACCACCTTCACCGGCACCGTCGAGGCGGGCGCCACGGTCATCGTCACCATCGACGGCGTGGACTACGACGCGACCGTCACCGGCACCGACTGGAGCCTGACGCTGGAGCCCGGCGTGATCGCCGGCGGCGAATACGATCTGGAGGTCAGCGTCACCGCCACCGATGCGGTCGGCAACACGACCTCGCTTACCGATACGGTGGTCGTCGATACCGTCACCTCGGTCTCGCTCGATGCGCCGATCGCCGGGGACGACATCCTGTCGGCGGTCGAATACGACGCCGGCCTGACCCTGTCGGGCAGCGCCCAGCCGGGCGCCACGGTCGTCGTCGCGCTGGACGGGGTCGAAAAGACCGTGACCGCCACCGCCGAGGGCGGCTGGTCGGCCACCTGGACCGCCTCCGAGATCGCCGAGGGCACCTATGACGCCGAGATCAGCGTGACCGCGACCGATCCGGCCGGCAATACCGCCAGCACCACGGGCATGGTTCATGTGGATACCGAGATGATGGTCGGCATCGACCCGGGCCAGCCCGGCGGCGATGGCGTCATCAATTTCGACGAACGGGCCGAGGGGTTGACCCTGACCGGGACCATGGCCGCCGATACGACCGAGGTTCTGGTGACCTTCAACGGCATCACCCGCGCCGCGACCCTGTCGGGCGACGGCACCTGGGCCGTCGATTACGCCTCGACCGAGGTGCCGCAGGGCGAAACCGACGTCGCCGTCGGCGTCGTCGCGACCGATGCGGCGGGCAACAGCGCCAGCGCCGAAACCACGATCACCGTCGACACCTATGTCAACGAACTCGACCTGACCTCGGCCCTGCCGGGCGGCGATGGCGTGGTGAATTTCGACGAGAACGGCCAGCCGATCGCGCTGAGCGGCGTTGTCGAGCCCGGCTCGACCGTGCAGGTCACCCTGCACGGCACCAGCCAGGCAGCAACCGTCGACGGCGCCGGCAATTGGCAGGTCACCTTCGCGCCGGGCACCCTGCCGGAGGGCGAATACGACACGTCGCTCGAGATCACCGCGACCGATGCCGCCGGCAACACCTCCGAACTGACCGAAGCGGTCCGCGTCGACACCGTCGCCGGTGACCTGACCCTGTCCCCCGAGCCGATCGAGGGCGACGACGTGGTCAATGCCGCCGAAGCCGCCGATGGCGTGATCATCTCGGGCACCGCGACGCCGGGCCTGACCGTCACCGTCGAACTGGGCGACGCGACCCGGCAGGTCGTGGCCCAGGGCGACGGCAGCTGGCAGACCACCTTTCCCAAGGCCGTGATCCCCGACGGGCAATACATGTCCGACATCAAGGCCTCGATCACCGACGCGGCGGGCAATCACAAGGACGTCACCGACAGCGTCCGGATCGACACCTTCGTCGACAACCTGGGCTTTGCCGGCCCGGTCGAGGGCGATGACGTGATCTCGGGCGCCGAGGCCGCCAACGGCTTTACCGTGACCGGCACGGTGGAGCCGGGCTCGACCGTCGACGTCGACTTCGCCGGCACCACCAGGACCGTGACCGCGCAGGGCAACGGCACCTGGTCGGCGGATTTCCCGGCCGGCGCCATTCCCGGCGGCGAAAGCACCCAGGCCCTGACCGTGATCGCCACCGATCCGGCGGGCAATGTGGCCGATATCTCGAAACAGGTGCAGATCGACACCATCGTGAACGAACTGACCGCCGCCGGTCCGGTCGAGGGCGACGACGTGGTCAACGCCGCCGAGGCCGCCGACGGGATCACCCTGACCGGCACGGTCGAGGTCGGCTCCACCGTCTTCGTCACCTTCGAGGGGCTGCGCCGCGCGGCCAGCGTCGACGCGGGCGGCAACTGGTCTGTCAGCTACGGCGCGGGCGAGGTGCCGGGCGGCACCTATGACGCCGTGGTCAGCATCGAGGCGACCGACGCGGTGGGCAACCGCGAAACGATCACCGACACCTTCCATGTCGATACCGAGGCCCCCGACGCGCCGGGCATCGAAAGCGTCACCGTCACGCCCGGCGGGGTGGAATATCTCGGCACCGAGGTCAATCCGAACCTCACCATTTCGGAGTTGGGCAATGACGGATCGCTGCGGGTGCTCAAGACCTCGACCGATGGCGGCACGCTGCCCTGGGGCGAGATGCTGTTCAACTTCGACAGCGCGATCCCGGATGGCAGCCACCTGGTGGTGACCGATACCGACGCGGCGGGCAATGCGACCTCGACCCTGGTGGTGCTGGAAGAGGCGGGAACCGAAATCGTCGATCTGGCCGGGCTCGACCAGGTCGAACTGGGCGCGATCGATCTGAGCTATGCCAAGGACAGCGCGCTCACGATCACCGCGCAGGACCTGGCCGCGATCACCAATGGCGACAACGCGCTGAAGGTGCTGGGCAATTCCGACGACACGGTCACCATTTCGGGGGCGGAACGCGGCGGATCCGAGCGGATCGACGGGGTCGATTACGACATCTACAGCCTCGGCGACGACGGCACCGTCTATGTCGAACAGGGCGTGTCGGTGGTCTACTAGGGCTACCCGTCCCGGGCTTGACCCGGGACCTCCAACGGCAAGTGGCGCAGGGCCGGACGAACCGGCCCGCGCCGGCGGCGAAAGGACCAGGGGGCGGGTCAGTGGTGCGACGGGTATTTCGAAGGACGCGGGCAGGCGGGGCGATCCTCGCCCTGGCCCTGATCGGCGCCTGCGGGCAGATCGACCTGCCGACGCGGGGGGCAGGGGGCATGGATGCGGCATCGTCCGATCCGGCGCGCCCGGCGCTTGACGCGACCCGCGCCGATGGTTCCACCTCCGAAACCATCGACACCCTGCTGAACCGCCGCTCGGTGCTGGCCGGCACCGGCTACGACCCGATTTCGCAATCGGTGATGGCCGCCAATTCCCGCGCCGCCGAGGCCGAACTGCGGGCCGCCATGCTGCGCTCCGAGGCGCGATCACGCAACTGGCTGCCCCGTCTGGGGCCGAATGTGTCGCTGTCGGACATGGGTGACATGGTCGCCTCGCTGGTGGTCGATGCGGTGCTGTTCGACAACGGCGGCCGCAAGGCGGAACGCGATTTCGCCATGGCCGATGTGGAGGTCGCCGCCGTCGCCCTGGCCCAGGACAGCAATGCCAGGGTGCTGACCGGGCTGGAGCTTTACCTCGATGCCGAGGCCGCATCCGCCCGCGCCGCCGCGATCGAGACCGCTCTGGGGCAGATGGAGCGCTACGAATACGTCATGTCCGAACGGGTCGCGGCCGGGGTCGATGATCGCGCCGACCTGAACCTGGTGCGGCAGAAGCTGGCGCAGATGCGGTCCGACCTGGCGTCCGACCGGGCCGTGGTCGCCGCGGCGCGCGCCGAACTGGCGGCGATGTCCGCCGCGCCGCTGGACGGGATCTCCGGCCTGGCCGATATCCGCCCGCCCGACGCCAACCTGGTGGCGCTGTCGGTGATGAAGGCCGACGCCGAGGCAAGCCGGGCCGAGGCCGAGGCCCGCGCCGCCCGCGCCGGTCTGCTGCCCAGCCTGGGCCTGCGCGGCAGTGTCGACAGCGCCGGCAATGCCGGCGCCACGCTGAACGCGGGCAGTCCGGGCGGCATCGGTCTGGGCCTGGGCGCCGATCTGCGCGCCACCGACGCGGTGGCCGAGGCCGCACAGGCACGGGTCGGCGAGGCGGGCGAGCAGGCCCAGCGCCGGCTGGCCCAACTGAATGCCGATCTGGATCGGCTGCGTCGCGAAGCGGCCGAGGCGCAGGTGCTGGCCGACCAGGCCCGCGCCAATTTCGCCGCCTTCGCCGATCAGCAGCGCGCCGGGCTGCGCAGCGTGCCCGAACTGGTGGGGGTGCTGGAAACCCGGCTCGCCGCCGAACGGCGCGCCGTGGAACTGCCCTATCAGGTCGCCCGGGTCGAGCTGCAGATCGCCGCGCTCTATGGTGCCCTGGTCGACGGAGAAGCGATGTGAGCGGCCCGGTCCTCAGCTTCGACCTGCACAAGGCCCGCGGCGCCCGCATCCGGCGCAGCACCTCGGCGCCCGCCGCCGCCGCCGCCCTCGACCCCGCCCCGGCCGCAGAGCCGGGGCCGCGTGCCGCCGATCCCGCCTCGGTGGCACAGCCGGCGCCGCGTGCCGCCCAACCCGCCCCGGCCCCCGAGCCGGGGCCTCCGCCGCCGCAGCCCGATAACCGCTTTTCCGACCACGCCCGGCACCGCGCCGACCTGGCCGCAACCTATGCCGGCCTGCTGGGCTGCGACCTGTCCCGGGCCGACCTGCTCGAGGCGCTGGGGACCGAGGACAGGATCCGCCCCGACACCATCGCCGATGCGATGCGGGCGGCCGGCCTGGTCACCTCGATCGCCCGGGTCGCGGCGCCGCGGCCCGAGCTTTGGCCGGCCCTGGTCGAGATGACCTCGGGCCAGATCCTGCTGGTTCTGGACCAGACCGAGGATGCGGTGCTGATCTTCGATACCACCTGCAAGGGCAACCGCGCCGAGGTGCCGCTGGCCGAATTCACCCCGTTTTTCGGCGGTCTGGTGTTGCGCGCCGATGTCCGGGTCGACGACCTGCGCCGCAAACACGCCCGGGACCGCCGGACCCGCCATTGGTTCTGGGGCGAGCTGCTGGGCTTTCGCCGCCACATCGCCGAGGTCGCCCTGGGCAGCTTCGTCGCCAACCTGCTGGCCGTGGCCGTGGCGCTGTTTTCGCTGCAGGTCTACGACCGGGTGATCCCGCACCAGAGCACCGCCACGCTTTGGGTCCTGGCGATCGGGGCCGGGTTGGCGATGTTGCTGGAGGCCTTTCTGCGCATCGCCCGCGCCCGGCTGATGGACGGCGCCGGCCGGCGGATCGAGCTCAAGGTGCAGGCGCTGCTGATGGACCGGCTTCTGGGCATGAAACGCGGCCTCGGCCAGACCCCGTCGGGTCTGTTCTCGGCGGTGCGCGAATTCTCCTCGGTGCGCGAATTCTTCACCGCCTCGACCATCGGCACCCTGACCGACCTGCCGTTCATCGTGCTGTTCCTGGCCCTGGTGGCGGCGATCGGCGGCCATGTGGTCTGGGTGCTGTTCGTCGGCGCCGTGCTGATGGTGCTGCCCGGGTTCTTTCTGCAGAAACGCATGATCGCCCTGACGCAGCAGACCCAGGGCGCGTCGGTCAAGTCCAACAAGCTGCTGCACGAGGTGATCTACGAGGCCGACACGATCAAGGCGCAGCGCGGCGAGGACCGGTTCAAACGGCTCTGGTCGGAACTGTCCGCCGTGTCCTCGCTGGCGACCTCCGAACAGCGCAAGCTGGCCTCGACCCTGACCTTCTGGGCGCAGGGCGTGCAGCAGGCCACCTATGTGGCGGCCGTCGTGGCCGGGACCTTCCTGGTCTTCACCGGGCAATTCACCGTCGGCACGATCATCGCCGTGGGCATCCTGACCAGCCGCACCCTGGGCCCGCTCACGCAGCTGGCCGCAACGCTGGCGCGCTGGTCCAACGTCAAGGCCGCGCTCGAGGCGCTCGATACCGTCGCCCTGGCCGAACAGGACCAGGCCGAGGACCGCACCTACCTGCGCCGCGATACCCTGCGCGGCGCGTTCGAGCTGCGCGAGATCGCCTTCACCTATGACGAGGACAGCGGCCAGACGCTGGACATTCCCGGTCTGAAGATCACCCCCGGCCAGCGCATCGCCGTGCTGGGGCCGAACGGGTCGGGCAAGTCGACGCTGCTGAAACTCCTGTCGGGCATCTACCGGCCGTCCCGCGGCCGGGTGTTGATCGACGGGGTCGACATGGGCCAGGTCATGCCGCGCGACCTGCGCCGGTCGATCGGCTATCTGGGCCAGGAGGTGCGGCTGTTTTCGGGCACCCTGCGCGAAAACCTGAACCTGACGCTTCTGGAACGTGACGACGACCGGCTGCTGGCGGCGCTGGATTTCGCCGGGCTGGGGCCCTTCGTGCGGGGCCATCCCAAGGGGCTGGACCTGCCGATTTCCGATGGCGGCGAGGGGCTGTCGATCGGCCAGCGCCAGTCGATCGGCTGGGCGCGGCTGTGGTTGCAGGACCCGGTCGTCTGTCTGCTGGACGAACCGACCGCGGCGCTGGACCAGACGCTGGAAAGCACCCTGGTCGACCGGCTGGGCACCTGGCTGCAGGGCCGCACCGCGGTGATCGCCACCCACCGGCTGCCGATCCTGCAGCTGGCCGACCGCACGCTGATCCTGCAATCGGGCCGGCTGGCCGTCGACGGCCCGCGCGACGAGGTGCTGGCCCATCTGCAATCCCGACACAGGCAGGCCGGCTGATGGCGACGATCGAACAGGAATTCGAAAGCCGCTCCCGGGGCCCGTCGCTGATCATCTGGCTGGTCGGGGCCTCGGTGCTGCTGTTTCTGGTCTGGGCCAGGTTCGCCACGCTCGACGAGATCATCCGCGCGCCGGGCCAGGTCGTCTCGGGCGCCCGGCCGCAGATCATCCAGAACCTCGAAGGCGGCATCCTGGCCGAGCTGGCGGTGTCGGAAGGTGACAGGGTGGCCCCCGGCGACGTGATCGCCCGGCTGGATGCGACCCAGTTCGAAACCGGCATGCTGGAGCTGCGCGACCAGATCATCGCCGCCGAGGTGCGCCGCCTGCGGCTCGAGGCCGAGATGGCCGGGATGTTCGATTTCGAGGTCGACCCGGTGCTCGAGGCCGACAGCCCCGACATCGTCGCCTCGGAACGCGCATTGCTGGCCGCGCGCCAGGCCGATTACGTCAGCCGCACCGAGGGCGCCCGGGCCATCGTCGCCGAAACCGCCCGCGAACTGGCGGTGATGGAGGATCTGCATGCCCGCGACCTGGCCGCCCTGATCGAGGTGACCCGCGCCCGCAATGCCCATACCGATGCGCAGAACGCGCTGAACGAGATCGTTACCCGGGCCGAACTGGACCGCGCCGCGGAGCATTCCGAAACGCTGCAGCAGATCGCCACGCTGCGCCAGGACATCCGCCTGGCCGAGGACCGGTTGCGCCGCACCACGATCACCGCGCCGATGGCCGGGACCGTCAATTCGATCGCGGTCACGACGATCGGCGGCGTGGTCCGCCCGGGAGAAGAGATCGCCCAGATCACCCCGCTCGACGACGCGTTGAACGTCGAGGCGCGGGTGCGCCCCGCGGATATCGCCGGCGTGGTGCCGGGGCAGGCGGCGACGGTCAAGTTCACCGCCTATGATTACACGATCTACGGCACGATCCCGGGCGAGGTCGCGCTGATTTCGGCCGACACCTTCCGCGACGAGACCGATCCCCGGGCCGAGCCGCATTACCGGGTGACGGTGCGGGTCGACACCGCCGATCTTGATGCGCGGCAATCCCAGATCGACCTGCGCCCGGGCCTGGTCGCGGATGTCGAACTGCATACCGGTCAGAAGACCGTGCTGGATTATCTCACCAAACCGCTGACCCGCGGCTCCGAGGCGCTGCGCGAACCCTGAGGCGGGCGCAGGCCAGGCCTTCGCCGCGTCAGGCGCGAACCGCCGGGCGTGATCGGCGGGCCCCGATCCTAAAGTAATTCGGTTTGAACTTGAATCGCGGGGGATTCCCTTGAGGCATCAGATGTGATTCATCCTGTTTGGGAGGATGGATCATGTCAGCACCTTTACCTTCGGCACTCAGGACGCGGTTTCAGAGATATATTGAAGAAGGGTTAAGCGGGCGCGCGGCGGCGTTGCGCCTGAAACTTTCACCGGCAACAGGCGCGCGTTGGGCGCGGCAGGTGAGGACCAAAGGCCATGCGGAACCTGCCCGCCAGGGACCGCCGCGCGGCAAAGGAAAGCTTGCTCCCCATCAGGCCTTCCTTGAGGAGCTTGTCGCGCAGGACCCCGACATCACGCTCTTCGAGTTGCGCGATGCGCTGGCCGAGGCAGAGGGTGTGCAAGTGCACCACTCCTCCATCGCCAACCTGCTGTCCCGGCTCGGCTTCACGTACAAAAAAAGTCGCTGGTTGCCACCGAGCGCCGTCGCGCCAAGGTAAGACAACAGCGCGCCGATTGGTTCAGGCACCGCCTGCCTGCCATTGCCGCCTTACCAGAGCGCGTTGTGTTCATTGACGAAACAGCGGTGAAGACGAACCTGACCCGCCTGCGAGGCCGATCCAGACGAGGCGAGCGCCTGACGATGGACGCGCCCTTTGGGAGCTGGGGAACGCAGACACTGATCGCGGGCCTGACACCAGATGCACTGATCGCACCATGGGTCATCAAGGGCGCAATGGATGGCCCCGCCTTTGCTGCCTACATCCGCGAAGTGCTGGTCCCAGAGATCGCCCCCGGCACAGTCGTCATCCTCGATAACCTCGCCACGCATCGAAACAAGGAGGCCGCGCAGGCCTTGCGCGACCACGGCTGCTGGTTCCTCTATCTGCCGCCTTACTCGCCCGATCTGAACCCCATTGAACAGGCGTATTCAAAGCTGAAAGCCCACTTGCGACGGATCGGGGCAAGAACCTTCACCGAGGTCTTCGAGGCCATCGGAGCAATCTGCGATCTCTACGATCCAGAAGAGTGCTGGAACTACTTCAAGGCTGCCGGATATGTCTCAGGTTAATGTCGAAACGCTTTAGCGATCCGGCGAATCCCATTGCGCATCGGCCACGTCGTGGCGCAGCAGTCGCAGGGCCAGGCCCAGCCCGACCCCGACCCCGATGGCCAGAGTCAGGTCGGTCAGAACGGTCAGCACCAGCGTCAGCAGCAGAAGAACCTGGTCCGATCGTCGATCCCGGACATAGCCGGCCCAGCGGTGCGGTTCGCTCATGTTCCATGCGGTCAGGATCAGCAACCCTGCGAGCGCGGGCATCGCCAGGTAACCGGCCAGCGGCGCGGCGGCCAACATGACCAGCAGGATCGTCACCGCATGGACCAGCCCCGCCACCGGGGTCCTGCCGCCGGCGCGGACATTGGTCGCGGTCCGCGCGATCGCCCCGGTCGCGGGCAGACCGCCAAAGAACGCCGATCCCAGATTGGCGGCGCCCTGGGCGATCAGCTCGGCCCGGGGCCGGTGACGTCCCTGGATCATCCGGTCCGCCACCATCGCCGACAGCAGCGATTCGATGCCGGCCAGGAAGGCGATCACGAAGGCGGCGGGCAACAGCTCTGCGATGTCGGCGATCGACAGCCTGGGCAAGGACGGGGCCGGCAGGGTCCGGGGCAGGGCGCCGAACTGTGCCTGCAGCGTGTCGACGGGCAACCCGGCCAGAGCCACGACCGCCGAGGCCAGCCCGACGGCGACGATCAGTCCCGGAAACCGCGGAAACAGGCGTCGCAGCGCGGTGATCAGCACCATGGCGCCCAGGCCGATCGCCACCGCCCAGGGGTTCAGGCTGTCGCGCGCCGCCCAGAGCGCGCCCAGCTTCGCCAGGAATTCCGCCGGCACCTCGGTCGCGTTCAGGCCCAGCAGGTCCTTGAACTGGCTGGTCGCGATGATCACCGCGATGCCCAGGGTAAAGCCGTTGATCACCGGTTCGGGCACCAGCCGGATCAGTTTGCCGGCGCCCAGATAGCCCGCGACCAGCAGGATCAGCCCGGCCAGGAAGGTGGCGGTGACCAGCCCGTCATAGCCATGTTCGGCGATCACCCCGTAGACGACGACGATGAAGGCCCCGGTCGGACCGCCGATCTGCACCCGACTGCCGCCCAGGGCCGAGATCAGAGCCCCCGCGACGATCGCCGTCACCAGCCCCGTGGCCGGGTCCGCCCCGGAGGCGATCGCGATCGCCAGGCTGAGCGGCAGGGCGACCATCGCCACGCTGATGCCGGCGAAGAGGTCGCCGACAAGGGTGGCGCGGTCATAGTGCCGCAGAGTGACGAGAATCTCGGGGCGCATGGCATTTCTTATGCCTGGCTGTCGGGACTTGCCAGTGACCCGATGCCCGTGATCCGATACCGACCGGATACCGGCGTCAGACCGATGCGGCGTCCGGTGCCGTCGCATCACCCGGCCCCGCCCGCCCTTGAAGCCCCCCGTCGCCGCCACTAAGACTCCGGTAAGGCTATTCCGATACCGACGTGACACGTCCAAATCCCGAGGCAGAGCATATGCGCGATCCGATCGAGACCTACATGAACCTCGTCCCCATGGTGGTCGAGCAGACCAGCCGCGGCGAACGGGCCTACGACATCTTTTCGCGCCTGCTGAAAGAGCGGATCATTTTCGTCAACGGCCCGGTCCATGACGGCATGTCGCAGCTGATCGTGGCCCAGTTGCTGCACCTGGAGGCGGAGAACCCGAAAAAGGAAATCTCCATGTATATCAACAGCCCTGGCGGTGTCGTCACCTCGGGCCTGTCGATCTACGACACGATGCAGTATATCCGCCCCAAGGTCTCGACGCTGTGTGTGGGCCAGGCCGCCTCGATGGGCTCGCTGCTGCTGACTGCCGGAGAGGCCGGGATGCGGTTTTCCCTGCCCAACAGCCGGATCATGGTCCACCAGCCCTCGGGCGGCTACCAGGGCCAGGCGACCGACATCATGATCCACGCCGAAGAGACGCTGAAACTCAAGCAGCGGCTGAACGAGATCTATGTCAAGCATACCGGCCAGAAGCTCAAAGCCGTCGAAGCCGCGCTGGAACGCGACAATTTCATGTCGCCCGAGGACGCCAGGGATTGGGGCCTGATCGACGAAATCCTCGTCACCCGGGCCAAGCCCGACGAAGGTGACAGCTGACGCCACGCGCCGCGATTTTGGCGTTGTGGTGCCTTCCGCCATGTCCTACCCTTGGTGGAAGGGCAATTCGAAACACGCGACGCGGGCCCGCCCGGCCCAGGGAATGATACATGGCCAATTCCACCGGCAGTGACAGCAAGAACACCCTCTATTGCAGCTTTTGCGGCAAGAGCCAGCACGAGGTGCGCAAGCTGATCGCAGGCCCGACCGTGTTCATCTGCGACGAATGCGTCGAATTGTGCATGGACATCATCCGCGAAGAGACGAAATCCTCCGGCCTGAAATCCTCGGACGGCGTGCCGACCCCGACCGAGATCGCCCAGGTTCTTGATGATTACGTGATCGGCCAGTTCCACGCCAAGCGCGTGCTCGCCGTTGCGGTGCACAACCACTACAAGCGGCTCAACCACGCCGACAAGGCGGATATCGAGCTGCAGAAATCCAATATCCTGCTGATCGGCCCCACCGGCTGCGGCAAGACCCTGCTGGCCCAGACCCTGGCCCGGATCCTGGACGTGCCCTTCACCATGGCCGATGCGACCACGCTGACCGAGGCCGGCTATGTCGGCGAGGATGTGGAGAACATCATCCTCAAGCTGCTGCAGGCCAGCGAATACAATGTCGAACGGGCCCAGCGCGGCATCGTCTATATCGACGAGGTCGACAAGATCACCCGCAAGTCCGACAACCCCTCCATCACCCGCGACGTGTCGGGCGAGGGGGTGCAGCAGGCGCTGCTGAAGATCATGGAAGGCACCGTCGCCTCGGTGCCGCCACAGGGTGGGCGCAAGCATCCGCAACAGGAATTCCTGCAGGTCGACACCACCAACATCCTGTTCATCTGCGGCGGCGCCTTTGCCGGGCTCGACAAGATCATCAGCCAGCGCGGCAAGGGCAGCGCCATGGGCTTTGGCGCCGATGTGCGCGATGTCGAGGATCGCGGCGTGGGCGAGGTGTTCAAGGAACTCGAACCCGAGGATCTGCTGAAATTCGGCCTGATCCCCGAATTCGTCGGCCGCCTGCCGGTCATCGCCACGCTCGAGGACCTGGACGAAGAGGCGCTGGTCACCATCCTGACCGAGCCCAAGAATGCCCTGGTCAAGCAGTATCAGCGCCTGTTCGAGCTGGAGGACACCAAGCTGACCTTCACCGAGGATGCGTTGGAAGCGATCGCCAAGCGCGCCATCGAACGCAAGACCGGTGCTCGCGGCCTGCGCTCGATCATGGAGGATATCCTGCTGGATACCATGTTCGACCTGCCCGGGATGACCTCGGTTTCCGAGGTCGTGGTCAACGAAGAGGCGGCGATGCGCGATTCCGCCCCGTTGATGATCCATGACGAGGGCTCCAAGAAGGAAAGCGCGAGCGCGGGGTAGGGCGCCATGCGCATTTCCACCGGGTCTCCGTTCGAGGAAAAGATCGGCTACAGCAGGGCGGCGGTCGCGCCGCCCTTTGTCTTTGTCGCCGGAACCACCGGCTATGATTATGCCGCCATGACCATGCCCGACCGGGTCGAGGACCAGTGCCGCAATGCCCTGGCCACGATCGGCCGGGCGCTGGAGCAGGCCGGCAGCGGCCTCGATCACGTGGTCAAGGTCACCTATATCCTGCCGGACAAGGCGGATTGGCCGGCCTGCTGGCCGATCACCAGCCAGGTCTTTGCCCGCGCCCGGCCCGCCGCCACCATGTTCAGCGCCGCGCTGCAGGAACCCGAGATGAAGATCGAGATCGAGGTCGTCGCGACCCTGCCCTGATCCGCTGATACCCCGCCCGGGTGCCGGCGACCACTGGACCTTCGGCCGCTTCTGTTGCATAGCTGGCCCGACCTAACCGGAGACCTGCCATGGGCGTGCTCAGCTTCGTCAACCGCCTGTTCACCTGGTGGAACGGCCAGACCATCGGCACCCAGATCTTCACCGCCCGCCGCGGCGAGAAGGTCGGCGAGGATGCCGAGGGCAATACCTATTTCCGCACCCGCGACGACAAGCGCCGCTGGGTGATCTTCAACGGCGAGGCCGAGGCCAGCCGGGTGCCGGCCGACTGGCATGGCTGGCTGCACCGCACCTGGGACGACCCGCCGACCGAGGCCGCGCTGCCGCACAAACCCTGGGAAAAGGACCACCTTCCGAACCTGACCGGAACGATGCAGGCCTATGCGCCCAAGGGGTCGCTGCGGCGCCCCGAGCCGGCACCGCGCAGCGATTACGAGGCCTGGACGCCGGAATAATGCGCGACAACCCCACAGAGGTGATCGTCGGCGGCGTCGTCCTGGCCGCGGCAATCGGCTTTTTCGTCTATGCCAGCCAGGCCACCGGTTTTGGCCAGGCATCGGGCGGAGGCTATACGCTGCAGGCCAATTTCCGCTCGGCCGAGGGGGTCGCGGTGGGCACCGATATCCGCCTGGCCGGCGTGTCGATCGGCGCGGTTTCGGGTTTGCAACTGAACCCGGAAACCTACCGCGCCGAGACGCTGATGTCGATCGAGGCCGGCGTCCGGATCCCCGATGACAGTTCCGTCGCCGTCGCCACCGAAGGGTTGCTGGGCGGCACCTATGTGGAGATCATCCCCGGCGGATCCTGGGAGTATTTCGCCCAGGGCGACCTGATCGAGGATACCCAGGGCGCCATCAGCATCGTCCAGCTGCTGGTGAAGTTCGCCGCGGGCGGGACCGAGGACGATGTCGGGGCGGCGACCCCATGATCCGCGTCGCGGCCCTGGCGCTGGCGATCCTGGCGACGCCGCTGGCGGCCCAGCAGGCGACCACGGCGCCCGGCGGCACGGTGCGTATCCTGGACAAGACCACCGGCATCCGCACCGACCTCGACCTGGCCAATGGCGAAACCCGGCAGGTCGGCTACCTGTCCGTCACCCTGGACGAATGCCGCTATCCGGCGGGCAATCCGGCCGGTGACGCCTTCATGTTGCTGACGATCTATTACCAGAACGCGGTCGACCCGGAATTTCGCGGCTGGATGGTCGCCTCGGCGCCGGCGCTGAACGCGCTGGACCATCAACGCTACGATGTCTGGGCGTTGCGCTGCACGACGTCCTGACCTGACGGCACGGCGCCCTGCCGGTCGAAATCGGCCGGCACGGCCAGGGCCGCCCTGAGCTGTCGCCGATAGGCCGCCCGCGGGATTTCCACCGCCCCGAGGCTGGCCAGATGCGGGGTCAGGAACTGGGTGTCGAACAGGACGAACCCCCCCAGCCGCAACCGGTCCACCAGATAGGCCAGGGCGACCTTGGAGGCATCGCTTTGCCGGCTGAACATGCTTTCGCCGAAAAAGGCGCCGCCGATGCAGATCCCGAACACGCCACCGACCAGGCGGTCACCTGTCCAGACCTCGACCGAATGGGCGTCGCCGTCGGCGTGCAACTGGTCATAAAGCGCGAAAAGCTGGCCGTTGATCCAGGTTTCCTCGCGATCGGCGCAGGCCTGGACCACCCCTGCAAAACTGCGATCGAAGCTGATCGTGAAATCCGCGCGCCGGATCCGCCGCGCCAGTTTGCGCGAGATATGGAACCCGTCCAGCGGGATCACGCCGCGCATCCGGGGGTCGACCCAGAACAGCGCATCGTCGAACCGGTGCTCGGCCATTGGAAAGATGCCGGCGGCATAGGCGGCAAGAAGCGTTTCTGGGACGAGTTTCGGTTGCATCACTTCCCTTGTCGCGCCTCTGGGATGTCTTGCTAATGCCGCAGTTTTCAAGACACTTGCCACGCGATGCAAGGAGGCAGCGGTCAACCCATGGGTTTTTTCGATTTTCTCGACGATCTGGAATTCTATCAGCATCACGACAAGGCGGCGATGCGGATGAACAAGCGGCACAAGTTCCTGATCGAACCCTTCGTCGAGGACATCCGCGACGCCCGGGTGCTGGATCTGGCCTCGCATGACGGGCGCTGGCCCTATGCTTTCGCCGGCGCCGGCGCCCGCAAGGTGGTCGGGATCGAAGCCCGGGCCGAGCTGGTCGAACAGTTCCGGCATTACCCCGATGCCGCGCTGCGCCAGGTCGTCGACCTGCATGTCGGCGACCTTTACACCTTCATCGACGGCGAGATCGCGAAGGGCAAGAAATACGACGTGGTCGGGGTCTTCGGCATCCTTTATCACCTGATGGACCATTTCCGGCTGTTCCAACAGCTGCGCCAGCTCAGGCCCAGGCTGGTCATCGTCGACAGCGAATTCATGGTGCGGCCCGGCCCGGTGATCCAGCTGATCCGTGAACGCACCGACAACATCCTGAACGCGGCCGAGCAATTCGAAGGGCAGGAGGTCGCCGTGAAGGGCGTGCCCAGTTTCGTCGCCATGGAGGTCATGGCCGATTGCCTGAACTACGATATCGAATGGCTGGACTGGGACGTGCTGGACGATCGCGTCGCGGTGATGGATTACTACCGCCCCGAGAACATGCGCCGCGGCACCTGCGCCCTGCGCCTGCGCGACCGCTAGGGCGACGCGCCGACGCTCAGCCGGTCAGGTTCCGCTCCAGCCATCTTTCCAGCCAGTGGATGTTGTAGTCGCCGGACTGGATATCGGGTTCCTGCAGCAGCATGTGGAACAGCGGCACCGTGGTGTCGACCCCGTCGACGATCAGCTCGCCCAGGGCGCGGGCCAGGCGCGACAGCGCCTCGGGCCGGTCGCGGCCATGGACGATCAGCTTGCCGATCAGGCTGTCGTAATGCGGCGGGATCGCATAGCCGTCATAAAGCGCGCTGTCCATCCGCACCCCCAGCCCGCCGGGCTGGTGGAACTGGGTGATGCGGCCCGGGCAAGGCGCGAAATTGGGCAACTTTTCGGCGTTGATCCGCACCTCGATCGCATGGCCGTTGATCACCAGGTCATCCTGGCCGAACGACATCGGCAGCCCTTCGGCCACGCGGATCTGTTCGCGCACCAGATCGACGCCGAAGATCGCTTCGGTCACCGGGTGTTCGACCTGCAGGCGGGTGTTCATCTCGATGAAATAGAACGCGCCGTCCTCGTAGAGGAATTCGATCGTGCCGGCGCCGATGTAATTGATCCGGGCGACGGCATCGGCGCAGACCTTGCCGATCCGGGCGCGTTCCTCGGGGCTGATCGCGGGACCCGGGGCCTCTTCAAAGACCTTCTGGTGCCGGCGTTGCAGCGAACAATCCCGTTCGCCCAGATGGACCGCGTTGCCCTTGCCGTCGCCAAAGACCTGGATCTCGATATGCCGGGGCTTTTGCAGGTATTTCTCGATATAGACGTCGGGATTGCCGAACGCGGCCTTGCCTTCGGCTCGCGCGGTCTGGAATGCGCTTTTCATTTCAGAGGCATCGCGGGCGACCTTCATCCCCCGCCCACCGCCGCCGGCGGTCGCCTTGATGATCACCGGATAGCCGATCTCGGCCCCCAGTTTCAGGGCGTCCTCGACCGTATCGACCCCACCGTCGGAACCGGGCACGCAGGGCACGCCAAGCGCCTTCATCGTGTCCTTGGCGGTGATCTTGTCGCCCATGATGCGGATATGTTCGGCGGTCGGGCCGATGAAGGTCAGGCCGTGATCCTCGACCACCTGCACGAATTGCGCGTTTTCGCTCAGGAACCCGTAGCCCGGGTGGATCGCCTGGGCGCCGGTGATCTCGCAGGCCGAGATGATCGCCGGAAAACTCAGGTAGCTTTGCGGCGACGGGGCGGGGCCGATGCAGACGCTTTCATCGGCCATGCGCACATGCATCGCATCGGCATCGGCGGTGGAATGGACCGCGACGGATGCGATGCCCATCTCGCGGCAGGCGCGGATCACCCGCAGGGCGATTTCACCACGGTTGGCGATAAGGACCTTGTCGAACATCGGCCCGGCCTATTCGACGATCATCAGCGGCGCGCCGAATTCCACCGGGGCGCCATCCTCTATGAGAATGCGTCG
Source organism: Rhodobacteraceae bacterium HLUCCA08 (assembly GCA_001314655.1). Lineage (GTDB taxonomy): Bacteria > Pseudomonadota > Alphaproteobacteria > Rhodobacterales > Rhodobacteraceae > Salibaculum. Next base: position 1,073 of record LJSF01000006.1, on the reverse strand, counting down.
AACGGTCCCGGCGCGCGGCGCGGGAATGTGGTTCATGGTCTTCATCGCCTCGACGATGCACAGCGTGTCGCCCTCGGCCACGGTGCTGCCCACCGAAACGAAGGGATCCGATCCGGGTTCGGGCTGCAGGTAGATCGTGCCGACCATGGGCGAGGTGACGGCGCCGGGCAGGCTGGCCGGATCGGCCGAGGGTTCCGCCGGGGCGGGGGCAGGGGCGGCCGCCGGGGCCGTCGGGGCCGGCGCGTGCGCCTGCGCGGGGGGGGGGTGCACGGCCTGGGGCGGGCCATACCGGCTGACCCGGACGTTCAGGCTGTCGTTCTCCGCGTAATCGCGTTTGACCTGCAACTCGCTCAGGTCGTTCTCGCGCAGAAGTTCTGCGAGCGCCTGGATGAAGGCGACATCGGTGTCGTGGGGGCCTTTTGCCATGAAACCTCGCTTTGGGAACCTCCGGTCCGCGTCCGGACCGTTCAGACGGTTATACGCAAGCCGTCCATGGAGGGAAACCCGAGAGGATGCAAGGGGCACACCCGGCCGGGGAGCGGGCGGGATCCGGCCGGGTCAGCCCCGCTTGCCGTCCTGGTGCGGCAGCATGGTCACGCCATAGGGTTTGAGCGTGCGCTCGGGCTCTTTGACCGGGGCATCGGGGCGGGCCTTGCCGGCCTCGTCCGGGGCCATGGCCATGGACCGGCTGACCGCGCCCTGCAGGTCCGATGTCGGCGGGATCGGCAAGGGCAGGTTGGGGATGTTGTCGCGGACCATCGCCGCGGCATCGGCGGTCGGACGAAGATCGGGAACCGCTGGACCGGGCGCATGTCCATGCACCCCGGCGGGTAAGGAGGTGGCTGCGATTTCCATGGGTCGAGACTCCATTCTCGAATGGTTCTGTGCCGGCTCAGTATCGTCCGAACAGGCTGACCGAGTCGTTAATTTCGCGAAGAATCGCGACCCATGGTTAACCGCCCCGAAACCTATCCCCGGTTCACCCTGTTTTCGATGAGTTGGTCGACGACGGAGGGGTCTGCGAGGGTGGAGGTGTCGCCCAATGCGGCGTAGTCGTTCTCGGCGATCTTGCG
>LJSF01000043.1 GCA_001314655.1 Rhodobacteraceae bacterium HLUCCA08 | reverse complement strand
CGTCTGGGCAACCGTATCAGGGCATCCGGGACACCGGATGTCCCATGACCTGCTGACCTAAGCAGCCAGAATCTCCCGACATAGGACGTTGTCGCTGACGATGCTCTCGGGCTTGCCGTAGAGCCGCGCCAGCGCGTCCAGTTCCCGCGTGACGCGGTCGCCCGAGATGCTCGTATCGGCGATCAGGCCGAGGTTCTCGCGGCAGCAATCGTCATTCACGGCCAGGATCCGGAACCGGCGCGAGGCTCCGATGGTATCGGAAACGAAGTCCATCGACCAGCGCTGGTTGGGGCGCAGGGCTTGCGGCATCGGCGAGCGGCTGCCACGGGCGCGCTTGCGGCCGCGTCTGCGCCGAACCGAGAGACCTTCCTCCCGATACAGGCGGTAGAGCTTCTTGTGGTTCATCGTGATTCCCTTGCGCTCGAGCAGGATGCCGATCCGGCGATAGCCGAACCGCCGCCGCGTCTCGGCGATCTCGCCCATTTCCTTGCGGATCTCCGGGTTGTCGGGCGGGCGCTCGCGCCGCACCGTCTTCGGATCGACACCGACCAGGGCGCAGGCCCGGCGCTGCGAGATGTCATGATCCCGCAGCGCCCGGAGCGCTGCATCCCGCCGCGCCATCCTTCGCCATTGTGCTCGAACCAATGGCGCACAATGGCTCAGCGTCAGGGTTTTCCCAAGAGATCCTTCAGCACGACGTTGTCGAGCATCGTATCCGCCAGCAGGCGCTTCAGCTTCGCGTTCTCGTCTTCGAGCTGCTTCAGCCGCTTGGCGTCGGACAGATCCATCCCGCCATACTTGGCCTTCAGCTTGTAAAACGTGGCAGGGCTCAACCCGTGCTTCCGGCAAAGCTCGGAGGTCGGCAACCCAGCCTCCTGCTCCGTGATCATCCCGATAATCTGCGCCTCGGTGAAACGGCTTTTCCTCATGTCGTCTGCTCCTTCTCAGGTTGGGCAGACTCTACATCACGGCGAGGGAACTTCCGGGGGGCAGGTCACTTTCAGTTTCACCTAGCCCCGGCCCGGCCCGGTCAGCCGCATTTGGAATGGCCGCAGCTGGCGCAGGTCATGCAGCCCTCGATCATCCGCATGTCGAATGATCCGCAGGAGGTGCAGCTGACCTTGGGCTTCATGCTGACCACATCGGCCTGCGGATCGGCCTTCAGCCCCAACCCCTCGCCGGCCAGAAAGCCGATGGCGATCAGGTGTTTCTCGATCACCCCGCCGATCGCGGCCAGGATCGAGGGGACGTATTTGCCCTTCATCCAGGCACCGCCGCGCGGGTCGAAGACCGCTTTCAGCTCCTCGACCACAAAGGTCACGTCGCCGCCGCGCCGGAACACGGCGCTGATCATCCGGGTCAGGGCGACGGTCCAGGCGAAATGCTCCATGTTCTTGGAATTGATGAAGATTTCGAAAGGCCGCCGCTGGCCGGCGGTGACGATGTCGTTGATCGTGATGTAGATCGCATGTTCGCTGTCGGGCCATTTGAGCTTGTAGGTCGCGCCTTCCAGCTCGGCCGGGCGGTCAAGCGGTTCGGACATGTAGATGACCTCTCCCGAGACCGCGTCGGCGACGATTTCGCGGCTGTCGGTGACGTCGTCCGCGCGGGCCTCCTCGGCTGGCGCCTCGTCGCTTTGCGACACTTCCAGCACGCTGCCCGTCACCTCGTTCGGCCGGTAGGTGGTGCAGCCCTTGCAGCCGGTTTCATAGGCTTGCAGGTAGACGTCCTTGAACGCCTCGAAATCGATATCGACGGGGACGTTGATGGTTTTCGAGATCGACGAATCCACCCATTTCTGCGCCGCCGCCTGCATCCGCACGTGATCCAGCGGGGCAAGCGTCTGGGCGTTGACGAAATGGTCGGGCAAGGGGGCGTCACCCATCCTTTCGCGCCACATCTGCACGGCGTAATCGACCACCTCTTCCTCGGTCCGGCTGCCGTCCTTCTGCAGCACCTTGCGCTTGTAGGCATAGGCAAAGACCGGTTCGATCCCGGAACTGACATTGCCGGCATAGAGCGAGATCGTCCCGGTCGGCGCGACCGAGGTCAGAAGGGCGTTGCGGATGCCATGTTCGGCGATGGCCTGGCGCACATCGTCATCCATATGGGCCAGCGACCCCGAGGCCAGGTAGGCGTCGCGGTCGAACAGCGGGAAGGCGCCCTTTTCGCGGGCGATCCCGACGCTGGCCAGATAGGCGGCGCGGGCGATGCGCTTCATCCAGGCCTCGGTCTGCGCGGCGGCCGCATCCGAGCCATAGCGCAGGCCGACCATCAGAAGCGCGTCGGCCAGGCCGGTGACGCCGAGGCCGATGCGGCGCTTGTCCTGAGCCTCGGCCTCCTGCTCGGCCAGGGGAAAACGCGACACGTCGATCGTGTTGTCCATCATCCGGATCGCGGTGGCGACCAGATCGTCCAGCGCGTCTTCGTCCAGCGCGGCGTCGTCACCGAAGGGATCGGAGACCAGCCGCGCCAGGTTGACCGAGCCCAGAAGGCAGGCGCCATAGGGCGGCAGGGGCTGTTCGCCGCAGGGATTGGTGGCGGCGATGGTTTCGCAATAGGCCAGGTTGTTCATGGCGTTGATGCGGTCGATGAAGATCACGCCGGGTTCGGCGTAATCGTAGGTCGCGCGCATGATCCTGTCCCACAGGGCGCGGGCCATGACGGTTTTCACCACGGCCCCGTCCCAGACCAGATCCCAGGCGTGATCGGCCTTGACCGCCGCCATGAAATCATCGGTGATCAGCACCGACATGTTGAACATGCGCAGGCGGGCGGCATCGGATTTGGCGGTGATGAACTCTTCGATATCCGGGTGATCGCAGCGCATCGTCGCCATCATCGCCCCGCGGCGCGACCCGGCCGAGACGATCGTGCGGCACATCGCGTCCCAGACATCCATGAACGACAGCGGCCCCGAGGCATCGGCGGCCACGCCCTTGACCCGTGCGCCCTTGGGGCGGATCGTGCTGAAATCATAGCCGATCCCGCCGCCCTGCTGCATGGTCAGCGCCGCCTCTTTCAGGGCCTCGAAGATGCCGGCCATGGTGTCGGGGATCGTGCCCATGACGAAACAGTTGAACAGCGTGACGGACCGGTCGGTCCCGGCGCCGGCGGTGATCCGGCCGGCGGGCAGGAACCTGAAATCCTCGAGCGCGGCGTAGAAGCGATCCTCCCAGGATGCCGGGTCGGATTCGGCGGCCGCCAGCGCCCGGGCGACGCGGCGCCAGGTCTCCTCGACGGTCGCGTCGATCGGCGCGCCGTCGCCCTCCTTGAGGCGGTATTTCATGTCCCAGATCTGCTCGGCGATGGGCGCGGCGAAACGGGTCATGGCGGCTCCTTTGGCGGTGGCTTGCGGCGGCGGCTTGCGGCGGTGGCTGGCAGAATCGGCGAAAGGCCCCTACCCTACCAGATATAGCGCGCTATGTGAACGCAAAGCGAACATCTGGATCGGGAAATGGCGGCGGCGAGACTTCACCTTCAGAAATTGTCAGTGGGCACGGAAACTGTCGCAGACCTGGCCGAATGGCAAGCCGGCGCGCGCGCCCAGGGCCCCGACGGCTTGCCGCGGCACATCACCCGGATGTGGCCCAAGCGCGCGGCGGAGCTTATGTCGGGCGGGTCGATCTATTGGGTGATCAAGGGTCAGATCCTGTGCCGGCAGCCGATCGCCCGGCTGGACGAGGTGCAGGGCGGCGACGGGATCCGGCGCTGCGCCATCGTGCTGGAACCGGGGCTGGTGCGGGTCGTGCCGACGCTCAGGCGGCCGTTCCAGGGCTGGCGCTACCTCGCCCCCGGGGACGCGCCGCGCGACCTGCCCGAGGGCCGCCGCGGCGAAGCGGCGCTGCCGCCCGAGATGTCGGCCGCCCTGGCGGAAATCGGCGTATTGTAAAGCGGTGCGCGGGCACCGTGCGGCGGGGGCCGCGCCTTGCGGCACGCCTCAGGGATCGAGCCGGGCCATCAGCGCGTCAAAGGCGGTGCGCTGCGCCTCGGACCAGCCGCGGCGACGGCCGCGAAACAGGGTCGCCTGTGACGCATGGATCAGCCCGTCGGACAGGATGCGCAACCCGTTGGCGCGCAGGGTTTCCCCGGTCGAGGTGATGTCGGCGATCGCCTCGGCGGTTTCGTTGCGGATCGTGCCCTCGGTCGCGCCCTGGCTGTCGACCAGCTGGTAATCGGCGACCCCGGCCTCGCGCAGGAAGTCACGCACCAGGCGGTGATATTTGGTCGCGATCCGCAGCCGGTGGCCGTGAACGGCGCGGAACGCGGCGGCGGCGGCATCGAGATCGTCGAGCGTGTCGACATCGACCCAGCAATCGGGCACCGCGATCACCAGGTCGGCGCCGCCGAAGCCCATCGGCACCAGTTCGACCACGCGGGTTTCCCAGCCCGGGATGCGTTCGCGGATCAGGTCCGACCCGGTCACGCCCAGCTGGATCCGGCCCGCGGTCAATTCGCGCGGGATTTCCCCGGCTGACAGCAGGACCAGTTCGACGCCCTGAACGCCGTCGACGGCGCCGGCATATTCGCGGTCCGACGACTTGGTCAGGGTCACGCCGCGGGCGGCGAACCAGTCGAAGGTCTTGTCCATCAGCCGGCCCTTGGAGGGCACCCCGAGTTTCAGACTCATGTCGCCGCCTCCAGCGCCAGCACCTGTTCGGGCCGGATCACGCCACCCACCGCCGGCACGCCGGTGCCGCCGCCCAGCACCGCCGTCAGCGCGTCATAGCGCCCGCCGGTGGCCAGGGGGGGCAGGTCCGGCCGGGCGTCATCGTAGAAGCCAAAGACGAAACCGTCGTAATATTCCATGCTGGTGCGGCCGTAAGAGCCTTCGAAGGGCAGGTTTTCCACATCCACCCCCCGTGCCGCCAGCGCCTCGAGCCGGGCCGACAACCGGTCCACCGCAGGACCGATCTGGGGCAGGTCGACCGAGATGTCGCGCAGCGCCACCAGCACGTTCGGCGCGGTTTCGCGCAACGACAGGATGGCGTCGATCAGCTCCTGCTCGGTGCCCGAGATCGGGTCGGCGGCGGCATCCTCGCGCAGGGCGTCGATCCGCGCGGCGATCTCGGCGGCGTTGCGCAGGCCGATCACCGGGGGCAGGTTCGCCAGCGGATCGGCCTGCGCCAGCAGCGCGGCGCGGCGGGCGGGTGTTGTGCTGCGCCCNNNNGCCGAACCGGTCCAGCAAAGCGCGGAACCGCCGCGGTCGCCACAGGTGCCGCAGCAGCGCGGCCTTGCGCCGCTCGGTCGTGTTCAGCCCCAGCACGGCGGCGCGCAGGATGCCGATATCGCCGGTCGCCGGCCGCACCGAAACGGCGGACAGAAGGGTCGCGATGGTGGCAAAGACCTCGGCATCGGCCATCGCCGGGTCGGCGCCGCCGAAGCATTCATAGCCCAGCTGCAGGGTTTCGGAGGGGCGGGTTTCATCCAGCTCCTGTGCCCGGAACACCTCGCCCAGATAGGTATAGGTCGCCGCACCCGCCCCGCCCTGCATATGCGCCCGGACCAGCGGCACGGTGAAATCGGGCCGCAGCATCAGCTCGCCCCGCAGCGGGTCGTGGGTGACATAGGCGCGGGCGCGGATATCCTCGCCATAAAGGTCAAGCAGGACCGAGGCGGGCTGCAGGATATCGGCATCGACCACCTGCGCGCCGGCCGCGATCAGCTGCGCCTGCATCTGCCGCGCCCGGTCGCGCGCGGCCTGGGCCAGGGGGGACCGGATCATTCCGCCAGCCCGTTCCTGTCCAACCCGTGCCGGGCCAGGATCTCTCGCACCTTGGAAAGCATGTCACCGCGCGGCACCTCGTATTGGCTGGGCCGGTCCTTCCATTCCTCGAGCGTGGCGTTTTCGGCGATCTGCGCGCCCAGGATCAGGTCCTTGATCTGGACCACGCCCTTGGCGTGTTCGTCCCCGCCTGCGATGATCGCCACCGGGGAATTGCGCTTGTCGGCGTATTTCAGCTGGTTGCCGAAATTCTTCGGGTTGCCCAGATAGACCTCGGCCCGGATGCCGTTCCGGCGCAGTTCGGCCGCCATCGCCTGGTAATCGGCCATCCGGTCGCGATCCATCACCGTGACGATGACCGGCCCGGCGGCCCTGGCACTGCCGATCCGGCCCTTTTCGCGCAGGGCGGCCATCAGACGGTCGACACCGATGGAGACGCCCGTGGCCGGGACGGCCTGCCCGGTGAAGCGTTTCACCAGGTCGTCATAGCGCCCGCCCCCGGCGACGCTGCCGAACTGGCGCGGGCGGCCCTTTTCGTCGAGGATTTCGAAGGTCAGCTCGGCCTCGAAGACCGGGCCGGTGTAATAGCCGAGGCCCCGCACGACGGAGGGGTCGATGATGATGCGGTCGGGGCCGTAGCCTTGGGCGTTCAGAAGCTCAGACATATGTTCGAGTTCATCGACACCCTCGCGGCCCACGTCGGAACCTTCAACCAGATCGCGCAGATACTCAATCACCCTATCGTTTGCGAAATACGCTGCTGGCTGGTTTGGCCCGAGGGTGCCCGGTTTCTCAATCTGAGCGACCTGTTGCGACAACAACTTGTAGCCTGCCGTTAAAATCGGATCAAAGTTGGTGTCAGCCTCCATTTCCTTCAAGGTCGCCTTGGCTTTGAGCAATATTCTGGACTGCGCCCCAGCAAACCCCATGATTGTCCCGGCTTGAGCCTCGCTCAGCCCCGCACCCTTAGTGAAATCGCCACTCTCATCCTTTCGGCCCGCACCCAGCAATTCCCGTACGCCGTCCTCGCCCAGCCGGTCCAGCTTGTCGATCGCACGCAGGACGATGCCGCGCTCGTGTTCCTTGTCGTCGCCCGACAGGCCCGCGACCTCGAGCACGCCATTCAGAACCTTGCGGTTGTTCACCCGGATCACGTAATCGCCGCGCGCGATCCCCAGGGTCTCCATCACATCGGCCAGCATCGCGCAGATCTCGGCATCGGCGGCCGGGCTGGCGGCGCCGACCGTATCCGCATCGCATTGATAGAATTGCCGAAACCGCCCCGGCCCCGGCTTTTCGTTGCGCCAGACCGGCCCCATCGCATAGCGCCGATAGGGCGTCGGCAGATCGTTGCGATATTGCGCATAGACCCGGGCCAGGGGCGCGGTCAGATCATAGCGCAGGGCCAGCCAATCCCCCTCGTCCTCCTGCCAGGCGAACACCCCTTCGTTGGGGCGGTCCACATCCGGCAGGAACTTGCCCAGCGCCTCGACGGTTTCCACCGCGCTGCTTTCCAGCGCGTCAAAACCATAGGCATGATAGACCTGCGCGATGCGGGAGAGCATCTCGGCCCGTTCGGTCACCTCGGCGCCGAAGTAATCGCGGAACCCCTTGGGCGCGGCGGCCCTGGGGCGGGGGGTCTTGGTGGGCTTGGCCATGGTCGTTTCCCGGCTTAGGCATGCGGGGCCGCGTTTAGCCCGGCCCGGGGCCAAGGGCAACGCCGTTGCGGGCGCCGGGGCCATGGGTTAGGGCCGGACCTCAGGCCGGAGGGATGCGATGGACCGCGAGACACAGGAACGGATCGCCCATCTGGAACGGGACCTGGCCGATCTGTCGGACGTGGTCGCCCGCCAGGATCGCGAGATCGAGACCCTGACCCGGCAGGTCAGGATGTTGATGGCCCGCGCCGCCGAACAGGAGCTGGATGCGGGCGGCACGGTGCCGCTGGCCGATCGGAAACCGCCGCATTGGTAGGCGCACGCGCACCGGGACGGTGGGCGGGGCGATGTCCCGGGCCCCGGCCCGGGACGAGCGGCGCCCGGCGGCCCGGTCTACAGCCGCTGCCAGCCGATCGCCGCGACGGCGCCGTCATGCAGCAGGATCTCGACCCATTCATCGGGCGAGCCGCCGAAGCTGTCATACAGCGTCAGGAATTGCAGCCGGTCCGACAGCCGCCCGATCCGGTCGCCGCAGGGTTGCCCGCGTCGCACCCGGCAGATCCGGGACTTGATCTCTTCGTAGGCCTCGTCGGGCGCCGAATAGGGCGCGTCGATCCCCGAGGCGTAGCGCACGAATTCATGGGTCGCGGCATCGCTTTCCAGCACCACGGTGGCGGTGAAGGTCCGGGCGCAGCGGTCCTTGAAGCCGGTGACATAGAAGATCCGCGGATCGGTCGCCGCCGGGATCGTGTCATGCACGCGGTAGCCCTCGGCCGAGATCACCTCGCGCCCCAGGTCGCCGCGCCGGACATCGCAGACCCGGGCGATTTCGCCGAAGGGCAGCGCCGTGCCCATCGGCACGGTGTCCGATGCCGCGGGCGCATCGGAGCTGGCCAGGGCCGGGGCGTCGCGCCGCCCGCCGAACAGGCCCAGCAGGCCCCGGCGCGGTTCGGGATCGGGCGCGGCGGCCGTTGCGGCGGCGGCGGTGGCCTGTTCCCCGGCGGTCAGCTGATCGACCAGCGCCGCGTCGCCCGACAATTCGGCGGCGACGATGGCCGCGGCGGCGTCATCGACATCGACCTCCGAGAGGCGGTTCATGTCGCCCAGCGGGTTGCCGCAGGCCGACAGGGCCGACAGGGCCACCAGGGCACCGAGGATCGCAAGATGTCGCATGAGCTGTCGGCCCGGCTGTCCACGTTCCGACCTGTCTAGCCGCCAGGCCCTCCCGCGACAACCGCACCGGGTCAGGCGGCGTCGATCACGGCGAGATCCGGCGCAGCGGCCGGGCGGCTGAAATCGGCGATCCCGTCCTCGACATCGAACACCGCGTCAAGCGACCGCAGCGCGCCCTTCACCGCCGGATTGGTCGGGTATTGGTCGGGCAGTTCGATCAGGTATTCGTCGTCGGTGTCGGGCGGGTCGATGCGCAGGGCGATCGGCCCCAGCCCGCGCCCCCGGGCGACGTCGCGGGCCTGATCCAGCACCGACCGGATCAGCGGCACCCCGCCCGGATCGCGGATCGTGATGGTCAGCCCCTCGCCCTCGACATCCGCAACCAGGGTGTCGATCGGCGCGACCGAGCGGCAGACGAAGCGCAACTGACCCTCGCGCAGCTCGGCCTCGACCTGGGCGATCACCAGCTCGCCCGCCTCCAGCGTGTCGCGGCAGGCCTCGAGCGCGTCCGAGAACATCATCGCCTCGAACGGGCCGGTCGGGTCGGAAAACTGCACGAAGGCAAAGCGCTTGCCGCGGGCGTTCATCCGTTCCTGGCGGCCCTCGATCTTGGCGCCGACCTTTTGCAGCGCGGCGCCGTTCCGTTCGGCCTGGGCCGACAGCTCGTCCATCGTCACCACGCCGCGCCGCTTGAGCGCCGCGCGGTAATCGTCCAGCGGATGGCCCGACAGGTAAAAGCCGATCGCCTTGAACTCCTCGCTCAACCGCTCGCCCGGCAGCCAGTCCTGGGCGGCCGACAGACGCGGTTCGGGCAGGTCCTCGCCCGCCTCGCCGAACAGCGAGGTCTGGCTGGAGGCCTTCTGGTCGTGGATCGCCGCGGAATAGCCGATCAGCGCCTCCAGACTGTCGAAGACCCGCCGCCGGTTGCGGTCGAGCACGTCGAAGGCGCCGGCCCGGGCCAGCATTTCCAGCGGCCGCTTGCCGACCCGCTTGAGGTCGACCCGGCGGGCGAGATCGTAAAGCGTCGAAAAGGGGCGATCCTCGGTGAGGTCCCGGCTCGGGGGCCGGGACGGGGTGTCCTGCCCGCCCCGGACCTGATCCGGGGCCTCTGCCGCTCGCCGGGCTTCGACGATCAGCTGCATCGCCTCGACCCCGACGTTTTTCAGCGCGCCAAGGCCATAAACCAGCGTGCCGTCCTGCACGTCGAAGGTGGCCAGCGACCGGTTCACGCAAGGCGGCGCCCAGGGCAGGCCGAGGCCCTTCTTCACCTCCTGGAAATACACCGCCAGCTTGTCGGTCAGGTGGATGTCGCAATTCATCACCCCGGCCATGAATTCGACCGGGTGATTGGCCTTGAGCCAGCCGGTCTGATAGCTGACCACCGCATAGGCCGCCGCGTGGGATTTGTTGAAGCCGTAATTGGCGAATTTCTCGAGCAGGTCGAAGACCTCGCGCGCCTTGGCCGCATCGACCCCGTTGGCCTTGGCGCCGGTTTCGAATTTCGGGCGTTCGGCGTCCATCGCCTCCTTGATCTTCTTGCCCATGGCCCGGCGCAGCAGGTCGGCGCCGCCCAGCGAATAGCCGGCCATTTCCTGGGCGATCTGCATCACCTGTTCCTGGTAGACGATGATGCCTTGGGTTTCCTCCAGGATGTGGTCGATCAGGGGATGGATCGAGGCGATCTTTCGCTGGCCGTTCTTGACCTCGCAATAGGTGGGGATGTTCTCCATCGGGCCGGGACGATAGAGCGCGACCAGCGCCACGATATCCTCGATGCAGGTCGGTTTCATCTGCCGCAGGGCGTTCATCATGCCCGTGCTTTCCACCTGGAACACGGCGACGGTCCTGGCCCGGGAATACAGCTCGTAGGTCTTTTCGTCATCCAGCGGGATGGCGTTGATCTGGTTCTCGGCCCCCTCGGCGGGCTCGAACAGGACGGTGCCGTCGGCCGCGACATGCAGCGGGCGGCCGGAGCGGGCGATCAGGTCCATCGCATTCCGGATCACGGTCAGGGTCTTGAGCCCCAGGAAGTCGAACTTCACCAGCCCCGCCTGTTCGACCCATTTCATGTTGAACTGCGTCGCCGGCATGTCCGAGCGCGGATCCTGATACAGCGGCACAAGCTCGTCCAGCGGCCGGTCGCCGATCACCACGCCGGCGGCATGGGTCGAGGCGTTGCGCAGCAGCCCCTCCAGCTTTTCGGCGTAATCGAACAGCCGCTTGACCGGGTTCACCTTGCCCTCGCGGCGGTCCTGTTCGGTTTCGCGGATTTCCTCGCGCAGGCGCTCTTCCTGCGCCAGGGCCTGGGTGATCGACACCGGCTTGACGCCTTCGACCGGGATCATCTTGGACAGCTTGTCGACCTGGCCATAGGGCATCTGCAGCACCCGGCCCACGTCGCGCACCGCGGCCTTGGACAGCAGCGCGCCGAAGGTGATGATCTGGCCCACCTTGTCGCGGCCGTATTTTTCCTGGACGTACTGGATCACCTCTTCGCGGCGATCCATGCAGAAATCGATGTCGAAATCGGGCATCGACACCCGTTCGGGGTTCAGGAACCGTTCGAACAGCAGCGAATAGCGCAGCGGGTCCAGGTCGGTGATGGTCAGCGCATAGGCCACCAGGCTGCCCGCGCCCGAGCCGCGGCCCGGCCCGACCGGGATGTCGCGCTCCTTGGCCCATTTGATGAAATCGGCGACGATCAGGAAATAGCCGGGAAAGCCCATCCCCTCGATGATGCCCAGCTCGAATTCGAGCCGTGTCTCGTAATCCTCGACCGGCGCGGCATGGGGGATGACGGCCAGCCGGTCGGCCAGCCCCGCGCGGGCCTGGCGGCGCAGTTCCTCGACCTCGTCCTCGGCGAAACGCGGCAGGATCGGGTCGCGGGTTTGGGCGGCGAAGGCGCAGCGGCGGGCGATTTCGACGGTGTTGTCCAGCGCCTCGGGCAGGTCGGCGAACAGCGCGGCCATTTCCTGCGCCGATTTGAAATAATGCTGGTCGGTCAGGCGCCGGCGCGGTTCGGATTGATCGACATAGGCGCCCTCGGCAATGCAGAGCAGCGCGTCATGGGCCTCGTAAAGCGCGGATTTCGGGAAATGGACATCATTGGTGGCGACCAGCGGCAGGCCCATCGCATAGGCGATTTCGACATGGCCGCGTTCGGAAAGGCGTTCGGCCTCGGGCAGGCCGTTTTCGCCCGGATGGCGCTGCAATTCGACATAGAGCCGGTCGGCGAAAATCTCCTTGAGCCGCGCCATCAGGGCCTCGGCCGCGGCGCGCTGGCCGTTCCGAAGCAGCCGCCCCACGGGGCCGTCCGGGCCGCCGCTGAGGCAGATCAGACCGTCGGAATGGGCCGAAAGCTCGTCCAGCGTCACATGCGGCAGCGCCCCGTCGCCGCGCAGGTAAAGGCAGGAATTGAGCTTCATCAAGTGGCCATAGCCGGCTTCGTTCTGGGCCAGCAGGACGACCGGCGCCGGCGCTTGGGGTTTCTTGCCCGGCTCGGGTTCGGCCACCCGCAGATCGATCTGGCAGCCCAGGATCGGCTGCACCCCGGCCTTGGTGGCGGTCACGGAAAATTCCAGCGCGCAGAACATGTTGTTGGTGTCGGTGACGGCCACGGCGGGCATGCCGGCGGCCTCGGCCAGACCGGGCAGCTTCTTGACCGGCACCGCCCCTTCGAGCAGCGAATATTCCGTATGGGTGCGCAGGTGGATGAATCGGGGCTGGGCCATGGCGCCAGTCTAGGCCGCGCCCGGGACGAGAAGAAGACCGGGCGTCGTGAAAAAGGTTAGCCGATCGGGAAAGTTTCTTGACCGCCAGCGGCGCACCGTGTTACTTAGCCACATGGATAACAATCTGGATCACTTCTTTGCCGCCATGGCCGACCCGACCCGGCGCGCGGTGATCGCGCGGCTGACGCAGGGGGCCGCCCCGGTCAGCGACCTGGCCGCGCCCCATGACATGGCCCTGCCGAGCTTTCTCAAGCATCTGAAGAAACTCGAAACCGCCGGGCTGGTCCGCACGATCAAGACCGGCCGGGTCCGCATGGTCGCGCTGGAACCCGCAAAGCTGGCCGAGGCCGAACACTGGCTGTCCCGCCAGCGCCGGATCTGGGAGGACCGGCTGGAGCGGCTCGATGCGCTTGCCCTCACACTGGAGGCCGATGATGGCACAACCGAAAGACGCCCCGATCCTTGACCCCGGTCCGACCGACCTGGTCCTGGTTCGCACCCTGCCGGCCCGGGCCGCCAATGTCTGGCGTTGCTGGACCGAACCGGAGCTGATCCGGCAATTCTTTGCCCCCGCCCCCGGCCGCGTCCCCGAGGCGCAGGTCGACCCCTGGCCCGGCGGCATCTTTCACGTGGTGATGGACTTCGACGATCACGGCCGGATGGACGGCGCGCCGGGCTGTGTCCTGATGGCCGAGCCGGGCCGGCGGTTCGCCTGGACCGATGCGCTGGGCCCGGGATTCCGGCCCGGGGCGGAACCGGGGTTCTTTTCGGCCGATATCAGCTTCACCGACACCGACGGCGGCTGCGAATAACGGGTGATCGCCCGCCATGCGACGCAAGAGGCGGCGCAGCGGCACGACGCGATGGGCTTTTCCGATGGCTGGGGCATGGTGGCCGATCAACTGGGGCGCCTGGCGGCGACCCTGTGAGGCCGGTTTCGCGGCGGGTCGGGCACGACGAAAGGCCATGGGCCCGCCGTGACCGGCCCGGCAAGGCGACGCGGCCGGCGGCCCCGGCCCTGTGAAGGGGACGCATCACCGCACTACACCTGGCCCCCGGCGGTTGACAGGTCTGCCGACAGGTTGTCGTCTTGCCGTGTGAACCAGCAAACCCGATGACGAGTATGCCAAAGACGCAAACCCTCCAGATCGACCGCTTCATCCGCGCCTGCCCCTCGGACGTGTTCCGGGTCCTGGCCGACCCCGATCTGCGCAAAAGCTGGCTGTATGACTTGCCCGGCGCAGAGACCCTTTCGTTCTCGCTCGATTTCCGGGAAGGCGGATATGAACGCAGCGCGTTCCGGTTCGATGGCGGCGCGGTGTTCGAAACCGAGGTGCTGCATCACCGAATCGAACCCGACGAATCCGTCAGCTGCACCCGTATCCTGCGGATCGACGGCCAGACCGTATCCACATCGGAACGCGAAATGACCCTGCGGCCACTGAACGACGGCTGCCTGTTCCGCTGCGCCGAGCGCATGACCTTTCATGACGATCGGGACGACCTGACCCGCCATCGCGACATGGTGACCTATCTGGTCGACCGGCTGGATGCCGTCATCGCCCGGTCGCTCAACCGGGTGGCCTGAATGGCCGCGCCCGCAGGGCTGCGGGGTTGGGTCCTGGCGCTTGGCGCCGCGCTGGCCTGTGGCGCCGCGCTGGCCGGGCCGGTCGAACGCTGCATGAACCTGTCCAACGCGCTCGAGGCCCCGCACGAGGGCGACTGGGGCTATGTCATCGAACGCGACCACCTGGGGGAGATCGCCGCGGCCGGGTTCGACACCGTCCGCCTGCCGGCCCGGGTCGATGCCCATTTCCGCGACGGCCGGATCGACCCGGCCTTCCTGGCGCGGCTCGACCAGGTGATCGGCTGGGCCGAAGCCGCGGGGCTGCAGGTGATCCTCGACCTGCATCACTACGAGGCGCTGATGGCCGACCCGGCGGCCGAGGCCGACCGCTTCGTCGCCATCTGGGACGCGCTCGGCGCCCATTACGCGGGCCATCCCGACACGCTGATCTTCGAACTGGTGAACGAACCGACCGACGCGCTGACCACGGACCGCGCCGCCGACCTGCAGGCCCGGGTGATCGCCCGGCTGCGCCCCGCCCATCCCGATCGCTGGATCATCACCAGCGGCGGCGGCTGGGGCGGGCTGGACGGCATGCTGGACATGGCCCCGCCCGGGCACCGCGAATTGCGCAGTTTCCACTATTACGACCCCTGGGACTTCACCCACCAGCTGGCCCCCTGGACCGGACAGGACCTGCCCGCCCGAGGCTGGGGCGGCGCCGAGGACCGCGCCCGCGTCAAGGTCGACATGTTCCGCGCCGCCGCCCCCGGCTGGCCGGTTCTGCTGGGCGAATTCGGCACCTATCGCGACACCGACCCGGCCGCTCGCGCCGCCTGGACCGGCACCGTGCGCCGCGCCGCCGAGGCGCAGGGGATCGGCTGGTGCTACTGGGGTTTCGCGGCCGACTTTCGCGCTTTTGACGCCGGCACCGGAACCTGGTTGCCCGGCATCCGCGCCGCGCTGCTCGACTGAAACCCTTGCCAAAGCCGCCGGTTGCCGCTTTCATGGCCGGTGATCCAACAGGACGGGGGCGCCGCGTCTACGCCGCATCGACGCGCGCCGTCACAGCCCGAAGACTCCCGGTAAGGCGGCAGGTCTGACAGATGACGATCCGGTTTCTTCTGAACGGAGAGCCCGTCGCGGTCGATGCTCCGCCGACCCGCACCCTGCTGGACTGGCTGCGCGAAAGCCGCGGCCTGACCGGCACCAAGGAAGGCTGCAACGAAGGCGATTGCGGCGCCTGCACGGTGATGGTGACCGACGATGCCGGCGCCCGCGCGCTCAATGCCTGCATCCTGTTCCTGCCCCAGCTGCACGGCAAGGCGGTGCGCACCATCGAAGGGCTGGCCGCCCCCGACGGCACCCTGCATCCGGTGCAGCAGGCGATGATCGACCATCACGGCTCGCAATGCGGCTTCTGCACGCCGGGCATCGTGATGTCGATGGCCACCGCCCACCTGGCGGGCCGCACCGACCATGATGACGTGCTGGCCGGCAACCTGTGCCGCTGCACCGGCTATGCGCCGATCATCCGCGCCGCCGAAGCCGCCGCACCCGCGCCGGTCCCGCCCCATATCCGCGACACCCCGCTTCATCCTGGCAAGGAAACGCCGGGCGCGGAGGTGCTGCCGGAGGGGGCAGAGCCCGCCTACCTGCCCGCCAGCGCCGATGCGCTGGCCGCCTGGTATCTCGACCATCCCGACGCCACCCTCGTCGCCGGGGCCACGGATGTGGGACTCTGGGTCACCAAGGGTCTGCGCGATCTTGGCCCCGTCGCCTTCCTGAGCCAGTGCGCCGATCTGCGCGGCGTGCAGGACCTCGGCGACAGCCTGCGGATCGGCGCCATGACCACGATGGCCGAGATGCAGGCCCTGATGGCGCCGCTGCACCCCTCCTATGCCGAGCTGATCCGCCGCTACGGCTCCGAACAGGTGCGCCAGGCGGCGACGCTGGGGGGCAATATCGCCAATGGCTCGCCGATCGGGGACAACCCGCCGGCGCTGATCGCTCTGGGCGCGACGCTGCACCTGCGCCGGGGCGATGCGCGGCGCGACATCCCGATCGAGGATTTCTTCCTCGATTACGGCCGCCAGGACCGGCGGCCGGGCGAATTCGTCGAGGCGGTGAGCCTGCCGAAATCCGCCCCCGCCTTGCGCTGCTACAAGCTGTCCAAGCGGTTCGACCAGGATATCTCGGCGGTCTGCGGCGCCTTCGATATCACCCTCGCCGACGGCATCGTCACCGCCGCGCGGATCGCCTTCGGCGGCATGGCCGGGATCCCGCGCCGCGCCGCCTCGGCAGAGGCGGCGCTGGTCGGACGCGCTTTCGCGTCCGAAACCGCGCAAGCGGCGGCCGCGGCACTGGCCCGGGATTTCGAACCGCTGACCGACATGCGCGCCTCGGCCCCCTACCGGCTGCGGGCGGCGCAGAACATGGTCCTGCGCTATCTCGCGGATCTGTCGGGGCAGCCGACCGACGTGCTGAAGGTCACGCCATGAGCGTGTCGAAACCCCTGCCCCATGACAGCGCGCCGCTGCATGTCACCGGCGCCGCGCGCTATGTCGACGACATCCCCACGCCCGCCGGCTGCCTGCACCTGGCCTTCGCCCTGTCCGACACCGCCCGCGGCCGGCTGGACGCGATGAGCCTCGACGCGGCGCAGGGCGCCCCCGGCGTCGTCGCCGTCCTGACCGCCACCGACCTGCCCTTCGCCAATGATGTCTCGCCCTCGGCCCATGACGAGCCGCTCCTGGCGACAGGGGAGGTCCATTATGTGGGCCAGCCCCTGGCGCTTGTCGCCGCCGCCACGCATCGGCAGGCCCGGATCGCCGCGCGGCGCGTCACCGCGACCATCAGCTCGCACCCCCCGGTCCTGACCATCGACGACGCGCTGCAGGCCGGCTGGCGCTTCGAGGACGGTCCCCGGATCTATGAAAAGGGCGACATCGCCGCCGCCCTGGCCGGTGCCCCGCACCGGGTGCAGGGCCGTCTCGAGATCGGCGGGCAGGAGCATTTCTACCTCGAAGGCCAGGCCGCGCTGGCCCTGCCGCAAGAGGACGGGATGATCGTCCATGCCTCGACCCAGCACCCGACGGAAATCCAGCACAAGGTGGCCGAGGCGCTGGGCCTGCCGATGGCCGCCGTGCGGGTCGAGACGCGCCGGATGGGTGGCGGTTTCGGCGGCAAGGAAAGCCAGGGCAACGCCCTGGCCGTGGCCTGCGCCGTGGTCGCCGCGCGCACCGGCCGGCCGGCGAAGATGCGCTATGACCGCGACGACGATTTCACCATCACCGGCAAGCGGCACGATTTCCGGATCGATTATGACGCCGGCTTCGACGCGGCCGGCCGGCTGACCGGGGTCGATTTCACCCATTACGTCCGCTGCGGCTGGGCGCAGGACCTGTCGCTGCCGGTCGCCGACCGGGCGATGCTGCATGCGGACAACGCCTATCTGCTGCCGGCGGCGCGGATCACCTCGCACCGGTTGCGGACCAATACCCAGTCGGCCACCGCCTTTCGCGGCTTCGGCGGGCCGCAGGGCATGGTCGGGATCGAGCGGGTGATGGACCGGATCGCCCATGCGCTGGGCCTTGATCCCGCGCTGGTGCGGCAGCGGAATTTCTATGCCGAGGCCGGGGCGGGCGGGCTGTCTGCCCCCCATCGCGCAAGCGCGATCCCCCCCGAGGATATTTCCGACCCGAAGAAGCCCGGGACGGGGCATCGGGTGACCACCGGCGCGGGCGGGGCCACGCGGTTCGGCGGCGCGCATTCGCCGGCGGCGCCGGAGGCCGCGAACACCACGCCCTACCACATGGAGGTCACCGATTTCATCCTGGGCGCCATGACCGAGCGGTTGCTGAACCGTTGCGACTACGCCGCCCGGCGGCAGGCGGTGGCCGACTGGAACGCGGCCAATCCGATCCTCAGGAAGGGCATCGCCTATTCCCCGGTCAAGTTCGGGATTTCCTTTACCCTGACCCATCTGAACCAGGCCGGGGCTCTGGTGCATGTCTATGCCGACGGCTCGGTCCATCTGAACCATGGCGGCACGGAAATGGGCCAGGGGCTGAACCGGAAGGTGGCGCAGGTCGCCGCCGACCGCTTCGGCCTGCCGCCCGGGGCGATCCGGATCACCGCCACCGATACCGCCAAGGTGCCCAATACCTCGGCCACCGCGGCGTCCAGCGGGTCCGACCTGAACGGAATGGCGGCCAGGCTGGCCTGCGACACGATCCGCGACCGGATGGCCGAATGCCTGGCCGGTCTGCACCAGGTCAAGCCCGAAGAGGTGGTCTTTGCCGAGGGTCGGGTGCGGGTCGGCCAGGCCGAGATGAGTTTCGCACAGGCCGCGACCATCGCCTACGAGCACCGGGTCAGCCTGAGTGCGACCGGGTTCTACAAGACGCCCGATCTGTCCTGGGACCGGATCGCGGGGCGGGGGCGGCCGTTCTTCTACTTCGCCCATGGCTGCGCGGTGAGCGAGGTCGTCATCGACACCCTGACCGGCGAGAACCGGATCCTGCGGACGGATATCCTGCACGACGCCGGCGCCTCGCTGAATCCGGCGGTGGATATCGGCCAGGTCGAGGGCGGCTTTGTCCAGGGCGCGGGCTGGCTGACCACGGAAGAGCTGTGGTGGGACGATGCGGGGCGGCTGCGGACCCATGCGCCTTCGACCTACAAGATCCCCGCCTGTTCGGACCGGCCGGACCTGTTCAACGTGGCGCTGTGGGACGCGCCGAACCCGGCGGCGACGATTTATCGGTCGAAAGCGGTGGGAGAGCCGCCCTTCATGCTGGGCATGTCGGCCTGGCTGGCCCTGTCCGATGCCTGTGCCGCCTGCGGGCCGCATTACCCCGACCTGGCCGCCCCGGCGACCCCCGAGGCGGTGCTCGCGGCGGTCGAAAGGGCGCGGGGGTGATCCGCGTCCGGGTCGCGGACACCCGGGGCTCCACCCCGCGCGAGGTCGGGGCGGAGATGGTGGTCCATGCCGACCGGATCGAGGGCACGATCGGCGGTGGCGCGCTGGAATTCCGGGCGATCGCGACGGCCCGCAAGATGCTGGCGACCGGCGAGGCGGCGCGGCGCGAGACCGTGCCGCTGGGCCCCGACCTGGGCCAGTGCTGCGGCGGGGCGGTGGTGCTGGATTTCGATCGGAACGCCCCGGTAGCACCGGAGGGGACGCCGCTCTGGATCTGGGGCGCGGGGCATGTGGGACGGGCGCTGGTCGCGACCCTGGCCCCCCTGCCCGGCTACGCCATCACCTGGATCGACACCGCGCCCGAGCGGTTTCCCGAAGCGCCCGAAAGCGTCGACATCTGTGTGGCGGCCCGCCCGCCGGAGTTGGTGCCCCATGCGCCGCGCAAGGCGCACCACCTGATCGTGACCTATTCCCACGCTATCGACCTGAAATTGTGCGATGCCCTGTTGCGCCGCGGTTTCGCCAGCGCCGGCCTGATCGGATCGGCCACCAAATGGGCGCGGTTCCGCAGCCGCCTCGCCGAACTGGGGCATGCCGATGCCCAAATTTCGCGCATTGCCTGCCCGATAGGCGATCCGACCCTGGGAAAGCACCCGCAGGCCATTGCCGTGGGGGTCGCGGCGGCGCTACTGTCGTCCGGGGCCATGGGGAATGACGGGGCATGACGGAGACGCTGCTGGAGATCGACGGGCTGACCAAAGCCTATCCCGGCGTCGTCGCCAACAAGGACGTGTCGTTCCTGGTCCAACCCGGCGAGGTCCATGCCCTGCTGGGTGAAAACGGCGCCGGCAAGTCGACCCTGGTCAAGACGATCTACGGGCTGGTCACGCCCGATGCGGGGCGCATGGTGCTGCACGGGCGGCGCTATGCCCCGGCCGATCCCAGGGCGGCGCGGGCCGCGGGCGTGGCGATGGTGTTCCAGCATTTTTCGCTGTTCGACGCGCTGAACGTGGCCGAGAACATCGCCCTGGGAATGGAGAACCCGCCGCGGTTGCGCGACCTTGCCGCCCGCATCACCGAGGTCAGCGAACTTTACGGCCTGCCGCTCGACCCCGGCCGGATCGTCGGCGACCTGTCGGCCGGCGAACGCCAGCGGGTCGAGATCATCCGCTGCCTGCTGCAGGATCCCAAGCTGCTGATCATGGATGAACCGACCAGCGTGCTGACCCCGCAGGAGGTCGAGATCCTGTTCGCCACCCTGCGCAAGCTGGCCCATGAAGGGACCTCGATCCTCTATATTTCCCACAAGCTTGAGGAAATCCGGGCGCTGTGCGACCACGCCACGATCCTGCGGCTGGGCCAGGTCGTCGGCACCTGCACCCCGCGCGAGGTTTCGGCCCGCGACATGGCCGAGATGATGGTCGGCAGCGCGCTGCACGTGCCCGAACGCGCGGCGGCCGAGACCGGCGCCGTGCTGCTGCAACTCGATGGGCTGAGCCTCCGGTCACCCAGCGATTTCGGCACCACGCTGAAAGGGATCCGGCTGGAGGTGCGGGCCGGCGAGGTGCTGGGGATCGGCGGGGTCGCGGGCAACGGCCAGGACGAATTGCTGGGGGCGCTGTCGGGCGAATTGCCGGTGGCGCCGGGCATGATCCGATGGCAGGGCCGGGCGATCGGCGCCCTGCGCCCGCGCGCCCGGCGCCGGCTGGGCATCTGCGCCGCGCCCGAGGAACGGATGGGCCATGCCGCGGCCCCGGACATGACCTTGACCGAAAATGCCGCCCTGACGGCCGTGACCCGCAAGAAATTGACAAAGAACGGTTTCTTGAACTGGCGCAAGACCCGCAGCTATGCCGCCGAGGTGATCGACGCCTTCGATGTGCGCACCCCGGGACCCGAGAACACGGCCCGGTCCCTGTCCGGGGGGAACCTGCAGAAATTCGTCATCGGCCGGGAAATCCTGCAGCGGCCCGACCTTCTGGTGGTCAACCAGCCGACCTGGGGCGTCGATGCCTCGGCCGCCGCGGCGATCCGCCAGGCGCTGCTGGACATCGCCGCACGCGGCGCGGCGGTGATCGTGATCAGCCAGGACCTGGACGAATTGATGGAGGTCTCGGACCGGTTCGCCGCGCTGAACGACGGACGGCTGAGCGAACCGCGCCCGACAGCCGGGCTGACGGTCAAGGAGATCGGCCTGATGCTGGGCGGCGCCCATGACATGGAGGTGGCCCATGTCGATGGCTGAGATCGGCCCGGTCAACGCTGCGCGCGCCACGCCGGTATCGCGGCGCTGTTGCGTCGGTATCGCGCCGGTCCCGGGATGCGCGCCGTGATCGCGCTGGAAAAACGCCCGCAACCCTCGGCCGCCTGGCGCTGGGCCGCGCCGTTCCTGGCGGTGGTGCTGACGATGATCTTCGGCGCGCTGCTGTTCGCCGCGCTGGACAAGCCGCCGCTCGAGGCGCTGGGCAAGATCTTCTGGGAGCCGCTGTTCGGCGAAAACGCATCGTTCCACCGCAACGGGCTGTGGATCAAGGGCGCGCCGCTGGTGCTGATCGCCATCGGCCTGAGCTTCGGGTTCCGTGCCGGGATCTGGAACATCGGCGCCGAGGGGCAATACATCGTCGGCGCGTTGTGCGGCGCGGCCGTGGCGCTGGCCTTCTACCCGATGGAGGCGCGCTGGCTGGTCTTTCCGCTGATGGTCATCGCCGGTGCGCTGGGCGGGCTGGCCTGGGCGATGATCCCGGGCGTGCTGCGCGTGCGCTTCGGCGCCAACGAAATCCTGGTGTCGCTGATGCTGGTCTATGTCGCCCAGCAATTGCTGTCCTCGATGGCGCTGGGCCTGATGAAGAACCCCGAAGGCTTCGGCATGCCCGGATCGCGCAACCTGAGCCAATACGCCGCCGCGACCAGCTGGATCGACCGGGGCGTCGGCCTCCACTGGGGCGTGGTCGCGGCGCTGATCGCCGTGATCGCGGCCTATGTGACCATGGCCCGGCACCTGCTGGGCTTCCAGATCCGGGTGACCGGACAGGCGCCCCGCGCGGCGGCCTTTTCCGGCGTCGTCCCGGCCCGGCTGGTGCTGATCTGCCTGGGGGTTTCGGGCGCGCTGGCCGGTCTGGCCGGGCTGTTCGAGGTCGCCGGCCCCTCCGGCATCGTGTCGATCGACTTCGCCGCCAATTACGGCTTTACCGCGATCATCGTGGCCTTCCTGGGCCGGCTGCATCCGATCGGCATCCTGCTGGCGGGCCTGCTGATGGCGCTGACCTATATCGGCGGCGAGATCGCCCAATCCTCGCTGCAATTGCCCGGCGCGGCGATTCAGGTGTTCCAGGGGATGCTGCTGTTCTTTCTGCTGGCGGTGGATGTGATGACGCATTACCGGCTGCGGCTGGGGCGGAGGGTCGCGGCATGATCGACCTGTCCGCGATCGACCCGATCCTGCTGCTGGCCTCTCTCATGGTGGCCTCGACCCCGATCCTTCTGGCCGCCACGGGCGAATTGGTGACCGAACGCGCCGGGGTCCTGAACCTTGGCGTCGAAGGGATGATGATCACCGGCTCGGTCGTGGGCTTCATCGTCGCCACCGGCGCCGACGGGCTGATCTGCGCCGAGGGCGGGGCGTTGTGCCGGCTGGGCGCCGCGACGCCGAACCTGCTGGGCTTTTCGGCGGCGGCATTGGGCGGCGCGACCATGGCGCTGCTGTTCGCGATCCTGACCCAGTTCCTGCTGTCGAACCAGGTCGCGACGGGCCTGGCGCTGACCCTGTTCGGGCTGGGGATCGCGGCGTTGCTGGGCCAGGGCTATCTGGGCGTGAAATCGCCGGGCCTGGCCGATTGGCCGATCCCGGTGCTGAGCGATATCCCCTGGCTGGGCCGGATCCTGTTCCACCACGACCCGATCGTCTACCTGAGCCTGGTGCTGGTCGCCGGGGTCTGGGCGGTGCTGACATACACCCGCGCCGGGCTGATCCTGCGGGCCGTCGGCGAAAACCACGATGCCGCCCATGCGCTGGGCTACAACGTCGTTCTGGTGCGGATCCTGGCGATCTGTTTCGGCGGCGCCTGCGCCGGCCTTGGCGGCGCCTACCTCAGCCTGGTGCGGGTTCCGACCTATGCCGAGGGGCTGACCGCCGGCGCCGGCTGGATCGCGCTGGCGATCGTGGTCTTCGCATCCTGGCGGCCCTGGCGGCTGCTGGCCGGCGCCTATCTGTTCGGCGGCGTCACCATGCTGCAACTGAATTTCCAGGCGGCCGGCGTTTCGCTGATCGTGCTGCTGCCCTGGCTGACCGGGATCGGCGCGCTGGCCGTGGCCGGCGCCTGGGCTATCCGCCGCCGACCGGCAAGCCGGACCAAGGCGCTGGGCTGGACGGCGGCGCTGGCGCTGTTCACCCTGCTGCTGATCGCGATCCGGGCGATGGGCTGGGGGTTCGACGAAACGCTGTGGCTGTCGGCCTCGCCCTACCTGGCCACGATCCTGGTTCTTGTCGTCATCTCGGCCGGCCGCGCGCCCGGGTCGCTGGGCCGGCCCTTCCATGCCTCGGGCTGAGGCACCGTTCGCAACCACCACCAACAGGGGATATACCGATGAAACGCAGAACTTTCCTGGCCGCGACCGCACTTGCCGCCGGTTTGACCTCGGGCGCCTTCGCCCAGGACGATCCGGTCAAGGTCGGCTTCGTCTATGTCGGCCCGGTCGGCGACGGCGGCTGGACCTATGAACACGACCAGGGCCGCCTGGCCGTCGAAGCCCATTTCGGCGACGCGGTCGAGACCGTCTATGTCGAAAGCGTGCCCGAAGGCCCGGATGCCGAACGGGTGATGACCCAGATGGCGCTGGAAGGCGCCGACCTGATCTTCACCACGTCGTTCGGCTACATGGACCAGACCATCAATGTCGCGGCCCAGTTCCCGGATGTGATGTTCGAACATGCCACCGGCTACAAGCGGGCCGACAATGTCAGCACCTATTCCGCCCGCTTCTACGAAGGACGCGCGGTGCAGGGCCACATCGCCGGGCAGATCACCGAAAGCAACATCGTGGGCTATATCGGCTCCTACCCGATCCCCGAGGTGATCCGCGGCATCAACGCGGCCTATCTGCATGCCCGCGACGTGAACCCGGATGTCGAGTTCCGCATCGTCTGGGCCTATACCTGGTTCGACCCGGCGAAAGAGGCCGAGGCAGCCAATGTGCTGATCGAACAGGGCGCCGACGTGATCCTGCAGCATACCGACAGCACCGCGCCCCAGGCCGCGGCCCAGGCGGCGGGCGATGTCTATACCTTCGGCCAGGCCTCGGACATGTATGAATTCGCACCGATGCCGCGGGTGTCCTCGATCATCGACGACTGGGCGCCCTATTACATCGCCCGCACCCAGGCGGTGATCGACGGCACCTGGGAAAGCACCGACACCTGGGACGGGATCGGCCCGGGCATGGTCGGCATCGGCGAGATCACCGACGCGGTCCCGGCCGAGGTCAAGGCCTCGGCCGAGGCGCTGCGCGACGCCATCGCGGCGGGCGAATACCACCCCTTCACCGGCCCGATCAACCGCCAGGACGGCTCGGCCTGGCTGGCCGAGGGCGAGACCGCCGATGACGGCACCCTGCTGGGGATGGATTTCTACGTCGAGGGCCTGACCGGCACCATCCCGGAGTAATCGGCTCCGCTCGACCGATCCGAAAGGCCCGCCCCGATCCGTGGCGGGCCTTTTGCGTCTTCGGGTCCCATGGATGCCGGGCGACGCCGAAGGGTCGCCATTGCGTGCGCCATTGGTCCGAGCGGACAAGGGCGACGGGCAGAGCCCCCTTGACGCCGCCCGCCCCGCGCGCTCCTGTCGGGCCCATGTGGGATTTCATCGTCATCGGCGGCGGCATCGCCGGAACCTCTGTGGGCGCGCGGCTGTCGGATCTGGGCCGCGTGCTGCTTCTGGAACGCGAAGAGGCGCTGGGCTACCACGCCTCGGGCCGGTCGGCCGCCCTGTTCGAAGAGAATTACGGCAAGCCCAGCACCGTGGCGCTGAACCGCGCCGGACGGTCCTGGTTCGAAGAGGTCGGCGTTCTGTCCCCCCGCGGCCTCATGCTGGCCGGGACCGAGGCCGAACGCGACGCCTTCGAGGCCGATTGCACGGCGATGAAACTCACCCCGATCGGCCCGGACGAGGCCCGCGCCCTGTGGCCGATCCTGCGCCCCGAGGTGACGCTGGCGGCCCATGACCCGGATGCCTGGGATATCGACACCGACCGGCTGATCGCCGATTTCGCCGCGCGCATCCGTGCCGCTGGCGGCGCGCTGCGCACCCGCGCCGAGGTCCGGCATATCGCCAAGAACGGCGCGGCCTGGCGCATAACGACCGATGAGCGCAGCGAAGAGGCCCGCTGCCTGGTCAATGCCGCCGGCGCCTGGGTCGACCAGGTCGCGCACATGGCCGGTATCCAGCCGCTGGGCGTCACCCCGCTGCGCCGCTCGATGGCGCGGATCCCGGCCCCCGACGGCCACGACGTGAGCCACTGGCCGATGGTCTTCGGCCCGGGCGAGGATTGGTATGCCAAGCCCGATGCCGGCGCGCTGATCGTCTCGCCGGCCGAAGAGGACCCGCAACCGCCGATGGATGCCTGGGCCGACGACATGGTGCTGGCCGAGGGTCTGGCCCGGTTCGAGGCCCGGGTCGACATCGAAGTGACCCGACTTCTGGCGAACTGGGCCGGCCTGCGCACTTTCGCGCCCGACCGGCAACTGGTCCTGGGGCCCGACCCGGCGGATCGCAGCTTCGTCTGGATGGCGGGCCAGGGCGGCTACGGCTTCCAGAGCGCCCCGGCCGCCAGCCGCCTGGTCGCCGACCTGGTCGCAGGCCGGCCGCCAGAGCTTGACGCCGCCATTGTCGCCCAACTGCGCCCCGACCGGTTCGGCGCCCGAGGGTGACGCCGGGCGCGGACAAGAAATTTACGTAAATTTCTTGCCGCCTCAGGCGACGGCAGCACGCAACTCCCAGCTGCGCAAGGTCGGATAGGGGGCCTGACCCATCCCGTCGGGCGCGGTGCTTTCGACCGGCAGACCTTCGGCATGGATGATCTGGTGGGTCGCGAAGACCAGCTGCACGAAACTCGCCGGAACCGGCGCATTGTCGACATGGACCCCCTCATGGCTGGCGGCCAGCGACTTGCCTCGCACCAGGACGGCATCGACGCCGAACATCAGCGGCACGCGGATGTTCTGGAACAGCACCTTCTGCTGCGCGCCGATCCGCAGATCCGCGCGCGGCAGGCCGAACCCCATCGCGCCCCGGGTGATCAGAACCGGGAAATGGCGCCGCTCGGCCGGTGCGCCAAGACCGATCCGCAGGTCGACCAATGGCACGGCGCCATTGTCGCGGGTCAGGATGCATTGCCCCGGCACCAGGTCCTCGGCCCGGACCGGGCCCGCCTCGGTGTCGATCCGCGCCTCGGGCGCCAGGCCCAGCGCCGCGACCCAGGGGGCAAGCGGGATCATCCGGTTGGTATGGAACATCTGCCCGTTCCTCTTCTTGTTCTGCGACGAAACAATCAGACCGGTTTGGCCGCCTTGTGGCGTGATTACGGCAATTGGCCCGATACATCACGGCGCCCGTGACCTTGCGGCATTTTGACGGCATGAACCTTGCCTGAGTGTTAACGCAGGGGCAGCATGCGCCGACACACAAGCAGGAGACAGAAGACCGTGCCGACCGGATCGGGCAGGCTGATACGGACGATCCTGGCCGGGGCGCCGGCCGGAACGCAGGACCGGCTGCGGCGGCATCATGTCCGACGCGGCGAGGTGCTGGTGTCCGCGGGCGCCGTGCTGGACGCCGTCCACGTCGTCGAAACCGGGCGGTTCACCGCGATGCGCGGCGGGCTGCGCCTGGCCGATCTGGGTGCCGAAGAGGTGATCGGCGAAATCTCGTTCCTGACCGGGGCGCCGGCCACCGCCGATGTGATCGCGGCCCGGGATTCGGTCGTGCTGACATTGGACCGGGCCGGCTATGACGCGATCTGCGCCGAAAGCCCGGCCGTCGCCCAGGCCGTGGCGGCGGACCTGGCGGCGCGCCTGGCGGCGACCAGCCGGCGGGTGATCGACGACCCGGATCCGGCACCGGTGCGCACGGTGGCGTTGGTGCCGGTGGGCGGGACCGACCTGCCCGAGGGGATCGCCGCCCGGCTGGCCGCGGCGCTGGAGCGCCGGCGCCCGACCCGGCTGATCGAGGCCGCGGGGTTTCGCGCCGCGCTGGACGGTGCCGATCCCGAAGGCCCCCAGGCCGCGACCTGGCTGAACCAGGCCGAGGCCGGGACCGAGCTGGTGGTCTTTGCCACCGGCCCCGGCGATGACGGCTTTGCCCGCGCCGCGATCCGCCAGGCCGACCGGGTGATCCTGGTCGCCCGGGCCGGCCCGGTCCCGCCCTGCAACCCCGCCCAGGACCTGGCACACCAGCTGCTGGCTCCGGAGGCGCTGATCCTGGCCCTGGTCCATCCCGACCGCAGGAACCGGGTCAGCGGCACGGCCGCCTGGCTCGACGCGCTCGGGGTCGGAACCCATCACCACCTGGCCCTGCGGGACGAGCACGACCTGGAGCGGCTGGCCCGGTTCCTGACCGGCCAGGCGATCGGGCTGGTCTGCTCTGGCGGCGGCGCGCATGGCGTGGCCCATGTCGGCGTGCAAAAGGCCCTTGCCGAGGCCGGAATCGCGCCCGATATCGTCGGCGGCACTTCGGTCGGCAGTGCGATGACCGGCGCCTTCGCCCTGGGCCGCGCACCCGAAGAGGTGATCACCCTGGTCCAGGACATCTTCGTGCGCCGCGGCGCGATGAAACGGCTGACCTGGCCGCGCTATGGCTTGCTGGACCACAGGCTGCTGGACGCCGCCCTGGCCGAGCAATACGGCGAAGGCGATATCGAGGACCTCTGGCTGCCCTATTTCGCCGTCGCCGCCGATCTGAGCGACGATTGCCTTCGGGTGATCCGGCGCGGGCCGCTATGGCGGGCGATCCGGGCCTCGTCGGCGATTCCCGGCGTGCTGCCGGCCTATTTCGGACCGGACGGGCACATGCTGGTCGATGGCGGCGTCCTGGACAACATGCCGTTCCGGGTGATGCACGGCCTCAAACAGGGGCCGAACGTGATCGTGGACGTGCAGAAATCCCGCGGCGGCACATTCCGGGTCGATTATGACAGCCTGCCCGGCCGCTGGCGCTTGATCCGGCAGATGCTGCTGCCGGTGCTGGGCCGGCCGCCCCGGGCCCCGGGCGTGATCTCGAACGTGATGCGCAGCCTGCTGGTCAACCAAAGCGAACGCCTGCGCGCCCTGCGCGACACCGATCTGGTGATCGCCCCGCCGGTGCCGCCCGGCGCCGGATTTCTGGCCTGGGACAAAAGCGCCGCCTTGTTCGCCAGCTCGGTGGACTTCGCCCGCGCCCGTCTGACCGAAGCCGAGGCCGCGGGCGACCCGGCCTTCGCCGCCCTGCGTGCATCGGCAGGGCTGGGTGGCAAGAAAATTACGTAATTTTCTTGCCGCCGGGCTCAACCGTCGACGCGGATCGTGGCGTTGGTCGCATCATAGGGGCTGTCCTCGGTCACCTCGGCCTCCCAAAGCTCGCGGAACATCCGCACCTTGAGCCGGGTGCCCGGCACCGCGAGGTCGGGCCGCACATAGCCCATGGCGATGGACTTGCCGAAGGCCACCGAATAGCCACCCGAGGTCAACCGCCCGACCATCCGGCCGTCATGCAGCAAGGCCTCGCGGCCCCAGGGATCCGCATCCGCCGGACCATCGACCAGCAGGGTCACGCAGATGCTGCGGATCCCCGTCGCCTCCATCGCCGCCTTGCCATGGAAGTCCTTTGACAGGTCGACGAAGCGGTCCAGCCCGGCCTCGAGCGGCGTGGCATCCCGGCCCAGCTCGGTGCCGAAGGCGCGATAGCTTTTCTCTTGCCGCAGCCAGTTCTGCGCCCGCGCACCGACCAGCTTCATCCCCTGCGCTTCACCCGCCTCCATCAACCGGTCGAACAGATGGGTCTGCATCTCGATCGGATGATGCAGTTCCCAGCCCAGCTCGCCGGTATAGGCCACGCGGATGGCGCGGACCGGGACCATGCCCAGCTCGATCTCGCGGGCCGACAGCCAGGGGAACCGCTTGTTCGACAGGGCCGTCCCGGGATCGGCGTCGCGCACCAGATCGCGCAGAACATCGCGCGATTTCGGCCCGGCAATGGCGAAGACGCCCCATTTGGTGGTCACGTCCTCGGCGTTGATCCGGCCGAATTCGGCCTCCTTGTCGGCGATCGCCTTGTAAAGATAATCCTCGTCATAGGCGTGCCAGGCCCCGGCGCTGACCAGGTAGTAATCATCCTCGTCCAGGCGGACGATGGTGTATTCGGTCCGCGTTGTCCCGGTGCTGGTCAGGGCATAGGTCAGGTTGATCCGCCCCACCTTTGGCAGCTTGTTGGTGGTGAACCAGTCCAGAAAGGCCGTGGCCCCCGGTCCGCTGATGCGATGCTTGGCAAAGGCGGTGGCATCGATCAGGCCGACGCCCTCGCGGATCGCACGGGCTTCGGCTTCGGCATATTGCCACCAGCCGCCGCGGCGGAACGACCGCGCGTCATGGTCGAACTCGTCATCCGCGCCGACCGGGCCGAAATAGTTCGGCCGTTCCCAGCCATTCACCTGTCCGAATTGTGCCCCGCGCGCCTTCTGGCGGTCATAGGCGGGCGCAGTCCGCAGCGGCCGCGCCGCCGGGCGTTCCTCGTCCGGATGGTGCAGGATATAGACGTGTTCGTAGGCTTCCTCGTTCTTGGCGACCGCGTAGTCGGTTGTCATCCAGTCGCCGTAGCGCCGCGGATCGAGGCTCGCCATGTCGATCTCGGCCTCGCCCTCGACCATCAGCTGGGCCAGGTAATGCCCCGCCCCGCCGGCGGCGGTGATTCCGAAGCTGAACCCCTCGGCCAGCCACATGTTGCGCAGCCCCGGCGCCGGGCCCAAAAGCGGGTTGCCGTCGGGCGTATAGCAGATCGGACCGTTGTAATCATCCTTGAGACCCACAGTCTCCGAGGACGGGATCCGGTGGATCATCGACATGTATTCCTCTTCGATCCGCTCCAGATCGAGCGGGAAGAGATCGGCCCGGAAACTGTCCGGCACGCCATAGGCAAAGCGCGCCGGCGCGTTCCGTTCATAGGGGCCCAGGATCCAGCCGCCGCGTTCCTCGCGCACATACCACTTGGCATCGGCGTCGCGCAGCACCGGGTGCTGGTCGTTGGTCTTGCGCCACGCGACCAGCGCCGGGTCGGGCTCGGTCACGATGAACTGGTGCTCGACCGGGATCGCGGGCGTCTTGATCCCCAACAGCCGTGCGGTGCGCTGGGCATGGTTGCCGGTGGCGGTGACGACATGTTCGGCGGTGATCACCACCTGCTCGTCGCCAGGCACCAGGTTGCCGCCCTTCTCGACCATCCTGGTGCAGCTCACCTCCCAGGCCGCGCCGGTCCAGTGATAGCCGTCCACCTGCCACTTGCGCTCGATCGTCACGCCACGCTGGCGAGCGCCTTTGGCCATCGCCATGGTGACATCGGCCGGGTTGATGTAGCCGTCGGTCGGGTGATAGATCGCGCCCTCCAGGTCGTCGGTGCGCACCAGGGGCCAGCGCTCCTTGATCTGCGCCGGTGTCAACCATTCGAAGGGCACGCCCACGGTCTCGGCGGTGGTGGCATAGACCATGTATTCGTCCATGCGGGCCTTCGTTTGCGCCATTCGCAAATTGCCGACGACAAAGAACCCGGCATCCAGGCCGGTCTCTTCCTCGAGCGTCTTGTAGAACCTGATCGAATGGTCGTGGATCCAGGTGGTCGCGTAGGACATGTTGAAATAGGGCAGCAAGCCTGCCGCATGCCAGGTCGAGCCGGATGTCAGCTCGTCCCGCTCCAGCAGCATCACGTCGTCCCAGCCGGCCCGGGCCAGGTGATAGGCGATCGAGGTTCCGACGGCGCCGCCGCCGACGACCAGGGCACGAACGTGGGTTTTCATGACGCGCGACTCCTTGCTGCCGTTCGGGTGCCACATTGCCCGGAAACCGGTCTCGGCCGCCATCCGACCCGACGCCTCAGCCGTCAAAACCGACCATCCCCGCCTTTGTCCCGAAAATACCTCGGGGGAGTCTGCGCAGCAGACGGGGGCAGCGCCCCCGGCCCGGCCCGCCATCCCGGCGCCCGGCCCGAACCGGCGCGCCAACGGGCCCCGGCGCGGGCCCCGGCCCGCGATGGGGGGACCCTGCCGCGCGCCAGCGCGCCCGCCGCCGAACAGCCTGCCCCGACAGGCATGGGGACCCGTTGTGCATTCGCCCGCCCGGCCCTACCGTGCTCCGAACCCTGGAGAGAGGACCACATGCAGGTCTGCCGCAACACTACCGCGTTCCGCGACGCCATCGCGGGCTTTCGCGCCTCGGGCGACGGGGTCGGTCTGGTCACCACCATGGGCGCGCTCCATGCCGGCCACTTGGCGCTGGTCGCGGCGGCCAAGGCGGATCACGCCCGCGTCGTCGCCACGATCTTCGTCAACCCGACCCAGTTCGGCGACAGGACCGACCTCGACACCTATCCAAGGACCGAAGCGCAGGACCTGCAGATGCTGCGCGCCGCCGGGGTCGACGCGGTGCTGATCCCCGAGGTCGCCGAGATCTATCCCGAGGGTGACGAAACCATCGTCGAAACCACCCGCCTCGCGCATGTCCTGCATGGCCAGGTCCGGCCCGGCCATTTCCGCGGCGTCACCACGGTCGTCGCCAAGCTTCTGAACATCGCCCAACCCGATGCCGCCTATTTCGGCGAAAAGGACTACCAGCAATTGCAGGTGATCCGCCGCATGGTCCGCGACCTGCACAGCCCGGTCCGCATCGTCGGCGTGCCGACCGTGCGCGAACCGGACGGGCTGGCCATGTCCAGCCGCAACACCCGGCTGACCCCCGAGGACCGCGCCGCCGCCGCCTGCCTGTCGCGCGCGCTCGACGCGGCCGAGGCCGAGGCCGGCTGGCGCGTGCCGATCGACCGGATCGATCAGGTGCTGCGCACCACGATCAACCGCGAACCGCGCGCCGCGCTGCGGGCGGTGGATATCGTCGACCCGGACAGTTTCGACCCCGTCAGGGGCCTGCTGACGCGGAAGGTGGCGATCATGATCTCGGCCGAATTCGGCGGTGTCCTGCTGATCGACCAGCGCGAGATCGGCCCGGACTAGGCGCAGCCCGGGCCGGGCCGGATCGGCTCACTCCCAGATCGACTGGATATAGGCGCGATGGGCCGCGTCGTTGGAATTCTGCGTGTTCTGGTAGGTCTGCTGGTTCATGTCGAAGACATACTGGTTGGTCTGCCTGTTCAGATCGTTGATCTGCTGCTGGACCTGCGGAGACGTCGGCTGCGCATATTGCGGCTGCGTCTGCATCTGCCCCTGCTGCACATAGGACTGGAAGGTGTTGTAGTCGTAGCTGACCTGCATGTAGGCCTGCTGATACATCTGGCAGGCCTGCGGATTGCCCTGCATGCAGGCCATGCTGGTCTGCGACAGCATCGACGCCGCATACTGGACCTGCTGCACGCCCTGGCAGCCCATCGGGTTGCCGGATTGGCACAGCATCTGCGACGCCTGGAACATCTCGGCCAGCGCCATCTGCAGCTGCATGTCCTGGTCATAGGGCAGCATCTGCTGCTGCTGGGCCTGGGCCGCGGTCATCGGAGCCAGCGCGAACCCGGCCAGAACGGCGATTGTTTTCAATGACATTGACGTTTCCCCTGTTGATCAATGCGCTTAACATAGCACAGCCGCGGCGCTTTCGCGCCATCAACCTCGTGACCGCCGCCGCAGATTGCCCTTTGCCCGCCGTGGTCCTAGGGTCCGATCCGACCAGACCCCGAGGCCGAGACCCCATGAGCAAACAGACCCAGATCCGCCGCATCACCGTGCCCCAGATCGCCGCGCGCAAGGGGGGCGACCCGATCGTGTCGCTGACCTCGTATCACGCCCATACCGCCGCCATCGTCGACAAGGTCGCCGATTTCATCCTGGTCGGCGACAGCCTGGGCATGGTGATGCACGGCATGAACTCCACCGTGGGCGTGCCGCTTGACCTGATGATCATGCATGGCCGGGCCGTCGTCCGCGGCACCGAGCGGGCGCTGATCGTCGTCGACATGCCCTTCGGCAGCTACGAGGAAAGCCCCAACATGGCCTTCCGCAACGCCGCCAAGATCATGAAGGAAACCCAATGCGGCGCGGTCAAGCTGGAGGGCGGCGCGCGCATGGCCGAAACCATCCGCTTCCTGACCGAACGCGGCGTGCCGGTGATGGCCCATATCGGCCTGACCCCGCAATCGAGCCACGTCATGGGCGGCTTCAAGACCCAGGGCCGCGAGGAAGAGACCTGGGACGCCCATATCGCCGATGCCAAGGCGGTGGCCGAAGCCGGCGCCTTTGCCGTGGTGGTCGAAGGCGTGGTGGAGCCGCTGGCCGTGAAGATCACCCGGGCGATCGACATCCCCACCATCGGCATCGGCGCCAGCGCCGCATGCGACGGCCAGATCCTGGTGCTGGAAGACATGCTGGGCCTGTCGCCCTGGACCCCGAAATTCGTCAAGGTCTATGGGCGGTTGGGCGATATGATCGAAGACGCCGTGCGGGCCTATGCGGACGAGGTCAAGTCCCGCGCCTTCCCGGGCGAAGACCATGTCTATCGCTGAAACAATACCGGCACGTTCTTGCCGATCGGCGCCGGGCATCGGCTTGTCGCCGCCTGTGCGATGTCCAATACCGACGCCATGAAACGACGCATCTTCCTGTTCGGCCTGGCCGCCGGCCCCGTGCTGTCCGCCTGCGCCCCCCTGCCTTCGGCCAACCCGCTGGGGCAGGAGCTTCGCCAGACGATCACCTTTTCGGAGATCGATGTCACCACCACCGGCGCCGCCTTCGAAAGCGGCCGCGGGGCGGAGTATGCCAGCCAGTTGGCGCCGGATCTGGAGGCCGCGCTGCGGCGCGAATTCGTCGATCGGATGGATCCGGCCGGGGTGCCGCTGCGGGTCGATATCTCTCGGCTGAACCTGGCCGGGTCGACCGCGACCGCCTTTGGCCGCGACCAGTCGCGTCTGCAGGGCGCGGTCCGGGTCGAGGACCGGGCCGGGGCGCTGATCGCCAGCTATGGTATCGACATCCGCCGCGGCGACCCGGCCGAAACCACGACCGGCGCGCTGCTGGACGCGGCCACCGGACGGGCGGCGCGCACCTATCGCGCCCTGGCGTCCGATTTCGCCCGCGAGACGCGGGTGCAGGTGTTGGGCCGCGACCTGCCCGGGGAACGGCTGCTGCGCCAGGCGACGAACTGACCGGGTGACGAACCGACCGGGCGGCCTGCTTGACCCTTGCGGCAATTTTGTCGCATCGGCGATCACGCCGCGCCGGAAAACGGGTGCAATTCCACGCGAAAGCGCTATATTGCTTCTCAGGACGAGAGAGCCGTGCCAAGCGGCCCCGTCGAGGAGAGCAGAAATGAAACCTGTGTCGTTCGCAGCCCTCGTGGCGGTGGCGGGCCTGAGCGCCTGCACCGGGCCGGAGATTCCGGGCCGGATGGACTCTGGCCGGATCCTGGCGCCCGGACCGGTCTACGAGGAATATGTCCCGCAGGTCGTCGGTGCCCGCAGCGCCAATGACGTCATGCGGTTCTCGACGATGTCGCTGGTGCAGTAAGCCCCGGGCAAAGGAAAAGACGGCCCCGCCGGGACCGCCCTTCGTTGTTTCGCGCATCGGCCGTCATTGCCGCGCAAGGAAATCGTCCAGCTCCTGCTTGGCCTGTTCCTTGGACTTGCCGTAGCGTTCCTGGATCTTGCCCAGAAGCTGGTCGTAATTGCCCTCGGCCTGGGCGAGATCGTCGTTGGTCAGCTTGCCCCATTGCTCCTGCATGCGGCCTTTGACCTGGTTCCAGTTGCCTTTGATCTGTTCCCAATTCATGGGACACCTCCTTGGGTTGAGTTCCGGGTTTGCGATATGTGACGCCATGTGACGCCTTGGCGCGCAGGGTCAGCTGCGCACCGCGCGGGCGACGATCGTGGCGACGAACAGCACCAGGAAAACGAAGAACAGCACCTGAGCGACGCCCGCCGAAGCCGAGGCGATCCCCCCGAAGCCGAGCACGCCGGCGATCAAGGCGACGACAAAGAATGTCAGGGCCCAACCAAGCATGAAAGACCTCCTTCCAATTGTTTCGTCTATCGAAGCATATAGCCGCCGCGATCGACACGAAAAGGCGGCGCTACGTCATGTAATTGTGAGGTTTTGACACTTGACCGGAAGATTCCGAAAGGTTGACCATCAAGCAATCGTTTGATCAAACGAAGTATTTTCATGACACTCCCCCGGCCTGCCCGGGCCGCGCCCGACGTTGCGTCAGGCCGGGCGGACCGTGACGATCCCGGCGGGAAGCACCGAAATTACGTAATTTCGGTGCGCCCTACAGCATCGACGGCACCACCAGGTCGGGCGGGCGGTGGCCGTCATCGAAGGTCTTGATGTTCAGCAGCACCTTCTCGCCCATCTCGATCCGCCCTTCGAGCGTGGCCGAACCCATATGCGGCAGCAGCACCACGTTCTTCAGTTCGCGCAGGCGGGGATTGATCTCGGCCCCGCGTTCGTAAACGTCGAGACCCGCCCCGGCGATCTCGCCGGCGCGCAGCATCCGGGTCAGGGCGTTTTCGTCCACCACCTCGCCGCGGCTGGTGTTCACGATCACCGCGTCGGGCTTCATCAGCTTGAGCCGCCGGGCGTTCATCAGATGAAAGGTCGAGGGCGTGTGCGGGCAATTGATCGAGATCACGTCCATCCGGGCGATCATCTGATCGAGGCTGTCCCACCAGGTCGCCTCCAGCTCGGCCTCGGTTTCGGGGCGCAGGCGCCGGCGGTTGTGGTAATGCACCTGCATGCCGAAGGCCCGCGCCCGCCGTGCCACCGCCTGGCCGATCCGGCCCATCCCGAGGATGCCGAGCCGCCGCCCGGCGATCCGCCCGCCCAGCATCGCCGTGGGCGCCCAGCCGCGCCAGTCGCCCGATTGCATCAGCGCCAGCCCCTCGGGGATGCGGCGGGTCACGGCCAGGACCAGCGCCATGGTCATGTCGGCGGTATCCTCGGTCACCACGCCGGGGGTGTTCGACACCAGGATGCCGCGCTGGCGGGCCGTGGCCACGTCGATATGGTCGACCCCGGAGCCGTAATTGGCGATCAGCTTGAGCCGGTCGCCGGCCTGGCCCAGCAGGCCCGCGTCGATCCGGTCGGTCAGGGTCGGCACCAGCACATCGACCTCGGCCATGGCAGCGGCCAGTTCGTCCCGGCTCATCGGGCTGTCGTCGTCGCGCAGGCGGACGTCGAACAGCTCTTTCATCCGGGTCTCGACCGGGTCGGGCAACCGTCGCGTGACGACAACACTCAGGCGGGCTTTGGGCATCTTGTCGCTCCTCCTGCTGGGCAAATCGGGCCTGCCGTGGCAGGTTGCCCGCAACAGGACCGGGGCACAAGAACCCCATGGCACCGAAGGGCAGTGGTTTGCGGAAAGGATCGGAACGCATGATGGCGCTGTGGCGTATCGTGATGGTCTGTTGTGCAATGGCGACGGGCGGCGCATCGGCGGCACAGGAGGCGGTTCAGCCGGTGTCGATGCAAAGCGCGCGCGGGCCGGTCACCAACCTGCCGCTGCCGCGCTATGTCTCGCTCAAGGCGACCGAGGCCAATGTGCGGCGCGGGCCCAGCCTGTCGCACCGGGTCGACTGGATCTTTGCCCGCCGCGACATGCCGCTGCAGGTGGTCGCCGAATACGGCCATTGGCGCCGTGTCGTGGACCGCGACGGCATGGGCGGCTGGGTGCATTACATGATGCTGAGCGGCAACCGCACGGTGATCGTCGAGCGCGACCTGGTGACCCTGCGCGCCCGCCCCGAACCCGACGCGCCGGACGTCGCCCGGCTGGAACCGGGGGTGATCGCCGACCTGGGCGATTGCGGCCCCGAATGGTGCCGCCTGAATGCCGGCGGCTATCGCGGCTGGGCGCCGAAGGCGGCGCTCTGGGGCGTCGCGGCGGACGAAATCCGCGACTGAGGCTTTATCGCCGCGCCCGGGCGGGGTAATCCGGCGCCATGCCGGACAAGGACACATCGCTGAACCTGTCGGCCGGGCTTGCCTCGGTCGCCGTGGCGCTTGTGCTGGTGGGGCTCAAGCTCTGGGCGCTGGCCGCGACCGGGTCGCTGTCGGTGGCCGCGGCCCTGGCCGACAGCGCCCTGGACCTGATGATGTCGCTGATCGCGCTGGCGGCGATCGCCTATGCCGCCAAACCGGCCGACGAAGACCACGCCTATGGCCACAGCTCGGCCGAGGATCTGGCCGCCCTGGCGCAATCGCTGGTGATCCTGGTCTCGGCCGTGCTGATCCTCTGGCTCGCGGTAACACGGCTGCGGGCCGAGGCGCCGGCACCGCTGACCGCCGAGGGCGCCGGGATCGCGGTGCTGGGGATCTCGATCCTGTTGACCGCCGGGCTGGTGGCCTGGCAACGCCATGTCGCCCGCCGCACCGGCAGCAAGGTGGTCAGCGCCGACAGCCTGCATTACATCGGCGACCTGGTGCCGAACCTGGGCGCCATCGTCGCCCTGTGGGCCTCGGCCGCCTTCGGCATGGCGCGGCTGGACGCGGTGATCGCGATCGGTGCGGCGCTGTTCCTGGGCGTCGGCGCGCTGCGGATCGGCAAGGGCGCCTTCGATGCGCTGATGGATCGGCGCGCGGACCCCGACGTGCTGGACCGGATCGGCCGGATCGCGAAGGGCTTCCCGGGGGTGCACGGGTTCCACGACCTCAAGACGCGCCAGGCCGGCAGCCGCATTTTCGTCGCCCTGCATGTGGAGCTGGACGGAGCCCAGAGCCTGGACGACGCCCATGCCATCGGCGCCGCCCTGCGCCGGGCCATCCTGGCCGAGTTTCCCCGCGCCGATGTCATCATCCACAAGGATCCGGTCGGGGTCGAGCCACACCCCGAAGACCCCCAGAAGGAGGGCTGAACCATGACCCCCGACAGCATCGAAGGTCGCCTGATCGCGCAGCGCAAGCTGCTGGCACGGATCGTCGCCGCGCTGGACGATGCGGGCGTCGACGCCTTCCTGGCCGAGCGCGATCACCTGGAGCTGGGCGCCGAGGATCCGGGCGCCGAACCCGACCCGGCGCTGGCCATCGTCGGCGCCTTCTCCGACGAATTGCGCGAGATCGAGAAACTGGCCGAGCGGTTCCGCGCCGGCTGAGTCTCAGGCGGCCAGGCCGCGGCCCCGCAACAGCGCCGCGGCATCGGGCATCTTGCCGCGGAACCGGGTATAGAGGTCGGCGGCGTCCGCGGAGCCGCCGACGGAGAGGATATTGGCCTCCAATGACCGGGCCATGTCCGGGTCGAAGGGATCGCCGGCCTCATCGAACGCCTCGAAGGCATCGGCATCCATGACCTCGGACCACATGTAGCTGTAATATCCGGCCGAATAGCCGTCGCCGCTGAACACATGGGCGAAATGCGGCGTGGCATGGCGCATGGCGATGGCGCGCGGCATGCCGATTTCGGCCAGCACCTCGGCCTGTTTCTGCATCGGATCGGCGGGGGCAGGCCCGGTGTGAAACGCCAGATCGACCAGCGCCGAGGCGACATATTCGACGGTCTGGAACCCGGTGTCATAGGTGGTCGCCGCCAGCAGCCGGTCGCGCAGGTCGGCCGGCATCGGGGCGCCGGTATCGGCATGGGTGGCGAAGTCCTCCAGCACCTGCGGCAGATCCAGCCAATGTTCGAAAAGCTGGCTGGGCAATTCGACGAAATCGCGCGCCACCGAGGTGCCGCTGATCGACGGATAGGTCACGTCCGACAGGATCTGGTGCAGGGCGTGGCCGAATTCGTGAAACAGCGTGCGCGCATCGTCATGGGACAAAAGCGCTGGCTGCCCCGCCGGCGGCTTGGCGAAGTTGCAGACATTGACCACATGCGGCCGGATGTCGCCGGCCAGTTTCTGCTGCGACCGGATCGCGCTGCACCAGGCGCCCGAGCGTTTGGAGCCGCGGGCGAAATAATCGCCGATGAAGACCGCCATGTGCCGGCCGTTCCGCGTCACCTCCCAGGCGCGGGCGTCCGGGTGATAGAGCGGCGCCTCGATGGGTGTGAAATCCAGCCCGAACAGGCGGTGCGCGACCGAAAACGCCGCCTCGATCATCCGGTCGAGCTGCAGATAGGGCTTCAGCTCGGCCTCGTTCAGGTCGTGTTCGGCGGCGCGGCGTTTCTCGGAATAATGATGCCAGTCCCAGGGTTCCAGCGGGCCGTCATTCCCATCGGCCCGCAGCATGTCTTCGAGCACCGCCGCATCGGCCTCGGCCGCGGCACGGGCCGGGGTCCAGACCTGCATCAGCAGGTCGCGCACGGCGCCGGGATTGCCGGCCATTTCGGTTTCCAGCTTGTAGCTGGCGAAATCGTCATGGCCCAGCAGCCGGGCGCGTTCGGCGCGCAGGGCCAGGATTTCGGCGGCGATCGCGCGGTTGTCGGTGGCGCCGCCATTCGCCCCGCGCCGGGTCCAGGCCCGCCAGGCGGCCTCGCGCAGGTCGCGCCGGGCCGAGAATTGCAGGAACGGCGTGATCAGCGACCGCGACGTGGTGACGACCGGCCCCAGCCCCTTTTCGGCCCCGGCGGCGCGGGCGGCGTCGATGACGAATTCCGGCAGGCCCTCCAGATCGGCCTCGGACAGTTCCATGAACCAGTCGCGTTCATCGGCCAGAAGGTTCTGGGTGAATTGCGTGCCCAGTTCGGCCAGCCGTTGCCTGATCTGCGCGTGACGGTCCTTGTCGGCGCCCTCGAGCAGCGCGCCCGAGCGGACAAAGCCGCGCCGGGTCAGCATCAGCACCCGGGCCTGTTCATCCGTCAGGTCAAGCGTGTCGCGCGCCTGCCAGAGCGTTTCGATCCGCGCGAACAGCGCCGTATTGCCGGTGATTTCGGAGGAATAGGCGGCAAGTTCCGGCGAAAACGCCCGCATCA
This sequence comes from Rhodobacteraceae bacterium HLUCCA08, assembly GCA_001314655.1. GTDB lineage: Bacteria > Pseudomonadota > Alphaproteobacteria > Rhodobacterales > Rhodobacteraceae > Salibaculum. Next base: position 352,288 of record LJSF01000043.1, on the reverse strand, counting down.
AGGCCTCGCGCGCGTCGTTCACATCGGCCCCGGCCTGGGCATAAAAGGCACCCAGCACCCGGTCGAGCGTCGCGCCCGCCCGTTCCAGCGCCGCGATCGTGTTGTCGAAATCGGGCGGTTCGGGGGTGTCGGCGATCCGGGCGATCTCGGCCCGCGCCTCGGCCAGGGCGGCGTCGACGGCAGGGGCATAGTGGTCATCGGTGATCTGCGTATAGGGCGGCAGGCCGAAGGGCGTGTCCCAGTCGGCAAGAAGCGGGTTGGTCATTCGGGTCTCCTTTGACCGGAAGCTAGGGGGGCGCGGCGGCCGGGACCAGTGCCTAGTCGGGATATTTCCTGCGCAGGTTCCGCTCCAGCCGGCGCAGCAGCAGCGACAGGGTGACGGTCATGGTCAGGTAGAGGAAGGTGACGACGTTGTAGGTTTCGAAATAGCGGAAATTGCCCGCCGCCGTGACCTTGCCCAATTGGGTGACATCGAGCACGCCCAGCACCGAGACCAGAGAGCTGTCCTTGATCATGGCGATGAAATCGTTGCCCAGGGGCGGCAGGATGCGCCGGAACGCCTGGGGAAAGACGATCAGCCGGAACCGCAGCCAGCCGTTCAGGCCCAGCGCCTCGGCCGCCTCGATCTGGCCTTTTTCGATGCTTTGCAGCCCGGCGCGGAACACCTCGGCGATGAAGGCCGAATAGCCCAGGGTCAGCGCGATGATCGCCCGCCACAGCAGGGAAAAGTCGCGGGTGCGGATCGGGTCGAGGCCGACCAGATCGCGCAGCCAGTTATAGGCGGCGACCCCGGCGGGCGCGATGACGAAGGCGACGTAAAGCAGCAGGACCAGGATCGGCACGCCGCGCAGGATCTCGATATAGAACCGCGCAAGCTGGCGCAGCACCACAAAGCGCGACAGTGACGCGACCGCCAGGACCAGCCCGATGGCGCTGGCCATGGCGAAGCCGACCAGGGTGACGAACAGCGTGATCCCGATGCCGCGCGACAGGGTGCGCAGCACCTGGGTGTAGATGTCGTCGGTCAGGATCTGCCAGAGAAACCAGGCACCGATCCCCGCGGCGACCAGCAGCCACCACGGGAAATCGCCGTGCCTGTCCTCCGGGGTCGGGATCACTCGCCAAGCTTGTAGTCGAGGAACCAGCGGGTGTTGAGCGCGTCCAGCGTGCCGTCGGCTTCCATCGAGGCGATCGCGGCGTTCATCGGCCCCACCAGGTCGGAGCCCTTGGGGAAGATGAAGCCGAAATCCTCGGTCCCCAGCGGTTCGCCGATGATCTTGAGCGCGCCGTCCGACGCCGCGACATAGCCGTTGCCGGCGGTGCCGTCGGTCAGGACCAGGTCGACGTCACCGGCGCGCAGGGCCGCGACGCCGGCGCCGAAGGTTTCGAACAGGGCGATGCGCGGGTTCGCCTCGTCCCCGTCCAGCATGTCGTAGACGGCGACATAGAAGGGCGTGGTGCCGGGCTGGGCGGCGACCAGCAGGTCCGCGTCGGCGGCGAATTCGGCGGCATCGGAAAACCGGTCCTCGTCGCCGCGCACCATCATGACCATCTGGCTGGTCATGTAGCTGTCCGAGAAATCGACGATTTCGGCCCGGTCCTCGCGGATGGTGATGCCGGTCATGCCCATGTCGTACTGGCCTTCGCCCACGGCGGCGATCATGGCGTCCCACGAGGTGACTTCGTAGACCGGGGTGATGTTGATGCGTTCGGCGATGATCGCCATCGCGTCATATTCCCAGCCGATCGCCGCGCCGCTGGCCGGGTCCATGAATTGCAGCGGCGGATAGGCGTTTTCGGTGACGATGACGACCTCGCGACCCCCCAGATCGGGCAGGTCCTGGGCGATGGCATGGGTGGTCATCAGCGCGGCAAAGGCCGCAAGGGCAAGGGTTTTCATGGCGGGCTCCGGGTTGGTGTTCGGGCCGAGTATGGCGCGCGCCGCGGCGGGCGCAAGTGGTCACAGCTCAAGGTGGATATGGTCGTCGTGCCGGGCCGCGCCGCAGCCGGCAAAGCGCAAGCGGGGGTGGTCGAGGCCCAGCGCCTGCGCCAGGGGCGGCTCCAGGAACAGCTTGCCGCTGCGCGGGTCGTCGAGCAAGGCACGGACCAGGGCGGCGGTGCGCGCGGGTTCAAGCGCCAGGTCGCGGGTCAGCGGTTCGAACCAGCGCATCTCCCAGCGCATCGGCCCGGCCGTGTCGCCGCAGACATCCGTCCCGACCCGTTCGAAGGCGAAATAGCCGATCGGCGAGGCCGTGCGCCCCGGCAGATAGGTGCCGGTGTCGTCCATGTAATAGAAGGCGAAGTCCAGCTTTTCGCCGTCATCATGCGACAGGTGCGGGATCAGCGGCACGCCATCGAAGACCGGCAGGTTGCCGTCCAGCGCCAGGGTCACGGTTCCGGGATATTGCGCGGCCACGGTCGCCGCGGCGTCCCGGGCCAGGGCGCGCAGTTCGGGCGTGACGAAATTGCGCAAGGTCGCGCAGAAAAGCGGCGATTGCATCCTGAGCGGTTCACCGGTGCAGGGGATCGGGACCCGGCCGAAGGCGGGCGCCAGCACCTGTGCGCCGCCCCAAAGCGTGCCATAGGCCAGCGCCAGGCCCAGCAAGGCACCCTTCAGGGTCACGCGCCGCCCCCGCAGGCCGGGCAACCTGGCCGCTTTTTCAGGGTCATGATCCGGGTATCGGCATAAAGCGCGTCGTAGAACAGCATCCGGCCGCGCAGGGTCTCGCCCGCGCCGGTCAGGGCCTTGATCGCCTCGAGAGCCATCATCGCGCCGAGCACGCCGGGCAAGGGCGAGATCACGCCGGCCTCGGCGCAGCTGGGCACCAGACCCGGGGCGGGCCGGGTGGCGAAGACGCATTCGTAGCAGGGTCCGCCCGAGCCGGGGTCATACAGGCTGATCTGCCCCTCCCACTGGGTCAGGGCGGCGGCGACCAGCGGGGTTTTCGTGGCCACGCAGGCGCGGTTGACCAGGTAGCGGGTGTCGAAATTGTCGGACCCGTCCAGCACCAGGTCATACTCGGCGAACAGGTCGGTCGCGATGTCGCTGGTCAGGCGCCGGTGATAGGGGCGGATCGTGACATGGGGGTTCAGGTCGGCGATGCGTTCGGCGGCCGAGAACACCTTGGGCATGCCGAGGGTCGACACGCCATGGATCACCTGGCGCTGCAGGTTCGACGCCGCGACCACGTCGTCGTCGATCACACCGATCGTCCCAAGCCCGGCGGCGGCGAGGTAGTGCAGCACCGGCGCGCCAAGGCCGCCGGCGCCGATGACCAGCACCGTCGCGTCCTTCAGTTTGCGCTGCCCCGGCCCGCCCAGTTCGCGCAGCACGATATGGCGGGCATAGCGGGACAATTCGTCATCGGTGAACGGGCCGCCGGGCGCGGCAGGCGCGGCCGGTGCCTGCGGCTGCGCCCGGGACCGCAGCCGGCGCAACAACGCCCGGTAGCCCCAGACCAGCGCCCCGAGCCCGGCGACCAGGACCCAGAATTCCGGTTCGGACCCGGTCGCCTCGCGCAGGGGATGGCCGTCGGGCAGGATCAGCTGGATCGCCAGAACCCCGGCCAGAAGCACGCCCAGCATGATCAGCCGGTCCCGCACCGGGGCCTTCATCGCCAGGCCGATGCCCCAGATCGCGGCACCCATGAGCAGGACCATCAGCATGCGCCTAGCCCTGTCCGGTGGAGCCGAACCCGCCCGCGCCCCGGGTGGTCTCGTCCAGCGGGCCGGTCTCGAACGCCGCCTGCACCACCGGGGCGACGACCATCTGGGCGATGCGGTCGCCATGGGCGATGGTCACCGGCGCGTCGCCGCCGTTCTGGACGATCACGCCCAGGGGGCCGCGGTAATCGCTGTCGATCGTGCCGGGGGCGTTGGGCAGGGTCAGCCCGTGTTTCAGGGCCAGGCCCGAACGCGGGCGCAGCTGCACCTCGTAGCCGTCGGGGATCGACAGGCGCAGGCCGGTGGGGATCAGCATCCGCGCGCCGGGGGCCAGAACCACCGCCCCGCGATCGTCGAAATTGGCGCGCAGATCGGCGCCGGCGGCGCCTTGGGTCGCATAATGCGGAAGGCCCAGCGACCGGTCGGCGCCGTCCAGCCAGTCGAACCGGATCGTGACCATCACAGCATCACCGGCGCCGGCAGATCGGCCAGCGCGGCGGCGATCCGGTCGGCGAGCCTGCGCGCCACCTCGGCCTTGGTCATCCGGGGCCACTCCTCGGTGCCCGCGTCGCTGATCAGCACCACCTTGTTCTCGGCCCCGCCCATGATGCCGGTTTCGGGGCTGACATCATTGGCGACGATCCAGTCGCAGCCCTTGCGGGCGCGCTTGGCGGTGGCGTTTTCGACCAGGTTCCGGGTCTCGGCGGCGAAACCCACGACCAGCGGCGGGCGCGGCGCATCCAGCGCGCTGATCGAGGCCAGGATATCGGGGTTTTCGGCGAAGGTCAGGGCCGGCGGGCCATCGGGGCCCTTCTTGATCTTGTGGTCGCTGGCGCCCTGCACCCGCCAGTCGGCCACCGCGGCGGCAAAGACGGCGGCATGGGCGGGCAGCGCGTTTTCGACCGCGTCCAGCATCTGCAGCGCCGTCTCGACCCGCACCACATCGGCGCCCGCGGGCGGCGGCACGCTGGCCGGGCCGGTGATGAAACTGACCCGCGCGCCCAGGTCCAGCAGCGCCCGGGCCAGCGCCGTGCCCTGCGCCCCCGAGGACCGGTTGGCGATATAGCGCACCGGGTCGATCGGTTCATGGGTCGGGCCCGAGGTGACCAGGACATGCTTGCCGGCCAGCGGCCCGCCGCCCAGGGCGGTGTCGATCGCGGCCAGGATCGCCTCGGGTTCGGCCATGCGGCCCGGCCCGAATTCGCCGCAGGCCATGGCGCCTTCGTCGGGGCCGACACTCAGGATGCCGTCGCCCTGCAAGGTGGCCAGGTTGCGGCGGGTGGCGGCATGGTCCCACATCCGGACATTCATCGCCGGGGCGATCAGCACCCGCTTGTCGGTGGCCATCAGCAGGGTCGAGGCCAGGTCATTGGCATGACCATGGGCCATCTTGGCCATCAGGTCGGCCGTGGCCGGGGCCACCACCACCAGGTCGGCGGCGCGGGACAGTTCGATATGGCCCATCTCGGCCTCGTCGGTCAGATCGAACAGATCACGATAGACCTTGTCGCCGGCCAGGGCCGCGGCCGAGAGCGGCGTCACGAATTCCTCGGCCGCGCGGGTCAGCACCGGCACGACCGAGGCACCGGCCTTTTTCAGCGCCCGGATCAGCTCCAGCGCCTTGTAGGCGGCGATCCCGCCGCCGATGATCAGAAGGATGCGCTTGCCAGAGACCATCGTCGGCCCTCCATTCCGGGCCGGACCCTAAGGCGCGCCGCGATCAAGGGCAACGGCACCCTGGCGAAAGCCGTCGCAAGGGTCGGGGCGGTCATGCGGCGCGGTCATGATCCAGGCATCGGCGGGCAGGTCGCCGTCCGGCGCCTGTTCGAGGATCGCGACCGAGAACACCCCGACCTGCGGCGCCGCCAGGCCGATCAGCGCCGGGGCGCCCCAATCGGTGCGGGCATGGCCATTGCCGGTGATCACCACGACCGGCCCGCCATGGGCCGCGAGCGCATCGAGCGCGGCCTCGGCCAGGCGGGCATCGCGCAGCCGCTGGGCCTCGACGAACCCGGGCAGCATGACTTCGGGCAGGGCATCGCAATGGGCCTCGGCCTGGAGCGCCTCGCGCGCCGTCTGCTGATCCTCGGGCAGGGGCTGATCGAGGCCGAACAGCCCCGCCCGCGGGCCGAATTCCGCCGCCGCACCGGTCTCCATCACCGGGCGGATACGGTCGCGCGGCACCTCGGCGCCCCAGATCGCCGCCGCGGGCGCGGCCTGCATGATCTGCGCATACATCGCGAAATCGGGCCAGCCGCTTGACGCCCAGTCCAGCGTCTCGGCCAGGCGGTCGAAGCGTCCGGCGGCGCGTTCCTCCATCACCAGTCGCGCCTCGGCGGGATCGAGCATCTCGAACACCAGTGCCGTCGGCTGCCAGGCGGCGACCAACGCGGCCTGGGCGTCATGGTGCAGCGGATTGTCATGCACCTCGCCCAGAAACAGGATCTGCGCGTCATCGGGGTGCACGATCCCCGTCAGGTCGGGCAGGTCCTGGGCAGACACCGCGCCCGACAGGGCCAGCGCGGCAAGCAGAGTGGCGGCACGGTTCATGCCAGGAAGTTCAACACTTCCTTCGACTGGCCCTCAAGGCTCTTGCGCATCTTGCCGAAGGCCGCGGCCTCCAGCTGCCGGACGCGTTCCTTGCTCAGGCCCAGTTCGTCGCCCAGGCTTTCGAGCGTCCGGGGGTCTTCGCGCAGCTTGCGTTCGCGGACGATGAACTGTTCGCGGTCGGACAGGGCCGACAGGGCGCTGAGCAGCCATTGCCGCAGCGTGGCGGTGTCGTGGTTGTTCTCGACCATCTGGTCGGCGCCGGCGCTGTCATCTTCCAGCGCGTCGATCCATTCGCGGCCATCCTCGTCGGAGGATTGCGTCGCATTCAGCGAAAAGTCCGAGCCGGCCAGGCGGCCTTCCATCATTTCCACGTCGCGCAGCGGCACGCCCAGTTCGGTCGCGATCGCCTGGCGCATGTCGTGGCGGTCGATCGATTCGCCCCGGGCCACGGCCTCGCGTTCCAGCCGGGCCTGGACGCGGCGCATGTTGAAGAACAACGATTTCTGCGCCGAAGTGGAGCCGGTGCGGACCATCGACCAGTTGCGCATCACGTAATCCTGGATCGAGGCCTTGATCCACCAGACCGCATAGGTCGAAAACCGCACGCCGCGATCCGGATCGAACTTGTCGGCGGCCTTCATCAGCCCCAGGCTGGCCTCCTGGATCAGGTCGTTCATCGGCGCGCCGTAGCGGCGGAACTTGGCCGCCATCGAGATCGCCAGCCGCATGTAGGCGGTGATCAGGCGATGCAGGGCGCGTTCGTCGCGCTGGTCGCGCCAGGCGGTGGCCAGGCGATGCTCGGTCTCGGCATCCAGCAGTTCGGCCTTCATCGCGTTGCGGGTCAGGCCTTGGTCATTCATAGCGTCGAGGGCCATGCTGTCCTCCTTGCTTTTGACTATGCCCATTCTACGGACGAGGCCCCCGACCCGATCACACGAAGCGGTGAGACGGCGCGATTTTCGTGGTCGGCAACAACCCGCCTGCGGGAAAAAACGATTTTCAGCAAATGGTTAACAGGATGTTTCGACCTTGCGCATTTACGCAGGTCCGATGTGCAGGAGCCATCAGGCACCGTGATCGACCCGATCACGACGTGGCGTTTGTCACTGCGATCCGGGGCTTCTAGGCTCGCGCCATGGAACGATATGACCTCATCATCGGGGACCGGCTGTATTCAAGCTGGTCGTTGCGCGGCTGGCTGATGCTGGTCAAGTTCGGGCTGCCGGTCCGGGTCCGGATGGCGGGCCTGTATGACGGCACCCTGGCCGAAGACCTGGCCGACCTCGCCCCGGCCCGGCTGGTGCCGGTGCTGCGCACGCCCGACGGCATCGTGGTGGGCGAAACCATGGCCATGGCCGAAACCCTGGCCGAGCGGCATCCGCAGGCCGGGCTTTATCCCGCCGATCCGCAGGCCCGCGCCCTGTGCCGCTGGATGGTGGCCGAGATGCATGCCGGGTTCAGCGCCCTGCGCGGCGCCTGCCCGATGAACCTGGGCCATGGCTGGGCCGGGTTCGACCCGGCGCCGGCGGTGCGGGACGACCTCGCCCGGCTGGAGGCGCTCTGGGCGCTGGCCCGCGCCCGTCATGGGGCCGACGGGCCCTGGCTCTTTGGCGCCTATACCTTGGCGGATGCGTTCTTTGCCCCGGTGGCCACGCGGATCGCCAGCTATGGCCTGCCGGTGGGCAGCGCGGCGCGGGAGTATGTCGATCTGCATCTGGCCGATCCCGACCTGCGCCGCTGGCGGGCGATGGGGCTGGCCAAGCCGCATGAGACCCCGCCCTACCGGATGCCGCTGGACCAGGTTCCCTGGCCGGGGCCGGCCGCGCCGCCGGGCATGGCCGTCGAAAACGGCCCTTCGGTCAATGCCACCTGCCCCTGTTCGGGCGATCCGGTGACCCATTTCATGGCGCTGGACGGCCATGTCTTCGGCTTCTGCACCGCCTTCTGCCGGGACAAGACGGCGGCGGATCCCGGCGCCTGGCCGGCCTTTGCCGCGCTGCACCGGCAGGTCATGGATCCGACCCGACCCGACCCGCGCTAACCGGTTGTTAACCAATCGCCCCTAGCACCGTTAACGCAGGTTAACGGGGACGCGGAACATGGTGGCGGTCGCCTATACAGTGGCCTTCGAGGGGATCGAGGCGCGCCTGGTCGAGGTGCAATGCGCGGTGTCGCCCGGCCTGCCGGCCTTTTCCATCGTCGGCCTGCCCGACAAGGCGGTCAGCGAGGCCCGCGAACGGGTCCGCGCGGCGCTGAATGCCATGGCCATCGCCCTGCCGTCGAAGCGGATCACGGTGAACCTGTCGCCCGCCGACATGCCCAAGGAAGGATCGCATTTCGACCTGCCGATCGCCCTGGCCCTGCTGGCCGCGCTCGAGGTGATTCCGGGCGACGCGGTGGCCCAGGCGGTGGCGCTTGGGGAATTGTCGCTCGACGGCGCCCTGGTGTCGGTGATCGGGGCGCTGCCGGCGGCGATGGCGGCGGCCGAGGAGGACCGGATCCTGATCTGCCCGCGCGCCTGCGGCCCGGAGGCGGCCTGGGTCGGCGCGACCCCGGTCTATGGCGCGGGCTCCCTGGCCGAGGTCCTGCGCCATTTCACCGGCCAGGCGACGATCACCCCGGCCGAACCGGGCGAGGTCACCCCCGGCCCGGCCGATCGCGACCTGGCCGACGTCAAGGGCCAGGAACGGGCCCGCCGGGCGCTCGAGATCGCCGCCGCCGGGCGCCACCACCTGCTGATGGTCGGCAGCCCCGGGTCGGGCAAGTCGATGCTGGCGGCGCGGATCCCCGGCATCCTGCCGCCCCTGACCGCGGCCGAGGCGCTGGAAACCTCGATGATCCATTCCCTGGCCGGGCTGCTGGACGAGGGCGGCATCTCGCGGATCCGGCCGTTCCGCGAGCCGCACCACACCGCGTCGATGGCGGCGATCGTCGGCGGCGGCCGCGGCGCCAAGCCCGGAGAGATCAGCCTGGCCCATAACGGCGTGCTGTTCATGGACGAATTCCCCGAATACCCGCGCCAGGTGCTGGAGACCCTGCGTCAGCCGATCGAAACCGGAGAGGTCGTGGTCGCCCGGGCCAATGCCCATGTGAAATATCCCTGCCGGTTCATGCTGGTCGCCGCCGCCAACCCCTGCAAATGCGGCTACCTGGCCGATCCGGCCCGGGCCTGTGCCCGGGTTCCGCATTGCGGCGAGGATTACCTGGGCCGCATTTCCGGCCCGCTGATGGACCGGTTCGACCTGCGCATCGAGGTGCCCCCGGTCAGCTATACCGACCTGGACCTGCCCGGATCGGGCGAAGCGTCATCCGCCGTCGCGGCACGGGTCGCCGCGGCGCGGGATCGGCAGACCACGCGGTTCGCGGGGGCGGCACAGATGCGGGTCAATGCCGATGCCGAGGGCGCGATGCTCGAAGAGATCGCCACCCCCGATGCCGAAGGGCGCGCCTTGCTCAGCCGGGTGGCCGAACGGTTCGGCCTGTCGGCGCGGGGCTATCACCGGATCCTGCGGGTGGCCCGGACCATCGCCGATCTCGATGGCGCGAAGGACGTGCGCAAGCCGCATGTGGCCGAAGCGGTGAGCTATCGCATCGCCGCGTCGAAAGAGGTCTGAAGGAACCGCCCGGCCTGTTTCATCGCCGCGCGGGCCTCGGGCAGGCGCGGGTCGAAAATCTGCCAGACATGCGGGCAGCCGGGCCAGACCGTCAATTCGGCGCCCAGTTTTTCCGCCATGCGCTCTGCATCGGACAGCAGGATTTCCTCGGCCCCGACCTGGATCAGGGCCGGCGGCGGGTCCGGGAAGGCCGCCAGAAGCGGCGAACAGCGCGGATCGGACGGGTCGGCGCCGTTCAGGTAACGCGCGATCACCTCCTCCATGCGCTCGCGCGGCAGGATCGGGTCGGCGCGCCGGTTGGTCGACAGGCTTTCGCCCGACAAGGTCAGATCGGCCCAGGGCGAAAAGCCCAGAAACGCCGCGGGGCGAATTCCCTCGGCCAGGAGTTGCCAGAGCAGGGTCAGCGCCAGGTTGCCGCCGGCGCTGTCGCCGGCAATCGCGATCCGGGACGGATCGTGGCCGCGGGCGCAGACGGCCTCCCAGGCGGTGCGCAGATCCTCGGTCGCGGCGGGAAACGGCGCCTCTTGCAACAGGCGATATTCCGGCAGGCAGACCCGCATGCCACTGCGCTGCGACAAGCGCCCGGCAAGCGCCGCGTAGCTGTGACCGTTGCCGCAGACGAAGGCGCCGCCATGCACGAAGAACACCAGCGCATCGTCGCGCACCGGCCCGACGCTGTACCAGTTCAGCCGCGGCGGCCCCTGTTCGACCGCGTGGCGCAGCCCCCGGGGTCTGGAAAACAGCAAGGGCGCGGCCCGTTCGAAATCGCGAAAGGCGTTCTGCGGTTCCCGGGTCCGGCGCAGCCTGGGCTTGGCGAAAAGGCGCATCGACATCGTCAGCGCCCTGAGCCGCCAGCTCATGGCAGCTTGCTCTCGATCGCCTCCCAGATCCGGGCGGCGGTGTTGATGCCGTCGAACCGCTCCAACTCCTGGATGCCGGTGGGCGAGGTGACGTTGATCTCGGTCAGCCAGTCGCCGATCACGTCGATCCCGACGAAAACCTGGCCCTTGTCGCGCAGAAGCGGCCCGATGCGGGCGCAGATCTCGCGGTCGCGGTCGGTCAGGGCGGCTTTCTCGGCGCGCCCGCCGACATGCATGTTCGAGCGGGTCTCGCCCTTTTGCGGCACCCGGTTGATGGCGCCGACCGGTTCGCCGTCGACCAGGATCACCCGCTTGTCGCCCCGGCTGACCGCGGGCAGGAATTTCTGCACGATCAGCGGCTCGCGGCTGATCGAGGTGAACATCTCGTGCAGGCTTGCCAGGTTGCCGTCCTCGGCCTGCAGCTTGAAGACCCCGGCGCCGCCATTGCCGTAGAGCGGCTTGAGGATGATGTCGCCGTGCCGGTCGCGGAAGGCGCGCAAGGTGGCCAGGTCGCGGGCGATGGCGGTCGGGGGGGTGAGGTCGGGGAAGTCCAGGACCAGCAGCTTTTCGGGATAGTTGCGGACCCAGAACGGATCGTTGACCACCAGCGTGCCGGGATGGATCCGGTCGAGGATATGGGTGGTGGTGATGTAGCCCATGTCGAAGGGCGGGTCCTGGCGCAGCCAGACCACGTCCATCTCGGACAGGTCCAGTTCGCGCATCTCGCCCAGGGTGGCGTGGTTGCCCTGCTCGCGGCGGACGGTCAGGTCCTGGCCCCGCGCCATGACCCGCCCCTCCTGGTAGGACAGGTGGTCGGGCGTGTAGCAGAAAAGGGAATGCCCGCGCGCCTGCGCCTCTTCGGCGATGCGGAACGTGCTGTCGGCATCGATGTCGATGGCCCCGATCGGGTCCATCTGGAAGGCGACCTTGAGGGGCATGAGTGTCTCCGGGCAGATTGCGGCTGCGCCCTACATGGCCCAGCCGCCCGGCAGAGACAACGGGTCAGGCGCCGAAGGCGTTCTCGATGATGTCGATCCGGCCCGTACCGTCGACCAGAGCCACGTCGAACCGTGCCTCGGTCAGCTGGCCCTTAGGCTGTGTCTCGAGGAATTCGGCCGCGGCACCGCAAAGCCGCCGCATCTGCCGGGCGGACAGGGCCGCCGCGGCGCGGGCATGATCGCGCGCCTTCTTGACCTCGATGAAGACGATGCCGTCGCCGTCGCGGGCGATCAGGTCGATTTCGCCGGACAGGCCGCGCCAGCGCTGCCCGATCACGGGACGCCCGCGGCGGTCGTAATCGGCGGCCACGATGGATTCGGCGGCCCGCCCGGCCGCGTCGGCGGTGCGCCCGCGCTGAACCGAGCAGTCAATCGCCGTCGCCATCATCACCATTCTCCTTCAACCCCAGCGCAAGCTGGTAGACGTCGCGCCGGGGGCGCCCCAGCGCGCCGGCCACAGCATCGGCCGCATCCCTGATCCGCATATGCGCCAGCGCCTCTCTCAACGCCGCCTTCACCGCCGAATCGTCCCCCGCCCGTGGGGCGGCCCGGTCGATCAACACCACGACCTCGCCTTTCGGCGGTCTGTCGGCGAAGCGGTCGCGCAGGTCCGCGGCCGTTCCTTGCACGACCTCTTCGAATTTCTTGGTCAGTTCCCGGCATATCGCCACCGGGCGTTCCGTTCCATGGGTTTCGCACAGGTCGATTAACAACTCGTGAACCCGCTTCGGGCTTTCATACAGCACCAGCGTCGCCTCGATATCGGCCAGGCCGGCCAGGGCCGTGCGTCGCGCACCCTGGGCCGCGGGCAGGAAGCCGGAGAAATGGACCCGGTCGGTGGGCAGCCCGGCCACGGCGAGCGCTGCAAGCAGGGCCGAGGCGCCGGGCAGCGCCGTCACCGCCCCGCCCGCCGCGCGCATCTCGGCCACCAGCCGATAGCCCGGATCGGCAAGAAGCGGCGTGCCCGCCTCGGACAGATAGGCGACCGATTGCCCGGCCAGAACGGCGGCGACGACCCGGTTCCGGGCGCCGGCGCCGCTATGGTCGTGATAGGCCAGGAAACGCCGCCCCTTGACCGGAATCCCATGAATCTCCATCAGTTTTCGGGCCGTCCGCGTATCCTCGGCAGCGATCAGATCGGCACTGGCCAGCACATCGAGTGCCCGCAGAGTGATGTCGCGCGCATTGCCGATCGGGGTCGCCACCAGATACAGACCGGGGGCCAGTTCGGTTTGGCGGAAAATCATCCCTAGACCCTCTGCGTCGCTCTTCTATGATACCCTCGGACCCGGGCCCGGCCCGGTGCGCGTCATGGCGCAACGACCAAGAGGGAGTGAGATAGTCCATGTTTGCCCGTTTGCCCAGCCTTCGCCTGCCCGGTCTGCCCCGGGTCTTTGCCCGTTTCGCCGCCCTGGCCGGCCTCGCGCTGATGGCGGCCTGCGATGTCGCCGCCCCCGGCGCCGGAGGCGATGGCGGGCCGCGGATCGACCCGGCCCAGCCGATCCGCGTCGCGCTGCTGGTGCCTGGCGGATCGGGACAGGACGATGCCGATTTCATCGCCGCCAGCCTGGAAAATGCCGCACGCATGGCCATCGCCGACCTGCAGGGCGCCCAGATCGACCTGCGGGTCTACAATACCGGGCGCAGCGCCAACCAGGCCGCCGCCATGACCCAGACCGCGATCGCCGACGGCGCCGCGATCATCCTGGGCCCGCTCGATGCGCAATCGGCCGCCGCCGCGGGCCTGGCCGCCTTGCCGAGCCAGACCAACGTGCTGGCCTTTTCCAACAATACCGCGATCGCCGGCGGCAATGTCTTTGTGCTGGGCCGGACCTTCGACAATATCGCCGACCGGCTGGTGGACTACACCTCGGCGCAGGGGATCGACCGCTACCTGATCCTCCACCAGGACGACCTGGCGGGGCAGACCGGTCGCGACGCCGTGGCCAGCGCGGTGCGTCAGAACGGCGGCACCCTGCTGGGGGTCGAGGCCTATCCGTTCAGCCAGGACGGCATCTTTTCCCGCGCGCCGGCCATCGCCCAGGCGGTGCAGTCCAGCGGGGCCGAGGCGGTCTTCGTCACCGACAGTGTCGCCGGCGGGCTCCCGATCCTGGCCACCGCCCTGACCGATCGCGGCCTCGACCCCGCCGCCAGCCCGCTGGCCGGCCTCACCCGTTGGGATTCCGCGCCCCAGGCCTTGAGCCTGCCGGGCCTGCAGAACGGCTATTTCGCCCTGCCCGACACCGATCTGAACGCGGCCTTCGAACGGCGCTACGAGGCGACTTACGGCACGCGCCCGCATCCGCTTGCGGGGCTGGCCTATGACGGGATCGCCGCGATCGGCGCGCTGGTCGCCGCCGGCGATACCGATGCCCTGACCCGCGCCCGTCTGACCCAGGGTTCGGGCTTCCAGGGCACCGGCGGGCCGTTCCGCCTGCTGTCCGACGGCACCAACCAGCGGGCGCTGGCCGTCGCCCGCGTCCAGAACAACCAGGTTGTCATCGTTGACCCCGCCCCCAGAAGCTTCGGTGGCGCCGGCTTCTGAGCCGGCCCCCGTCCATGACCCCACCCCGGCGCCGGAGGATCTGATCTGTCCGGCCAAGGCGATCTTCGATCGTGCCGCGGTCGCGCGCGCGCTGGACGACGGCGTGGCCGCGGCCAGCGACCCGCCCGCCATGCGCAAGGCCATGGTGACGGTGCTGAAGGCGGCGCTGGCCGAGGGGCGCGCGACGATCGCCGCGGCCTTTGTCGACAACCCCTTCGCCGGCCAGCCCGCGACCCGGTCCTATGCCTGGCTGACCGACCAGGTCGTCGGCCAGGTGTTCCGGGTCGCCGGCACGCGGCTGCACCCCCTGTCCAACCCGACCGAAGCCGAGCGGCTGGCCCTGATCGCCGTCGGCGGCTACGGCCGGGGCGAGATGGCGCCGTCGTCGGATGTCGACCTACTGTTCCTGACCCCGTGGAAGATCACCCCCTGGGCGGAAAGCCTGATCGAATCGATGCTCTATGTCCTTTGGGACCTGAAGCTGAAGGTCGGTCATGCCAGCCGCACGGTAAAGGATTGCCTGCGGCTGGCGCGCGACGACTTGACGATTCGCACCGCGCTGATCGAGATGCGGCACCTGGAGGGCGACGCGGGCCTGACCGAGGAGCTCGAATCCCGCCTGCGTGCCGATCTGTTCACCGGTACCGAAGCGGAATTCATCGAGGCCAAGCTGGCCGAACGGGCCGAACGGCACCGCAAGCAGGGCGGCCAGCGCTACATGGTCGAGCCCAATGTCAAGGAAGGCAAGGGCGGGCTGCGCGACCTGCAATCGCTCTACTGGATCGCGAAATACCTGCACGGGGTGCATGACGCCTCCGAACTGGTCGGCCATGGCGTCTTCACCGCCGAGGAATTCGCCACCTTCCGCGCCGCGCATGAATTCCTCTGGGCGGTGCGCTGTCACCTGCACCTGCTGGCCGGGCGGGCGGTGGACCAGCTGACCTTCGACATGCAGGTCGAGATCGCCGCGCGGATGCACTATACCGACCGTGGCGGGCGCCGCGCGGTCGAGCATTTCATGCAGGATTATTTCCGCCACGCCACCCGGGTGGGCGAGCTGACCCGGATCTTCCTGACCGCGCAGGAAGCCGCGCATCTGAAATCCGAACCGATGCTGACCCGGCTGCTGTCGCGCCGCAAACGGGCCAAGCCGCCTTACGCGATCAAGCAGAACCGGCTGAATGTCGCCGATCCCGACGCCTTCCTGGCCGACAAGCTGAACCTGCTGCGGATCTTCGAGGAGGCGCTGCGCACCGGCACCCTGCTGCATCCGGACGCGATGCGGCTGATCGCCGCCAACCTCGACCTGATCGACGACGAGCTGCGCCGCGCGCCCGAGGCGAACCGGATCTTCCTCGACCTGCTGCTGAAACACGGCAACCCCGAACGCGGGCTGCGCCGGATGAACGAGCTGGGCGTTCTGGGCGCCTTCATCCCGGAATTCGCCCCGGTCGTGGCGATGATGCAGTTCAACATGTACCACCATTACACGGTGGACGAACACACGATCCAGTGCATCAGCCACCTCGCCCGGATCGAGCGCAACGAGCTGGACGAGGCGCTGCCGGTCTCGACCGAGATCATCCGCGGCGGGATCAATCGCCGGGTGCTTTATGTCGCGCTGTTCCTGCACGATATCGGCAAGGGCCGCGAAGAGGACCATTCGGTGCTGGGCGCGCGCATCGCCCGCTCCGTCGCGCCGCGGCTGGGCCTGAAGAAGAAGGAATGCGACACGGTCGAATGGCTGGTGCGCTATCACCTGCTGATGTCGGACATGGCGCAGAAACGCGACATCGCCGATCCGCGCACCGTGCGCGATTTCGCCAAGGCGGTGAAGACGCAGGAGCGGCTGGATCTGCTGACCGTGCTGACGGTCTGCGACATCCGCGGCGTCGGCCCCGGCACCTGGAACAACTGGAAGGCGGCGCTGTTGCGGGCGCTTTATCGCCAGACCCGCACCGCGCTGCGCGACGGGATGGAGGCGCTCAACCGCGAGGAACGCGGCACCGAGGCGCGGCGCAAGCTGCGGGATTTGCTGTCCGGCTGGGACGACAAGGATCTGCGCCAGGAACTGGGCCGGCACTACGACCCCTATTGGCAGGGGCTGCATGTCACCGCCCATCGCGATTTCGCCGAGCTGCTGCACGGGATCGGCACCGACCAGATCCGCCTGAAACTGACCCCGGACGAAGATCGCGACGCGACCCGGGTCTGTTTCGCCATGGCCGACCATCCGGGCATCTTCAGCCGGATGTGCGGCGCGCTCAGCCTGGTCGGCGCCGATATCCTGGACGCGCGCACCTTCACCACCAAGGACGGCTTCGCCACCGCCGCCTTCTGGGTCCAGGATGGCGAAGGACATCCCTACGAGGAAGACCGCCTGCCCCGTCTGCGCCGGATGATCGAACGGACCCTGCAGGGCGAGGTCGTCGCCCAAGAGGCGCTGGCCGACCGCGACAAGATGAAGAAACGCGAAAAGGCGTTCCGCGTGCCGACCTCGATCAGCTTCGACAATGACGGGTCGGAAATCTACACGATCATCGAGGTCGATACCCGCGACCGTCCCGGCCTTCTGCACGACCTGACCCGGACGCTTGCGGAATCGAACGTCTATATCGCCAGCGCGGTGATCGCGACCTACGGGGAACAGGCGGTGGACACGTTCTACGTGAAGGACATGTTCGGGTTGAAATTCCATTCCGAAGCCCGCCAGCGCACGCTGGAAAAGCGGCTGCGCGCCGCGATCGAAGCCGGCTCACTTCGGGCCCGCGGGTGACAACAAAATTATATAATTTTGTTGGCGCGCCCGGGGGTCGCCGGCAACGCCCGGGCAAAAAGCGCCGGGCCCGGCTTGCAGCGGGGCCGGGTTTCGTGGGAAGCCGGGAAAAACCGGGGCCGAGCAGGACCACCCCTTGAAACCGATCCGGCTGATTGCAGGCTTTCTGACCGTGGGCGTCTGGACGCTGGCCAGCCGCGTGCTGGGCTTTGTCCGCGACATCCTGATCGCCGCCCAGCTGGGCGCCGGCCCGGTCGCCGAGGCCTTCCTGATCGCCTTTTCCCTGCCCAACATGTTCCGCCGCTTCTTTGCCGAGGGCGCCTTCAACACCGCCTTCGTGCCGATGTTCTCGAAAAAGCTCGAAGCCGGCGAAGACGCCGCGGATTTTGCCCGCGACGCATTGGCGGGGCTGGCCTCCATCGTGATCGGCGTGACGCTGGTGGCGCTGATCGCCATGCCCTGGCTGGTCGTGGCCATGGCCGGCGGTTTCGTCGGCGACGACCGGTTCGACCTGACCGTGCTCTATGGCCGGATCGCCTTTCCCTACATCCTGTTCATCTCGCTCGCCGCGCTGGTGTCGGGCGTGCTGAACGCCACCGGCCGCTTCGCCGCCGCCGCCGCCGCGCCGGTGGTGCTGAACCTGATGTTCATCGCGGCGATGACGCTGGCCGTATCGCTGGGCCGGGACGTGGGCGATGCGCTGATCTGGACCGTGCCCTTCGCCGGCATCGCACAGCTGGCGCTGGTCTGGGTGGCGGCCGCGCGCGCCGGGTTCCGGCTGGTGCCGCGCCGCCCGCGCCTGACGCCGGAACTCAAGCGCCTGGCGATCATCGCCGCCCCCGCCGCCCTGGCCGGCGGCGTGGTTCAGGTCAACCTGCTGGTCGGCCGCCAGGTGGCGAGCTTCTTCGACGGCGCCATCGCCTGGCTCAGCTATGCCGACCGGCTGTACCAGTTGCCCCTGGGCGTCGTCGGCATCGCCATCGGCGTGGTCCTGCTGCCGGATCTGAGCCGCCGCCTGCGGGCCGAGGATCATGGCGGCGGCCGCGACGCGTTCAACCGCGCGGCGGAATTCTCGCTGGCCCTGACCCTGCCCGCCGCCGTCGCGCTGATCGTCATTCCCGCACCGCTGGTCAGCGTCCTGTTCCAGCGCGGCGCCTTCGATGCCGCCGATGCCCAGGCCACGGCGCTGGCGGTGGCGGTCTATGGCGCGGGCCTGCCGGCCTTCGTGATGCAGAAGGTGCTGCAACCGCTTTATTTCGCCCGCGAGGACACGGTCAGCCCGTTCCGCTTTGCCCTGGTCGCGCTGGTGGTCAACGCGGTGCTGGCGATCGGGCTGGCGCCGCTGATCGGCTATATCGCCGCGGCGATCGGCACCACTCTGGCGGGCTGGGCGATGGTCTTTCTGCTGTGGCGCGGGGCCCGCGGGATGGGCGATGCCGGACGGTTCGACGACCGGTTCCGCAAGCGGCTGCCGGGGATCCTCGCGGCCTCGGCCACCATGGGCGCGGTCCTTCTGGGGGCGACCTTCCTGATGGCGGACTGGCTGCAGACCCCCACCCTGCGCTACGGCGCGCTGGCGCTGCTGGTGGGGATCGGCGGGCTGGCCTATTTCGCGGCCGGGCCGATCTTCGGCGGGTTCCGCCTGTCGGAGTTCAGGCGCGCCCTGCGGGGGCGCGGCGCCTAGCGCTGCCGGATCCGCCGCAGGAAGGCCGCCCAACCGCCGGGAGCGACGAGCGGAGCGAGGAGAAGCCCGGTCACGAACCCCGTCAGTTCCGCGATCCAGGCCGGCGAGGCGCCGTAGAGCAGCGAAAAGACCAGGGTGATCCCCAGCAGCATGCCGATCAGGGTGAAGGCCTTGATCTGGTTCTCGCCCAGCTGCCCCAGGGTCAGCCACATCATGTAGGTATAGGCCCCGATCAGCCCGTAGATCCCCGGATAGGCCCCGATCAGGGCCATGTTGCGCGGGCTGAGCAGTGCATAGACCAGCGCACCGATGATGAGGCTGGCGAAGAACAGGATCGCGAAGGGCACCGGGCGATAGACCTCGCCGACATATTTGCCCAGCGCCAGCAACAGGACCGCGGCCCAGAGCGCATGGGTAAAGCTGCCATGGAGGAAGCCGTAGGTGACGAAACGCTTGAGCCAGCCGACCGAATAATCGCCGCGCTCGACGATCCATTGCAGCACCCCGGGCGAAAACCCCCAATCCTGGATCGCCGCGGAGCGCCAGCCAAGGCCGCTGTTGCCGGCGACATAGCCGCTGGACCCGGCGGTAAAGACCAGCTCGATCCCGAAGATCAGGATGACCAGCGCCAGCGGCACCGGGGGGATGGCGTTGAAGGGGCTTTCGGACTGCATCGGCCTCGCCTTGTCTGGTGGGGCTGTTGACGCCCCCTTGGCCCATGGGTAAGCGGTTCCGACCGTGAAATCCAGTGATCGGACGGGACCCATGACCCAGACCACCTTCACCCCGCGCGCGTTTTCGGGGATCAAGCCTTCGGGCGGGCTGACCCTTGGCAATTACCTGGGCGCGATCAAGCGCTGGGTGGCGATGCAGGACGACGGGATGGAGACGGTCTATTGCGTCGTCGACATGCACGCGATCACCGTCTGGCAGGACCCGGCCGAGCTGCGCGACGCCACCCGCGAGGTCGCCGCCGGCATGCTGGCCAGCGGCATCGATCCCGCGCGTTCGATCCTGTTCAACCAGGCCCGCGTCGCCGAACACGCAGAGCTGGCCTGGATCTTCAATTGCGTCGCCCGGGTCGGCTGGATGAACCGGATGACCCAGTTCAAGGACAAGGCCGGCAAGAATGCCGAAAAGGCGTCGCTGGGGCTTTATGCCTATCCGGCGCTGATGGCGGCGGACATCCTGCTCTATCACGGCACCCATGTGCCGGTGGGCGAGGATCAGAAACAGCATGTGGAGCTGACCCGCGACATCGCCGCGAAGTTCAACCATGATTACAAGGTCGATTTCTTTCCCCTGACCGAACCGGTGATCGAAGGCCCCGGCATGCGGGTGATGAACCTGCGCGACGGGTCGAAAAAGATGTCCAAGTCGGGCGACAGCGACATGGAACGGATCAACATGCTGGACGATGCCGACACGATCGCGAAAAAGTTCCGCAAGGCCCGCACCGATCCCGAACCCCTGCCCGAGGCGCCGGCCGACCTGGCCGACCGGCCCGAGGCCAAGAACCTGATCGATATCTATGCCGCCCTGGCCGATACCGGCGCCGAGGCGGTGCTGGCCGAATTCGGCGGCGAGGGCTGGGGCAGGTTCAAGCCGGCCCTGGCCGATCTGGCGGTCGACAAGCTGGCGCCGATCTCGACCGAGATGCGGCGGTTGCTGGACGATCCCGCGGAAATCGACCGGACGCTCGCCGCCGGGGCCGACCGGGCCCGCGCCATCGCCGCCCCGGTCCTGGCGCGGACCTATGACATCGTCGGATTGCTGCGCGACTGACGGGTCGTGACGGGGCGCTGCCTGACCGTGCCGTCCCGGGCGGCGCGGTGGCGCGGGTGCTGGCGGCCGTCATTCCGCGCGCTGCGCCGCCGGCCATGAGGTGCCCGAGGCCGTCCCTCTGCGCGATCCGCAATGCAACGGGATCGCGCCTGGCCGCGACCACGCGCCCCGCGACTGGCCCCGCGTCGCGCAAGCTGCGCTGGCCTTGCACGATGCGCCGCCGGATGTCGCCGCGCTGCTGGCCGAGGGCCGCGACACCACGGCCTGACCGCGTCACAAAACTGAATCCGACTCGGCCCATGGTCGACCCCAGTTAGGGCCCGCCCCGGCCCCGACTGTCCGACGCCCCGCGGCCTTGTCCGGTTGCCGGGCCTACCCATCGGCTCGTCCCGGCCGGTGTTCCCCTGGCGCCCGGGTTCCTGCCTGCCCGGGCGCCGATCCCTCACTGGACCTTTTCGCGCCCCGCGCCTACCGTCCCCGCGACAATCGAGGGAAGGGACGCCAGATGGCCACCGGCACGAATATCCGCACCTGGGTCGACGGGCGCTGGCATGATGGCGACGCGATGATCATCCGCGCCGCGGATCATGGCGCATGGCTGGGGTCGGGGGTGTTCGACGGCGCCCGCCATGCCCATGGCCTGACCCCGGACCTGGACCGGCATTGCGAACGGGTGAACCGCTCGGCCGAGGCGCTGATGCTGACGCCCCATATCGACGCCGCCACGATGGTGGAGATCGTGAAAGAGGGGCTGACGGCCTATGCCCCGGACGCCGCGGTCTATATCCGGCCGATGTACTGGGGCATCGCCGGCGGCCATTCGGCGATCGTGCCCGGCGACGGCCCGCCCGGTTTCGCGATCTGCCTCGAGGAAATCCCGATGGCGCCGCAGGACCATGCGGTGCGCGTCACCACCACCCGGTTCCGCCGCCCGGTGCTGGAGGATGCGGTGGTCAATGCCAAGGCCGGCTGTCTTTACCCCAACAATGCCCGGATGCTGGCCGAGGCCGCGTCGCGCGGGTTCCACAACGCGCTGGTGGCCGATGCCATGGGCAACCTGGCCGAAAGCGCGACGGCCAACGTGTTCCTGGTCAAGGATGGCGAGGTGTTCACCCCGATCCCCAACGGCACCTTCCTGGCCGGCATCACCCGCGCCCGGCATATCGCCAACCTGCGCGCCGATGGAATCACCGTTCACGAAACCGTGCTGAGCTTCGACGATGCCCGCGCCGCGGACGAGCTGTTCCTGTCCGGCAACATGAACAAGGTCACACCGGTCACCGCCTTCGACGACCTGTCCTACCAGGTCGGCCCGGTGACCCGGCGGGCGCGCGCGCTTTACTGGGATTGGGCGGCCTCGACCGGGTAACGGCCATTGCCAGCGGCGACGGCTTGGACCATGATCCCCGACCGGGAGGACCCGACCGATGCGCAAATTCCTCGTCATACTCGACGACAGCCGCGAATGCCTGAACGCGATGCGGTTCGCCGCGATGCGCGCCGCGAACACCGGTGGGGGGGTCGCGGTGCTGTCGATCATCCCGCCCGAGGAGTTCAATCACTGGATCGGCGTCGGCGACATCATGCGCGCCGAGGCCCGCGAACGGATCGAGGTGCATTTCGAGGTCTTCGCCAAGTGGATGCGTGACCGGCAGGGCGTCGACCCCGAACTGGTGATCCGCGAAGGCGAGACCCTGACCGAGATCCTGGCCCAGATCACCGAGGACCCGGACATCGGCGTCATCGTCCTGGGCGCCGCGACCGGCAAAAAGGGGCCGGGGCCGCTGATTTCGCAGCTGATGAAATCCGCCGGAACCCTGCCGATCCCGCTGACCATCGTGCCCGGCGACCTGTCCAAGGAACGGCTCGAAGCGATTACCTGATCTGCGCACAGCCGACCTGCGCAAGCCCGCACCCGCCGCGGGTTCACGCCCCGGCGATACGAAGATCGCGGCTTCGGTGCGCGACGGAGGCCGGGATCGTGCGCGGATGCGCAGAACCCCGCAACAGGGTGCTTGCCCTGATATTCAAGCCCCCGCGCGGTTCACTTTGCGCGCGATTTTCCGTGAACGATCAGGACCTTCCCGGGATCGTGGCAATGCCCATCTGTTCCTCATCGACGCGGCGAACGTCCGCGCCGTCCACACAACAGACCCCATGAAAGGATACCCCATGTTCCGCAAACTGACCCTCGCCACCGCCGCCACCATCGCCCTGTCGGGCGCCGCTTTCGCCGCCGACAGCTATATCGGCTTTCAGGGCGACATGCTCGACCGCGGCAGTGTCGTCACCCTCGACACCGTGCGCGCCGCCGGCAATGGCGTGATCGAAATCTACGACTTCCACACCGCCGAACAGGGCGTTCTGCTGGGCAGCGCTGCCGTCAATGCCGGCGCCAACTCCGATGTGCGGGTCAATCTGGGGACCTCCCCGGTCCGCGATGTCATCGCTGTGCTGACGGTGAACGGCCAGGTGGTCGACACGTTCGAGCTTGATATCGCGCGCTGAGACCGCCCGATCGTGAGCGCGCCGGCCCCGGTCGGCGCGCTCTTGCTTGATGCCCGACGCCGTCAACCCCCGAACCGCATCAAAGACGGTGGTAAAATCGTGAGGTGCCGCGCCCTTTTCCCGGGGCATGCACGGCGCATCTATAGGTCACGACCGCGGGCCGGATACGCCGCCCGCGGAGTTGAAGAGAAAATGAAAAGGAGAGATTGCACATGTTCCGCATTCTGACCCTTGCCACCGCCACCGCCACCGCCTTTGCCGGCGCCGCACTGGCCGACAACTACATCGCCTTCCAGGGCGACAAGGTCGAATCCCCCGAAACGATCACGCTCGACACCGTGCGCGCGGATGCCGATGGCCTGATCCAGGTCTATGATTACCATGCCGGCGAACGCGGCATGCTGCTGGGCAGCACCGAGATTTCGCAAGGCGCCAACAGCGATGTCCTCATCCCCCTCGGCATGCCGGTGCAGGGCGATGTTCTGGCCGTGATGGTCGTCGATGGCGAAGAAGTCGACATGTTCGAACTCGACCTTTCGATGTGACGCGGACACGCCGCCGCACCGGGCCGGTCCTGCGGGGCCGGCCCGGTGCTTAGAATCGTTCCAAACCTTGACTCGGGCGCCGTCGAGGCGCATATCATTCCCGACAGAAAAGGTTGGCCCCAGATGTTCATTCAGACCGAATCCACCCCGAACCCGGCAACGCTGAAATTCCTGCCCGGACAGACCGTGCTGGACACCGGCACCGCCGATTTCCCCAGCCCCGAAACCTCGGGGCCATCGCCGCTGGCGGCGCGGCTGTTTGCGGTCAAGGGCGTGTCGGGCGTGTTCCTGGGCACCGATTTCGTCACCGTGACCAAGGCCGACAGCGTCGAATGGGACCATATCAAGCCCGCCATCCTGGGCGCGATCATGGAACATTTCCAGTCCGGCGCCCCGGTGCTGATGGAGGGCCAGCAAAAGGCCGCCCATGCCGAACATGACGGCGAAGACAGCGACATCGTCAACCAGATCAAGGAATTGCTCGATACCCGCGTGCGGCCGGCCGTGGCCCAGGACGGCGGCGACATCACCTTTCATGGCTTCGACCGGGGCATCGTCTATCTGCACATGCAGGGCGCCTGCGCCGGCTGCCCGTCCTCGACCCTGACGCTCAAGATGGGGATCGAGAACCTGCTGCGGCACTACATCCCCGAAGTGGTCGAGGTGCGGCCGGTTGCGGCCTGACCCCGTCATTCTGGGTTTCGACACATCGGCGGCGCATTGCGCCGCCGCTTTGCTGTCGGACGGCGCGGTCCGGGCCGAGCGTCATGTCGAGATGGGGCGCGGCCAGGCCGAACATCTCATGCCCATGCTCGAAGCCATGCTGGCCGAGTGCCGCCTTGCCTGGCAGGATCTGGATGCCATCGCCGTCGGGATCGGTCCGGGCAATTTCACCGGCATCCGCATTTCGGTAAGCGCCGCGCGGGGGCTTGCCCTGGCCCTGGGGATACCGGCCATCGGGGTGTCGTCGTTCGAATTGATGCGCGACCCGACGGGCCTTGGCGCCCACCCGGCCGAGATCGTCTGCCTGCCGGCCCCCCGCGACCAGGCCTATGTGCAACCCTTCCGCCATGGCAAACCGATTGCTGCGCCCCGGCTGATCGACCCGACCGACCCGCCCCCGGACCTGCGTCTGCCGGTGACCATGCGCGTCCGCGGCCACCGCGCCGACCAGATCGCCGGTGCGTTCGACGCCGAGGCCGCCCCCGCCCGGATCGAGGATATCGGCCGCAGGCTGGTGCGCTGCGCCGAATGGCGGCTGTGCTGCGGGCGCGAAACGCCGGTCGCGCCGGCCCCGCTCTATGTCCGCCCCGCCGATGCCGCCCCGCCCCGCGATCCGGCGCCGGTGATCCTGCCGTGACGCCGCAGGCGCTGGCCGCCACCCATGCGGCCGCCTTCGGGGCCGATGACGCCTGGCCGGCGGAAGATTTCGCCCGCTACCTGGCCGACCCGAAGGTCACCATCCACGGCGATGCCGGGTGCTTTGCCGTGATTCGCCGCATCGGCGACGAGGCCGAGGTGCTGACCCTGGCCACCCATCCCGACCGCCAGGGGCAAGGCGCTGCGACCGCGATGCTCGCCACGGCGCTGGCCGAGGAGGCCGCCCGGGGCGTCCGCACCCTGTTCCTGGACGTCGCCGCCGACAATGCCCCGGCGATCGCCCTGTACGCCCGGGCCGGCTTCACCCCATTCTCCGAGCGGCGCAACTACTACCGGAACGCGGTGACGGCCCTGTGCCTGCATCGCAGGCTTTGACCACGAGTCAATCGCCAAGCCTTGGCCAAGTCGCGGAAAAAGCGGTTGACGCTTGTCGCGCCCCGTTGCCTTATTCCGCAATGATCGAAACGATCAGCCCGTTTCGCGGGGCGGGGCGATGGCCCGGAAAGACCCCGTACAACCGACCTGGGAGACTAGAATGACCCTGATGAAGACATTTCTCGGCGCCTCCGCCGTGCTGGCCCTGACCGCCGGCGGCGCGTTCGCCGAACCCGCGATCATCTTCGACCTCGGCGGCAAGTTCGACAAGAGCTTCAACGAAAGCGCCTTCAACGGCGCCCAGCGTTGGGCCGAGGAGACCGGCGGCGAATACGCCGATTTCGAGATCCAGTCCGATGCCCAGCGCGAACAGGCGATCCGCCGCTTCGCCGAAGCCGGCCACAACCCGATCGTGATGGCCGGTTTTTCCTGGGGCACCCCGCTGGCCGAGGCGGCCGGTGACTATCCCGACACCACTTTCGTGATCATCGACATGGTCGTGGATGCGCCCAACGTGCGGTCGGTGGTGTTCAACGAACACGAGGGGTCCTACCTGGTCGGCATGCTGGCCGCCATGGCCTCGGAAACCGATACCGTCGGCTTCATCGGCGGCATGGACATCCCGCTGATCCGCAAATTCGGCTGCGGCTATGCCCAGGGCGTGCTGGCGACCAATCCCGACGCCACGGTCATCGCCAACATGACCGGCACCACGCCGACCGCCTGGAACGACCCGGTCAAGGGGTCGGAACTGACCATCGCCCAGATCACCCAGGGCGCCGACGTGGTCTATGCCGCCGCCGGTGGCACCGGCGTCGGCGTGCTGCAGACCGCCGCGGATGAAGGCATCTTCTCGATCGGTGTCGACAGCAACCAGAACTACCTGCAGCCCGGTTCGGTCCTGACCTCGATGGTCAAGCGCGTCGACAACGCGGTCCACGACGCCTTCACCGCCGGCCCCGAGGTCGAAACCGGCCTGGTGGTCATGGGTGTCGCCAATGGCGGTGTCGGCTATGCCGTGGACGAGTTCAACGAGGCCCTGCTGAGCGACGAGATGCGGGCCGCGGTCGAGGAGGCGGCAGCCGCGATCTCGGACGGGTCGCTGATGGTCCACGATTACATGTCCGACGAAACCTGCCCGGCGATCGAATTCTGATCCCCGTGCACCGGGATTGACGAAAACGGGGCCGCGCCGGGCGATCGGCGCGGCCCTGACTGCACCAGATGCAGCCCATCGGGGGACATGGGATGAGCGAGACACCGGCGATCGAGCTGAAGGGCATTTCCAAGGCCTTCGGGCCGGTCCAGGCCAACAAGGACATCTCGATCCGGGTGATGCCGGGCACGATCCACGGCATCATCGGGGAAAACGGTGCCGGCAAGTCGACGCTGATGTCGATCCTCTATGGCTTCTACAAGGCCGATGCGGGCGAGATCTTCATCAACGGCCGCGCGACCCAGATCCCCGACAGCCAGGCCGCGATCAGCGCCGGGATCGGCATGGTGTTCCAGCATTTCAAGCTGGTGCAGAACTTCACCGTGCTGGAAAACGTGATCCTCGGGGCCGAGGACGGCGCCCTGCTGAAACCGTCCCTGGCCAAGGCGCGCAAGGAATTGCAGGCCCTGTCCGAGGATTACGGGCTGAAGGTCGATCCCGACGCGGTGATCGACGATATCGGCGTCGGCATGCAGCAGCGGGTCGAGATCCTCAAGGCGCTGTATCGCCAGGCGGAAATCCTGATCCTGGACGAACCCACCGGAGTGCTGACCCCGGCCGAGGCCGACCAGCTGTTCCGCATCCTCGGGCGGCTCAAGGCCGAGGGCAAGACGATCATCCTGATCACCCACAAGCTGCGCGAGATCATGGAGATCACCGATACGGTCAGCGTGATGCGCCGCGGCGAGATGACGGCTACGGTCAGGACCGCGGACACCAGCCCGACCGAACTGGCCGAGCTGATGGTCGGCCGCAAGGTGCTGCTGCGGGTCGACAAGACGCCGGCGAAACCGGGCGCGGTGGTGCTGCAGGTGCGCGACCTGAACATCACCGACAGCAGCGGCGTCCACCGGGTCAAGGACGTCAGTTTCGAAATCCGCGCGGGCGAGATCCTGGGCCTGGCCGGGGTCGCCGGCAACGGGCAGTCGGAATTGCTGGAAGTGCTGGGCGGCTACGAGGTCGCCACCGGCGAAATCCGCGTCAACGGCGATCCGATCGACCTGACGGGCACCCGTTCCGACGGCCAGTCGCGCCGCGCCCGGGGCATCGCCCATGTCCCCGAGGACCGCCAGCGCGAAGGTCTGATCATGGATTTCCACGCCTGGGAGAACATGATCTTCGGCTACCAGCACGACCCGGCCTACCAGAAAAGCCGGCTGCTGATGGACAATACCGCGATCCGCACCGAAACCGCCGCCAAGATGAAACGCTTCGACGTGCGCCCGCCGGACCCGGAATTGCCGGCGGACAGCTTTTCCGGCGGCAACCAGCAAAAGATCGTCCTGGCCCGCGAGATCGAACGCAGCCCCGATCTGCTGCTGGTCGGCCAGCCGACCCGCGGCGTCGATATCGGCGCGATCGAGTTCATTCATCAGCAGCTGATCAAGCTGCGCGACCAGGGCAAGGCGATCCTGCTGGTCTCGGTCGAGCTGGACGAGATCCTCGGCCTGTCGGACCGCATCGCGGTGATGTTCGACGGCCGGATCATGGGCGAACGCCTGCCCGAGCAGACCGACGAACGGGAACTGGGCCTGCTGATGGCCGGGATCACCGATACCGATGCCGAACATTCGGTCGAAGAGGTCCAGGAACAGCTGGCCTATGCCGGTGGCGACGCCAGCAAGGAGGTGTGAGCGATGTCCGGAATGCCGAAATGGGCCGACGTGGTGCTGGTGCCGCTGGTGTCGCTGCTTCTGGCCGGGATCATCTCGATCCTGGTCTTCGTCGCCGTGGGACAGAACCCGTGGGAAGCGCTGCAGCAGATGGTCGAGGGCGCTTTCGGATCCTCGAACAATATCGGCTACACGCTGTTCTACGCCACCAATTTCACCTTCACCGGGCTGGCCGTGGCGGTGGCGTTCCACGGGGCGCTGTTCAATATCGGCGGCGAGGGGCAGGCCCTGCTGGGCGGGCTGGGCGTGGCCGTGGCCTGTCTGGTCATCCCCTGGCCGCACTGGTCGCTGGCGCTGGTCGCCGCGGTGGCGATGTCGGCGGCTTTCGGCGCGCTGTGGGTATCGGTGCCGGCCTATCTGCAGGCCCGGCGCGGCAGCCATATCGTGATCACCACGATCATGTTCAACGGCATGGCCTCGGGGCTGCTGATCTACATGCTCAACAACGTGCTGCGGCCCGAAGGCGCGATGCAGGTCGCCTCGGACGTGTTCCCGCAGGCGACCCATATCCCGTCGCTCAACGATATCGCGCAGGCCTTCGGGTCGAACGCCTTCGGCACCTCGCCGGCGAATATCACCCTGTTCCTGGCGATCGCCGCCTGTGTGGGCGTCTGGGCGCTGATCTGGCGCACCCGGCTGGGCTATGAAATCCGCGCCTTCGGCAAATCCCAGCCCGCCGCGCGCTATGCCGGGATCGACGCGACCCGGATCACGATGATCGCGCTGCTGATCTCGGGCGGGCTTGCGGGGATGATGGCGGTCAACAACACGCTGGGCGCCAACACGCCGCAACTGGTCGACAATGCCGCCGGCGGGGCCGGGTTCATCGGGATCGCCGTGGCCCTGATGGGGCGCAACCACCCGGTCGGCATCGCCCTGGCCGCGCTGCTGTTCGGGGCGCTGTTCCAGGGCGGGTCCGAGCTGGCTTCGGATACCAACGTGCCGGTGCAGATCGTGATCGTGATCCAGGCGCTGGTGGTGATGTTCACCGGGGCGCTGGACAACATGGTGCGCAAACCGCTGGAAGGGCTGTTCGCCCAGGTCCGGCGCGGCGCCCGGTCGGAGGCGTAAGCGATGGATTTCTACACCTTCGTCACCCTGGCCGACGCCACGATCCGCAACGCCATGCCGCTGCTTCTGGCCTGTCTTGCGGGGCTGTTTTCCGAACGCGCGGGCATCTTCGATATCGGGCTCGAGGGCAAGATGCTGGCCGCGGCCTTTCTGGCCGCCGCGGTGGCCTTCGTCACCGGCTCGGCCTGGATCGGGTTGCTGGCGGGGATCGGCATCTCGGTCTTCCTGTCGCTGATCCACGGGCTGGCCTCGATCACCTTCCGCGGCAATCAGCTGATTTCCGGGGTCGCGATCAACTTCCTGGCCGCCGGTCTGACCGTGGTGGTGGCCGAGGGCTGGTTCGCCCAGGGCGGGCGCACCCCGTCGCTGTCCGGCGCCGCCCGGTTCGAAGGGATCGACCTGCCCGGCGCCCTGGGCACGGTCCGCGAAAAGATCCAGGCCAGCCCGCTGATGCAGATCTATTCCGAGTTCATCTCGGGCCATTCGATCCTGGTCTATATCGGGTTGCTGACGGTGCCGCTGACCTGGTGGGTGCTGTTCCGCACCCGGTTCGGGCTGCGGCTGCGGGCGGTGGGGGAAAACCCCGCCTCGGTCGACACCGCCGGCGTGTCGGTGGTGCGGATGCGCTACAGCGCCGTGATCATCGCCGGGGTGCTGTGCGGCATCGCCGGGGCCTATCTGTCGACCGCCGTGCAGGCGAACTTCACCAAGGACATGACCGCCAACCGGGGCTTCATCGCCCTGGCCGCGCTGATCTTTGCCAAGTGGCGGCCCTGGCAGGCGCTGGGGGCCTGTTTGCTGTTCGGGCTGTTCTTCGCCATCGACACGCGGTTCCAGAACATCCAGGTGGGCGCGGTCTGGATCATCGCGGCCCTTTTGGTCGCCGCGGCGGGGCTGATCCATTACGGGCTGCGCCGCGAGATCGTGGACAAGCTGGTCATGGGCGGCCTGGCAGCGGTCTTTGCCGTGCTGGCGCTGCTGGTCTGGGGCAATGCCGCGGGGGCCGAAGGCGCGGGCCTGTTCGGCGGGCTGACCGAAACCATCAAGATCCCGTCGCAACTCATCCAGTCGCTTCCTTATGTCCTGGTGGTTGTCGTCCTGGCCGGCTTTGTCGGCAAGGCGATCCCGCCCCGTGCCGGAGGCCAGCCCTATGTCAAGGAGCGCTGAACTTGCCGCCCATATCCGGGCCGTCGCCGGATCGGCGCCGGTTTCGGTCGGGCTGGTGCTGGGGTCGGGGCTGGGCCACCTGGCCGGCGCGGTGGACGGCATCGCCATCCCCTATTCCGAGCTGGAGGGTTTCCCCCATGCCGGCGTGTCGGGCCACGTGCCGCAACTGGTGATCGGCAACCTGGAAGGGGTCCGGGTCGCGGTTTTCGGCGGCCGGGCGCATTACTACGAAACCGGCCGGGCGGATGTCATGCGCCTGCCGCTGGAGGTGCTGCGCGAACTGGGCGCGGGCAAGCTGATCGCCACCAATGCGGCCGGATCGCTGGACCCCGACATGCCCACCGGCAGCATCATGCTGCTGCGCGATCACATCAATTTCTCGGGCCTCAACCCGCTGATCGGCGAGCCGACCGAGGCGCGCTTCGTGCCGATGACCGATGCCTATGACCCGACCATGGCCGACACCCTGCGCGCCGGGGCCAGGGCCTCCGGGGTCGCGCTGCGCGACGGCGTCTATGCCTGGTATTCCGGCCCCAGCTTCGAAACCCCGGCCGAGATTCGGGCGATCCGCACCCTCGGCGCCGATGCGGTGGGCATGTCGACCGTGCCGGAGGTCATCCTGGCCCGCTTCCTGGGGCTGCGCTGCGCGGCGATCTCGACCATCACCAACATGGCCGCGGGATTGTCGGACGAGGCGATCAGCCACGACCATACCAAGGCCATGGCCCCCCTGGGCGCGGCCAAGCTGGAAAAGGTGCTGCGCGCCGCGCTGCCCGGTTTGTGATCCGGCGCCCTGTGATCCGGCGTGACGGATTTTCACCGCCACTTCGCTGGATTGACCGTTGAAACCGCCCCCATACGGCGCCTAAGGAGGGACATGCAGATCTACCTCCCCATTGCCGAGGTTTCCGTCGATGCCTTCCTGCTGGTCGGCCTGGGCGGGATCGTCGGCGTGCTGTCGGGGATGTTCGGCGTCGGCGGCGGGTTCCTGATGACGCCGCTGCTGTTCTTCATCGGCATTCCGCCCGCCGTGGCGGTGGCGACCGAGGCGAACCAGATCGTCGCCTCGTCCTTTTCCGGCGTGCTGGCCCATCTGCGCCGCAAGACCGTCGATCTGCGCATGGGCGTGGTGTTGCTGATCGGCGGGCTGATCGGCGCCGCAATGGGCGTGGTGCTGTTCAACTACCTGAAAAGCCTGGGCCAGGTCGATCTGCTGGTGCGGCTGTGCTATGTCGTTTTCCTGGGCGTGATCGGCGGGCTGATGTTCATCGAAAGCCTGCGGGCGATGCGCCGGTCGCGCAGCGCGGCCCCGCCCCAGCGCCGGCGGCATACCTGGGTGCACAGCCTGCCGTTCAAGATGAAATTCCGTGTCTCGGGGCTGTATATTTCGGTCATCCCGCCGATCCTGGTGGGGATTTCCGTCGGCGTGCTGGCGGCGATCATGGGGGTCGGCGGCGGCTTCATCATGGTGCCGGCGATGATCTACCTGCTGGGGATGCCGACCAAGGTGGTCGTCGGCACCTCGCTGTTCCAGATCATCTTCGTCACCGGCTTCACCACCTTGCTGCACGCGACCACCAACCAGACCGTCGACATCGTGCTGGCGGTGCTGCTGCTGGTGGGCGGCGTGATCGGGGCGCAGATCGGCACGCGGATCGGAACCAAACTGAAGGCCGAACAATTGCGCATCCTGCTGGCCGGGATGGTGCTGCTGGTCTGCGGCAAGCTGGCGCTCGATCTGCTTCTGACCCCGACCGAGCTTTACGACATCGCATCGACGGCGGGACATTGATGCGGGCGCTGCTTCTGTCCCTTCTGCTGCTGCTGCCGCTGCCGGCGGCGGCGGAACAGGTCGTGCTGGGCCTGAGCCGCGACGAAGTGGCGATCACCGCGACCTTCGAAGGCTCGGACATCCTGATCTTCGGCGCGGTCAAGCGCGAGGTCCCGGTGATCGACCCCGGCAGCCTCGACGTGATCGTCACCGTCGCCGGCCCGTCCCTGCCCGTCACCGTGCGCCGCAAGGGCCGCGTCATGGGCATCTGGGCCAATGTCGCCTCGGCCGAGATCACGACGGCGCCCTCGTTCTATGCGGTCGCCACCACCGGCCCGCTGGACGAGGTGCTGGCCGCCTCCGAGGACCTGACCCATTCGATCACCATCCCCCGGGCGATCCGCGCCCTGGGGGGCGGCATCGAAGGCACCCGCGCCTTCACCCAGGCCTTGATCCGCATCCGGGCCGGGGCGGGACTCTACCAGGTGCTCGAAGGCGCGGTCCATATCGACCAGGACACGCTGTTCAACGCCCGAATCACCCTGCCCGCCAACCTGACCGAGGGCGATTATCGCACCCGCATCTTCCTGACCCGCGACGGCCGGGTCGTCGACATCTACGAGACCAGGATCGGGGTCAAGAAGGTGGGCCTCGAACGCTGGCTTTACAACATGGCGCATGAACGGTCGCTGCTTTACGGGCTGATGTCGCTGGCCATCGCCATCGCCGCCGGCTGGGGCGCCTCGGCCGCGTTCCGCGCGCTGCAGCGCTAGAGCACGTCGCGCAAAAGCGGGCACCGGTTTTGCGCGACGCGGACCTGCGATGTCAAGGTGTCAAAGCATGTCCGGCAGGTCCCATTCGCCGCGACATGCTCTAGCCGCGCCCGACAAAGGGCATCTTCGGCGCCATCAGGGTCTGGAACAGCACATTCGCGGTCAGCGGCAGGGCGGCCATCGCCAGAACCGCCTCGGCCACATGGGCGACATCCATCATCGGCGGCGGCACCTCGCCCCGCGCCTCGGCTTTCGCGGCCAGGGCGCGCAGCATGTCGGTCTCCGCATTGCCGATATCGATCTGGCTGCCGCAGATATCATGGTCGCGCCCGTCCAGCGCGATCTGCCGGGTCAGGCCGGTCACACCATGTTTGGTCGCGGTATAGGGCGCCGCGCCGGGCCGCGGCACATGGGCGCTGACCGAGCCGTTGTTGATGATCCGCCCGCCGCGCGGATCCTGGCGCCGCATGGTGCCAAAGGCCGCCCGGGCGCACAGGAACATGCCCGTCAGGTTCACATCGACCGCCCGGCGCCAATCCGCGACCGCGATCTCGTCCAGCGGCGCGGCGGGGGTGAAGATGCCGGCATTGTTGAACAGGCAATCCAGCCGCCCGCCCGCGGCGAAACGGGTGAACACCGCATCCACGGCCGCGTCATCGGTCACGTCGGCCGGCAGGATTTCGGCCCCCGGTTGTCCGGCGGCGATCACCTCCAGCGCCTCGGCCCGTCGCGCCACCAGCCCGACGCGCCAACCGGCCTGCAGGAACCGCTCGGCACAGGCCCGGCCGATTCCGGAACTGGCACCGGTAATGACGATACCCTTCATGCCTCGGCCTCCAGGGTCAGCGGCGCCGGCGCGCCGGCCAGGTCGTCGATCGTCAGCGGGCCGGTCGGCCGGGACAGGCGGTTGCGCACCACCCAGCGCAATTCCCGCTCGGCCCGGGTGATCGCCACATAGGCCAGCCGTTTCCACAGCGGCTGGCCGGCCTCGACCCGCCCCATCCGGCTGGCGACGAAGATGTCGGGGGCAAAGACCTGCACGGTGTCCCATTGCGACCCCTGCGCCTTGTGGATCGTCACCGCCGCGCCATGCAGGAAGGTCGCGCCCATCCGCGCGGCGAAGGGGATGAAGGGTTCTTCGTCGCCGTCATGCTCGATCTTGACGATCGACGCGGCGCTGACCTGCGGTTCCTCTGCGCCGAACAGATGCAGCCGCGAAAAGCCCGGCTTGCGACCGGGCCCCAGATAGACCGCCTGCGCCCCCTTGATCAGCCCCCGCGCCTCCAGGTCGAGCCGCTTCTTGCGGTGCTTGATCGGCAGTTCGATCCCGTCGCAGATCAGCGGCTCTCCGGGCATGAGGGCGTCCTCGGGCGCGCCGAAGGCCCCGCGAAAGGCATGGATCAGCCGGATCCGCGTGGCGTTGCGCCAGACCAGGACGGGCGAGCGCGCCATCAGGTCGGCCTCGACCCGCTGGGCATGAACCACGCGGTCGTCGCGACGCGCGATATCCTCGATCATCTGTTCGAAATCGTGGAAATCAAGCCCGGGGTCGCCAAGGGCATGGGCCAGGTCCAGGATCGGGTTGTCCGCGGCTTGCCGGTGCACCCGGTGCAATTCGTGGCGATGGGTGGCGGGCAGGCTGTCGAACACCATGCCGCCGCCCTCGGCCTTGACCGGGGGCAGCTGCGCCGGATCGCCGAACAGGACCAGGGCGGGAAAGATCTCCTGCAGATCCTCCAGCTGGCGCGCGTCCAGCATCGAGCTTTCGTCGACCAGCCCGATATCCAGCGGCTCCTCCCGCCGCTTCCAGCCGGTGATGAAATCGCTGCCGCGCAGGCCCGCCGCCGCCAGCGCCGCGGGCACGGATTCGTGGGCCTGGTAGGACGCCCAGGCCCGGTCCAGCGCCTGTTCGGTCAGCCCCTCGATCTGCGGCTTGTCGCCGTCACCGGCCAGCCATTCGGCGACTTTCTCGTATTCCGGGTCATAGACCGGCGAATAGATGATCCGGTGGATCGTGGTCGCCGGCACGCCACGCGCCCGCAATACGCTGGCGGCCTTGTTGGTCGGCGCCAGGATCGCGACGCTGCGCCGGTCGCGGCCGCCCCGCCCCTCCCAATCGCCCGAGACGACCTTGGCCCCGGCCTCGCGCAGCGCGCGGTAGAGCTGCGCCAGAAGCAGGGTCTTGCCGCTGCCCGCCTTGCCCAGCACGGCACGGGTCAGCTGGCCCGGCCCGCCATCGCCGGGACCGGTCACCTCGCCCGCATCCAGATCGACGCCGAACCCGCGCAGCGCCTCGGCGATGGCGTCCCAGGCCTCGGCCTGGTCGTCGGAAAAGGTCGGAGCGGGAACGGCCATGGCGCGACCATAGCCGCGCCGCGCATCAGGGGCCAGAACCCCCCTGGTGCCTTTGTCCCGAAAATACCTCGGGGGGGGTCGCCGCAGGCGACGGGGGGCAGCGCCCCCCGCGACGGCGTCGCTCTAGCCCGCCATCGCCGCCGGCGCCTCGATCGGCCGGCCGAAACCCTGCCGGAACCAGGCCTCGCTGACGATCGGGTCCAGCTCGGCCCGGGCAAAGACCCGGCCCCGATCCGCCGCGGCATAGGACCACAGGCCCACCGCGATCATCCCGCGCCCGCAGCCCTGCCGGCCCAGCACCTCGGGCGCGGCCCCGATCCGGCCATAGATCCGCACCATCCGCGCGTCGAAGACACCGATCATGTGCTCCAGGCTGAACCCGCGCATCAGCTCTCCGCAGGCGACCATCAGCGCCGCCGCCACCCGACCCTCGGCGCCCGGCGCCAGGCAGAACCGGGTGCATTCCCAGATCAACGGGGACCGGATCTCGGCCCCCGCAAGGTGGCGGAAATGGTCGTTGACCATGGTGTCGCCGGTGGTCGGCAGGAACCGCATGGAGCCGCCATGGCCGCCATCGGCCGTCTGCCAGATCACGTAGAGCGGGTTCTTGTCGTCGTATTCGTCGCGTTCATGCCCCGCGCCGTCGACCGACACCTCCCATCCCAGGCGGTCGTGGAATTGCGCCGCACGATGGCGGAACATCTGGTCCGCCAGGCGCGGAAAACGGTGCAAATCGTCGGCATAGACATAGCGCAGCATGGTTGGCCCTCCTGTTCCCATGGTCGGGGACAGGCTGGCGCAGGGCCGGTTAACGGCGCCGCAATGCGGCGCGCGGCGGTTAAGGCAGGGTTACTCGGCCGCGGTGCGGGCGGCGGCATCATGCTCGGGCTCGGGCCGTTCCACATCCGACGGTTGCAGCCCGGGCCAGGCTCCCATGGCCCGCCGCCGGGCCCCGCCGACGACGATCCGGCCATCGGTGATCGCCTTGGTGATGGCGTGGATCGTGTTCTGCGCCCCCAGCTTGAACCGGGCGCTTTCGATATAGGCCCGAAGCGTATGCTCCGAGATCCGCAGCATCTCGGCCACCTGGCCACGGCCATAGCCCATGGCCAGGAAGGTGAGCGCGTCGACCTCGCGCGGGGACAGCGGCTTGGACGGTTCCTCGCGCCGGCCCTGGGCCAGGTCCAGCGCCTTCTGGTTGAAGAAATGCGCGATCAGGATCAGGTCGCGCTGGTGGTCATGGGTGAAGTCGGCCCAGGCCGCGTCATCGGCATTGTCGGACAGGGTGAACAGGGCGAATTGCCCGCCCGGGCCGCGCACCGGGATCGAAAAGCCCTGGTTGCCGACCCCGTGGGCGATCGCGTCATCGCGAAACGCCCGCGCCGCTTTCGACGACCAGTCCAACTGGTTCCAGTCCACCGGATGGAACCGGTTGAAGCAGCCCAGGATCACCGGGTCGATGCGCAGATAGTTTTCCACCACGTATCGGATGCACCAGTCGCGCCCATAGGTGCCGCAGCCATATTGCTGCCCGTCGGCGCTGACCCAGTGATAGACGATATGCGCGACGCCCAGCGCATCGCGCAATTCGGCGATCAGATCCTGAAGCCGCTCAAGCGCTGTTGCGTTTTCCAGGCTGCGCAGAAACCCGTCGACCGTCCAACCCATAGATTTCCGCCGTTTCCGGCCCTCCCTGGGATCGCGTCGTCACTTCGGAATGGGCCACTTGCGCGCAAAGCCCCAACTGCCGTTCCAGTAACGGCATGTCATTGTCCCGCGCAAAGGTTTCCAGGTCCTTCAGAACGTCGACGATCCATGTCTGTCCCATGCGCATTCTCTTCCCGTTGAGTTAACGAAGCCTTAATTTCAACCCTAGCACGAAAGACGTTAACAGGTCATGTCGCCAATCCCACCCCCCCAGATATGGGGGATGCGGTCAGGGACGAGACGGCGGGCCCGCGAACGCCCGCACCAAGCGAAACGGCGCGCCGGATGACGCGCCGCCACAGGGCCGACAGACAGGGCTGGTCCGGTCAGCCGCGCCCGGCCTCGACCGCGTCCTCGAGCGTGCGCAGCCCCGGCCGCGGCGCCTGGACCAGCACCGACATGTTCCCCGGCTTGTGCTCGTTGCGATACATCTTCATGTGCGCCTCGGGCAGCTCGTCCCAGGGGAATACCTCGGACATGCAGGGGTCCAGCCGGCGCTCCATCATCAGCCGGTTCGCCGCCGCGGCCTGTTTGAGATGGGCGAAATGGCTGCCCTGCAGGCGCTTCTGGTGCATCCACATGTAGCGCACGTCGAAGGTGCAGTTGAACCCGGTGGTGCCGGCGCAGATCACCACCATGCCGCCCTTCTTGCAGACCAGGGTCGACACCGGAAAGGTCGCCTCGCCCGGGTGTTCGAAGACCATGTCGACATTCACACCCTTGCCGGTGATGTCCCAGATCGCCTTGCCGAACTTGCGCGCCTCGGCGAACCAGTCCTTGTATTCGGGCGTGTTCACCTTGGGCAATTGGCCCCAGCAGTTGAAATCCTTGCGGTTGATCACGCCCTTGGCGCCCAGGGACATGACGAAATCGCGCTTGTCCTCGTCGCTGATCACGCCGATGGCGTTGGCGCCGGCGGTGTTGATCAGCTGGATCGCATAGACCCCGAGCCCGCCGGACGCGCCCCAGACCAGCACGTTCTGGCCGGGCTTGAGCTCATGCGGGTGATGCCCGAACAGCATCCGGTAGGCGGTGGCCAGCGTCAGCGTGTAGCAGGCGCTTTCCTCCCAGGTCAGATGCTTGGGCCGCGGCATCAGCTGCTGGGCCTGGACCCGGGTGAATTGCGCGAAGGAGCCGTCGGGGGTTTCATAGCCCCAGATCCGCTGGCTGGGCGAAAACATCGGATCGCCGCCATTGCATTCCTCGTCGTCGCCATCGTCCTGGTTGCAATGGATCACGACCTCGTCGCCGACCTTCCAGGTCTTGACCTTGTCGCCCACCGCCCAGACGATCCCCGAGGCATCGGAGCCGGCGATGTGATAAGGGGCGCCATGGCCGTCGAAGGGGCTGATCGGTTCGCCCAGGCCGGCCCAGACGCCGTTGTAATTGACGCCGGCGGCCATCACCAGGACCAGCACGTCATGGTTGTCCAGCTTGGGCGTTTCGACCACTTCGACCTGGAACGACTTGTCCGGGGTGCCATGGCGTTCGCGGCGGATCGCCCAGGCATACATCCGGTCCGGCACATGGCCGAGCGGCGGGATTTCCCCCATCTCGTAAAGGTCCTTCGTCGGCACGGTATCAAGGGCCATGATTGTCTCCGTCGGCTTGTCGAGCAGCGTTTCTGCCGCACTGCAGAATCAG
Organism: Rhodobacteraceae bacterium HLUCCA08; assembly: GCA_001314655.1. GTDB lineage: Bacteria > Pseudomonadota > Alphaproteobacteria > Rhodobacterales > Rhodobacteraceae > Salibaculum. The sequence goes on along the minus strand of LJSF01000043.1, from coordinate 313,628 downwards.
CGCGGTATCGGAGGGATATGATCTGATGCGAAACTTTGCAACGCAAATTGGCGGGTTCTAGCAACTTTATTTCTTCTGCGACGCGGCGTCATGCCTGGGGGTCACGGCCCCGGCCCCGGACGTCCCGCATCGAAATGCGCCTCGATCGAGGCGGCATAGAAGTGCAACAGCGGGATTTCGGCCGGCGCCGGGGTCACCCCGCCGGGTCCCTCGACGACCAGGCCCCGGCGGCGCAGAACCGCCAACGCATCGGCGACCAGCCGGTCCGCGTCGCCATGCGGCAGGGGCACATCTCGGGCGGCCAGCGCCTGCAACGCCTCCTGCACCCGGTCGCGCAGCGCCGGCTCGGGCAGGCTGCGCTCCAGCAGAAGGCGCGCCACCAGCGGGACCGGCAGCACCGGCATCACCGCCGCGATCCGGTCCATCAGGTCCCGCCCCAGCGGCAGCACGTCCTCCTCTGTCGGTGCCCGGTCGCGCATCGACAGCGGCGCGCCGAAACTGACCGTCGCCCTGCCGAACCGTTCGAAACGGCGCGTCAGCCGCTGCCAGACATGCCGCAGAAACGCGCGGGCACCGTGACCCCGCGGCGGCCGGAACCGGCGGTCTCCGCGCTGCGCCGCCGCCACCAGAATCCGGTCCTCCAGCACCCAGTCGTAGTTCAACGCCACCGGCACGAACACGATCTCGCGCCCGGTCGGGTCACGATCGGCGGCGATATAGGACAGGATGCCAAGGCGAGGTTCGCCCAGCCGGCCAGTCACGCTCAGCCCGCCTTCGGGAAACACGGCCTGGGTCACGCCGCCGTCTGTCGCCATCTGCACATAGCGCGCCAGAACCCGGCGATACAGCGCCCCGCGCGACCGGCGCCGGATGAAATAGGCGCCCATCGACCGGATCACCGCGGACAAGGGCCAGACCCGCGCCCATTCACCCACCGCATAGGACAGGGCCGAGGTCTGCGCGACCAGATAGGTCACCAGCACGTAATCCATGTTGGAGCGGTGGTTCATGACGAAGACCACCGTCGCCTCGGGGTCGATCGCGTCATAGACCGTCTGGTCGAACTGGCCGACGTGGACACGATAGAGCGACCGGCTCAGCCAGCGGGCCAGCCGCGTGCCGAAGCCGAAATAGGCGCTCGCCGAAAAGGCCGGCACGATTTCGCGGGCATACCGGCGGGCCCGTTCAAAGGCGACATTCTCGGGCACCCCCTCCTCGCGGGCATGGTCGACGATCGCCTGGGTGACCTGCGGGTCGTAGATCAGCCGCTGGATCATGTCGAACCGCCGGGCCAGCTTGAACGGTTCGATCGGCTTGGCCAGGCGCCGGTTCAGCCGCGCCACCACGCGTTCGGCCCGCTTGCGAAAGAACCAGCGCACCGACGGAAACAGGAAATGCGACGCGAAGGTCACCGCCGCGAACAGCAGGATCAGGATCAGCAGCCATAGCGGCACGGCGACACTCTGGGTCATCGACCCAGCGTGGCAGGCTTGCGGGCGGCGGTAAATCCACCCATGCCGCGGCGCGGCGAATTGACAAGGGCAAGATTTGTCCGCTAATCACCTTTCCGACGAAAGAAAATTGCGCACCCTGATTCACGAGGCCGCCGATGTCGCAGACGCAGAAAGACCATGGCAAGGACCGCCCCTGGCTGTTCCGCACCTATGCCGGGCATTCCACCGCGAAGGCCTCGAACGAGCTTTACCGCGCGAACCTTGCCCGGGGGCAGACCGGCCTGTCGGTGGCCTTCGACCTGCCGACCCAGACCGGCTATGACAGCGACCATGTCCTGTCGCGGGGCGAGGTCGGCAAGGTCGGCGTCCCGATCTGCCATCTGGGCGACATGGCGGCCCTGTTCGACCAGATCCCGCTGGAACAGATGAACACCTCGATGACGATCAACGCCACGGCGCCCTGGCTGCTGGCGCTGTATATCGCCGTGGCCGAGGAACAGGGGGCCGATGTCACGAAACTGCAAGGCACGGTGCAGAACGACCTGATCAAGGAATACCTCAGCCGCGGCACTTATATCTGCCCGCCCGAACCCTCGTTGCGGATGATCACCGACGTTGCGGCCTATACCCGGGCGCACCTGCCGAAATGGAACCCGATGAACGTCTGTTCCTATCATCTGCAAGAGGCCGGCGCGACGCCCGAGGAAGAGCTTGCCTTTGCCCTGGCCACGGCGACGGCGGTCCTGGACGACCTCAAGGAAAAGGTCGACGCGGCCGATTTCCCGGACATGGTCGGACGGATTTCCTTTTTCGTGAATGCCGGCATCCGCTTCGTCACCGAAATGTGCAAGATGCGCGCCTTCGTCGAATTGTGGGACGAAATCTGCGAAACCCGCTACGGGGTGACCGATCCGAAATACCGCCGGTTCCGCTATGGCGTGCAGGTCAATTCGCTGGGCCTGACCGAACAGCAGCCGGAAAACAACGTCTACCGGATCCTGCTCGAAACCCTGGCCGTCACCCTGTCGAAGAACGCCCGCGCCCGCGCCGTGCAATTGCCCGCCTGGAACGAGGCGCTGGGCCTGCCCCGCCCCTGGGATCAGCAATGGTCGCTGCGGATGCAGCAGATCCTGGCCTATGAAACCGACCTGCTGGAATATGGCGACCTGTTCGACGGAAACCCGGTCGTGACCGCCAAGGTCGAGGCGCTGAAACAGGGTGCCCGGGCCGAACTGGCCCAGATCGACGCCATGGGCGGCGCGGTCAAGGCCATCGGCTACATGAAATCGCGGCTGGTTGAGTCGAACGCCGCCCGCATCGCCGCGATCGAGGCCGGCGAAACCGTCGTGGTCGGCGTCAACCGCTACCAGACCGGAGAGGCCAGCCCGCTGACCGCCGGGCCGGATGCGATCATGGTCAGCGATCCGCAGGCCGAGGCCGACCAGCTGGCCCGCCTGGACGCCTGGCGCGCGGACCGCGATGACAGCGCCGTGCAAGCGGCGCTGGAAGAGCTGCGCGCCGCCGCCCGCGACGGGCGCAACATCATGCCCGCCTCCATCGCCGCCGCCCGGGCCGGCGCCACCACAGGCGAATGGGCCGGCGTGGTGCGCGAGGTGCACGGCCTCTACCGCGGCCCGACCGGCGTCAGCAAGAACCCGTCGAACCGGACCGAAGGGCTGGAAGACCTGCGCGACCGGGTCGACGCGGTCTCGGACGCCCTGGGCCGGCGGCTGAAATTCCTGGTCGGCAAGCCGGGCCTGGATGGACATTCCAACGGCGCCGAACAGATCGCCGCCAGGGCCCGCGATTGCGGCATGGACATCACCTATGACGGCATCCGCCTGACGCCCGAGGAGCTGGTCGAGGCCGCCGCCCGGGACCAGGCCCATGTCATCGGCCTGTCGATCCTGTCGGGCAGCCACGTGCCGCTGGTCCGCGAGGTGCTGGAGCGTCTGCGCGAGGCGGGCCTGTCCCATGTCCCGGTCGTCGCCGGCGGCATCATTCCCGAAAAGGATGCGGAGGCGCTGCGCGCCATGGGCGTTTCCCGGGTCTATACTCCCAAGGATTTCGAATTGAACCGGATCATGACCGACATCGTGACCCTCGCCGACCCAAGGCCGGTCGCGGCGGAGTAATTCCCGGAAATCCGAAAAGACGTTTCCGCAATTGTCTTTTTGGGCAATTATCCGTTATTCCTGCTTGTATATTGGATCGCGAAGGGTATTCGCGAAATAAGTCACTCAAGCAAGGACATCACCAGATGACACTCGACCTCGGTTCCCTGTCTCGCAAAGACCTCGAAAAGCTCAAGCGCGACGTGGAAAAGGCCCTGGACCGGGCCGAAAAGGCGGATCTGAAAAAGGCGCGCGACGCCGCCACGAAAGCCGCGGCGGAATTCGGCGTATCGCTGGATGAACTGGTCGCGGCGCCCAAGCCCGGCCCGAAACCTGGCCGGCGCCGCGCAACCGCGACAAAGCCGGTGAAAAAGGGCGCGGCGAAATACGCCAACCCCGCCGATCCGAAACAGACCTGGACCGGCAAGGGCCGCCAGCCCGCCTGGTACAAGGACGCGATCGCGGCCGGGAAATCCCCCGAAAGCATGGCGATCTGAGGGTCAGTATCCCAGCCGGCGCACCAGATCGGCATAGGCAAAGCGCGACGGGATGATCCCGTCGCTGCCGGCGACAAAGGCGGGGTCCGTCGGCAGACAACCCCGCCCGCAGACCAGCCAGGTATCCATCTGTGCGGTGTCGATATACCACAGCCGCCCGCCGGGCGTGGCGACCCAGCCGTCGATCCCCTCGGCCTCGTCCGCCTCCATGTCGCTGGCGCTTGGCATTTCATTGAAGAAATCGACCGAAAAAGCGCCGTGGGTGTGATAGGACGTCTCGACCACGACCATTGACCGCGGCGCATGGGGCAAACAGGTATCGACCTGCCCCCGGATCGGCTTGGACGCGAACAGCCGCCCGTGCCGGTCCCGGCCGATATAACCGCAATATTCCACGTTCTCGACGATCGACCGGGCATTCAGCTTTTCGAAAACGGTTTTCACCAGCGCTGTTTCCTCGGCCGATTGGCCGAAGGCCGGCGTGGCGACAAGCAACGCGGCGAGCAGGGCGCGCCTCAATACTCCATCCTCCGGATCAGCTCTTCGAGCGTATAGGATTTCGCGATATGCCCGCTGGTGCCCTTGTAGAACCGCGGCGAAAACGGCAGGCAGGTGATCCCGCAGATCAGCCGCACCTCGCGCGCGCGATGGTCGGAAAACCACAGCCGGCCCCCCGGCGTGGCGATCCAGCCGTCGATCCCCAGCGCGATATCGCCCTGCAGGTCGATATCCGACGGGATCTCGTTCAGATAGCCGATATCGAAGGCGCCATGGGTGTGATAGCTGGCGATCACCGTCATTTCGCCTCGGTCGGGCCAGACCGGAAGGCAGGAGGCCATCTCCCCCGGCACCGGATCCGTCGCCACCAGCGCGCCGGACGCGTCGCGGCCGATATAGCCGCAGTATTCGCGGCGCTTGTTGATCGACAGCATCTGCAATTCGCCGAACAGGGCGGTGACGAAATCGACCTGTTCCCAATCGGGGTGCCGCGCCTTTTCCGCCTGCGCCATCCCCGCGATCAGGGCGAATAGCAATACCAGTCGTTTCATCCGTTCCCTCGGCCCCGCCGCTCTGGCAGGATGATAGCGGAAATCACGCATGAGGCCAGAATGACCATCCATATCGGCGCGAAAACCGGCGAGATTGCACAGACCGTGCTGATGCCCGGCGATCCCCACCGGGCGAAATGGGCGGCCGAGACATTCCTGACCGATGCCGCATGTGTCAACCAGGTGCGCGGCATGCTGGGCTTCACCGGCACCTGGAACGGGCATCGGGTGACGATCCAGGGCTCGGGCATGGGCATGCCGTCGCTGTCGATCTACGCCAACGAGTTGATCCGCGATTACGGCGCCCGGACCCTGATCCGCATCGGGTCCTGCGGCGCGATGCAGGAGGCGGTCAAGCTCCGCGACGTGATCCTGGCGATGGCCGCCTCGACCCTGTCGACCCCGTCGCGCGGGATCTTCCGCGAGCTGAACTTCGCCCCATGCGCCGATTACGGCCTGCTGCGCGCCGCCGCCGATGCGGCCGTCGATCTGGGCGTCGGCGCCCATGTGGGCGGCATCTATTCCTCGGACGTGTTCTACGACGAACGCCCCGATCTGACCGAGCAGATGGAGCGGCACGGCATTTTGGGCGTCGAGATGGAAACGGCCGAGCTTTACACCCTCGCCGCCCGCTACGGGTGCCGGGCGCTGGCGGTGCTGACCGTGTCGGACCACCTCAAGACGCACGAGGCCCTGCCGGCCGAGGACCGCGAACGCAGTTTCGGCGACATGGTCGACATCGCCCTGCGCGCGGCCTTCGCATGAAACGGAGGCAACTCGGGGCGCAGGGCCCACAGGTTTCGGCGATCGGCCTGGGCTGCATGAGCCTGGCCGGCGCCTTCGGCCCGACCGACCGGGCCACCTCGCTGGCCTGCCTCGACGCGGCGCGGGACGCGGGCATCACCTTCTACGACACCGCCAATGTCTATGGCCCGCATGTCTCGGAAGAGATCCTGGGCGATTGGCTGCGCACCCGCCGGCCCGACGTGGTCATCGCCACCAAGGCCGCGCTCACCCGTGACCCGGAGCATCCGGTGGACACGTCCGAAGCCCATCTGCGCGCCGAACTCACCGGCTCTCTGCGCCGCCTCGGGCGCGACCGGGTGGAGCTGTTCTACGCCCATCGCCGCGACCCGGCCATGCCGCCCGAAGAACTGGCCGGCCTCATGGGCCGTTTCATCGACGAAGGGTTGATCGGCGGTTACGGCCTTTCCGAAATCGCCCCCGCCACCCTGCGCCGCGCCCATGCGGAACGGCCCGTCACCGCGGTGCAGAACGAATATTCGCTCTGGACCCGGCTGCCAGAGCTCGGCCCGATCCAGGCCTGCGCCGAGCTGGGCGTGGCCTTCGTGCCGTTCTCGCCGCTGGCCCGCGGCGCGCTGACCGACAGCCCGCCCGACCCGTCCCGCTTCGCCGAGGGCGATTTCCGCAAACCCATGCCGCGTTTTTCGGCCGACAACTACCCCCGCAACCTGGCCCTGATCGACGGCTTCCGCAGCTTCGCCAAGGCGCGCGGCTGGACCACGGCCCAGGCGGCGCTGGCCTGGGTGCTGGACCGGGGCGACCACCTGATCCCGATCCCCGGCACCCGCAGCGCCGCCCACCTGGCCCACTGGGCCACGGCACCCGAGATCACCCTGTCCCAGGCCGACCGGGCCGAGATCGCCCGCCTGTTGCCCCCGGGCTTCGCGAATGGCGACCGCTATTCCGAGGCCCAGGCCCGCACGCCCGAACGCTATTGCTAGGCCCCGTGGCTGCGGTCATAGCCGTTGACCGGCGGCGGCGCCCAGCCGGCCAGCGCCCCCGGCACCGGATCGCGCCGCTCCATCAGCAGCGGAAAACAGGCCGCCGCATCGCTGGAATGCTCGGCCCCGCAATCGCCGCCGGGGCAGGCGCTCAGCACCGCCAGCAGGTCGATCTCGGCCAGCAGTTCCAGATGATCGCCGGCCCGCGCCGGGCTGGCCTTCATGAAATACTGACCTGTATCGGCGGTGAAGCCGGTGCACATGAAGACGTTGAGCACGTCATGCACATGCGGCTCTGCCGCGTCCAGCGGCACATCCAGATGACCGGCCAGCGCCCGGGTCAGATTGGAATGGCAGCAGTGATGATACTGCCCGCCCGACAAGAGGTTGCCGGTATAGGGGTCACAGCGGGTGCCGATCACGTCATGCACCCGGCCACCGAACCGATCGACCCCGTACCAGTCCAGCGTATCGGTCACCACGGTCGCCATCGGCCGCAGACAGGGGAACGAGGACCACAGCCGGTCACCGACCGACACATGGGTCCCCTGCAGCGCCCGCGTCTTGCCGGAATAGAACCGCTCCGACAGGTTCCGGGCGTGAAACAGGTTCAGATCCCCCACCTGCGGCCCCTCGGGGCAAGCGATCCGCAGCACCGACCCCGCCGGCACGACGATCGCCGCGGCGTCGCGCGGCGGGACGACCACCGCCTCGACCGGCACCGCACCCGCCACCGCGTCCCGATACAGCGCCATGTCCACCTCCGGCACCGCTTCGGTCGGATAGCAGATCACCGGCGCCACCGCCCGCCGCGCCGCGGCATCCTCAGGCTCGTTCATCCCGCCCTCCGCTTCTTCGGGTCCGGAATGCCCCCGCCGGAGGCTCCGGCACAAGCAGAAGGCGCCACCCCCGGACAGGCGCGGCGCCTCTGATACCGGCGGACTGAACGCGCGCGGTCGCGCTCATTCTTTCAACCGGCTCAGACCACGCGATCCAGCATCATCTTCTTGATATGCGCGATCGCCGCCGCCGGGTTCAGGCCCTTGGGGCAGGTCTTGGCGCAGTTCATGATCGTGTGGCAGCGATACAGCTTGAACGGATCTTCCAGCTGGTCCAGCCGCTCGCCCGTCGCCTCGTCGCGGCTGTCGATGATCCAGCGATAGGCATGCAGCAGCGCGGCGGGGCCAAGATAGCGGTCGCCGTTCCACCAATAGGACGGGCAGGCCGTCGAACAGGACGCACACATCACGCATTCATAAAGCCCGTCCAGCTTCTTGCGGTCCTCGATCGACTGCTTCCATTCCTTGGCCGGGCGGTTGGTCCTGGTTTCCAGCCAGGGCATGATGCTGGCATGCTGGGCATAGAAATGCGTCAGATCCGGGATCAGGTCCTTGACCACCGGCATATGCGGCAGCGGATAGATCCGGATATCGCCGTCGATCTCGTCCAGGCCATAGATGCAGGCCAGGGTGTTGATCCCGTCGATATTCATCGCACAGGAGCCGCAGATGCCTTCGCGGCAGGACCGGCGGAAGGTCAGGGTCGGGTCGATCTCGTTCTTGATCTTGATCAGCGCGTCCAGAACCATCGGCCCGCAGCTGTCCATGTCGACCCAATAGGTGTCCAGCCGCGGGTTCTGCCCGTCATCGGGGTTCCAGCGATAGATCTGCACCTTGCGCAGATTGGTCGCGCCCTCGGGCTTGGGCCAGGTCTTGCCGGTGGTCATCCGGCTGTTCTTGGGAAGCGTCAATTGGGCCATGGGCCATGGACTCCTTGGGTTGGTCTCTCAGCCCGTGAGGCGGGCCACGCCACAGGCGACGGTGTCGTCCCGGGCCAGGATGTCGCCGACCAGGACGACCGTGGCCGGGGTGCCGCCGGCGGCGACGATCTGGGCCAGTTCGTCATTGGCGGCATTGTCGAGGATGCATTCGGTCAGCGCCGTGCCGGGGGCACCGGGAACTTCCTGGGCGACGATCGGGCCGACGATGCCGCGCGCCTCGTCCTTCAGGGCGGGCTCGACGACACCGCCCAGTTGGCAGGCCGACAGCGTGGCGGCGGCGCTCAGGGCGATTGCGATGCGGGTGATCATGCTCGGGTCCTCCGATTGTGATGTCACAGGCGCGGCGGCCGGATCGGGGCCGCGCCGGTCAGATCGTAGACGCATTGTTCATAGACCGCCATGGGATCACGACCGGCCAGGTAATCCGAACTGATCCCGATCGACACCCCGGCAAAGGGGCCGTCCTCGGAATTCGCGCCCAGCCGCACCTCTCCGGTCGGCCCGGCGGCGGCCCGGGCCCGCTCCTCGCAGCGCTGCGCGGCCCGCTCCGGGTCGACCGGCTGCGGCGTGCACGCGACAAGTGCCAAGGGCACGAGGAGCCCCCCCCTGCGCATCAGAAGGTCCGTTCCTTCGGCGCGATCTTGCCCAGGCTGATGCCGCCCTGTTTTTCGGTGGTCAGCGGATCGGTGATCACCGGCCGATAGGACAGCGCGACATTGCCCCCGTCGACCCGGGCGATGCTGTGCACCCGCCATCTGTCGTCGTCGCGCTTGGGATAATCCTCGTGGGCATGGGCGCCGCGGCTTTCCTTGCGCGCCTCGGCCCCGACGATGGTGGCCAGCGCGTTGGGCATCAGGTTGGTCAGCTCCAGCGTCTCCATCAGGTCGGAATTCCACACCAGCGACCGGTCGGTGACCTTCAGGTCGTCCATCTTGGCGGCGACCGCGCCCATCTTCTCGACGCCTTCCTTGAGCGTCTTGTCGGTGCGGAACACCGCCGCATCGGCCTGCATCGTCTTCTGCATCTCCAGCCGCAATTCGGCCGTGGGCACGGCCCCGGCGGCATGGCGCAGGTTGTCGAACCGGTCCAGCGCCTTGTCGATCTGCGCCTTGGGCGGCGTCGGCACCGCGCCGGCGCGGTCGACCACCTCGCCCGCGCGGATCGCGGCGGCGCGGCCGAAGACGACCAGGTCGATCAGGCTGTTCGACCCCAGCCGGTTCGCCCCATGGACCGAGGCGCAGCCCGCCTCGCCCACCGCCATCAGCCCGGGGACCACGGCGTTGGGGTCTGTCTCGGTCGGGTTCAGCACCTCGCCGAAATAATTCGTCGGGATGCCGCCCATGTTGTAATGCACCGTCGGCAGGACCGGGATCGGTTCCCGGGTCACATCGACGCCGGCAAAGATCTTGGCGCTTTCGGAAATGCCCGGCAGGCGTTCGGCCAGGGCCTCGGCCGGCAGGTGGTTGAGGTGCAGATGGATATGGTCGCCCTCGGCGCCCACCCCGCGGCCCTCGCGGATTTCCATGGTCATCGAGCGGCTGACATAGTCGCGCGGCGCCAGGTCCTTGTAGGTCGGGGCGTAGCGTTCCATGAACCGCTCGCCTTCCGAATTGGTCAGGTAGCCGCCTTCGCCCCGCGCGCCTTCGGTGATCAGGCAGCCCGACCCGTAGATGCCCGTGGGGTGGAACTGCACGAATTCCATGTCCTGCAGCGGCAGGCCGGCGCGGGCCACCATGCCGCCGCCGTCGCCGGTGCAGGTATGGGCCGAGGTCGCGCTGAAATAGGCCCGGCCATAGCCGCCGGTGGCCAGCACCACCATCTTGGCGGAAAACACATGCATGGTGCCGTCATCCAGCTTCCAGCAGATCACGCCGTTGCAGGCGCCATCCTCGCCCATCAGCAGGTCGATGGCGAAATATTCGATGTAGAATTCGGCCTTCTGCTTGAGGCTCTGGCCATAGAGCGTGTGCAGGATCGCGTGGCCGGTGCGGTCGGCGGCGGCGCAGGTGCGCTGCACCGGCGGGCCTTCACCGTATTCGGTGGTGTGGCCGCCGAAGGGCCGCTGGTAGATCTTGCCCTCCTCGGTCCGGCTGAACGGCACGCCGTAATGCTCCAGCTCGTAGACCGCCTTGGGGGCTTCGCGGGCAAGGTATTCCATCGCGTCGGTATCGCCCAGCCAGTCCGACCCTTTCACGGTGTCGTACATGTGCCATTGCCAGCTGTCGGGGCCCATGTTGCCAAGCGAGGCGGCGATCCCGCCCTGGGCCGCCACGGTATGCGATCGGGTCGGGAACACCTTGGAAATGCAGGCCGTCCGCAGCCCCTGTTCGGCCATGCCCAGGGTCGCCCGCAGCCCGGCCCCGCCGGCACCCACCACGACGACGTCATATTCATGGGTTTCGTATTCGTATTCAGCCATTTGGGGAACTCTCTCAGAGCGCGATGCGGACGATGGCGAAAATGCCGATGGCGGCCAGCGTGTAGCACAGGCCGATGGCGGCGATGATCAGCGCCTTGCGAAGGAAGCCATGGGTGTAATCCTCGATCGCGGATTGCACGCCGCTGCGGAAATGGACGAAGCCCACCAGCAGGGTCAGGATGCCGATGATCGCCGGGAAGGGGCGGCTGTAATAGGCGGCGGCCTGGTCGTATTCCATGCCCAGCCCCAGCCCGAAGGTGAAGACGAACATCGGCACCAGGCCGGTCAGCAGCACCGAGGTGACGATCATGTGCCAATGATGTTCGGCGCCGGAATGGGCCGAGCCGAGGCCGGTGGCGCGCTTGCGGTCGGTCAGATAACGCATCTCGGCCTCCTTCAGACGACGATCACGGTGAAGATGGTCAGCAGAACCGATCCGACCACCATCATCTGGCCGAACCGCTCGGAGGTTTCGACATCCAGCATCCGGCCGCTGTCCCAGATCAGGTGCCGGATCCCGCCCAGCATGTGATACCACAGCCCCAGCAGTGAAAAGAACATCACCAGGTCGCCGAACCACGAGGTGATGAAGCCGTTGGCGGTCGCATAGGCCTCGGGGCCGCGGGCCAGGGCGGCGAACCACCAGACGATCATCAGCCCGGCCACGATCAGCGCGATCCCGGTGATCCGCACGAAGATCGAGGTCATCGAGGTCCATTGCGGCCGGTAATACTGACCGATCATGAAGGGCGAGAGGGGCCTGTTCCCCCGGTTCACGTCTGGCATGTCTGTCCCTTTCACTGCGTGCGGTCGCCGATTGCATGCAACCGCTGGCCTGGCTCTTCTTAGACCAAATTGCCCCGGTGTCACGCGCCGCAATGCGGCGATTCCGTGAATTTCCCGTTTCCGGGCAAAATTTTCCGGTTTCGTGATCACACACCGGAAAGCTGTGATCACAGTTTTCGAATCATCTAGCGCTAACGCGGCGTCAGACCGGCATCAGCGCCCAGTAATCCAGATCCAGCAACACGCCGGGCAGATATTTTCCATCCTCGCCATGGGCATGGCCGACATGGCCGTCCTTCGTCGCCACCAGGCGCAACCGGATCGCGCCGACACCCGGCGCGCCGGTTTCGGCCTTGTCCAGCACCTCGGACCAGCATTTCACCGTGTCGCCGGCAAAGCAGGGGTTGGCATGGGCGCCACCGTTCAGCCCGACGATCATCTGCGCATTGGCCAACCCGTTGAAAGACAGCGCACGGGCCATGGAAATGACGTGGCCGCCATAGATCAGCCGGCCCTCGGGGCGGAAGGTCAGGTCGAAATGCACCTTGGCCGTGTTCTGCCACAGGCGGGTGGCCATCATGTGCTCGGCCTCCTCGATGGTCACGCCGTCCACGTGGTCGATCACCTCGCCGACCTGGTAATCGCCCCACCGGTGCGGCTCTCCCGCCAGGGTGAAATCGTAGCCGCTGAAATCGAGGCCCTCGGGGATCGCCAGATCGCCGACCGCCAGCGCCGTTTTCAGCTTGGGCACCACGCTGTCCGGCGCCGGCGCCTCCGCGTCGCGCTTGCGGACCATGACCCAGCGGACATAGTCCATCACCGGTTGCCCGTGCTGGTTCGTGCCCGTGGTGCGGACCCAGACCACCCCGGTCTTGCCGTTGGAATTCTGCTTCAGCCCGATCACTTCCGACGACGACCGCAACGTGTCGCCGGCATGGACCGGGCGCAGCCAGCGCCCCTCGGCATAGCCCAGATTGGCCACGGCGTTCAGCGAAATGTCCGGCACCGTCTTGCCGAAGACCACGTGGAAGGCCGCGAGATCATCCAGCGGGCTTTCCGGCAAGCCGCAGCCCCGGGCGAAGTCGTCCGAGGAATAGAGCGCATGCCGGGCCGGGTAGAGCGCGTGATAGAGCGCCCGTTCCCCCGCCCCGACCGTGCGCGGCACGGCATGGTCGATCACCTCTCCGACGCGGTAATCCTCGAAGAAACGGCCCGGATTGGTCTTGGTCGTCATTGCTGTCCCAGTGTCATGTCCGGGCTGTAGGCCCCGTCGATGTCCTTGGTCACCGCCTGGCCACAGCGCATCACGCCATTGGCATGGTCATAGGCATATTGCGGCGACCCGTGCAGTTCCCAGCCCTTCGACAGGGCCGCCGATACCTTGTGACAAAAGGCCGACGTATCGTCCTCGGTCAGGAAACGATAGAGTTTCAACGCCTTACCCCCAGGGCCGATAGCCCAGCCAGTTGTGGATCAGCATCACGACGACCAGCACCACCGCGGCGATCACGGCGATCCGGATCTCGGATGCCGTGCCGCCATGGGCCGGCGGCGTCCAGTCCGGCTCGGCCCGGTTGATCAGCGCGATCTCGGCCAGCGCCCAGGCCAGAAGGCCCCCGAACAGGATGAACGAGGCCACATCGCCATTCACGATCAGATGCCCGAAGGCCCAGATCGAAAAGCCGATCAGCTGCGGGTGACGCAGCCTGGTGCCGATCCAGTTGCGCGGCTTGCCCGGCGGGGTCGCCCCGCTGGCATAGATGTAGAAGGCCACCACCATCAGCAGGTTGTTGATCCCGACCAGCGCCGGGCTCCGGCCCCAGTAGAAAGCGCCGCCGGCCCAGCGATAGCCCAGCACCATCAGCACGACACTGGCAAACAATGCCAGCGCCACCAGCCCCTTGCCCTTGTCGCCCATCTGCGCGCGCGCCTCGGGCGCCAGGCGCTTGAACAGATGCGCGGCGATCCACAGCGCCACGCCCAGAATAAGGAGAATCATGTCAGGCCCCCGCCGCTACATCCTCGGTTCCGGCGGCGGCCTCCATCTCGGCGATCGCCGCTGCCTTGGACAGCGTCGCGCGGGCGGTGACGATATGCAAGTTCTCGACGATCTTTCCGTCGACGACGGCGACCCCCTGCCCTTCGGCCTCGGCCGCTTCGAAGGCGGCGATCTGGCGGCGGGCCAGGTCGATCTCCTCGGGCGTGGGGGCGAAGGCGGCATTGGCGATCGCCACCTGGGCCGGGTGGATCAGCGACTTGCCGTCGAACCCCATGTCGCGGCCCTGGTCGCATTCGCGCCGCAGCCCGTCGTCATCCTTGAAGGCGTTGTAGACCCCGTCGATGGCGACGATGCCATGGGCCCGGGCGGCCAGCAGGCAGGTCTGCAGCGCCATCTGCAGCGGCGCGCGATCCGGCGTGAACCGGGCGCCCAGATCCTTGATCAGGTCGTTGGTGCCGATCACGAAGCCCTCGACCGCCGAATGCCGGGCAATGGCATCGGCGTTCAGCACGCCGGCGGGGCTTTCCATCATCGCCCAGACCGGCAGGTTGGGCACGAATTCGCGCAGCGCCTCGACATCCGCGGGGCCGGTGACCTTGGGCAGCAGCACCGCATCGCAATTCATCCCGGCGACCGCGCGGGCATCGTCCTTGCCCCATTCGGTGTCCAGCGCGTTGATCCGCACGATCCGCACCCGGCTGCCATAGCCGCCCGATTCCAGCTCGTCGGCCAGGGTCCGGCGGGCGGCGGCCTTTTCATCGGGGGTCACCGCGTCCTCGAGATCGAACAGGATCGCGTCCACCGGCAGGCTGCGCGCCTTGTCCAGCGCCCGGGGCCTGGAACCGGGGATATACAGGGCGGACCGGTAGGGATGCTGCATCGCGACCTCCAGCGCAAGAAAGTTGCGCCGAAAGGGCATGATTCGGACCGATCATGCAAGTCGCAATTCGCCGCATCGCAGCAAAACGTCCGCTGCAACACCCACCGTGCACAGTGGTTAACCCGATCTCAAGCCGGTGCCCGCACCCTTGGGTTCAAGCGCCGCAGCCCGGGAGGATCAGGCAAGCGGCTTGTCCCGACCCCCTGACCGGGTGGCAAAGCCGCCCGCACGGGCCGCCCGGCATTGGCGGGCGCGCCCCTCTTGCAAAACCGAGAGGTGACAACGATGACCGGCAAATTCCTTTCTCTCGCCGCCGCGGCGCTTGCCCTTGCCGCGCCGGCCCAGGCCAATCCCCGCAATTGCGCGCCCCATGAGGCGGTCGTGGCACATCTGGCCGACGGTTTCGGCGAAAGCCGCCAGTCGATCGGCCTGGCCAGCAACAACATGGTGGTCGAGGTCTTCGCCTCGCCCGAAACCGGGACCTGGACGATCACCATGACCGCGCCGGGCGGTCTGACCTGCATGGTCGCGGCCGGCGAGGCGTTCCAGCACCTGGAAGAAGCGCTTCCGAACACCGACGAACCGGCCTGAACTGGCCGCCTCGGCCCTGCGTCCCCCGCCGTTCCGGGCGCGGGAATCACCTTGCGCACCGCGGCGACCGGCCTTGCCGGCGCGCCCGGCCTGAGCCCCTTAGCGCTAACATCCCCCGCCTGACAGGCACTTGGCCCGATCCGCCCGGTCCCGGCCCGCGCCCAGCCTTGCGCGGGCGCAAGCAAAGGACTACCCCTGCGCCGATCTCCATCGAACCGACAAAGGATCCATCGCACATGGCCAGACCCAAGATCGCGCTGATCGGCGCCGGACAGATCGGCGGCACCCTTGCCCATCTTGCCGCGCTGAAGGAACTCGGCGACGTGGTGCTTTTCGACATCGCCGAGGGCACCCCCCAGGGCAAGGCGCTCGACATCGCCGAAAGCGGCCCGGTCGAACCCTTCGATGCCACGCTGAAGGGGACCAACGACTACGCCGATATCGCCGGCGCCGATGTCTGCATCGTCACCGCCGGGGTCCCGCGCAAGCCGGGGATGAGCCGTGACGACCTGCTGGGCATCAACCTCAAGGTCATGAAATCGGTCGGCGAAGGCATCCGCGACAATTGCCCCGATGCCTTCGTGATCTGCATCACCAACCCGCTCGACGCGATGGTCTGGGCCCTGCGCGAATTCAGCGGCCTGCCCGCCGAAAAGGTCTGCGGCATGGCCGGCGTGCTGGATTCGGCGCGCTTCCGCCATTTCCTGGCCGAGGAATTCGGTGTCTCGATGAAGGATGTCACCGCCTTCGTGCTGGGCGGGCATGGCGACACGATGGTGCCGCTGGTGCGCTATTCCACCGTCGCCGGCATCCCGCTGCCCGACCTGGTCGAGATGGGCTGGACCACCCAGGACAAGCTGGACGCGATCGTCCAGCGCACCCGCGACGGCGGGGCCGAGATCGTCGGGCTGCTCAAGACCGGCTCGGCCTTCTATGCGCCCGCCGCCAGTGCCATCGAGATGGCCGAGGCCTATCTCAAGGACCAGAAGCGCCTGCTGCCCTGCGCCGCCTATGTGGACGGCGCCTATGGGTTGGACGGCTTTTATGTGGGCGTGCCCACGGTGATCGGCGCCGGCGGGATCGAGCGGATCGTCGAGATCAAGATGGATCGCGCCGAACAGACGATGTTCGACAATTCGGTGAATGCCGTGAAGGGCCTGGTCGATGCCTGCAAGGGGATCGACGACAGCCTGGCCTGATCCCGGCACGGATGAACGCGAAAGGCCGGGCCCGGTGCCCGGCCTTTTTTGCGCCCCCGCGCGGCCCGTCCCGCCGTCATCGGGCGCCCATCGAATTCACGTGAATTCGATGCCCCGCCGCAGCACCCGCCCCGCCTGTTGGCGAAACCGCCCCCTTGCCGCCCGAGGCAGCTTCGCGTCTTGTGCCGTGTGGGAGGCCCCATGACCCGACGCCAGGGAATCGTCTTCGCCGCGCATGGCGAACGGCATGTCATCGCCGCCCGCCGTGCGGCCCGCAGCTTGCGGCCCTTCGCCGGCGACCTGCCGATCGACCTGTTCGCCGACCGGCCCGTCAGCGATCCCGTCTTTGCCCGCGTGCACCGGCTTTACGGCGCCAGCCACCGGCCCAAGATCGAGGCGCTGTTCCGGTCGCGCTTCGCCCGCACGCTGTATCTGGACAACGACATCATCGCCGTCGGCGACATCACCGACATCTTCGCGCTGCTCGACCGCCACCACATCCTTGGCGCGCATGAAAGCTACCGCAATTCCGACAGTTCGCTGATCATGACCGGGCCGAACTTGCCGCCGGCCTTTCCCGAGGTGAACTCCGGTGTCCTGGCGATCCGCCGGTCCTTGCGGATGCGCTGGTTCCTGTATCGCTGGCGCAAGCGGTTCCGCGCGTCGGGGGTTCGGCTGGACCAGCCGGCCCTGCGCGAGATGCTGTGGCACAGCCGGCTGCGGCTGGGGATCCTGCCGCCCGACTACAACCTGATGCATACCCGCTCGATCGTCGCGATGGGCGACTGGATGACCGCGCCGCGATTGCTCCATGTCACCTGGCTGCTGAACGATGGCCGCGACCCGGGCGATCCCGAGACGCCCTTCGACCCCGCCGCGATCCTGTCCGCCCCGGTCTACAAGCGCCTGAGAGAGTTGATCGACGGGGATCGCACCCGGGCCCGGGCAGAGCCAAGGAGACCGGACAAATTCGAAGTTGACTGAACGTTGTTCATGAACTATGTTCATTCAAGTAGCCACAAGGAGCCACCCATGCGCCTTCTCGTTCCCGCCACCATCCTGGCCATCGCCGGCGTCGCCGCCGCGCGGGCCGACCAGATCGACTACAACCAGCTCATCGCGACCGAAGGCCTCGCCGGGGCCGAGGACTCCCTCGCCGCCCTGCCCGCCCCCACGCCCTCGGACGATTTCGCCCTGGGCGGCGTGCGGTTCCTGCGCGCGGCCGAACTCGCGCTGCAGACCCGCTACGCGGTCAACATGACCGGCATGGCCGAACAAAGCGGCCTGCCCTTCCTGCGCCTTCCGATCGGCGAAAACCCCGATGCGGAGCCGTTCGAACCGGCCATGGTCGCGCAATTGTTCGAAGACGCCCTCGTCACGCTCGAGGCCAGCCGCGAAGCGCTCGACCGGATCGGTGACGATGACGCGGTCGCGGTGGTGATCGACACCGCCGTGCTGTGGTTCGACATCAATTCCAACGGCACCCGCGATGCCGGCGAGGGCCTGTTCGAGGTCGCCGGCGGCGATCTGAACCGGGCGCTGGCCGGCGGCTTCACCCCGCCGGTGGTGCGCTTCGACACCGCCGATGCCGCCTGGCTGTCGGCCTATGCGCACCTGCTGTCGGGCATGTCGGAAACCATCCTCGCGCTCGATCCGACCACCGCCATCGCCCGGGTGCTCGACAGCGCCGCGGCGATGGAGACGCTTGGCCAGGGGATGCAGCAGCGCGGCTGGGTGACCGGCGACGACGCGATGTGGGTCGACCTGATCGCCATCTTCATCCACGCGATCGAAGGCCAGCCCGATGCCGACCGCAGCCGCGCCGCCCATGCCCATTTCCTCGACGTGATCGAGGACAACCAGGTGTTCTGGTCGCGCGTCGCCGCCGAGACCGACAATGACCGCGAATGGATCCCGAACAAGTCCCAGACCAGCGCCCTGCCGATCACCTTTCCGCCCGAGACCGGCGATCTCTGGCGCCAGGTCCTGGCCGATGCCGACGCGATGCTGCGCGGCGAACAGCTGATCCCGCATTGGCGGCTGCGCGGCGATGCCGGCATCGACCTGGCCGCGCTGATGCAGAACCCGCCCGAGATCGACATCATCGGCCTTTTCCAGGGCGAAACCATCCTGCCCTATGCCCAGGTCGGGCGCCGCATCGACGGCCAGTCCCTGCGCCAGTTCGAAGACCTGCTGGGCGGCGATGCGCTGTTGTTCGCCGTGATCCTAAACTGACCCGGCGCCGGGGATCCGCCCCCGGCCCCTTGCAAGGGAGATTGCCATGCTTGCCCGCCTCGCCACCCTCGCCGCCCTTGCCGCCACGCCGCTGGCCGCCGAAACCGACATCTCGGATCTGATCGCCAGTGCCGGCCTGTCCGGCGCCGAGGACAGCCTGTCGGCCACCCCCGATCCGTCCCCGTCCGACCGCTTCGCGCTTGGCGCCGTGCAATTCCTGCGCGCGGTCGAACTGGCGATCCAGCATCGCTACGACACCCGGATCGACGTCCCGCTGGGCGGCGCGGCGCGGCTGCCGCTGATCCGGCTTGACGTGGCGCCGAACCCCGACGCGCGACCCTTTGCCGCCGACCGGACCGATGCCGCGCTGGACGCGGTGCTGGCCAAGCTGGCCGACAGCCTGGACACCCTGTCGGCGATCGAGGATGCCGATGCGGTCGCGGTCCGGGTCGATACCGGCGCGCTGTGGTTCGACATCGACGCCGACGGGACCCGCGATGCTGGCGAAGGCGTCTTCGAGGTCGCCGAACAGATCTTTTACGAGGCCAGCGCCCCGGACTTCAAACCGCCCAGGATCCGGTTCGACACCGCCGATGCGGCCTGGCTGACCGCCTATGGCCACCTGGTGTCGGGTGCCGTGCAGATGTGGCTGGCGCTCGATGCCTCGGACGCGATCGAACGCGGTGTGGCCACCGCCGAAGGGTTCGCCGCGTTCAATGCCGGCGGCGACCTGGGTTGGCTCGGGTCCTGGGCGCCGTCGATCGACACCGCCGCCATCGTCGCCCGCGCCTTCGAAGGACCGATCGACGCCGGCCGCATGGCCACTGCCCAGGACCATTTCGTGCAGATGACGGTTCAGGGGCAGCGGTTCTGGCGCCTGGCCATCGCCGAAACCGACAATGACCGCGAATGGATCCCCAACGCCAACCAGCAAAGCGCCCTGCCGCGCTCGGTGCCCGCCCATTCCAGCCTGTCCTGGCCGATCATCCTGTCCGAGGCCGAGGCGATGCTGCGCGGCGAGGTGCTGGTGCCGCATCCGCGCCTGCCCGGCGGCGGCGGGCTGAACATCGCCCGGCTGCTGCAACAGCCGCCCGCGGTTCTGGACCTGACCGCGCTGATCCAGGGCGAACAGGCACTGCCCTATTACGAGGCGGGCGACACCGTGCGCATCGACAGCGCCGTGCGGTTCTACATGCTGATGGGCGGCGACATCTTCGCCCTGCGCGACCAGTTGCGCCGGGTCGAGATGCGTTTGCCCCTCTGAGGCACGGCGCACCGACCAGGGGTCGGGACATGCGGCACCAGCGCGGGGGCTGCCGGCGCCGACCCCGGGTCCTGCCGAACGGCTGGCCCATGTTGCCCTTTGTCCCGTTGCGCGCGTCGCACCGCATCCCAGCGGTCACGGGACCGGACCGGGTGGACAGTCGCGCCGCAAGGCTTCACATAATCGTTGCGCAACAGTGACCTTATCGTTGCGCAACGGTGACTATCTGGCCGCGATCGCACGAGGCCACCATGCACGTTCCCTACATCCTTCGCTGTATCCCCGACCCCGGAACCATCAACCGCGCCCTGCTGGGCCTTTGCGCTCGGGCCAGGGCGGGGCTCGTGATCGCCGCGCTTTTCTGCATCGTCCTTGTCACGGGCCGCCATGCAGAGCGGATCGGAGATGTGGTGCAGGTGGCGCTGCCTGTCGCGGGCCTTGGATGTGCGATCGGCTCCGGGCAGGGGGTGACCTATTTCGGGCGCTACATCCTGCTGGAAATCGGCATCAAGACGCCCAAGTTCCTGCTGGGCGAACACCCCATCAACATGCGCCCCGATGGCGGCACCGCGGGCTTTCCCTCGGGCCATACGGCGGCGGCGACATTCGGGGCAACGGGCCTGATGCAGACCTGCCTGAAATCAAGCAAACCCGCCCAGGCCGTGGTCGTGCTTGCGGCGGGCTTCACCGGGGGCAGCCGCATCGATGCGGGCAAGCACAATGTCTGGCAGGTGCTGGCCGGGGCAACGCTGGGATGGGCGCTGCAGGTGATGGCGCTGGTGCGGTTCGAGCGCTTCTGCCGCCGGGCCTGGACACGACTGGGGCGCTTCGTCGCCGGCCTGCGCCGCCGTCCGAACAGGTCGTCGCGCGGCCAACCGTCGCTTCCGACCATACTGGTTCTGGGGCTCTTGATCCTGCCGCATTCCGGTCAGGCCGAGATCGAGATCAGCGGCTATGTCGGCTACCAGACCGCCGGCGAAAGCGACGTGACCGGCACCGATCCCGCCGGCGCGGGCGCCTTCGATTTCGACGCGGGCTGGGTGGGGCGCAGTTTCGACGCGCCGCCCTATTACGGGGTCCGGGCCACCGCGTGGCGCTCGGAGCGCGTCGGCTGGTCGGTCGAGTTCACCCATGCCAAGATCCTTGCCGATGACGCGACGCTGGCGGGCAGCGGCTTTGCCAAGCTCGAATTCACCGACGGGCTCAATGTCGCCACCCTGGGCCCAAGCTGGCGCTTCCCCCGGGACGCAAGCCGGTGGACGCCCTATGCCGGGTTCGGCTTCGGCTTCGGCTTTCCGCATGTCGAGGTCCGGACGCAACCGGGCGCGCCCTTGACCGAGGGATACCAGATCACCGGCCCCGCGCTGGGCTGGCATGGCGGGTTGCGCTACGCGATCGATGATCAATGGGCGGTCTTCGGCGAATACAAGGGCAACTACGCCTGGATCGACGCCGACCTGGACGGCGGCGGTCGCTTAAAGACCGAGGTCGACACCCACGCGATCAATTTCGGTGTCAGTTTCACCTTCGACTGACCCCGGCACCGACGGCGCCGCCGCGCCTTGGCAGGCCTCGCCCGGCGGTTCGGGCGCTCGCCGCATACCTTCGCATGCAAACTTGTGATCACACATAAAACAAGCGTGATCACAAATGTCGCTTTTTTCGGTCATGGGTGCTTTTTTCACTGCCCTGAAAGGGTTCGCGCGGCTATGACGCTGTGAAATCCATGTTTCCGACAACCTTCCGGGGGTCCTCTTCCATGAATATCCACGAATACCAGGCCAAGGCACTTCTGCGTCAATACGGGGCCCCGGTCAGCGACGGCCGCGCCGTGACGCGCGCCGAAGAGGCCAAGACCGCCGCCGGCGCGCTGGACGGTCCGCTCTGGGTCGTCAAGGCGCAGATCCATGCCGGCGGCCGCGGCAAGGGCTCCTTCAAGGAGGCCGATGCCGGCGAAAAGGGCGGCGTGCGCCTGGCCAAATCGGTCGAGGAAGCCGCCGAAGAGGCGAAAAGGATGCTGGGCCGCACCCTGGTCACGCATCAGACCGGCCCGGCCGGCAAGCAGGTCAACCGCATCTATATCGAGGACGGCTCGGGCATCGAGCGCGAGCTTTACCTTGCCCTGCTGGTCGATCGCGTCACCAGCCGGGTCAGCTTCGTCTGTTCGACCGAAGGCGGCATGGACATCGAAGAGGTCGCCGCCTCGACCCCCGAAAAGATCCTGACCTTCAGCGTCGATCCGGCCACCGGCTACCAGGCGTTCCACGGCCGCCGCATCGCCTTTGCCCTGGGGTTGGAAGGCAAGCAGGTCAAGGAATGCGTGGGTCTCATGGGCCTGCTCTACCGCGCCTTCATCGAACGCGACATGGAAATGCTGGAAATCAACCCGCTGATCGTCACCGACGAAGGCAGCCTGAAGGTGCTGGACGCCAAGCTGGGCTTCGACGGCAACGCGCTCTATCGCCAGCCCGACGTGCTGGCCCTGCGCGACGAGACCGAGGAGGATCCCAAGGAACTCCAGGCCTCCAAGTATGACCTGAACTACATCGCGCTGGATGGCGAAATCGGCTGCATGGTCAACGGCGCGGGCCTGGCCATGGCGACGATGGACATCATCAAGCTCTATGGCTCGGAACCCGCCAATTTCCTTGACGTGGGCGGCGGCGCGACCAGGGAAAAGGTGACCGAGGCGTTCAAGATCATCACCTCCGATCCGCAGGTGAAGGGCATCCTGGTCAACATCTTCGGCGGCATCATGCGCTGCGACATCATCGCCGAGGGCATCATCGCCGCGGTCAAGGAGGTCGGCCTGCAGGTCCCGCTGGTGGTCCGGCTCGAAGGCACCAACGTCGAAAAGGGCAAGGAGATCATCGCGAATTCCGGCCTCAACGTGATCGCCGCCGACAACCTGTCGGATGCCGCCGAAAAGGTGGTCGCGGCGGTCAAGGGCTAGGGCGCGGGGGCTGACCGGCATGGGCATCGCGCATCGACCCCGACAGGCCGCGCCGGCATCGCGCCGCTGCGGTGTCGGCCCGGCGGTGCGCATGCGATGATCTTTTACGAACGCCACAAGGTCGCCTATGTGCCGATCCCCAAGGTCGCCTGTTCGGCCCTCAAACTTGCCCTGCACGAGATGGAACACGGCGTGCCCTTCGCTCGGGACCCGGACCGCCCCAGGCGCAAGACCTTGCACCAGCTTTACCCCTCGGCCCGGTTCGACCCGGCCGAGGCCCGGCGGCTCGACGGGTATTTCAGCTTTGTCGTGGTCCGCGACCCGGTCGAGCGCATCCTGTCGGCCTATGCCAACAAGCTGCGCCAGGGAGAGATCATGAAACGGACCCGCAGCAAGACGCTCTTCGGCCTGTTCCGGGCCGATCTGCCGACCGAACCGACACCCGAGGAATTCATCGACCGGTTCGAACATTACCGCGCCGCCAATACCATCATCCGCAGCCATACCGAACCGACCGCGTATTTCACCGGCCCCGATCTGGGGCTTTACAGCGCCGTGTTTCCGCTGAACGACCGGCAGGGTCTGCGCCGCGGGTTGCGCAAATGGACCGGCAAGCCGCCGGTCCGCATTCCGCGCCGCAATCCGACCGACGCGACCCACAAGATCACGGCCCGGGATCTGAGCCGCCGCAGCCTTGCGCGGCTGATCGACCTGATGGCCCCGGATTACGCCCTGCTGAAGGATTTCTTCGAACCGCCCGCCCTTGGCGACGTTCCCGTCACGCGTTCCGTGGCGGCGGACTGACCCGATGCCGGCACACCGCATAGTCGAACAAGGACAAAGGACCCGACCCATGCTGAAACGTACTCTTGTCGCCCTGGCCGCCACCGCCGCGCTTGCGGCCTGCGACGTTGCGGCGCCGGCGTCGTCCACCGCCGGTCCGGGCACCGTGCCGGTGCCGCCGGGCAATGCGGCGGGCCTGTTCCGCCAGGTCTGCGTCGCCAACCAGGACGACCTGTCAGGCGCCACCGCGACGCTTGCCGCCCTGCCCTTCACCCGCAACAGCGGCCAGGACATCTACTATCACGACAGGCTGGACCTGTCCTTCAAGGTCACGCCCAACGGCGCCTCGGCGGTCTGCTCGATGGTCTGGGGCCCGACCGAGGGGCTGGGCCGCTACGTGCAGGCGATCCGCCAGGTCGCGCCCGAGGCGCTGGTCGATGCCGGCGACGGCGGGCTGCTGCGCGCCGGCATCCTCGGCCTTTACTGATCCTTCATCCGGGCGGCGCGCCGCCCGCACCCCGACCGAACCGCAACGACTTCAGAAACGGAAACCGATACGATGGCAGTCCTCGTCGACGAAAACACCAAGGTCATCTGCCAGGGGCTGACCGGCTCCCAGGGCACCTTTCACACCGAACAGGCCATTGCCTATGGCACGAAAATGGTCGGCGGCGTGACCCCCGGCAAGGGCGGCATGACCCATCTGGACCTGCCGGTCTTCAACTCGGTCCACGAGGCGCGCGCCGCCACCGGTGCCAATGCCACCGCGATCTACGTGCCGCCGCCCTTCGCCGCCGACAGCATCCTCGAGGCGATCGATGCCGGGATGGAGCTGATCGTCTGCATCACCGAAGGCATCCCGGTGCTGGACATGATGAAGGTCAAGCGCGCCCTGGTGGACAGCGCTTCGGTGCTGATCGGCCCCAACTGCCCCGGTGTCATCACGCCCGACGCCTGCAAGATCGGCATCATGCCGGGCCATATCCACAAGCGCGGCACCGTGGGCGTCGTCAGCCGCTCGGGCACGCTGACCTACGAGGCCGTGAAGCAGACCACCGACGTGGGCCTGGGCCAGTCGACCTGCGTCGGCATCGGCGGCGACCCGATCAAGGGGACCGAACATATCGACGTGCTGGAATGGTTCCTGGCCGATGACGAAACCGAAAGCATCATCATGATCGGCGAAATCGGCGGCTCGGCCGAGGAAGAGGCCGCGCAATTCCTGGCCGATGAACGCAAGAAGGGCCGCTGGAAGCCCACCGCCGGTTTCATCGCCGGCCGCACCGCGCCTCCGGGCCGCCGCATGGGCCATGCCGGCGCCATCGTCGCCGGCGGCAAGGGCGGCGCCGAGGACAAGATCGAGGCGATGAAATCCGCCGGCATCGTGGTCGCTGACAGCCCCGCCACCCTGGGCGAAGCGGTGCTGGAAGCGATCGGCAAGTAACCATGGGACGGCCGGGCTTCGGCCCGGCTTGCCTGCAAGGGAAACAGAACGTGTCCTTGACCCAGTGCGCAAACCCGTCGGTATCGGCCCGGACCAATGGCCAGGGCCATGGTCCCGCATGCCGCAGGGATCATTCGGTCTGCGCCCTTAACCCGGTCTTTGCAAACCTCCCCTATGGCGAGGGCCCATCATGACCGTCAACCGCCGGACCCCTGGTGCATTGCGTCGCGTCGCGGCCCGCGACGCGGTCTTCGGTCCTTTGAACGTGCAGGATTGACCGACATGCACCACATCATCATCAAGACCTCCGGCCGCTCCGGATCGCACCGTCTGCACGATTTCCTGGATTACCATGAACGCACCAATTGCCGGTCCGAGATCGCCCGCAACGACACCCGCATGGGCGCGCTGCCGCAGCAGGACTGGCCGCAGGATCTGCCGGGCAATTTCACCGAATTGTGGGTCGGGGCGATGCGGGACTCGGCGCTGCGCCACAGCGACCGCGACCGGATGATGACCGAACACAAGGCCTATTTCCGGCCCTTCCCCACCAACCTGGAGGTGCGCCTGTTCCGCAAGCCGCGCCTGCGCCGGGCGCTCTATGGAATCCGCGGTTACGAATGGAAGATCCCGCGCCGCTGGCTGAGACCCGACCAGGTCGACCGGATCGTCCCGGTGATCAAGGGCCGCGCCATTTCCTGGCTCGAAGCCACCCATGACGCCTTGCCCGATCAATACGTGGTCCACGGCCTGCGCAGCCCGTTCGGCTACCTGAATTCCTGGTGGAACCGCTTCGTGAAACGCGACGGACGCGGGCCGGAATGGACCTATGACCAGGTCAAGGCCCTGGCCGCCCCGATCCTGGACCGCAACGCCGCGCGCCCGCTGGCCGATGCCTTTTCCCTGCCCGAACTGATCCGCGGCCGGCTTTGGCTGTGGCGCGAACTGAACGGGCGGATGCATGCCAGCCTTTGCCATTCGCCGCGCTACCTGCTGCTGGATTACGACGATGTCTCGGCCGACCCGGTCGCCGCCGCCCGGCAGATCTATGCCCATTGCCAGCTCGATTTCGACGACCGCCACGCGGCCCGGATCACCGGCGGCAAGAAGGCGGTGTTCAACAACCCGCATTCCGAGAAACTGGACGAGGCCATGATGCGCGACGTCGCCGCCGACGCGCTGGACGGTTTCGCCCTTGCCGACCGCTACCTCAAGACGTGACCCGCGCCGCCAGACCCGAAAGGTGATGCCATGACCGAACACAGCCCCAACGACGTATTCCACGCCTCGTCCTTCCTGCAGGGGGCAAATGCGGATTACATCGAACAGCTTTACGCCAGATATGCCGACAACCCCGGCGCGGTGGACGACCAGTGGCGCGCGTTCTTCGCCCAGCTCGGCGATGCCCCGACCGAGGCCAAGGCCGAGGCCGCCGGCCCCTCCTGGGCCCGCGCCGACTGGCCGCCCGCGCCGAATGACGACCTGACCGCGGCGCTGGACGGCCAATGGCCCGCCGACCCGGCCGAGGCGAAGGCCGCCGGTGACAAGATCCGCGCCAAGGCCACCGACCAGGGTGTCCCGATCAGCGAGGAACAGGTCCGCGCCGCGGTGCTCGACAGCATCCGCGCCCTGATGATCATCCGCGCCTACCGGATCCGGGGCCATCTGGTCGCCGATCTCGACCCGCTGGGCATGCGCGACCAGACCCCGCACCCGGAACTCGACCCGAAATCCTACGGCTTCACCGAGGCCGACATGGACCGCCCGATCTTCATCGACAACGTGCTGGGCCTCGAGGTCGCCACGATGCGAGAGATCATCGCCATCGTCCAGCGCACCTATTGCGGCACCTTCGCGCTGCAATACATGCATATCTCGGACCCCGAACAGGCCGGCTGGCTGAAGGAGCGGATCGAAGGCTTCGGCAAGGAAATCGCCTTCACCCAGAACGGCCGCAAGGCGATCCTGAACAAGCTGGTCGAGGCCGAGGGCTTCGAAAAGTTCCTGCATGTCAAATACATGGGCACCAAGCGCTTCGGCCTGGACGGGGGCGAGGCGTTGATCCCGGCGATGGAGCAGATCATCAAGCGCGGCGGTCAGCTGGGGCTGAAGGAAATCGTCATCGGCATGCCGCATCGCGGCCGCCTGTCGGTGCTGGCCAACGTGATGGGCAAGCCTTACCGCGCGATCTTCAACGAATTCCAGGGTGGCAGCTTCAAGCCCGAGGATGTCGACGGCTCGGGCGACGTGAAATACCACCTCGGCGCGTCAAGCGACCGCGAATTCGACGGCAACAGCGTGCACCTGTCGCTCACCGCGAACCCGTCGCACCTGGAGGCGGTGAACCCGGTCGTGCTGGGCAAGGTGCGCGCCAAGCAGGACCAGCTGGGCGATGTCGAACGGACCCAGGTCATGGCCGTGCTGCTGCATGGCGACGCGGCCTTTGCCGGCCAGGGCGTCGTGGCCGAGGGGCTGGGCCTGTCGGGCCTGCGCGGCCACCGCACCGGCGGCACGATGCATATCATCGTCAACAACCAGATCGGCTTCACCACAGCCCCGCATTTCAGCCGCTCCAGCCCCTATCCGACGGATATCGCGCTGATGGTCGAGGCGCCGATCTTTCACGTCAACGGCGACGACCCCGAGGCCGTGGTGCATGCCGCCCGCATCGCCACCGAGTTCCGCCAGAAGTTCCACAAGGACGTGGTCATCGACATCTTCTGCTATCGCCGCTTCGGCCATAACGAAGGCGACGAGCCGATGTTCACCAACCCGGTGATGTACAAGCGCATCAAGGGCCACAAGACCACGCTGACGCTGTATACCGACCGGCTGGTCAAGGACGGCCTGATCCCCGAGGGCGAGATCGAGGACATGAAGGCCGCCTTCCAGGCCCGCCTGAACGAGGAATTCGAAACCGGCAAGACCTACAAGCCCAACAAGGCCGACTGGCTGGACGGGCGCTGGTCGCACATGGACCGCATGAAGCAGGGCAAGTACCAGCGCGGCAAGACCGCGATCGGCGCCGACACCCTGGCCCAGATCGGCACGGCGCTGACCACCGCGCCCGAGGGGTTCACCCTGCACAAGACCATCGAACGCCTGCTTCAGGCCAAGGCCGAGATGTTCGAAACCGGCCGCGGTTTCGACTGGGCCACGGCCGAGGCGCTGGCCTTCGGCTCGCTGCTGACCGAGGGGTTCCCGGTCCGGCTGGCGGGCCAGGACAGCACCCGCGGCACGTTCTCCCAGCGTCATTCGGGCTTCATCGACCAGCAGACCGAGGATCGCTATTACCCGCTGAACCACATCCGAGAAGGTCAGGCGAAATACGAGGTCATCGACTCGATGCTGTCGGAATACGCGGTGCTCGGGTTCGAATACGGCTTTTCGCTGGCCGAACCCAACGCCCTGACCCTGTGGGAGGCGCAGTTCGGCGATTTCGCCAACGGTGCCCAGATCATGTTCGACCAGTTCATCTCGTCGGGTGAATCGAAATGGCTGCGCATGTCGGGCCTGGTCTGCCTGCTGCCGCATGGCTTCGAAGGCCAGGGGCCGGAACACAGCTCGGCCCGGCTGGAACGCTTCCTGCAGATGTGCGGCGGCGACAACTGGATCGTGGCGAATTGCTCGACCCCGGCGAATTATTTCCACATCCTGCGCCGGCAGCTGCACCGCAGCTTCCGCAAACCGCTGATCCTGATGACGCCCAAATCGCTGCTGCGGCACAAGCTGTGCATCTCCGAGGCGGCGGATTTCACCGATGGCTCGTCCTTCCACCGGGTGCTGTGGGACGATGCGCAAAAGGGCAATTCGGAGACCCGGCTGAAGCCCGACGACAGGATCCGCCGCGTGGTGATGTGTTCGGGCAAGGTCTATTTCGACCTGCTCGAGGAACGCGATGCCCGCGGGATCGACGACATCTACCTGATGCGGGTCGAACAATTCTATCCCTTCCCCGCCCAGGCGGTGCTGAAGGAACTGGAACGCTTCCCCAATGCCGATGTCGTCTGGTGCCAGGAAGAACCCAAGAACCAGGGCGCCTGGTCCTTCATGGAGCCGAACCTGGAATGGGTGCTCGGCCGCCTCGACGGCGCCGCCAAGCGCCCGACCTATGCCGGCCGCCCGGCCTCGGCCTCGCCCGCCACGGGCCTCGCCTCCCAGCACAAAGCCCAACAAGAGGCGCTCGTGAACGACGCCCTCACGTTCGAAGGAAACTGAACCCATGTCTATCGAAGTCCGCGTCCCCACGCTTGGCGAAAGCGTCACCGAAGCGACCGTCGCCACCTGGTTCAAGAAGCCCGGCGATGCCGTCGCCGTGGATGAAATGCTCTGCGAGCTGGAAACCGACAAGGTGACGGTCGAGGTTCCCAGCCCCGCCGCCGGCACCCTGGGCGAAATCGTCGCCGCCGAGGGCGAAACCGTCGGCGTCGATGCCCTGCTGGCGATGCTGTCCGAAGGCGCCGGTGCCGCGCCCGGCAAGGCCGATGAGGGCGCGAAAGCGGCCGCAGAGGCCCCCGCCGGGGAAGGCGGCGCGGAACTGGACGTCATGGTCCCGACGCTGGGTGAATCCGTGACCGAGGCCACGGTCAGCGCCTGGTTCAAGAAACCCGGCGACAGCTTCGCCGCCGACGAGATGCTGTGCGAACTCGAAACCGACAAGGTCTCGGTCGAGGTGCCGGCCCCGGCGGCGGGCCGCCTGGTGAAACTGCTGGCCGAAGAAGGCGCCACGGTCGAAGCCGGCGGCAAGCTGGCGATCATGACCACCGCCGAGGGCGCCCCCGCCTCGGCCGCGCCGGCGGCCACGCCCGACGCCGCCACGCCCGCGGCCACCGCCGGCGGCCGCGATGTCGAGGATGCCCCCAGCGCCAAGAAGCTGATGGCCGAGAACGACCTGACCGGGGTCAAGGGGACCGGCAAGGATGGCCGCGTCATGAAAGAGGACGTGCTGCGCGCCCTCAATCAGCCGAAACAGGCCGAGGCGCCGAAAGCCGCCCCCGCCGCCCCGCGCCCGGCCGACGACGCCGCTCGCGAGGAACGGGTCAAGATGACCCGCCTGCGCCAGACCATCGCCCGCCGCCTGAAAGAGGCCCAGAACAACGCCGCGATCCTGACCACCTACAACGAGGTGGACATGACCGGCGTCATGGAAATTCGCAACGAATACAAGGACCTGTTCCTCAAGAAACACGGCGTCAAGCTGGGCTTCATGTCCTTTTTCGTAAAGGCCTGCTGCCATGCGCTCAAGGAAGTGCCCGACGTGAACGCCGAAATCGACGGCACCGACGTGGTCTACAAGAACTACGTCCACATGGGCGTCGCCGTGGGCACGCCCTCGGGCCTTGTCGTGCCGGTGGTCCGCGATGCCGACCAGAAAGGCTTTGCCACGATCGAAAAGGAAATCGCCGAACTTGGCACCCGCGCCCGCGACGGCAAGCTGTCGATGGCCGACATGCAGGGCGGCTCCTTCACCATCTCCAATGGCGGTGTCTACGGCTCGCTGATGTCGTCGCCGATCCTGAACCCGCCGCAATCGGGCATCCTGGGCATGCACAAGATCCAGGACCGCGTGATGGTCGAAAAAGGCCAGATGGTCATCCGCCCGATGATGTATCTGGCCCTCAGCTACGACCACCGCATCGTCGACGGCAAGGGGGCGGTCACGTTCCTGGTGCGGGTGAAAGAGGCGCTGGAGGATCCCCGCCGGCTCTTGATGGACCTGTGACGCGCGGTCTGTAGGGTGGGATTGCGTCCCCACCCTGCACGAAAGGTCCCTGTCATGATCCGTCTTGCCACCCTGTTCCTGGCGTTTGCCGCACCGGTATCGGCCCAGAGCCTGCAGCAGCGGCTGCAGGTCGGTCAGGCCTGGGAGGTCGCATTGGCCGAATGGTCGGTCGTCCTCACCTGCTCCATGCTGGACCCGCAATCGCGCGAGGTCGCCGAAGATTCCTGGACCCGGATGCGCGACGCGGCGCTTGACCGGATGCAGGAGGCCGGCTGGACCGAGCCGGACCTCGACCAATTGCGCGACCGTGGCCGCATCGCCGCCATGCGCCTGCCCGGCGATCCGCCCTTCTCCGAGGTCGTGGCCTATTGCACCGACAACGGCGACTGGATGCAAGGCCTGGTGCGGCTGACGGTGCCGATGCTGGACCGCGATGTCGAGGCCGCGCTGCAATGACCCTGCACGCGCCCGCCCCCGGCCGCGCCTTTCGCCATGCCCCCCAGGGCCGAAAGGGACGCGCCCGCACCACGCGGGCCTGGGACGGGCACCCGCTGGCCGGTCACCTGGACCGGATCACCCTGCCCGCCACCGGCGCCTGGGCTTTCGGCCGGATCCCCAAGACCGGGACCCATACGGTCCTTGCCGCGCTGCATGAACTGGAATTCGGCACCCCGATCAGCACCGCCGTGGCCGATCCGGCCAATACCGCCGACGATACGGCGCCGCACCTGCTGGACGCGGCGGGGCTGTTCTACACCATCCCCCAGGCCGGCACGCTGCCCGACCAGATGGACGCCGCGCTGCGGTTCACCGTGATCCGGCAGCCGGTGATGCGCGCCCTGTCGGGGTTCGCCTATCTGGGTCGGTCCCATGCCGCCCGGTCCCGTCACCTGGCGCCGGTCCGGCTGCGGATGACGGCCCTGACCGGCTTCGACTGGGGTCGCGATCCCGATACCGCAGGCGGCTTCGACCGGTTCCTCGATTTCATCGCCCTGGCCCTCGATATCCGCCGTTTCCCGCTTGACGGCCATATCGCGCCACAGAGTGCCGCGTTGCCGGCCGACGCCTTCGCCGCCGACCTGACCGGCCGGACCGAGGAACTGGGCCCTTTCCTGACCCGGCTGGCCAAGGCGCTGGACCGCCCCCCGCCGCCGGCCATGCAGCGCAACGCCACGCCGCACCCGGAATTTGCCCTGTCGCCGGACGCCCGCCGCCGTTGCGAGGCCCTGTTTGCCGCCGACATGGACTGGTATGAACGGGCCTGACATGCACACCCCTGTCCGCATATCCCTGTTCGCGGCCGTGCTGGCGCTCGGCCTGGTCGGCTATACCCAGCCGATGGCGCGGATCGGGCCGGGCACGCCGCCGGCCATGGCCCCTGCCGTCGAACAGGCCGACGCGATCCTGGCGGTCAAGCCGACCCGGGAACTGCACCTGCAGCGTGACGGGCAGGTCATCCGCAGCGACGCCATTTCGCCGGGCGCCGCGCCGGAGGGGCACAAGCGCCGCGACGGCGATGAACGCACCCCCTCGGGCCGCGACGTGATCGACGGGCGCAATGTCGAAATGCGCGTAATCCGGTCGCTGGTGCCCGACGACACCCCGATCACCATCCTGAAGGAGCCGCAATGACCGCCGAACTCACCGTTCTGGCCCTTGGCGTGGTGCTGCAACTGGGGCAATTCGTGCTCTATTCCCTGCTGGCACAGGGCCAGGTCGGCACCGGCTATGCCCTGTCGGCGCGGGACGAGCCGCGCCAGCTGACCGGCCGCGCCGGCCGCGCCCAGCGGGCGCTGAACAACCAATTCGAGAGTCTTGCCCTCTTTACCCCCGCGGTGCTGGTGATAACCCTCTCGGACCAATCGACCGGTTTCACCGCCGCCTGCGCCTGGGCCTGGCTGGCCGCGCGGGTGGCCTATGTGCCGGCCTATCTTCTCGGCCTGACGCCCTGGCGGTCGCTTGTCTGGGGGGTTGGCTTTTTCGCAACGCTTCTGATGATCCTGGCCGCGCTCATCTGACACCGACACCCCACCGACGTTCCACCGACGCCGGACAGACGAAAGGAACACCCAATGGCCCAATACGACGTCATCATCATCGGCTCCGGCCCCGGCGGCTATGTCTGCGCCATCCGCTGCGCCCAGCTGGGCCTCAAGACCGCCTGCGTCGAGGGCCGCGAAACCCTGGGCGGCACCTGCCTGAACGTGGGCTGCATCCCCTCCAAGGCGCTGCTGCATGCCACCCACATGCTGCATGAGGCCGAAGAGAATTTCGCCGAGATGGGGCTCAAGGGCAAAAGCCCCAGTGTCGACTGGAAACAGATGCTGACCTACAAGGACAATGTCATCGGCCAGAACACCCAGGGCATCGAGTTTCTGTTCAAGAAGAACAAGATCGACTGGCTCAAGGGTTGGGGTTCGATCCCCGAGGCCGGCAAGGTCAAGGTCGGGGAAGAGGTCCACGAGGCGAAGAACATCGTGATCGCGACGGGGTCCGACGTGGCCAGTCTGCCGGGGGTCGAAATCGACGAAAAGGTCGTGGTCAGCTCCACCGGCGCCCTGGCGCTGGGCAAGGTGCCCAAGAAGATGGTGGTGATCGGCGCCGGCGTGATCGGGCTGGAACTGGGCAGCGTCTACAAGCGCCTGGGCGCCGAGGTGACGGTCGTCGAATACCTTGACGCGATCACCCCGGGCCAGGATGGCGAGGTTCAGAAAGTGTTCCAGCGGTTGCTGAAGAAACAGGGGCTGGACTTCATCCTGGGCGCCGCGGTGCAGGGCGTCGAGGCGACCAAGACCAAGGCCAAGGTCACCTACAAGCTGAAAAAGGACGACAGCGAACATAGCCTGGATGCCGACACGGTCCTGGTTGCCACGGGCCGCAAGCCTTACACCGACGGGCTGGGGCTCGACGCGCTCGGGGTCGCGGTGTCGCCGCGCGGCCAGGTCAAGACCGACGGCCATTATGCGACGAATATCAAGGGGATCTACGCGATCGGCGATGCCATCGACGGGCCGATGCTGGCCCACAAGGCCGAGGATGAGGGCATGGCCCTGGCCGAGATCCTGGCCGGCCAGGCCGGTCACGTGAATTACGGCGTGATCCCGGGCGTGATCTACACCCACCCCGAGGTCGCATCGGTCGGCAAGACCGAGGAGCAGCTCAAGGACGAGGGCCGGGCCTACAAGGTGGGCAAGTTCAACTTCATGGGCAATGGCCGCGCCAAGGCGAACTTCGCCGCGGATGGTTTCGTGAAAATCCTTGCGGATCAAGCCACTGACCGGATCCTCGGCGCCCATATCATCGGCCCGATGGCGGGCGACCTGATCCACGAGATCTGCGTCGCGATGGAATTCGGCGCCGCGGCCGAGGACCTGGCGCGGACCTGTCACGCCCACCCGACCTATTCCGAAGCGGTGCGCGAGGCGGCCCTCGCCTGCGGCGACGGGCCGATCCACAGCTGACCCGGCCGCCGCCGGGGCGGCATATGCCCCGGCGGCGCCCCAAGGGCACGTCGGACGCCGCCGCGATCGCTGCCCTGGCGGCCCTGCCGATGGCAGCGAGGTGAAGATGATCTCGCGCAGGATTGCCCGGCCGACCGGGCGCGGCGACGGTCCGGCGATGGCCTAGCCGGCCAGCAGCCGCAGCCCCTGGGTCACGTCCAGGCGCACCGACAATTTCAGCCCCGGCTCGTCCCCGGCCCTCAGCGCACCGATGATCAGCTTGTGGTGATGCGGCGGGTCATTGCGCTTGAGCCGCCCGTAAAGCGCGCTCATCGTCGGGCCCAGCTGCAGCCAGACGGTTTCGGCCAGCGCCAGCATCGCCGGCGCCTGGGCGCGCAGGTAAAGCGTGCGGTGGAATTCCAGGTTCTGCCGGATATAGGCCACCGCATCGTGCCGGGCCACGGCCTGGCTGATCCGCCCGTTGACCTCGGCCAAACGGTCGATCAGCGCCGGATGGGCGCGCGGCAGGGCGCGGGCGGCCAGTTCCGGCTCCAGCAGGGCGCGGATCGCGGCCAGTTCCTCGATCCGTTCATTGCTCAGCTCCGGCGTCGCGACCCGACCCGAGGACGACAGCGACAACGCCCCCTCGGCCACCAGCCGCCGCACCGCCTCGCGCGCCGGGGTCATCGATACGCCGAAATCCCGCCCGATCCCGCGCAGGGTCAGCGCCACGCCGGGGCGCATCTCTCCGTGCAGGATCTTCTGGCGCAGGGCACGATAGACCCGGTCATGGGCGGCGCCGGTCGGCGGCGGATCGTTGGGGCGCGGCTGGATCAGCATGGGCCGAGTGTGATCACAGCCGTCGGCGCCGTCAATCGAATCGCACCCGGTGCAGCGCCGCGCCATGCTCTCGCAGCCAGGACCGGCGGGCGCGATACTCGGGAAACAACCGTTCGACACAGGCCCAGAAGGCCGGCGAATGATCCATATGCGCAAGGTGGGCGACCTCGTGCGCGGCGACGTAATCCAGCACCGGCTCGGGCGCCATGATCAGCCGCCAAGAATACATCAGATCGCCCTGAGACGAACACGACCCCCAGCGCGAGCGCGTGTCGCGCAGGGTGATCCGGCCATGGTCGCGGCCAAGGGCCGCGGCATGGCGGGCGCTGGCGCGGGCCAGCGCCTCGCGCGCGCGCACCTTGAGGAAGGCGGCGATCCGGGCGCCGGCGCGCGCGGGATCGGGCGGCACCACCAGCGCGCCGTCACGCAGGTCCGGCCCCCGCACCGGCCCGGCCACCACCGGCAGATCGGCGCCCAGATAGGGCACCGTGCCACCGATGCCGGGCCGCTGTTCGGGACGCAGATCGTCGAGGTGGCCACGCAGCCAATCCTCGCGCCCGCGCAGAAAGTCCAGGCCGGCCCGGTCGCTGACCCGCGCCGGCAAGGTCAGGGTCGCCCGTCCGTCGAGCTGCGACACCCGCAGGCTCAACCGCCGCGCCCGGGCGCTGCGCCGCACCACGACTTCGATCGGGGGGTTGCCTTCCAGGACCAGTCGTCCCATATCCGCCTCTTGCCGATTTCCCGCGCATTCCCTTTGACAGGCCCCCATGCCTGTGGCAGGGGATCGCGATCCTGTCACTAGCAGCACATGCCGAAGAAGCCAGAGGATTTCCGAAACATGCCGAAGGAAGAATGGGGAACCAAGCGCGTCTGCCCGACCACGGGCAAGCGGTTCTATGACCTGAACGCCAATCCCATCATCAGCCCCTATACCGGCGACGTGGTCGAGGTCGACAGCGGCAAGACCCGCACCATGGTCGCCGATACCGAGGACGCCCAGACCAAGAAACTGCGGGAATCGCAGACCGAGGGCGACGACCTCGTTCTCGACGATGAGGACGACGAAGACGATGATATCGACCTGGGCGATGACGTGCTCGAGGACGATGATGACAGCGATGACGTGTCGCTGGACGAAATCGCCGACGTTGCCGGCGACGACGAAGACTGAGCGACCGGTCGCGGTGACCGATGTGAAACGCAAGGGGCGGTCCTGTCGCGGGACCGCCCCTTGCGCTTGCCGCCACCGGCGCCCGACATCTGGGGCCGGAATTCGGAACCGCTGCGGATTTTTCCCTTGAACCCCTCGGCGCAGTCGCCTAAATCGCGCCTACCGTCGCGATGTCGACGCCCGGATGGGGCCTTAGCTCAGTTGGGAGAGCGCTTGCATGGCATGCAAGAGGTCAGGGGTTCGACTCCCCTAGGCTCCACCAAATTCCCCTGTTCCACCCATGCCACCGATCACAGACAGGGGCGCTGCCCTTTGCGTCGGTCGCGTCCGCTCTGGCGATGACGTCACATCCTGTTAGGCTGGCCCGGTCACAACCGGAAAGGGTCAGCCATGGTCGACTGGGTCCGCAATCCGCATCGCGGCCAGGGATTGCCCGGGCCGGGCCCTTTGCCGCTGGACGATCCCGAAGGCGTGCGCGCATTGCTCGACCTGTGCCCGGCCGATGCCGAAACCCCCTTGCGCGACCTGCCCGCCCTGGCCCGGGAGCTTGGCATCGCCGCACTGATGCTCAAGGATGAACGCGCCCGGATGGGTCTGGGCAGTTTCAAGGCGCTTGGCGCCGCCCATGCCATCGCCCGCGAGGCCGCCGAGGTGGTCCACAAGGGCAAGGCGGACTGGGCGAACGCGCTGGAAGGGCGCACCTACATCACCGCCAGTGCCGGCAATCACGGCCTGTCCGTCGCCGCCGGCGCGCGTCTGTTCGGCGCCCGGGCCGTCGTGGTCCTGGCCGAAACCGTGCCCGACGCCTTCGCCGCGCGGCTTCAGGCCAAGGGCGCCCGGGTCCTGCGCCGCGGTGCGACCTACGAGTCCAGCATGGACGCCGCCGAACAGGAGGCCGCCGCGCAGGGCTGGACGCTGCTCTCGGACAGCTCCTGGCCCGGCTATACCGAGCAGCCGACCCGCGTGATGGAGGGCTACCTGCAGATGGCCGCCGAAATCACCGGCCAGGCCGGCCGGCCACCCAGCCATATCCTGTTGCAGGCCGGGGTCGGGGGGCTGGCCGCCGCCGTCGCCGCCCATGCCCGCCGCGCCTGGGGCGATGCGCCTGTCGTCGTGGTGGTCGAACCGGCGGCCGCCCCCGCCCTGATCGACAGCATCCGCGCCGGGGCGCTGGTCACCGCCGACGGCCCCGTGTCGTCGATGGGCCGGCTCGATTGCAAGACGCCGTCGATGATCGCCCTGGCCGGGCTGGCGCGCGATGCCGATCTTTTCGTCACCGTCTCCGAGGATGAGGCCGCCCGCGCCGTCACCCGCCTGGCTGCGCACGGCATCGCCACCACACCATCGGGCGCCGCCGGGCTGGCCGCGCTGTTCGCCGGCCTGCCGGATCTGCCGCCCGAGGCCCGGGTCCTGGCCATCGTCAGCGAGGCGCCCGAGGATGGCTGACCCCCCGCCCGTCTTTCCGCCCGAGGAATTCCGCGCCCGCACCGCCCGGCTGCAGGCGACCATGGCCCGGCACGGCATCGACGCGCTGCTGCTGACCACGCCCTGGGACCTGTTCTACGTCACCGGTTTCCTCACCCGGTTCTGGGAAAGCCCGGCCCGGCCCTGGTTCGTGATCGTGCCGTCCGGTGCGGACCCCGTCGCCGTGATCCCCGAGATCGGCGCCGATCTGATGCGCCGCACCTGGCTGACCGACATCCGCACCTGGCCCGCCCCGGACCCGCGCGATGACGGTGTCACCCTGCTGGCCGATACGCTGGCCGCGCTGGTCCCCGACGGTGGCCGCATCGGCCTGCCGATGGGCGCCGAGAGCCATCTGCGCATGCCGCTGGCCGACTACCAGCGCCTGACGGCCGTGCTGGCGGGACGCGACTTCACCGACGCGACGGCCACGATCCGCCAGGTGCGCGAGGTCAAGTCCGAGGCCGAGATCGCCCTGATCCGCGCCGCCTGCAGCATCGCCGGGCGCGCCTTCGACCGCGTGCCCGACATCGCCCGACCCGGCACGCCGCTGTCGCGGGTGTTCCGCGATTTCCAGGCCGCGCTGCTGCAGGAGGGCGCCGATTGGGTCGCCTACCTGGCCGGCGGCGCCGGGCCGGGCGGCTATGGCGACGTGATCTCGCCCGCCGATGACCGGCCGCTGCGCGAGGGCGACGTGCTGATGCTTGATACCGGCGCGGTCCACCGGGGCCATTTCTGCGATTTCGACCGCAACTTCGCGATCGGTGCGCCGGCGCCGGCGGTCCAACGCGCCCATGCGGCCCTGGTCGCGGCGACCGATCATGTCCTGTTGGCCCTGCGCCCCGGCATGACGGCTCGCGAGGTTCACGCGCGGCTTTTTGCCAGGCTGCGCGACGCCGGACTGACCCCGCTGGGCGGGCGGCTGGGCCATGGGCTGGGCCTGACGCTGACCGAATGGCCGTCTTTCAGCCCGCTGGACGACACGCCCCTGCGCGCCGGTATGGTCCTGACGCTGGAACCGGGGGTGGAACTGGAACCGGGCCGCATCCTGGTGCACGAGGAAAACCTGGTGCTGCGCGAAAACGGGGCCGAATTGCTGTCGCCCCCCGCCCCGGCCGTAATGCCTGTGATCGGCCCATGACCGATGCCCCCTATCGCATCCTGCCCGACGATCCCGCCCTGCGGCGGCTGGGCCTGATCGTGTTGCAGGTCGACGAAACCGTCGAGGCCGATCTGCATCGCCTGATCCCCGCCAGCGCCGCGCGTCTGCATGTCACCCGCATTGCGTCGGGTGCCGAGCTCACGCCCGACACGATCGCCGGGATGGAGGCCGACCTGACCCGCGCCGCCGCGCTGCTGCCCGATGCGCGGTTCGATGCGATCGGCTATGCCTGCACCTCGGCCACGGCGCAGCTGGGGGCGGATCGTGTGGCGGCCCTGATCCGTGCCGGACGGGTCGCGCGCCAGGTCACCGATCCGCTTGGCGCGGTGATCGCGGCGCTGCGCCAGCTTGGCGCGCGCTCGGTCGCGCTGGTCTCGCCCTATATCCCCGCCGTCGCGGCACCGATCCGGGACGCGCTGCAGGCGGCGGGGGTCGCGGTGCCCCATGCGGTCACCTTCGGCGAAAAGGTCGAGGCGCGGGTCGCCCGGATCGATCCGGACTCGATCCGGGATGCCGCCATCGCCGCCCAGCGCGCGTGCCGCGCCGATTGCACCTTCATCTCCTGCACCAACCTGCGCTGCCTGGACATCCTGGACGCGGTCGAGGCCGAAACCGGCGCGCCCGCCCTGTCCAGCAACCAGGTCCTGGCCTGGCACATGGCCCGGTCGGCCGGGGTGGCACCGGCGCCCGGCGCGCCGGGCCGGCTGTTCCGGCGCTGACGCGCCTCAGGCGACCAACCGCCCCACCATCTGGCGCGCACCGATCCGTTCCAGCCCGTCCAGCGCCTGCGCCAGCGCGTCGATCACGCCCCGGTCTTCGGCAAGCGCCCGCGGAAACACCGTCTCGACCGACACAAGCGCCCGCACCCGCGCCGCGGGGCCGTCCGCGCCCGCCGACAGGGCGCGCAGCCGGTCGGCCAGCGGGTCGCGCACGTCGATCGGCCGGCCGGCCTCGTCGCGCCCGCCGACATAGCGCATCCAGGCCGCCACGGCCAGGGCCAGCCCGCCGATCCCGCGCCCGGCCGCCCGTTGATCGGCCATCGGCGCCAGCAGCCGCTGCGGCAGTTTCTGGCTGCCGTCCATGGCGATCTGCCAGGTCCGGTGCCGGATCGCCGGGTTGCGATACCGCGCCAGCAAGGCGTCGCAATAGGCCGGCAGGTCCTCGCCCTCGGGGGTCTCCAGCGTCGGCAGGATCTCGGCCGTCCACAGGTGGCGGCACAGCGCCTCGAAGGGTGCGTCGCCGACCGCGTCGCAGACCGTCTCGTGCCCGGCGAGGTAGCCCAGATAGGCCAGCGCCGAATGGGTGCCGTTCAGGCAACGCAGCTTCATCGCCTCGAAGGGCGCCACATCGCCCACGATCTGCGCCCCGGCGGCGGCCCAATCCGGGCGCGGCGTGTCGAAATCGTCCTCGATCACCCATTGCCGGAACGGTTCGGCAAAGACGCAGGCGCGGTCCTCGACCCCGGTCGCACGGGCCAGCCTTGCGATGTCGTCTTCGGTCGTGGCCGGGGTGATCCGGTCGACCATGGTGGCCGGAAAGCGCACGTTCGCGGCGATCCAGTCGGCCAGCTCCGCATCCCGGGCCCGGGCCAGGGCCAGCACCACGCCGCGCGCCAGGGCGCCGTTGCCCGGCAGGTTGTCGCAGGACAAAACGGCGAAGGGTGCGATGCCCGCCGCCCGCCGCGCCGCAAGGGCGGCGACGATGAAGCCCGGCGCGGTGCAGGGGGCCCGGGGATGGGCGATGTCACGGGCGATCTCGGGGTCATCCCGCTGCAGCGCACCGCTGGCCGGGCTCAGGTGATAGCCCTTTTCGGTGATCGTCAGCGACACCACATGCACGCCCGGATCGGTCATCGCGGCCAGCACCGCGCCCGGATCCTCGGGCGCGACCAGCACATCGGTGATCGCCTCGACCCGCTGCGGCCGCTCACCCCCGGGGGTCATTTCGACCACCTGGTAGGCCCCGCCCTGCGGCACCAGCGCGTCGCGGATCCCGGCGCTGCGCAGGCTGACCGCGCAGATCCCCCACTCCCCGCCCGAGGCCGCCATCGCCTGGTCCGTATAGGCCGCGACAAAGGACCGGAAGAAGGCGCCGGGGCCGAAATGGACAAGCCCCGTGCCCGGGCGCGGGATGGTGCGGGTCAGGCGTGGCAGGCGCATGGCATATCCCTTCACAACCGGTAGGCGGCACGGGCCAGGCCCACCGCCAGCTCCTGCGCCACCTCGTGGGCGGCATCCTCGGTCATTCGCCCGGTGGTGACCAGCCCGGCCAGATAGGCGCAATCGGCCCGCCGTGCGACATCGTGCCGGGCCGGGATCGAACAGAAGGCGCGGGTATCGTCGTTGAAACCGACGGTGTTGTAGAAGCCGCAGGTTTCGGTCGTGGCCTCGCGGAACCGCCGGATCCCCTCGGCGCTGTCGAAGAACCACCAGGGCGGGCCCAGCCGCAGCGCCGGCCAGGCCCCGGCCAGCGGCGCCAGTTCCCGGCCATAGGTCGCCTCGTCCAGGGTGAACAGGATCACCGTCAGGCCCGGCTCCATCCCCACCGCGTCCAGCAGCGGCTTCAGCCCGCCGACCCAGTCGGTCCGGGTCGGGATGTCGAACCCCGTGTCGCGCCCATGCATCGCCAGGACCGGGGCGGAATGGTTCCGCCAGGACCCGGCATGGATCTGCAGGACCAGCCCGTCCTCCAGGCTCATCCGCGCCATTTCGGTCAGCATCTGGCCGCGAAAGGCGCGGG
Organism: Rhodobacteraceae bacterium HLUCCA08; assembly: GCA_001314655.1. Lineage (GTDB taxonomy): Bacteria > Pseudomonadota > Alphaproteobacteria > Rhodobacterales > Rhodobacteraceae > Salibaculum. The sequence continues at coordinate 271,898 of LJSF01000043.1, read as the reverse complement.
CCTCTTCGGTGCTGCACCCGCCGGCGCGGATCCGGGCGAACAGCGCGGCTGCCGCGTCGGTCGGCAGATCCAGCGTATGGGCGTCCGGATGGCCGTGATCGGTGGCCGTGGCGCCATGATCGCGGAAATAGCGGCGCCGGCCCCGATGCGCGGCCAGGTAGCCCGCCCAATGGGCCGTATCCTCGCCGGTCAGCGCCCCCAGCAGGTCGAGGTTCTGCGCGAACCCGGGCGTTTCGGGGTCGACCACCGCATCGGGCCGGTAGGTCGGGATCACCCGCCCGCCCCAGCCGCTGTCGCGAATCGCCCGATGCCAGCGTAGGTCGTCGAGCGCGCCGTCGGTGGTCGCCAGAACCTCGATCCCGAACCGGTCGAACAGCGCGCGCGGGGTGAATTCCGGCAGTGCCAGCTGCGCGTCGATCGCGTCGTAATGGGCCTCGGCGGTTTCGGCCGAAAGCGGCACCTCGAGGCCGAAGACATGTTCGAAGGCATGGGTCAGCCAGATCTCGGACGGGGTGCCGCGGAACAGGTGGAAATGCTCGGCAAAGCGGCGCCAGATCGCGCGCGGATCCTGCTCCACCGGCCCGCCATCGACGCGCGGCACGCCCAGATCGGCATGCGGCACGCCCTGGCTCACCAGCATCCGGAACACGTAATGGTCGGGCACCACGAACAGCTCGGCCGGGTTCGGGAAGCGGGTGTTTTCGGCGAACCAGCGCGGGTCGCAATGGCCGTGCGGGCTGACGATGGGCAGCCCGGCGATGCCGTCATGCAGCCGCCGGGCCACGGCGCGGGCCGCCGGATCGGACGGAAACAGGCGGTCGGGATCGGTCAATGGCATGATCAAGGCGCCTCCCTCGCGCCGCTGCGGAACGCTGTTAGCGGTAAAGCACTCGGCCCCCGGCGTCAAAACCGGTCAGCGCATGGGGGCTTGATTAATCCGATCGTTTTTGTCAGATTTAAGAGGCGATCCAGCCAGCCGGCCTCCGGTCAGCCAAATCCACCGTGACAGGACCGGAGAGAGGACGATCATGCTTCACACCCAGATGACAGCCGCCGACCCCGCGGCGATGCCGCTCTACGACGCCCGCGACCTGACCGGCCGCGACGGGCTGGCGCAGATCCGCTTGGGCGATCAGGTCTATACCCTGCGCATCACCCGCGCCGGCAAGCTGATCCTGACGAAATGACCGCCCACGACCCCGATCTGCGTCCGGCCCGGGGGGCGGCGGCCGTGGGCCAGTTGGCCGAGCTTGGCCCGGTCGAGGCCGGGGCGGTCCTGTGCCTGCGCCTCTGGTCGGATGGCCCCGATGACCGCGCCGCCCTGCAGGCCGATCTGCGGCAGCATCTGGGGGCATCTGTCGGCGCGCTGGCCTGTGCGGCGATGGAGACCATCGGCGCGCTCTGCACCCGGTTCGGGCGCCGTCCGCTGATGCGACATGACGTCGACTGCGCCTGTCTGGGCGGGGACGAGGCCGCTTTCGCGCTGCTGGTCGCCACCGCCGCCGAGGGCGAGACCGAGGACGCGCTGATGCTGGCCGCGCTGATCGTGCGCGCCGATGTGGCGCCGATGCTGATCGCCCCGGCCCGCGATCTGGGCCTGTCGCTGCGCCGGATGAGCCTGACAATCCAGGCCCACCCGGCCGCGGCGATGATGCATTAGGCGTCGGGCAGGATCGCCCCCGGCGCGCCGATCACCCGTGCGGCCAAGGCATGGCCGGCCTGCGCCGCCGCGACCGGCCCCTGCCCCCGGATCAACGCGGCCAGGTAGGCGGCGTTGAAACTGTCCCCGGCGGCAGTGCTGTCGACCACGCGCGGCGCAGGCGGCGGATCGGGCAGATCGGCCCCGCCCAGATCGCGCGGCCCGCGTGCGCCGCGCTTGACGGCACCTCTGCGCAGGCCCAGCCGGGCCAGAACCGCGTCCTCTCCGGCGTCGCCGAACAGCGCCAGTTCATCGTCCAGCGAGGGCAGGGCCACATCGGCCCGCGCCCAAAGTGCGGCCACCGCGGCACGCGCATGCGCTGGATCCTGCCACAGGCGCGGGCGGTAGTTGCTGTCAAAGGCCACGGCCCCGCCGCCGGCGCGGTACCGGTCGATCCAGGCGATCAGCGCCGCGCGGACCGGCGCCGGCAGGATCGCCAGCGTGATCCCCGACAGATAGATCATGTCGAACCCCTCCAAAGCCGACAAAGGCACGGCGCAGGGGTCCGAAAACAATGTCCGCGCGGCCGAGGCCGAGCGCCAGTAGGTAAAGCGACGTTCGCCCGCCGCGTCGGTGTCGATGGCATAAAGGCCCGGGCCGCGATCCGCGCGCCGCTCGATCACCGGGGTCAGCCCATGGCCGATGATCGCCGCTTCGATCCGGTCCGACCAGGGATCGGTGCCCAGCGCCGTGACATAGCCAACCTCGGCCCCGGTGCCGCGCAGGGCGCGGGACAGGTAGACGGCGGTGTTGAAGCTGTCGCCGGCCACGCCCAGCCGCGCCGTATCGGCCCCGGCGGCCGACAATTCGATCATCACCTCGCCGATACAGGCGATGCGGCGGATCTGGGTCAGGTCCATGCGCCCGGCTCCAGCGCGACGGCGGCGGCCCGGAAATCCGTTTCGGTCGGCGCCAGGGCGTCTTCGGTCAGGGCGAGGCCGGGATGGAACGTGCCCGGCGCCCAGAACACGCCATTGTCGCGCAGCACCGCGTTGAACCGGGCCGCGCGGGTCGCATCCGCGGTCGTCACGCCGCGATCATCGCGCGGCGCCTCGGCGATGAACTGGACCTCGAACAGGGTCGCGTCGCCCCGGATGACGATGCCGGCATCCGTCTTGCCGAAGCCGCCGGCGGGGCGCAGGGCGCGGGCAGGGGCGATCCTGTCGGCCCGGGTCGGGGTCTGGGGCATGGCGGGCCTTTCGGGGTCGGTGTGGTCCGGGGCAGCTTACGCCGATCGGGCCGGACTGTCAGGCGGGGATCGGGCAAGGGGTTGCGCCGCCTGCGGCGTCGCCGGGGGCCAGAGGGGCGTTGCCCCCCTTGGCCTGCGGCCAATTCACCCCCCCCGGGGACAGTTTCGACCCGAAAAAGCGACGACATGTCAGCCCGCCTTCGGTGTGCCGCCCTCCAGATCGCGCAGGATCGGGCAATCGGGCCGATCATCGCCATGGCAGGCGCGGACCAGGCCGGCCAGGGTATCGCGCATCTCTTGCAATTCGGTGATCTTGGCCTCGATACGGTCCAGATGCTGGTTGGCGATGGCACGGACATCGGCGCTGGCCCGGGCGCGATCCTCCCACAGGGCCAGAAGGTCACGGCACTCCTCGATGGAGAAGCCGAGCGAGCGCGCCCGGGCAAGAAAGCGCAGCTTGTGGACATGGGCCGGGCTGAAGCGGCGATAGCCGTTGCCGGCGCGATCCGGCGTGACCAGGCCGATATCCTCGTAATAGCGGATCGTCTTGGCCGGCAGGCCGGTGCGGGTGCTGACATCGCCGATATTCATGCCATGGCCTCCGTCACCGGGCGCAGGCCGCGCAGGCGCAGCGCGTTGGACACCACCAGCACCGAACTGGCCGCCATCGCCGCCGCCGCCAGCGCCGGCGAAAGAAGCGTGCCCCAAAGCGGATAGAGCAGCCCGGCCGCGACCGGGATCAGCGCGACATTGTAGGCAAAGGCCCAGAACAGGTTCTGGCGGATGTTGCGCAGGGTGCGGCGGCTGACCTCGATCGCGTCGGCGACCGTGGCCGGATCGCCCGAGACCAGCACCACATCCGCGGCCTCGACCGCCACGTCGGTGCCGGTGCCCATGGCGATGCCGATATCGGCGGCGGCAAGCGCCGGGGCATCGTTGATCCCGTCGCCGACGAAGGCGAGCCGGCGCCCGCCGTCCTGAAGGGCACGCACCGCGTCCTGCTTTTCGCCCGGCAGGACCTCGGCGATGACCCGCTCGATGCCCAGCTCGGTGGCGATCGCCCGGGCCGCCGGTTCGGCATCGCCCGAGATCAGCACGACCTCGCAGCCGCGCGCCTGCAGCGCCGCGACCGCCTGTTTCGCGCGCGGCTTGGGGCGGTCGGCCAGGGCCACGAGACCCCGGGCAATGCCGTCCACGGCGACCAGCGCGACGGTCCGGCCCGCCTCGGCCGCCCGCTGCGCCGGCTCGCGCAGCGCCGCGGCATCGATCCCGGCCTCTTGCAGCATGCGGGCATTGCCGACCAGGACCTGCCGGTCCCCGACCCGGCCCCGCAGGCCCCGGCCCGGCACGGTTTCGACCCCCGTCGCCGGCTCGATCTGCAGGCCCCGCGCCTTGGCCGCCTGCACGATGGCGGCGGCCAGCGGGTGGTCGGACACGGCCTCGATCGCCGCAGCCAGGGCCAGGTCATCGTCGTCCAGCGTTGTCGCGACGACCTCGGGCCGGCCCTCGGTCAGGGTGCCGGTCTTGTCGAAGGCCACCACCTGCACGCCCTGCAAGGCCTGCAGCGCGTCGCCCTGGCGAAACAGAACGCCCAGTTCCGCCGCCCGCCCGGTGCCGACCATGATCGAGGTCGGCGTTGCCAGGCCCATGGCGCAGGGACAGGCGACGATCAGCACCGCGACCCCGGCGACCAGGGCCAGCGGCAGGGCCGGGCTGGGCCCCAGGATCAGCCAGGTCAGCATAGTGAGCAGGGCGACGGCCAGAACCGCGGGCACGAACCACAGGGTGATCCGGTTCACCAGGTCCTGCACCGGCAGCCGGGCGCCCTGGGCATCCTCGACCATGGCGATGATCCGCGCCAGCATCGTGTCGGCCCCCACCGCCGTCGCCCGCATCACCAGCGTGCCGGTGCCGTTGACCGTGCCGCCGACCAGGGCGTCGCCTTGCTGTTTTTCGACCGGGACGGGTTCGCCCGTGACCATGGATTGGTCGACGAAGGACGTGCCTTCGCGCACCACGCCGTCCACCGGCACCCGTTCGCCGGCCCGCAGGTGGACGCGGTCGCCCCGCATCACCTGGTCGATCGGGATCTCGGCCACCGCGCCGTCGCGTTCGACCCGGGCAACCTTGGGCGCCAGCCCGACCAGCCGCCGGATCGCGGCGCCGGTGCGGCCCTTGGCCCGCGCCTCGAGCCAGCGGCCCAGCAGGATCAGGGTGACGATCACCGCCGCGGCCTCGAAATAGACCGCGACCGTGCCGTCGGGCAGCCACTGGGGCCGGAACACCGCGACCGTGGAATAGGACCAGGCGGCAAAGGTGCCCAGCGCGACCAGCGAATTCATGTCCGGCGCGCCCTTGAGTAGCGCCGGGATGCCACGGGTATAGAATTGCCGCCCGGGCCCGGCCAGCACCGCCGTCGCCAGCACGAATTGCAGCAGCCAGCTATCGGCCATGCCGATGGTGCGGGCGATGACATGGTGGACCGCGGGGATCGCATGGCCGCCCATCTCGACGACGAAGATCGGCAGGGTCAGCGCGGCGGCGAGGATCATCTGACGTTTCAGGCGGCCGGCTTCGGCCAGCGACGGATCCTCGCGCCGGGCGCCGTCGCGGGGCCGCGCGTCATAGCCCGCATCGCGGACGGCCTTGACCAGCGGCCCGGCGTCGCGGCCCAGCCGGGTGACATGGGCGCGCCCGTTGCCGTAATTCACCTGCGCCTGCAACACGCCGGGCACCGCCGCCAGCGCGGCTTCCAGCCGGGCGGCACAAGAGGCGCAGGTCATGCCCTCGATCTCAAGCTCGATCCGTTCCGGCACGGCGGGGTATCCGGCAGCTTTCAACGCGCCGCTCAGGGCCTGGGCATCGGCCCCGTCCAGGTCGACCCGTCCGGCCCGGGTGGCGAAATTGACCTGCGCCGCGCGCACGCCACCGACCGCGGACAGCGCCCTTTCGGCGCGACCGGCACAGGCAGCACAGTTCAAACCGTCGATTTCGAAGGTCAATGTGGTCATGCAACGGATCCTTTCGACCCGTCACATAAGGGTTCCAGTCACGGGAAGGTCAAGGCCCGGCGGTAGCGGCAGGGTGGGGTTTCACCCCAGCGGTCACCCCTTGCCCTTCCAGGGCACCAGCACCCGCTCCATCCAGCGCATGAACATGTCGATGGCGAAGCCGATGATGCCGATCAGGATGATCCCCATGATCACGACATCGGTGTTCTGGAATTTCGACGCGGTCATGATCATCATGCCCACGCCCTTTTCGGCGGCGACCAGTTCGGCGGCGACCACCGTGCCCCAGCACACGCCCATCGCGACCCGGGCGGCGGTGAAGATCTCGGGCAGGCTGTTGGGGACGATCACGTGGCGCATGATCTGCCACTTGCTCGAGCCCAGCGAATAGGCGGCATGGACCTTGGAGATCCGCACCCCCGACACCCCGGAGCGCGCGCCGATCGCCATGATCCACAAGGCGGCCAGGAACAGCAGGATCACCTTTCCGACCTCGCCGATCCCGGCCCAGATGATCACCAGCGGGATCAGCGCCAGGGGCGGCACCGGGCGCATGAATTCGACGATCGGGTCGAACCAGCCGCGGAACCAGTTGCTCAGCCCCATCGCATAGCCCAGCGGGATGCCGACCATGGCGCCCAGCACGAAACCGACGACGACCCGGAACAGCGAATAGCTCAGATGTTCGGCCAGGGACGAATTGCGGAACCCGTTGGTGGCGATCTCGACCAGACGGGTCCAGACGTTTTCGGGCGGCGGCAGCCAGATCGGCTCCATCTGCCAGCCCTTCGACGGCGTCACGTTGAGCGTGCCGCGCCCGGTCAGGCTGACATCGGCAAAGCCGACATTGATCGGCGCGCCTTCGGCGATCGGCGCGCCGTTCACCGCGATCACGCGGGCGCCGTCGTCTCGGGTGATCTCGTCATTGTCGTCCCAGCTCAGCAATTGGCTGCGATAGGCGGCCACGACCAGAACGTCGTCCCTGGCGAACCCGTCACCGGCCGCAATCTCTGCCGCGTCGACATCCTCGCCCATGGCGTGCACGATGACCTGCACCGTCGCATCATCGGTCGCGCCGTCCTCGGACTCCGCCGTGTAGGTGAACGACCCCTCTCCGATGAAGGCGCCGGGCACATGCAGGAAGCCGGGCAACAGCCTCGATCCGGTGAAGGCGCCCCACAGCACGAAGATCAGCACGACCGAAATGACCGAGGCGGCGAAATTGGAATTCACCGCGCTTTCGTCGCCGAAGGTCACGGTCTTGAGCGATCCGAAATCCCGTCTTGGCGTCATGCCGCGCTTGACCGCGCGCCAGATCACCATGCACAGCAGGATCAGCAGGACATAGCCGACGATCACCGGGATCGCGCCGACCAGGGCGCCGAGGACCTGGACAAGTTCGGACCACAGATCGGACAGAAGCTCCATCACACCGCCTCCTGCCGACCCATGATTTCCTCTTCCATGTCCCAGATCATCGACAGGATCTCTTCCCGGGTGGCGTTGAAATCAGGGTGTTTCTTGACCTCGCGCAGGTCGGCATTCACGCCCATGTCGGCGAAGGGCAGCCGGTATTCCTTGTGGATCCGGCCCGGGCGCGGCGCCATCACGATCAGCCGTTCGCCCAGCAGCAACGCTTCTTCGACCGAATGGGTGATCAGGATGATCGTCTTGCCGGTCTCCTTCCACAGCTTCAGAACCAGGCCCTGCATCTTTTCGCGGGTCAGCGCATCCAGCGCGCCCAGCGGTTCGTCCATCAGGATCACGTCCGGATCATTGGCCAGGCAGCGCGCCAGGGCGACGCGCTGCTGCATGCCGCCCGACAATTCGTAGATCGCCTTTTCCTTGAAATCGCGCAGCCCGACCACGTCCAGCAGGTGATCCACATTCTCGCGGTATTCAGATGGCCGCTTGCCCGCCATGCGCGGCCCGAACCCGACATTCTCGCGCACATTCATCCATTCGAACAGGGCGCCTTGCTGGAACACCATGCCGCGTTCGGCATCCGGGCCGGTCACCGTATGGCCCTTCATGCGGACCTGCCCCTCGGTCGGCGCCAGGAACCCCGCGACGATGTTCAGCAGCGTGGTCTTGCCGCAGCCCGACGGGCCCAGAACCGACAGGATCTCGCCCTCGGCGATCTCCAGGCTCACATCCTTGAGCGCCTGGACGGACCCGCCGCCCGGCAGGTCGAACCGCATGGAGATGTTTTCGATGTGCAATCCCGACATTCCGCCCCCGTCTGTCCCGGGAAACCCGCCACGACGCGGGCTTGCCGGGCCAGGCGAGGGAGGGGACGCGCGCGCCCCCTCCCCGACCGGATCACATGTCGCCCAGCGAGGACAGCGGGCCGGTATTGACGTTGTCGGCATAGCTGTCGAGCGCAGAGCCGATCGACCCGGCCTCGACGAACACATCCGCCACGCCCTTCATGAAGCTCGGCGCGGCGGCGCCCAGCCAGCGGTCGCTCAGCTGATCCTCGACCGACGGGAACACGAAGGTCGAGATGGTCTCGGCGGTGGCATCCACGTCCATGCCCGCATCCTGCGCGATCACCGGCAGCATCACGTCGGTGTTCTCGCCGGAATTCCACATCGCGTTCGCCTCGGCGGTCACGCCCAGGAAGGCGGCGACAAGGTCGGGGTTCTCGGCCACGAAACCGGCGGGCGCCGAGGTCACGTCGAAGACCAGGATGCCCAGCTCTTCCTTCTCGGCGCCGGTCAGCAGGACATTGCCGTATTCCTTGGCCCGGCGCAGCGAACCGCCCCAGCCGCAGAACATCTCGACCGAGTTCTGGGCGATCGCCGCGGCGCCATCGGGCGGGGCCATGTCGACGATTTCCAGGCTGGCCAGGTCGACACCGAAATGGTCCATCTGCCGCAGGAAGCCGTAATGGGCGGCGGTGCCCAGCGGCACGGCGACCTTCTTGCCCGCCAGGTCGGCGGCGTTTTCCGCATCGATCTCCAGGTCCGACCGGACCACGCAATTGTCATTGTCGGCATAGGACACGGCGACGTCCAGGATCTGCAGATCCTGCCCGGCGCTGGCCGCGACGACGAAGGGCGGCACGCCCTGGCTGACGGCGATCTGCACATCGCCCGAGGCCATCGCGGCCGACATCGCCGTGCCGGTGTCGAAGCTGACCCAGTTGATGTCGACGCCCATCGCCTCTTCATACATGCCCTCGACCTTGGCGTATTGGAACGGCATCGGCCATTCCAGGAAATAGGCCACGGTGATCTCGCTCATATGCGCTTCGGCAGCGGCCTGGCTGCCGGTCACAAGGGCCAGCGCGGCGGCGGCCCCCATCAGCTTGGTCGTCAGTTTCATTCCAGTCTCCCATGTTGCGGGCGCCTTGGCCCTGGTCCTGCGGCGTTTTCGCCGTCTGAAAGTTGCCGGGGGTCAGCAAAGCACGAACCGCGCCGCGCGTCACCCCGGAAAGGTCCGGCCCGGGCGCGTCGGCCCGGACCGGACCAGGTCAATGCGGGATCGCCTCGATCGTGTCGCGCAGCTTGCCCACGATTTCATCGATGTGGTGACGCTCGCTGACGAACATCGGCGCCAGGATCGCGGTATCCCCGGTGAACTTGATGTGGCAGCCGTTCCAGAACAGCGCCGTCTGCGCCGCCACGCCGCGCAGGCCGGGCTTTTCGCCCGGATGCAGTTCGACCCCCGCCATCATCCCGATCGAGCGGACATCCTTGACCAGCGGATGGGTGCCCAGATCGTGGACACATTCGGCGAAATAGGGCGCCATTTCGGCGGCGCGGTCGAACAGCCCTTCGCCGCGGTAGATCGCCAGGCTCGCCAGCCCCGCGGCGCAGGCGCCCGGATGGCCGGAATAGGTATAGCCGTGGAACAGCTCGATGCCGCCCATCACCGCCTTGTCGGTGATCACCTCGTAGATGTCGTCGCGCACCGCGACCGCGCCCATCGGCATCGACCCGTTGGTCAAGGCCTTGGCCATGGTCATCACGTCGGGGGTGACGCCGAAGGCATCGGCGGCAAAGACCCCGCCGACCCGCCCGAACCCGGTGATCACCTCGTCGAAGACCAGCAGGATCCCGTTGGCGTCGCAGATCTCGCGCAGGCGCTGCAGGTAGCCCCTGGGCGGCGGCAGCGTGCCCGTGGACCCGGCCACCGGCTCGACGAAACAGGCGGCGATCGTCTCGGCCCCGAAATTGTCGATCGCGCGCTGCAGGTCCTCGGCCCGGTCGGCGCCGCCCGCGCGCTGGCCCGGCACGTTGATCTCGTCCTCGGTCCAGGTGTGGCGCATGTGGACGATCCCCGGCATGGTGACCGGAAAGGCGCGGCGGTTGTTGACCAGCCCCGACAGGCTGACCCCGCCGATATTCACCCCGTGATAGGCCTTTTCCCGGCTCACGAAATGGCGCCGGTTCTGCCCCCTGGCGGTCCAGTAGGCCATGATGATCTTGAGCGCGGTGTCGATCGCCTCGGACCCCGAATTGACGAAGAACACGTGGTTCAGCCCCTCGGGCGTCAGCCGAGCGACCTCTTCGGCCAGGGCGAAGGACAGCGGATGCGCGGTGCCGAAGGGCGACACGAAGGTCAGGTCCTGCATCGCGCGGTGCACCGCCTCGATGATCTTGGGATGGCAATGGCCCGCCGGCGAACAGAACAGCCCCGAAGAGCCGTCGATCACCGTGCCGCCCTTGTGGTCGGTCATGTAGACGCCGCGCGCCTCGGTGATCAGGCGCGGGTCCTTCTTGAAGCCGCGATTGTCGGTGAAGGGCAGCCAGAACTCTTCCAGCGAGTTGGTCTTGGAATCGAGCGCCATGGGACGTCTCCGCAAACGGGTTGATCCGGGAACGCTACAGGTCGCGCCCGGCACTGGTTACATCCAGATCGGGATGTGGCTTAAGTCCAGAGCGCAGGCGCCGCCTTTTCATGCGCCGCGTCCTGGTCATTCTGTCGCTGGCCCCGGGGCCGGTCCTGTCCGCGCTTCGCCGAGCGCAATGCCTGCCCTGGGCCAAGGTTGGCGGATGCGACGAACCAGGCATCGGCTCCCGCAATCGCATCTCGGGCACCGACCGCGCCGAGTGCGCGGTCGCCCACCTGCGCAACCGAGACGACAGCTGCGAACCGGCGTTCGACGGTATCTGCACCGAACCCGAAGTCGGCAACGGCCATGACCGGGGCATCGCCTTGTCCGGGGCCGATCGTCGACCAGGCCGGCGCTTCCCGGGGTACCGGCGACACCCTGTCGGCCGATCGCGCCTGCCGCATCACCGACGCCTTCGAGGACGCATCGATCCTGGCCAGAGGCGACACGGCGCCGGGTGAGCGCGGCGCTGCGCTGCTGCTGCGCACCGGCGGGGGCTGGCGCGTCGTCGCCGTCGACAGCCGCGCCTTTGCCGATCCCGTTGCCCGACCGGGCGTGCCGATCCCGAAATAAGTCCAGATTGTGCGGCGCGTCGGGCCAGAGTAACCTCGCGCCATGGCGATTTCCCCCGAAACCTTCTTTCTCGCCTCCGAAGCCGAGGGCACGCTCCAGACCCGGATCCGCCAGATGGTGGCCGAGGGGATCCTGACCGGCCGCTTCCGCCCGGGCGAGAAACTGCCCTCCTCGCGCAAGCTCGCCGCGCATCTGGGCGTCAGCCGGATCACCGTGACACTCGCCTATACCGAACTTCAGGCCGACGATTACATCACCTCGCGCGGCCGGTCGGGCTATTACGTGTCCGACAACGCGCCCGAACCGCCGTCCTTTCCCGCGCGCGCACCCGGGCAGTCGTCGGTCGACTGGTCGCGCGCCATCGGCCAGCGGTTTCGCGGCACCGAACCGCATTCGAAACCCGGCAACTGGGCCGATTTCCGCTATCCGTTCATCTATGGCCAGGCCGATCCGACCCTGTTCGACGCGGCCAATTGGCGGCTCTGTGCCCTCCAGGCCCTGGGGCGCAAGGATTTCGCCGCGCTGACCACCGATTACAACGACAGCGACGATCCCGAATTGCTGGATTTCATCGCCCGCCAGATCCTGCCCCGCCGCGGCATCCTGGCCGGGCCGGACGAAATCCTGCTGACGCTGGGCGCCCAGAACGCGCTGTGGCTGACCGCCCAGGTGCTGCTGACCCAGCGCCGGACCGCGGCGATCGAGGATCCCTGCTACCCGGCCCTGCGCGGCATCCTGACCCAGGCGCGCTGCCACCTGCACGCGGTCCCGGTGGATCGCGACGGGTTGCCGCCCGAGGCGATCCCCGACGGCACCAACGTGGTGTTCTGCACCCCCAGCCACCAATGCCCGACCACCGCGACCATGCCGATGTCGCGCCGCCATGCCCTGCTGGAACGCGCCGAGGCCGAGGATTTCCTGATCGTCGAGGATGATTACGAATTCGAGATGTCGTTCCTCAAATCCCCCTCGCCGGCGCTGAAATCGCTCGACCGGCACGGGCGGGTGATCTACGTCGGCTCTTTCTCCAAATCGCTGTTTCCGGGCCTGCGCCTGGGCTATCTGGTCGGCCCCGAGCCGTTCATCCGGGAGGCCCGCGCCCTGCGTGCCAGCGTGCTGCGCCACCCGCCGGGCCATATCCAGCGCACCGTCACCTATTTCCTGTCTCTTGGCCATTACGACGCCCTGATCCGCCGCATGGGCCGGGCCTATCACGACCGGCGCCGGATCATGGACCGCGCCCTGCACGATCACGGGCTGACCGTCGCCGGATCGGGCTCCTTCGGCGGCTCGTCCTTCTGGATGCGCGCGCCCGCGGGCGTCGATACGGCCGAGCTGGCCCGCCGCCTGTCCGCCGACAGCGTGCTGATCGAACCGGGCCAGCCGTTCTTTGCCGGCACCGCGCCGCCCGGGCGGTTCTACCGCCTGGCCTATAGTTCGATCTCTGGCCCGCGCATCCCCGACGGGATCGCGCGGATCGCCGCCGCGCTGGAGAACTGGTCCTAGCCGGGCCCGCCAACTGGCCCTAACCTGGACCCCGGCCAGACCTTAGTGTCACCCGGCCGGAACCAAGGGAGAGCACCGATGAAAATGACCACCGAGGAAGCCTTCGTCAAAGTGCTGCAACGGCACGGGATCGAACATGCCTTCGGCATCATCGGCTCGGCCTTCATGCCGATTTCCGACCTGTTCCCGAAGGCCGGCATCACCTTCTGGGACTGCGCCCACGAAGGATCCGGCGGGATGATGGCCGATGGCTATACCCGCGCCACCGGCAAGATGAGCATGATGATCGCCCAGAACGGCCCCGGCATCACCAATTTCGTGACCGCCGTGAAGACCGCCTACTGGAATCACACGCCGCTGCTGCTGGTGACCCCCCAGGCCGCGAACAAGACCCTGGGCCAGGGCGGTTTCCAGGAGGTCGAACAGATGGCCCTGTTCAAGGACATGGTCGCCTACCAGGAAGAGGTTCGCGATCCGTCGCGCGTGGCCGAGGTTCTGAACCGCGTGATCGCGCAGGCCAAGCGCCATTCCGCCCCCGCCCAGATCAACATGCCGCGCGATTTCTGGACCCAGGTGATCGACATCGACCTGCCCGAACTGGTGGAATTCGAACGCCCCTCGGGCGGGGCCGAAGCGATCGCCCATGCCGCCGACCTGTTGTCCGGCGCCAAGTTCCCGGTGATCCTGAACGGCGCCGGCGTGGTGCTGGCCGGGGCGATTCCCGCCTCGATGGATCTGGCCGAACGGCTGAGTGCCCCGGTCTGCGTCGGCTACCAGCACAACGACGCCTTCCCCGGCTCGCATCCGCTGTTCGCCGGCCCGCTGGGCTATAACGGGTCGAAAGCGGGGATGGAGCTGATCGCCAGGGCCGATGTGGTCCTCGCCCTGGGCACCCGGCTCAACCCGTTCTCGACCCTGCCGGGCTATGGCATCGACTATTGGCCCCGGGACGCCAAGATCATCCAGGTCGACATCAACCCCGACCGGATCGGCCTGACCAAGAAGGTCGCCGTGGGCATCGTCGGCGACGCCAGAAAGGTCGCCGACGCGATCCTGAAACAACTGGCCGAGGATGCGGGCAATGCCGGCCGCAAGGACCGCGAGGCCCTGATCGCCGACACCAAGTCGAAATGGGCCCAGCAGCTGTCCAGCATGGATCACGAAGACGACGATCCCGGAACCAGCTGGAACCAGCGCGCCCGCGACGCCAAGCCCGACTGGATGTCCCCCCGCATGGCCTGGCGCGCGATCCAGTCCGCCCTGCCGCGCGAGGCGATCATCAGCTCGGACATCGGCAACAATTGCGCCATCGGCAACGCCTATCCGTCGTTTGACGAGGCCCGAAAATACCTGGCGCCGGGTCTGTTCGGCCCCTGCGGCTATGGCCTGCCCGCGATCGTCGGCGCCAAGATCGGCTGCCCGGACGTGCCCGTGGTCGGCTTTGCCGGCGACGGCGCCTTCGGCATCGCGGTGACCGAACTGACCGCCATCGGCCGCCCGGAATGGCCCGCCATCACCATGGTCGTGTTCCGCAACTACCAATGGGGCGCGGAAAAACGGAATTCCACCCTCTGGTATGACGACAATTTCGTCGGCACCGAACTGGACGAAGGCGTGTCCTATGCCGGCATCGCCCAGGCCTGCGGCCTCAAGGGCGTCCAGGCCCGCACCATGGACGCGCTGACCGAAGCCCTGACCCAGGCGATCGCCGACCAGAAGGCGGGAAAGACCACTCTGATCGAGGCGTTGATCAACCAGGAACTGGGCGAACCCTTCCGCCGCGACGCGATGAAAAAGCCCGTCGAAGTGGCCGGAATCGACCCGGCTGACATGGTTCGGCAAAAAGTGTAATATCGTCATACAATTTTTCCATGACGGTCTTGCCCTGACGCGCAACCTCGTTAGTTTCGACCGCGGTGGAGGAGACAATGCCGAAGGATCAACCGGGTCTCGACATGTCGCCGCCGGTCTCGGACGAGGTCCGCCGGACGACCTGCTACATGTGCGCCTGCCGCTGCGGCATCAATGTGCACATGAAGGCCGGCAAGGTCGCCTATATCGAGGGCAACCGCGACCACCCGGTCAACAAGGGGGTGCTTTGCGCCAAGGGCAGCGCCGGCATCATGCAGGTCAACGCCCCGTCACGGCTGCGCGCGCCCTTGCGGCGCGTCGGCCCCCGCGGCTCGGGCGAATTCGAGGAAATCACCTGGGACGCGGCGCTGGACCTCGCCGTGTCCTGGATCAGGCCGCTGCGCGACAGCGCGCCGGAAAAATTCGCCTTCTTCACCGGCCGCGACCAGTCGCAATCCCTGACCGGGCTTTGGGCCCAGGCCTTCGGCACCCCGAACTACGCCGCCCATGGCGGTTTCTGCTCGGTCAACATGGCGGCGGCCGGCATCTACACGATGGGCGGCGCGTTCTGGGAATTCGGCCAGCCGGATTGGGAACGGACGAAATTGTTCCTGCTGTTCGGCGTGGCCGAGGATCACGACAGCAACCCGATCAAGATGGGGATCGGCCGGCTCAAGGCGCGCGGCGGGCGCATGGTCGGCATCAACCCGATCCGCACCGGCTACAACGCCGTCGCCGACGATTGGTTCGGGATCACGCCGGGCACCGACGGGCTGCTGATCCTGGCGCTGATCCATGAACTGATGCGCGCCGGGCGGATCGATCTGGACTACCTTGCGCGCTTTACCAACGCTCCGATCCTGTTGAATGGCGATCAGAAATCAAACGACCACGGTCTGCCACTGACCGACGACGGCGGCACCCCGCTGGTGATCGACCGCCGCACCGGCCAGCCCGCACCCTGGAACGGCCAGGGGGTAGAGCCGGACCTGACCGGCACGATCCGCCGCGCCGGCATCACCCACCGCACGGTGATGCACGAAATGGCGACCCATTTCATGGACCCCCAATGGTCCGCCGACGCCGCCGAAGGCCCCACCGGCATCCCCGCCGCCCGGATCCGCGCGCTGGCCGCCGACCTGGCCCGCACCGCCTTTGACGAGGCGATCGAAATCGACCAACCCTGGACCGATTTCCGCGGCCACCGGCATCAAAAAATGATCGGCCGCCCGGTCTCGGTCCATGCCATGCGCGGCATCTCGGCCCATTCCAACGGGTTCCAGACCGCCCGCGCCCTGCATGTGCTGCAGATCCTGCTGGGCGCCGTGGAAACCCCCGGCTCCATGCGGTTCAAGCCGCCCTATCCCAAGCCCTGGCACGGCCACCCCAAACCCCATGCCGCCGGCAAGCCCGGACAGCCGCTCGACGGCCCGCATCTGGGCTATCCCGCCGGCCCGGACGACCTGCTGATCAATCCCGACGGCAGCCCCAAACGCCTCGACAAGGCCTATAGCTGGGAGGCCCCCCTGGCCGCCCATGGCCTGATGCACATGGTCATCCCCAACGCCCATGCGGGCGATCCCTACCGGATCGACACGCTGCTGCTGTACATGGCGAACATGGCCTGGAATTCGTCGATGAACACCGACGACACCATCGCCATGCTCACCGAAACCGACGAGAACGGCGATTACGTGATCCCCCGGATCATCTATTCCGATGCCTATGCCAGCGAAACGATCGCCTATGCCGACCTGATCCTGCCCGACACCACCTATCTGGAGCGGCATGATTGCATTTCCCTGCTCGACCGCCCGATCTGCGAGGGCGACCAGGTCGCCGACGCAATCCGCTGGCCCGTGATCCAGCCCGACCGCGACGTGCGCCCCTTCCAGTCGGTCCTGATCGCGCTTGGCGCCCGGCTGGGCCTGCCCGGCTTCGTCACCGAGGACGGCAGCCCGAAATACGCCGATTACGCCGATTACATCACCAACCACGAACGCCGCCCGGGCGTCGGCCCGCTGGCCGGCTGGCGGATGTCCGAAACCGGCCTGACCCAAGGCCGCGGCGCGCCCAATGCCGGCCAGATCGACAGCTACATCGCCAATGGCGGGTTCTGGACCCACGAAATCCCGGCCGAGGCGCAATTCTTCAAACCCTGGAACACAGCCTATCAGGACTTCGCCGTTTCGATGGGGTTCTACGACGCGCCGCAGCCCTACCTGTTCGAGATCTGGTCACCCCCGCTGCGCCGGTTCCAGCTGGCCGCCGAGGGCAAGGGCGACCGGCAACCGCCCGAACACCTGCGCGCCGACCTGGCCCGCGCCATGGCCCCGCTGCCGACCTGGTATGCTCCGCTTTATGGTGCCGAAGACTATCCGGTCCATGCCCTGACGCAGCGGCCCATGGCAATGTACCATTCCTGGGGAAGCCAGAATGCATGGCTACGTCAAATTCACACGTCGAATCTGCTTTACCTGCCGACCGCGATCTGGGACGCGCAGGGCTTTGCCGAAGGCGATTGGGCCCGGCTCACCTCGCCACATGGCGAGATCACCGTGCCGGTCGCCCTGATGGCCGCGCTCAACCCCCACACCGTCTGGACCTGGAACGCCATCGGCAAACGCAAGGGCGCCTGGGCGCTGGATGGCGACGCGCCCGAGGCCACGACCGGCTTCCTGCTCAACCATCTGATCGGGGAATGCCGGCCGGGCACGCAGACCCGGCGCTCCAACTCCGACCCCGTCACCGGCCAGGCCGCCTGGTTCGACCTGCGCGTGCGGATCGAAAAGGCCGACCCGCCCGAGGGCGCGCGCCCCGCCTTCGCCCCGCTCCGCAGCCCCGTCCCCGCGGCGCCGCGGCATCTGCGCTGGAAGGTCGGCCGATGACCCGCACGCTTCTTCTCATCCTGGCCGCGCTGGCCTTCATGGTCGGATCCTTCATCTGGTTCGTCGCCACCTGGGACCGCGCGGCCGAAGCCCCGGTCACGCGCCACGACGCCCCGCAGCCCGCCCCGCTTCCCTGGGTCCGACACATCCCGGGGTCCGGGGCAGAGCCCCGATCCGACGCCAGCCGGGGGCACGCCGCATGACCACACTTCCCGACAAGACCGACAGGAAACTCGGCCTGGTGATCGACCTCGACACCTGCGTCGGCTGTCATGCCTGCGTCGTCGCCTGCAAGGGCTGGAACACCGAAAACTACGGCGCCCCGCTCAGCGACCAGGATCCCTACGGCGCCGATCCCACCGGCACCTTCCTCAACCGGGTCCACAGCTACGAGATCACCGAACCCGACGCCGCCCCGCGTCTGGTGCATTTCCCGAAATCCTGCCTGCATTGCGACGACGCCCCCTGCGTGACCGTCTGCCCGACCGGCGCCAGCTACAAGCGGGTCGAGGACGGTATCGTCCTGGTCAACGAGGCCGATTGCATCGGCTGCGGCCTCTGCGCCTGGGCCTGCCCCTACGGCGCCCGCGAACTGGACGCCGCCGAGGGGGTGATGAAGAAATGCACCCTCTGCGTCGACCGGATCTATAACGAGACCCTGCCCGAAGAAGACCGCGAACCGGCCTGCGTGCGCACCTGCCCCGCCGGCGCCCGGCATTTCGGCGACCTGGCCGATCCCGACAGCGCCGTCAGCCAGCTGGTGGCCGAGCGTGGCGGCTATGACCTCTTGCCCGAACAGGGCACCAAGCCGGTCAACAAATACCTGCCGCCCCGGGCCCGCGATTGCGGCCCCTCGGGCGCGCTGACCCCGGTGGCCGAAGACCCGCGCGGCTTCCTCGGCTGGCTCGACCGGGCGCTGTCGAAACTGCCCGGAGGGTCGTGATGCATCCCGCCCCGTCGATCATCCTGTTCACCACCCTGTCAGGGGCCGGCTTCGGCCTGCTGTTCTGGCTTGGCCTCGACAGCACGCCGCCCACCGGCTGGGTCGCCTTCGCGTTCTTCACCCTGGCCTATCTGCTGGCCGTGGGCGGGCTGATGGCCTCGGTCTTTCACCTCGGCCAGCCCAGGCGCGCGATCAAGGCGTTCCGCGAATGGCGCAGCTCCTGGCTGTCGCGCGAGGCCTGGACCAGCACCGCCACGCTCACCCTGATGGCGCTTTATGGCGCGGGCCTGACCTTCGCCGCGACGCGGATCGGCGCGTTGGGGTTCATCGGCGCCGCGATGGCGCTGCTGACCGTCTTCACCACCGCGATGATCTATGCCCAGATGCGCACCGTGCCGCGCTGGAATACCCCGCTCACGCCGTTGAAATTCCTTGCGATTTCCCTGGCCGGGGGCGCGCTTCTGGCCGCCAAGACCGCCTTTGCCATCCCGCTTCTGCTGCTGGCCGGCGCGCTGCAACTGGCCCATTGGCTGATGGGCGACCGACTGACCGAGACCGGCTCTGCCCTGGTGCCCAACAGCGGCACCCTGCGCGCCTTCGAGCCGCCCCATATCGGCGACAATTACCTCACCCACGAAATGGCCTTCACCGTGGCCCGTCGCCACGCGCTCAAGCTGCGGGTCATCGCGCTGCTGCTGATGGCCCCGTTGCCCGCGCTGCTGCTGGCCCTGCCCGGCGGCCATGTCACCGGCGGGTTCGCCGTGCTGTTCCATATCGCCGGCGTGCTGGCCGCGCGCTGGCTGTTCTTCGCCGAGGCGCAGCATGTCCAGGCCCGCTTCTACGGGACCCATGCGCGCACAGAATCGGTTTGACAGGCCGCACGCCCGGGGCTATCCGATCGCCCGTGGTATGGCGTGGTAGCTCAGCTGGTTAGAGCACAGCACTCATAATGCTGGGGTCGGCGGTTCAAGTCCGCCCCACGCTACCACCACGATCCCCCGCGACCCAATGGCAACAGCCCCGCGCGAAAGCGCGCATGGCCTCTTTCCGACCCACGCGATTTGCCCCACCGTTCCGGTCGACAGGGGGGACGCTGCCATGGGCCTCATCGACGATTTCGCCGAAGTGATCGGCGCCGAGAACGTCGCGACCGGCGCGGCGGCCGACCGTTGGGCCAGCGACTGGACCGGCAAGTATGGCGGCCGTCCGGGCGCGGTGCTGCGCCCCGCCACCACCGAACAGGTCGCCGCCCTGCTGCGCCGGGCCAATACCGCCGGTCATTCGATCACGCCGGTTTCGGGCAATACCGGCCTGGTGGGCGGTGCCCAGGCCGCCGGCGGGCTGATGCTGTCGCTCGACCGGATGAACGCGATCCGCGCCATCAACCCCGCCGCCCGCACCGCCATTGTCGAGGCCGGGGTGATCCTGTCGTCCCTGCACGACGCCGCCGACGCCCATGACCTGTCCTTTCCGATGAGCTTCGGTGCCCGCGGCTCGGCGATGATCGGCGGCATATTGTCGACCAATGCCGGCGGCTCCAACGTGCTGCGCCACGGCAATGCCCGCGCCCTGTGCCTTGGGATCGAGGCGGTGCTGGCCGATGGCCGGGTGCTCAACCTGATGTCGGAACTGCACAAGGACAATTCCGGGCTCGACCTGCGCGACCTGCTGATCGGGGCCGAGGGGCAGCTGGGCGTGATCACCGCCGCGGTGCTGAAACTGGCGCCGAAACCGCGCGCCCATGCCACCGCGATGATCGCCGTGCCGCGGCTTGGCGATGCGCTGGCGCTGCTCAATCGCCTGCAGGATGCCACCGGCGGCGCGGTCGAGGCGTTCGAGCTGATGCCGCGCAACTATATCCAGACCCACCTCGATCGCATCGATGGCGCCCGCCCGCCCTTCGACGCCATGCATGACGTCAACATCCTGGTCGAGATCGCCGCCACCGCCCCGCGCGACGCCACCCCGGCCGAGGACGGCACCCTGCCCGTGGTCGCCCTGCTTCAGGACGAACTGGAACGGATGCTGGAGGCCGACCAGCTGCGCGACGCCGTCATCGCCCGGTCCGAGGCCCAACGGAGCGAGATGTGGGCCCGGCGCGAAGCCGCGGCCGAACTCACCTTCTGGCGCCGCCCGCTGGTCGATACCGATGTCGCCCTGCCGCTGGATCGGGTCGCCGAATTCATCGACCGCGCCAATGCCCGCATGGCCGAACTCGATCCCGAAAGCGACCCGTTCTACGTCGCCCATCTGGGCGACGGCAACGTCCATTACACCGTCTATGTCGGCAGCGACGACATCCAGCACCGCGACCGCGTGACCGAGGCGATCGAGGATATCGTCGCCGATCTCGGCGGGTCCTTCTCGGCCGAACACGGGATCGGTCAGTCGAAACTCGCCACCCTGCGCCGCCGCAAGGACCCGGTCGCCCTGGACGTGATGCGCCAGATCAAGGCCGCGCTCGACCCCAAGGGCATCCTCAACCCGGGCAAGACCCTGCCCTAGGGTGATGACCCCGGGCCGGGCGGCGACCCGGCCTCCCGGGGGACGTTTTTCGGCCAGGATGAAGCCGGGGGGATGACCGGGATGGCGGGCGGGGCGTCTTGGCCCCGCCAGGGGACAAGAGCGGCGCGCGTCAGACCGGGCAATGCGCTTGCTGATAGGAAAACAGCGCCTGGCCAAAGGCCTCCGCCGCCTCGGTCGACCCCAGCCGCACCTGCAGCACGTTCGGCAACGCGACCTCGCCCAGGCGCAGGGCAGCGGCGCTCGGCTCGGGCCCCTCGTAGACCCGCGTGATGCGCGCGGTCACGGCCGGACCGGCCTCCAGGACAGCCTCGGCAAAGGCGTGGAACACGGGCCCGTCCGGATGCACCTCCGGACGGCCCTCCGCGTCCAGCTCCGCGCCCAGGCGAAAGCTCAGCTCGCCGCCCGATGCCAGCACCGCCTCCGCGCCGCCCGCGCCCAGCGTGCCGTCGACCTCCGCCGGCAGCAGCTCGACCAGCCGCTCCGCCGCCGCCGCAACCCGCGCCCGATCCGTATCCAGATCCGCCAGGTAGATCGCATGGCCGGCCTCCTGAGGCAGGATCCGCACCGCTTCCAGCTGATAGAGCGACAGATCGACCCGCAGATCGGCCAGGGCCAGGCCCAGATCGGTCGGCCGCGTCCCATGCAGGCGCAGCAGACAGCCCTCCAGCCCCGATGCCTCGGCGATGACCTCCGGATTGTCCGCCAGGATCAACGCCAGCACCGTTTCGGCCGACGGCGCCCGATCGCGCAGCAGCACGAACCAGGCCGCAACGCCCAGCACCGCGACGCTCGCCACCGCAATCAGCGCGCGCATCAGCCCGCCTTGACCGCCGCGAAAAACCCGGGCCCGGCTTGCGCCAGCAATCGCGCCGCCATCTCGCGGCCCAACGCGGCGCCATCGTCCACCGGGCAGGTCGCATCGTCGGCATACACCTCCGACCCGTCCGGCCGCAGGATCTCTCCGCGCAGACGCAGCGTGCCGCCCTCCAGCTCCGCCAGCCCGCCGATCGGCGTCTCGCAGGATCCGTCCAGCGCCGCCAGAAAGGCCCGTTCCGCCGCCAGCCGGTCGCCGGTCGGGCCGTCATGCAGCGCCTCAAGCAGCGCCGCCGTGGCGCTGTCATCGCTGCGCCGCTCGATCCCGATCGCGCCCTGGGCCACCGCCGGCAGCATCTCTTCCGGGGCGATCGCGACCTTGGGCACGTCGGACATGCCCAGCCGGTTCAGCCCGGCCATCGCCAGGAAGGTCGCCTCGGCCACGCCGTCGGCCAGTTTCTTCAGCCGGGTCTGCACATTGCCGCGAAACTCCACCAGCCGCAGGTCGGCCCGCCGCGCCTTCAGCTGCGCCCGGCGCCGCAGGGACGATGTGCCCACCACCGCCCCTTCGGGCAGTGCGGCCAGTCCGCCATGGCCCAGCGACACGAAGGCATCGCGCACATCCTCGCGCGGCAGGTAGCAATCAAGGCACAACCCGCCGGGCTGCGCCACCGGCATGTCCTTCATCGAATGCACCGCGATGTCGATCCCGCCGGCCAGCAGCTGTTCCTCGATCTCTTTCGTGAACAGCCCCTTGCCGCCCACCTCCTTCAGCGGGCGATCCTTGGCGATCAGCGCCGCATCGTCGCCGCTGGTCTGGATCACCCGGATCTCGAAGGCCGCCTGCGGCAGATCGAAGGCCGCGGCCAGCCGGTCACGGGTTTCATGCGCCTGGGCCAGCGCCAGGGGCGAGCCGCGGGTGCCGATCTTCAACGGGCGGTCGGGGGAGGGAAGCGTCATCGTCATGCCCCCCTGATAGCGGCGCCCCGCGACCCCCACAACACTTGACTTCCGTCGCGTCCCGGGGGACGTCAGGCCATGACCAAGACGATCCTGCGCGCCCTTGCCGGCGAAACCCTTCCGACCCCGCCGATCTGGATGATGCGCCAGGCCGGGCGCTACCTGCCCGAATACCGCGCCACTCGGGCCCAGGCCGGGGATTTCCTGTCGCTGTGCTACAATTCCGACCTCGCCGCCGAGGTTACCTTGCAGCCCATTCGCCGCTACGGGTTCGATGCCGCGATCCTGTTCGCCGACATCCTGTTGCTGCCCCAGGCGCTGGGGGCGGATCTGTGGTTCGTCACCGGCGAAGGGCCGCGCCTGTCGACGATCACCGCCCAGGCGGAATTCGACGCCCTCAAGCCCGCCGACGCGATCCACGATCACCTCGCCCCGGTCTATGAAACCCTCCGCATCCTGTCGCGCGACTTGCCCACCGAAACCACGCTGATCGGCTTCGCCGGCGCCCCCTGGACCGTCGCCACCTACATGATCGCCGGCCGCGGCACCCCCGACCAGGGCCCGGCCCATGCGCTCAAGGCCGAGAACCGCCCCCTGTTCGAGGCGATCCTCGACCGCCTGACCGAGGCGACGATCGACTACCTGTCACAGCAGGTGCAGGCCGGCGCAGAGGTGGTCAAACTGTTCGACAGCTGGGCCGGTTCGCTGCAGGGCGACGACTTCGTGAAATACGCGATCGAACCCGCGACCCGCATCACGTCAGCGCTGAAAGCGCGCCATCCCGGTCTGCCGGTCATCGCCTTCCCCCGTGGCGCGGAGACGCGCTACGAAGGGTTGCATGCGGCGATCGGCGCCGATTGCATCGCGCTCGACGACGGCGTCACCCCGGAATGGGCGGCCGCGCATGTCCAGCCCGGCGGCTGCGTCCAGGGCAATCTGAAATCGTCGCACATGGTCACCGGTGGCGCCGACCTCGTCCGCGAAACCCGTCGCGTCGTGGACGCGCTGAAACACGGCCCGCACATCTTCAACCTCGGCCACGGCATCACCCCCGATGCCGACCCCGAGAACGTGCAGCTGATGATCGACACCGTGCGCGGGGCGTGACCGGGACGGCGGGCGGGGCGTCTTGACGCCCCCCGGGCGTCAACAGCGGCGCCCCCGTCCTGCGCACCGACGTGATCCCGCCGGGCGAAATCCCGTGCGCTCGGCACCTTGACCCTTTCGCGGTACGGATCGGCCCGGGTCGGCGCGGCTTGCGCGCCGTCACACCCATTTCGCCAGCGGCGGCAGGCTCATCAACACCGCGTCCGGGTCGTGCCCGGTGGCCAGCCCGAACTTGGTGCCCCGGTCATAGACCAGGTTGTATTCGGCATAGAGCCCGCGATGCACCAGCTGCGCATCCTTGTCCGCTTCGGTCCAGACCGTGCCGCGGCGCCGCTCCGTCACCGGCAGAAAGGCCGGCAGAAAGGCCCGCCCGATATCCCGGGTCAGCATGAAATCGGCCGACCAGTCCCCGGTGCAGCGATCATCCATGAAGATGCCACCGACGCCGCGCGCCCGCTTGCGATGCGGAATGAAGAAATACCTGTCCGCCCAGGCTTTCAGCGCGTCATACAGCCCCGCGCCATGGGGCTCCACATGGGCCTTCTGGACGGCGTGGAAATGCGCCGTGTCCTCGTCATATTCGAGGCAGGGGTTCAAGTCCGACCCGCCCCCGAACCACCAGCCATGCGGGGTCCAGAACATCCGCGTGTTCATGTGCACCGCCGGGCAATGCGGGTTCTGCATATGCGCGACCAGGCTGATCCCCGACGCCCAGAATCGCGGATCGTCCGTCATTCCCGGCAGGTCCTTGCGCGCCGCCATCGCCGCCACCGCTTCGGGCCCCAGCGTGCCATGTACGGTCGACACATTGACGCCGACCTTTTCGAACACCCGCCCGTCGCGCATCACGCTCATCAGCCCGCCGCCGGCGTCTTCGCCATCAGCGCCGGCGCGTTTCGTCTCGGTCACCTCGAACCGGCCCGCGGGACGATCCGCGAACGGTCCGATTTGCTGCGTGTCCTCAAGGGCTTCGAAGGCCGCCACGATCTCGTCGCGCAGCTGCCGGAACCAGGTGCTGGCCTCGGCCTTTTCGGCCTCCATCCCGTCTGACGCCATCGACGGACCTCCTTGCTATTGCCTATCAGCGCCCTCTACCATTGTTTGCACATTCAGGGCCATGCCCCGTTGCCAACCCCCGCCGAAGGACCCGACCGATGCGCAAACCGTTCCTTGTCCTGCCGCTTCTTGCCCTGCTCGCCGCCTGTGGCACACCGCGCGAACGCTGTGTCGGCGCCGCCAATTCAGAGCTGCGGACCCTCGATCGCCTGATCGCCGTCACCCGCGGCAATCTCGAACGTGGCTATGCCCTGCAAGAGGTCCAGGACGTGCGCGTGATCCGCACCACCTGCACCGGCACCAACGAGGACGACACGACCTTCACCTTCCCCTGCGACGAAACCCAGACCTATACCCGCGACGTGCCGGTCGCGATCGACCTGAACGCCGAACGGGCCAAGCTGCAATCGCTGCAGGACCGCCGCGTCCGGGAAGCCGACCTGGCCGCGACCCGGATCGAGCAATGCATCGCCGCCTATCCGGAATGATCCGCCGCGCCTAATGCGCCGGCGCCGCGACCGGATCCAGCAGGGTGCGGCCGCCATCGACGGTGATCACCTGGCCGGTGACGAAGTTCGACGCATCCGAGGCCAGGTATTGCACCGCGTCCGACACCTCGCCCGGGCCGGCGATCCGGCCCAGCGGGGTATGGCTGATGATGTCGCCCCGATAATCCTCGTGCGCTTTCAGGGCGGCCTTCAGCGAGGCGCTCATCACCGATCCGAAGGACACGGCGTTGACCCGGATCCGGTGCGGCGCCAGCGCCACCGCCATCGACCGGGTCATCTGGTCCAGCGCCGCGCTGGCCACGGAAAAGCCCAGCAATTCCGGCATCGTGCGCACCGCCGCGACCGAGGACAGGTTGACGATCGAGCCTGCCGGCGCCTCGTCGTCGCCGTCCTCTTCGGCCTGCTTGATCATCCGCTTGGCGATCGCCTGTATCAGCCGCAGCGCCGTCATCAGGTTCTGTTCCAGCGCCTCGCTCACCCCGTCGGTCTCGGGGTCCAGGGGGTCCGACACCACCATCTGCCGCGAGGCATTGACCAGGATGTCGACCCGCTCGAAAGCGTCGATGCTCATCGACAGCAGATTGGCGATCGACAGCCGCTTGCGCAGGTCGCAGGCAAAGGTGCGGAACCGGTCGTCCTCCCCGGGCTTGCCCAGTTCCTTCTCCAACCGGGCCTCGTCGATGTCGGCAAAGACGACATTGGCGCCTTCGGCCAGGAAACGCCGCCCGATGGCCAGCCCGACCCCATTGGCCGATCCGGTGATGATGGCGGTCTTGCCGTCGATCGAAAAAGTCATGCGGAACTCCGCTTGTTTCAGGGGACCTTAGACGATGTCACCGCGCCGGACGAGAGGCGTGAAAGATCTTGAACCGGGCGGTCCCGGTCAGCTCTTCGCCGCTGCGGAACCGGGCACGCAGATGCGCCTCGTAGGGCAGTTGGCGGTTGGCCACCAGCCACAGCGACCCCTTGGGTCCCAGCATCCGCGCCGCGGCGTCGATGAAGGCGAGGCCCAACTCGGGCGTGCCGGCGCGACCGGTGTGAAACGGCGGGTTGCAGATCACATGATCGACCGGGCCCTCGGGCGCCCAGCACGTCGCGTCGGCCCAGTGGAACCGGGCCCGGGCATCGGTGACGTTCAGCCGGGCGCATTCCAGCGCCCGCGCCTCGGCCTCGACCAGGTCGATGGTCGTGACCCCGGCCCGGGACAGCGCCGCCAACGCCAGAAACCCCCAGCCCGCGCCCAGGTCGACGACCCGGCCCGGCAGCGCCTCGGGCAGCAATTCCGCCAGCAGGGCCGAGCCGGCATCGACCCCGCCTTCCGAGAACACGCCGGGCAGGGTCAGATGCCCCGCGGGTGTCGGCGCCGGGGATTCGGCCGCCCAATCGGCAAAGCTTTCGGTGGCGCGGAACCAGAACAGCCGGCCATGGGCCTTGCTCAGCCCCTCGACCGGCAGGCGGGCACGCACCGCCTTCATCAGGCTGTCGACCCCGTCGGTCTTTTGCCCGTCGACCACGATCAGCCCGCCCGGCACCAGCGCCGCCGCCTGCGCGATCAGCGCCTTGGCAAAGTCCTTGGACCGCGGCACGCAGACCAGCGCCGAATTGGCGCCTGCCGGCGGCTCGCGCTCCACCGCATAGCCGCGGCCCTGCCAGGCGGCCGCATCGGGGGCAAAGCCCTGCACGATGTGCACCGCTTCCCGGGGCAGCGGCGCCAGGTCGACCCCGGCACCGGGGCGGAACACGGCGATGTCCCCCTCGGGCAGGGTCAGCGCGCCGTCATCGATCGCGGTGGCAAGGCGGGACAGGGCGGCCATGAGCAGACGCGCGCGGGCGCCCTATTCCTTTTCCATGGTGCATTGCAGCGGATGCTGGTGCCGCTGGGCGAAATCCATGACCAGCGCCACCTTGGTTTCGGCGATCTCGTGGCTGAAGACGCCGACCACGGCCAGCCCCTTCTGGTGCACGGTCAGCATCAGCTCGAACGCCTGGGCGTGGTTCATGCCAAAGAACCGCTCCAGCACCAGGACGACGAATTCCATCGGCGTGTAATCGTCGTTCAGCAGCAGCACCTTGTACATCGGCGGCCGCTTGGTCCTGGGGCGCGTCGCGGTCTTGACGCCGACATCGCTGTCATCGTCGCTGTCCGCCAACCTCCAGGGAGTCGTGGCCATCCGGTCTGTCCGTATGTTCGGGCTGCGTTGCATCAATGGCGTAATATAGGAAGATGAAGAATGATGAAAAGGGCAAGCTGATGGTCAAAGACTGGACAGTCGGTTTCGATGCCGATGACACGCTGTGGCACAACGAACGGTTCTTTCGCCTGACCCAACAGCATTTCGCCGACCTGCTGCGCGATCATTGCGACCCGGACACCTTGCACCGGCGGCTTCTCGAGGCCGAGCGGCGCAACCTTGGCGCCTATGGATTCGGCATCAAGGGATTCGTCCTGTCGATGATCGAGACCGCGATCGAGGTCAGCGACGCACAGGTGCCCGCCAGCGTCATCGCCCGGCTGCTGCGGGCCGGGCAGGACATGCTGGCCCATCCGATCGAACTGCTGCCCCATGCCCGAGAGGCCGTCGCGGCGCTTGCCCCGGTGGCCGAGCTTGTGCTGATCACCAAGGGCGACCTGCTGGACCAGGAACGCAAGCTCGCCCAATCGGGACTGGGCGAGATGTTCGACGCGGTCGAGATCGTCAGCGACAAGACCCGCGACACCTATAGCCGCATCTTCGCCCGCCACGACACCGCGCATCAGATGATGGTCGGCAATTCGCTGCGTTCGGACGTGATCCCGGCGATCGAAGCCGGGGCCTGGGGCGTTCACGTGCCCCATGACCTGACCTGGGACTACGAACAGGCCGACGCCCCCGTGACCCATCGCCATTTCCGGCGCCTCGACAGCCTGGCCGAGCTGCCTGGCCTGGTCACCGCCCTGGCCTGAGCGCCGCCACTTTCCCGCCACAATCATCCATCTGGACGCCAGAGCACGGGCGCCCCCCATATCTGGGTTGCATGGTCCCCACGATTTCGCTGCCCTTGTGAAATTCCCTGTTTTCGCAAGGCGGTCACTCATGTTAGCGTGATCGCATAAACAGGTGCCGCGAAAAAACAATTGGCACCGATGAGGCAGTAAAAGGGCAGTGACGTGAAACGTCGTATGGCACACCCCGTATTCTCGGGGCTCTTTCTTTTTGGATTCCTGCTGCTTGCCGCGCTGACGCCGATCGCGGGCCGAACGGCGCCCTATGCGGCGATGGTGATGGATGCCCGCACCGGAGAGGTGCTGCATTCTCGCAATGCCGACACCCCGCTGCATCCGGCCTCGTTGACCAAGATGATGACGCTCTACATTGCCTTCCAGGCGGTCGAACGCGGCGAAATCGGCCTCGATACCATGGTCACGATCACACCGCATGCGGCGAACGAACCGCCCTCCAAGATCGGTCTGCAGCCCGGCCAGACGATCCGCTTCCGCTACCTGCTGCGCGCCGCCGCGATCAAGTCGGCCAACGACGCCGCCACCGCCATCGGCATCGCCCTGGAAGGCAACGAGGCCGCCTTCGCCCGCCGCATGACCGCCACGGCCCAGGCCATGGGGATGTCGCGCACCCGGTTTCTGAACGCCCATGGCCTGACCGAGGCGGGCCACCAGTCGACCGCCCGCGACATGACGATCCTGGGGCGCCACCTGATCTACGATTTCCCGCAATATTACAACCTGTTCTCACGCCGGACGGCCGATGCGGGCATCACCACCGTGGCCAATACCAATCGTCTGTTCCTGAACGGCTATGCCGGCGCCGACGGGATCAAGACGGGCTATACCCGGGCTGCGGGCTTCAACCTGACCGCCTCGGCCCGGCGCGGTCAGGAACGGATCATCGCCACGGTCTTTGGCATGTCGTCTTCGCCGGCACGCGCCGACCGGATAGTCGAGCTGATGAACATGGGGTTCGCCCGGGCGCCCAACACCGCGCGGATCGATCCGCCGACCCCGCCCGCCTTCGTCTCCAGCGCCCCGGCCGACCCGGCGGCGCCGGGCTCGACCGGCAAGACGATCCGGGTGAACGGGCTTGTGACCCGGTCCTTGCGGCCCCAGGCCCGGCCGGTCGACGACCCGGCGCCCGAAGTCCTGCTGGTCGATGCAGACATGATCGACGATGTCGTCACCGAGGTGCTGGCCGCCGCGACCCAGACGACCGAGGCGCCCCTTGCCCCCGCCGCGACCGTCAGCCCCCCACCGGTCCGGCCGACCGATCTGATCCTCGCCTCGACCGAGGCAGAGCCGGCGGCACAAGGATCGGCCGATGTCGAAGCCGCCGTCACCGAGGTCACCACCGCCCAGGTCCAGGTCACGCCGCCGGCCGAGCCGGACGTCGTGACCCGCCTGTCGACCTCGGGCGGGCGGCATTGGGGCATCAGTATCGGCCGCTACCCGTCGCAATACCAGGCCGAACGGGTGCTGCTGCAAGTCGCGCTGAACGAGATGAGCACGCTGGACGGGTCGCTCCGTCGCGTGAACCAGTCGCCTCAGGGGTTCGATGCGAATTTCATGGGGCTGACGCGCGAAACCGCCGAACTGGCCTGCGCCCGGCTGCAGGCACGCGGCACCACCTGCTTCATGATCGGCCCGTCCTGACCTGACCGGCGGCGCCGGCAACGACCCGATCCCGGATCAGGCTTTGCGCAGGAAGGCCGCTTCGAGCAATTGCCGCGTATAGTCGTTTTGCGGCGCGTCGAAGATCTGGTCGGCGCTGCCGGCCTCGATCACGTCGCCCTGTTTCATCACGATCACCTTGTGGCTCAGCGCGCGCACCACCTTCAGGTCGTGGCTGATGAACAGATAGGCCAGGCCGTGCCGCCGCTGCAGATCGCGCAGCAATTGCACGATCGACACCTGCACCGTCATGTCCAGCGCCGATGTCGGCTCGTCCAGCACCACCAGCTTGGGCTGCAGCACCATCGCCCGGGCCACGGCGATCCGCTGGCGCTGTCCGCCGGAAAACTCGTGCGGATAGCGGAACCGCGCGGCGGGGTCGAGGCCGACCTCCTCCATGATGTCGCAGACCACCCGATCCTGATCGGCACCCTCCGACAGGCCATGGATCGACAGCCCCTCGGCGATGATCTCGGACACGTTCATCCGCGGCGACAGGGACCCGTAGGGGTCCTGGAACACGATCTGCAAGTCGCCGCGCAGCGGGCGCAACTGCTTTTCCGCCAGCCCCTGCAGGTCGCGCCCCAGAAAGGCGATCCGCCCCTCGGACGCGATCAGCCGCATGATCGCCAGCGCCAGCGTCGTCTTGCCCGAACCGCTTTCCCCGACGATCCCCAGCGTCTCTCCGGCGCGGACGCTGACGCTGGCCTCGTTGACCGCCTTGACGTAGCCCACGGTGCGCCGCAGCAGCCCGCGCTGGATCGGAAACCAGATCTTCAGCTTCTCGGTCTCGACCACCACCGGCGCATCGGCGGGCACCGGGTTCGGTCGGCCGGTGCTTTCCGCGGCCAGCAGCTTTTGCGTATAGGGATGCTTGGGCGCGGCGAACAGCGCCTCGGTCGGGCCCTGTTCGACGATCTCGCCATCCTTCATCACGCAGACCCGGTCGGCGAACCGCCGCACGATGCCCAGGTCATGGGTGATGAACAGCAACGACATGTTCATGTCGCGCTTGAGATCGGCCAGCAGTTCCAGGATCTGCGCCTGGATCGTCACGTCCAGCGCCGTGGTCGGTTCATCGGCGATCAGCAGGTCCGGCCCGTTGGCCAGGGCCATGGCGATCATCACCCGCTGGCGCTGCCCGCCGGACAGCTGGTGCGGATAGGCC
This sequence comes from Rhodobacteraceae bacterium HLUCCA08, assembly GCA_001314655.1. GTDB lineage: Bacteria > Pseudomonadota > Alphaproteobacteria > Rhodobacterales > Rhodobacteraceae > Salibaculum. The sequence continues at coordinate 240,596 of LJSF01000043.1, read as the reverse complement.
CCCAGCCGGCTTTCCGCGTCGCGGATGCCGACCCGTTCCATCAATTCGACGACCCGCTTGCGCACCGCGTCGCCGCGCAGCCCCTGGTGCAGTTCGATCGATTCCCGCAGCTGCTTTTCCAGCGTGTGCAGCGGGTTGAGCGAGGTCATCGGCTCCTGGAAGATGAAGCTGACCTCGTTTCCGCGCACCCGGCGCAACTCGGCCTCGGGGGCGCCGATCATCTCGCGCCCCTCGTAGCGCACCGACCCCTCGACATGGGCCGAATCTCCCAGCAGGTCGACCACCGACAGCGCCGTCACCGACTTGCCCGACCCGCTTTCGCCGACCAGGGCCACGGTCTCTCCGCGGTCGATCCGGAAACTCACCCCGCGCACCGCCCGGGTCGTCGCCCCGTCCTGCCGGAATTCGACGGACAGGTCGCGGACATCCAGAACCGCGCTCATGAAAAGGTCTTTCGCGGGTCGAAGGCGTCCCGCACCCCTTCGAAGACGAAGACCAGCAGCGACAGCATCAGCGCAAAGGTGAAAAAGGCGGTGAACCCCAGCCAGGGGGCCTGCAGGTTCTCTTTCGCCTGTCGGGTCATCTCGCCCAGCGACGGCGCCTTGGACGGCAGCCCGAAGCCCAGGAAATCGAGCGAGGCCAGGGTCGCGATATGGCCGGTGATGATGAACGGCAGCAGCGTCAGCGTCGCCACCATGGCGTTGGGCAGCATGTGGCGGAACATGATCGTCCGGTTGCTGACGCCCAGCGCCCTGGCCGCGCGGACATATTCGAAGTTCCGCGCCCGCAGGAATTCCGCCCGCACCACGCCGACCAGGGCCGGCCAGCCGAACAGGATGGTCAGGCCGACGATCAGCCAGAAACTTCGCCCCAGGATCGCGAACAGGATGATGATGACGTAAAGCGACGGGGTCGAGGACCAGATCTCGATGATCCGTTGAAAGATCAGGTCGATCCAGCCGCCGAAATAGCCCTGGATCGCCCCGGCGATGATCCCCACGACAGAGGCCACCGTGGTCACCACCAGGGTGAACAGGACCGAGATCTGGAACCCGTAGATCACCCGCGCGGCGACGTCGCGCTTGGTGTCGTCGGTGCCCAGAAGGTTGCTGCCCCGCAACCCTTCGGGCAATCGGCCGAACCGCCAGTCCGCCGCCGCGCTCCATTCCGCGCGCGGCAGGGGGGCGCCTTCGGCATCCACCGCCCAATGGCCATAGACATTCGGCGGCCCCGGCGCTTCGCCCGGCATGTCGACGATGGTGTTGTAGGCATAGGGGATCGGCGGCCAAAGCGCCCAGCCCTTGTGAAAGTCCGGATCGTCGAGCGTGCCGTCCCGGGCCGCGGCGATCAGGTCTTCGGGCGTGTCGAAACAGCCGTCCAACCCGCCGGTGACGATCAGGCAGCTCATCTCGACATCCTGGTACTTCGGGATCGGCAGCGCGCCGCCGAAGTCGCGTTCGGAATAGAAGGTAAAGATCGGCATCCGCAACTCGCCGCGAAAGCTGACGATGATCGGCTTGTCATTGGCCAGGAACGGGGCGCACAGGCTGAGCCCGAACAGGAACAGAAAGATCCACAGCGACCAGAAGGCCCTGCGGTTGCTGCAAAAATTGCGCCAGCGCCGCTGGCCCAGCGGCGACAGCCGTAGCGGGCCGCGCCGGACCGGGGCGGCCGGGGCCCCCGGTGCGGGCCGGATCGCGGGGTCTGTGTCCTGCACCATTCTATCGTCTCTCGAAGTCGATCCGCGGATCGATCAGCACATAGGTCAGATCGGTGATGATCCCGATCACCAGGCCGATCAGCGAAAAGGTGAACAGCGTGCCGAACATGATCGGGTAGTCGCGTTGCAGCGTCGCCTCGAACCCGAGCCGCCCCAGCCCGTCAAGCGAGAACAGCGTCTCGATGATCAGGCTGCCGCCGAAGAAGATGCCGATGAACAGCGACGGGAAGCCGGCGATCACGATCAGCATCGCATTGCGGAAGACATGGCCATACAGCACCCGCCGTTCGGTCAGGCCCTTGGCCTTGGCGGTCATCACGTATTGCTTCTTGATCTCGTCCAGAAAGCTGTTCTTGGTCAGCAGGGTCAGCGTCGCGAAACCGGCAATGGACGAGGCCAGCACCGGCAGCGCCACGTGCCAGAAGTAATCGCCGATCCGTCCGAACAGCGTCACCGGCACATCCCCCGCCGCGACCCCCGGCGGCACCGCGCCCACCAGGTTGGCCGACGACAGGCAGGCGATGATCAGGATCGCCAGGGCGAAACCGGGCACGGCCGCCAGCAACAGGCGCAGGAACCGCGGCAGCTTGGTCCGCGGCAGCCCGACCAGGTCGGTCCGGCCCAGCCTGCGGGCCGATGTCAGCAGGCCCAGCAGCGGCGGCAGAAGCACCAGCCACAGGTGCTGACGCCCGCTGCCCAGCAGATCGCCGGTCAGCACCGCGATCGATCCGCCGGCGACGACCAGCGCGCCCAGCCCGGCCAGCGCGAAACCCCGCGGCCCGCCGCGCGCCTCGGCCGCCAGTCCGGCGATCAGCGCCGCCCCCAGCGCCGCCGCGACATAGGGCAGATACAGGCCGTATCGCCCCAGCCAGCTCAGCTCGGTCCAGTCGTTCGAGGTCAGCCCGCGCAGCGGGAACCAGTCCAGGTAGCTGCCCCCGGCAAAGACCACGACCAGCAGCACCGCGAACAGGAAGCCCGGGATCGCATAGCCGACGATGATCGCGCCCGAGGTCCAGGTGTCGAACCTGGTGCCGTCCCGCACCGCCTTGCGAATCCCCAGCGGGATCGACACCAGATAGGCGATCAGCGTCGACCACAGCCCGAGCGAGATCGAGACCGGGATCGTCTCGATCACCAGCGTGACCACCTCCTTGGACTGAAAGTAGCTCTCTCCGAAATCGAAGCGGATGTAATCCCACATCATCAGCACGAAACGTTCGAACAGCGGGATCGGCACCGCCGCGCATTCCTCGGCCCGCAGATCCGGTTCCCCGGTGAACCCGGCCTCGCAGACGATGCGGGCGAACTTGAACTCGACCTGCAACTCGTCGATGAAATCCTGCGGCAGGCCGGTGCGGCCGGCATAGCTGTCGCTCTCGGTGTCCCGGGCCAGTTCGGACGCGCCGCCGGCGATCTGTTCGAACACGTCGCCGCCGCCCTCGATCCGGGCGATGATCTGTTCCACCGGGCCGCCGGGAACGAACTGGATCAGCGCGAAGTTGATGATCATGATCCCCAGCAGGGTCGGGATCACCAACAGCAGGCGCCGCAGGATATATGCGCCCATTGCGGCGCCCTACAACGCGCCGGCGGCGCGCAATTCGGCGGCGCGGTCGGCGTCGAACCACCAGAAGGACAGCACGCCAAGGTCGAAGGGCGGCAGGGTTTCGGGGTAGCGATACATGTCGTAATAGGCGACCGTGTGCCGGTCCTTGTACCATTGCGGCACCCAGAACCCTTCGGCCCGCAGCACCCGGTCCAGGGCATGGACGGCGGTGGTCAGCTCGTCCAGGGTTTCGGCCTGGGCGACGGCGGGCAGCAGGCGGTCCACCGCTTCCGATTGCAGCGCCATCAGGTTGCGGGAACTGTCTTCGGCGGTGCGGCTGGCGAACCATTGTTCCAGGTCGACACCGGGTTCGAACCCCATGGAAAAGCTCTGGTTGACGATGTCGAAATCCACCGGCGGACGCCGCCGGGCGGTGTATTGCGCAGGGTCCACCCGCTCCAGCTCGGCATCGACGCCGAGGCGCTGCAGGTTCTCGACATAGGGGTTGATGATCCGGTCGAAGGCCGGGCTGCGTTCCAGGAAGGTCACGCTCAGCACCGTGCCTTCGGCATTGCGCAGCTTGCCGTCCGGTGCCTGCGCCCGCGGCAGGCCCAGCAGCACGATGCAGGCCGCCCCGGCGGCGACACCAACGCCGAGCGCGGCATAGCCCGCACCGCCGGCGCCCTTGGACCGCAGGCCCCAGACCCCGCCCAGCACCAGCACCGCGCCCAGCCCCCAGGCCAGGATCGGCGGCAGACGCGGCGGCAGCGGCGGCGGCAGCGCCTCGACCCAGCCGGCCTCGGCCAGAAGCTCCAGCGCCCGGGCATAGACCTCGCGCCCGGGGGTATTGGTGTCGGCCGAATTGACCGGCGCCATCACCGGCTCGGCGGTCAGGATCGACGCGTCCAGCAGCCCGTCGTCGACCAGCGGCTGCAACAGCGCCGCCTCGGCCTCGGTCGGAACGCCGGTCGCCTCCAGCGGCGAGTTTTCCCAGAACGAATTGACCCGTTCGTAAAGCCCGTAGAACAGCGTCTGGTTCGACCATTCGAAGTTGAACATCAACCGGATCGCCTCGCGCAGGCGGGGGTCCTGGAATTTCGGATCACGCAGGTTGAAGACGAAGGATTGGGCCAGCCCGATGTTCCCGTCCGGCAGTTCCTCTTTGCGGACCCAGCCGTTGTCGATGCCGGGGAAGTCGTAGGAGGTCGCCCATTCCTTCGAACTGTTCTCGATCCGGAAGGTGTATTCGCCCGCCTTGAACGCCTCCAGCGCGGCCGCCGCATCGGCGAAATACTCGACCCGGACCCGGTCGAAATTGTGCCGGCCGATATTGAACGGATGCTCTGCACCCCAGAAATTCGGATTGCGGCCATAGACGATGTTGCGGTTGGATTCGTAGCTGTCCAGCACATAGGGGCCGGTGCCCAGAAACGGCACATCCGTCGCCTCGTCCAGCCGTGCGTCGGTTTCCTCGAACCAGGCCCTGGAAAAGACCGGGGTGCCGCCGGCGAAGGTGATCACCTCGCGCCGCGGCGCGTTTTCGGTGAAGGTGAACCGGATGCGATGCGGGCCCAGGACCTCGACCTCGTCCAGGAAGGCGGCGAAGACGTCGCGGTATTCGACGATCCCCTGTTCCAGGAACAGGTTGAAGCTGAAGGCCACATCCTCGGCGGTCATCGGGGTGCCGTCGGCGAAGGTCACGTCGTCGCGCAGGTTGAAGATCACCCAGTCCCGGTTTTCGGGATATTCGATCGTGGTGCACAGGTAGCAATAGGCGCCATAGGCGTCATCCGCCGTGCTGACCAGGATCGACTCGTACATGATCGTCGTGTTGGCGCCCGGCACGCCCTGGCGGGTGTAGATGTTGAAACTGTCGAACGTCCCCTGGGACCACAGGCTGATCTCGCCACCCTTGGGGGCATCGGGATTGACATAGTCCAGATGGGCCATGTCCGGCCCATAGCGCAATTCGCCGAAATTGCTGACGCCGTGGCTGATCGTGACCGCGTCGCCAGAGGGGTCGGCGGTGGGCTCGGCGGTCGTCTGCGCCTCCAGCCCGACGGCCAACGCCAGCGCCAGGATCGGCGCGGTCAGCCAGGTCCGCGGATCGGCGCCGCTGCGGCGCAGGGTTCGGGCAAGAGCATGCTGCATCGTCGGCCTCGTTGTTTTCCGGGCTTGTCCCTGTCGGACACAGGCTAAGGTGCGCGCCCGAACAATCAAGTTGAGAATGCGTGAACAGCCCCGGATTCCATGTCCCGGATACGAAAAGGGCCGCCCCCCCGGCGGCCCCGCGATCGGTCCTTGCGGCGCTCAGTCGTCCAGGCTGTCGAGCCAGGCGATCAGGTCGGCCCGATCCTCGAGGCTGCGCATGCCGTTGTAGCCCATGGTCGTGCCGGGCGCAAAGCCGCGCGGGTTTTCCAGGAACGCATTCAGGTTATCGGGCGTCCAGACATCGGCCACCGCGACCAGCGACCCGGAATAGCCGAACCCGTCGACCGAACCGACCGCCCGCCCGACGATGCCGTACAGGTGCGGGCCGGTCTTGTTTTCGCCATCCGCGACCGCATGGCAGGACACGCAATTGCGCCACTGGCCTTCGCCGGCGGCAGGGTCGGCGGCGGCGAACACCTCTTCGAAGGTCGGGCCTTCGTCGACTGCCTCGGCTTCGCCGGAGCCGTCGCCGGTGTCGATGACATAGGCCTGGTGGACCTCGTCCCCGTGCCCGCCGCCGGAATGATAGATCGACTCTGCGGCCCAGCCGCCCAGAAGAAAGACCAGCAGCGTTCCGCAAAGGCCGCCAACGATCTTGGTCAGGGTCATTGTGTCGAACATGTCGCGTTCCATCCGGTTCCGTTTCGGACGCCATGTATCCGCTTCAAGTGGGCTTGTTCAAGGTATACTTGCGCGACGAAATGACCTTGTTGGCTGCAGGGGGGGTCAGATGCCGGGAAAGATCGCATTCCAGGGGGAATTGGGCGCCTATGGCCACCAGGCCTGCCGCGCGGCGCGGCCCGACCTGGAGGCCCTGCCCTGCGCCACTTTCGAGGACGCGATCGAGGCGGTGCGCCGCGGCGATGCCGATCTGGGCATGATCGCGGTCGAAAATTCGACCTATGGCCGGGTCGGTGATGTGCATACCCTGCTGCCCGAAAGCGGGCTGCATATCGTCGACGAGGCCTTCGTGCGGGTCCATGTCAACCTGCTGGGCCTGTCCGGCGCCCGGTTGGACCAGATCACCACCGCCCATGGCCACCCGGTGATCCTGCCGCAATGCCGCGGCTTCCTGCGCGGCAACAGCATCGCCACACGGGCCAGTTCCGACAATGCCCGCGCCGCCCGCGAAGTGGCCGAAGGCGGCGATCCGACCCAGGCCGCTCTGGCCTCGGAACTGGCGGCCGAGATCTATGGCCTCGACATCCTGGCCCGCCATATCGAGGACCACGACCGCAACACCACGCGTTTCTTCATCATGGCGCGCGACCCGGATTTCCGCCGCCGCGGCGACCATGGCATGGTCACCAGCTTCGTCTTCCGGGTCCGCAACATCCCCGCCGCGCTCTACAAGGCGATGGGCGGCTTCGCGACCAATGGCGTCAACATGACCAAGCTGGAAAGCTACATGGTCGGCGGCGCCTTCACCGCGACCCAGTTCTTCGCCGAGATCGAGGGCCACCCCGACGACCGCAACGTGCAGCTGGCGATGGACGAGCTCGATTATTTCACCGATTACCTGCGGCTGATGGGCGTCTACCCGGCCGCCCGGCTGCGCCACGCCGAACGCTAGGGGCCGGTCCGGGCAGGCCAGGCACCGGGGAAGGTTTCAGTCGGAACGCCGCCATGCGCAGCGCGTGCTGTTGAGGACGGCTCTGCGGGACGACGCGGACATGGTGCCGAGACGGGCATCGACGGGCCGCGGCGTGGCGATCCACTGGTGGAGCGACGCGCTTCATGGCGCCCATTTGCCTGCAACGACAGAGCGTTGCGCTGCCTTCGATGTAGCGACATGCCGGGGGGCGGCCCGGCGATGCCCGGCGGCCGGCGGCATTGATCCCGCGCAGGCGCTCGGTCCGAACGTCCGCCAAGAGCTCGGACCGGGCATCCGCTGCTCACCCCTCGAATGGCAGCTCTGCGCGGTGCACCATCCCGCCTCAGGCGGCGCCGTCGCGGTACTTGCGTTCCAGGTCCTCGGAAAAACCCGCCAGCGCCTTGCCCAACCGCCCCTCGACCCGGCCCTTGCCCAGCCGCATCGATTGCAGCAGAAGACGGGCCGCGAGCGTCTTGGCCTCGGTCGTCACGGTCAGGGACAGCCGGGTCCGCGCCGGTGACAGCGGCACCAGTTCGATCTCCATCGCGCCCTTGATCTGATCGCCCTCGAAGCCGATCGTCATCCCGTTCGGCGGCTCCAGCCGGTCCAGCACCGCCCTGACGCAGCGCCCCTTGCCGCGGAACCGGAACCGGACCTCCCAGCCGGAGCCCACGACCGGCGGCATCGCCAGATCCACCCGCGTCACATCGGCGCCGCGCCGCATCAGCATCCGCTCGAAGGACGCGAAATCCGACACCCGGGCGAACACGTGGTCCGCCGGGGCCTCGATATCCTCATGAGCACTGGTCTTCATCGGGTCCCTCTTGCCTCGTTCTTCGCACTGTCACCTCAGCGCAGCCGGTCCGCAAGCCAATTCACGATCAGAAAATGGGCGATCGCCCCCTCCCGCGCCGGTCGCATCTGCGGATGATCTCCGGCCAGAACCGTGCACATTTCCTCGCGCCCGACCCAGTGGGCATCCTCCAGTTCGACCGGGTCGAGCGTGATGTCGCGCCCCAGCGCCTCTCCCCGGCAGCCGAACATCAGCGACGACGGGAACACCCAGGGCTGGCTGGCCAGGTATCCGACCCGGCCGACCGGCACGCCGGCCTCTTCGAACACCTCGCGGCGCACCGCGGCCTCCATCGTCTCGCCCGGTTCCATGAACCCGGCCAGCAGCGAATACATGCCCTCGGGCCAGCCCGGAGACCGGCCCACCAGCACATCGTTGCCATGGGTGATCAACATGATCACCACCGGGTCGGTGCGCGGGAAATGCGCCGCCCCGCAGGCGTCGCACAGCCGTTGCCAGCCGCCCTGCGTTGCCTGCGACGGCGCCCCGCACCGGGCGCAAAACCCGTGGCTGTCATGCCAGGCCCGCACGCCGCGCGCCATCGCCGCAAGCTCGGCCTCGCGCGCGGGAAGGCGGGCCATGACCGCGCGCAGCTCGGCGAAATGGGTGCCTTCGGGCGCGTCGGGATGCAGCTGGATCGTCGGATCCAGAAAGGCGCCCATCGCCGCGCTGTCCAGTCCCACCGGCACCCAGTCCGACAGGTCTGCGGCGAACCGCGCCGTGCCATCCTCGTCCAGGCCCAGGAACAGCGGCGCCCCCGGCGCATCACGCAGGATCGGATGATCCGGCCCGACCCAGGCCAGCCCCTCGCCATCGGCCCGCATCAGCGGCTTGAGCCGCCACAGCACCATGAACCGGGCGGCATCGTCACGGGCAAGCGCGCCCAGCGCCTGCAGATCGGCGCGCAGATGCGCCGCCCGGTCGAACCCCGACCCTCCGAATGTGACCTGCTCTGCGTGCTTCATGCCACAGCACTTTCCACGCCTGATGCCGAAAGACAATCGGGATGGACAGGGCTTGGTGAAACGGTTAACCGTGATCCCGTTTTGGAAGAGTTCTCATTCTGACCTTGCAACCAAGGCGTGTTACTTGCTGGAACATGACGCCCGCAAACCGGCGGTGGAGGCACACCAGGCCCATCTGAGATTGCTGCAGACCACGGATATGCACGTGAACCTGTTGCCTTACGACTACTATGTCGACGCCCCGACACCGCGCTTCGGACTTGCCCGAACGGCAAGTCTGGTGCGCCGGCATCGCGCCGCGGCGCGCAATTCGTTGTTGTTCGACAATGGTGACTTTCTGCAGGGCACACCGCTTTCCGACATGATCGCCGAACAGCACGCCCGCGGCGAAGCCGGCCTGCACCCGGCGATCGCGGCGATGAACGCGCTGGGATATGACGCCGGGACCTTGGGGAACCACGAATTCAACTACGGGGTCGACTTTCTGGAACATGCGCTTCGGGGGGCGGCGTTTCCCGTGGTCTCGGCCAATATCACCGACCGCCGGCACGGCGATGACCGGCACCTGGTCGCGCCCTGGGTGATCCTCGAACGCGACCTGAGCCTGGCCGGCGGCGCCCGAGCGCCGATCCGGATCGGCGTGATCGGCTTTGCCCCGCCGCAGATCGAGGTCTGGGACGCCATCGCCCTGCGCGGACAGGTCGCCACCGGCGATATCCTCGCCGCTGCCCGGGACCAGGTGCCGCAGCTGCGCGCCGCCGGCGCCGATATCGTCATTGCCCTCAGCCATTCCGGGATCGGCGACGAAACTGCGCAGGACCGGATGGAGAATGCCAGCGTTCCTCTGGCCGGGATCGACGGGATCGACGTGATCCTGGCCGGCCACATGCACAAATGCTTTCCCGGCCCGGATTTCGACGCGACCGACCTGGTCGACCCCGCCCTGGGCACGCTGCACGGCAAACCCGCGGTGATGGCCGGGTTTCACGGCTCCCACCTTGGTGTGATCGACCTTGTCGTCGAACCCGACGGGTCGGGATGGCGGATCGCGCGCCACGCCTCCTCGCTCGAGGCGATCTGCGAACCCGAGACGATGCGCCCGGCCGGCCGCCGGGCCCGGGTGCTGTCGGATGCCGGCGTGATCGCCGCGGTCGGCGATGCCCATGACCAGACCCTCGACCATGTCCGCCGCGAGGTCGGCCGCACCACCGGCCCGCTGCAAAGCTACTTCGCCCGCGTCGCCAACGATGGCACCGTGCAACTGGTTGCCGATGCACAGCGCCTGGCTGCCCAGACGCTGATCGACGGCACCGCCTGGGCGGATCTGCCGCTTTTGTCCGCCGCCGCACCGTTCAAGGCCGGCGGCCAGGGCGGCCCCGAGAATTACGTCGATATCCCGGCCGGGCCGCTGGCGATCCGCCATGCCGCCGATCTGTATCTCTTTCCCAACCTGCTGGCCCTGATCGAAGTCAACGGCGCGCAACTGGCCGACTGGCTGGAACGCAGCGCCAGCGCCTTTCACCGCGTGGTGCCGCAACGCGCCCGGCAGGCGCTGATCGACATGGCCTTTCCGGCCTATTGCTTCGACGTGATCGACGGCGTGACCTACGATTTCGACCTGTCCGCACCGGCCCGTTTCACGATCGGAGGGCGTGTCGCCGCGCCCGCGGCGACGCGGGTTCGCAACCTGTGCCACGAGGGCCGGCCGGTCGCCCCGGACGACCGCTTCGTCGTCGTCACCAACAGCTACCGCATCGGTGGCGGCTGCAATTTCCCGATCGCGCGCGACACGGCACGGATCATGACGACCACGGTCCCGGTCCGCGACACCCTGATCGACCATTTCCGAGAGAACCCGGCCCTGATCCCCTATCGCCGCGACACCTGGGGGATCTGCCCGGTCCCCGGCGCCAGCGCCGAATTCCGCACCGGCCCCGGCGCGCTGCACCATGTGAACGGCGTGCGCGACCGCCGCCTGACCGTGCTGGGCGAGGATGACGAGGGCTGGACCCGCATGGTGCTCGACCTCGACCCGTGACTTGCGTCGGCGCGCGCCCGCGCCTATATGCGGCACCGAGAGGTTGGCGCGGGCAGGCACCTCGCCAACCCGGTCAGGTCCGGAAGGAAGCAGCCGCAACGAGCCCCGCCTGGGTCGCTGTCCAGCCTCTCACCCCGCGCAATGCCGCGATCACGGAAACCGCCCGCCCCCCCGGGCCCGCATGCGAAGGAGGCACGACCATGACCTGTTCGACCCTCCCCGCGGGGCGTTCCTGACCCGTCACCTCCCCGCGACCCGTGACCGTCGCCCCACCGGGCGGCACCCGATCCACGCGTGCCCGGAGCGTTGCCCGTGACCGACATGACCCTTGCCGACCTCGGATGGTCGGCCGATTTCGCCCGCCAATTGCCGCCGGGCGATGACGCCACGCCCGCCCGTATCGCGGCCGTCCACCGCACCCGGCTCGACGCCCTTTCCCCGGACGGGCCGCTGTCGCTCACCCCCACCGCACCCGCCGGCGATTATGCCGTGGGCGACTGGGTCCTGGCGACGGGCGAGCGTGCCTCGCCACCGCTCGACCGGCTGACCGAGATCACCCGCCGCGCCGCGGGGCACGAGGCCCGCCCGCAGCTGATCGCCGCCAATGTCGACACGCTGGCCATCGTCACCAGCTGCAACGAGGATTTCAACATCCCCCGGCTGGAACGCTACCTGGCGCTGGCCGCGCAGGCCGGCTGCCTGCCGCTGATCGTATTGACCAAGGCCGACCGCTGCGACGACCCCGACGCCTATCGCCGCCGGGCCGAGCGGTTGTCGCCGATGATCACCGCGCTGACGCTCAACGCCAAGGACAGCGACGAGGCCACGCGGCTTGCCCCCTGGTGCCGCGCCGGCCGGACGCTCGCCCTGGTCGGGTCGTCCGGCGTCGGCAAGACCACGCTGCAGAACGCCCTGACCGGCCTGTCCGAGGCGACCCGCGACATCCGCGAGGACGATGCCAGGGGCCGCCACACCACCACCAACCGGGCCTTGCGCCCGACGCTCCATGGCGGCTGGCTGATCGATACGCCGGGCATGCGCGAATTGCGCCTGGTCGATGCCGAAGACGGGATCGAGGACGTCTTCGCCGACCTGCTCGACATCGCCGCCGCCTGCCGGTTCCGCGACTGCGCCCATGACAGCGAACCGGGCTGCGCGATCCGCGCCGCGATCGCGGCCGGAACCCTCGACCCGGCCCGCCTCGACCGCTGGCGCAAGCTCGACGCCGAGAACCGCCACAACACCGAATCGGTCGCCCAGCGCAAGGCGCGCGGCAGGACGCTCGCCCGCATGGTGCGCGAGGTAAAGTCGGTCAAGGCCCGCAATCGCGTCGAGGACTAGAACCGGGACGGCGGGCGGGGCGATGTCCCGGGGCCTGCCCCGGGACGAGCGGCGTCCCGCCGGGCCCACAGCATCTGCGCCTCGGTCTCCACCGCGCAGGGCCGCACCGCGCGCAGCCGCACCAACGCCGCGTCGGGCGCTTCGCCGGCCTCGACCATCAGGCGCAAAACCGCCATGCCCGACCTCCCGCAGCCGCCGAAGCAATGGACCAGAACCCGCCCGCCCTTGGCCAGCCTGCCCCGCGCCAGCGCCGAAACCTCGGGCCAGACCGCCTCCACCTCCGCCCCGGGCGCTCCGAAATCGACCACCGGCAGGTGCCGCCAGGCGATGCCATGGGCGGCCAGGTCGCCGGGCAGCCCGGCCGACCCCTTGCGCGCCAGCTCCGCCAATGTGGTCATGGTCACGACCAGCCGCGGCCGCCAGGCCAGCAGCCGCGCCCGATCCGTCGCATAATGCCGGGTCCGCCCGGGGATCGGCGAAATTGCCAGCCTTCCCGACAGAACCGGCAGGTCGTGGATCGCGAATTCGGCCAACGTCGCCCCTTTCTCGCGCCCGGGCGCTGCGGCGCGCCTCGCGGCCAGACCCGGTCGCCCGACGCCATTGCCCGTCGCGGCCGCCACGCAACCCGTCACGGGCGGTGGACGCCGACCCGCCGCCCGCTTACCTTGACCCGGATGACCGAATCCGCCGCCCCCGCCTACCAGGTCCTGGCCCGCAAGTACCGGCCCGAAACCTTCGCCGACCTGGTCGGGCAGGACGCCATGGTGCGCACCCTGCGCAACGCCTTCGCCGCCGACCGCATCGCCCAGGCCTTCATCATGACCGGCATCCGCGGCACCGGCAAGACGACCACCGCCCGGATCATCGCCAAGGGGATGAACTGCATCGGCGCCGATGGCACCGGCGGCCCCACCACCGATCCCTGCGGTCAATGCGACCATTGCACGGCGATCATGGAAGGCCGCCACGTCGACGTGATGGAGATGGACGCGGCCTCACGCACCGGCGTGAACGATATCCGCGAGATCATCGACAGCGTGCATTACCGGGCCGCTTCCGCGCGCTACAAGATCTATATCATCGACGAGGTCCACATGCTCTCGACCAGCGCCTTCAACGCGCTGCTCAAGACGCTCGAGGAACCGCCCGTCCACGTCAAGTTCATCTTCGCCACCACCGAGATCCGCAAGGTCCCGGTCACCGTCCTGTCGCGCTGCCAGCGCTTCGACCTGCGCCGGATCGAACCCGAGGACCAGATCGCCCTGCTGCGCCGGATCGCGACGGCCGAAGGCGCGCAGATCACCGACGAGGCGCTGGCCCTGATCACCCGCGCCGCCGAAGGATCGGCCCGCGACGCGACCTCGCTGCTCGATCAGGCGATCTCCCATGGCGCCGGCGAAACCACCGCCGACCAGGTCCGCGCCATGCTGGGCCTGGCCGATCGCGGCCGGGTGCTCGACCTGTTCGACATGATCCTGAAGGGCGACGCCGCCGGGGCCCTGTCGGAACTGGGCGCGCAATATGCCGATGGCGCCGACCCGATGGCGGTGCTGCGCGACCTGGCCGAAATCGCCCATTGGCTCAGCGTCACCAAGATCACCCCCGAGGCGGCCGAGGACCCGACGATCGGCCCCGATGAACGCATCCGCGGCGCCGGGATGGCCGCGGCGATCCCGATGCGGGTGCTGACCCGGATGTGGCAGATGCTGCTCAAGGCGCTCGAAGAGGTCTCGCAGGCCCCGAATGCGATGATGGCCGCCGAAATGGCAGTGATCCGGCTCACCCATGTCGCCGATCTGCCCACGCCCGAGGACCTGGTGCGCAAGCTGCAGGACATCCCGCCCCCGCCCCCCGGCGGCGGCGTCGGCACCCACCCCGCGCCCCAGACCCGGACCGATGCGCAGGCCGGCACTCCCGCCCCGACCCATTCCGGCCCCGCCGGCCCCTCGGCCCGCGCCGGCAACACCGTCCGGGCCCTGGCCGTCGACGCCGCCCTGGCGCGCTTCCCGACCTTCGACCATGTGATCGAGCTGATCCGCGCCCATCGCGACGTGAAACTGCTGGTCGAGGTCGAAACCACCCTGCGCCTGGCCGCCTACCAGCCCGGCCGGATCGAATTCCAGCCGACCGACGACGCCGCCCCCGACCTGGCCCAGCGCCTTGGCGCGCGGCTTCAGACCTGGACCGGCAATCGCTGGGCCGTGACCCTGGTCAACGAAGGCGGCGCCGAGACGATCCACGACCAGCGCACCGCCCGCGACCGCGCCCGGGTCGAAGAGGCCGCCACCCACCCGCTGGTGCAGGAGGTCCTCGACCATTTCCCCGGCGCCCGCATCACCGGCGTGCGCACCCCTCAGGACCGCGCCGCCGCAGCCCAGGCCGAGGCCCTGCCCGAAGTCGACGACGAATGGGACCCGTTCGACGAGGATTGACCGCGCCCGCCGCCTTGCGCGGCCGCCCCCGGCTACGTATCTAGGTCAGGACAGCTTGAGGAGTGACGACATGCTGAAGGGACTGGGCCAGCTCGGCGACATGGCCAAGATGATGAAATCGGCGCAGGCCTTCCAGCAGCGCCTCGAGGACATGCAGGAACAGCTGCACCAGATCATGGTCACCGGCGAAAGCGGCGCCGGCCTGGTCAAGGCCACCGCCAGCGCCAAGGGCGAGTTGAAGGCGCTCGACATCGACCCGTCGATCTTCAACGCCGACGAAAAGGAAGTGGTCGAGGATCTGATCCTGGCCGCGATCAAGGACGCCCAGTCCAAGGCCACCGAGCGCGCGCAACAGGAAATGGCCCGGGTGGCCGAGGAATCCGGCCTGCCCGCCGACATGAAACTCCCGTTCTAGGGCGGCTCACGGCAGCGCCCGGCGCCCCCGCTCCATGACCAGACCCCCCTCCGATATCGAGGACCTGATCGGCCTGATGGCCCGCCTGCCCGGGCTCGGCCCGCGCTCGGCCCGCCGCGCGGTGCTGCAGCTGGTCAAGAAACGCGGCCAGCTCCTGCTGCCGCTGTCCGAAGCGATGGCGAAGGTCGGCCAGACCGCCCGCGAATGCCTGACCTGCGGCAATATCGGCACCTCCGACACCTGCGACATCTGCGCCGATCCGCGCCGCGCCACCGGCCAGATCTGCGTGGTCGAGGATGTCGCCGATCTCTGGGCCATGGAACGGGCTGGCGTCTTCAGGGGCCGCTACCATGTGCTGGGTGGCACGCTGTCCGCGCTCGACGATATCGGCCCGGAAGAGCTGCGCATCCCCCGCCTGAAATCCCGCGTGGCCGAGGAAACGGTCAGCGAAATCATCCTCGCCCTGCCCGCCACGATCGACGGCCAGACCACCGCCCATTACATCGCCGGCGAACTGCCCGGGATCACCGTCACCTCGCTGGCCCAGGGCGTCCCCGTGGGCGGAGAGCTCGACTATCTCGACGACGGCACGATCACCGCCGCGTTGAACGCGCGCAAGGCGCTCTGAACCGCAGCGGCCCCGATCCCGGCTGCCTTTGTCCCGAAAATACCTCCGCCGGAGGCGAATCGACGCTATGTCCCGCGCGTCACACCGCGCCCGCCCGCGCCGCCACGCCGTGCCGCCGGCCACAGGCGCCGAAAACCTGCAAAGCCCCGGGGGCCGTCAGGCCGCCGGGGCTTTTCCGTTTGAAAACAATCCGCCTACAGCGCCTGCAGCTTGAACCCCAGCGCCTGGTCCCAATGCACGAAACACCCGGTGCAGACGAACCCGTTGGCCCGGTAGTTGCGCATCCCCAGCCGGAAGGCGTCGAAGGCCGCCTTGTACTCGGGCTTGGCACGGAATTCCGGGATCAGCCGGTTCAGCATGACGAACACCGTCTTGCGGCTGATCCGGCAGAATTCCTCGACGATCCGCATCCAGTCCCCGGGATGGCAGTAATGCTCGATCGCCTGGAAGCACATGGTCACGTCGTAGGACTTGTCCTCGAACGGATAGGGCGTCACCCCGGCATCGAAGACCGTCATCGGCAGGTCGATCGCCTCGGTGATGTGGCGATAGGGCCAGTCGGGCTTTTCGGGATCGATCGGGTTGCCGTGGTCGTCCACGTCCCGGGCGAACCCTTCGTCGTTGAGCTTGCGGAACTGCGCCATCGCGGCGCCGTCCTTGGACCAGGCCATGTTGGCGTAATCGGTGCCCATCACCCGGTGGCCGAAATGGCGCAGCACTTCCAGCATGCCGCCATGGGCCGTCGACATCTCCAGGATGTCCTGCGGTTCGCCACCGATCAGTTCGGGAAAGTAAAGCTGCACCCGGTTCCAGCTGCGTTCGATGTTGCGCGACCGCTTGGCGTATTTCTGCTGGATCTTGGCGTTGCGCGCCAGGCCGTCTTCGTCCAGCACGTAATCGCGCATCAGCTCCGCCGGCGGCGCCTCTCCGAACAGGTCGAGGTTGTCCGCCTTGGTCCGTTCCGCCCGGACCAGCTTCCTGATCTTGGGATCCTTGAAATCCCGCACGTCCTGCAACATGGGCCTGCTCCTGCCTCGCGCCCCTTGTCTGGGGCGTCATTCGTTAGCGTCGCCTTAAAATCTAGGCGGAAAATGCGGCAAAAATGCGGCAAGCCTTCGGAAATGCCCTGCAAATCAACGCCCTGAACACCACGACCCCCACCGCAAATTCTGCGCCGGGGGCCGTGTCCGTCACATCCGCGACCGATCAGGAGCGGCCGTCATCCTCGTCGTCGTCCTCCCCGTCATCGTCGGGAAGGTTGAAAAAGCTGTCCGCATCCGGCACCGCTTTGCCGTGCGGATCGTCATCCTCGTCGTCATTGCCCGACAGGGTGAATGTCTCGAGGCCCGAAATCGCCGTCGGGATCCGCGGCTCGGTCTCCATCCCCAGGCTCTGCTCGGTGCTGACCAGCTTGCGGCGCTCGTCATCCGACATGACCTCGCCATCCCGGGCCTTCTTGGCATTGGCCTTCTGCACCGCGGCGTCGAGTTCGGTCTGCTTGCACAGGCCCAGGGCGACCGGGTCGATCGGCTCCATGTTGCCGATGTTCCAATGGGTGCGCTCGCGGATCGACTGGATCGTCGGCTTGGTGGTGCCCACCAGCTTGGAGATCTGGCCGTCGCTCAGCTCGGGGTGGAACTTGACCAGCCACAGGATCGCGTTCGGCCGGTCCTGGCGCTTGGACAGCGGGGTGTAGCGCGGGCCCCGGCGCTTTTCCTCGCCCACGGCGGCGGCATTGAATTTCAGCTTCAACCGGTAGGCCGGGTCGGTCTCGGCCTTGCCGATCTCGGATTGCTCCAGCTGGTTGTTGGCGACCGGGTCGAAGCCCTTGACGCCGGCGGCCACGTCGCCATCGGCGATGCCCTGCACTTCCAGCTCGTGCAAGCCGCAGAAATCGGCGATCTGGCGAAAGCTGATCGTCGTGTTGTCCACCAGCCAGACGGCGGTGGCCTTGGCCATGATCGGTTTGTCGGACATCGCGTGCGACCCTCCAGAATAGATACGTCTTTCCCCGGCCCCGGCAGGGGCGGGCCGCTCTGGCCCAAGTTCTCGTTGTCGGGGAACTCGGGGGGTGTATAGTCGCGCCCGTTCCGGTTTGAAAGGTCAAATCATGCGCCGACTGATCGCCCTCTGCCTTGCCCTGGCCGGCCCCGCCGGCGCCCAGCACACCGCCGGCGCGTTCGACTATTACGTGCTGGCGCTGTCCTGGTCGCCCTCCTGGTGCGCCCTGGAAGGCGACGACCGGGGGTCGCCGCAATGCGCGCCCGAGGCCGATTTCGGCTGGGTCCTGCACGGGCTCTGGCCGCAATACGAAACCGGCTGGCCATCAGAATGTCCCACGGAACACCGCCACCCCACGCGCGCCGATACCGCCGCCGAGGCCGACCTTTTCGGCTCGTCAGGCTCGGCCTGGCACCAATGGCGCAAGCACGGGGTCTGTTCGGGCCTGCCGGCCGAGGATTACTACGACCTGGCGCGACTGGCCTATGAGGGCATTGCCCGGCCCCAGATCCTGCGCGACCTCGACCGCGCCGTGACGCTGCCGGCGGCCCTGATCGAAGAGGCCTTCCTGCGCGACAATCCGGACCTTTCGGCCGACATGATCACGATCACCTGCCGCTCGGGGCGCATCCAGGAGGCGCGGATCTGCCTGACCCGCGACCTCAAGCCCCGCGACTGCGGCGCCGACGTGGTCCGCGACTGCACCCTGGACGACGCCCTGTTCGACCCGATCCGCTAGGGGCAAGGATTTTATATAAAATCCTTGCGGCACCCGGGCACTACCCGCCCGCCACCTGCAGAACGATCTTGCCGATATGGGCGCTGCTCTCCATCCGGGCATGGGCCTGTGCCGCGTCCTCCAGGTCAAAGGCCCGGTCCATCACCGGCGCCACCCGTCCGGAGTCCAGCAACGGCCAGACCCTCTCGCGCAGCGCCTCGGCGATCCGCGCCTTGGCCAGGTCGCTTTGCGGCCGTAGGGTCGATCCGGTGATCGTCAGCCGCCGCATCATCACCTGGGCGAAATTCAGCTCCACCTTCGGCCCCTGCAGAAAGGCGATCTGCACCAGCCGCCCGTCATCGGCCAGCGCACGCACATTGCGCGGCAGATAATCCCCGCCGACCATGTCGAGGATCAGGTCCGCGCCGCCCTCTTCCCGCAGCACATCGACGAAATCCTCGTCGCGGTAGTTGATCGCCCGTTCGGCGCCAAGCGCTTCGCAGGCCGCGCATTTCTCGGCCGTCCCGGCCGTGGCAAAGACCCGCGCGCCCATCACATGCGCCAGCTGGATCGCCGTCGTGCCGATGCCCGAACTTCCGCCATGGACAAGAAACCGCTCGCCGGCCCCAAGCCCGCCGCGCTGAAAGACGTTCGACCAGACGGTAAAGAACGTCTCGGGCAGGCAGGCGGCCTCGCGCAGGCCCATCCCCGCCGGAACCGGCAGGCAATGGGCCGCCGGCGTCACCACCTGCTCGGCATAGCCGCCACCGGGCAGCAACGCGCAGACCCGGTCACCGACCGCCCATCCGGCAACCCCGGACCCCAGCGCCGAGATCACCCCCGCCGCTTCCAGACCAGGCAGATCCGAAGCCCCCGGCGGCGGATTGTAGGATCCCGCCCGCTGCAACGCGTCCGGCCGGTTCACCCCGGCCCAGGCGACACCGATCCGGACCTGGCCCGGGCCGGGCTCGGGCACCGGCCGTTCGGCGGGTTGCAGAACCTCGGGGCCGCCGGGGGCGGTGATCTCGATGACGCGCATGGGGCCTCCTTCAGACGGGATGGTCGCCGCCCGGCTCGGTCCACCGGCCCGGCAGATCGTCGGCCCGGCCCGCGCGCGGCGCCCGGATCATCCCCAGAACGGTGTTCAGCGGCACGGTGAAGGGCTTGAGCAGCGGATTGCCGTTCACCGCCGCCTTGACCTTTTCGACCTGCATCACATCGTCGATCCGCCGGTCGATGAAGGCATTGGTGGCTTCGTGCCCGGGGCTGTCATCGCCCAGCCAGTACAGCACGACCGAGCCATGGACGGCCGACAGGGTCGCCCGCTTGGTGTACCAGTTCACATCCTCTGAACTGTCGCCGATCGCACTCCAGATCGCATCCGCCGTGCCCCAGATCAGCCGCGCCCCCTCGGGCGCCATGTGCGGCAGCGCGAACAGCGTGGTGGCGCGGCGCACCGCCTCCTTGTCGTCGATCGCTGCGATCCGCAGGCGAATCGCCTGGGCGATCCGGTCGCGGATCCGCATG
Source organism: Rhodobacteraceae bacterium HLUCCA08 (assembly GCA_001314655.1). Classification (GTDB taxonomy): domain Bacteria; phylum Pseudomonadota; class Alphaproteobacteria; order Rhodobacterales; family Rhodobacteraceae; genus Salibaculum. The sequence goes on along the minus strand of LJSF01000043.1, from coordinate 220,607 downwards.
TCGGGACTGTCCGCCCCTGCCATGGCCGCCAGCATCGCCGCGTCGCCCCGCTTGTGCATGTGCACCGCCAGGTCCACTGCCCCACGCGGGCATAGCGCTCGGGCTTCGGCCGGATCGGCCCCGCGATCGGCCAGCGCGGCGCGAAACGCGCCTTCGGTCCAGCCGTCGAAGGCCACATGGGGCAGGATCGCCGCCAGCAGATCGTCCATCGTCACCGTTCCGGTCGCCATCGCATCCTCCGTTTCCGACACTCTAGACAAGTTATGCCGCGCTTGCTATACGGCCACCTCCTGCAAATTCCATGCAACTCCGACTTAGAAAGGTGGTGACACCACATGCAGGTGAGCGTTCGCGACAACAATGTCGACCAGGCCCTCCGCGCCCTGAAGAAGAAACTTCAGCGCGAAGGCGTCTTCCGCGAGATGAAGCTGCGGCAACATTTCGAGAAGCCGTCCGAGAAGAAGGCCCGGGAAAAGGCCGAGGCCATCCGCCGCCAGCGCAAGCTCGCGCGCAAGAAGGCCCAGCGCGAAGGGATGCTCTAGGCACCTTTCCGGCCCGAACGATCGATGAATTCAGACGACCCCCGCGGCCCGGCCTCGGGGGTTTGTCATGTTCGGGGCGCGCGCGACCGGGACGGTGGGCGGGGCGAAACCGCAGGTGAGCGGCGCCCGCCGGCCTCAGCTCGACAGCGCCGTCCAGGCGTAGATCGGGATCGCCGCGGCCAGCGACATGAAGGCCGCACCGATAAAGACGAACAGGCCGTCGCGCGCCAGAAACCCCACCGCGCAGCTCAGCACTGCCATGCCCAGGATCGAAGACGAGAACGGCAGAAGCTCCAGGAACGGCATCGACCCGCCCGATACCGCGCACATCGCCTGCGGGATCCGGTTGCAGGGCGTCATCACGAGGAACCGAAGCCGGTCCCGCGACATCCGGTCCATGAAATCCGCGACCCGGCGCATCCTGACCATGGCCCGGCGCAGCTTGTCACCCTTCACCCGCCGCTCCATGACGAACCGCGGCAACCACAGGTGGCGGCGGGCAAAGACCATCTGCAACGCGATCAGCATGATCGTCAGCCCGCAGATCGACGAAAACAGCGGGATTCCCGACAATGGCGACACGACCAGGATCGCCGGCACCATCAAGGCCGGCACGAACGAGGTCGGTCCGAACGCCTCCAGCAATTCGCCCAGGCGCAGCTCGGCCCGGTCCGACATCTCTTCAAGCCGCCCGACGACCTCGCGCACCGGTCCGTTCGCCGCGACGGGCTTGGCCATCGCTCTAGACCGGGATCGCCGTCGTCTGCCGCACGGTGCGCAGCGCGAACGACGATTGCAGCTGCGCCACGCCGGGCAGCGCAGCCAGGTGGCGGCGGTGGATTCGCGCGAAATCCTCGGTATCCTCGGCCACGACCTTGAGAAGGTAATCCGCCGTGCCGGCCATCAGGTGGCATTCCAGCACGTCCGGGATCCGGGCGACGGCACGTTCGAAGGCGTCCAGCACCTCCTCGGCCTGGCCGGCCAGGGTGATCTCGACGAAAACCGTGGACCGCCGGCCCAGCTTGCGCGGATCGACCAGGGCGACATAGTCGCGGATATAGCCCTCGGCCTCGAGCCGCTGCACCCGGCGATGACAGGCCGAAGGCGACAGGTTCACCACGTCGGACAGTTCCGCATTGGACATCCGGCCCCGTCGTTGCAGCGCCGCCAGCAGGCGCCGGTCGATGGCATCGATTTCCATTCGCGCAAAACCTTCCGAACACGATACCCTTCTATGCAATAATTTCGTGACAGAGGCCAGAACCTGGCGTCAGGTTCCCAAGAAATCCGATCTGAGTCGCGCCACCATCAGCGGCAGGAAGAGGAGGACCCCATGCGTATCGGTTGCCCGAAAGAGATCAAGGCCCAGGAATTCCGGGTCGGCCTGACCCCGAACAGCGCCCGCGAGGCGATCGTTCACGGCCACGAGGTGCTGGTGGAAACCGGCGCCGGGGACGGGGCCGGCTTTGCCGATGACGATTACATCCAGGCCGGCGCGCGGATCGCCCCCGATGCCGGCACGGTCTTTGCCGAGGCCGACATGATCGTCAAGGTCAAGGAACCCCAGGCCGCCGAACGCGCCATGCTGCGCCCCGGCCAGCTGCTGTTCACCTATCTGCACCTGGCCCCCGATCCCGACCAGACCCGCGACCTGCTGGCGTCGGGCTGCACCGCCATCGCCTATGAAACCGTGACCGACGCCGCCGGTGGCCTGCCGCTGCTGGCGCCGATGTCCGAGGTCGCCGGGCGGCTCGCGCCCCAGGTTGGCGCCTGGACCCTGCAAAAGGCCAATGGCGGGCGCGGCGTGCTGATGGGCGGTGTGCCCGGCGTCGGCCCGGCCCGGGTCGTGGTGATCGGCGGCGGCGTGGTCGGCACCCATGCCGCCCGGATCGCCGCCGGGATGGGCGCCGATGTCACCGTGCTCGACCGCTCGCTGCCGCGGCTGCGCTATCTTGACGATGTGTTCGGCGGTGCGCTGCGGACCCGCTATTCCACCGCCGGCACCACCGCCGAGCTGATCGAAGAGGCCGACATGGTGATCGGCGCCGTGCTGATCCCGGGCGCCGCCGCGCCCAAGCTGGTCAGCCGGGCCCAACTGGCCAGGATGAAGCCCGGCGCGGTGCTGGTCGACGTGGCCATCGACCAGGGCGGCTGTTTCGAAACCTCGAAGGCGACCACCCATGCCGACCCGATCTACGAGGTCGACGGCATCATGCATTACTGTGTCGCCAACATGCCCGGCGCCGTGGCCCGCACCTCGACCATCGCGCTGGGCAACGCCACCCTGCCCTTCCTTCTGGCCCTGGCCGACAAGGGCTGGCGCCAGGCCTGCGCCGATGACCCGCACCTGATGGAGGGGCTCAATGTTCATGCCGGGCAGCTGACCTCCTACCCGGTCGGCAAGGCCTTGGGGATCGACGTGATCTCTCCCGCGCTCGCCATCAAGGGCTAGGCAGGGGCGGCAACTGAAAACGGCCCGTCACCGGGACGGGCCGTTTCGTCGCCGACGGGCGGTTCAGGCCTTGGTCTTCAGCGCATCGCGGATTTCCGCCAACAGCTCTTCGGCGGTCGGCCCTGCAGGTTCCTCGGGCGCGGCCTCCTCTGCCTTGGTCGTCGAATCCTTCACGCGATTGACCATCTTGACCAGCATGAACACCACCCAGGCGATGATCAGGAAGTTGATCAACGCCATGATGAAATTGCCATAGGCGAACATGGCCGCGTCTTCGCCCTCGCCCAGCCGCACACCCAGGCCCGAGAAATCGATCCCGCCGGTGAACAGGCTGATGATCGGATTGACCAGATCATTGACCAGCGACGTCACGATCGCCGTGAAGGCGGCACCGATGATGATCCCGACGGCCATGTCCATGACATTGCCCTTGGCGATGAAGTCCTTGAACTCTTTCAGCATATCCCACAATCCCAGTTTCTGACTGCGCCGCGGCTGCATCCGTCGACGCTTGCGTCGACAGCGTTAACCGGTTTTTACAGGCAAGCGCAGGGTTTTTTTCCCCGCCCGCTTCCCCCATAAGCCCTGCAACACCACAGGAGACCCCGATGACCGACCTGTCCGCCTTTCCGATCACTGCCCGCTGGCCCGCACAGGACCCTTCGGTGATCCAGCTTTATTCCTTCCCGACGCCCAATGGCATCAAGGTCTCGACCATGCTCGAGGAAACCGGGCTGGCCTACGAGGCGCACAAGGTCACGCTGGACGATGCGGATGTCAAAAGCCGCGAATTCCTGTCGTTGAACCCCAACAACAAGATCCCCGCGATCATCGACCCGAACGGGCCCGACGGCGCACCTCTGGGACTGTTCGAAAGCGGCGCGATCCTGCTGTATCTGGCCGAAAAGACCGGCAGGTTCCTGGGCGAAACCGCGGCGGACCGCCACCGGATCACGCAATGGCTGATGTTCCAGATGGGCGGCGTCGGGCCGATGTTCGGCCAGCTTGGCTTTTTCTGGAAATTCGCCGGCGCACGGGTCGAGGACCCGCTGCCGCGCGACCGCTACGTGGCCGAGGCCCGGCGCCTGCTGGCCGTCGTGGAAGGCGCGCTGGACGGTCAGGACTGGATCGCGGGCGCCTATTCCATCGCCGACATGGCGCTTGCCCCCTGGCTCGGGGCGCTCGATTTCTACGGCGCGCGCGAGGTCACGGGCTGGGACGATCACCCCAACACGGTCGCCTACCTGGACCGTTTCCAGTCCCGCCCGGCGGTGCAGAAGGCGGTCAACATCCCGCCGCGCGACTGAGCGGCGCGACCGCGGCCGGCGCGATCCCGGCCAGCGGTCCCGGGTTCAGCCAGGCCCCCAGTCGGTCGCGCAACCCTTGCGGCCCGATCACCTCCAGCCGTCCGCTGTCGCAGGCCTCGGTCAGCGAGACATCGCCACGATAGAGATGGGTCATGTCGCGCAGGCTGGCGGCAAGGTAGAGGTCGACCGCGTGCCCTGGATCGGTCAGGCACAGCTCTGCCGCGCCGCCCTCGTTCACGAACCAGGCCCGGGCCCGCGCATCTGCCTGATCGGTGAAATGCAGCTCGACCACCACGCGCGCCGGGCCAAAGGCCGCCCCGTCGACACAATGCTCCAGCCCCCAGATCAACAGGCCATGGTCGATCTCGCCCTCCTCCGGCGCGCGCCGGGTCCAGCGCCGGCCCCATTTGCCCAGCGCCATCACCAGCGGCACGAATTCGGCCCCGGCCTCGCTCAGGGCGTAGTGCCAGTGCTGCCCGGTCTCGGACCTGGTCCGGGTCACGATGCCCTCGCGCTCCAGCTCGTTCAGCCGCCGCGACAGCAGCGTCGCCGACATCAGCGGCATGCCGCGATGGATAGCGTTGAACCGGTGCGCCCCGGCGGCGATCGACCGCAGCACCAGCGCTGTCCAGCGTTCGCAGAACAGCTCCGCCGCCTTGGCGACCGGACAGAATTGGCCATAGCTTTTCATCGTCCAGCTCCCTTCGGGGCATGCTGCCGGACCTGCGGGTGCCAGACTACTCCAGATCCTGCAGTTTTCCAAAACCCGGTCCCGGCGCGACACTGCCCACCGATGAAATCTCGACGGAGCAGGGCGATGACCCAGACACGGGACAATGCCGCCGCCGAGGCCTGGGGCCGGGCCGGCGCGCATTGCGACTTCATCAGTTTCGGGCTGAATGACGGGCTTGGCTATGCCGTGCAGGCGCTCTGGCCCCGGCCGGGCGAGCATATCCTCGATCTGGCCACCGGCACCGGGCGCACCGCGCGGCTGGTGGCCGAACTGGGCGCCACCGTGACGGCCGCCGATTTCGCCGAAGGGCTGCTGGCCCCGGCCCGCGCGATGTCGGCGCATCTGGACAACCTGACCCTGGTGCAGGCCGATGCCCAGGCCCTGCCCTTCGACGATGCCGCCTTCGACGGCGTGATCTCCACCTACGGCGTGATGTTCGCCGCCGATCAGGCCCGCGCGGCGTCCGAACTGGCCCGCGTCACCCGCCCCGGCGGGCGGATGGTGCTGCTGACCTGGTTCGACGACCCAAAGGAATACATCCCGGGCTTTTTCGCCATGGTCGGGCGCTATTCCGACGCGCCCGCGCCACAGGCCGCGCCGATGAACCGGGGCGATGCCGACTGGATCGACCGCATCTTCGGCGATTGGTTCGCGCTGGACTGCGCCCCGGTCAATACCCGCCTCTATGCGCCGGACGCCGATACGCTGTGGGACAAGTACCGCAAGGGCTTCGGGCCGATGGGCGCGGCGATCTCGTCGCTCGACGCCGACGCGGTCGACAGCTTTCTCGCCGATTTCCGCGCCTTGCACGCGCCCTGTCTGACAGGGACCGGCTTGTGCATCGACCGCAAGGCGCTGCTGGTGCGCGGAACCCGGCGCGACAGCTAGCCGGGCAGGCTGCCGGTCAGCACATAGCGCAGGATGTCCACCACCTGGCCCGGTTCGCGCGCCACGGCCAGGGCGGCGGCGTCGACCTCTTTCAGGGCATGGTCGTGCTCTTTCGGCTGCAGGATGATCAGCGACTTGCCCAGCGCCGCGGCATAGCCGGCATCGAAGGCCGCGTTCCACTGCTTGTATTGCGTGCCGAAGCGCACGACGACCACGTCCGCCTCCTCGATCCCGCGCCGGGTGCGGATCGCGTTGATCTGCGCGCCCTTGCGGTCATGCCAGAACTTGTCCGCCTCGCCGCCCAGAATCGCCACGCCGCAATCGTCGCTGGCGGCATGATCGGTCACGGGGGCCGAGAACTCGATATCCAGCCCCGCCGCGCCCTCCATGATCTGTTCGCGCCAATCGGTATGGATTTCACCGGACAGATAGACATTCAGCATCACGTTCTCCCTTGCTTCGGCGCCCGTGATAGCAGCCTCAGCGCTTGCGGGCCACGATGTAGCGGCTCATTGCCGGGCCGGTGCCGGTTTCGATCAGCTCGAACCCCGCCGCCTGGATCATCCGCTCCAGCCCGGCGAAGGTAAAGCGCTGCACGAAGGGCGCCTTGCCGACCGCCCGCATCAGCGGGATCAGCGCGGCGAAGGCAAAGCGTTTCGGCCCGAGCGACGGTTCGGCCAGGCAGACGGTCTTGGTGATCACCAACCCGCCCTCGGACAGCCGGGCATGGGCGTCGCGCAGCACCGCCTCGGGCGTGCGCAGCAGGTGCAGCAGGTTCAGCCCCAGAACCACGTCGCAGGACGCCGTGCCGCGCACCGCGTCGCCTGCGCCGGCAACCTCGAAGTGCAGCCCCTCGGGGCCTGCCGCCGCCTTTTCCCGGGCGATCCGGATCATCTGCCCCGAGATATCGGTGCCGGTATAGGCCGCCACCGCATCGGCCAGCAACAGCGCGGTCGACCCGGTGCCGCAGCCCAGTTCCAGCACCCGATGATCGGGCCGCAGATGGCTGCGCGTCCGCTCCAGCGTGTATTCGTAAGATGCCATGTCCCGGATCGGCGCCGCCGCGTATTTGCGCGCGGCGCGGTCCCAGAATTTCGCCGTATCCACCATCGTCACCTCCATTGCTGCGGACATCATGGCGCAGGCCGACCGATGTGAAAATTGACGAAATCGGTAGCTTATCTATACGTGGATGCATGAAACAGCCGCCCCGCGACCCCGACTGGAACCAGTTGCGCGCCTTCCTGGCCACGGCCCGGACCGGGTCTTTTTCGGCCGCATCGCGCCAGCTGGGCCTGACCCAGCCCACGCTCAGCCGCCAGGTCGCCGCGCTGGAACGGGGCCTGTCGCTGATGTTGTTCGAACGGGTCGGTCGCGGCCTGGCCCTGACCGAGGCCGGGCGCGATCTGCTGGCCCATGTCGGCGCCATGGGCGAGGCCGCGACCCGCGCCGCCCTGTCCGCCAGCGGCCGCCAGACCGATATTTCCGGCCATATCCGGATCACCGCCAGCGACGTGATGTCGGCCACCCTGCTGCCGGCGGCGCTGATCGACCTGCGCCGCATCGCCCCGCAGCTGCATGTCGACATTGTCGCCACCAACGACATCCGCGACCTGATGCGGCGCGAGGCCGATATCGCGCTGCGCCACGTCCGCCCCGACCAGCCCAACCTGGTCGCCCGCCTGGTGCGCGAGGCGCATGGCCATTTCTACGCCGCCACCGACTATCTCGATCGCAGGGGGCGGCCCACGACCCGGGCCGAGCTTGCGGCGCTCGACTGGGTCGGCTACGGCGATATCCCCCTGATGATCGACCACCTGCGCCGCATGGACCTGCCGCTGACGCCCGAGGCGTTCCGGGTCAGTTCGGAAAACGGCATCGTCGCCTGGGAAATGGTCTGCGCCGGGCTGGGGGTCAGCCCGATGGACGACCTCGTCGCCCGCCGCGATCCGCGGGTCGAACCGGTGCTGCCCGACGATCTGTCGGTGCAGTTTCCGGTCTGGCTGGTGACCCACCGCGAAATCCATACCAGCCCGCGCATCCGGCTGGTTTTCGACCTTCTGGACCGCCACCTCGCCGGCGCAACCGTCGCGGATTAACCGCGCAGGCTGCCGCCGGTGGCCTTGGTCACCTTGTCGACGATCTTCGTGCCCACGGCCTCGATCTCGGCCTCGGTCAGGGTCTTTTCGGTCGGTTGCAGGCGCACGGTGATGGCCAGGCTCTTCTTGCCCGCGCCCAGGCTGCCGCCGACGAATTCGTCGAACACCCGAACGCTTTCGACCAGGCCCTTGTCGGCCCCCGCCGCGGCATTGACCAGGGTCAGCGCCTCGACCTCGGCATCGACGACAAAGGCGAAATCCCGCTCCACCGCCTGCAGTTCCGGCAGGTCCAGCGCACCGCGGCTGGCGCTGTCCTTGCGCGGCAGCGGCACCTCTTGGGGCCACAGGGTAAAACCGACCGCCGGCCCCTTCACGTCCAGCGCGCGCAGCACCCGGGGATGCACCTCGCCAAAGACGCCCAACACCTTTTTCGGGCCCAGGCAGATCACCCCGTGCCGGCCCGGATGCCACCAGGAGGCGCCGCCGCGCAGCACCTGCACCTTGGCCGGCGCCCCGATCGCGGCCAGCACCGCCTCTGCATCGGCCTTGGCGTCATAGAGATCCACCGCGCGGGCCGCGCCATGCACATCCTTCGGCCCGGTCCGGCCGACCAGAAGCCCGGCCACCTGGGCGCGCTGTTCCCCCGGTTCGCCGCCATGGAACACGTCGCCGACCTCGAACAGGGCCAGGTCCGGCATCCCGCGCGCCTGGTTGCGTGCCGCCGCCTGCAGCAGCCCGGGCAGCAGATCGGGGCGCATATGGCTCATCTCGCTGGAAATCGGGTTTTCCAGCCGGGTCGCGTCGCTGCCGCCATCGAACAGCGCGGCGCTGGCCTGGTCGATGAAGCTGTAGGTCACGCATTCGTTGTAGCCCAGCGCCGCAGTGGTGCGCCGCGCCATCTGCAACCGCTTCTGCATCGGCGTCAGCACCGGCGCCGGCACCCCGGCCCGGGCGCGCGGCAGGGGCCGGCCCTGCAGCCGGGTGAGCGACGCGATCCGCGCCACCTCTTCGACCAGGTCGGCCTGGCCCTGCACATCGGGCCGCCACGGGGGCACATGCGCCATGTCCCCCTCCATCCGGAAGCCCAGCGCAGTGAGCGTCGCCTTCTGCACGTCTTCGGGGATATCCATGCCCACCAGCGACGAACAGCGCGCCGCGTCCAGCCGATAGGCACGGGCGACATCCGGAATCGCACCGGCCTGCACCACCTCGGACGCCGCGCCGCCGGCGATATCGACGATCATCCGCACCGCGTGTTCCAGCCCCTCGGGGGTGAAGACCGGGTCGATCCCCCGCTCGAAGCGATAGCGCGCATCGGTGTTCAGCTTCAGCGCCCGCCCGGTATACGCGGTGCGGATCGGGTCGAAATAGGCGGCCTCGACAAAGACATTCACCGTGTCATCGGTGCAGCCGGTGCGCAGCCCGCCCATCACCCCGGCGATGCTTTCGGGGCCGTCCGCATCGGCGATCACCGTCATGCCTTCCTCGAAGGTATAGACCTTCTCGTCGAGGCCGGTCAGCACCTCGCCCCCCTTGGCCCGATACAGGCGCAGCGCATTGCCGCCGATCTTGTCGGCATCGAAGACATGCAGCGGCCGGTTCAGGTCATGGGTGAAGAAATTCGTCACATCGACGAGGAACGAGATCGGCCGCAGCCCGATCGCTTTCAGCCGCCGCTGCATCCACTCCGGGCTGGGCCCGTTGGTCACGCCCCGGATCAGCCGGCCGTAGAACACCGGCGCCTGTTCCAGCGTGTCCGCGTCGATGCTGACGCTGACCGGGTTCGGAAAGGCCGCCGGCACCGGATCGACATGCAGCGGTTTCAGCACGCCCAGCCCCCGGGCGGCCAGGTCGCGGGCGATGCCGCGCACGCCCAGCGCATCGGCGCGGTTCGGGGTGATCGCGATCTCGATCACCGGGTCGACCTTGTCGGGTTCGTTCCGGGCCAGCCAGTCGACGAATGTCTGCCCGACCTCGCCGCTGGGCAATTCGATGATCCCGTCGTGATCGTCGCCCAGCTCCAGCTCGCGCATGGAGGCCATCATGCCATGGCTTTCCACCCCGCGGATCTTGCCCACCGACAGCGTCAGGTCGATCCCGGGCACGTAATCGCCCGGCTTGGCCAGCACCACGATGATGCCTTCGCGCGCATTCGGCGCGCCGCAGACGATCTGCTTGTCGCCCTCGTCGGTTTCGACCACGCAGACCCGCAGGCGGTCGGCATCGGGGTGCTGTTCGGCCTTTTTCACCTTCGCGATGGTGAACGGCGCCAGCGTGTCGGCCGGGTTCTCCACCCCCTCGACCTCCAGGCCAAGGTCGGTCAGCGCCTCGGTGATCCGGTCGACCGTGGCGTCGGTGTCCAGGTGGTCTTTCAGCCAGGAAAGCGTGAATTTCATCGGCTCGGGCTCCGTCGCTGGGTTGTCCGGGTTCTAGCGTCTCTGTCCGCGGTGTCCACCGGGGAAACGGGGGCCGGGCCGACAGCCGGGGGCCGGTCGTGATGCGGGCCGGACCGGGCCTGTTACAAAAATGTGGGCGAAGCCACCGGCAGCCGCTAGCCTCAAAAAGTGAACCGACTCACTTTTTGAGGGATGGATGTCCGCGGCCCCCGCCGGAAAACGCGAAAGACGCAAACACCAGACCCGCGCCGCATTGGTCGCGCAGGCCCAGCGCCTGTTCCGGGAGCGCGGTTTCGAACGCACCCGGATCGAGGATGTCGCCAGCGCCGCAGGCATCGCCGTGGGCACCTGCTACAATTACTTCGAACGCAAGCCCGACCTGCTGATCGCCGTCGTGCTCGACTCCGACCGCACCGCGATCGCCGAGGCCGAGCCGATCTTCGACAGCCTGCCGGACGATCCCGCCGCCGCGCTCACCGCGATCGCCCTGCACGATTCCCGCCATTCGATGGCGGCGCTGGACAAACCCGGCTGGCGGCACCTTCTGGCCGCCACGCTGGAGCATCCCGATACCGCTTTCGCGCGCAGCTATGCGGAAACGACGCTGGAATTGCGCGGCCTGATGATCCGCGGCCTGACCCAGTTGCAGGCGCGCGGCAGCTTGCCGGCGGATCTGGATACGCTTGGCGTCGCACGCACCGTGTTCGCGGCGAAATACATGCTGTTCATCGACCATGTCAGCGATGACGCGGCGCCGTTTTCGCAGCACGAAGCCGAGGTGCGCCAGGCGATCGACATCGTGGTGAACGGGCTTCTTGGGCCCCGACCATCGTGAAACAACAAATGAAAACAATATTTTCCAACGGCCTTTGGGCCCCCTCGGCTCTGACCGCCGGATTGGCGGTGCTGGCCGCGCCCCTTGCGGCCCAGGACGCGACCCGCGACCATCTGGTGATCGCGACACAGAACGTGCCCGACATCCTGGACGGTCAGGTCAGCACCGCCGGCTTCCCGCTCAGCCACGAATTGATCAGCCAGCCGCTGGTGCGCTTTGATGACGCCGCGGGGGACTTCGTCCCCGACCTGCTTGCGGGTTTCTCGATCTCCGATGACGGCCGGACCATGACCATGGTCCTGCCCGAAGGCCTGACCTACAGCAGCGGCAACCCGCTGGATGCCGCCGCGCTGAAGGCCGCGATGGAACGCTATGTCGCGGTCAGCCCCTATGCCTTCGACGATGACGGCTTGACCGGGATCCGGGTGATCGACGCGCTGACGCTGGAGGTCGACAACGACATCGGCTTCAACGTCATGCTGCCGGCCTTCATGACCAGCTTCGGCGCACCCTGGGACGTCGCCACGGCCGAGGCGATGGGCGAGGATTTCACCGCCAACCCGGTGGCCAGCGGCCCGTTCTACATCGCCCAACCCTGGACCCCCGGCCTGGATCTGGAGCTGGCGCGGTTCGACGGCTACCGCAGTTCGATGCCGATGGTCGACAATCCCGGCCCCGCGCATGTGGCGCGGGTGACGGTGCGCTTCATCACCGACGCCCAGACCCGCGCCAATGAACTGGAGGCCGGGACGGTCGATATCGTCGCGGGCCTGCCGGCGTCGGCCTTGCGCTACATGTCGGACAACCCCGACTAGCGGATCGTCGAAGTGCCGCTGCCGCAGATGACCGGCCTGACCTTCAACACCGCGCGCGCCTTTCGATGACGCGACCCTGCGCCGCGCGCTTGCGCAGGCGGTGGACCGTGACCAGCTTGCCCTCGCGCTCGAAGGCGCGGCGCGGGCCGAACATGCCTTCGTGACCGAAGCGATGATCGCCTACAGCCCGGATGCCGGCGCGGCGATGCAGGCGATGTATCCCACCGATGCCGATGCCGCGCGCGCGGCGCTTGCCGCCGCCGGATGGGTCGACAGCAACGGCGACGGCACGGTCGACAAGGACGGCAGCGAATTGTCGGTCGAATTGCTGATCGATTCCGGCTCGGCGGTCGAAACCGGCGCCGCGCCGGTGTTGCAGGCGCAGTTGCGCGCGGTCGGCGTCGATGCGCGCATCAGCATGGTCGACGCCACCACTCTGGCCGACACCATGGATGCGGGCAATTTCGATTTCGGCCTGTCCGGCTACAGCTGGGCCGATCCCGACATCCTGACCTACCGCTTCACCGAAGGCGCCTCGCCGTCGCAATACGCGCCCGCGACGCTGGCCGAGGCGCTGGACGCCGCGCGCGGCATTGCCGATCCGGCCGATCGCACCCAGGCCTATCTGGCGATCCAGACCTCGATCATGGAGGACGCGCCGGTCGTGCCGCTGTTGTCCGAGGTGCTGCTGGTCGGCGCGCGTTCCTGGGTGCAGGGGCTGAAGGTGGTGGCGCCCGACCGGCTGATCCTCAACGACGTCATGATCGTCGAGTAGGCCCGGTGCTCGGGCGGCTGGTCTGGCGTCTGGTCCTGTCCGCGCCGGTGATCCTGGGCGTGAGCGTGATTGCCTTCGGCATTCTTCACCTCACGCCCGGCGACCCGGTTGACGCGATCCTGGGCGCCCGGGCAAGCGAAGCGCAAAAGCTGGCCATGCGCGCGGAGCTGGGGCTGGACCGGTCGTTTCCGGCGCAATACGCGACCTGGCTGGGCAATGTCCTGACCGGCGATTTCGGAACCTCGCTGATGACCCGCATGCCGGTGCTGGACACGATCGGCGCGCGGGTGCCCTACACGCTGCAACTGACGCTCAGCGCCTTTGCGATCTCGATCCTGCTGGGCATTCCGCTGGGGGTCTTCGCCGCGACCCATCAGAACGGGCTTGGCGATCACCTGACCATGGGCGGCGTCATGCTGTTGTATTCGACGCCGGAATTCTGGCTGGCCATGGTGCTGGTGCTGGTCTTTGCCATGGGGCTGGGCTGGCTGCCGGTCTCGGGCGCGCGCAGCTGGCAGCACCTGGTGTTGCCCGCGCTTGCACTGGGCCTGCCCGAGGTCGGCGCGGTCGCGCGCCTGATGCGGGCCGAGATGCTGGCGACCCTGCGCGACGAATACGTCCTGACCGCCCGGGCCAAGGGGCTGGGCCCGCTGCACATCACCTATCGTCACGTGCTGCGCAATGCGGCGGTGCCGGTGGTGACCTGGCTGTTCCTGGCCCTGCCCTGGCTGATCGGCGGCGCCGTCATCATCGAGAACATCTTTGCCTGGCCCGGCATGGGGCAGCTGTTCTTCCAGGCGATCCTGCGCAAGGACTTTCCGGTCATCCAGGGGCTGCTGTTGCTGATCGCGCTGCTGACGGTGCTGTCCAACATCCTTGGCGACATCGCCGCCGGCGCGATCGACCCGCGCATAAGAGAGGGGCGCTGATGGCCACGACCGAACCGTCCGGCGTCGCCGCCCCGGCAGCAGGCGCGGTCTTCTTGAACCGGTTTCGCAGAAACGTGCCGGGTCGCATCGGCGCGGTGCTGATCCTGCTTCTGATCGGCGTCGCGTTCGCCGCGCCCCTGATCGCGCCGCAGGGCTTCGATGCGCAGGACCTGTCGAAGATGCGCCACGCCCCCTCGGCCGACCATTGGTTCGGCACCGACCGCTATGGCCGCGACGTGTTCGACCGGGTGATCTGGGGCAGCCGCATCGCCCTGCGGGTGGCCCTGATCGTGGTGGCGATCCAGCTTGCGGTCGGGGTCTCGCTGGGCCTGCTGGCGGGTTATTTCGGCGGCTGGGTGGACCGGATCATCTCGGGCCTTGTCGATCTGGTCTGGGCCTTTCCGCCGCTGGTGCTGGCGCTGGGGCTGATCGCGGCGCTGGGGCCGGGTCTGGAAAACGTCATCATCGCCATCGCCATCACCTCCTGGGCGCCCTTCGCGCGGGTGACTCGGGCCAAGACCATGTCCCTGCGCCAACGCGACTATGTCGAGGCGGGCATCGCCATCGGCGAACGACAGGGCGCGATCCTGTTGCGCTACATCCTGCCCGGGGTCGTCGCGCCCAACCTGGTGCTGGCCACGCTGACCGTGCCGGCGGCGATCCTGACCACCTCGGCGCTCAGCTTTCTGGGGCTGGGCGCGCAGCCGCCCTCGCCCGATTGGCGCGCGATCCGGAACGACGGACGCGATTCGATGCGCGATGCCTGGTGGATCTCGGTGTTTCCGGGGCTTGCGCTGGTGGCGACGGTGGCCGCCTTCAACTTTGTCGGCGACGCGCTGCGCGACGCGCTTGACCCGCGCGAGGACAGCTAGATGGACCCGGTGCTGGAGATCGACGGGCTGTGCCTCGAGTTCCGCTCGGACCGGGGGCCGGTGAAGGTGCTGGACGGCATCACCCTGTCGGTATCGCGCGGCGAAACCCTGGGGCTGGTGGGCGAATCCGGCTGCGGCAAAAGCGTGACGGGCCTGTCGGTGATGCGCCTGCTGCCCAGCCCGCCCGCGCGGGTCACCGCCGGTGACATCCGGCTGGGCGGCGAAAGCCTGCTGTCGCTGCCCGAGGCCGGGATGCGCGGCCTGCGCGGCAAGCGGATCGCGATGATCTTTCAGGATCCCATGGTCTCGCTCAACCCGGTGACGACGATCGGCGCGCAACTGGCCGAAACCCTGGCCATCCACGGCGCCGATGGCCGCCTGCGCAGCCGGGTCGAGGCGGCGCTGGCCGCTGTCGGGATCGGTGATGCGGCGCAGGCTGCGCGCGCCTATCCGCACCAGTTCTCGGGCGGGATGCGCCAGCGTGCGATGATCGCCATGATGCTGGCCTGCCGCCCCGAGGTGCTGATCGCCGATGAACCCACCACCGCGCTGGACGTGACGGTGCAGGCCCAGGTGCTGGACCTGATCCGCGACCTGCAGGCCGAAATCGGCATGGCGGTGGTGCTGGTCACGCACAACCTGGGCGTGGTCGCCGAAAGCTGTGACCGGGTGGCGGTGATGTATGCCGGCTGCGTGGTGGAAACCGGCCCGGTTGCGGCGAT
The DNA here is from genome assembly GCA_001314655.1 of Rhodobacteraceae bacterium HLUCCA08. Taxonomy (GTDB): domain Bacteria; phylum Pseudomonadota; class Alphaproteobacteria; order Rhodobacterales; family Rhodobacteraceae; genus Salibaculum. Next base: position 205,242 of record LJSF01000043.1, on the reverse strand, counting down.
CTTCGCCGCGCCGCAGCACCCCTATACCCGGGCCTTGCTGGCGGCGATCCCGCGCGCCGATGCCGACAGCGCCACCCTGTCGGTGATCGAGGGCCGGGTGCCCGACCTTGTCGACCCGCCCCAAGGCTGCCGCTTTCACCCCCGCTGCCCCCGCGCCAGCGACCGCTGCCGCACCGAAAAGCCGCCCCGACGCGATCTTGGCGCGGGACGCTACGTCGTCTGCCACCACCCGGAGGCCGACGCATGAGCGCCCTTGTCACCGCCCGCGACCTGGCCAAGCATTTCGGCGGCGGCGGCTGGCCGCGGACCGGCCCGGTGGTGCGCGCGATCGACGGCGTGTCCTTCGATATCCCGCGGCGCGGCGCGCTGGGCCTGGTGGGCGAAAGCGGCTCGGGCAAATCGACCACCGCGCGCGTCCTGCTGCGCCTGCAGGAACCCACGGCGGGCCGCTTTCGCTTCGACGGCGAGGATGTGTTCGCCCTGCGCCCCGCCGCGCTGCGCCGGTTGCGGGCGCGGATGCAGATCATCCATCAGAACCCGATGGCCGCGCTGCATCCGGCGATGAGCGTGCTGGACCAGGTGCGCCGCCCGCTGGCGCTGCAGGGGATCGGCACCCGGCACAGCCGGACCGAGGCCGCGATCGAGCTGATGTCCCAGGTCGGGCTCAGCCCCGAACAGGGCCGACGCATGCCGCACCAGTTCTCGGGCGGGCAACGCCAGCGCGTGGAGATCGCACGGGCGCTGATCACGCGGCCCGATTTCCTGGTGCTGGACGAACCGACCTCGGCGCTCGACGTGTCGGTCCAGGCGCAGATCCTGCGGCTGCTGACCGGGCTGCGCGCGGAATTCGGCCTGACCTTCCTGTTCGTCTCGCATGATCTGGGGGTGATCCGGCACATGTGCGACCAGGTGGCGGTGATGTATCTGGGCCGGATCGTCGAGATCGCGCCGAAAGACAGCTTTTTCGCCACCCCCCGCCACCCCTATGCGCAGGCGCTCTTGTCGGTCGTGCCGGTGCCGGACCCGGCCCAGCGCACCCGCCCGCGCAGCCGCCTGACGGGCGAACCGCCCTCGCCGCGCAACCCGCCGTCGGGCTGCGCCTTTCACCCACGCTGTCCGATGGCGCAGGACATCTGCCGGCGCGAGGCGCCGGTGCTGCGCCCGCTTGCCCCCGGCCACAGCGCCGCCTGCCACCTGGCAGAGGCGAGGCCATGATCGCGGTGACCTGGCTGTCATATGCGCCGATGCGCGACGGGGTGCGGCTGGCCTTTCGGCTGTATCGGCCCGATAGCGCGGGCCCCCTGCCGGTGTTGCTGACGATGACCCCCTACGGGATCGACCGCAATCACGACACCGCCATGGCATTCGCCCGCGGCGGTCACGCGGTCGCGGTGGCCGATTGCCGCGGGCGCGGCGAAAGCGAAGGGGATTTCGATCCGTCCTTCTGCGATGCCGCCGACGGCTTCGACATGGTCGAATGGCTGGCCGCGCAGCCGTTCTGCGATGGCAGGGTCGCGATGTGGGGCGGCTCCTACCAGGGGGAGAACCAATGGGCCACCGCCGCCGCGCACCCGCCGCACCTGGCCGCCATCGCCCCCGCGGCCGCCACCCACATGCCCGCCGACACACCCTGGCGCGGACCTCAGCGGATGCCCTACATGCTGTTGTGGCTGATGCTGGTGTCCGGCCGCGGCACGGATTTCAACCTGTTCGCCGAAACCGCCCTGTGGGACGAGGCCTTCCGACGCCATTTCGACAGCGGCGCCCGCTTCCGCGACCTGCCGCGCAGCCTTGGCAAGGGGTCGCGCTGGTTCGATCTGTACCTCGATCATCCGGCCCATGACCCGTTCTGGCAACGGCTGGCGATCGCGCCCGAAACCTGGGCCGCGCTCGACCTGCCGGTGCTGAGCGTCACCGGGCTGTACGACAACGCCCAGACCGGTGCGCTGTCCTATCTTGCGCAACACGAAGCCCATGGCAGGCCCGGCGCCGTCGCCCGCCATGTCGCGGTGATCGGGCCATGGGATCATGGCGGCACCCGGTCCGGCAGCGCGGTGGCCAGCGGCGTGGATTTCGGCCCCGGCGGCGCGCTGGATATCACGGCGCTGACGCTGGGTTTTTTCGACTGGGTCTTCGGGCGCGCGGACCGGCCGGCATTTCTGGCGTCGCGCGTGACCTGGTTCGAGACCGGCAGCGGCCAGTGGCGAGGGGCGGACAGCCTCGCGGACATCGGCCTGCAGCGCCTGCCTCTGCCGCTGGCGACGATGACCGGCGGCGAGGCCCCGCGCCGCAACTGGCTGTCCGATCCGCGTCTGCCGCAGGGCGACCCGGCGCGCGCACCCTTCCCCGAGGCGATCACCGAACCCGCGCCGCCCGACGGGCTGACCTGGACGACCGCCCCGCAGGATGCGCCGCTGCACCTGGCCGGGCGGCCGCGCGTCACGCTGTGGCTGTCGACCGACCTGCCCGATGCCGATCTGGAGCTGATCCTGGCCGAGGTCGGCCCCGATGGCGAAGTCCTGATCCTGGGCGAGGACCGCCAGCGCCTGCGCTACCGCACCACGGCAATGGCGGAGGTCTTTGACCATACAGCGCCGGTGCGCGTCACCTTCGACGGCTTTGCCTTCCTTGCCCGCCGGCTGCAGGCCGGCCGTCACCTGCGGCTGACGCTGCGCACGCTGTGCTCGATCCATTTCCAGCGCAACTTTCAGGGCGGCGGGGCGGTGGATGACGAAACCGCGGCGCAGGGCCGCGCGGGACGCATCATCGTGCATCACGACGCGGACCATGCCAGCACGCTCGACCTGCCGCTTGCCCAGCCACCGGCCCCGCCCCCGGTCGTACCCGAGGCGCCATGACCGACCTTGCCGACCGCTATGCCCGCGCCGAGGCGCTGCTGCCCGCCAATGCCCTGCGCCATGCCTTCGGCTGGCTCGTCCAGCCGCGCTGGATCGGCGAGACGGGCGATTTCTGGTATCGCGTCCGCCGGCGCGACGGGCTGCGGTTCATCCGGGTCGATCCCGTCGACCGCACCGCCCGGCCCGCTTTCGACCACGCAGCACTTGCCGCGGCACTGGCACGGCGCACGGGGCAGGCTTTGGACCCGGACGCCTTGCCGCTGCGCGCCATCATCCCGGTCGGCGACGCGATCCGGTTCACCCATGACGGCACGGCGCTTCTGTTCGACGCCGCCGGCGGGCTGCGCGACGATCCCGCGCCGCCTTCGGGCGACAGCTTGCCCGCCCCGGACGGCCGGCGCGCGGTGATCCTGCGCGATCACAACATGCACCTGCTGGAAAACGGCACCAGCCGCCCGCTTACCACCGATGGTGTCGCCCATTTCGGCTGGGGCGCGGAACCCGGCGGCACGATGGACGCGCTGTCGGAGGCCGCCGCACCGCCGGCGGCGCAATGGTCACCCTGCGGGCGGTGGCTGCTGGTGTTCCGCTGCGATGAACGCGCGGTGCGCGAGATGCCGGTGCAGGGCCAGGGCACGGCGGGCGGCCGGCCCGTCACCCATGCGCTGCGGGTGCCGCTGATCGGCGATCCGGTCACCGAAACCGCGAGCTTCTGGGTCATCGACACCCATCATGGCACGCGGACCCGGATCGACATCCCGCCCTTCGCCGCGATGGAAAGCCCGTTCTGGTTCGCGCGGCAGGGCCTTGACGGCCCGCAGTTCTGGTCCCCCGACGGCGATATCCTGCTGACCCGGCGCGAGACCGGGGGACGGGCGCAGACCCTGTATCGCGCCGACCCCGCAACCGGCGCGGCACATATCGTGATCGACGAACGCGGTCACCTTCCGGTCTTCCTCAATGCCTTCGAATTCGCCCGTCCGATCTGGCGCGTGCTGCCCGCCACCGGCGAAATCCTGTGTTATTCGGCGCGCGAGGGCTGGGGGCAGCTCTATCTGCATGCCGCCGACGGCACCCTGCTGCACCGTATCGCGCCCGGCGATTACGCCCTGCGCGACGTGCTTGCCGTGGACGAGGGCGCGCGCCTGGTCTGGTTCACGGCGCAGGGCCTGTGCCCGTCGGGCAATCCCTATCACCGGCACCTGATGCGCGCCTCGCTCGATGGCGGCGCGGCAGAGCGTCTGACGGACGAACCGCTGGAACATGTCCTGACCGCCGCGCCCTGCGGGCGGTTCTTCGTGGACCTGATGGGCGCGCCGGATCAGCCGTCGCGGACGGTGCTGCGCGACCGCGACGGGGCGATCGTGATGGACCTGGAACAGGCGGATGCCGCCGATCTTTTCGCCCGGGGCTACCGGCCGCCCGACCGCGCGACGCCGACAGCCAGAGATGGCAGGACCCCGATCGAAGCGGCGATCTTTCTGCCGCCCGATTTCGACCCCGCGCGGCGCTACCCGGTGCTTGATGCGATCTATGGCTGGTCGCAGGTCACGGTCGTGCCGCACGGGTTTCTTCTGGACACCGGCGGCCCGCTGGAGGGCGGGATCGAGATCGGCGCGGAAAACGCGCTGCTGCCGGCGGCGACGGCGGCGCTGGGCTTTGTCGTGGTGGTGATCGACGGGCGCGGCACGCCCTATCGCGACCGCGCCTTTCACGCCCCCGCCTTCGACGATCCGGCGCTGGCGACGGGGCTTGCCGATCATGCGGCGGCGATCCGCGAACTGGCCGCGACCCGGCCCTGGATGGATCTGACCCGCGTCGGCATCTTCGGCCATTCGGGGGGGGGGGCCACATGGCGGCCAAGGCGCTGTTGTTGCACAATGATCTGTTCCGCGCCGCCGTCGCTTCGGCCGGATGCCACGACATGCGGCTTTATCACGCGGCCTGGGCCGATCTGTGGGGCCTGACCCCCGAAGCACTGGAACGCGCGGCCAATGCGCCGCTGGCGGACCGGTTGCAGGGCGCGCTGATGCTTGCCCATGGCGACATGGACGAAAACGTCCACATCGCCCACACGCTGCAACTGGCCGAGGCGCTGATCGCCGCCGACAAGGATGTCGAACTGCTGATCCTGCCCGGGCGGCACCATGATTTCACCCTCGATCCGCATTTCCTGCGCCGGCGATGGGATTTCCTGATCCGCCACGTGATGGGCGAAACGCCACCGCCGCCGCGCCCCCTGACCCCCGGCGACTGGAGTGATGCGCTGTGAAACTTGCCGATCTGACCCTGGACGACCGCTTCATCCCGTTCCGCGAAAGCTACGGCATCTCGAGCGCGGCCTTCACCGGCGAAACCTTCCTGGTCGCCCGCCTGACCTGCGAGGACGGCAGCACCGGCCTGGCCGACAGCGTCAATGCGGTGCCCTTCGGCCCCGAAAGCCCGGCCACGATGCGCGAGGTGCTCGTGTCCCATCTGATGCCCGCCATTCGCGGCCTCGATCCGCGCGACACGGCGCTGATCGCGGCGCGGATGGAGGCGGCGATCCCCGGGCACCCGATGGCCAAGGCGGTGATCGACATCGCCTGTCATGACCTTGCCGCGCGCGCCGCCGGCCTGCCGCTGTGGCGCCACCTTGGCGGGGCGCATCGCACCGAGGTGTCCTTTGCCGGGTCCGTCGGCATCAGCACCACCGAACGGATGGAGGCCGAAGCCGCCGATTTCGTCGCCCGCGGCGCCCGCACCGTCAAGGTCAAGATCGGCACCGATCCCACCACCGATCTTGACCGCGTGCGCGCCATCCGCGCCGCCATCGGGCCGGGGATCAACCTGCGGCTCGATGCCAATCAGGGCTGCAGGCTTGCCGACTGGCTGCCGACCTGCCGCAAGATGGAGGCCTGCGACCCGGAATTCCTCGAACAGCCGCTGCCGGTCTGGGATATCGCCGGCACGGCCCGGCTGGTCGAAGCGCTGGATACGCCGATCCTGATCGACGAAGGCATCTATACCGCCCATGACCTGATGGCGCTGATCCGCGCCGGCGCGGTCGGCGCGGTCAACATCAAGCTGCTCAAGACCGGGCTGACCGGGGCGCGCGACCTCGCCGCCATCGCCCGGGCCGCCGATCTGCCGATCGTCGTCGGCAGCATGTTCGAAACCGGGATCGGCACCGCCGCGTCGCTGCATTTCGCCGCGACCCTGCCCGGCCCGCTGGCCTGCACCGAAATCGGCTTTCCCACCAAACTGACCGAAGACGTGCTGCCGGCCTCGCCCTACCTGGACAGCCCCGCCGGGTTCACCTGGCCCTGTCCGACATCCGCGGGGCTTGGCGTATCGTTCTAGGCGCCCTTGGCCCGCATCAGCATGCCGAACAGGTCGCGCGGGTCGTCGGGATCGGCCAGCAGGTCGAGCGCGGCAAAAAGCCCGGTTTCACGCGCCTTGTCATGCACCACGCGCAGGGCGCTGAAATCCTCGATGGCGAAGCCCACGCTGTCGAACAGGGTGATCTGGCGCGGATCGGTCCGGCCGGGCGCGCGGCCGGCGATGACCTGCCACAGCTCCGTCACCGGGTGATCGGGGGCCAGTTGCTGGATCTCGCCCTCGATACGGGTCTGGTCGGGATATTCGACAAAGATCCTGGCGCGGTGCAGGATCGCCGCGGCCAGTTCGGTCTTGCCCGGGCAATCGCCGCCGATCGCGTTCAGATGAACGCCGGTGCCGACCATGTTGTCGCTCAGCACGGTCGCGTTGCGCTTGTCGGCGGTGCAGGTGGTGATGATCTGCGCCCCCTCGATCGCCTCTTCGGGCGTGGCGCAGGCGATCACTTGCAGGCCGCTTCCGGCCAGGTTGCCGGCGCATTTGGCGGTTGCGGCCGGGTCGGTGTCGAACAGCCGCACGGTGTCGATGCCGACCAGCGCCTGCATCGCGACGCATTGGAATTCCGCCTGCGCTCCATTGCCGATCATCGCCATGGTCGGCGCCGGATCGGGCGCCAGGTGCCGCGCCGCCAGCGCCGACATCGCCGCGGTGCGCAGCGCGGTCAGAAGCGTCATCTCGGACAACAGCAGCGGATAGCCCGTGGTCATGTCCGCCAGCACCCCGAAGGCGGTGACGGTCTGCAGGCCGTCGCGCGTGTTGCGGGGATGGCCGTTCACGTATTTGAAGGCGTAATGCGCGTCATCGGCGGTCGGCATCAGCTCGATCACGCCGACCGGGCTGTGGGCGGCGACGCGCGGCGTCTTGTCGAAGCTTTCCCAGCGGCGGAAATCCGCTTCGATGGCGATGGCGATCGCCTCGATCATCTCGCGCAGGCCGACACGGTGGATCAGCTGCATCATCGCATCGACCGAAACGAAGGGAACCAGGGCCTTGTCGGAAGGAAGCATCGCGTCGGTCCTTTGCCGCGGGGTCACAGGATAGTCGGGGTCGGCCGGTCGAAGACCCGGCGCCCCAGGGCCGAGGCGCACAGATCCACCATCAGCTGCGCGGTGCGGCCGCGTTCGTCGAGCATCGGGTTCAGTTCGACCAGATCCATCGAGGTCATGAGCCCGGAATCGTGGATCAGCTCCATCACCAGATGCGCCTCGCGCACGGTGGCGCCACCGGGCACGGTGGTGCCCACCGCCGGCGCCACGGCCGGATCCAGGAAATCCACGTCGAGCGAAACATGCAGCATTCCGCCCCGGGCCGCGACATCGCCCAGGAAGGCGCCAAGCAGGGCCGCGATGCCATGTTCGTCGATCGCGCGCATGTCGTGACGGCGCACCGGCGACGGCTCCAGCACCGCGCGCTCGGCCCGGTCGACCGACCGCAGACCCAGGATGCAGACATTCTCCTGCGGGACCGGATGGGGCACCGGCGGGAACCCGTCGAACCCCTCCAGACCCGTCACATAGGCCAGCGGCGTGCCGTGCAGGTTGCCGCTGGTCGTCGTCTCGGGCGTGTGGAAATCGGCATGCGCATCAAGCCAGAGCACGAACAGCGGTCGGCCCCGACGCGCCGCATGGGCGGCGGCGGCATGCACGCTGCCCAGCGACAGCGCGTGATCGCCGCCCAGAAAGATCGGCACACCCTGGTCCAGCGCCGCCTGTCCGGCGCGCGACAGGCCGTTTGTCCAGCCGATCGTGGGGCCAAGCGCGAACACCCCGTCGCGGTCGGCGGCACAAGGATCGGCGGCGACATCGCCCAGGTCGCGCAGATCGTGGCCCAGGTCGATCAGCGCCTCGGGAAGCCCGGCGGTGCGGTAGGCATCGGGGCCCATCAGGCAGCCCTGGCGGGTCTTGCCACTGTCGACCGGGGCGCCGATCAGCAGGATCGTGCGGGTCATGGTCCCTGTCCTTGATCATTCTGGCACGGGTATCGCGTTGAAACGGGAAGGGCAGAAGTTGACATTCCGCACAATCTGCGCGGAGATTGACCAAAACGAAGGATAAGGGTTCCGGAATGGACAATACCGACCACCGGCTGATCGCCGCCCTGCGCCGCGACGCCCGGGCATCGCTGTCCAGCCTTGCGGCGACGCTGGGGCTGTCGCGCACGACGGTGCGAGCCCGGCTTGACCGGCTGCGCCGCGACGGAGAGATCGTGGGTTTCTCGGTCGTTCTGAAATCCGACCTGGCGCGCGACCCGGTGCGGGCGCTGATGATGATCGGGATCGAAGGCCGCGGCACCGACCGGGCGATTCGCAGCCTGCAGGGCTATCCCGAAGTGCGGGCCCTGCACAGCACGAACGGGCGCTGGGACATGATCGCGGAACTGGGGGCCGACAGCCTCGCGGCGCTGGACGCCCTGCTGACACGGATCAGACGGCTGGACGGGATCGCGACATCCGAAACCCTGTTGCTGCTGGCCACACGCAAGGCCTGACGGCGGCGCAAGGCGCCCGGATCACCCGCCCCGGATCGTCGGCACCTGCAGCGCGGAAAACCCGTAATGCCGCAGCCAGCGCAGGTCTGATTCGAAGAACGCCCGCAGATCCGGGATGCCGTATTTCAGCATCGCGATCCGGTCGATCCCCATGCCGAAGGCAAAGCCCTGCCACTGATCGGGGTCGATCCCGCCGGCCTGCAGCACCTTCGGATGCACCATGCCCGATCCCAGAACCTCCAGCCAGGCGTCGCCCTCGCCGACCTTGACCGTGCCGCCCTCCCAGGAACACTGGATGTCGACCTCGGCCGAGGGTTCGGTGAAGGGAAAATGCGAGGCGCGGAAGCGGGTCTTGACCGCGGTGCCGAAGAAGGCGCTGAAGAATTCCTCGAGCACCCATTTCAGGTTGGCCATGGAAATGTCGCGGTCGATCGCCAGCCCCTCGACCTGGTGGAACATCGGCGTATGGGTCTGGTCGTAATCGGCGCGATAGACCCGGCCCGGGGCGATGATGCGGATCGGGGCGCCCTGGGCCTCCATCGCGCGGATCTGCACCGGGCTGGTATGGGTGCGCAGCACATGCGGCGGGCGGTTGTCGCCTGCCGCGCGGGCCATGTAGAACGTGTCCATCTCGGCCCGCGCCGGATGGTGGCCGGGGATGTTCAGCGCGTCGAAATTATACCAGTCGCTGTCGATCTGCGGCCCTTCGGCCACGGCGAAGCCCATGTCGGCGAAGATCGCCGTGGCCTCTTCCCAGACCTGGCTGACCGGGTGGATCGTGCCGGCCCGCCGGTCGCGCGCCGGCAGGGTCACGTCGAGCCATTCGGCCTGCAGGCGCGCGTCAAGTGCCGCATCTTCGAGCGCCGCTTTCTTGGCCGCCAGGGCGCTGGTGATCTCGTCCTTGAGCGCATTCAGCTTCGGCCCCATCACCTGGCGCTCTTCGGGACCCATCTTGCCCAGTTCGCGCATCCTCAGGCTGATTTCGCCCTTCTTGCCGACGGCCTGAACGCGCAACTCCTCCAGCGCGGCCGCGTCGGTCGCGGCTGCGATCAGGCTGACGAATTTCTCTCTCAGGTCGTCCATGTCCGCGCCTTCCATCATTCCGGCTCCCTGCTATCCACAGACCGGGCCGGACGCAAGTTTCCGCGCGGGCTGCGACCGCCGGCGCGGCAGCATCACAAAAAGGTTAACGTTGGGTTAACAAAACCACCGGATGCTGATACATGCCCCAGATATTGGGAATTTCGAGTAACCGCGCCGTTCATTTTGTAGGGTGCGCGGCCGCTTTTGGGGGAGCGGGTCATGAGTGTCAGATCGTTTCATGGGCTGCTGGCCCATATCTGGCCGCTTGGTGCCGCCGTGATCGCGGCCGGGGGCCATATCGGCGTGCAGGCCCTTGTCGGACAATCCGCGCCCCCCGCCCCTCAGGCGGTCGTGGCGCCACCACCGGTTCCGGACCCTGCCTCCGCACCCGCGCCCGAGCTGCCCAGCCGCGCCGCCACGCCCGAACTGATCGCACCGCCCGCCCTGAACCGGATCGAGGCCGCCGTCGCCGACGCGGTCGCCGCCGCACCGGAGGGCGCAACCGACACGCCTGCCCCGGCATCGCCGCAGGCCGCCCCGGCCGGGATGCGGGCCCAGGAGCAGACCCACGGCCACGCCACGGACCTCCCGGACGCGCGCTCCCCCTGCGTCGCCGAATTGCAGGTGATGGCCACCCGCACCCGGCTCTATTTCGCCAACGGCTCGGCCCGGCTCGACGACCAGGCGCAGGAGGCGGCCCGGACGCTGGCCGCGCAGGTCGCCGGCTGCCCCCAGGCGCGGGTCACGATCATCGGTTTCGCCGATCCCAGCGGCGATCCGGCCCGGAATGTCGCCCTGTCCTGGGAGCGCGCCCATGCCACGCTCGACGTGATCGCGGCGGCCGGCCACGCCACCGACCGGTTCGCCGTGGCCAGCCACATGCAGGACCATCCCGACGGGGTCCATCCGCAATTCGACGTGGTCGACCGGCGGGTGGATTTCGAAGTGTCCGACGCGGCGGCGCCCTGAGGCCAGGCGATCGTCGTCAGCCCTGCGGGCGGCGGCAAGCCCGACGTCCGGCGCGGACGAACGGCGCGAAACGCCACCGTGCAGGGCCGGGCGCGACGCCGCGTGTCCCGATCACCAGGACCGCGTCCAGACGCAAATGGCCGCCCCGGCAGGGACGGCCATTCGACTGCACCTGTCGCCCGGCTCAGGCCAGGGCGGCCTTGGCCTTGGCGGCGATGGCGTTGAAGGCGTCGGGTTCATGCACGGCCAGATCGGCCAGCACCTTGCGGTCCACCTCGATCCCGGCCCGGTCCAGGCCGTTGATGAACCGCGAATAGGTCAGCGTTTCGTCAAAGGCGCGCACGGCGGCGTTGATCCGCTGGATCCACAGCGCGCGGAAGCTGCGCTTGCGGGCCTTGCGGTCGCGGGTGGCGTATTGGTTGGCCTTGTCGACCGCCTGGCGGGCGACCTTGAAGGTGTTCTTGCGCCGGCCGTAATAGCCCTTGGCGGCATCGGTGACCTTCTTGTGGCGGCGATGGGTGACGGTTCCGCTTTTCACTCGCATGGGTTGTCCTCCTCAGCGCGCGTAGGGCATCATCGGCTTGATGATCTGTTCATCAGCCTTCGACAGCGTGGTGGTTCCGCGCGCGTCGCGGATGAACTTGGTGGTGCGCTTGATCATGCCGTGGCGCTTGCCCGCCTGGCCGGCCTTGATCCGGCCCGAGGCCGTCACCTTGAACCGCTTCTTGCAGCTCGACTTGGTCTTCATCTTGGGCATTTCCGTCTCCTATCGGTAGAGGTCCACGCGCGACTCGGCATGCCACACCGGCCGGCCGCGCATCTGCGAGGGCGCCGTATAGGCGCCGGGGCCCTTCTTGGCAAGGGGTCAGTTGATATAGCGGCCGATCACGTCGACAAAGACGCCGGGGATCTGGTTGATCGTATAGCCCGTCGGCTTGTTGTTCACCGCGATGGCGACCAGCCCGCCGCCGATCAGCACCGCGATCGCCGCCGTGCGCGGCACCCGACCATCGGCCAGCGCCCCCATGATCGACGGAATCGAAAAGCCGGCCACCACAAGGCCGATCACCAACATGAGATCCGGATCCATGACCTGCCCGACCCTTGTCATTCACTATGACCGGCAGGTTACTCCGTTTCCGCAGCGTAAATCAAACGTTCCTCGCAGGGCGCGACACGCAGGATATTGGTCGAACCGGGCGTGTTGAACGGAACCCCGGCGATCACCACCACCATGTCGGTCTTTTCCGCCAGCCCGACCCGGGTCGCGGCGCGCACCGCCTCGACCACCGCCTTCTTGAACCGGTCGACCTCGGCCGAGGAATAGACGCAGGTCATCCCCCAGCTCAGGCACAGCCGCCGCGCGGTGCCGATCCGGCTGCTCAGCACCATGATCGGCACCCGCGGCCGTTCCCGTGCGGTCAGCAGCGCGGTGGTGCCGCTTTCCGAATAGCAGCAGATCGCCTTGATTTCCGTCGTTTCGGCGATCTCGCGCGCGGCGGCGACGATCCCGTCGGCGACCGAGGTGCGCACCGCCTTGCGCGAGGCTTCGAGGATTTCGGTATAGGTCGGATCGCTCTCGACCTCTTCGGCGACGTTGTTCATCGTCTGCACCGCCTCGATCGGGAAGTGACCGGCCGCACTTTCCGCCGACAGCATGATCGCGTCGGTGCCCTCGTAGATCGCCGCGGCGACATCGCTGACCTCGGCCCGGGTCGGCATCGGGCTTTCGATCATGCTTTCCAGCATCTGCGTGGCGACGATCACCGGCTTGGCGGCGGCGCGGCACTTGCGCACCAGCTGCTTCTGGATCGGCGGCACGTTCTGCACCGGCAGCTCGACCCCCAGATCGCCGCGCGCCACCATGATCCCGTCGGCGACCGCGAGGATATCGTCAAACGCCTTCACCGCAGCCGGTTTCTCGATCTTGGCCAGCACCGCGGCCCGGCCGCGCGCCAGGGCCCGGGCCTCTTCCATGTCGGCGGGTCGCTGGACAAAGGACAGCGCCAGCCAGTCCACCCCCAGATCGCAGACGAATTCCAGGTCCTTGCGGTCCTTGTCCGACAGCGCCGCCAGCGGCAGCACCACATCCGGCACATTGACCCCCTTGCGGTTGGAAATCGTGCCGCCCACCATGACCTCGCATTCCGCGAAGTCCCGGCCGCAGTCGCGCACCTTCAGGCGGATCTTGCCGTCATTGACCAGAAGGCTCGCCCCCGGCTCCAGCGCGTCGAAGATCTCGCGGTGCGGCAGCTGCACCCGGGTCGCATCCCCCGGGGTCTCGTCCAGATCCAGGCGGAAGGTCGCGCCCACCTCCAGCTCTTCGGCATCGCGGGCAAAGGCGCCGACCCGCAGCTTGGGCCCCTGCAGATCCGCGAGGATCCCGATCGGCCGGCCGGTATCGGCCTCGATCTTGCGGATGATCGCGTGACGTTCGCGGATCTCGTCATGGCTGCCATGGCTCATGTTCAGGCGGAACACGTCGGCCCCGGCTTCGCTCAGCGCGCGGATCGTGTCGTAATCGTTCGAGGCCGGGCCAAGCGTGGCTACGATCTTGACTTTTCGGTTCCGTTTCATCGCCTCTCCTTCGGGTCCGCCCGGACCCTGTCAGTTACCGCTAACGCCGTTGCCGCCCTTATTGCCCAATTCCCTTCGCGGGACAACTGGCCTATGGGATGTATCCCAGGATGACACGAGCCCGTAACGGATGAGTTTCCAACCCTTCCACATCCATGGCGCCGGCCGCAACACGCGCTGGCTGCTGACCTGCGATCATGCCACCAACACGGTGCCGCCGGATGTGGGTGGCGGCACGCTCGGCCTGGATCCGACCGACATGGAACGCCACATCGCCTACGATGTCGGCGCCGCCGGCGTCACCCGGGCATTGGCCGACCTGCTGGGCGCCCCGGCGATCCTGTCGAACTTCTCACGGCTGGTGATCGACCCCAATCGCGGGCTCGACGATCCGACCGTGGTGATGAAACTCTATGACGGAACCATCATTCCGACGAACCGCCATGTCGACCGGGCCGAGATCGCCCGCCGCGCAGCCGCCTGTCACCAGCCCTATCACGACGCGCTGGAACGGATGGCAAGCGCCCGCGACGATACCGTGATCCTGGCGATCCATTCCTTCACCCCGCGCCTGATGCGCCGCCATCCGCGGCCCTGGCACATCGGCATCCTGCATGAAGGCGACAACCGCCTGTCGGACCCGCTTCTTGACTTGTTGCGCGCCGAACCCGACCTCTGTGTGGGCGACAACGAACCCTATGCCGGCCACCTGCCCGGCGATTCGATCGATGTGCACGCCTTGCAGAAGGGCCGGCCCAACGCCCTGGTCGAGTTGCGCAACGACCTGATCCGCACGCCCGAGGGGCAGGCGAAATGGGCCGCGCGGCTCGCCCCGATCCTCGGGCGGGCATTGGAACGGATGGAGAAGACGACATGACCCGGATCGACGACCAGACCCGCATCGAACTCGAGGCCGCCGCCTTTCGCCGCCTGCGACAGCACCTGATGCAGGACCGCGCGGATGTGCAGAACATCGACCTGATGAACCTGGCCGGCTTCTGCCGCAACTGCCTGTCGCGCTGGTATCAGGAGGCCGCGACGGCCCGCGGCATCGACATGACCAAGGACGACGGGCGGTTGGCCTTCTACGGCATGCCCTATGACGATTGGAAGGCGCAGCACCAGACCGAGGCCGACGCCGCCAAGACGGCCGCCTTCGACAAGGCCTTCGCCGAAAACGTGGGCAAGGACTGACACGGGTCCGACCCCGCGCGGCACCCGTCCCGGGCCTGACCCGGGACCTCTCGCCGCCCGCCGCCACACAATCCCGCCCCGTCGCGCGCCACTGTCCCGCGCGGCGCGACAAATGTGGCAAGAACTTGACTCGAATGTGGCGGATGTGGAGAGGTGCCGGCGGGGGCAGGCCGGCGCTGGGGGGCGCCGGCCGCTTTGAACCGGAGCTGCCGCATGTCACCGCTCGACCATTCTCCCGGCCCGATGGCCATTCCCGCGCCCGGCCTTGCCCGCGGGCAAACCGTGATCGCGCCGGTCCTGGCCCCGGTGATCGACGGTTTCGACCCGGACACCGAAACGCTCGCCTTCACCCTGGATCCGGACGAGGACGACGCCCCCCTGCGGCTGCGCGACCTGCCCGACGGCTCTTGCCGGATCGAGATCGGCGACCGTGTTCTGGCGATCCTCACCGGCATCCGCGCCGACGACATCGAACCGGGCGCCCTGCATTTCGACTGCGCCTGACCCCCGCTGCCCGGTTGCTATCCGGTCAGACACGCGCCCCTCCCGCGGTCCGCACCGACACCCGCGCCGACAATCGCACAGACACCCGCACAGACACCCGCACCGGCGCGAAACCGACATCATACCGACGCGAAACCGCAAGTCCGAGATCCTGTTTGTCCCGGCGCGACCGTCCAGACGCGTTGCGCGGGCCCCGCCCCCCGGCGCGCGTTGCTCAGATCGCCGCCTTGCGGCTTTCCTCCAGGTAGATCTCGCGCAGCCGCGCCGCCACCGGCCCGGGCGCGCCATTGCCCACGGGCGCGCCGTCGATTTCGACCACCGGCATCACGAAGGTCGAGGCCGAGGTGACGAACGCCTCCTCCGCCGCCTGCGCCTCGTCGATGGTGAAGGGGCGTTCCTCGACCTCCATCTGCGCCTCGCGGGCAAGGCGCAGCACCGCCGCGCGGGTGATCCCGTGCAGGATGTCATTGGAAAGCCCGCGGGTCATGATCTTGCCGCCCTTGACGATATAGGCGTTGTTGCTGGTGCCCTCGGTCACACTCCCGTCCTCGACCATCCAGGCATCATCGGCGCCTGCGGCCTTGGCCATCATCTTGCCCATGGACGGATACAGCAGTTGCACCGTCTTGATGTCCCGCCGCCCCCAGCGTTCATCGGCGATCGAGATCACCTTGATCCCGACCTTCGCCGCGGGGCTGTCGGCCAGCCCGGGCTTGGACTGGGTGAACAGCACCAGCGTCGGCGCAACCTCCTGATCCGGATAGGCAAAATCCCGATCCGCCGCCGCCCCGCGGGTGACCTGAAGATAGACCAGCCCGTCGACGATATCGTTGCGCGCGACCAGTTCACGGTGGATCGCCAGCAATTCCTCCATCTCGACCGGGCGGCGCATGTCCAACTCGTCAAGACTTCTTTGCAATCGTGCGGCGTGGCCGTCGAAATCGATCAGCTTGCCGCCCAGCACGCTTGTCACCTCATAGACGCCATCGGCGAACAGGAACCCCCGGTCGAACACGCTGACCCTGGCCTCTTCTTCGGGCAGGTAGTCTCCGTTGACATAGACGATGCGGCTCATGGGCTGGCTCCCTGGATGTGACGCGGTGGTCTTCGGGCTTTGTTCCCGCCCCGTCAAGGGGCTAGCCCCACAGCTCGGCCGGCGCCGGATGCACCGCACCGCCGTCGTAGTTCAGCGCCGGCTCACGGTCTTCGGCCAGCAACAACGGGCCGTCCAGGTCCACGATCGCGGCCCCCTGGGCGACCAGAACCGCCGGCGCCATGGCCAGCGAAGACCCCACCATGCATCCGACCATCACCTTGAAACCGAGGGCGTCCGCGGCCGCGCGCAGGGCCAGCGCCTCGGTCAGGCCGCCGGTCTTGTCGAGCTTGATATTGACCATGTCATACTTGCCGACCAGAGCCTCCAGCCCGGCGCGGGTATGGCAGCTTTCATCGGCACAGACCGGCAGGACGCGCTCCATTTCGGCCAGCATCCCGTCGGCATCCACGGGCAGGGGCTGCTCGACCATCTGCACGCCCAGCCGCACCAGGTGCGGCGCCAGTTCGGTATAGATCTCGGCCGTCCAGCCCTCGTTGGCGTCGACGATGATCGCGGCATCGGGTGCCCCGCGCCGCACCGCCTCCAGCCGGGCCATGTCGCCTTCGCCGCCCAGCTTGATCTTCAACAATGGCCGCGCGGCCTGTCTGGCGGCGGATTTCTCCATGTTTTCAGGGGTGTCCAGCGACAGGGTATAGGCCGTCATCACCGGTTTCGGCCGCGCCAGACCGGCCAGTTGCCAGACCGGCGCGCCGGTGCGTTTGCTGTGCCAATCCCACAGCGCGCAATCCACGGCGTTGCGCGCCGCGCCGGCCGGCAGGGCGTCCTGCAGGTCGTGCCGCGTGATCGCGGGGTCCAGCGCCTCGATCCGGGCCGCGACAGTGTCAAGCGTTTCGCCGTAGCGCGCATAGGGCACGCATTCGCCCTGACCCTGCACACCCTCGCGGCTGATCCGCGCGGTCAGCACCTGTGCTTCGGTCCGCGACCCGCGCGAGATCGTAAAGACCTCGGCCAGCCGGAACCGGTCCCGCGTCACCGAAAGCGCCATGGCATCCCCCATCCGTTCGGGACCAGCCTAAAGCGCCAGCAGCGCATCCACCAGCCGCGCCGCGCCCTGGCGGAAGGGATCGGCGGCGGGCAGGCCCATCCGCGCCTCGACCTGCGCCAGATAGCTCAGCGCCTCGTCCTCGCCCATGGCGGCGGTATTGACCGAAATTCCGACGATTTCGCAGGCCGGATTGGCGACCCGCGCCAGCGGCAAGGCGGTATCGCGCAAGGCCTCCAGGCTGGGCAGGGCATAGCCCGGCAAGCCCCGCATATGGGCCCGGGTCGGTTCATGCGACAGGATCAGCGCATCGGGCTGGCCGCCATGGATCAGCGCCATGGTGACCCCGGAATAGGAGACGTGGAACAGGCTGCCCTGGCCCTCGATATGGTCCCAGTGATCGGCAACGTTGTCCGGTGTCAGCCATTCGACGGCGCCGGCCATGAAATCGGCGACCACCGCATCCAGCGGCACGCCGTTGCCGGTGATCAGGATGCCGGTCTGGCCGGTGGCGCGGAAGCTGGAGTTCAGCCCGCGCTTCTTCATCTCCAGGTCCATGGCCAGCGAGGTATACATCTTGCCGACCGAACAATCGGTGCCCACGGCCAGAACCCGCTTGCCGGTGCGCTTTTCGCCGTTGGCGATCGGGTATTTCACCGATGGCACCCGCACGTCATGCAGCCGCCGCCCCGTGGCCTGGGCCACCGCGGCCAGATCCTCTTCGTCGCGCAGCAGGTTGTGCAGGCCCGAGGCCAGGTCGAAGCCTTCCTCCAGCGCCGTCACCAGCACCTTCTTCCAGGTCTGCGAAATCACCCCGCCGCGATTGGCCACGCCGATCACCAGGGTCTGCGCCCCGGCCGCCCGTGCCTCGGCCAGGGTCATGTCGGGCAGGCCCAGATCGGCCTTGCACCCCTCCAGCCGCAGCTGCCCCACGGCATTGTCGGGCCGCCAATCCTTGATCCCCTGCGCCACCTTGGCGGCCAGCGGGTCGGGCGCATCGCCCAGGAACAGCAGGTAGGGGGTGGGAATCATGACAGGCCTCCGGTGTTTGCCCGTCACCTTGCCATCCGGCCGCTGAAATTGGTTCGCAAAACACGGCCCGGCCGGACGGGATTCGGGAAATTTTCGCGTCGTGCCGCGGTTTTCTGCAAAAGTGACCTGGCCCTGCCGATGAATGCGCCGCGAACAGAACATGAAACATCCAGGTCGGCGTCGCACAGACCGGGCGACAGGAGGCCGCGCTCGCCCCGCTTTCTGCAACTGCGAAATAGCGCTTGAAGCCCTGCGCGCAACATCATATCTCGAACAGCGCAACTCACGACATTTCCTTGCCAGGAGGCCCGCCCATGTCGCTGCGCAAACAGCCCCCCGCCCCGGCCCGTCCGAACCGCTGCCAGCTGTTCGGCCCCGGCTCGCGCACCGAATTGTTCGAGAAGATGGCCAAAAGCGCCGCCGACGTGATCAACCTCGACCTCGAGGACAGCGTCGCGCCTGCCGACAAGGACAAGGCCCGCAAGAACATCATCGAAGCGACCCATGACGTCGATTGGGGCGGCAAGTATCTGAGCGTGCGAATCAACGGGCTGGACACGCCCCATTGGGTCAAGGACGTGGTCGAGCTGCTGGAAAACGCCTCGGACCGACTGGACCAGATCATGATCCCGATGGTCGGCCGCGCCGCCGATATCTATGCGGTCGAGGCCGTCGTCGCCTCGGTCGAGGCCGCGCAGGGCCGCAAGAAGCCGGTCAGCCTGGAGATCATCATCGAAACCGCCGCCGGCATCGCCAATATCAACGAGATTTGCGCCGCCAGTCCGCGCCTGCAGGCGGTCAGCCTGGGCTATGCCGATTTCGCCGCCTCTATGGGCATGGCCACCACCGGGATCGGCGGCACCCAGGAAAACTACTACATGGTCCACGCGGGCCGGACCCATTACCCCGACCCCTGGCATTGGGCGATCTCGGCCATCGTCGCCGCCTGCCGGAGCAACGGCGTGCTGCCGGTCGACGGGCCCTTCGGCAACTTTTCCGACGACGACGCGTTCCGCGCCCAGGCGTTCCGCGCCGCGACGCTGGGCATGGTCGGCAAATGGGCGATCCACCCCAGGCAGGTGGCGCTGGCCAACGAGGTCTTCAGCCCTTCGGATACCGCCGTGGCCGAGGCGCGCGAGATCCTGGCGGCCATGGAAGAGGCCCAGAAGAACGGCCTGGGTGCAACGACCCACAAGGGCAAGCTGATCGACATCGCCTCGATGAAACAGGCGCAGGTGATCGTCGACATGGCCGAACTGATCGGCAAGGGTTGAGGCGCCCGCACCGGTATCGTGCCGGGTCAGGATCGCCGGACCTGCAAGCCACGCCGGGATGTGTCAGACTGGGCCGGACGAGAAAGGCTCGAAAGGCAAGACCATGCGGAAAACCCTCCTGCCGCTTGTGACATTGTCGGCCCTGGCCCTGCCCGCCGCCGCCCTGGCCCAGGCGGCCTGCCCGGCGGATCCCCCCCCGCCCGACCCCTGCCTGGTCGGCAACTGGGTCGGCGAGAATACGGCCCTGCAGGCCTTCACGCTGGCAATGCCCGCGATGGCCGCCGCGGGCGTGAGCGTGGAAACGATTCCCGGCCCGCCGCCGGTCCTGGGCATGACGATCTACGAGGACGGGTTCTATGAAACCTTGCCGATCCACGCGGATGCGCTGAATTACATCAGCGACCGCGACGGCACGGCCGAATTGTCGATCGACCTGTCGATGCCGACGCAGATCGGCCATGTCTGGGGCGCCGGCGGCCGGCTGGAATTCTGCGACATGGGCATCATCGCGCCCGAGGTGCGGATGGGCCTGGTCGCGCCGGACGGCGCCTCGGGCGACACCGATTTCACTGTCGGCTTCGGCAGTTTCACCCCCGGCATCAGCTATGCCTGCACCGGGGATACCTGGACGTTCACCGTCGACCTGCCGCCGCCGATCGGGGCGGTCGATTACCGGCTCTACCGGTTCCCGGACACGCGGTTCGCAGACGAATTCATGACAGAGCACCGCTATCGGCGCGACGCGGACCCGAGCGACTAGCGCCGGGGCCAAGGCCCCCCGAGGCGCGATGTTGCATCCGCACCGGCCCCGTTCCATATAGGGCGCGTCCATGCGGAAGGGGCCAGGATGACCAATTACCTCGACTTCGAAAAACCGCTCGCCGAGATCGAAGGCAAGGCGGCCGAACTGCGCGCCATGGCCCGCGCCAACGAGGGGGCGAATGTCGATGACGAGGCCACCGCGCTCGACAGGAAAGCCGCGGACCTGCTGAAAAGCCTCTATGCCGACCTGACGCCCTGGCGCAAATGCCAGGTCGCGCGCCATCCCGACCGGCCGCATTGCCGCGACTATATCGACGCATTGTTCACCGAATACACGCCGCTGGCCGGCGACCGGAACTTTGCCGACGATCACGCGGTGATGGGTGGGCTGGCACGGCTGGACGGACGGCCGGTGATGGTGATCGGCCATGAAAAGGGCAATGACACCCAATCCCGGATCGAACGCAATTTCGGCATGGCAAGGCCCGAAGGCTATCGCAAGGCGATCCGGCTGATGGACCTGGCCGATCGGTTCGGCCTGCCGGTGGTGACCCTGGTCGACACGCCGGGCGCCTATCCCGGCAAGGGCGCCGAGGAACGCGGCCAGTCCGAGGCGATCGCCCGATCGACCGAGAAATGCCTGGCGCTGCAGGTGCCGCTGGTCAGCGTGATCATCGGCGAGGGCGGCTCGGGCGGGGCCGTCGCCTTTGCCACGGCGAACCGGGTGGCGATGCTGGAACATTCGATCTACTCGGTGATCTCGCCCGAGGGTTGCGCCTCGATCCTGTGGAAGGATGCCGAAAAGATGCGCGAGGCGGCCGAGGCGCTGCGCCTGACCGCGCAGGACCTTCTCAAGCTGGGGGTCTGCGACCGGATCATCCCCGAACCGGTCGGCGGCGCCCATCGCGACCGGACGGCCACGGTCCGGGCCGTGGGCCAGGCGATCCGGGCGATGCTGGCCGAACTGGACGACCTGTCGCCCCAGGCCCTGCGCGACAAGCGACGGCAGAAATACCTCGACCTGGGCAACAAGGGCCTGGCCGCATGATCCGCCTGGCCGTGCTTCTGACCCTGACCGCGACGGCCGGCGCCGCGGACGGTCTGATGGGGCGCGACGTGAGCTTCGGCTCTTTGGCCTATGACGATCGCGCGGCGCCGATCTTTGTCGGGCAGCGCCATCCCGCGCGGGTCAACGGCGCGGTCGAATACGGGCTTCATCCCGAAGGCGCGCAGAACGGCTGGGACATCATCCCGGCGATCATCGACATCCGCGACCAGCGCATCGTCATCACCTATCCCGATGTCCCGGTCGATACCTTTCCGGTGCTGGAATTCAACGGATATGTCCTTGATTTCCTGACAGAATGTGTCTTGTTCAACGGCGCCTGGCAGAACCTGGAGCTCAGCACCGAACCGCTGCCCGAAGACGGGATCTTCACCGAAGGCTCGCAATTGTTCATCGACGTCAGCGGGGTGGAATACGGGCCGCAGACCTTTCTGACCATCGACCTGGACGTCGCCCCCTGCCCGCTGAGCTGACCCGGTCCGGGCAGGCAAGACCCCGCGACGGTGCAACGTCGGTCCTGCGTCGGTGACGCGGGCCTACCACATCCGGCTGGCGGCATAGTCCGGGTAGGTCGCGTCATAGCTGGCCGGGTCGACATCGTCCCCCGCCTCGTGCAGCAGCTGGCCGGCCGTCGGCACCGTGTCGCCATCGTCGCGGCTCCAGAGCCCGGCGCGCATCAGCGCCTTGGCGCATTGAAAATAGACCTCGGACAACGTGATCATGATCACCGTCGCGGGCCGGCTGCCGCGCCGGTCGAAGGTGCCGGTCACGCCGGGATCGGCCGTCAGCCGCGCGGTGCCGTTGACCCGCACCACGTTGTTCGATCCCGGCACCATGAACATCAGGCTGATGCGCCCGTCGCGGACGATGTTGCGCAGGCAATCCAGCCGGTTGTTGCCGCGCCAGTCGGGCAGCCAGAGCGTGCGGTCATCGACGACCCGCACCACCGGGCCGTCATCGCCGCGCGGACTGGCATCGGTGCCTTCTGGCCCGACCGTGGACAGCACGCAGAACCGCGCCGCGCCGATCCATTGCCGATACAGCGGCGTGATCCGATGCGCGACCTTGTTCAGCGACCGGGGGTTGGCTTCGCCATAAAGCGCGGTCAGCGCCGCGATGCTGGTGATCATGGTCATCTCCCTCACCACATGGTCGATTTCAGCGACTGGTCATAGACCGCGTCCAGGGCTTCGGCGTCGAAGCCGCGGACGGCATCGGCGACCAGCGCGCCCGCCGAGGGCAGGTCCGCGGCATCGTTCCGGTTCCAGATGTCCGAGCGCAGCAAGGCCTTGCCGCACTGGAAATAGACCTCGGCCACGGTGAAGACGACGACGGTTGCCGGCTGCATCCCCTTGCGTTCGAACCGGGCGACGAAGGCGTCGTCGGCGGTGACCTGCGCGGTGCCGTTGATCCGCACCACATCGGTCTTTCCCGGAACCAGGAACATCAGGCTGAACCGCCCGTCCCGCACGATGTTGCGCAGGCTGTCGAGCCGGTTGTTGCCCTGCCAGTCCGGCATCAGCAACGTGGTGGCATCCGCCACCTGCACCACCGGCCCGTCGTCGCCGCGCGGCGTGCCGTCCGTGCCCTCGGGGCCGACGGTCGACAGGATGCAGAACCGCGACGCCTCGATCCAGCTCCGGTAGGCCGGTGTGATCCGGTCCGTCACCTTGGTCAGGGCAACCGGGTGGGCGGCCTCGTAACGTGCCTCCAGCGCGGCGATGGTGGTGATCGGGGTCATCTCTCGTCCTGTCCCGGCAGGTTGAATCCGGCCTCGGCCATCAGCGCGTCCGACCGCGCCTCGATCGCCTGTTCCAGTTGCGCCATGAACGGTTCGACCGCCAGACCGGACGGGATCGGGTCGAGAAAATCGACCACCGCCAGGCCCGGCTTGCGCAGGATGCCCTTGCGCGGCCAGAACAGGCCGACATTGCAGGCCACCGGCACGCAAGGCTGGTCGATCTCGGCATAAAGCGCGCCCGAGCCGGCCTTGTAGGGGGCCTTGACCCCGGGTGCGATGCGCGTGCCCTGGGGGTAGATGATCAACTGGCCGGGATCGGCCCGACCGTCGCGCACGTCGCGGACCATCTGCCGGATCGCTTCGGCCCGCTTGCCGCGATCCACCGGCACGCAGCCGATCCGTTTCGCATACCAGCCCAGGATCGGCGCCCTGAGCAATTCCTTCTTCATGATGAACTTGCCACGAGGCACCGCGGAATAGATCAGGATGATGTCGAGGAACGACTGATGCTTGGCGGCGATCATGACCTCGCCGGTCGGCGGCGTGCCGCGCACCTGGTAGCGCAGCCCGACCATCGGGGGCATCAGGGCCTTCACCACCCGGCACCAGGCATGGCAGGCGGCCACGGCGCCGTCGCGGCTGCGCAAGGCGGCGGGCAGGTAGATCAGCCCGACCGGAAGCATCATGAAATAGATCAGCCCGACAAAGGCCAGGCTGCGCAGCCATTGCACCGCGCCGCTCATGACTGCGCCCTCAGGCTGCGCAGGGCGGCCGCCCGGGTCGCGGCATAGGCCACGGCGCCGGCCAGCGGCGGGATGACCAGCGGCCACAGCCAGTGCCAGCCGCGAAAGCCGAGCCCGGTCAGGAACCCGCCGGCCGCATCCGTGCGCGGCAGCAGCAGGACCGCGACGATCCCGGCCAACGTGCCAAGCGCCGCCCCGATCACCGCGCGCAGGGTGAAGCGGCGGACAAAGGCGCGGGCGATATAGGTGTCGCGCGCGCCGACCAGCCGCAGCACCCGGATCACCTGGGCATTGGCGGCCAGCGCCGCCTGGGCGGCCAGGGTGATCATCGCCGCCGTCGCCGCCGCGATCAGAGCCATCGACACCATCCCAAGCAGCCGCAATCGCCCCGCCGCCTCGACCAGCGGTTCGCGCCAGCGGGTATGGTCATCCAGCACCGCGCCCGGCACCTCGGCCTGCAGCCGGGCGCGCAGCCCGGACGGATCGTAGCCCGCGCGATCCTCGACGATCTCGATCAGTTGCGGGATCGGCAGCGCCTCGACCGGCAGGTCGGGGCCGAACCAGGGCTCCAGCAGGGCGCGCTGTTCGTCGGCCGACAGCGGCCGCGCCTCGGCCACGCCGGGCGTGGTGCGCAGAACCTCCAGCGCGGCGCGGGTCTGCGCCTCCATCTGCCCCTCGGGGGCCGAGATCCGCAGGGTCGAGGTCCGCGCCAGTTCCGAGGCCCAGCGATCGGCCAGCCGCCCGGTGGCCAGCGACAGGGCCATGGCAAAGACCGCCAGGAACGCCATCGCGGCGGCGGTGAAGGTGGTCAGCCGCGCGGTGAAGCCGGTCGGCGGAACCGCCCGTTCGGCCTGCGGGTCGCCGGCCAGAAGGTCGAACAGGCGCGCCAGTCGCTGCATCACAGATCCGCCCCGGCCAGTTGCAGCCGTCGGTCGCGCAGCCGCAGCACCCGGGCCTGGACCTGGGCCTTGGCGGCACGGATCAGGGTCAGGTCATGGGTGGCGATCAGCACCGACTTGCCCATCCTGTTCAGCTCGACCAGCAGGGTCAGCAGTTTCTGCGACATCTCCTGGTCGATATTGCCGGTGGGTTCGTCGGCCAGGATCACCTCGGGCGACATGATCACGGCGCGGGCCAGCGCCGCGCGCTGGCGTTCGCCACCGGACAATTCGGGGGGCAATTGGGCGGCCTGGGCGCTGAGCCCGACCCAGCCCATGAGGTCGCGGAAATCCCGGTCGTCCGCGGATCGGCCCGACACGGTCAGCGGCAGGGCGACGTTCTCGGCCACGCTGAGATGGTCGAGGAACTGGCAATCCTGGTGCACCACCCCGATCCGGCGGCGCACCATGGCGATACCGTCACGCGCCATGCCGCGGGCATCCTGGTCGAACAGGCGCACCTGACCCGCGGTTGCGGTCAGTTCTCCGTAGCACAGCTTGAGCAGCGTGGTCTTGCCCGCCCCGGACGGGCCGGTCAGGAAGTGGAACGATCCCGGCGCCAGCGCCAGAGAGACGCCGGCGAACAATTCCGCTCCGCCATAGCTGTAGGCGACGTTGTCCAGCTCGATCACGGGCCGCCCCCTGTTGCGCTTTGCTCCGTTCTGGCCGAAAGGCGCGGGCGATGCAATCGCGCCCGTCAGCGGCATCCACGCAAATCCTTTGCGGTGCGCGGCGTTATCGGCCACAATGCGGGCAAGAATACAGGCAAGGGGCACCCTGAAGGGGTGATGAGGCGATGCGGCTGACATGCCCGAATTGCGGCGCGCAATACGAGGTCGCCGACGACGTGATCCCGCTTTCGGGGCGGGATGTGCAATGTTCGGCATGCGGTAACACCTGGTTCCAGCGCCCCGGCGAAGAGCCCGGCATGGCGGATACCGATCCGTCGCCGGATCCCGCCTGGGACGAGGACGCGACCCCCGAGGCGGAATTGGACGAAACCCCGCCAGAGCCCGAAGCGGTGTCCGACACCTGGCCGGACCCAGCCGAAGCTGACGGCGGCGCGGCCCCGGACCGGGGCGCGGACATGGACGCGCCGATCGAGGGCGACGAAGCGGCGGACGACGACGGTGCCGCGGATACGGCTGACGACCGGGCCGACGCCCCACCGCCGTCGCCGCGTCGGGCGCTAGATCCCGACCTGGCGGACATGCTGCGCGAAGAGGCCGAACTGGCCCGCAGCGCGCGCCAGGCCGAGCGGATCGAGACCCAGACCGACCTGGGCCTGGACGGACATCTGTCTGCCGAGGAACAGCGCGCGCGCGAGGCGCAGGCCCGCATGGCCCGACTGCGCGGGGAGGCAGACCCGGTCGACACCCCCGAACCCGAGCCGGACAGCGCGGCCCGGCACCGTTTGCTGCCCGATATCGACGAGATCAACGACACCCTGCGCGGCGAAACCGCCGCGGCCGGTGCTGCTGCCGCGGCCACCGTTGCCGGCGCCGAGGCCGCGCGCCGCGGCGGATTCCGGCGCGGCTTCATCACGGTCGTGGTGATCGCGGTCCTGGCGGCGGTGCTGTATCTGCTGGCGCCGATGCTGGCCGAGCGTTTTCCGACCCTGGCGCCGCCGCTGGCGGCCTATACCGACTGGGTCGACGGCATCCGTCTTTGGCTGGACCTGAAGCTGCAGGGGCTGATGTCCGGCGATGCGGCCACGGCGGACTGATCGCCGCCGCACCCGATCGACCTAGAACCGTTCGAGCAGGCGCTTGAGATATTCCAGCTCCTGCTGCGGACGTTCCTGGTCGGCCGACCGGTCGCGCAATTCGCGCAGCAATTCCTCGGCCCGGCGATAGACATCCTCGTCCTGGAGCATGTTCTCGTCGCTGCCGAACTGGCCGGCATTGCCCATCTGGCGGCCCAGCGGGTCGCGCTGCATCGGGGCCGGGGCGCCCTCGGCCTGCTGATCGCCCTCGGACCCCTGGTCCTGGTCGGGATCCTGGTTGTTCTCGGCCAGCGCCTCGCCCAGGTTCCGCATGCCTTCGCGCAGGGCTTCCATGGCTTCGGATTGACGGTCCAGCGCCTCGGCCATGTCACCGTCGCGCAGGGCGTCTTCGGCGCCTTCCATCGCGCCCTCGGCCCGGTCGATCGCATCCTCGGCCAGGTCCGCGGCATCGCCGGTCAGGCCGGGCAGGTTGTCGCGCAGGGTCTGAAGGCCGCGGCGCAGGGCCTCTTGTCGATCGGCCAGGTCCATGTCGCCTTCACCGCCGGCGCCCTGGTCGTTCAACTGGCCCTGCTCGCCCTCGCCGCCCTGACCCGGGCCCTGGCCTTGCTGCTGGCCTTGCTGCTGGCCCTGCTGGCCCTGTTCGCCAGGCTGCTGGCCCTGTTGCTGGCCGGGCTGCTGGCCCTGTTGCTGGCCGGGCTGCTGGCCCTGTTGGCCCTGCTGACCCTGCTGCCCTTGCTGGCCCTGGTTGAACTGCTCCTGCAATTCGCGGAAGGCGTCATCGGACAGGTCCTGCTGGTCCCGCAGGGTTTCGGCCAGGTCCTGCAGGGATTGTTCGCCCGGGGTCTGCGGGCCATCGCCCGAACCCTCGCCCTGGGTCACCTGCAGGTTCTGCATCATCTCGTTGAGCTGTTCCATCAGCTCCTGCGCCTCGGCCATGCGGCCTTCTTCCATCAACTCCTGGATGCGATCCATCAGGGCGTCGATTTCCGACTGGGTGATCTCCATCGATTCGCCGTTTCGGTCGGGCTGGTCGGTGCCGTTGTCGCCCGGTTCGGCCTGCTGGGCGAGCATCGACATGTAGTCGTCCATCGCCTCGCGCAGTTCGTCCATCAGCTCCTGGATTTCCTCGTCCGAGGCACCGTTGCGCATCGCCT
Source organism: Rhodobacteraceae bacterium HLUCCA08 (assembly GCA_001314655.1). Lineage (GTDB taxonomy): Bacteria > Pseudomonadota > Alphaproteobacteria > Rhodobacterales > Rhodobacteraceae > Salibaculum. Next base: position 177,657 of record LJSF01000043.1, on the reverse strand, counting down.
CGGCCAACCTGTCCTGGGCGCGCTCCAGCCGGGCACGGGCATCGGCCAGCGTGCCCTCTTCCAGCAGGATCGCAAGATCCCACAGCGCCTCGGCGATTTCGGCCTGATCGTCATCGGTCATCCCCTCGGCCACCATGGTGTCCAGCCGGCGCAGGGTGAAGCGCAGGCGCAGATAGGTGGTTTCGTTCGGAAAGAACCCGTCCGGTTCATGGGACACGGCGCGCAGCACCTGCAGCACCCGCCGGCCATTGGCCTTGGACCACAGCAGGTCGCGGCGCTGTTCGATCACCGCCCGGGCGATCGGCTGGAAAAAGCGCCGGCCGGGCAGGGTCATCTGTTCGGGCTCGGTCGCGCCGGTCTGGGCGGCGACGTCCTCGACCTGCAGCACCATGGTCACCGGCAGATTGGCCCAGGGGTGCTGCGACAGGTCGTCGATCAGCAATTCCTCGAACTCCGCCCGGTCGCCGGTGAAGGGCATCGGCAGGTCGATCACCAGCGCATCGCGCGGATCGGGGTCGATGGTCAGGCCGTACCGGCGATCGACCCGGGGCAGATCGAGCGTGAAGGTGGCGGTGCCGAAAACCACGCCGTAATCGTCCGAGGCGCGGAACGGCTGGGACATCTCGCCCATCGCGTCGGTGTCCAGCGGGCCGGAGAGTTCGACCTGCGGCGGCTGGTCGGCCTGCACCACGACGCGCCATTCGGCGCCGCCGTCGCCACGGATCGCCAGGGTTCCGTCCTGCGTCACCTCGAAGCTCTGCTGGGCCTCGGTCGCGGCGGGCAAATCGCCGGTGCGGCCCGACACGGTCTCCTCGACGCTCAGCCTGCCGACCTCGCCATAAAGCCGCAGGGTGACGAGCGCGCCCTCCGGCACCTCGACCCGGCCGCCCGGTATATCGGCCAGGTAGAGCGTGGGCTTGCCGGTATGGGCGGGCGGGTCGATCCAGCCTTCCCAGACCGGGCCGGTGGCCAGCTGACCGGTCGGGCCGGCGGTGATATCGGCGACCGTGCCGATGCGGAACAGCGACCCGAAAAGCAGCGCCACGACGAAGGCCAGAAGCGCGATGTAGCGCAGGCCGAACGGGTCGCGGCGCGACACCCGCAGGTCCGGTTCGACGGCGCGGGCGTCATGGGTGCGCTGCTCCATCCGGCGGATATGCGCGGCCCAGACCGCCTCGGAGGCGGGATCGCCGGTGCCGATCGCCTGATCGTCGAACAGCGCCGCGATGGGCCGGCCGGGCAGCCGTGCATCGACCCGTTCCAGAGCCTCGGTCAGGGTCGGAAAGCGGAACCGGCGCAGCCCGGAGACCAGCGCGATGCCCAGGCCCAGCACCGACAGCACGGCCCAGCCCCAGACCACCTCGAGCGGCAGGATGTCGTGCCAGCCCATCACCAGCGGCGCCAATGCAACCAGAAGCACGGTCCAGAATGGCCAGAAGGCCTGCGTCACCCGTTCGGCCAAAAGGCCGGTGCGGGTCCAGAAGACCGGCATGCGCAGGTGCCGCGGGATGTCGATCGGCAGGGTCAGATGCCCTCTCCTGTCGGTTCGGTTCAGGCCTCTGCGTCCTGAAGCCACGGGGGAATGGTATCGCGTTCGATCATTTCGTCAAAGGTCGGACGTCGGCGGATAACCGCGAATTGATCCCGATCGACCAGAACCTCGGGCACCAGCGGCCGGGAATTGTATTCGCTGGCCATCACCGCGCCATAGGCCCCGGCCGAGCGGAAGGCGACCAGATCGCCAGCAGCGACGCTGGGCAACATCCTGCCCCTGGCGAAGGTATCGCCGGATTCGCAGACCGGGCCGACCACGTCATAGGGGGTCAGCACGGCGCCGGGCGCGGCCTGCCGGACCGGCACGATTTCGTGCCAGGCGTCGTACATCGCCGGGCGCAGCAGGTCGTTCATCGCCGCATCCAGGATCAGGAATTGCCGCCCCTCGCCCTCTTTGACATAGATCACGCCCGACACCAGCAGCCCGGCATTGCCGGCGATCAGGCGGCCCGGCTCGATCTCGATCTCGCAGCCCAGATGGGCGAGTTCCTGCTTGACCATGGCGCCGTAATCCAGCGGCAGCGGCGGCGCGGAATTGGACCGCTCGTAAGGGATGCCGAGGCCCCCGCCCAGGTCCAGGCGGCGGATGTCATGGCCCTCGGCGCGCAGCGTTTCGGTCAGTTCGGCCACCTTGCGATAGGCCAGCCGGTAGGGCTCCAGGTCGGTCAGCTGGCTGCCGATATGGACGTCGATGCCGACGATGCGCAGGCCGGGCATGCCGGCGATCCTTGCATAGACCTCGCGGGCGCGGGCGATCGGGATGCCGAACTTGTTTTCGGATTTGCCGGTGGCGATCTTTGCGTGGGTCTTGGCATCCACGTCCGGATTGACCCGCACGGTGACCGGCGCGACCAGGCCCATGGACAGGGCGACCTCGTTCAGCGCCTCCATCTCGGGCTCGCTTTCCAGGTTGAACTGGCGGATGCCGCCCTCCAGCGCCTGGCGCATTTCCGCGCGCGTCTTGCCGACGCCGGAAAACACGATCCGCTCGCCCGGCACGCCGGCCGCCTTCGCCCGCGCGTATTCGCCGCCCGACACCACGTCGACCCCGGCCCCGGTCGCGGCGATCAGCCGGACAACGGCCAGGTTCGACAGCGCCTTCATCGCAAAGCAGACCAGGTGATCGGTGCCCTCCAGCGCCTCGTCGAACAGGCGCAGATGGCGCAGCAACGTGGCGCTGGAATAGACGTAGAATGGGGTGCCCACGCTGGCCGCGATATCGGTCAGGGGCACATCCTCGGCATGCAGGACGCCGGCCTGATAGTTGAAATGGTCCATGTGCCGCGTCTTAGCAGACACTCAGGATTGGGAAAGCCCGGATCTCGACAGGCGCAGGAACAGGTAAAGCGGCAGACCGCAGCTGACCCCGATGCAGAAGGTCGCGGGGATCGCGATCAGCCCGGCCCAGTGCCGGTGCCGGAGGCTTTCGGCGATCACCCAGAGCGTCAGGGCGATCGCCGCGATGGTCAGGTCCCAGACCAGGCCCGAGGTGGCGGCATTGGCGTGCCAGGCCTCGATCATGCCGGGCAGCGACAGGCCGTTGTCGCGGAACCAGGCCACGAACCAGGCCATGGGGTGGACGGCGCCCCAGATCGCCAGGCCCAGAAAGGCCCAGCGGATCACAGGCCGACGCCGACCGAGAAGGTCCCGTTGGTGGCGCCGACCCGGGCCGAGGGCGTCACGTTGCCGCTGGAATCGACATTGACGCCGACACCGCCGGTGGTGCGGAACGGGTCGCCATCGGCGCCGCAGGCGGTCAGGAAGCCGAGGCTGGCAAGGACAAGGGCAAGACGTTTCATGGTCAGGTCTCCTTTCGGGAGGGCGTTTGGCAGCAGTATATCGCGTTCAGGTGCCGCGCACAGGGGGGGTGCCCAATGCGCGGCGGGATCGGACTCACAGGCCCGGCATCGGCTGCGGCACCGGCATCGGTTGCGGCACCGGCATGGGTTGCGGGACCGGCATCGGTTGCGGGACCGGCGGGGTCGGGATCGGGGTCAGGGGCTGCACCAGGGCCGGGTCGATCTGGACGACCCCGGGGGCCGCCACCGACCCGGACCCGCCGGGGGTCGGCGTCGGGGTCGGGGTCGGCGCGGGGGCCGGGCCGCCGCTGATGCAGCCGGCCAGAAGGGCGATCGCGGGAAGCGTGATGACAAGGCGTTTCATTGTGAAGGTCTCCTTTTGGAAATGGTGTCGGGGAAAATCGCGACGTGGCCTTGGCGGCCGTGTTGTTCATCGACGGTGAGCAGCGGAATGCGCGAGGCCGGGGCAACGGTCGCGGACAGCGGGCCGATGGGGGCAGGCGCAAGGGCAAGGCGGCTCATCAAGGTCACTCCGATCAAGACGTTGGTCCGATTGAAGTAATCCTAGCCGCACCGGCGCCGGGCCGCGCGTCTGGTTTTCCCGACCGGGCGGGGGATCCGGGGTCAGGCTTTCCCGACCCCGGGGGCGTTTTCAGCCCAGGTCGGCCCGCCAGCGGGCGATCTGGGCCCGGACCTGGTCGGGCGCCGTGCCGCCATAGGAAAGGCGCGAGGCCACGGAATTGTCGACGCCGAGCACCGAATAGACATCCCCGGTGATCGCCGGGTTGACCGCCTGCATCGCCTCCAGCGGCAGATCGGGCAGGTCGCAGCCGCGCCGCTCGGCCTCGGCCACCAGGGCGCCGGTGGCGTGGTGGGCATCGCGGAACGGCAGCCCGGCCTCGCGCACCAGCCAGTCGGCCAGGTCGGTCGCGGTGGAGAAGCCGGCAGAGGCCGCGGCGCGCAGATTGTCGGGCTGGGCGGCCATGTCGCCCACCATCCCGGTCATCGCCGCCAGCGCCAGCATCAGCGTATCGGCGGCGTCGAAGACCTGTTCCTTGTCCTCCTGCATGTCCTTGGAATAGGCCAGCGGCAGCCCCTTCATCACCGTCATCAGCGCGACATTGGCGCCGAAGATGCGGCCGATCTTGGCGCGCAGCAGCTCGGCCGCGTCAGGGTTGCGTTTCTGCGGCATGATCGACGATCCGGTCGACCAGCGGTCGGACATGGCGACGAAGCGGAACTGGGCCGAGGACCAGATCACCAGCTCTTCGGCCAGGCGGCTCAGGTGCATGGCGCAGATCGACGCGGCGGACAGGAATTCGAGCGCGAAATCCCGCGCCGAAACCGCATCCAGCGAATTGGCCATCGGGCGGTCGAAGCCCAGCGCCCGGGCCGTTGCCTCCCGGTCGATCGGGAAGGGCGTGCCGGCCAGGGCGGCGGCGCCCAGCGGGCTTTCGTTCATCCGCGCCCGGGCATCGGCGAAGCGCGACCGGTCGCGGCCGAACATCTCGACATAGGCCATCATGTGGTGGCCCCAGGTCACCGGCTGCGCGGTCTGCAGATGGGTGAAGCCGGGCATCACCCAGTCGGCCCCCTGTTCGGCCTGGCCGAGCAGCGCCTTTTGCAGCGCGACAAGACCCGCCTCGGCGGCATCGCATTGGTCGCGGACCCAGAGCCGGAAATCGACGGCAACCTGGTCATTGCGGGAGCGCGCCGTGTGCAGCCGCCCCGCCGCCTCGCCGATCAGATCGCGCAGCCGGGCCTCCACGTTCATGTGGATGTCCTCGAGCGCGGTCGAGAAGTCGAAGGTTCCCGCCTCGATCTCTGACAAGACCGTGAGCAGCCCTTCCCGGATCGCCGCGGCATCCTTATCGCTGATGATACCCTGCGCGGCCAACATCGCCGCATGAGCCCGGGAGCCGTCGATGTCCTGTCGTGCCAGCCGCCTGTCGAACCCGATCGAGGCGTTGATCGCCTCCATGATCGCGTCCGGCCCCGCGGCGAAACGCCCGCCCCACATTGCATTCGACGCGCTTTTGTCCGACATGACCTTTGCCCCCAAATCCGGAAGTGACCGATGCGCAAGACCCTGATCCTGATCGCCGCCGCAATCCTGGGCCTTGCCGGGGGGCTATACTTGGCCCTTGGCCGCGATGCCAGTGCCCCCGCGACCGCGGTGGATATTGCCGCGCTCGAGGCGCTGCGCGACGACAGCATGGCGAAACTGTCCTTTGGCGCCGCGCGCGGCTCGGAGGTGGAATTCACCTCGGCCGAGGGCGACCCGATGACCCTGGCCGCCTATGACGGCCAGGTCGTGGTGCTGAATTTCTGGGCCACCTGGTGCGCGCCCTGCCGGGTCGAGATGCCGCATCTGTCGGAGTTGCAGGCCGAATTGGGCGGCGATGACTTCCAGGTCGTGACCGTCGCCATGGGCCAGAACGCGCGCCCGGCGATGGAGCGCTTCCTGGCCGAGATCGGCGTCGACAACCTGCCGCTGCACACCGATCCGCGCCAGGCCCTGGGCCGCGACATGGGCATCATGCTGCTGCCGGCGACGCTGATCCTGGACCGGGACGGCAACGAGATCGCCCGGATGCAGGGCGAGGCCGACTGGGCCAGCGACAGCGCCAAGGCGATCGTGCGGGCCTTGATCGACGGGTAGGCCGACAGGGATCGGTCGGGCGAAAGCCCGCGTCGAGCCCTTGGCGGACGTTCGCAGTGCCGGGCGATCGCCGAGCAGCGGGGTGGCGACCCGACCCCTTTGAGCGTTGTGCTTTATCCTGGCCAAGCCGCAAAACGCCTGTGCGCAGCGCCAAACGTCACCAGATCGCCGCCCCGGGGGGCGGGTCGGCGATGGCCCGGCACCTTCGGTGCTGGTCGGGCCGGGCGTTGTCCGTCAAGTCCCGCAAACCCGCCGTTTTCGTCCTACATCGCCCCGCGGCGTTCCAGTTGCGCGCGCAGTTCCTCGGCCTCGGTGCGGGCGTCGCGCAACCCGTCCATGGCGGCGCGCAGCTCGGCCTCGGTCTGGGCCAGCTGGTTGGAGATCTCGGCCTCGCGCTGCTGCAGATAGGTGATCGCCTGGTCGCGGGTTTCCTCGGCCTCGTGCAGGGCCTGGGCCATGCGGTCCAGCTCGCCGATCTCGGCCCGGGTGACGCGGGTGAAGCGGTTGATCAGCCAATTGGCGAACCAGCCCAGCGAAAAGGCGACGAACAGCAGGATCGCGGTCCAGAAGATGGTTTCGGCCTTGTTCATTCCTCGTCGGTCCCTTGGTCCTCTGCGGCGGCCTCTTCGGCCGCGATTTCTTCCAGCGTGGTGGGTTCTTCGGCGATCGGTTCCGGCACGATCAGGCGGAACTCGATCCGGCGGTTCGCCTCGCGGCCTTCCTCGGTCTCGTTGTCGGCGATCGGATCGGCCTCGCCATAGCCCCGGGGTTCGAAGCTCGAGGTCGGCACGCGGCGCGCCCGCAGCGCCGTCAGAACGGCCTCGGCCCGCTGCTGGCTCAGCCGTTGGTTGCCCTCTTCGCTGCCCTGGCTGTCGGTATAGCCGGCGATTTCCAGCCGCAGATCGGCGCAGCGGCGCAGGATCTCGGCGATGTCGTCGACCACCTGGATCGCCGCACCCGAAATATTGGCCGAGCCGGGATCGAAGGTGATCTTGCGCGCATCGGTCGCGATGATGATCTGGTCGACGCATTCCTCGGGCGTCGGCAGGGCCGAGATCGGGTCAAGCTGTTCGACATAGGTCACCTCGATCTCGAATTCGGCGGCGCTGCCCAGCTTGTCGATCAGCAATCGCGAAATCTCGGCACCGGCACGCGCGTTGCCGGTATTGCCGCGCACGATCAGCCGGTCCGGTTCGACCACGACAGAGCCGTTGGACAGTTTCGACAGCGCCTCGATCCCGGCCAGCACGCGGATCGACCAGCCTTGCGGCAAGCCATCGACCATGCGGGTGCCCATGGCGATCTCGGTCGTTCCGAACCTGGCGCGGGCGTAATTCTCGGCCGTGGCGTTCAGAAGCTCGTCCGAGACCCGGCCGCGCAGCTGGACCAGCCCTTCGGGGCTGAGCGTGGCGATGAATTGCGGCGGCCCCTGATCGGCGGCGCCGGGGGCGGCGGGCAAGACCGCCTCGAGCGCGAAGATTTCGGGCAGGTCGTTCTCCAGCTCTCCGGCGACGCGTTCGAAGTTGCCCTGGACCGCGCCGGGCAGGGCGACCAGGGTGACATCGGCATCCGATATGGTGACGGTCCCGCCGCCCAGGTCCGCCACCGCCTCGATCGCGAGGGCGACCGCCTCGCCCCAGCGGCGCGACGGGGCGCCCAGCGCGATGGTGCAGCCGGCCTGGCCCTGCAGCCCGGCGGCCTCGGCGGCGGCGACGATCAACGCCTCGCCTGCGTCAGTGTCGGCGACGCAGGCGTCGAAGCGCCCGCCTTCGCCGTCATGGATGAACCGCACCGTGAACGGCGTCACCACCGGTCGCGGCGACGAGATCGCCAGCGCCACCTCGACCTGGTCGGGAATGGTTCGGCGCAGGCTGGTTTCCAGCCGGGCGCGTTCCTCGTCACTGTCGGCGATCGCCTCGATCGAGACATGCCCGGCCCGGACCGAGATCTTGGAGCGCGGCAATTGTTCCAGCGCCCGCAACGCATAGCCCATCGCATCGGGCCAATCGGGCGGAACCGGGTAATCGGCGGCTTCCAGAAAATCGGCGACGCGGTCGGCGCCCCCGGCCAGGTCGGCGATATCGGCGGACATGCCGTCGCGGTCCGAATTGCTGGGGATCAGCCCGATCAGCGACACGCCGCTGTCGTTGCGCAGGATTTCGACCGAAAAGTCCGGCGGCGCGATCGGCGCGTTCTCGGCCACCGACATGTTGTCGATCACACGGCTGGCATCGACGACGGTTCCGGCGGCGTTCATCGCCCGCAAGCGGGCGGCTTCGCTTTGCACCTCGCCTTCCAGCACGATCAGCAACCCGTCGCCCAGAACCTCCAGTCCGCCCTGCCCGGCTTCTTCCAGCGCCAGGTCCACCGCCCCGACCGACGCGGTCTCGAGCGCATGAACGGCGTAGCGTGCGCCTTGCCAGCACAGCAGCGCAGCGACCAGGAAAGCCCCGAAGGGGATTGCGGTTTTCGACAGGCGCATGAACATCCCGTTGGTTGCCTGGTCCTTCCTTAGGCGGATGCGCCGGGGGGTTCAATCAGACCAGCAGCGCGACGGCGAAAAACGGCAAGGCGATCAATCCGGCATCGCGATTGGAGCGGAACAGCGTCAGCAATCGGTCATTGTCCTGCGGGTCAAAGCGGCCAAGCTGCCAGGCCAGGTGCCAGCCCATCGCCCAGGGGCCGCCCAGCGCGATCACCAGCGACAGCACGTTGCGCCCGATTGCCGCACCGATCACCGCCAGGGCGAACAGCACCACGCAAGCCACCAGGAACCGGCGCAGCCAGGCCGGGCTTTGGGCACCGAACAGCCGGGCGGTGGATTTCACCCCGATCAGCGCATCGTCTTCGGCATCCTGGTGGGCATAGATCGTGTCGTAGAACAGCGTCCAGGCGATCCCGGCCAGATACAGCGCCACCGCCGGCCAGCCCAGCGTGCCGGTATGCGCCGTCCAGGCCAGCAGCGCGCCCCAGTTGAAGGCAAGCCCCAGGAACACCTGCGGCCACCAGGTGAACCGCTTGGCGAAAGGATAGATCGCGACCGGGATCATCGCGGCGAATCCCAGCGCGATGGCCGGCCCGTTGAAGCTCAGCAGGATCGCCAGCGCCAACAGGCATTGCGCGCCCATCCAGGCCAGCGCCTGGACCACGCCGACGGCGCCCGAGGGGATCGGCCGCGACCGGGTGCGCGCGACCGCGCCGTCGATGTCGCGATCGGTGATGTCGTTCCAGGTGCAACCGGCGCCGCGCATCAGCACCGCGCCGATGCCACAGCCGGCGGCGATCCACAGGTCGAACCAGCGCGGCTGCCCGGTCCACAATATCGCCAGCGCCAGGCCCCACCAGCAGGGCAGAAGCAGCAGCCAGGTGCCGATCGGCCGGTCGATCCGGGACAGCCGCAGATAGGGCCTCCAGGGCGCCGGCGCGCGCCGGTCGACCCAATTGTCCGGCACCGCGTCGGCGACCTGCCCCGCCGGCTCTGGCCCTTCGGTTGTCCCGGTCATATGGTCCGCCTCATGTCGCAGCTTCAGCGCCTTCATGTAGAGCACCCGCTGGGTCCGGGACAACCGGTTCCACTGGACCGGGGCCAGGCGCATTACCTGTTCGGCGTATTGCGGATGGGGGTCGGCGATCCGGTCATGCTGTTCAACGGCCGCGACGGCGAATGGCGGGCCGAGGTGATCGAGGCCGGCAAGCGCGGCGGCGCGCTGGGCTGTGTCGCACGGACCCGCGACCAGGGCGCGCCGCCGGACCTGTGGCTCATGTTCGCGCCGATCCGCAAGCAGCGCACCGACATCATCGTCGAAAAGGCGGTCGAACTGGGCGTCGCCCGGATCCGGCCGGTGCTGACCGAGTTCACCCGCGCCGAGCGCTGGCGCGCCGACAAGCAGCGCGCCCATGCGATCGAGGCGGCCGAACAATGCGGCATCACCTGGGTGCCGCAGGTGGACGACAGCGCGCGGCTGTCCGCGCTGCTGGACAATTGGGACGCGGACCGGCGGATCCTGTTCTGCGACGAAAGCCTCCTCGGCGCTGCCTCGTCGCTGGCCGGGCTGCCACGCGGACCCTGGGCGGTTCTGATCGGGCCCGAGGGCGGGTTTTCGGATGCCGAGCGCGAAAGGTTGCGCGCCCTGCCTGTCGCCCATCCGGTCAGCCTGGGCCCGCGGATCCTGCGCGCCGAAACCGCCGCGATCGCCGCGCTGACGCTGTGGCAATCCGCCCTGGGGGATTGGTGATGCGCCCGGCCCGTCCTGCCGACCAGCCGGATATCGACAGGTTCCTGCGCGACCGCCTCGACAGTTCCATGTTCCTGCTCGGCAACCTGCGCCGTTACGGGCCCTGTGGCGGGACCGCGCCCCGCGCCATGCGGTTCTGGATCGCCGGAGACATGGCAGGCGTCGTGGCGCTGTCCACCGAGGGCATCGTGATGCCGCAGCTGCCCGACGGCGCGGGACCCGACCTTGCCCGCATCCTGCGCGGGGCAAAGCTGCGCGGTTTCATCGGCGCCGGTGACCAGGTCGAGGCCGCCCGGCGGGCCTGCGGGCTGATCGCGGCCCCGACCAATCTGGATGCGCAAGAGCGGCTGTTCGCGCGGCCCCTGCGCGGGTTCGGCCATGATGCGGCACCGGGCATGACGCTGGCGCCCCTGGCCGCTTGGCGCGACACCGCGCTGGCCTGGCGCATGGCCTATCACGCCGAGGTTCTGGGCACCCCCGCCGACCGGATCGCCCCGACCGCCCGCGCCGATATCGAAAGCTGTCTCGAAACCGACAGTCACCGCATCCTGTTGCAGGACGGCCGGCCGGTGGCGATGACGGGCTTCAACATGATGCTGCCCGAGGCGGTGCAGGTTGGCGGCGTCTATACCCCGCCCGAACTGCGCGGCCGGCACCTGGCCCGGACCGCCTTGGGCCTGCACCTGGCCGAGGCGGCGCGACAGCATCCCCGGGCAATCCTGTTCGCCAAGTCGGACCAGGCGATCCGCGCCTACCGCGCGCTGGGGTTCCGGGAAACCGGCCGTTTCGCCCTGGTGCTGTTCGCCATGCCGGAGTCCGTCCGATGATCCGACCCGAACTCAGGACCCAGCTGCACCGCTGGCGCGAGGCGCTGATCGGCATCGGCATTTCCGGGCTCGGGCTGTGGCTGGTGCTGCGCGGCCACGGCCTGGTTGTCTGGCTGGGCGGGGTCGTGATCCTGCTGGGCGGCGCCCTGGCGCTGGCCGGCCTGCAGATGGGGCGGTTTCGCGGCTCCGGCGAGGGGCCGGGCGTCGTGACCATCGACGAACGCCGGGTGGCCTATTTCGGCCCGCTGTCGGGTGGGGTGGCCGACCTCGATCTGCTGGCCCGGCTGGAACTGCTGCCCGATGGTCCGGCCTGGCGGCTGACCGCCGAAAACGGCGAGATGCTCGACATCCCCACCGATGCGCGCGGGGCCGAGCGGCTGCTCGATGTCTTTGCCGCCCTGCCGGGGCTGCGGATCGAACGGCTGCTGTCGGCCCTGAACGCCCCGGGCGACACATCGACGCTGCTGTGGCGCCGGCCCGACCAGGTGCCGCGCCCGCGATTGCGCTAGGCCGGGCCTCCGCGATCGGGGCGGGGCCCGGTGCCATCGACGCGCCTGCGCAGCCTTGGGTCCATGCGACGAAACCGGCGGCGAACTGGACCCGGACAGGCATCGCAAACCGTCGTCGCATGGGGGTTACTCGACCCCATGACGTCACATTGCCCGCGATCCTTTGGCGCACGAACACCGTGCATTGACACCGGCGCCCGGTCGCGACACCTCTGGGGCCTCTGCAGTCAGGCGAAAAGGCCCAACCGATGTCCATTCCCCAATCCGGCGGCGGCCCGATCGAGCGGCACGAACAACTGGCCGAATACCTGGAAGGCGGCTGCAAACCCAAGCAGGAGTGGCGCATCGGCACCGAGCACGAGAAGTTCGGCTATTGCAAGGATACGCTGCTGCCACTGCCCTATGACGGCGAACGCTCGGTCAAGGCGGTGCTCGAGGGGTTGCGCTTTCGCTATGGCTGGACACCGCTGTTCGAGGGCGAGCACATCATCGGCCTGGAAAAGGACGGCGCCAATATCAGCCTCGAACCGGGCGGCCAGCTGGAATTGTCCGGCGCGCCGCTGGAAACCATCCACCAGACCTGCAACGAAGTGAACGAACACCTGCGCGAGGTGAAGGACATCGCCGACGAGATCGGCGTCGGCTTCATCGGCCTGGGCGCGGCGCCGATCTGGTCCCATGAGCAGATGCCACTGATGCCCAAGGGCCGCTATGCGCTGATGGACGGCTACATGGCGACCGTCGGCACCCTGGGCACGGCGATGATGCGCCGGACCTGCACGGTGCAGGTGAACCTCGATTTCGGCTCCGAGGCGGACATGGTGCAGAAGATGCGCGTGGCCCTGGCGCTGCAGCCGGTGGCCACGGCGCTGTTCGCCAATTCGCCTTTCTTCGACGGCGGGCTGAACGGCCACAAATCCTGGCGCGCGCGCATCTGGCGCGACCTGGACCCGGCCCGCACCGGCATGCTGCCCTTTGTCTTCGACGACGGGTTCGGCTTCGAGGCCTGGGTCGACTACGCGCTCGATGTGCCGATGTATTTCGTCTATCGCGACGGCACCTATATCAACGCGCTGGGCCAGTCGTTCCGCGATTTCCTGAACGGCAAACTGCCCGCCCTGCCCGGCGAAACCCCGACCCTGTCGGACTGGGCCGACCACCTGACCACGATCTTTCCCGAGGCGCGGGTCAAGAAATTCATCGAGATGCGCGGCGCCGACGGCGGCCCGTGGCGGCGGCTTTGCGCGCTGCCCGCGCTGTGGACCGGGCTGACCTATGACCAGGGTGCGCTGGATGCGGCCTGGGACCTGGTCCGGGGCTGGGATGCCGAAACCCGCGACGCCTGGCGCGTCGCCGCCTCGGTCGACGGGTTGCAGGCGGTGGTCGGCGACCGGTCGATGCAGGACCTGGCGCGCGAGGTGCTGAACATCGCCCGCGCCGGTCTCAAGGCCCGGGCCCGGCCCGGCCTGGGCGGCATGGTCGCGGATGAACGCCATTTCCTGCACGCGCTGGAGGACAGCGTGGACACCGGCAAGGCCCCGGCGGACGAATTGCTCGACGCCTATCACGGCGACTGGAATGGCGACCTGAGCCGGATCTACGACGAGTTCAGCTACTGACACCGCGCCCGACGGCCGCGGCGACCGTGACGGCTTGGCCACCCTGGCCCGGCTCGACAGTCTTGAGCGCATTGCACATGCAGGATTGGAGCAGGCACATGAATATCACCGATATGGTTCTTGCCATCGTCGCGGGGGTCCTGGCGCTCAACATCGGGTTCTTCGTCTCGATCATCGGGGCCGGCGCAGGCGCTGTCGCCCCGGAACCGGGCGATACCGGCGCGACGGCGAAATCGGCCCTGCTGATCGTGGTCTCGCTCGGCCTGCCGATCGTCTGAATCGTCGGCGGCGCCTTGACCCACAGCAACGTCGAGGCGGCAGCGGGCATGATCGCGGGCCCTGGGCTGATCCTGGTGGTCTTTTCGCTGACCAGCGATCCGCTGCTGACCCTGCTCCTGGTGATCGGCCTGCTGATGATCGCCGCGGCGGGCCTGATCTGGGTCGGCGCACGGAAAGAGGCATCCACCGCCTGACCGGGACGGCGGGCGGGGCGATGCCCCGGGCCGCGGCCCGGGGCGAGCGGCGTCCCGCCGGCCTAGCCCTTGCGCGCGCCGATCCGGCTTTCGGTGCCGGCGCGCAGGCGCTGGATGTTGCCCCAGTGGCGCAGATAGATCAGCACCGCCAGCGCCATGCACAGGAACACCACCTCGCCGCGCCCCAGCAGCACCGCCCAGACCGGGCTCATCCCCGCCGCCAGCATCGCCGACAGCGACGAATAGCGCGACACCGCCGCCACGATCAGCCAGGTCGCGCAGGCCGCGAGCCCGACCGGCCAGGCCAGCGCGATCAGCGTGCCCAGGAAGGTCGCCACCCCCTTGCCGCCCCGAAACCCCAGCCAGACCGGAAAGCAATGGCCCAGGAACGCCGCCAGCGCCGCGACCTGCACCGCGTCCTCGGGCGCCAGCGCCCGCGCCACCAGCACCGCGATCGCCCCCTTGCCGCTGTCCAGCAGCAGGGTCAGAAAGGCCGCCGGCTTGTTGCCGGTGCGCAGCACGTTGGTGGCGCCGATATTGCCCGATCCGATCCTGCGCAGATCCCCCAGCCCGAACGCCTTGGCCATCACGATCCCGAACGGCACCGAACCCAGCAGGTAGCCCAGCACCGCCCACAGCCCCAGCACCGCCCCCGAAGACCCCAGTTCAGGCATCGGGCCGCACCCCCGCCACCCAGGTGCCCAGCACGCTGCCTTGCAGGATCGCGCCGTCGAAGGGCGTGTTGCGGGATTTCGATCGCAGCGTGAACCGGTCCAGCCGGAAACTCGCCTCCGGGTCGAACAGCACCAGGTCGGCCGGCGCCCCCGGGGCCAGCCGCCCGCAGGCCAGCCCCAGGCGCCGGGCGGGGTTCAGCGACAGGGCGCGAAACAGCTGCGGCAGGGTCAACTGCCCGGCATGGACCAGCCGCAGGGCGGCCGGAAGCAGGGTTTCCAGGGCCACCGCGCCGCTGGCCGCCTCTTCGTAGGGCAGCCGCTTGCTTTCCTCGTCCTGCGGCGTGTGCATCGAACAGATAATGTCGATCAGCCCGGATCCGACCGCCTCGACCGCCGCCATCCGGTCCTCTTCGGCCCGCAGGGGCGGCTTGAGCTTGAAGAAGGTCCGGTAATCGGCCACGTCGAGTTCGTTCAGCGTCAGGTGGTGGATGCCCACCCCGGCGGTGATGTCCAGCCCGTTGGCCTTGGCCCGCTCCAGCGCCGGCAGGGCGCGGGCGGTGGTGATCTGGTCGGCGTGATAGGCCGCGCCGGTCATTTCCAGCAGCGCGATGTCACGGTCCAGCGCCATGCGTTCCGCCATCGGCGACACGCCCGGCAGCCCGCGTAACGAGGCGAACTTGCCGCTGGTCACGGCGGCGCCGGCGGACAGGCCCGGCTCCTGCACATGGGCGATGACCAGCGCGCCGAGCGATTTCGCATAGGTCAGCGCCCGCGAAAAGACGCGCGTATCCGTCACCACCCGGTCGGCATCGGAAAACGCCACCGCCCCGGCATCCAGCAGGAACCCGATCTCGGTCATCTCGCGGCCGTCGCGGCCCTTGGTCAGGGCGGCCATGGGCAGCACGTTGACCGCGGCATCGGCGCTGGCCCGGCGTGCGACGAATTCCAGCGTCTCGGGCGTGTCGATCGCGGGCAGGGTGTCGGGGCGGGTGACGATGGTGGTGACCCCGCCGGCCAGGGCGGCGCGCCCGGCGCTGGCGAAACTTTCCTTGTGCCGCTCGCCCGGTTCGCTGACCTTGACGCCGATATCGACGATGCCGGGCGCCAGGCAGGCGCCGCCGCAGGCGATCCGGCGCGCCTCGATCCCGCCGGTCTCGGCCCCCGGCTCCAGCCGGTCGAGGATGCGGCCGTCCTGCACCAGCAGGTGCCCGGGCGCCTCGGTCCCGGCCTCGGGGTCGATCAGGCGGGCATTCTCGAACAGGGTCTTCATGAATCCTCCTGACGGGGCGGCACCGACGCTCATGCCCGGCCCCGGGCGCCGTTGATCTGCGCGATGATCGCGGCGGGATCGGCCATGTACTTGATCAGGTGCTTGTCGCCCGACACTGTCACCACCTGCACCGCGCTGCCCAGCGACCGGACCTTGGCGATGTCGGACAGCCCCGTCACCCGGCCGCCGGGGCCCATCAGGCGCCGGTCGGTCAGGTCCCAGCGCACGCCCATTTCGTCACTGGCCACGTACCAGCCGCGCAGGGCGATGGCCGCCAGCCCGCCGATCCCGCCGGTCCAGACATGGGGGTTGCCGATCGCCCAGAGGATCGCCATCCCGGCGGCCATGGCGATCGCCGCCAGCGTCGCCATGTTGCGCCAATAGGTGGCCCGGTCGGCCCGGAACGAGGCCAGC
This sequence comes from Rhodobacteraceae bacterium HLUCCA08, assembly GCA_001314655.1. Taxonomy (GTDB): domain Bacteria; phylum Pseudomonadota; class Alphaproteobacteria; order Rhodobacterales; family Rhodobacteraceae; genus Salibaculum. The sequence goes on along the minus strand of LJSF01000043.1, from coordinate 161,621 downwards.
AGCTTCTCGCCCGGCTCCAGCTCGGCCGTCGGGGTCAGTTCGTAGGTCATCCGGCGATCCAGATCATCAGGGCCACAAGGGCGAACAGCACCAGCAGCGCCCCCAGGGCGACCCGGCCCATCATCGCCCCGTCCGACGGGCGCTTGGGTTCGGGCGGGTCGGCCGGCAGGGCCTGCCCCGATCGCGCGGTGGCGCTGGCCGGCGCCGTCCGCGGCGTGAAATCGAGGCGTTCGGCATAGCGCCCGATCAGCCGCAGCGGCGGGCGCGGGTCCAGCCGCGCGACATCCTCGGGCAATGCTGCGCTGAACACCAGCGCGACCGCGCCCGTCAGCGCATCGAGCCGCGCCGCATCCGGCGCGACCGAGGCCGCATCCATCCCGTTCGCCTCGGTCAGATAGCGGGCCAGGCCATAGTCGCGGATCGTGGCGATGTCGAAGACCTCCACCTGGCCGTGGTCCAGCCGCGTCACGCCCAGCGCGTCGCGCAAGGGCCAGAGCACGTCGCCGCCTTCGGTATGGCTTTCCTGGCGAAACGCGTCCAGTTCGCCCTCGGGCAGGTCGATGGCAAAGACCCAGACCGCCCGGATGGCGCCCGCGGGAATGCCCAGCGCGTCGCTCACACCATCACCCCCGCGGCTTCGGCGCCGCGCCGGGCGCGCAGGTTGCGGGCCAGCAGGTCCATCGCCGCCATGCGCACGGCGACGCCCATTTCCACCTGTTCCTGGATCACCGAGCGGTTGATGTCGTCGGCGATGGTCCCGTCGATCTCGACCCCGCGATTCATCGGGCCGGGATGCATGACGATGGCGTCGTCCCTGGCGCAGGCCAGCTTTTCCGCATCCAGCCCGTAGCGGTGGAAATACTCCCGCTCCGACGGGATGAACCCCCCATCCATGCGTTCGCGCTGCAGCCGCAGCATCATCACCACGTCGACATCGCGCAGCCCCTCGCGCATGTCGTGGAACACCTCGACGCCGAAATCCTGCACCCCCGAGGGCAGCAGCGTCGGCGGGCCGACCAGGCGCACCCGGTTCTCCATCTTGCCCAGCAGCAGGATGTTGGAGCGCGCGACGCGGCTATGGGCGATATCGCCGCAAATGGCGATCGACAGCCGGTGCAACCGGCCCTTTTCGCGGCGGATCGTCAGCGCGTCGAGCAGCGCCTGGGTGGGGTGTTCGTGCCGCCCGTCCCCGGCATTCAGCACCGCGCAGGTCACCTTTTGCGCCAGCAGGTCGACCGCGCCGGAATTGGGATGCCGCACCACCAGCAGGTCGGGCCGCATCGCGTTCAGCGTCAGCGCGGTGTCGATCAGGGTTTCGCCCTTCTTCACCGAACTGCTTTGCATCGCCATGTTCATCACGTCGGCGCCCAGCCGCTTGCCGGCGATCTCGAACGACGCCTGGGTGCGGGTCGAGGCCTCGAAGAACATGTTGATCTGGGTCAGCCCCTCGAGGACATCGCGATGGGCGCGGCCCTTGCGGTTGTCCTCGGCATAGCGGTCGGCCAGGTCGAGACAGGTGGTGATCTCGTCCGGGGCGAGTTTCTCGATCCCCAGCAGGTGCTGTGCGCGGAAGGTCATGGGCTCCCCTCGGCCGGATTTGTCCGCTTATAGAAACTGCGCCGCGGCGCGGCAAGGCGACAGCGGGCCGCGCCGGTCGATCTTTCGCCCGGGCGCGAAGCGCAGTAGGGTCGGGCGCATGGATCAGGCGCTGGACTTTCACACCGCCCGGGCGCTGCTGGACTGGCAGATCGAACTGGGCGCGGACGAGGCGATCGGGGATGTGCCCGTGGATCGCTATGCGCTGGAACAGGCCGCCCCGCGCACCGCCCCGCGCACCACCGCCGCGCCAGCCGCCAGGTCGAAGGACCCCGACCCGGTGGCCGAAGCCCGCGCCGCCGCCCATGCGGCGCGTGACCTCGCCGGCCTGAAAGCGGCCCTGGACGCCTATCCGCATTGCGACCTCAAGGCCGGCGCCCGTCAGACCGTCTTCGCCGACGGGATCGCCGGGGCGCCGGTGATGATCCTGGGCGAGGCGCCGGGCCGCGACGAGGACCTGCAGGGCAAGCCCTTCGTCGGCCGCGCCGGGCAATTGCTGGACCGGATGCTGGCGGCCATAGATATGGGCCGCGACCGCCCCGACCGCCCGGTCTACATTACCAATGTCCTGCCCTGGCGCCCGCCGCAGAACCGCACGCCGGAGCCGGGCGAAATCGCGATGATGCTGCCATTTCTGGAACGTCACATCGCCTTGGCGAAACCGCGGCTGCTGGTGCTGATGGGCAACACCCCCTGCCAGGCGCTGCTGGGTCGCGCCGGCATCACCCGGATGCGCGGCCAATGGGCCGAGGCGCTGGCCCTGCCGGTCCTGCCGATGTTCCACCCCGCCTACCTGCTGCGCAACCCGGCCGCCAAGCGCGAGGCCTGGGCCGACCTGCTGGACCTGAACGCCAGGCTGAAGGAGTTGACGTGACCGAAAAGGACTTCATCCCCGTCCGCATCGCCGTGTTGACCGTCAGCGACACGCGCGGCCCCGAGGAGGACCGGTCGGGCCAGACCCTGGTCGACCGGCTGGAGCGAGCGGGGCACATCCTGGCCGACCGGATGATCCTGCGCGACGAACGCGACGCGATTCGAGCGCAGCTGCGCGAATGGATCGACAGCCCCGATGTGGACGTGGTGATTTCGACCGGCGGCACCGGCCTGACCGGGCGCGACGTGACCGTCGAGGCGCATCGCGATGTCTACGAAAAGGAGATCGACGCCTTCGGCACCCTCTTTACCATCGTGTCGATGAACAAGATCGGCACCAGCGCGATCCAGTCCCGCGCCACCGGCGGCGTGGCGGGCGGCACCTACCTGTTCGCCCTGCCCGGCTCCACCGGGGCCTGCAAGGATGCCTGGGACGAAATCCTGGTCCATCAGCTCGACTACCGGCACGCGCCCTGCAACTTCGTCGAGATCCTGCCGCGTCTGGAGGAACACAAGCGACGGAAATAGTCGCACCCCGCGTTATACCTTTAGTGTTTGGCATATGTCCCGGACAGCCTATCTTTGTCTGGAACCATTCGGAGTCCGCCCATGCGTTTCCTGGCGCGCAGCTTCATCGGCATCTTCCTGCTGGCGGTCACGCTGGCCCTGTTCGCCTGGGCCGGCAATACCGTGCGCCTGGCCGTCGAAGAACGGATGAATGCCGAACCGCGGTCGTTTCCGCGGCGTGAACAGGTCCTGTCGGTCAACGTGGTAAAGGTCGACCCGCAGAATGTCACGCCGGTCCTGGAAACCTTCGGCCAGTTGCAAAGTGCGCGCAGCCTGGCGCTGCGCGCCCGGGTCGGCGGCACGGTCGTCGAAGTCGCCGACGCTTTCGTCGAGGGCGGGCATGTGGCGGCCGGACAGGTTCTGCTGCGGATCGACCCGACCGACGCACAGGGCGCGCTGGACCGGACCCGCACCGACCTGGCCGATGCCGAGGCCGAGGTCCGCGAAGCCGAACGCGCCCTGGCGCTGGACCGTGACGAACTGGCCGCCGCCGAGGCTCAGAAGGCCCTGCGCGACCAGGCCCTGGCCCGCCAGCAGGATTTGCGCAGCCGGGGCGTGTCGACCGCGGCCGATCTGGAGGCGGCGGAACTGGCGGCCTCTGCGGCGGCCCAGTCGATCCTGTCGGCGCGTCAGGCGGTGGACAATTCCGCCGCCCGCGTCGACCAGTCCGCCACCGCGCTGGCCCGGACCCGGATCAGCCTGGCCGAGGCCGAACGGATGCTGGCCGATACCCGGATCACCGCCGGCTTTTCGGGCACCCTGACGGCGGTGACCGCGGCCGAGGGCAGTCTGGTCTCGGCCAACGAACAGGTCGCCACGCTGCTCGAGGCCGACCGGCTCGAGGTCGCGTTCCGTGTCTCGGCCGCGCAATATGCGCGCCTTCTGGACGACACCGGCCGCCTGATCGACGCGCCCCTGACCGCAAGCCTTGCCGTGCAGGGGATCGAGATCACCGCGACCGGCCGAATCACCCGCGAAGGCGCCGAAGTGGGCGAAGGGCTGACCGGGCGGCTCCTGTTCGCCACGCTCGACAGCGCCGTCGGATTCCGACCGGGCGATTTCGTCACCCTGCGGGTGCAGGAACCCGCGGTCGACGGCGTCGCCCGGGTTCCGGCGACGGCGCTGGGGTCGGACATGACCGTGCTGGGGCTCGACGGTGAAAACCGCCTGGTCAGTCACGACGTGACGCTGGTCCGGCGCCAGGGCGATGACGTCCTGATCCGCGCCCCGGCGCTGACCGGGGCCTTCATCGTCGCCGAACGCTCGCCCCTGCTGGGCGAGGGGCTGTTGGTCGCGCCGATCGACCCAGACGCGGCACAATCCTCGGCGCCGGTGCCGGAAATGGTCGCCCTGGACCCCGAACGCCGGGCCCGGCTGCTGGCCTTCGTCGAGGGCAGCCAGATGCCCGACGCGGTCAAGGCCAACCTGGCCGACCAGTTGCAGCAGGACGAGGTGCCCGCCGATACCATATCGCGGATCGAAGCGCGGATGGGCAGCTAGGCCATGTCGCGCGGGATCCTGTCCTATTTCACCCGCCACGCCACCGCGGCGAACCTGCTTCTGGTGGTGCTGCTGGCGATCGGGCTGGCCTCCTATCCGCGGATGCGGGCGCAGTTCTTTCCCGACATCGTGGTCGATGACATCACCGTCTCGGTCGCCTGGTCCGGGGCCGGGGCCGAGGATGTCGACAATGCCATCGTCGAGGTTCTGACCCCTGCCCTGCTGGCCGTCGACGGCGTTGATGAGGCCAGTTCGACCGCCACCGAGGGGCGCGCGAATATCCGGCTGGAATTCGAACCCGACCACGACATGACCAAGGCCGCCGAGGACGTGCAGACCGCCGTCGACAGCGCCGCGGGAAACCTGCCGGACGAGGCCGAAGACCCGGAAATCCGCCGCGGCGGCTGGTTCGACCGGGTCACCGACGTGGTCATCACCGGGCCTGTCGCGCCCGACCAGCTGGGCCGGTTCGCCGACGAATTCGTCATCCAGCTTTATGCCCAAGGCGTGACCCAGACCACGATCCGCGGCGTCGCCGCGCCGTCGACCGTGATCGAGGTGCCGTCGATCGCCCTGGTCCAGCACGACATCTCGATGTCGCAGATCGCCGATGCCATCGCCCAGCAGGTCACCGCCGACCCGGCGGGCGACGTTTCGGGCCAGACCCGGGTGCGCACCGGGGTCGAGAAACGCAGCCCCGAAGACATCGCCGCCATCGTGCTGCGCCTGAACCCGGACGGATCGTCGCTGACCGTGGGCGACGTGGCGACGGTGCTGCGCGAAGGGGTGGACCGCGAACGGGCCTATTTCGTCGGCGACAATCCCGCGATTTCGGTCCGGGTCGACCGCAACGCCACCGGCGACGCGATCCGGATGGAGGCCACGGTGCGCGAGGTCGCCGAACAGCTGGAGGCGACCCTGCCCGACGGCACCTCGATCGACCTGATCCGGGGCCGGGCCGAATATATCACCGGGCGGCTCGATATCCTTTACAAGAACGGATTGATGGGCCTGGGGCTTGTGGTGCTGCTGCTGTTCCTGTTCCTGAACACCCGCACCGCCTTCTGGGTCGCCGCCGGTATCCCCGTGGCGATGACCGCCGCCATAGCGCTGATGTATTTCTCGGGGCTGACGATCAACATGATCTCGCTGTTTGCGTTGCTGCTGACCCTGGGGATCGTGGTCGATGATGCGATCGTGGTGGGCGAACACGCCGATGCGCGCTATCGCCGTTATCGCGAAGACCCCGAAACCGCGGCCGAAAACGCGGCCAAACGCATGTTCACGCCGGTGTTTTCCGCGACCCTGACCACGGTCATCGCCTTTTTCGGCCTGACCGCGATCAGCGGCCGCTTCGGGTCGATGATCGCCGATATCCCGTTTACCGTGATCGTGGTGCTGGCCGCGTCGCTGGTCGAATGTTTCCTGATCCTGCCGCATCACATGTCCAAGGCGCTGAAAGAGCGTCCGCGCCAGGGCTTCAGCACCTTGCGCATGGGGCTGGGCGCGCTGGCGGTGATGTTCCTGGGCGCGGTGCTGTCGGTGACGCTGCTGGCCTTCGGGGTCTGGGGCGCGGGGCTGCTGGCGGCGATCGGCTGGCTGTCCTGGCTCGCACCCTTGGCCGAGCTGCCCTGGATCAAGGCCGGGATCGCGGCGGCCCTGGCCGGGGTTCTGGCGGTTGTCCTGGGCTTTCTGCTGGCGCCGATGCCGCGCAAGCGGGCGATCCTGCACATGCTGTCGGATGCCGGGATCGACGCCGCCTCGCAGCTGGTCAACCAGGGCTTCGCCTGGGTGCGGCACAGCCTGTTCCGCCCCTTCATGGCCGGGGTCATCCGGGCCCGCTATCCGGTGATCGCCGGCGCCATCGGCCTGCTGGCGCTTCAGGCCGCCAGCGTGATCCGCGGCGATGTGCAATGGCGGTTCTTCAATTCGCCCGAACAGGGCTCGATCACCGCGAATTTCGCCATGTTGCCCGGCGCGTCCCGCGACGATTCGATGGAGATGCTGCGCGAATTGCAGCGCGCCACCAACACCGTCGCCGCCCGCTTCGAGGCCGAGCACGGCATCAACCCGCTGACCTATGTGGTCGCCGAGATCGGCGGCAATGCCGGCCCCGGAATCGCCGGCGCCGACACCAAGGAGCCCGACCAGCTGGGCGCGATCTCGATCGAGATCGTCGATGCCGATATGCGGCCGTTTTCCAGCAGCGCGTTCTTCGGAGCCATCGCCGAGGAAGTGGTGAACCACCCGATGGCCGAAACCGTCAGCTTCCGCAGCTGGGGGTCGGGGCCCGGCGGCGACGATATCGACATCCAGCTGTTCGGGGCCGAGCCCGAGACGCTGAAACAGGCGGCCGAGGCGCTCAAGGCCGACCTTGCGGCCTATCCCGAGGTGTCGGGGCTCGAGGACAGCCTGGCCTATGACAAGGAAGAGCTGATCCTAGAACTCACGCCCCAGGGCCAGGCGCTGGGCTTTACCATCGACGACCTGGGTCGGATTCTGCGCAACCGCCTGGGCGGGGTCGAGGCGGCCAGCTATCCGGTCGGCACCCGCAGCGCGACGGTCACGGTGCAATTGCCCGCGGATGAACTGACCGCCGATTTCCTGGACCGCACCCTGATGCGCACCGCTGCCGGCGCCTATGTTCCGCTGGCCGATATCGTCACCGTCGAGAGCCGCACCGGCTTTTCCCGGATCGTGCGCGAAAACGGCGTGCTGCTGATTTCCGTCACCGGGGATCTGAGCGACGACGACGCCCAGCGCGCAACCGAGGTGATGCAGATCATCCAGGACGACATCCTGCCCCGGGTCGAGACCGCTTTCGGTGTCCGGTCGGCCTATTCCGGCCTGGCCGAGCAGGAAAACGCCTTTCTCGACGATGCGCGGATCGGTCTGATCTTCGTGCTGACCGGGATCTACCTGACGCTGGCCTGGATTTTCTCCAGCTGGACCCGGCCTCTGGTCATCATGGCGATCATCCCGTTCGGGCTGGTCGGCACGATCTGGGGGCATCAGCAATGGGGCATTCCGATGTCGATGTTCACCATCGTGGGCCTGCTGGGCATGGTCGGGATCATCATCAACGATTCCATCGTGCTGGTGACGACGATCGACGAATATGCCGAAACCCGCGGGATCAGGCCGGCGATCATCGACGGGGCGGCGGACCGGTTGCGCGCGGTGTTCCTGACCACGGCGACGACCGTTCTGGGCCTCGCCCCGCTGTTGTACGAAGGTTCCAGCCAGGCCGAATTCCTCAAGCCCACGGTGATCACCCTGGTCTATGGCCTGGGCTTCGGCGTGGTGCTGGTGCTGTTCCTGGTCCCGGCGCTGATCGCCATGCAGGACGACGTGGCGCGCTATACCCGCGCCGCGCGGCGCGGCCTGACCAGCGGCCGGCGCGGCCTGGCCTGGCCCGGCGGCATCGCCGTGACCGGCGTGATCGGCCTGTTCGCGGTGCTGGTCGCCCCGGTCCTGGTCAACGGCAGCGCGCTGCCGGCGCTGTCCGGCCTGCCGATGTCCGGCATCGGCATGGCGGGGGCCCTGGCGCAATTCACCGCCGCGACGGCGCTGTGGCTGGTCGCGGTCTATCTGGTCAGCGCGGTGGTGGTGTCGCGGGGAACCCGGACGGCCGGCGCCGCCCCTTAACCGCCGCAGCCGCGGATATCGACCGCCCGGCCCGCCGCGATCACCGTGATCCGCACTTGCGACCGATCGAGGGCAAAGGGTTCTCCGGTCACGTGGACCATGTCGGCCTGCGCGGTCAGGCGGGCACCGTCGCGCTGGCTGGCGGGTTCGCTCACCCAGATCGTGGGATCGCCGGCCTCGATCACCACCGCCTCGTCGGGGCCGAGCGGCGCCATGTCGACCGTCGCGGTCACGCTCAGCCCATCGGCGATCGGTGCGACGGAACAGGATACGGCATCGACACCGGCCTGGTCCGCGGCCAGCGGCTGATCCACCAGCGCCGCGACCAGGGCGGCCGGCCGATCCCCGCCGACCGGCAGATCGGCGGCGAAACTCAGCTGCACCGGCATGCAGATGTCCCGGCAGACACCCATCTGCACCAGGCCGGCCATCCGTGCCGGCGCCGCGGGATCGTCCAGCGCCAGTTCGATCGGGATCACCACGTCGCCCTTGTAGCCGATCGACCGCATGTCGTTCTGGACAATGACCTCGGGCACCGGCCAGTGAAAGCCCGCCCCGGCGATATTGTCGGATCCGGTCCAGTCGAAACTGGGCGGGATACCGGCATCGCCCGGCGCGCGCCAATAGGTGTGCCAGCCCGGCGCCATCCGGATCCGAAAGCCCGCCATATGGGTGCCGGCCTCGGTCCGCCAGCCGGGCAGGATGCTGACGGTGACGTGATCCGACACCGGTTCGGCACGAACCGGCAGGGCGCTGGCAAGCAGCAGGGCAAGGGGGGCGATACGGCGCATGAGGTGCAATTAAGCGCGCGGACCTGAAAGAAAAAGTCACGATCCGGAGATCACCGCCCCAGACGCCCCTTGCACGTGGCCCCCGGGCACCACATCATCGGGCCATGACAGCGCATGCGACCGACCTGACCGGCCAGCTTCTGATCGCCATGCCCGGCATGGGCGACCCCAGGTTCGACCATTCCGTGGTCTATCTGTGCGCCCATTCCGACGAGGGCGCGATGGGCCTGATCGTGAACAAGCCCACCCCCGATGTGCGCTTTGCCGACCTGCTGGAGCAGCTGTCGATCCCGATCGGCGACGACGCGCGCGATATCCGCGTCCATTACGGCGGGCCGGTGGAATCGGGGCGCGGTTTCGTTCTGCATTCAGGCGATTACGAATCCGGCAACGGCACGATGCGGGTCACCGACCGGGTCGCGCTGACCGCCACGCTCGATGTGCTCGAGGACCTCGCCCAGGGTGACGGGCCGGAACGGTCGCTGCTGGCGCTGGGCTATTCCGGCTGGGGCCCGGGCCAGTTGGAGGACGAGTTCCAGCGCAATGGCTGGCTGACCTGTGACGCGCGCGACGACATCCTGTTCGGCCGCGCGAACGAACACAAATGGACCGCCGCGCTCAAGGTTCTGGGCATCGACCCGCTGCTGCTGTCGGCCGAGGGCGGCCGGGCCTGAGCGTCTCCGGTCAATGCAAACTCGATGCAGCGCGCGCGGCGTTCCGGCCGAAATCGTCGAATCGCGGTTAACAGCCTGGAAATCCGGGAATTTCGGCCCGCGGCATCACGTCGGCATTACGTCGGTGCGTGGATCGGTCCGAAGGGGGGGTTAACGCCCCGCGTGCCGCGCAACACTCCTATCCGCGCGGCGCCGCGGCCCGGGCCAGCCGGTCGTTGATCGCCCGGCCAAGCCCGTGATCGGGGATCGGCGTCACCGCGATCCGTTCGGCCGCCATGGCGTTCAGCCGGTGCAGGCAGTCGAAGAGCCGCGCCGCGGCCTGCGTCAGATCGCCCGCCGGCGACAGGTTCAGATCGCAGGGCACCGGGCCGAAGCCCAGCACGACCTCGCCCAGTTGCGGGTCGGTCACGTTCAGCCGAACCCGGCCGCGCGGCGCATAATGCGAGGCCAGTTGCCCGGGCGCGGTGATTGCGTCGCCGGCCCGGCCCAGGGGGCGGCCCAGACAGGCCTCGATCGCCTCGGCCGGCAACCCGCCGGCCCGCAGCAGCACCGGGGCGGGATCGAAGCCGACGATGGTGCTTTCGACCCCCACGCCGCAGGGCCCGCCATCGACCAATGCGTCGATCCGGCCCGCCAGACCGTCAAGCACATGCGCCGCCGTCGTCGGGCTGACCTGGCCGGACGGATTGGCGGACGGCGCCGCGACCGGCCCGCCGAAGGCCCGCAACAGCGCCTGCGCCACCGGCGCGTCGGGCACCCGCAGGCCCACCGTCGACAGCCCCGCCGTGACCAGCGGCGACAGGCCGGCGTCGTCGCGCAGCGGCAGGACCAGGGTCAGGGCGCCGGGCCAGAACGCCGCGGCCAGCCGGGCGGCCTCGGGCGGTATCCGCGCATAGGCCGCCACATGCGCCATGTCGGGCAGATGCACGATCAGCGGGTTGAAGGCGGGCCGCCCCTTGGCCGCGAACAGCCGGGCCACCGCGTCATCATCACGCGCATCCACGCCCAGGCCATAGACGGTCTCGGTCGGAAAACCGACCAGCCCGCCCTGCCCCAGCAGCGCCGCGGCGCGGGCGATCCCGGCGCGATCCGGGGCAAGGGTTTCCGTATTGCTCATGACGTGGCGTTTTCGTTGCTCTTGCCCCGCGGGGCGGTCAGGTTTCGACCCATTCAGAGGCTCTTAATCCGGTGCCCGCCCGGTGCCAAGCGCCGCGCCAGAGGGAGGTTGCAATGCCCTATCGTTCGCCGGTCGATGAAATCCGCTTTGTCCTCGATCACGTGGTCGGCTTCGACGCGGTCGCGGGGACCGGGAAATTCGCCGAGGCGACCCCCGACATGGCCGAGGCGATCCTGACCGAGGCGGGACGGTTCATGGACCAGGTCCTGGCCCCGTTGCAGCGGATCGGCGATCAGCAGGGATCGGTGCTGGAGAACGGCGTGGTGCGCACCCCCGACGGGTTTCGCGACGCCTATGCCGAAATGGCGGCGGGCGGCTGGATGGGCGCCTCGGCCGACCCCGAACATGGCGGGATGGGCCTGCCCCTGTCGCTGACCAACGCGGTCAACGAGTTCATGAACGGGGCCTGCCTGTCCTTCGGGCTCAAGCCGCTGATGACCCAGGGCCAGATCGAGGCGCTCGAGGCCCATGCCAGCGACGAATTGAAGGCGCTCTATCTGCCGCGCCTGACCAGCGGCGAATGGGGCGCGACGATGAACCTGACCGAGCCGCAGGCCGGCACCGATCTGGGCGCGCTGCGCACCCGGGCCGACCCCAATGGCGACGGCAGCCATGCGATCACCGGGCAAAAGATCTACATTTCCTGGGGCGATCACGATCTGACGGAGAACATCAGCCACCTGGTGCTGGCCCGGCTGCCCGATGCGCCGGCGGGATCGAAGGGGATTTCGCTGTTCCTGGTGCCGAAATTCCTGCCGAACCCGGACGGCACGCCCGGCGCGCGCAACGATCTGCGGGTCGTCAGCCTGGAGCACAAGCTGGGCCTGCATGCCTCGCCCACCTGCGTGATGGACTATTCCGGCGCGACCGGCTGGATGGTGGGGCAGCCGAATGGCGGGCTGGCGGCGATGTTCACGATGATGAACAACGCCCGGCTTGGCGTCGGCACGCAAGGGGTGGGCGTGGCCGAGGCCGCCTATCAGCACGCCCTGGCCCATGCGCAGGAGCGCCGCCAGGGCCGGTCGGTGATCATCGACTACCCGGATGTCCGGCGGATGCTGGCCACGATGAAGGCCGAGATCTTTGCCGCCCGGTCGATCTGCATGGCCTGCGCCGCGGCGATCGACATGCAGCACGCCACCGGCGAGGCCGACTGGGCCGCCCGCGCCGCGCTGCTGACGCCGATCGCCAAGGCCTTCGGCACCGATATCGGCAACGAGGTCGCCCAGACGGGCATCCAGGTCTGGGGCGGCATGGGCGTGATCGAGGAAACCGGCGCCGCGCAATTCGCCCGCGATATCCGCGTGTCGACGATCTACGAAGGCACCAACGGGATCCAGGCGATGGATCTGGTCGGCCGCAAGATGGCCGATGGCGGAGAGGCCGCGTTCCGCCTGCTGGACGAGGTCGAGGCCGCCGCCGAGGCTGCCCGCGGCCGCGCCCCGGACCTGGCCGAACCGCTGTGGCAGGCCGCCGAGACCCTGCGCGAGGCGACCGAATGGCTGCTGGGCCAGCCGGCCGAGGATCGCGATGCCGGCGCGGTGCCCTATCTGCGGGCCTTCGCCCGGGTGCTGGGGGCGCATTATCACCTGGCCGCGGCCCAGGCCGCACCGGGCAGCGGGCGCGCCCGGCTGGCGCGGTTCTATATCGGGCGGATGCTGCCCGAACATCAGGGGCTGCTGGCGCAATTGCGTGACGGCGCCGCGCCGGTCATGGCGGTGACAGCGAACGACCTGGAGGCCTGAGCCGGCGCTCCGTGGGCAACGCCGGGCCGATGGGTTTCTGCCGGGATGAAGGGACAAGACAACGCATGAAGGATCGGGCCGGGATACGCTATCCGTGGGACGCCCCGCCCGAGCGCGGCACCGCGATCGAGGTGGCGACGGGCGTGCTGTGGATGCGCCTGCCGCTGCCGATGGCGCTGGACCATGTCAACGTCTTCGCCCTGGATGACGGCGACGGCTGGACCCTGATCGATACCGGGGTCGACAGCCGCAAGGGCCGGGCGCTGTGGCAGGAGCTGCTGGACGGGCCTCTGGCGGGCAGGCCGGTGACGCGGGTGATCTGCACCCATCACCACCCCGACCATGTCGGCCTCGCGGGCTGGTTCGTGGCGCGGGGGGCCGCGCTGGCGATGCCGCGCACCGGCTGGCTGATGGCGCGGATGCTGGTGCTGGACGAACAGGCCAGCTATCCGCCCGAGACCGTGCAATTCTACACCCGCGCCGGCATGCGCGCGGACATCCTTGCCCAGCGGATGGACGAGCGCCCGTTCAACTTCGCCGATTGCGTCCACACGTTGCCGCTGGGCTATACCCGGCTGACCGAGGGCCAGACGATCACCATCGGCGGGCGCGACTGGATCGTGCGCATGGGCGATGGCCACGCCCCCGAACACGCGACCTTCTGGTCGGTGGATGGCGAGCTGGTGCTGGGCGGCGATCAGTTGTTGCCGTCGATCAGCCCCAATATCGGCGTCTACCCGACCGAGCCCGAGGCCGACCCGCTGGCCGACTGGCTGGCCGCCTGCGCCCGGCTCGCCCCGCACGCGACCGAGGCGCAGCTGGTCCTGCCCGGTCACAAGCTGCCCTATCGCGGGCTGCCGACCCGGCTGGACCAGCTGGCCGAAAACCACCACGGCGCCCTGGCCCGGCTGGTCGACCACCTGGCCGAACCGCGCCGGGCCCGCGATTGTTTCGCCCCGCTCTTCAAGCGCGAGATCGACGAGGGCGCATATGGCCTCGCGCTGGTCGAGGCGGTGGCGCATCTCAACCACCTGCACCAGGCCGGCCGGGCCCGGCGCCGGCTGGGCGACGACGGCGCGTATTGGTTCCAGGCGGTGTAGGCCGAACGCCGCGCCGGTATGGCTCAAAGGTTGCACGCGGCCCATTGTTGCGCCGATACTCCCGCAATGACCGACCCCCCCATCGCCACCACCGCCGAGGCCCACGAGGCCACCGCCCTGCCGCAGGTGCACGAGGTCCATGCCGACCCGACCCGCAAGCCGCAGGATACCGAAGGCCTGCCCCGGGCGCTTCAATCCCCCGCCGAGGGCAAGAGCCCGGCGCGCTGGGCCTATGAGCGGCTGATCCTCTACATCAAGAATTTCGAGGACCGGCTGGATGCGGATCACGAGGTCGCGATGGGCTTTGCCGGCGACACCACCGGTGTCCTGCGGATCGAGGGGCTGGGCTATTTCGATCCCGACCTCATCACCTTCTACGGCAGTGACGCCACCGGCACCCGCACCCAGCTGATCCAGCACGTGACCCAGTTGTCGGTGATGCTGCGCGCCCTGCCCCGGCCCCGGGACAAGGCCGAGCCGGTGCGCATCGGGTTCCGCCTGGCCAGCGACCTTGAGGACGCGGCCGAGTGACGGTCACGGCCGGGGCTGACAGGGCCGGATGAATCGACTATTGAGCGACGAAACGACCACGCTGCAAGGACCAAGACATGGCTGACCACAAGCACGGCGAGATGGATATCCGCACCCAGGAACAGACCTTTGCCGGGTTCATGGCCCTGACCGTCCGGGCCTCGATCGTCATCATCGTCGCGCTGATCCTGCTGGCCCTGATCAACGCCTGACCGGAATGGACCGACGCGGGTTCCTGATCGGCGCGCCGCTGGCGTTGGCCGCCTGCGGCAGCGGCGAATATGCCTGGGCGCCCGATGATGTCGTGCAGCGCGCGGCCTATGTCCATCCGGGGCCGCCGGCCCTGACCCTGTTCACGATGAAGAACACCGGCACCGATAACGGCGCCCATACCGGCCTGATGATCAATGCCAGCCAGCGGGTGATCTTCGACCCTGCCGGCACTTTCGGCCATCCCAGCATCCCCGAACGCAACGACGTGCATTACGGGATCACGCCGCGGATCGCCGATTTCTATGTCAGCTATCACAGCCGGATCACCTATTACACGGTGATCCAGCACCTGGAGGTTTCGGCCGAGGCGGCCGAGATGGCCCTGCGCGGGGTCGAGGCCGCCGGGCCGGTGGCCAAGGCGCGCTGCACCACCGATACCTCGGCCGTTTTGCGGCGGCTGCCGGGGCTCGAATCGCTGCGCACGACCTGGTTTCCCGACAACCTGATGCGCCAGTTCGCCGCCCTGCCCGGGGTGCGCCAGCGCGAACACCGGGAAACCGATTCCGACGACAAGTCCGAGGCCTTGGCCGAATTCGACAGTTTCGTCAGCCTGTCGCCCAGCCCGTAAGCGCCAGCCCGGCGTAAAGCGTCGCCGCCCCCGCCCCCATCGCCCAAAGCACCGATTTGCGCCACAGCCCCACGCCCAGCGTCACCGCCGCCGCGGCCAGCCGGGCGGGGTCGGGCGCACCACCGGTCGCCTCGGGCCACAGCACCAGCGGCGCGACCAGCCCGGGCAGCACGGCGACGGCGGTATAGCGCAGATGCCGGATCAGCCAGGCCGGCAGCGGCCGGTCACCGACCAGCCCCAGAAACGACAGCCGCACCAGATAGGTCGCGGCCCCCAGCACCAGGATGATGGTCCAGACCTGGGTCATGTCCGGCGCGCCTCGGCCCAGATCTCGACCCGGGCGCCGACGATCATGGCGCAGACCGCGGCCAGCAGCAGGCCCGAACCGTAGGGCAGCCCGGAAAACACCAGCGCCAGCAGGATCGAGGTCAGCGCCGCGGCCATATGCGCCGGGGTGCGCAGCATCGGGCCGATGATCGCCAGGAAACAGATCGGCACCGCGAAATCCAGCGCCAGCCAGCCCGGGATCGCCGCGCCGACCAGCATCCCCACCGCCGTCAGCAGCACCCAGAGCGGCAGGATCGGGGTGACCGTGCCGAAGAAATAGCGCACCCGCTGGGGGATCGACCAGGCCGGGTTCTGTTCGAACCGGGCGACGGACAGGGCATAGGTCTGGTCGACGATGGCATAGGCGATCAACGCCCGCTGCCAGAACGGCGCCGGGCCAAGCCAGGGGGTCAGCGCGGCCGAATACATCGCCATGCGCAGGTTCACCGCCAGCGCGGTGGCCACCACCATCAGGGTCGGCGCGCCGATCTGGATCTGCTGCAACGCCGCGAATTGCGACGCACCGGCGATCACCACGGTCGAAAAGGCCATGGTCTGGGACAGTTGCAAGCCCGCCTCGGTCGCGACCACCCCGAACAGCAGCGCGAAGGGGCCGACCACGACGATGAACGGCAAGCCGTCGCGCAGGCCGAGCAGGAAGGGCGAGGTCGGGCTGGAGGCTGTCATTGGACTGCCTTATGCTGCGCGGCCAGAAGGGTAAAGCGGTGCCGTGAGGGGATACGACATGCCACAGGATCGGTTCGCGTTCCGGACCAGCAAGGCCCAGATGCTGGAGGCGATGGTGCTGGCCGGGCAGACGCTGGGCACCCGGGCGATGCGGTTTCGCGAAGCCGTTCTGGGCACGGCCAGCCTGGCCCTGGCGGCGATCGGCGGGCTGGGCGTGATGACGCTGCTGGCGCCCCGCATCGGGTTGCCCCCCGCGGTCGCGCTGCCGTTCGGCGCCCTGGCCGGCGGTGCGATCTGGTTCGCCGGGATCACCCTGCCCCTTCACCGCCTGGCCCGCGGGATCGTCGGCACGCCGCGCCTGGCCGGCCCGGAAGAAATCAGCCTGACCGAGACCGGCCTGGTCTATCGCTCTGGCGCGACCCAGTGGGTCACCGCCTGGACCCATATCGACGATGTGGTCGAGGGGCGCGAGGTCGTGGTGCTGACCAGCGGCGGGGTCGGGTTCGGCCTGCCCAGGACCGCGATCGGCGACGCGGCGGCGGTGAAGGCCCTGGTGGCCGAGGCGCGGGCGCGGATCGGGCGTGGCTAGGCCGCCGGCGGTCATCCTGGCCGGGGGCCGCGGGCGCCGGATGGGCGGCACCGACAAGGCGCTGATGTGGCTGGGCGGGCGGCCGATGCTGTCCCATGTGATCGACCGGCTGGCGCCGCAGGCGGGCGCGCTTGCGATCAACGCCAATGGTGACCCGGCGCGGTTCGCAACCTTCGGCCTGCCGGTCCTGCCCGATCCGGTCGCGGGCTTTGCCGGGCCGCTGGCGGGGATCCTGGCCGCGCTGGACTGGGCCTTGGCGCAGGGCGCGCAAAGTGTCGTCACCGTTGCCGCCGACACCCCGGTCTTTCCGGCCGACCTGGTGGACCGGCTGGCGGCCGCGGGCGCCCCGGCCATCGCCGCCACCGCGGACGGTCCCCACCCGGTCTTCGGGCTATGGCCCGTCGCGGCGGCACCGGGGCTGCGCGCGGCGCTCGATGCCGGCACCCGCAAGGTCGGCGACTGGGCCGAGGCGATCGGTGCCACGCCGGTGCGGTTCGAGGACACCGACCCGCCCCCCTTCTTCAACATCAACACGCCCGAGGATCTGGCCCGGGCAGAGGGCTGGGCGTGACCGGCTGGGACACGATCCTGATGGTCGACTGGTCCGGCGGCAACGATCGCGGCCCGCGCCCAAAGGCCGATGCGATCTGGATCGGGGCCGAAACCCCGGACGGCCCTGAAAATCCCGTCTATTGCCGCAACCGGCAACTGGCCGAAGCCTGGCTAACGGACCGGTTCGAGGCCGAGCGCGCGGCCGGGCGGCGGGTTCTGGCGGGGTTCGACTTTCCCTTCGGCTATCCCGCCGGGTTCTCCGAGGCGATCACCGGGACGGAGGACGCCCTGGCCTTGTGGGACTGGCTGGAGGCCCGGATCGAAGATGCACCCAACGCCAACAACAGGTTCGAGATCGCGGGACAGATCAATTCGAGCCTGCCCGGGGTCGGGCCGTTCTGGGGCAACGGGCTGAAACGCGACGTGGATCACCTGCCGCGCAAGGGGCGGGTGCGCACGCCGAACCCCTTCCCCGAGCGGCGGGTCTGCGAACAGCGCGCCAAGGGGGCCTTTACCTGCTGGCAATTGTCGGGCGCCGGGGCGGTGGGCAGCCAGGTCCTGATGGGCCTGCCGGTGCTGGCCCGCCTCAGGCGCCGCTTTGCCGGGCAGGTCGCCATCTGGCCGTTCGAGCCGCTGGACCGGCCCATCGCCATGGTCGAGATCTGGCCGTCGCTGATCGCGCCGGCGGTGGCGGCGGCATCGCCTCTGCATCCGGTCAAGGACGCGGTGCAGGTCATGGTGATGGCGCGGGCGCTGGCGCGACTGGGGCCGGCGCTGGCGCCGCTGCTGGAGGTGCCCGACACCGGGGCCGAGGGCTGGATCCTGGGACTGGGCCATGAGGCCGCGCTGACACAAGTCGCCACATGGCCGTGAGCCGGGGGTTCTCCGAGGCCGAACGGGGCCGTATCGCCGCCCTCTATTGGGAGGCGTTCGGCGCCAAGCTGGGCCGGACCCTGGGGCCCGGGGATCGCGCCCGCGCCTTCATCGCGCCGCGACTGGACCCGGATCACGCCCTGGTGGCCCGGGATGGGCTGGGCCATCTGACCGGGGTCGCCGGGTTCAAGACCCGGTCCGGCGCGCTGCTCGATTTCGGGATCGCGGATCTGGTCGGCAGCTATGGCCTGTTCGGCGGGCTGTGGCGGGCCACGGCGCTGAGCCTGCTGGAACGCGACCTGGACAATGCCCGGTTCCTGGTCGACGGGATCTTCGTCGCCCCCGAGGCGCGGGGCCGCGGTGTCGGGTCGGACCTGATCGGGGCGCTGGGCCGCGAGGCGCTGGCCCGGGGCTATTCGGCGGTGCGGCTGGACGTGATCGACGGCAATGACCGCGCCCGGCGGCTATATGAGCGGCGCGGCTTCGAACCGGTCGCACGGGCGCGAACCGGACCGCTGCGGCACCTGTTCGGCTTCGACGGCGCAACGACGATGGTCTGGACCCTGCGCTAGGCGTGATGTGGCGGGGTGGAACCCCACCCGACCGGCGGCGATGCAGGGTGGGGTTTCACCCCACCGGCCCTAGTCGAAGGACCCGGTGACGCGGCCCAGCAGCATGAAGGCCCGGCTGGTGCGGGTCTCGGCCAGCTGGGCCAGTTCCTCGTCATTGGCGTCGCGCTCGAAGCCCTGCAGCATCACGTCGTATTTGCGCAGGAAATGATGGACCGCGTCGCGAAAGATCGTGTCTTCGCGCATCCGCCCGGCGGCCAGCGCCAGGCAGGACCGGTCGCGCACCCCGCCCAGGGCGGCGACGGCGCGGCCGCGTTCGCCTTGCGCGAAGCGGCGCCAGAATTCCGGCCGGGCACGGTCGGGGCGCAGGTCGTCCATGTAGATGCCGTCCTGGGACAGCAGGGTCAGGATGTCCTGGCTGGCCTGGATCAGCTCCTTGGCCTTGCGGTCCTTCAGGGCGCGGCGCAGGGCGGCGAAGCCGACCTCGTCATCCTCGGTGTCGGGAAAGTTCAGCGCCCGGATCAGGTCGGCGCGGGGAAGCGGTGGGGCCATGTCCTCGGCCGAGGTGCCCAGCGCCAGGGTCGGCTGATCGTCGGCGGGCGCGGCGCTGGCCGGCGCGGCGGCGCCGGGCGCGGCGGCGGCGGCGGCCTGGCGGCTGGTGTGAAAGGTGGCCAGCGCGGTTTCGGCCTTTTGCGCGGCCCGGGCGATTTCGTTCAGGCGGCGTTCGACCGTGTGGTCGATCCCGGTGCCGCGGGCCTGGCGGTCGGCGACATAGGTCTGGCGCATGGCGTCGATCGCGGCCTGCAGACGGCGGCTTTCCTCGCGCACGACCCGCGACGAGCGCGCGGCCAGCGCCGCCACCCAGATCATCGCGATCGGCAGGAAGATCCCCATCAGCGCCATGATGAAGCGCAGCGTGCGCGCGCCATCGGCGGCGCCCAGCGCATCCGCCGGCAGCCGCAGGAAGAAGAAGCCCGAAATCAGCAGCCACAGACCCGACAAGGCGATGGCGATCAATTCGGCCGCGGTCAGCCCGCCGTCGCGGGGCCGCGACGCCGCCGAAAGCGCCGCGTCGGCCTTGCTGTCACCCTGACCGGTCACCCCCGCGCCCCGTCAGACGTAACGGATATCGAGGATTTCGTAGGACTTTTCGCCCCCCGGCGTGCGCACCTCGACGCTGTCGCCCTGCTCCTTGCCGATCAGGGCGCGGGCCAGGGGCGATTTGATGTTGAGCTTGCCGGCCTCGATATCGGCCTCGTATTCGCCGACGATCTGGTAGGTCTTTTCCTCGTCGGTATCCTCGTCCACCAGCTGGATCGTGGCACCGAACTTGACCGAACCGGACAGTTTCGCCGGGTCGATCACCTCGGCGCGGCCCATCAGCCCCTCGAGCTCCTTGATGCGCCCCTCGATGAAGCCCTGCTTTTCCTTGGCGGAATGGTATTCGGCGTTTTCGGACAGATCGCCGTGTTCGCGCGCCTCGGAAATGGCACGGATGATCGCGGGCCGCTCGACCGACTTGAGCTGCTTGAGCTCGGCCCCCAGCTTGTCATAGCCGGCGCGTGTCAGCGGGATCTTTTCCATCGGGCGCTCCATCGGTCGCGGTCTCCAAGTCAGCGTTCATAACAGGGCCATGGGGTAAAAGGTCAAGAGGCGCGCATGCAAAAGCGCGGAAATCCCCGCCTGTTGTAACGCCGTGTCGCAATTGCCCCGGACCGCCCGACAGGCTATCTGGAGCGGCGATACCTGACGCATGGACAGCCGGGAGAGCCAGAAGATGACCCAGATCGAACGTGACTCCATGGATTACGACGTGGTCATCGTCGGCGCCGGGCCGGCCGGCCTGTCGGCGGCGATCCGGCTGAAACAGCTGGACCCGGATCTGAGCGTCGTGGTGCTGGAAAAAGGCTCCGAGGTCGGGGCCCATATCCTGTCGGGCGCGGTGCTGGACCCGGTCGGCCTCGATGCGCTGATCCCCGACTGGAAAGAGCGCGGCGCGCCGCTCGACGTGCCGGTGCGCAAGGACAATTTCTACATGCTGGGCGCCGGCGGCCAGGTGCGGATCCCGAACTGGCCGATGCCGCCGCTGATGGACAATCACGGCAATTACATCGTCTCGATGGGCAATGTCTGCCGCTGGATGGCCGAACAGGCCGAAGCGTTGGGGGTCGAGATCTTTCCCGGCATGTCCTGTTCGGAGCTGGTCTATGGCGAAAACGGAGAGGTCGCGGGCGTGGTCGCCGGTGTCTTTGGCCTGGAACCCGACGGGTCCTATGGACCGAATACCGAGCCCGGGATGGAATTGCGCGGCAAATACGTGTTCCTGGGCGAAGGCGTGCGCGGATCGCTGTCCAAGGAAGTGATCGGCACATACAGCCTGGACGCCGATGCCTGCCCGCAGAAATACGGGCTGGGCATGAAGGAGATCTGGGAGATCGACCCCGAAAAGCACCGCGAAGGCACGGTCACCCACACCATGGGCTGGCCGCTGGGCAAGCGCGCGGGCGGCGGGTCGTTCCTCTATCACCTGGACAACAACCAGGTCTATGTCGGCTTCGTGGTGCACCTGAACTACCGCAATCCCCACCTGTCGCCCTACCACGAATTCCAGCGCTTCAAGCACCATCCGATGGTGGCCGAGCTGCTGAAGGGCGGCAAGCGCATCGCCTATGGCGCGCGGGCGATTTCCGAGGGCGGCTACCAGTCGCTGCCAAAGACCTGCTTTCCCGGCGGCGCCCTGCTGGGCTGTTCTGCGGGCATGGTCAACGTGCCGCGCATCAAGGGCAACCACAACGCCATGCTGTCGGGCATCGCCGCCGCCGAGGCCGCCCATGCGGCGATCGGCGCGGGCCGCGCGGGTGACGAATTGACCGATTACGACACGCAGGTGCGCGAGGGCGCGATCGGCCAGGACCTTAAAAAGGTCCGCAACGTCAAGCCGATGTGGTCGAAATGGGGGCTGACCGCGTCCCTGGCCCTGGGCGGGATCGACATGTGGACCAACAACCTGTTCGGGCTCAGCCTGTTCGGCACGATGAAACACGGCAAATCCGATGCCGCGGCGACGGAACCGGCCGACAGGCATCAGCCGATCGACTACCCGAAACCGGATGGCAAGCTGAGCTTCGACCGGCTGACCAATGTCAGCTTCTCGATGACCAATCACGAGGAAAGCCAGCCCAGCCACCTGCGCCTCAAGGACGCGACGGTGCCGATCGCGGTCAACCTGCCGAAATTCGCCGAACCGGCCCAGCGCTATTGCCCGGCCGGTGTCTACGAGGTGGTGGAAAAGGACGGCGCCCCGCAATTCGTGATCAACTTCCAGAACTGCGTCCATTGCAAGACCTGCGACATCAAGGATCCCAGCCAGAACATCCACTGGACGGTGCCCCAGGGCGGCGACGGGCCGAACTATCCCAACATGTAGGCGATTGCGCGCCGGTCGCGCCGATGGGCGGCCGTTCTGGCCCAAAGCCGTTTGCCGCCGCGGGGCACACAGCCTAGGTTGTTGCCACGAGCAGATCAGGAGACCCCGCGTGATGCGCCGACTGGCCCTTGCCCTCGCCACCGCCCTGACGCCCCTTGGCGCCGGTGCGGACCCCGATCCGGGGGCCTATCTGGCCGCCCGAACCGCCGGGCTGGCGAACGATTACGCCGCCGCGACCCGGTTCTTCACCCGCGCCCTGGCGGCCGATCCGGGCAATATCGCGCTGATGGAACGGGTGATCGCCGCCCATGTCGGCCAGGGCCAGGTCGCCCGCGCCGTGCCGGTGGCCGAGGCGCTGTTCGACAGCGGCCATGACAGCGAATTGGCCAGCCTCGTGCTGATCGCCCATGCGATCCGGTCGGGCGATTGGGACGAGGTCTTTGCCACGCTCGAAGAGGGCCACAGCGCCGGGCCGCTGATCGACGGGCTGTCCCAGGCCTGGGCCTTTGCCGGAAAGGGCCAGATGGACCGCGCACTGACCGCCTTCGACGAGGTCGCCGAACAATCCGGCCTGCGCAGCATCGGCCTGTATCACAAGGCCCTGGCGCTGGCGCTGGTGGGCGACGACGAAGGCGCCGACGAGATCCTGTCGCGCCCCGGGCCCAGCGGCGTGATGCCGACCCGCGGCTCTGTGCTGGTGCATGTGACGATCCTGACCCGGCTGGGCGAATTCGACCGCGCCGAAGACCTGCTGGAGCGCGGCTTTGCCGGCGACCCGACGGTCGATCCGCTGCGCGCCGCGATCGCCGACCGGCGCGCCCTGCCCTTCGACGCGGTGCGCGACCCGGTCGAAGGGCTGGCCACCGGGTTCCTTGCCGTCGCCCAGGCGCTGGACGGCGAGGCCGATGACACGTTCCTGCTGACCTATGCGCGCCTGGCCGATTACCTGCATCCGGCCGAAGCCAACGCGGTGATCACCGCCGGCCGGGTGCTGGAAAGGATGACGCAATACGACCTGGCCGCCGAGGCCTTTGCCCGGGTCGACCCGACCGATCCGATGTTCCCGACGGCCGAACTGGGCCGCGCCCAGGCGCGGATCGCCGGCGGCAGCCTGGAGGCCGGGATCGAGATCCTGCGCGGCCTGGCCCGGTCGCATCCCGACCTGCCGGCGGTGCATTCGGAACTGGGCGACGCGCTGCGCCGGGACGACGACCACGCAGGCGCCCGCGACGCCTATGACCGCGCCCTGACCCTTCTGCCGCAGGATCACGACCTGCGCTGGTGGCTGCTCTATGTGCGCGGCATCAGCCATGAACGGCTGGGCGACTGGGACCCGGCCGAGGCCGATTTCCGCGCCGCGCTCGGGCTCAGCCCCGATCAGCCCTCGGTGCTGAACTATCTGGGCTATTCCCTGGTCGAACGGCAGGAAAAGCTGGACGAGGCGCTGGACATGATCGAGACCGCCGCCCGCGCCCGGCCGCAAAGCGGTGCGATCACCGACAGCCTGGGCTGGGTGCTGTATCGGCTGGGCCGCTATGACGAGGCGGTCGGCCACATGGAACGCGCGGTCGAGCTGGAGCCGCTGGACCCGATCATCACCGACCACCTGGGCGATGTCTACTGGGCCGTGGGCCGGATGCGCGAGGCGCGGTTCCAATGGCACCGGGCGCTGTCCTTCGACCCCGAGGACGACCTGGCCGACCGCATCCGCCGCAAGCTGGAGGTCGGGTTGGACCAGGTGCTGATCGAGGAAGGCGCCGAGCCGATCCACATGGTGGAGCATGACGGCTGACACCGCCCCGGTGACGGAAACCGCGCCGGCCAAGATCAACCTGTGTCTGCATGTCACCGGGCAGCGCGCCGACGGCTATCACCGGCTCGACTCGCTGGTCTGTTTCACCGGGCTGGGCGATCGCGTCACCGTGCGGCCGGCCAAGGGCCTGAGCCTTCGGATCACCGGCCCGTTCGCCGCCGGCTTGTCGGCCGAGGACAACCTGGTTCTGCGCGCCGCGCGGTTGTTCGGCAGCGACCGGGGGGCCGCGATCACGCTGGACAAGGTGCTTCCGGTCGCCTCGGGCATCGGCGGCGGCTCGGCGGATGCGGCGGCGACCTTGCGCGCGCTGTCGCGCCTTTGGGGCCTGCCGCGGCCCGACGACGTGCTGTCGCTGGGCGCCGACGTCCCGGTCTGCCTGTCGCCCGAATTGCAGCGGATGCAAGGCGTGGGCGAGGTGCTGACGCCGCTGGGCCCGGCACCGATGCTGGACATGCTGCTGGTCAATCCGGGCGTGACGCTGGCGACGCCGCGGGTCTTTGCCGGGCTCGCGCGGCGGGACAATGCGCCGCTCGGGCCGGACATGCCCGACCCGTTCGACACCGCCGCCTGGATCGGCTGGCTGGCCGAACAGCGCAATGACCTGGAAGCCCCGGCCCTGAAACTGGCGCCCGAAATCGGCACGGTGCTGGCGGCGCTGCGGGCGCAGGACGGCTGTCTGCTGGCGCGGATGTCGGGATCGGGCGCCACCTGTTTCGCGCTCTTCGCCGATGATGCCGCCCGCGACGCGGCGGGCGCCGCCCTGCGCGCGCAATACCCGGGCTGGTGGGTGGCCGAGACCGACGAAGCCCCGGTCTGAGCCGCCCTCAGACCGCCCGCGCCACCACGTAATCGGCCAGGTCGTCCAGCATGTCGCGCAAGGGATGCGCCGGCAGCGCGGCCAGCGCGGCACGCGCCCGCCCGATCCAGTCATGCGCCTCGATCCGGGTCGCCTCGATCGTGCCGTGGCGGGCCATCAGGCGCAGCGCCTCGTCCAGGTCGCCGTCGTCCTGCTGCCCCTTGCCGATGGTGCGGCTCCAGAAGGCGCGCTCGGTGTCATCGGCATGGGCGATCGCCTTGATCACCGGCAGGGTCAGTTTGCGTTCGCGGAAATCGTCGCCGATATTCTTGCCCGTCGCATCGGTGCCGACATAGTCCAGCAGGTCGTCGACGATCTGGAAGGCGATGCCCAGCGCGTCGCCGTAGTCGAACAGCGCCCGCACCACGGTGTCGTCCTGGCCGGCGATCACCCCGCCGACCTCGGTCGCCGCGGAAAACAGCGCCGCGGTCTTGCCCCGGATGACCTTCATGTAGGTCGCCTCGGTGGTGGCGATGTCGCGGGCGGCGGTCAGTTGCAGCACCTCGCCCTCGGCGATGGTCGCCGCCGCGTCGGACAGGATCCGCAGCACCCGGATGCTGCCGGTTTCGGTCATCAGCTGGAACGAGCGCGCGAACAGGTAATCCCCCACCAGCACCGAGGACTGGTTGTCCCACAGCAGGTTGGCGGTGGGTCGGCCACGCCGTTGCGCGCTTTCGTCGACCACATCGTCATGCAGCAGGGTCGCGGTATGGATGAATTCCACCGTCGCGGCCAGGTGGATGTGATAGGGCCCGTCATAGCCGCACAACCGCGCCGCGGCGAGCGTCAGCATGGGCCGCAGCCGCTTGCCCCCGGCCTCGATCAGATGGGCGGTGACCTCGGGGATGCGGGGGGCATGTTCGCTGGCCATGCGCGCGCGGATCAGGGCATTGACCGCCTGCATGTCGGGGGCGAGCGCCTCGGCCAGGCGGTCATGGGGCTTGGTCGCGGCATCCAGCGACATGGACTTCTCCTGCAATTGCTCGACTCCGGCGGCCGGATCGCCTTAGGTCTGACCCATGAAGGAACTCTTGCGCAGCACCGACCCGACCGTGATCGCCTTTGCCAAGGCCCTGCTTGGTGGAGAGGGTATAGAAGTCTTCGAACTGGACGTAAACATGAGCGTTCTCGAAGGCTCCATCGGCATATTGCCGCGCCGGCTGATGGTGCGGCGCGAGGATCATTTCATGGCCTCTTCGATCCTGCGCGACAATGGTATCGAAACCCTCGCCTGATCTGACCCGCGACGCCTTTCTGGGCGGGCGGCTGACCCTGTGGCAGCCCAGGCAGGGCTATCGCGCCGGGGTGGACCCTGTGCTGCTGGCCGCAAGCGTGCCGGCGCGGGCGGGGCAACGCGTGCTGGAGCTGGGCTGCGGCACCGGGGCCGCCTTGCTGTGCCTTGGCGCACGGGTGCCGGGGCTGGCCCTGACCGGGGTCGAGCTGCAGCCCGCCTATGCCGACCTGGCCCGGCGCAACGCCGACGACAACGGCATCGCGGCCCGCATCGCCTGTGCCGACCTGCGCGACCTGCCGGGTGAATTGCGCGACAGCTACGACCACGTGCTGATGAACCCGCCCTATTTCGACCGCGCCCGGGGCACCGGGTCGCGCGCGGCGGATCGCGACACCGCCTTTGGTGGCGACACGCCCTTGGCGGACTGGATCGAGGTGGCGACCCGGCGGCTGGCGCCGAAGGGACGGCTATCGGTGATCCAGCGGATCGAGCGGCTGCCCGAACTGCTGCGCGCGATCGACCAGCGGCTGGGCAGCATCGCGGTCTGGCCGGTCGCCGGGAGGGCCGGCCGTCCGCCGGGCCGGATCCTGCTGAGCGCGATCAAGGGTGGCCGGGCGCCATTCGTTCTGGCCGCGCCGCTGATTCTGCATGACGGCCCGGAGCATGGCCGCGATTCCGAGGATTACACCGCCGAAATTCGCGCCGTGCTGCGCGCGGGCGCGGCACTTGGTCTCAATCATTAACCTTGCATCAACCTTTTGCATACTTAGCTTTGTATCACGCCCCCGCCCTTCGCAGGCGCAGCGTGACAGGTGCGCCGATCTGTGGTGGACTCGCGGGGCTTGTCCAAAAAGGAGGAAAACATGGCCTTGAGCACGCATCTTCAGGAACTGAAGAAAAAGCACCAGGTTCTGTCCGACGCGGTCGAATCGGCGCAACGCAGCCCCGGCACCGACGACCTGGAAATCGCGCGTCTCAAGAAAGAGAAACTGCAATTGAAAGAGGCGATCACCCGGCTTTCGGCCTCTTGATCCTTACCCAGGGCGGCGCGCGGCGATGATCGCGCGCAGCCCATCCAGTTCGGCCTCCAGCCAGGCCAGGAACCGCGCCACCTGCGGGCGGGTTTCAGCCCCCATTGGGCATACGAACCGGTAGACCGCGCTGACGCCAAGCGTCAGTTCGAACGGCATGACCAGCTGCCCCTGCTGCAGATGCCCTTCGGTCAGCGACGGGCGCCCCAGGATCGCCCCGGCCCCGGCCAGTGCGGCTGTCACCGCGTGATCGGCCTGGCTGAAATGCGGACCGGTATCGGGCGGTGGCGACAATCCGGCCGCCGCGAACCACGCCGCCCAATTCGCCCGCGGTCGCAGGAAATCCAGGTCATCCTGATGCAGAAGCGGCAGCCGCGCCAGATCGGCCGGTGTCGCCAGACCCGCCGCCAGATCCGGCGCGACCATCGGCGTCACCCATTCCTCCACCAGCACGCGCGAGAACAGCCCCGCCTCCACCTCCTGGCCGAACCGGATCGCCACGTCGATCTCGTCGCGCGCGAAATCCATGATCCGCAGACTGGCCGAAAACCGCAGCTCGATATCCGGGTTGGCGCCGACGAACTGGAACAGCCGGGGTGCCAGCCATTTTGCGGTGAAGGCCGGGCCGGCGGTGACCACCAGCCGCGTCGTGTCACCCAGCCGCCGCGTCGCCGCCCAGGCCGATTGCAATGCGGCGAAGCCTTCGGTGGTGCCGGGCGCCAGGGTGCGTCCCGCCTCGGTCAGATCGACCGCGCGGTTGCGGCGCCGGAACAGGGGCTGGCCCAGGTGATCCTCCAGGTTGCGGATCTGGAACGACAGCGCGGCGGGGGTCACGTTCAACTCGTCCGCCGCCTTGGCAAAGGACAGGTGCCGGGCGGCCGCCTCGAAGGCGCGCAGGGCGGTCAGGGGGGGAAGGCGATGAGGCATTTCAGTTAAGTTTTGCTTGTCTATAGAGCCAGATAACCTCGTTTGTCACAGTCAACACAAGGGCTCATATAGATGGCAGTCAAGTAAATCCTGCCCGATGGAGCCCCCGATGTTCGAAGCCACCGCCGATACCCGCACCCGTGACGCGATCCGTGCCGCCCATGCCAGCCGCGGCGAGATCCTGCGCCGGATCCTGCGCCGCCGCTAGCGGCGCGACGCCCGGGCCGCGACCAGCGCACCCCCGGTGATCAACAGCGCCGCGCCCAGAAGCGCCCATCCGGGCGCGGCGATCCCGAACCCGACCAGGATCAGCGTCGACAGCAGCGGCGCCGCATAGGCCGCGGTCCCCAACAGCTGGATATCGCCCCGCTTGACCCCGATATCCCAGGCATAGAAGGCCGCCCCGACCGGGCCAAGGCCAAGGCCCAGCACCGCCGCCCAGCCCAGCCCGTCGCGCGGCCAGGCGGTGTCCTCGACCAGGCCATGGACGATGGTCGACAGAATCGCGGTGACGATGCAGAACACCGCGACGCTGGCCGTGGGCACCGCGCCGAGGCGGCGCGACAGCACCGAATAGCCCGACCAGAACAGCGCGCAGATCCCGGCCAGCGCCAGGCCCAGCGCCGGGTTCGACCCGACCCCGCGCGCCCCGCCCAGAACGATCAGCGCGGCCCCGCAAAAGCCGATCACCGCCCCCGCCACATGGCCCGCGCGCAGCCGTTCGCCGGGCAACAGGCCCGAAAACAGCACGATCAGCAGCGGCCAGAGATAGGCGATCAGGCTGGCTTCGGCCGGGGCGGCCAGGCGCAGGGCGGAAAAGTAGATGGCGTGATAGCCGAACAGGCCCGCCGTGCCGAAGGCATAGACCCGCCAGCCGACACCGCGCAAGTGCCCGATCTTGCCGCTGGCCGCGACCCAGACCAGGCCCAGCGCGCCCCCCAGGGCAAAGGTCATGGCGTTCAACTGGAACGGCGGCACCGGCGCCGTGGCCACGGTGAACAGCGCCAGAAGCGCCCACATCAGGACGGCGGTGAATCCGATGGCGGTGGCGGCAGAGCGGCGCATGCCCCGCCCTTTGGCACGTTTGCGACCGCCGGCAAAGCGGCTTAGCGCAGCGGTGTCACCCGCCCTTCGATCAGCGCCGCAATCTCGGCCCCGATGGCGTCGCGCCGCACGGCATCCGCCGACAGGAATTCCCGGCTGAGCCTGGCGATGCGCGCCTGGACCGGGTCGGCGATGGGCAGGGCTTGTGTGGCGGTTCCGTGCATGGGCGAGGCTCCTTGATCGGGCAAGCCTCGCCCGGGCCGGGTTGCAACCCGGTTAACGCTGCGCGCTCAGCCGTAGGTGACCATATGGCCGACGGTCGATATTTCCACCCCGGGCTGGTCGTCGCGCTGCATCGGACGCCAGTTGCGGTTGGCGCCGAGCCAGGACCGCGGGTCCAGCTCGATCAACCCGATGATGGTTTCGCCGACGATGGTGGCACCGACCGGGCCCAGCCCCTCGCCCGGCATCCGGGTGCCGTCCAGGTTCTCGCGCCCGATCAGTTCGGCCTCTTTCAGCAGGTAGAACCACAGCGGCGTGCCCCCGGCCAGACCGGCTTCGGCCAGGCGGGCGGCGTCCGAGATCTGCTCGATCTCGGCCTCGGGGCGGCCCATGCTGCGGGCGACGGTTTCCCCCGCGGGCAACAGGAAGCTTTGCCCGCGCACCATGTTGCGGGTGGCCAGCGACATCCGGTTGGCATCGACCCGCACCGGCAGGCGCAACAGGTCCGAGGCCATCAGCCCGTCCACGCGCCCCGACCGGGCCACGTTGCGGCCTTCATAGGTGTCGAACAGCTCGTGCATGTCGACCACGGCGCGCGGATCGGTGACCGGATCGAAGCCGCGGCCCAGGACGGCGCCGAACAGTTCGAAGGCCGGATCGCCCTGCTGGACCTGGATCTTCATCGGCACCATGGAATGGCCGAAGCGATAGCCGGCGACCGAGAATTCCACCGGGATGAACGGCGTCTTGGGCCGGTAGTAACGGCGCCCCTCGGTCAGGATGCGGGTGATCGCCCCTTCGCCGCAGATCTGGGCCAGGAAATCGTGCACCACGCACCATTGGTAATGCCACATGGTCAGACGGCGGGCCTCTTCGAACAGGTCATGGCCGGATGTGCCCTGATCGGCACGCACCTGGTCGCACATCTTGTTGTGAAACCGGATCATCGCCAGCTGGATCTGGCTGATCACCCGGTTTTCGTCGTTGCGCGCATCGCCGATCACCGCCAGCTGACCGATCCGCATCAGGTCATCGGCGGCATGGGGCCCGATGCCGAAATCGGCCCCGGTGATCAGCTTGGCGCCCTGGAAATCGCCGCCCTGGTGATACAGGTACGGCGCCGCCTCGGGGCCCGGGCCATAGATGCAATCAAGGTCCAGGGTCGGGGTGCGGACATTGCGGGTTTCGGTCGGGTCGTTGACGGCATCGAGGCTGGACGACACGTCCAGCGTGACATCGTGATCGACGAACTGCCCGAAAAAGACATGGCCGACGGCGACGGTCTGGGACCGCGTATTGGCATTGCCGTCATCCATCGGCCCGCCGTGCGCGCCGAGCCGTTCAAGCGCGCGGGGATCGGTGAACAACGGCGCGAGGTCGGGGAACAGGCGGCCGAATCGGTCGCCGTCATGGTAATGGTGGTCGTGGTGACAATAGGCCTCGAGCCCCTGCAGGGCGTTTTGTCCGTGTGCAGACGACATGGAAATTCCTCCAATCGGATCAAGGATTTGAAAACCTTGGCGCGAGCCGGAACGCACGGCTCAACCCAAAGTTTAATCGCGCCGGGCCGATATCGGAAAGGCTGGGTTTCCCTAACGTCAACGCGAAACGGGCCGCCCCCGGCATGGGGACGGCCCGCCCTGATCCGATCGGTCGCGCCTCAGACGAAGAACTGCGCGCCGTTGGCCGAGATGGTGGAGCCGTTGATGAACCCGGCATCGTCCGAGGCCAGGAAGGCCACGCAGCGGGCGATTTCCTCGGGTTCGCCCAGGCGGCCGGCGGGGATGCCGGCGATGATCTTGTCACGCACCGATTCGTCGATCGCCATGACCATTTCGGTGGCGATATAGCCCGGGCAGATCGCATTGGCGGTGATCCCGGCGCGGGCGCCTTCCTGGGCCAGGCTCTTGACGATGCCCAGATCGCCGGCCTTGGTGGCGGCGTAATTGACCTGGCCGAACTGGCCCTTCTGCCCGTTGATCGAGGAAATCACGATCACCCGGCCGAACTTGCGTTCGCGCATGCCGGGCCAGATGGGGTGCACGGTGTTGAAGACACCGGTCAGGTTGGTGTCGATCACCTCTTTCCACTGCTCCGGCGTCATCCGGTGGAACGGCGCGTCGCGGGTGATGCCCGCATTGGCGACGACCACGTCGATCGGGCCCAGATCGGCCTCGACCTGGGCGATACCGGCCTTGGAGGCCTCGTAATCGGCCACGTTCCACTTGTAGGTCTTGATGCCGGTGGCTTCGGTAAAGGCCGCGGCCTTTTCGTCATTGCCGGCATAGGTGGCGGCGACGTCATAACCGTCGGCCTTGAGTTTCTTCGAGATGGCTTCGCCGATACCGCGGCTGCCGCCGGTCACGAGGGCTACACGTCCCATTGTCGTTCCTCCGTTTGAAAAATCTGCCGGGCCCGCCGCCTCTTTGGGTCGGACATGTCCCGGGGGGTGTGGGGGGCAGCGCCCCCCACCCGGTCGCCGCCCCTGGGCGGCGAAACCTTTCGCTTACCGCTCCACGCAGAGCGCGACACCCATGCCGCCGCCGATGCACAGCGTCGCGAGGCCCTTTCTGGCATCCCGGCGCTGCATCTCGAACAGCAGCGTATTGAGGATCCGCGCGCCGCTGGCGCCGATCGGGTGACCGATGGCGATGGCGCCGCCATTCACGTTCACGATCGCCGGATCCCAGCCCATGTCCTTGTTCACGGCACAGGCCTGGGCGGCGAAGGCCTCGTTGGCTTCCACCAGGTCCAGGTCCTCGGCCTTCCAGCCGGCCTTTTCCAGCGCCTTGCGGCTGGCATGGATCGGCCCGACGCCCATGATCGACGGATCGAGGCCCGCGGTGGCGTAGCTGGCGATGCGGGCCAGCGGCTCGATCCCGCGCTTTTCGGCGTTTTCGGCGCTCATCAGCAGCACGCCGGCGGCGCCGTCATTGATGCCGCTGGCATTGGCGGCGGTGACCGACCCGTCGCGGGTAAAGGCCGGGCGCAGTTTCTGCATGCTTTCCAGCGTGGCGCCGTGGCGGATGTATTCGTCCTTGTCGACCACGATGTCGCCCTTGCGGGTCTTGACGGTGAAGGCGATCACCTCGTCGTCGAACTTGCCGGCCTTTTGCGCGGCTTCGGCCTTGTTCTGGCTGGCAAGGGCGAATTCGTCCTGCATCTCGCGGGTGATCTGCCACTGGTCGGCGACGTTTTCGGCGGTCTGGCCCATGTGGTAGCCGTTGAAGGCATCCCACAGCCCGTCCTTGATCATCGTGTCGATCAATTGCAGGTCGCCCATCTTCTGCCCGGCGCGCAGGGCCTGGGCGTGGGGGCTCATGGTCATGTTCTCCTGCCCGCCGGCGCAGATGATATCGGCATCGCCCAGCTGGATGTGCTGCGCCCCCAGCGCCACGGTGCGCAGGCCCGAGCCGCAGACCTGGTTGATCGACCAGGCGGCGCTTTCCTTGGGCAGGCCGGCATTGATATGGGCCTGGCGGGCCGGGTTCTGGCCCTGGGCGGCGGTCAGCACCTGGCCAAGGATGGTCTCGCTCACCTCGCCCTTGTCGATCCCGGCGCGCTCCACCAGCGCCTCGAGAACGGCCGCGCCCAGGTCATGGGCGGGCGTATTGGCGAAGGATCCGGAAAAACTGCCGACGGCGGTGCGTGCGGCAGAAGCGATAACGACATTGGTCATGGGGCGAGTCCTCTCTTGGTCCGAGCTATCGGCGACAGAGGGCCCGAACCGGGGCCCCCACCCACCGGTTCGGCCCTCCTATAGGGACAAGATGACGACAGGGCAACGTGGGGTAGCGCAAACAGCCCCCGTCACCGGCGATTTTTCGCCGCAGCGCAGCATTTCAGAACGAAAATCGCGGCACCCCGAACAGGTAGCCCTGCAGGCAATCGGCCCCGCAACTGCGCAGGAATGCCGCTTCGGCTTCGGATTCGACGCCTTCGGCCACCGCGAACATCTCGAACTGATGGGCGACGGTGATCAGCGCCTCGGCGATCACCTGGTTGTCGGGATTGCGGTCGATATTGCGGGTGAAGCAGCCATCGACCTTGACCAGGTCGAAGAAGAAATCCTTGAGGTGCTTGAAGGCGGTCATGCCGGCGCCGAAATCGTCCAGCGCGAAGGCGATGCCGAACGGCTGCATTTCCTCCATGAAGCGCATCACGACTTCGGGCAGGCGCATGGCGCTGTCCTCGGAGATTTCC
Organism: Rhodobacteraceae bacterium HLUCCA08; assembly: GCA_001314655.1. Taxonomy (GTDB): domain Bacteria; phylum Pseudomonadota; class Alphaproteobacteria; order Rhodobacterales; family Rhodobacteraceae; genus Salibaculum. The sequence goes on along the minus strand of LJSF01000043.1, from coordinate 128,224 downwards.
AGGATCAGCCGTTCCCCCACGGTGTCGTCGCGCTCCAGCGCGCCGTCGAGCGTGCGGCGCCAGGCGCTGTCGCCCAGCGACCGGGCCGAGACATTGACCGACAGGCGCCGACCCGGCGCGTCGCGCAGCAGCCCCAGCGCCAGGCGGAGCGAGGCCACGTCGATATCGCGGCCCAGCGGCGTTTCCTCGATCGCCGCCATGAACTGGCCGGCGGGAATGATCCGCCCGGTTTCGTCCAGCACCCGGATCAGGCATTCGTAAAAGGCGATGCTGTCGCTGGGATGCGCCTGCACCACCGGCTGAAAGGCCAGCGCCGCGCGGTTGCGGCCCAGCGCCGCGCGCACCATCGACAACACGTCGCGATCCCGCGCCTGGACCGCGTATTCCAGCGGGTCCTGCGGGGTCCGGTCGTCCAGGGCGGTGGGCGAAAGGTCGAACTGGCTCATGTCATCCATGCCTGCAACTTGGCCTTATCCTGGCCCGATCGACCTTTCCCGCTGGTAAAGGTTCCCCCGATTGAATTGAATTGTCCGCAAACAGGAGGCGCCGATGGAACGCTGCGGCTGGGTCGGACCGGACCCGATCTACCTCGACTATCACGACACCGAATGGGGCGTGCCCGAACACGACGGCCGCGCCCTGTGGGAAAAGCTGATCCTGGACGGGTTCCAGGCCGGCCTCAGCTGGATCACGATCCTGAAAAAGCGCGACAATTTCCGCGCCGCCTTCGCCGGGTTCGACCCCGAACGTATCGCCCGCTGGGGCGACGCCGACGTCGCCCGCCTGCTGGCCGACCCCGGCATCGTCCGGTCCCGGGCCAAGATCGAGGCGACGCTCGGCAATGCCCGCGCCTATCTGGCGATCCCCGATTTCGCGGAGTTCTGCTGGCGCCATGTCGAGGGCAGTCCGGTCCGGAACCGATGGCGAAACCTGGCCGAGGTGCCGGCGAAAACCGCGGTCTCGGAACGGCTGTCCAAAGAGCTCAAACAGGCGGGGTTCAAGTTCTGCGGCCCGACCATCACCTATGCCTGGATGCAGGCCTGCGGGCTGGTCAACGACCATCTGGTCACCTGCCCGCGGCACGCCGATTGCGCCGCCCTGGCCTGACCCGCGCTTGCCGACCGCGCCGACCCGGCTAGCTAGGGGGCATGTCCGACACGCCCGAACGCCCCGCCCCCCGCGCCGTGCCCGCCCATCGGCTGGGCCGCCTGGCGCGGCTCGGCTCTCTTGGCCTGGGCGTCGCGGGGGCCATGGCCCTGGGCGGCGCCGGGCAGTTGCTGCGCGGGCAGCGCCCTTCGGGCCGCGACCTGCTGCTGACCCCGGGCAATATCGGGCGCATCACCGACGAGCTCGCGCGGATGCGGGGCGCGGCGATGAAGGTGGGGCAGATGATCTCGATGGATGCGGGCGATGTGCTGCCGCCCGAGCTGGCCCGGATCATGGCCCGGCTGCGCGCCGAGGCCGACATCATGCCCCCCAGACAGCTGAAATCCGTGCTGGAGGCCGCCTGGGGCCCGGGCTGGCTGTCCGGCTTTGCCCGGTTCGACCCGCGCCCGGTCGCCGCCGCCTCGATCGGCCAGGTCCACCGGGCGGTGCTGACCGACGGCCGCGATGTCGCGATCAAGGTGCAATATCCCGGCATCGCCCGCTCGATCGACAGCGATGTGGCCAATGTCGGCGCCCTGATCCGGATGTCGGGGCTGGTGCCGAAGGGCCTCGACCTTGCCCCGCTGCTGGACGAGGCCCGCCTGCAGCTACACGAGGAAACCGATTACCGGGCCGAAGCCGCGCATCTGGAACAGTTCCGCACCCTGCTGGCCGATGACCCGCGCTTTGCCCTGCCGCAACCGGTGGACGCGCTGACCACCGCCGGCGTGCTGTGCATGACCTGGCTGGACGGGCCCCGGATCGAGACGTTGCAGACCGCGCCGCAGACCCTGCGCGACCGCATCGCCAAAGATCTGATTGACCTGTTCCTGGCCGAGCTGTTCCGCTTCGGCCTGGTCCAGAGCGATCCGAACTTCGCCAATTACCTCTATCTGCCCGACAACGACCGGATCGGCCTGCTGGATTTCGGGGCCACGCGACGGATCGACCCGAGCATCGCCGCCTGTTACCGCGACCTGCTGCGCGCCGGGCTGACGGGCGATCCCCTCAGCATGGAGGCCGCGGCCCGGGCGCTGGGGCTGCTCGATGACAGCCTGTGGCCCGATCACCGGACCCGGCTGCTGGCGATGATGCAGGACGCCTTCACCCTGCTGCGCGCCGAGACGGTCGATTTCACCGACCGGTCCCTGGCCCGGCGGATGCAGGAGCAGGGGCTGGCCCTGGCCGAGGATGGCTTTGCCCCGCCCCCGCCGCCGGCGGATGTGCTCTTCGTTCAACGCAAGATCGGCGGGCTTTACCTGCTGGCGGCCCGGCTGGGCGCGCGGGTCAAGCTGCGGGCGCTGCTGGCGCCTTGGCTGGACTGATCACCAGCGCTTGAGCGCATCCTCGTCCGCGTCCCGCGCGGCGACCCAATCCGACCCGTCGCCGGTTTCTTCCTTTTTCCAGAACGGGGCGCGGGATTTGAGGTAATCCATCAGGAATTCGGCCGCGGCAAAGGCATCGGCGCGGTGCCGCGCTGCGGTGGCGACCATCATGATCACCTCGCCCGGCTCCAGCCGGCCATGGCGATGGATCACCAGCGCCTCCGCCAGCGCCCAACGCGCCACGGCCTGGTCTCGGATCTCGGCCAGCGCCTTTTCGGTCATGCCCGGGTAATGTTCGATCTCCATCGCCCGCAGCCCGCCGGCCACGTCGCGCACCAGCCCGGAAAAGCTGACCACGGCGCCGGCCCCGGCCACGGCGGCGGAAAAGGCGTTCAGCTCGGCCCCCGGGTCGAAGGGATCCTGCTGGACGCGAATCATCCGTCCGCCCTCAGCCACCGGTCATCGGCGGGAAAAAGGCCACCTCCCGCACGCCCTCCAGGCTGTCGGTGAACTCGGACAGGTCCTGGTCCAGCGCCACCCGCAGGGCCGAGATATCGGCAAAGGCCGCCGCGTAACGTTCCTCGCGGGTCTTCAACTCCTCGACCAGCTCGGCCACGGTGGCGGCCTGTGTCTGCACCTCTTCCCGGGGCACACCGATCCGTTCCCGGACCCAGGCGAAATAGAGAACCTGCATCACTCCTCCTTCAGATAGGGCAGCGACTTGAGGAAATAGTCGAGGCCCGTCACCAGCGTCAGCGCCATCCCGACCCAAAGCGCGATCACCCCGACCCACCAGGCGATATGGGTAGAGATCGCCTCGGCGCCGAAATAATGCTCCAGCGCGCCCGACAGGAAAAGCCAGGCGATGGCCCCCATCTGCACCGTCGTCTTCCACTTGGCCAGGATCGTGACCTTCAGATGCCGCGACGTGTTCCCCAGGTATTCCCGCAGACCCGACACGAAAGCCTCGCGAAAGATGATCAGCGTCGCCGGCAACAGGATCCAGGGATTCATCCCCGAAAACCCGGTGATCACCAGCAGCGCGATGATCACCATCGCCTTGTCGGCGATCGGGTCCAGCATGGCGCCGAACTTGGTCTCCTGCCCCCAGAGCCGGGCCAGGTAGCCGTCGAAGTAATCGGTCAGCGCCGCCCCGATGAAGAAGACCAGCGCGCACCAATCCGCCAGCGGCCGGTTGAAGAACAGGAACATCACCGCCACGCCGGGCGCGGCCAGCAGGCGCAAGGTGGTCAGCGTGTTCGGAATGGTCCAGGTCATGGCCTCTCCATAGCGCGCATCCGGCGCGGCTTCCATCCTTGCAGATCCGCGGAACGCCGGCCATTCCGTCACGTCGGCGGGGCGGGTCCGGGGGTCTGGGGGTGAAACCCCCAGGGCCTGCGTGGCCCGAACGCGATCACCGTCTTGTGGCGCAGCCACGCCGGTGGGTCATACGCCGTCGTGGAAATGGCCATAGATCGTCTCGGCCAGGGCATCCGAAATCCCCTCCACCGCCTTGAGATCGGCCAGGTTCGCCCGGCTCACCGCCTTGGCCGACCCGAAATGCGCCAGCAGCGCCCGCTTGCGCGTCGCGCCGACGCCGGGAATGTCATCCAGCGGCGTCGCCCCCACCGCCTTGGCCCGCTTGGCCCGGTGGGTGCCGATGGCGAAGCGGTGTGCCTCGTCCCGCAGCCGCTGGATGAAATACAGAACCGGATCGCCCCGCCGCAGCGCCATCGGCCGCTGACCGGTGCGGTGGAACTCCTCCTTGCCATGGTCGCGGTCGACGCCCTTGGCGACGCCGACCATCGGCACGTCGCCCACGCCCAATTCGTCCAGGATCTGCCGCACCGCGCTGACCTGCCCGGCACCGCCGTCGATCAGCAGCAACCCGGGCCAGGCGCCCGATTGCCGCTCCGGGTCCTCTTTCAGCAGCCGCTTGAAGCGCCGGGTCAGCACCTCTTTCATCATCCCGAAATCGTCGCCGGGGGTCAGGTCCGCGCCCTTGATGTTGAACTTGCGATACTGACCCTTGTCGAAGCCGTCGGGGCCGGCCACGATCATCGCCCCGACCGCGTTGGTGCCCTGGATGTGGGAATTGTCATAGACCTCGACCCGCGTCGGCACCGCCGGCAGGTCAAAGGCCTCGGCGAGGCCCCGCAGCAGCTTGCCTTGCGTCGCCGTCTCGGCCATGCGCCGGGCCAGGCTTTCGCGGGCATTGCGGGCCGCATGGGAAACCAGTTCCGCCCGTTCGCCGCGCTGGGGCACCACCAGCTCCACCTTGGCGCCGCGCCGTTCGGCCAGGGCCTGCTCCACCAGATCGGTGTCGTCGGGCCCGTGCGACAGGATCAGCATCCGGGGCGGTTCGCGGTTCGCGTAGAACTGGCCGATGAAGGCCTGCATCACCTCGGCCGGATCCTCGTCGCCACTGACCCGGGGGTAATAATCGTGATTGCCCCAGTTCTGGTGCGCGCGGATGAAAAAGACCTGCACACAGGCCTGCCCGCCCTCGGCATGCAGCGCGATCACATCGGCCTCGGCCACGGTGCGCGGATTGATGCCCTGCGCGGTCTGGACCGAGGTCAGCGCCTTGATCCGGTCGCGCAGGGCGGCGGCGCGTTCGAATTCCATGGCCTCGGACGCGGCCTGCATGTCGCGCGCCAGGGTTTCCTGCATCTCGGTCGACCGGCCCTTGAGGAACCGTTCGGCGTCAGAGACCAGTTCCGCGTAATCGGCCTCCGAGATCCGCCCGACGCAGGGCGCGCTGCAGCGCTTGATCTGGAACAGCAGGCAGGGCCGGCTGCGGGTTTCGAAATCGCTGTCGGAACAGGTGCGCAACAGAAAGGCCCGTTGCAGCGTGTTCAGCGTCCGGTTGACCGCGCCGGCGCTGGCGAAGGGGCCGTAATAGGCGCCTTTCTTCTTCTTCGCGCCGCGGTGCTTTTCGATCCGGGCAAAGCCGTGATCCTTGGCCACCAGGATATTGGGAAACGACTTGTCGTCGCGCAGCAGCACGTTGTAGCGCGGCTTGAGCTGCTTGATCAGGTTCTGTTCCAGCAACAACGCCTCGGTTTCCGTCCGGGTGGTCAGGAACATCATCGAGGCGGTTTCGGAAATCATCCGGGCGATCCGCGGGCTGTGCCCCGAAGGCCGCGCGTAATTGCTGACCCGGGCATGCAGGTCGCGCGCCTTGCCGACATAAAGGACCCGGGCCTGGTCATCGAGCATGCGGTAGACGCCGGGGCCATGCGCAAGCGTCTTCAGGTAGCTTTGGATAAGTGCGGGACCGGTCGCGGGATCAGGCATGGGACCAAGGTATGATTCTCGGCGCCGGCTGCAATCTGCAAGCGCTTTGGGCAAGCGGAAAGCTCTCCACAGAATCTGTGGACAAACCCGTGGGGAAAACCGGGCGAGCGGGAATTTCTTGTTGAATCAGGGCCGGTTCCTCGATTTGCCCAAAAATTAGGCATAACCGCAAGCCTATGATTTCATTGTGAATTATTTTGTCCATTCGGCAAACATCTGAAATCATTAAGGTTTTGTAAACGAATTGTGACCGGATTGCGGCACGGTGCACAACTTTTCGCAGCCTCACTCCGGGCCCAGCACATCCGGTGTCTTCCAGGCCAGGTGCTGGCCGCCATCGACGCAGACCATCTGCCCGGTCACAGAACGCGCCTCGAGCAGGTAGCCCAGCGCGGCGCAGATATCGTCCGGATCGGCACCGCGGCCCAGGATCGTGGCGGCGCGCTGGCGGGCGAAATGATCATCGCTTTGCCGGGCGCCGCGCAGGGTCGGGCCGGGGCCGATCGCATTGACGCGGATCGCCGGGGCCAGAGCCATGGCCGAGGTCCGGGTCAGGGTCCAGAGCGCGGATTTGGCCAGCGTGTAGGTCATGAATTCCGGGGTCAGCTTGCGCACCCGCTGGTCGATCATGTTGACCACAAGGGCCCGGGCCAGCGGTTCGCCCTGCGCATCGGCAGCCGCCGGCGGCGCCTGGTCGGCAAAGGCCTGGGTCAGCACGAAGGGCGCGCGCAGGTTCGATCCGAAATGGCGGTCCCAGCTGTCGCGGGTGGCGCTGCGGATCGTGTCATATTCGAAGATCGAGGCGTTGTTGACCAGCACCGTCAGGGGCCCGAGCGCCCGATTTGCGGCGGGCACCAGCGCTTCGGTCGCGGCATCGTCCAGAAGGTCGGCCTGCAGGGTGACGGCGCGCACGCCCAGGGCCCGCGCCTCTTCGGCGACCGTTCCGGCTGCCTCCTCGCTGCCGTTGTAGTGGATGGCGATGTCGCACCCGCGCCCGGCCAGATACAGCGCCATCGCCCGCCCCAGCCGCGCGGCCGCACCGGTGATCAGCGCCGCGCCGGTCACAGGATCACCCAGACATAGGCGACATAGAGCGCCGACAGGATCACGCCCCAGATCCGGGTGATGTCGAACCGGAAGAACACGAAGGGCACCAGGATCAGCGAGGCCGCCGCCATCACCCACAGATCGAAGGTCAGGAATTGCCGTTCGACCGTGATCGGGCCGACCAGCGAAGCGACGCCGATGATGCCCAGCAGGTTGAACATGTTCGATCCGATCACATTGCCCAGCGCGACATCGGCCTGGCGTCGCAGCGCGGCCATCACGGTGGTGGCAAGCTCGGGCAGAGAGGTGCCGACCGCGACCAGCGTCAGGCCGATCACGGTTTCCGTCACGCCGAAATCGCGGGCGATGTTGGTGGCGCCGTCGACCAGCAGGTTGGCGCCCAGCGGCAGACCGACCAGGCCCAGCGCCAGGAAGAACAGGATCCTGGGCCAGGGCATGTCGGGATCCGCGCCCTCGATCTCTTCCTCGTCCAGCGCGACCGCGTCCAGCCCGGCCTTGCGATGGGCATTGGCGGTGCGCGCCGCATGGATCAGCATCGCCGCCAGCGCCGCCAGAAGGATCAGCCCGGCGATCCGGTCGAACTCGCCGCGAAAGGCAAGGCCGATGAACAGCGCCGTTGCGCCGATCATCTGGACAAAGTTCATCCGCGTGTCGCATTCGGAGGTGTGCATCGTCGCCAGCAGCGCCGGGATGCCCAGCACCAGCAGCACGTTCGCGGTGTTGGAACCGACCACGTTGCCCAGGGCCAGGCCCGGCACGTCGTCGAGGATCGCCTGGACCGAGATCAGCAGTTCCGGCGCCGACGTGCCGAAGGCGACGATGGTCAGCGACACGATCAGCGCCGGGATGCCCAGCCGCAGCGCGGTATTGACCGCCCCCTTGACCAGGCTGTCACCGGCCAGCAGCAGGATCAACAGGCCCAACCCGGTATAGACCCAGTCCAGGATCATCCGCGCCTCGTCTTGCAATCGCAGGGCTTGCCGAACCGGTGCCGCCCGCAATCGGGGCAGGTGCCGCGCGACAGCCGGTTGCGGCCCGGCAGGCGCAGTTTCCCGAACATCGCCAGCACGCCCATGAAGACCAGGAACAGGGTGACGATCTTGAAAATCACGTCAGAGGCCGAAACGGGCGCGCGCGGCCCGCTCCTCCAGCCCGTCGAGGGCGTCGTCGACGATCCGGGCGCCGAACCGGGCCAGCAGCGGCCGGCGCGGCGCGTAGCGGCGGAATGCGACCTTGTCGCCGAACCGCGCCTTCATCGTCGGCACAAGGTGGCCGATCCCGTCGGCCAGGCCCTTGTCGATCGCGCCCTGGCCGATCCAGACCTCTCCGGTGAACAGATCCTCGCCCTGGGGCAGCTTGCCGGCGCGGCGATCCGTGACATGGGATTTGAAGACCTCGTGCATCCCGTCCAGCAGCTCGGTCAGCCTGGCCACGTCCTCGGGCTTTTCGGGGCGGAACGGGTCGAGAAAGCTTTTCGCCTTGCCGGCGGTATGCACGCGCCGTTCGACGCCGATCTTTTCCATCGCGCCGGGAAAGCCGAAGGTCGCGGCGATGACCCCGATCGAGCCCAGGATCGAGGCCCGGTCGACGTGGATTTCATCCGCCGCCGCCGCCAGCCAGTACCCGCCCGAGGCCGCCAGATCCTCGACGAAGGCAAAGACCGGGGTTTCGGTTTCCTCGGCCAGCCGCCGGATCCGCGACGCGATCAGCGAGGATTGCACGGGCGAGCCGCCGGGCGAGTTGATCTGGAGCGCCACCGCCGCCGGCTTGCCGCGCCGGAACGCGCGTTCGATCAGCGGGGCCATGGCCTGGTCGCTGATCGCGCGGGGGCCGGTGCCGATACTGCCCTCCAGGCGCAGCACCGCCACCAGCGGAGGGGTTTTCACGAAGGGCAGCCAGCGTCTCATGCGGCCTCACATAGGCCGTGGACGGGCGGGGAACAAGGCGCCGTGCATACGTTTGCAGGGCCCTGTCACTGGCGCAACCGCCAGCCGGTGCGAAAGATCCACCAGATCACCCCCATGCAGACCAGGGTGAACAGCGCGATCGCCCCCAGGCTGACCCCGACAGCCACATCCGCCTGGCCGAAGAATGCCCAGCGAAACCCCGAGATCAGATAGACCACCGGGTTGAACAGCGCGATTCTCTGCCAGACCTCGGGCAGCATCGAGATCGAGTAGAACGAGCCCCCCAGAAAGACCAGCGGCGTGATCACCAGAAGCGGGATCAGCTGCAATTGTTCGAAATTGCGCGCCCAGATGCCGATGATGAAGCCCAGCAGGGCAAAGCTGAGACAGGTCAGCACGAGGAAGGCCAGCATCGCCAGCGGGTGCAGGATGTCGAGATCGACAAAGGCATGCGCGGTGGCCAGGATCAGCAGCCCGATGAACAGCGCCTTGGTCGCCGCCGCGCCGACATAGCCGGTGGTGATTTCCAGGAAATTCACCGGTGCCGACAGGTGTTCGTAGATCGTGCCGGTGAATTTCGGGAAATAGATCCCGAACGAGGCGTTGGAGGTCGCCTGGGTCATCACTGTCAGCATGATCAGCCCGGGCACGATGAAGGCGCCGTATTGCACCCCCTCGACCTGGTCGATGCGGCTGCCGATGGCGGCGCCGAAGACCACGAAATAGAGCGAGGTCGACACGATGGGCGACACGAAGCTTTGCAGCAGCGTCCGGAAGAAACGCGACATCTCGTATCGGTAGATCGCGCGGATGGCGAGAAGGTTCATGGCGTCCGTGCCTTTCGGGGAACCGGGGAGGTCGGGGTCATGCGGCGTCCTCGTGGACCAGGCCGACAAAGATTTCCTCCAGGCTGCTTTGCCGGGTCGACAGGTCGTGCAGGCGCAGCCCGGCCGCGCGCAGGTCCGACAAAAGCCCGGTGATCCCGGTGCTTTCGGCCTGCGTGTCATAGGAATAAAGCAGCGCCTGGCCGTCGATCTGCAGGTCATAGGCGGCCAGCGCGGCCGGCACCGCATCGACCGGCGCGTCCAGTTCGATCCGCAGGGTCTTGCGGCCCATGCGCTTCATCAACGCGTCCTTGTCCTCGACCAGCAGGATCTGGCCCTTGTTGATGACGCCGATCCGGTCGGCGATGGCCTCGGCCTCTTCGATGTAATGGGTGGTCAGGATGATGGTGACGCCGTCGCGTTTCAGCTCGGCCACCACGTCCCACATGTCGCGCCGCAATTCGACGTCCACCCCGGCGGTGGGTTCATCAAGAAACAGAACGCGCGGTTCGTGGACCAGCGCCTTGGCGATCATCACCCGCCGCTTCATCCCGCCCGACAATTGCCGGATCCGGTTGTCGGCCTTGTCCCACAGCGTGAGCGATTTGAGCACCCGTTCCAGCAGCGCGTCATCGCGCCGCTTGCCGAACAACCCGCGCGAAAAGGCGACGGTATTGCGCACGGTCTCGAAGACTTCCAGGTTCAGTTCCTGCGGCACCAGCCCGACCAGAGACCGCGCGGCGCGGAACTGGGTGACGATGTCATGGCCGCCGACGCTGACCGTTCCCGAGGTCGGCACGGTGATGCCGCAGATGGTCGAGATCAGCGTCGTCTTGCCGGCGCCGTTGGGGCCCAGCAGGGCGATGATCTCGCCTTCCTCGATGTCCAGGTCGATGCCTCCCAGCGCCTCGAACCCGTCATCATAGCGTTTGACCAGGTTCCTGACGGATACGATCGGTGCCATCGGCGCCCCCTTGCAACCTCGCGCGCAACCTAACCGGCTGCGGCGGATTGTCCATGGCCGGGCGCGAGACCCTGCTTTCGGCCCCTGCGGTTCATGCCCGGCGCGCGGCCTGGGCCATCATCCGGTTCGGATCGGCGCCGTGCGACGGAAAGATGCTCTGGTGGCTGGTGACGGTATCGCCGTCGCGCAGGGTGGCGCAGACCCCGACCGCGGCCGATTTCTGGCCGATCGGCAGGGGCGACGGAACCCGGAGCTTTCGCCACGCATACAGGTTTCCGACGCGGCCCTCGAACGTCCGGACCCGGCGCATCCGGCGGTTCATCTCCAGCAGGTCGGAATTCGACGCGCTCCGATCGGTGATCGGTCCGTTCATGGCTTCACCTCACGGCATGCCCGGTTCGGTCGTCGGCGACAGCTCCGCGACATCACCAAGACGGAAATGCGGGTGATCGGGCCCGTCACGATGGTCTTGATGCAGGCATCCATCCCGATCAGGTCGCCGACCGGCAGGTCGATCTGCAGGCCGGGAAACCACTGCCCCGAAAGGTCCGCGGCGCGGCGGTTCCGGGCGCGGCGGTCTGCGAAGCCGGCGATGCGGGGGGGGGGCGCCGCCCCGAAAGAGGTCCGCGCCCCGGTCAGGCCCGGGATCGGGCCGCCCTCCCGGCTGATCCGGGCGATGCCGCGCGCCGTCGCCCGCGCGATGCCACTGGTTCGGCATGCCGACCGGGCGCTGATCTCGGTCAAGGACCTGACCGAGCATTCCCTGCGGCGCGGCCAGGGCAGGATTTCGACGCGGGAACCGGCGGACCCGAGGCCCGCCTATTCCGCCGCGGTCCCTTTGTCGGCGTGGCGATAGGCGTTCAGCACAACGCCCAACACGTTGGTATGTTCGGCGATTTCGCGTTCGCAGGTGTCGAACTGGCTGTAGCGGGTCTGGTTGGCGCGGACCACGATCAGCGCGCAATCGACATTCTTGAGGAACGCCCTGGTGTCATCGTTCACCAGCACCGAGGGCAGGTCGAAGATCATCACGTCGGGCTTGTAGCGCGCCTCGATCCGGTCGATCACCTCGGCGGTTTCCTCGGCCAGCAGCAGCCGCGTCGGGTCGCCCTCGGCTTCGCGCGCCATGGACACGGCGACGTTGGCGCCGATGCGCAACGCCTGATCGGCGAAATCGACCTCGCCGGCAAAGACCTCTCCGATCGACCGATCGGGCCGCGCGTTGAAGAACGTGCCGACCGAGGGGTCGCGCAGATCGGTATCGAGCAGCATCGACCGCAGGTCGCGCTGCCGGCCCAGGCCCAGCGCCAGGTTGCAGGCGGTGGTCGTCTTGCCCGATTGCGGCATGGGCGAGGTGATCGCCAGCCGGGTCCAGCCGTTCTGGCGCATCTGCAACAGCACCTTGGTGCGCAGGATGTCGAACGGCGTCGCCTTGGCGCCGGCCTCTCGGGTGACGACACGGTGACGTTCCAGCTGGCGCGGCTCGATCTCGAAGGGCGCCAGCGCCTCCCAAAGCGGCGAGGTCGCGCCGCCACCGTCGCGGCCGGCCGGTTTTTCGCGGGCCGGAACGGGATCCCCGCGGTTCTGTCGCGCCTTGTGCAAGGCCGCCTGAAGTTTTTCCATGATGCTACCCGATCCTTTTGCGCCGCCGCCGGCCCTAGCCCAGGCCGAGCGTGGACAGCCCTCGTTCGACGATCAGTTCGATCGGGACGTAATTGGTGTCGATATACCACAGCGCCGCCGGAACCCCGACCACCACGGCGACCATCGCCCCGACCAGCCCGACCCGCCGCAGCATCCGGCGGCCGCGGCTTTCCATGTAGGGGATCGCGGTGATCGGCGTGATCTGGAACCGGCTGGCCAGTTCGGCCGGGCGACGGATCGACCGGTTCAGGAACTCCAGCAAAGCGAAATACCCACCGGCCAGCGCGATACCGAAGCCGGTGCCCAGGATCGCGATCTGGGGCCGGTCGGGCCCTGACGGGATCCGCGGGATATTCGCGTTCTCGATCACGGTGATGCGTTGCCCGCGGGCCGTGGTTTCGATCCGTTCGCTCATCTGCGCCTGGTTGAGGTTGGCCACCGCGGCGTTGTATCGGGTCAACGCGATGTCGTATTCGCGCTGCATGTCGGCCAGTTCGCGTTCGTTGCCGGCGCTGCGCTGGATCTGCGCCTGCAATGCGGCCAGTTCGGTTTCGGTCCGCGCGATCTCGTCGCGCAGCGCCTCAAGGCGGGTGTCGATCTGGTTCAGCGTGACTTCGTAGAACACCTCGTCCGGCGTGGCCGCGTCGCCCCCATCCGTGGGCATCCCGGCCGAGGTCTGGGCGGCAACGATCGCCTCGAGCCGTTCGATCAGGGATCGTTTCTGGATCACCCGGTAATTCTCTTCGGAATATTGCGACAACAGCAATTCCAGCTCGGCCCGGGCGACGATCAGTTGCTGCTCCTCGGCGCTGCCCGGGCCCTGCGACTGGGTCGGGCGCACGCGTCCGGTGCTTTCATAGGTGCTGATCAATTCCTCGCGCTGGGCCTCGATCGAGCGCAATTCGCGTTCGTAGCCCACCAGCCGCTCGGTCAGCAGGGTCTGGCGGTTGAGGCGCTGGGTGTGATCCTCGGGCAGGGCATCGGCATTCTCGGACCGGAAGGCGGCGATATCGGCGCTGCGCCGGTTCAGTTCGGAGGAGAGTTCCCCGACCTCCTGTTCGAAGAAGCTCAGCGTCTCTTCGGCGCGCCCGATCCGGGATTCCGCGTTCGCCTCGAGCACAAGGGTCACGTAGCGGTTGACGACCTCCGCCGCGATCTCGCCGGTCCGGGCCTCGAAACTGATCGTCATCAACGTCGCCTGGTTGCGGCCCGCCGTTCTGCGGATCGACGTCGCCTGGCGCATCGCGGCGACGACCTGATCGGGCTCCATGTCGCTGATATTCTCGAACACGCCATAGTCGTGGGCGATATCGATCAGGTTGGCCCGGGTCAGAAGGCGCTGTTCGATGATGTCGAGCTGTTCGACCGCATCCGTCTGCACGGTCGAGCGGACCATGCTGTCGGGGATCTGCGGCGCCTCGACCAGCAGCCGGGCGGCGGTCGACCAGGTGTCGGGCAGACGCGTCGCGGCCACGAAACCGGCGCCCGAACACAGGATGACGAACAGCGCCATGACCGGCAACCGACGCAGGAACAGGCTCCAGTAAAAGCGGAAATCCAGGTTCATTCGGCTGCCTTTCTGGGCCGGTCAACCCGGTTGGTCAGGAAGAGCGGTTCCTTGAAAGGGCGCAGTATAAGACCGTCCTCGATCAGTTCGCGGATCGTCGCCATGTCCACAAGGTCCTGCCCGGCACTGGCCGCATAGACCAGCGAGAGGTCGCATATCTTGTTGATGATACGGGGGATTCCCGTGCTTTCCCCATGGATCGCCCGGATCGCCTGGTCGGTGAATTCATCGCCGCTGCCGCCGACATGGGTCAGCCGGTGACGCACATATTCGCGGGTGGTGACGAAATCCATCGGGTCCAGATGATAGGTCGCGGTCACGCGCTGGGCGAACTGGCGCAGTTCGGGGCGTTCGATCAGCTGGCGGAGCTCGGGCTGGCCGACCAGGATCAGCTGCAGCAATTCGTCCTTGCCGGAATTGATGTTGGTCAGCATACGCAGCTCTTCGAGCGTCTCGGCGCCCAGGTTCTGCGCCTCGTCGATGATCAGGACCACGTGACCGCCATCGGCATAGACCTTCAGCACGAAGTCCTGGAAGGTCTGGAACAGGGTGACGTAATCGGCCGCGTCGGGATGCGTCACGTCGAGCGCGTTCAGCACCCAGCGCAGCAGGTCGCCGCGATCGCCCTGGGCGTTCGAGATCAGGCCCACGACCTGGTTCGGATCCAGCCGGCGCAACAGGGCCTGGATCAGGGTCGTCTTGCCGGTCCCGACCTCGCCGGTGACGACGGTGAGCGGCGCGCGGGTGACCATGCCGTATTCCAGAACCGAGAAGGCCCGCGCATGGGCCCGCGACCAGAACAGGAAATCCGGATCCGGCGACAGCGAAAACGGTCGCTCGGTGAAGCCGAAGTGATCAAGATATAAGTTCGCACTCATCTGCGGCACTTCGAAATTCGGCGGTGTGGACGACAAGGCGCGCCCGGACCGGCTGGAACAATATATAAGGTCATGACCTCTTGGCGGTAGACTTTCAGTGTGGAGGTTTCAAGGCAAGCTTTTGCCGGAACTCTGTCCCGACGATTCGCAGGACGTGTGCAGAAATCGCACGATCGTGGCGTTGGAGTTTCCGGTTCGCACACAATAGCGCTGTAGCCCGGTGCATTGTCGGAGGAGGCCTGCCGCCCATCCGCAACTTTTGGTTGCAAATCGCCCAGTTGCTACGCAAGACCGTGAAAAAACCAAGAAAAATCAGAACGCCGCAAACGCCGCGGCTTTGCTAAATCGTTGCCACAATGTTACCGTAATCCCTGTCGGGTGAGTCTTAGCTTTTCCGACGGTTGGTATGAGTGGGCCAAACGGCTTTTGGTTCGACGGGATTTTTTTAAAGAGGGATCGGCCCAAGGCCGTGACGCTGCCATGACATTACATTTGACTGACCTGACGCGCGAGGGCGCCCCGAAGGCCGTTTTGGCTCCGGTGTCCTACCCGCTCCCGACCCGATCCGATGGACTTTATCGCAACGGCGCGAAACGGGCGCTCGATCTGCTGCTGGTGATCGTTTCGGCACCTTTCAGCCTTGCCGTGATCTCCATCCTCGCGCTGGCCGTGATGCTGGGCGGCCACGCCCCGTTCTATTCGCAAGACCGCGTCGGCCTGAACGGCCGCGTGTTCCGCATCTGGAAGCTGCGCACCATGGTCCACAAGGCCGATGCGAAGCTCGAGGACTACCTTGCCGCCAATCCCGCGGCGCGCCGGGAATGGGACAGCACGCAAAAGCTCAAGGACGATCCGCGGATCACCCGCGTGGGCCGTCTGCTGCGCAAGACCTCGCTGGACGAACTGCCGCAGCTGTGGAACGTGATCAACGGCACCATGTCGCTGGTCGGGCCGCGGCCGATGATGGTCGAACAGCAGCCCGCCTATCCCGGCACCGCCTATTTCCGGCTTCGGCCGGGCATGACAGGCCTTTGGCAGATCTCGGATCGCAACGATACCACCTTTGCCGGCCGCGCGGCCTATGACGAACGCTACTTCCGCGACCTGTCGTTGCGCATGGACCTCGGGATCATCCTGCGCACCGTCGCCGTGGTCTGCCGCGGCACGGGGTACTGAGGCACGCCAAGCGCGGAGAATTGACCGCATCGGCTGTTTCCGGGACAGGTGGCTTCGGCTACGCTGTTCCGGAAGCTGTTTCATATGACCGAACCGGAGATCGCATCGTGCGTCGCATTCTTTCCCTGCTTCTTGTCCTCAGCACCGCTGTGTTCCTGTCGGCGTGCAAATCCGCCGAGGAGCGCGCCGAAGAGCATTACCAGAACGCCCTGACGCTTCTGGAAGAGGGCGACGTGGACCGCGCCATCGTCGAGCTGCGCAACGTCTTCGAACTGAACGGAAGCCACCTGGAAGCCCGGCGCCAGCTGGCCGACCTGCTGTTGAACGAACGCGGAAACCCCCAGGGGGCCTACAGCCAGTATCTGCGCCTGGCCGAACAATATCCCGATGACGTGGAAACCCGGATCGCCCTGGCCGAGCTGGCCTTTGCCGCGGCCAATTGGGACGAGGTCGAACGCCACGGCCTGCGCGCCGAGGAACTGACCCCGGACGATCCGCGGGTCCAGGCGCTGACCATCGCCCGGGCCTATCGCGTCGCGGCGCTTGACGACAATGCCCCGGTGCGGCGTGAACAGGCCCGTGCGGCGACGGACCTGCTGGACAGCCAGTCCGAAAGCATCGTGTTGCGCAACATCCTGATCGACAATCACCTGCGCGACGGCGAATTCAACAGCGCCCTGCGCCAGGTCGACTGGCTGCTGGAACGGGATCCCGACAATCAGCTGTACTGGCGCCAGCGGCTGCAGATCCTGGCCCAATTGGGGGATGACGAGGGGCTGGAAGCGCAGCTTGTCGACATGGTCGACCGGTTCCCGGACGATTCCGAACACAAGGCCACACTGATCCGGTTCTTCCTGTCGCAGGGGGATCTGGACAAGGCCGAGGCGTTTCTGCGCGACCTTGCCGCCGCGTCCGACGAGCCGGGCCCCACCGTCGACCTGATCCGCTTCCTGGCCGAGGCACGCAGCATCGAAGCCGCGCAGGACGAGCTTGCCCGGATCATCCCCGAGGCCGCCGACCCGATCCCGTTCCAGATCATCGGCGCGGCGCTTGATTTCTCGGTCGGCGAACAGGACCAGGCGATCGCGGCCCTCGAAGACATTCTCCGATCGCAGGGCGACGACGCCGACCCCGAGGTGGTCGAGAACGTCACCGTCGCCCTGGCGCGGATGCTGCGCGATACCGGCAACGAGGTCGGCGCCCGCGCCCGGGTCGAAGAGGTGCTGGCCGACAATCCGGACAATCCCGAGGCGCTCAAGATGCAGGCCCGCTGGCAGATCGAGGCCGACGACACCGACGGCGCGATCTCGGCCCTGCGGCTGGCGCTGGAATCGTCGCGTGAAGATGCCGAGGCGATGACCCTGATGGCCGAGGCCTATACCCGCGCCGGCAGCCCGAGCCTGGCGCGCGATTTCCTGGCCCTGGCGGTCGATGCCTCGGGCAACGCGCCGGCCGAAAGCGTGCGCTATGCCCGCCTGCTGATCGAGGAGGAACGTTACCTGCCGGCCGAGGACACCTTGCTGCCCGCCCTGCGCCTCGCCCCGCAGAACATCGAGATCCTGGTCACGCTTGGCCAGCTCTACCTCGAGATGGACGATCTGGGTCGCGCCCAGCAGGTCGCCGACACGTTGCGCCGCCTGGAAACGCCCGAGGCGATCGGCGCGGCCAACGGGCTGGAGGCCGAACGGCTCAACCGGCAGGCCGGCCCGGACGAGGCGATGGCCTATCTCGAACAGATCGCCGGTGGCCAGGATGCCACGATGGGCACCAAGGTGTCGCTGATCCGCGCCCGGCTGGCCACCGGCGACCTGGACGGCGCGCTGGACCAGGCCCGCGACCTGGCGGCCGAGAACCCCGGCAACGAGGCCGTGACCTTTGTCCTCGCCGCGACCGAGGCGGTGAACGGCAATGCCGAGGCCGCGGAATCGCTGTATCGCGGCCTGATCGACGCGAATCCCGAGCGTCCGACGGTCTGGCTGGAACTGGCCCGCCTGAAGCAGCGGCAGGGCGACCCCGACGGCGCCCTGGCCCTGGTCGAAGAGGGGCTGGGCCACTTGCCTCAGGATGGTGGCCTGCTTTGGGCCAAGGCGTCGTTCCTGGAACGCGCCGGCGACATCGACGGCGCGATCGCGATCTACGAGGGGCTTTACGAAACCGACTCCAACTCGATCATCGTGGCCAACAACCTGGCCAGTCTGCTGTCCACCTGGCGCGATGACGCGGAAAGCCTGGACCGCGCCTGGATCATCGCCCGCCGGTTCTCCGAGGCCGATATCCCCGCCCTGCAGGACACCTATGGCTGGATCGCCTTCCGCCGCGGCGAAACGGACACCGCCCTGCCCTATCTGGAGGCCGCCGCCGAAGGGTTGAGCGGCGACCCGCTGGTGCAATATCACCTGGGCCGCACCTACGAGGACCTGGGCCGCAGCGACGATGCGCAACAGCAATATGCCCGCGCGATCGAGATCGCCGGCCCCGCCGACAGCCGACCCCAGATCGAGGACGCACGCGCGCGGCTCCAGGCGCTGGGCGCCGAAGCGGGGTCGGACTAGGCCGGTCACCAGGACGTGACGGCAAAACGACACTTCCGCCCCGGATCGGCGACCAACGGGATTTGTCCTTTCCTTGGCCGCGATCCGGGCAGACACTGCGGCAAACCGCGAAAGAAGGGCAGTTGAGCACATGGTACTCCTGAAGCGCTTTCTGGCCGGCCTCTGGCTGGTCACCATCGCGACCACGGCTTCGGCGCAATCCGAATACCAGGTCCGGGCCGGCGATGTCCTGGTCATCGAAGTCCTCGAGGACGCCGCGCTGAACCGGTCCCTCGTCGTCCTGCCGGACGGCCGGATCAGTTTTCCCTTTGCCGGCAGCCTGCGCGTCTCGGGCCGCACGGTCGGCGAGGTCGAGCAATCGATCACCAGCGCCATCGCCTCGAACTTTGCCGCCGAACCGAATGTCTTCGTCTCGGTCCAGCCGGCCGAACGGGAACCCGCCCCGGTGGTCCAGGCCGCCCCGGCGGCGGCGCCGACGGTCGATATCTATTTCCTGGGCGAGGTGAACAATCCCGGCCTCAAGGAAGTCGCGCCCGGCACCACCTTCCTGCAGGCCATCGCCCAATCCGGCGGCATGACCCGCTTTGCCGCCACCAAGCGCGTGCAACTGCGCCGGACCGACCCCACGACCGGCCAGCAATCGATCTACGAGATCGATTACCGCGCCATCATGGACGGCGCGCAGATGGTCCGGGATATCGAACTGATCGACGGCGACGTCATCCTGGTGCCCGAGCGGCGCCTGTTCGAGTAGGCCCATGCCGGTGCGGGGGGATCGCCGGCCGCTGACCCGGGTCGCCGCGGCGGCCTTGGGGCTTGCCATGGTCGTGACGGGTGCCGCGGCGCAGGACGGTGGCCTGTCAGCCGAGTTGCGGTTCAGCCAAAGGCTCGTCTCGTCCGAGGGCGATCTGACCGGGGAAAGCCTCCTGGGCTTCGGCCTGTCCAGCGAGACCCGCAACCAGGTGTTCGAGGCGTCTCTGGATGGCACCTACCTGACCGCGATCGACAGCGCCGATGACTCCGGCGTCATCGACCCGCGCTTCGCGCTGAGCTACGGCCTGCAAAGCCGCCAGACCGCCGTTTCGCTGGATCTGGCCTATGCCGAGGCCGATGTGGATTCGGTCTTCGAACTGGACGCCCTGCCCGGCATCTTCGTGATCGACAGCGGCACCCGCGCCCGGACGCGGCTGGGCCTGGACCTGGCCTTTGGCCAAGAGGCGCCCTTTGGCGGCACCCTCGCCTTGGGCTATTCGGAGACCCGCTATAGCGACACCACCGACCCCGGCCTTCTGGACGAGGAAACCGGCAGCGTCGACCTGACCCTGCGCTTCGACATCGACCGGCGGATTTCGGCCCGGGTCTTTGCCGGCTATTCGGAAACCGACCGCGACGGCGGCACCGACGTGACCCGCGAACGGTTGGGGGCCGGCGCCGATCTGGCCGTCACCGGCACGCTGGACGCCGCGCTGGATCTGGGCCTGACCCGCGTGACGGAAACGACCGGCGGGTCCGATACGGTGGACGAGGGCCTGTCCTTCGCCCTGGCCCTGACCGAAGCGCGTCCGAACGGCGCCTATACCGCGACCCTGTCATCGGACCTGGATGAAAGCGGCCGGCGCAGCACGCTCACGCTTGGCCGGTCGATCGAGTTGCGCGAGGCGAGCCTGACCGCCCGCTTCGGTTTGAGCGAAGGCACCGACGGAGATCTGCGCCCGCTTTATGCCCTGTCCTATGACCAGGCCCTGCCGCGCAGCCAGTTCGGCGTGTCGCTGGACCAGGCTTTCGCCACCGACACCGACGGCTCCGAAACCCTGAACACGCGAATGTCCGTCGACTGGGCCTTCGAGCTGACCCGCACATCCACCCTCGGGGCCGGGTTGAACCTGCGCGACACCGAAGTTCTGGGCGCGTCCGGCGATGCGCAGCGGCTCGACCTGAGCCTGACCTACAGCCATGCCCTGACCGAGGATTGGTCGCTGATCGGCGGCGTCACCCATACGATCGAGCGCGAGGACGGCAGCGCCGATATCCGGTCGGACGAGGTCTTCGTCGGTCTTCGGACCAGTGTCGGATGGCGTCCCTGACGGCCCGTCACGGCTGGATCCTGTGGGTGCCCATCGTCCTGTGCATCGGGGTCGAAGCGGTGCTTCTTCTCGCCGATTTCGGGATCGTCGGCCCGGCCCGGCTGCGCCAGCTGATCTATGATTACGGCGGGTTCTGGCCGGGCCTGCTGCGCGGCTGGCGGTCGAACTACACCGCGCAGCCCTATGCGATGTTCCTGACCTACGGCTTCCTGCACGCCGGCCTTGCCCACCTGGTGGTGAACATGATCACCCTGTGGTCGCTGGGCCGGGTCGTGCTGGAGCGGGTCGGCGCGACGGGCTTTGCCCTGCTCTATCTCGGCGCGCTGATCGGCGGGGCGGCCGGGTTCGGACTGTTGGCCCCGGATCTGCGGCCGATGGTCGGCGCCTCCGGCGCGCTGTTCGGGCTGGTCGGCGGCATCCTGGCCTGGGCCTATGTGGATCGCTACACCCATGACGAAGGGTTGTGGCCGATCGGCAGGGCGGTGCTGCTGCTGGTGGCGCTGAACCTGGTGCTGTGGTGGGCGATGAACGGCCAGCTGGCCTGGGAAACCCACCTTGGCGGTTTCGTCGCCGGCTGGGTCGTGGCCCTGCTGATCGATCCGCGGCCCCGGGACGCCTGACCGGGCACGCCACCACGGCGCGCCCGGTCGGATCCTGGTCGCATCTGGCCGGATCTAGAGACCCAGCAATTCCGGCAGGGGATCATCCTCGGCAAAGATCCCGGTGCCGGTGTCGTCATAGGTGCCCTGGCCGGCGGTCAGCGCGGCCCAGAGGTCGGATGCCTCGTCGCCGCCGAAACCGTCATCGCCGATCACATGATGCGACACGGCGCCCGCGCCCTCGGTCAGCTCCAGACGCACCTCGTCGGTTTCGTAGTCGGTGACAACCCGGGCATCGAGGTCGGACAGCCCGTGCACATGGATGTCATCGAAGACACCGGTCAGCGCATCGACATGGATCAGGGACTGCGTGCCGGCACCGCCGGTATAGCCACTCAGATCGATCTGCAATTGGCCGTCCAGGGACAGACCGGATTGCACATCGGTGCCTTGCTGGTCGAAATACCCGCTGCGGAATTCGCGGATACCCGAGAACCCGTCCGCATCGGCGTCGAAGGTCAGCACGGCGTCATCGGCCATTTGCACGATCGCATTACCGCCATCGGATCCGTCGAAGCCGACCTTGGCGTCCGAGCCTTCGATGCGCAGTTCGCTGCCATCGCCAAGCACCATCGACGCATCATCGACACCCAGCAGGGCCTGGCCGCCCGACACGTTGATCGACGCCTCGCCCGAGAAATCGCCGGTATTGGCAAAACGACCGCCCTCGACCTCGATCGTCAGCCGATCGCTGTCGGCATAGCCGTCCAGCCAGAATTGCCCGGCCGCCTTGGTGGTGACGGTTCCGCCCCGCGCGCCGACCTCGAGGTCACCCTCGACCGTCAGCTTGCCGCTGTTCACATCCAGCCTGCCGCCCGATCCGAGGTCCAGGTTGCCGATTTCGAAGGTGCCGCCATATTCCACCCAATTGCCGGCCAGATCGACATTGTCACCGTCATCGGGGGTTTCCTCGGCCATCCAGTTCAACCGGTTGTCCCAGCGGATCCCGTCGCCCAGGTCATTGGGAACGAAGCGGTGATCGGTTTCCGACCCGTCACCGCTGGGGGCGATGCCGAACCCGTTCTGGAAATAGGCGATGATGTCATCGACCTTGAACGTGTCATCCTGGTCGGTTTCGGCAAGCGACTGGATATGATCCATCAGGCCGTCGATCGTCGCCTTGTCGCCGCCAAGAAGGCCTTCGGCATAAAGCTGGATCGTGGTCCGATCCAGAACAGACTCATCGAGATCTTCGGTGTTTTCGTCGCGCGGTGCACGGTCGGGATTGGACAGGTAGCGTAGTCCATCCCAGTTGTAGACGATGGTATCGTTGTAGGCCGCCTCCTTGTCGATCGTCAGCGGTGCGCTGCCCTTTTCCTTGGCGGCGATGTCGTCGGGATCGTTCGGATCGGCGATATGGGCGACGATATTGTCGAGCAAGGTCGAGAGTTCACCGCGGTCATGCACGCCAAGCGCGAAAGCCCCGATCTGCGTGGCCTCCTTGTGCGCGGCGTGGGTGATCACGTTGTCGGTGAACAATGTGAAGTTGCCCACCGGGCCGGCATTGTTGTGGTCCCCGCCAAGGAAGTTCACGCCGGCATTGTTGTCGACGAACAGGTTGTCCTCGATGAACCCGCCACCGCGCGCCATGAGCCCGTAGGACGCCCCTTGGGACACGATGTTGTCGCGAAAGGTCACATCGTCTGTCGTATGCGCCAGGTAGACATTGTGGCTGAACATGCTCGGCGGCTGCGGGTCGTCGGGGTCGCCGGTATAACCGGGCGCCCAGCCGTTCTGGTGCACCAGGGTGTTCTCGAAGAGCAGGCCCGAAATCTTGCTGGCATAGAACCCGCTGGACCGGTCCGTATGGGCGTGCCATTCGCCGGTCTCCGCCATCGGCGCGTCCTTGGAGACGCCGACGACCTCGGAATCGTGCACCGTGACACCCGCCCCTTTGATCACGGCAAAGTCGTCGTCGGTGATCCAGACATCGTCGAACAGCAGGTTGCTGGCATCGATCGCCTTGAAGCCGCCGGACAGGGTGACCTCGCTGAAGACGATATTGACGCTTTCTTCCTGATACAGCCGGATGTGGCTGTCGAGTTCCGCCCGTTCGCCCTCACCCCAGGAGGTGATGTGGATCGGGTGAAGCTCATCCTCGCCACTCACACCGCGCGGGATGATCCGTCCGACATCTTCGTAGGTATAGCCGTTCTCGAACATCAGCCAGTGCGAATTGACCTTGTCCGCGCGCACCAGGCCGTCCCACACTTCCAGGCCGACATCCGTGGCGAGCGCGGTGGCCTCGGAGCCGCCGTATTCGGGGTGATCCATCAGCCACGACTGGGTGATGTCATCCTCGGACAGCCCTTCGAGCGCGGCGATATCGGCCTTGGTCAGCCCATGAGACCCCTCGGTCAGATAGACCGGGCGATGCAGATCGCCGGTTTCCACCTCGACCTCGCCATCCTCGTCCTCGGCCAGCATGTAATGCTCGCCCTGGCCCCAGCCTTTTTCCTGCAGCGGGGTTTCGACGGTGAAGTCGGCGCTGAAATCCTCGGTACTGCCATCGGCATAGGTCACCGTGAGACCGACCGAAAGCGGGCCAGTGTAATCGGTGCCCGACAGGACCAGCGCGATCGTGTTGTCGGGGTTCACGGTGGCGTTGCCGTGTTCGGGCAGGCCGGTGATCTCGACCTTGGCGATCTCTTCGTCGCTGTCCCATTCGAAAGTGGTGACCCGGCCGCCATGGATCGACATCCCGCCCCCCGAGCCTGCGCCGGATATCGGCGTGGGGTCGAGTGTTTGCGGGCCCTCCGACGGGTTCGCCGGCGGTGGCGTGGGCGTCGGTTCCGGCGCGGGTTCCGGTTCGGGCTCGGGCTCGGGCTCGGGCTCCGGTTCGGGCTCCGGTTCGGGCTCGGGCTCCGGTTCGGGTTGCGGTTCAGGCGTCGGTTCCGGTTCGGGCGTCGGTTCAGGCGTCGGTTCCGGTCCGGGTTGCGGCTCAGGTTCCGGCGCCGGCGCCGGATCGGGGTCGTCGGTCGGGTCGCGCTGCGAATCCGGCTCGGGCTGGGGGGCCGGTTCGGGTTTCGGCGCGGGGGCCGGTTCGGGTTCCGGCGCGGGGGCCGGTTCAGGGTCAGGCTCCGGATCATTGCTGATCGGCGTGTCTCTTACCCCGTTTCCCTGGCCCGGGGCCGTGACGCGGCCACCACCGCCCCCCAAGCCGCCCGATGCCATTGCCGCAAGTCCGAATAGGCTCAGCAGAGTTGCCCACATGAATCCTGTCCCGTTGTTGTGCTCTCGCCAGTGTCCGGGACAAGGGCAACCGAACCGCCGCGATCCCAAGGTCGCGTTGCGGAGGCTGCTGTCCTGTCTCGGCCTTCTGCCGGAACGTCACACGTTTGCATTTCCAACCCGTTTACGGGCGCCCGGAGCGACACCCCGGACTGTTTCCCTGGACAGGACATTAGGAACGGAATGTGGCGCGAACCGCGCCTCAAACCGGGCAATTTCTTGGCGGACTCGTTCAAAATCAGACAATTGCATGGCAATTCGCTGCAATCGTCCAACCTGGTTACCGGGTGTCGTGAGTGGCTGCCTGTCTCAGCTTGACCGTCACGCCCATCTAGAGGTCGTGGCTGCGAGCGCAACAACTACAGGATGTGCGGGGTGCGCATGGGCGGGATGCCGCCTTTTCCCCGGGGGAAGCATCGGCGGATTCCCGTCGCGCCAAGTGCCGCTTCAGATGATGGACAGATTTCCGCCGATCACCGCTGTTGCGAAAACAATCGCATTGGCGATTCCATGGGCGAGGATCGCATCGCCGATCCGCCCGCGACGCCGCGCCACAACCGAAAAGACCAGCCCGGCGACAAAGGCCTCGGCCCAGCGCGCATGCAGCGCGGCGAACAGGGCGGCCGACAGGAACGCGGCCAGAACGACCCAGGCCGGGCCGGACCCGAATCGCAACCGCCGCTCCAGGTAGTCGCGAAAGAACAGCTCTTCGATCAGCGGCACCAGCAGGATCGTCCCGATCCCGCGGGCGATGAACCACAGCACAAGCAGCCCCCCGGCCAGCGCGCCATAGGGCGCTGCACCTTCGGGGACCGGGATCAGGACCCACATCAATCCGATCGCCGCACCGCCGAGCAGCGCGACGGGATCGAGCCGCCAGTCCAGCGCCCGGTAGATCGGCCAGAACGGCAGAACCACCGCGATCATCGCCAGAACCCGAAACGGGTAGGCCGCGCCGGGCACCTGTGCCAGGGTCGACACCGCCAGCGCCGACAGCATGAACACCGCGAAAGGCAGGATCCGCGCGACCGTCGGATCGCTCCAGAACGGCGGTGGGGCGATGCGCGCGGCGCGCGGGGCATCGCGGCGCAGGACGGGCACGGTCTGGGCCAGGGCGACGACGCCCAGCGCCACCAGCGTGAACATCAGCCAGCCGGCATGGGAATGAAAGCCCCCCACCGCCAGTTCGGGATTGCCCTCGAGCCCGATCACCAGCAGCACGGTGATCCGCACCACGTTGAACGCGGCCGAGGCGGCGATGCCCAGCGGATAGAGGATCAACGCCAGGGGAAAGCGCATTTCGGCGCGGAACAGCCACAGGTAAAGGCTGACGAACAGGGTGACCAGCGCGATCCCCTCGATCCCGGAACAGACCGGGTCGACGGCGATCAGGAAGTCCGGGCTGCCGATCACCTTGGTCGCCGGATCGGCGCTGACGTCATAGCCCAGCGCGCGGATCGCCCAGGTCACGGCGGTGAAGGTCGCATCGGCGATGCTGTCCACCGACCACAGCGGCTGCAATTGCCGCGACAGCCAGGGCGTGAGGGCGGCGACAACGGCCAGCGGCGCCAGGGTCGCGCCGTTCTGCGCCAGGAACCGGCGCCAGGCCGCCACCGGTGCCACGAACAGCGCGAGCCCGCCAAGCAGCAGCGCCATGCCGACGCTCCAGGCCGCGAAGGACGCGCCCATCGCGGCCGTGCCGCTGCCCTCGCGCAGCAGCAGAACGGGCACAAAGACGACCGCCACTCCGGCAAGGTTGATCGCAAGGGGCGTGGCCCCGGTTCCGGCGCCCGACAGCAACCGCCGCAACGGCACGGGGCGCAGCATGGCGAACAGGACCAGCGCGCCGATCAGGCAATACAGCGCGACCAGCGCCATGCTGGCCGAGGAACAGGCCTGGCGCGACCAGTTCGCCTTGCAGTCGAAATCGATGACATGCTTGAAGACCACCCCGATCGCCACCAGTTCGGCCACCATCAATCCGGCCGCCAGCAGCAGAGGCCAGCGGGGCAAGGTGGGGCCGGGATCGGCGGTGACACTCATCGGGGCGATCGTCCCTTGAAACGACGCAGGCCCGCCCCGGCCAAGGGCGAGCCTGATTCTTGTGTCACGCCGTTCAGACGGCGCGGCGCCGGCGTTCCCACACCAGCAGCACGACGGCGGCCAGCGCGGCAAGCGCGGCGACGCCATGCATCGCCGAGATTTCCGGCACGGCGGTGGGCTGCGGGCATTGCAGACCCGTACAGGCGAGCGCCGGAGTCGCGGCAGCAATTGCAGCGATCGCGGCCAGAGCCAGTTTCTTCATGATGTCCTCCTTGTGGACGGTGTGAAATCGAGACCGGTGAACCGGCTTCGACCGGCGGGGGCTCCGCCTTGACGGACGCCCGGCCCCCGGGCGTCCGCCATTTCGTGGCCTTTCAGCAAAGGCAATCGTAGGTTTCGAAGTCCATCGCGATGATGAACGGCTGCGAATTTTCCGGCGTGGCAGGGTCGGGATCGATGATGACACCGATCTTGTCGCCGACACCGGCAACGAACCCTTCGCCGAAATCGAGCGCCTGCTGGACCAGGAAATCGACATTCGCATCGTCGCCGAAGCCGGGGTCGATATCCGACTGGTAATCGGTGTCGAGGCTGTCGGTGAGTTCCCAGATCGCCCGCTGAACTTCCCAGCCGGTAAAGCCGTTGTCTTCGAAGTCCTGGTTGAGCATCCAGTTGACCAGGTCGAGGTTTTCGAACGCGGACAGACCGTTGGCAAAGCTGGTCTGATCGGCGTTGAACAGATCATCCGTCGCCTCGGTCGAGCAGAACATCGCCCCGATGTTGATCGGGGCATCGGCAAAGGCTTCGGCCCCGTCGGCCGGGTCGAACAGGCTGAGGCAATAGGCCTGCTCGAAGACCACACCGTCAAAGCGCGCATCGCCGGTGCCGGTGATCAGCAGGTCGAAGGCATAGGGTTCGACCGGCAATTCGATACCGCTGGCGCGCACTTGGTAATCAACGCTTTCCGGCAGGCTGTCGCACAGGGACTGGACCGAATTGGCATCGCCACAGAAGGTCATGTCGAGGAAGCTCGACGCCTCGCCGCCATTGCCGTCGGCCACCGTGTAGGTGATCTGCTCGACCTCGCTTTCACCGATATCGAGGGCGTCCCACGACACCGACCCGTCGACCACCAGCTGGCCACCCGACAGGGTGACCGAGGTGCCGACACTGGTAAGGATGGTCTGACCTTCGACGATCGCCTGGCCGTCGACCGCGACGATGGTCAGGGTGTCACCGTCCGGATCGCTGTCGTTGTCCAGAACGTCGACCGTCTTCTCTTCGTCGGCGCAGGTCTTGGCCGCGTCCGGCTGCGGTTCGGGCGGGGTGTTCGCGGCGACCAGGCCCGCATCCACGGTCAGGTTGTTTTCGCCCACGCCCAGCACGATCGCACCGGTCTGGCCCGTGACCTGATCGGCATCGCTGTCTTCGGCATCATCCACCCCGCCGGCATTGGCGGTGGTGAATTCGAACGTGTCCGCCGCCGCGAAGTCGACGAAATAGGTGCCCGCCGCAAGACCGGTGAACAGGTATGTGCCACCGTTGGCCGTGGTCGTGTTGGCGACCTGGTTGCCCTGACCGTCGAACAGCGTCACCGCGACACCGTCGACGCCGGCCTCGCCCGCATCCTGGCGTCCGTTGCCATCGGCGTCGAACCAGACGCGATCGCCGATCGAACCCAGCGGAACCAGACCCGCATCGACATCGGTCCGGTTCTCGCCCTCGGCAAGGGAAATCACGCCGGTCAGGCCGCTGGCATCCACGTCCGAATCGGCATCGTCGTCGATTCCCACGTCCGGTGTGGTAAAGGCGACATCGCCGGACGGCAGGTCGACCGACACCTTGTAGTCGCCGGCTGCGAGCTCTTCGAACAGGTAATTGCCGTCCGCATCCGTGGACTGGGTCGCCAGCACCTCGTCATCGCCGGTCCCGAAGACGCCGTCGGCGCCGGCGCCGATCAGGTTGACGGTCACGCCGGCCACGCCGGCTTCACCGGCCCCCTGAACGCCGTCGCCATCGGCATCGAACCAGACACGGTCCCCGATCGAGCCGAGCACGACGTCATCCTTGCACAGCTCGATCTTGTCGATCCGCACATATTCCCAGCAGTTGCCGTTCGCCCAGATCGAGATCTTGTCGCCGGGATTGATCTGGATGTCTTCGAGGACGAATTCCGAGAAAGGCCCATGGTTCGAGCCGGCGCCGTCACTGTCACGATCCAGCTTGATCGTGCCGACGACATGACCGTTCACCTTGATCGTCAGCGACGACTGGCCGTCGTATTCGTCCTGCACATGCAGTTTCAGGTCATAGGTCCCGGCCGGGCCGTCGAAATTGGTCCACAGCTTGCCCCATCCACCGGCGCAGTCCAGCTTGACCAGCTTGCCACCCGAGGCGCCGCTGCCGCCCCAGACGGTGTGAAAGCCCCATTTGTGCATGTCCTCGGCCTCGATGACGATGCACTCGCCGCCGCCGGGCTCGTCCACGTCGTTGACGCAGACCTTGAGCAGTTGCTGATCCGATCCGCCCTTGCCGTCGGAGACCTTGACCTTGACCTCATAGACATTGTCGGCGCCGTGATCGGCCGGGGCTTCGTAATCCGGGGGGGCGACGAAGCTCAGCTCGCCGCTATGGGCGTCGATCTGAAAGAACGACGCGTCGGCGCCGCCGACGATCTCGTAGGTCAGCGCGTCACCGTCGGCATCCTCGGCATCCAGGTCGATGACGAAGGTGGTGTTCTCGTCGATGCAGATCTTGCCCAGGTCGGGAACATTGGTGAATTCCGGCGGCGTGTTCGGCGGCGCCTTTTCACCCGCACCCAGGCAGCGGTAATCGACCCAGCAGCCGGTGACGTTGCAGGTCTGCACCACGGTCAGCTGGGTGCCCGCCGGGGGCACCCGACCATAGAAGGTGAAGAAATCGTCGCCCGCGCCGGGCGCGTCATAGCCTTCGACCTCGATCTCGATCATGTAATAGTGTTTGCCGTCCGACCCGCGCAGAACGTGATAGCTTTCGGCATAAAGCTGACCGCCCACGCGTCCGCCGTCGACATAGGCGTTCTGGCCCGACCAGTCATTGGCGTTCTCGTCGTGGTAATTGTCGCCCGACAGCGATCCGTCATTGTCCCAGGTCGACATGTGGACCGTCGCGGCGCCCGGCATGTGAAACGTGTCGCCATAGCCGATGGACCCGCCGGTCCCCGCGCCCAGAAGATCCGCCTCGGTATAGGCTGTCCATTCGTATTTCTTGTAATAATAGCTCATGGTCTTCCCCCGTCACCCTTTGGGCTGTCGTGGCAGGCGGAACCTGTCTGCCACATTGGATTCACTGTCCAATGGCGAGGGGCCGTGCCGATCCACGGGGTGTTCGAAGGAACCGACCGCCCGACACCGACCAATCAGGCCGATGCCGGGCGTCTCACTTTGCAATGCCGGCCCCACGGGGTCGCCGTGATGCCGTATCGTGATTCAAATGCCTGGTCAGGCAAATGGGAAATCCTTCGATCCCGGAAATGCGGGCACCGTTCACCCCAACTCACCACTCACTCGCGAACCATACCCGGATTCCGTCGCAGTTTCAGCGAAATTTTGCCGTAATTGACCGTTTCGGCAGGTTTGCCTGCCGTTTTCATCAGCGATTGTTCATGGGCTGGCGACAATCCCGTCTGATCTACGAAATTTACGCATGGGTGACCTTGGGGAAGCCTGCGGCCCTCACAATCTGAAGATGTTTCGCATGACCAAGCATCGCGCAACGACTGAGGCCTGATTCTCCCCGGACCGGTTCAGTTGCGGTCGTAGATATCCTCGTATCGGACGATGTCGTCCTCACCCAGGTAGGACCCGGTCTGGACCTCGATCAGATACATCGGCAACTGCCCGCGATTGGCCATGCGGTGCACGGTGCCAAGCGGGATGTAGACGCTCTCGTTCTCGGTCACCAGCTTGACCTCGTCGCCCAGCGTGACCTCGGCGGTGCCGGCGACGACGACCCAATGTTCGGACCGGTGCATGTGGCTTTGCAGGGACAGAACCCCGCCCGGCTTGACCATGATCCGCTTGACCTGGAAACGCCCCCCCAGGCAGAGCGTTTCATACCAGCCCCAGGGCCGGTGATAGCGGGGATATTCGTCGGCCTGCGCAACCTTGGCGGCGCGCAGCGCATTGACCACGGTCTTGACGTCCTGGGCCCGGTCCTTGCGGGCCACGAGCACGGCATCATGCATCGCCACGGCGACGATCCCGTCCAGCCCCAGACCGACCAGCTGCATCCCGCTGTCAGAGCGCAGATAGGTATCCGCACATTCGATCGCGGTCACCGGGCCATCCCCGGCGACGCCGTCCTGGTCGGGCCCGGCGCTTTGCCAGATCGCATCCCAGGACCCCAGGTCGGACCACCCCCCGGCCAGCGGCACGGCGGCCACGCGGGCGGCCTGTTCCATCACGGCGTAGTCGAAGGAAATCGCCCGGGCCTTGCCATAGGCCGCCTCGTCCAGACGCAGGAAGCCCAGATCCTCGCGCCCCTTGGCGATCGCCGCGCGGCAGGGGGCGACCAGATCCGGCGCGCTGTCCTCGAAGGCGGCCAGAACGTCGGCGACGCGGAACAGGAACAGCCCGGCATTCCACAGATAGGTGCCGTCCTTCAGCATCTGTTCGGCCGTCGCCAGGTCGGGCTTTTCACGGAACGAGGCCAGCGGCACGGCCGAGCCGCCCACCGGTTCCTGCGCCAGTTCCAGGTAGCCATAGCCGGTCTCGGGCCGGTCCGGCGCGACCCCGAAGGTGACGAGCGTGCCGTCGGTGGCGGCCTCGGCCCCGGCGCGGATGGCGGCATGGAACGCCTCCAGGTCTCCGATCACGTGGTCGGACGGCGCGATCAGCATCCGCGCCTCGGGCGTGTCCTCCAGCAGCAAGGCCGCGGTCAGGATCGCCGGGGCGGTATCGCGCGCCGCGGGTTCGATCACCACGCGGGCATCCGCGATGCCCAGCGCCGCGGCCTGTTCCTGCGCCATGAAGCGGAAATCGTTCGCCGTCATGATCAGCGGGGCCGCGAAATCCGGGCCGGCGAACCGGCGCAAGGTCTGCTGATACAGGCTTTCGTCGCCCAGAAGCGGCGCGAACTGCTTGGGATAGGCCTTGCGCGAGGCGGGCCAAAGCCGGGTGCCGGAGCCGCCGCAAAGGATGACGGGATGGATCATGGCAAAGTCCTGGGTCATGGAAACACTGTCGTGCATCAGACCTAACCGATCGCACCCGGTCATGGCGAGGTTTTGTCGGATCGGAGACAAATCCGCGCCCGGCGCCCCGGTTCCGGCCGGAAAGCGTTGCGGCAATGCCCGTTTGTCGTCACAAAGCCGCCGTGTCGATGTTGCACCTGTCCGGCGCATCCGGTTAGTGTCACGGCGTTTTTTCGATCATATATCCACAACGTTCATTGCATTCGGAAGGCGGGCATCATGGCAGAAAAGGTCAGGATCGCGGTGGTCGGCCTGGGCAAGATGGGCCTGTCCCATTTCGCCATGGTCAATGCCCATCCGCTGGCCGACACGGTGGCCTGCGACGGCTCGGGCTTTCTGGTCGATGCCCTGAGCCGGAACATCGCCACCCCGATACACCGGGACTACCACGACCTGATGGACAAGGAGACGCTGGACGCCGTGGTCATCGCCACGCCGTCGCGCCTGCACGCGCCGATGGTCAAGCTGGCGCTCGACAAGGGCTGTCATGTGTTCTGCGAAAAGCCCTTCTGCCTGGACTGGGCCGACAGCGAGGCGCTGACCGCCCGCGCCGCCGCGGCCGGTAAAGTCGCGCAGGTCGGCTATCATTACCGCTATGTCGGCGCCTTCCGCGAGATGAAGCGGCTGCTGGAAGCCGGCGCCATCGGCAAGGTCACCCATGTCCTGGCCGAGGCTTACGGCCCGGTCGTGCTGCGCCCCAAGCGCGCCACCTGGCGGACGACGAAATCCGAAGGCGGCGGGTGCCTTTACGATTATGCCGCGCATCCCCTGAACCTGCTGAACTGGTTCTTCGGCACGCCGGACCGGGTATCGGGCTCGGTGCTCGATTCGGTCTTTTCGGAAGGCACCGATGATGCGGTGTTTTCGACCCTGCAATGGAACGAAGGGCCGACCGCGCAGCTTTCGGTCAACTGGTCCGACGAAAGCCACCGCAAGATGTCGACCAGGATCAGCCTGATCGGCACCAACGGCCGGATCCAGGCCGACCGCCAGGAATGCCAGACCTATCTGCGCGCGCCCGTCGAGGCCTTGCCCGATTACGGCGCCGGCTGGACGGTGAAATACACCACCGAGCTGACCGAGGACGCCTGGTTCTATCTGCGGGGCGAGGAATACTCGGCCCAGCTGGACGATTTCATCACCGCCGTGGCCGAAGGGCGCGGGGCGGCGACCCAGAATTCATTCGCCTCGGCCACCCAGACCGACCGGACCATGGCGATGATCCTGGACAATGCCGAAACCGGCCAGCCGGTCGGCGAAGCGCGGGCCCGCAAGGTCGAGGCACCGAAACGCCGCCGGTTCTTTGGCCGTGGCAAGGGGGCGGCGTGATGGACAAGCTTCTGTTCGGCGACAACCAGTTCTTCGGCATCAACCACATGTCCGAGGAAAAGGCCCGCGCCCAGGCGATGCGGTTCCAGCGCACCGACGCGATCATGGAGGTGCTCGACACCGCCTATGACGAAGGTATCCGCACCTTCATGTGCACCACCCATGACCGGATCGCCGAAATCGCCCAAAGGGTGCGTGCGGCGCCGGACAGATATGCCGATTTCCGGTTCTATCCCTGCATGCCCTATGCCCACAAATACGCCAATGCCGTCACCGAACACGGCATGGTCGGCGCGCTGCGGCACTTCATGCCCTCGGACGGGCTGCTGTCGGCAGCCCTGGCGGGAGGCAAGGCGCTGGCGATGAAAGAGGTCGACGGGATCGCCCGGGTCCTGATCGACATGGAAATGAAGATGTTCAAGGACACGAAGACGCCGGTGATCTTTGTCCAGAACGTGTTCACCGACCTGCTGCTGGGCATGGGGTTCACCCGCGCCTTGCGGATCTTTCACGATCACGTGGTCGACAGATACGGGGCCGAGCCGGCCTTCATCACGATGAACATGCCGATGCTGCTGGAGGCGCTGGAAAAGGAAGGGATCGAGCGGCCGATCATCTGTTCCAACATCAACAAGATCGGGTTCCGGATGTCGGGTGGCTTTGAGGCCTATCTGGACGCTCTGAAATCCGGCCGGGTGCGGGCGGTGGCGATGTCGGTCTATGCCTCGGGCGCGATCCCGGCGGACGAGGCGATCCACTGGATCAGCGAATTGCCCGGGGTCGAAAGCATCGTCTTCGGCGCGTCCTCCGCCGCCAATATCCGCGGCACCAAGGCGCTGGTGGACAGGTATTTCGGCCCGACGCAGGTGCCGGCGTGAAATGTCGGGCAAGGACTGACAAGCGCGGATCCGGAATGAGGGCCAAACCATGAAAAAGCAGTTCTACGCGATCGCCGGCAAGGTTCTGCCCGGTTTCATCACGCGGCGGTTCTCGGGCCTTGCCCTGCACCTGGACCGCGACCGGTTCATGCAGATGGCCCACCAGGTCGCCCACGCCCCGAACATGGAGCTGGGCCTGCGCCGCCTGGCCGAACGCGGTTTGAAACCGGAGCACGTGGTCGATGTCGGCGCCTTCGAAGGCGGCTGGGCGCGGATGGCGCGGCGGATCTGGCCCGCGGCGCAGATCACCATGCTGGAAGGCAACGCACACAAGCGCCCGATCCTGGAACCGATCGCCGAAAACATCGGCGCGACATTGCATTTTGCCGTCCTCGGCCCCGAAGACGGCCGGGAGGTCGTGTTCCACGTCATGGAATCCGGATCATCCGTGCTGCCCGAGAACAGCCCGCGCGCGCGGACGCAGGAACGGATGGAAACCCGTCGCCTGGACAGCCTCCTGGCCGGAACGTCGCCCGATTTCCTGAAACTGGATGTCCAAGGCTACGAGCTAGAAGTGCTGAAAGGCGCCGAGGCGGTTCTTGGATCGGCGAAAGCCGTGCTGATGGAGGTCGCGCTGATCGAGATCAACAAGGGCGCGCCGCTGCTGGCCCAGGTCGTCGGGTTCATGAAGGACCGCGGTTTCGAGGTCTGCGACATCCTCGAAATTCACCGCCGGCCGCTCGACAAGGCGACGAATCAGATCGACCTGCTGTTCGTGCCCGGCACGTCACCGCTTCTGGCCGATACGCGCCATTACTGATCCCGGACACCGCGCGAGAGAGCTGACCCGAATGACGCAGATCACCATCGACAGACAGGATGCCGGTGCCCCGACCGACGCGCGCGCGGCGCTGACCGCCCGCAAGGTGCCGATGCTGAACGCCTATGTGCACGACCTGTCGATGGACGACCTGGTCGCGCATTTCACCGAAGGCCTGCTGCTGACCCTGCACGTGGACATGGCGATGAAGCTGCAGCAGGACCGCGACTTCTACCAGATCATCGACCAGTTCGACGTCATCACCTGCGACAGCCAGATCATGTATTTCGCGACGAAATTCCTCGGCACCCCGGTGCGCGAACGGGTATCGGGCTCGGATTATTTCCCGCGCTTCTACATGCATCACAAGGAAAACCCCGACATCACCGTCTATCTGATGGGCGGCAAGCCGGGGATCGCCGAACAGGCGGCTGACAACATCAATGCCAAGGTCGGGCGGCGGATGATCGTCGGCACCGACGCGCCGGCCTTCGATTTCGAGAACAAGCCGGGCGAGATCGACCGGATGATCGAGGCCGTCAATGCCAGCGGCGCCACGGTCTGCCTTGTCGGACTGGGCGGCGGGCGGCAGGAAAAGTTCATCATCCGCTACAAGGACCGGATGCCGGGCGTAAAGCTGTGGCTGCCGCTGGGCGGGACGATCGACTACGAAAGCGGCACCTTCGCCCGTCCGCCGAAATGGATCACCGAATGGGGTTTCGAATGGCTCTATCGCCTGCTGCGCGAACCCCGCGCCCGGTTCCACCGCTACGTGGTGCACGAACCCCCGTTCCTTTGGGCGGTGCTCAAGCAGAAGCTGGGCCGGTATCGCGATCCCTTCGCGGATCGGGACGCCACGGGTCCGGGCAAGTCCGGCTGACAGGTCGAAACGGATGATCCGATTGACCGAGATCACCAAGGAGGCCGCCGCTTTTCGCCGCCGCCGTGCCTTGCCTGACGCCGTGCGATCCGGCGCCCTGCAGGCGATCCTCGACCGGCGCGCGATCTTTGTTCATGTGCCCAAATGCGGCGGCAAGACCGTGATCACCAATTTCTATGGCCTGCCTCAGCACGATTGGTTCGGCCATGCCAAGCCGGGCTTCTACGAAGCGCTGCTGGGTCCATCTCGGTATCGCGACTTCTTCAAGTT
The DNA here is from genome assembly GCA_001314655.1 of Rhodobacteraceae bacterium HLUCCA08. GTDB lineage: Bacteria > Pseudomonadota > Alphaproteobacteria > Rhodobacterales > Rhodobacteraceae > Salibaculum. The sequence goes on along the minus strand of LJSF01000043.1, from coordinate 92,446 downwards.
CGTATTGGTCCGGGACCCGGTCGACCGCTGCCGGTCCGGCTTTCACTTTGCACAGGCCGGCGGGTTCGGCACCCAACGGGAACAGGCGTTCGGCCGCGAGCTGAGCGCGCTGAGCTTCGAGGCATTCGTCCTCGACGGTCATCTGACCCGTTGGATCGGCCGCAACGTGGTGTTCCAGCCGCAACATCCCTTTGTCGCCGATGAGGACGGGGTCTTGCTGGTCGACAAGCTCTATCGCCTCGAACGCGTCTGCGAACTGTTCACCGACCTGGGGCTCGATGCCGAGGCCACATCGCACGAGAACCGCGCCGATTACGAAAAGCGTCCGGTCCCGGCCGATGTCGCCGCGGCGATCCGCGATGTCTATCGCCGCGACTACGAGGTGCTGGGGTTCGACTGACGCGTCAGGACCGCCCGATGGCGAACAGCTCTTGCACCGCGTCGAGGTTCAGCCAGAGCGCAAGCGCCGAGATCACCAGTCCCAGACCGAAGAACAGCGCATCATTGCGCAGGTCGAGCCCCTTGTAGCGATGCGCGAAGACGGCGATCAGCGGATAGATCAGGATATAGGAAATCCCCGGCGCGATCACCGCCCCGGCCACCCCCAGGGTCCGGATGCCGATGACAAGGGCGGTGGTGTTGATCACCGCCGCGCTGACCATGAAGATCATGAAGCGCAGCGAATCCCCGGCCGCCAGCAGCAGCCCGCCATAGGAGATCACGATCTGCCGGGGCATCAACGCGACCGTCATCAGCACCACGATCGGCCCCGCAAGGGCATAGCGCGGGTCGTAGAGCACGCCGACCAACCAATCCCCCAGAATGGCCAGAACAGCCGACATGGCGAAAAGGCCGGCCGTCACCTTGCGCCGCATCGACGAAATCTTCTTCCGGTTCTCTTCGCTCTTCCAGGGCGAGCGCTGCTTGTAGAGCGGAAAGACGACGTTATTGACCATCGGCCGCGCCAGCAGAAGCGGCGCGTTGGCCAGGAAGAAGCCGATGGAATAGATGCCCAGCAGGTCGAGCGAGATGAACTTGCCCAGCAGCGCACGGTCGGCATTGTTGACCAGGAAGGTGCAAGCGGTGCTGATGAAGATCCACTTGCCGAAATGGATCAACTCGGCCGAACTGGACCGGTCGAAGGCCAGGCGATTGCGCATGCCCGGCAGGAAGTGGAGCAGGGCCCAAAGCTTGGCCAGCTCGGCGATCAGCGCGCCGATCACCAGCGCCCAGACATTCTCCAGGATCAGCGCCAGGATCACCATGGCAACGATGCCCACGACTTGCGTGGCGACATTGATCCGGGTCACAAGACCGATCTTGAGGTCGCGGCTCATCGTGTGGATGCGCGTCGGATAGAAGCCCGAGATCAGCGCCGTCAGCCCGACCACCGGCATCATCCAGGCCAGCAGCGGTTGCTCGTAGAATTGCGCGATGGGCCAGGCGATGGCGCAGGAGATCAGCCACAACACGACCCCTCGGATGATCTGCAAGGTCCAGGCGGTATTGAGAAAACCGGGCTCGTCGCTCCGGTCGTTCTGCACGATCGAGGCGCGGATCCCCATGTCGGAAAACATCTGCAACCCGGTCAGAAAGACCTGGACGATCGCCATCAGGCCGAAGGCCTCGGGGAACAGGATACGGGTCAGGATCAGGTTCGATGCGAGCCGCAAGAATTGCTGGCTCAGGGTGCCGGCAATCGTCCAGAACGAACTGCGGGCGGCGCGGGCCTTCAGGTTTTCGCCGCGAAAGGCAGCCGCGGCGCGTCGGGGAAACTGGCGGAGGCGGGCGCTCATGGGCTGGCTATATCCGCCCACCCGTCGGTGCTGTCAAACGTGCCGCGACGATGTCGGCCATCCGGCGCGCGCAGGCCTCCCAGGTGATCGCATCCGCCGTCGCCTTGGCCGCATCGGAAACCCCCTGCCATTCCGCCGGCGTCATGGCTGCGAACCGCTCGATCGCTGCGGCCATGGCCTGCGGCGTGCCATCGACCAGGCAGCCGTTGCCTCCGTCGATCAGGTCCGGCGCGGCGCCGGCGCGGGTGGAGATCACCGGGGTCCGGCAGGCCATCGCCTCGAGGATCGGCAGGCCGAACCCCTCGTGTTCCGAGGCCAACACCCAGGCATCGCAGGCCGCATAGATGTCCGGGATCTCGGCCTGGGGCGGGTTCCGGACGAAACGCGCCCAGTCAGGCAACGCAAGCGGCGGCTCGGGCCGGTGTTTGCCAAAGACCAGCGCCTCCAGATCGGGCCGCACGCCTTTCGCCAGGTTCAGGGCCTCCAGGGCCAGCGAGACCCGTTTCCGCGCGACCGAACTGAACAGCAAACCCACCCGAAACCGGGGGTTACGCTGCCGTGGCGGGGCGTCGAACTGGCGATGATCGACCGCATTCGGGATCACCGGAAACGGGGCCACGCCATGATTGGTGACGATGATGTCGCGGATATAGCCCGACACGGCGATCTTCTGCATGTCGAACCCGTAGGTGCGGATCACCCGATCGGCCGGTTGCGGGGCGAAGGTTTCGTAATCCTGCAGCAGATAGAACTTGGACCCCTTGGCGGGGGGCAGGGCGTTCACCCATTCGGCGGTTTCCCACCAGGTGGCAAAGACCGCATCGGCATCGGGCAGATCGGCCGCGGTGACCGGGCGCCGTTCGGTCAGTTCGATATGGCGCGGGCCGAGGAAATCGAACATCGGCGTGCGCACCGGCGGCTTGCGCGCGCCCTTGTCGCGGCCGAGCAGCGTCTTGACCCGGCGCTTCAGGTCGATCGTCACCGGGTTGGGCTGGGACACGACCGTCACGTCATGGCCCGCGTCGGTCAGGGCGCGGGCATAGCTGGCCACGACCCGGATCCCGCCATTCACCGACGCGAAGGGGATGACGAAGGTGATCTTCATGGTCAGGCGACTATTCGACCGGAACGAACCGCGGCAGCGGGCGCTGGATTTCGGTGACCATCTCCATCAGCCGGGCCTCGGCCGCGGCATCGGTTTCGTCGCGGCCGATCGGCGTGGTCAGCCGGATCAACGCACCGTCGGTCCGGCCCGTGCGCACCCCGTCGACCATGAGGTAGAACTTGGCCGCCAGGTCGAAGGCGATCCGCCGGTCACGCTGCTGGAACCAGTAGAACACCATCATCCGCTGCTCGCCGCGCTGGATGATCGCCTTGTTGATCAGAAACGGCGTCCGGGTGCCCATTTGCTGCGTGATGTCGGTGCGCTCCAGCCAGGCGATTTCCCAGCCCGATCCGGGGATGCAGACCTCGGGCGAATGGATCCCGTCCTCGCTCTGGTCCTCGTACCAGGCGATGAACAGGCCGACGCTGGTCCCCACTCCGTCGCGGGCGAAATTCGCCTGGATGTAGTCATCGGCGCCCAGCGCCTCTTCCATCCGCTCGCCCAGATAGTCGCGCGGGCCGACCTGGCGCCAGGTGTCGAGCGTGCGCGGGAACAAGGCGAACACATCCCGCGGCGGGATCGTCGCCCCCCGCTCCGGCATGGCCTGGAGCGCGCCCATCGCCGCGACCATCAGCGCCGCGGCGGTGATCAGCGCGGCCGAGGGGCGGACATATTGCAGGCGCTTGAACTGCGGCACCATTTCCGAGGTATCCAGGTCCAGCGCCTCGGACAGGGTGGGCTTCTTGGGGTGCAGGAACAGCATCAGCCAGGCCAGGAAGAACAGGATCAGGATGCAGGACAGGAAGATCACCCAGCCCTCGAAGAAATGGGTGAACCCTTCCAGCCAGTCGTCGCCCCAGTGCTGCACGATGATCCCGGCAATGGCGATCCGCAGCGAGTTCATGAACAGCGCGATCGGCACCGCCGAGACCAGAAGCACGACCTTGTGCCAGACCGGCCCGCGATAGAGCACCGCGAAAATGTAGGAAAAGCTGAGGATCGGGAACATGTAGCGCAGGCCGGAACAGGCCTCGGCCACATGCAGCTTGGTGACCCCGAGGTCGATGATGTTGCCGTCGAGATAGACCGGAACCGACATCAGCTTGAGGAACCAGACCCCCAGTTCCGAGGACAGGAACTGAAGCGAGGTCGAGACCTTGTAATAGATCGTCGCCGGCAAGGGCAGCATGTAGACCAGGTGCAGGACCGAGGGCCAGAAATGCTTGCCGGTGCGCCAGCCGAAGCTGATCAGGATGATCCCGCCGACCCACAGGATCATCCCGTAGGCGACGATGTCGTCGATATTCGACAGGATCCCCAGCGCGCCCAGCAGGATCGCGGTGACGATGAGGATCAGCCCGGGCCAGCGGTCGGGCTTGGGCCCCGGTTCGGGCGGAAACTGCTTGAGTTCGCGCAGGAACATGAGCGCCGACAGGACCGGGATCAGCGGCCCGTGGCTGTATTCCGGTGCCTGCCAGGCGCGCAACAGCGCGTCCGCTCCGTTCGAAAAGAACACCCCGGCCGCGATCGTCGCGACCACAAGCCAGAACATGCCCCAGCCGAAAAACGCCGACAGGCCGGGTCGCTGGGTTGGGTTGGAGACCTCAGACGTCATCCGGAATCCTTGAGGAAATCGATTAACCTATGGTCGGAAAATGGCAGATTCGACGCCTGCGGGCCAGAGACAGTGCCCCGAGCACCCCGGTTTCATCGCGATTGTGATCGACGGGGCGCCGCCATGTCGGCGCAATCCGCTGACTGGATCGGAATTGTTCACGATCCTGCTCCAGTGTCCGGAAACTCGGTGTCGGCCCGGCGATACAGCGCCGCACGATCCTGCGCGGTCAATTGGTGGGTCGATTGCACGGCCATGGCGACGTGCTTTGGTTGCAGACGCGCCTTGAGCGCATCGAAATCCACCGGGCCGGTCTCATCGTCCGGCCAATAGGAATTGCAGAAGGACACCTCCTCGGGCATCAGGCCGTCCGCGCCGCCCAGCAGGTCCGCGAAGACGCCGTAAAGGTAGTATTCCGACATCGTGCGCTCGGCAAAGATCGCCTCGTGCAGCGGCTTGCCCGACTGCTCCTCGATCCGCGCGGCCATGCGCCGGGTGACATCGGTGCCCCAAAGCACGCAATTCTCGATGTAATGAGCGTCGTGTTCGGCCGGGGCCGCGACCCCCAGCATGGCGCAGGACGCCTCGACCCAGGGCCGGTGCCAGGGATTGCGGGTCTTGCCCAGGGCGCGAAAGAAGCGCGGTTTGCCACCGGCAAAGGCCTGATCGGCCGAAAACCGGCGAAAGAAGGCGACATCGCTGTCCACATGCATCACCGCCGCCTCGGGGGCGCTGCGGGCCAGGTCGATCTTGAGCAATTGCTGCAGCATCCAGCCGCGCACCGGCTTGAACCCGGGCGCAAGATACAGCGGCCGGCGAAACCCGGCCTTGATAAAGGCCAGGTGCCGCAGCGCCCGCGGCGCCTTCCACAGCTTGACCGGCAGCACGTCCTCCTGGGCGATGATCTCGCGCCGGGGGGTGGCATAGGGTTTGAACGCCGCCAGTTCGGCCCCCGGGACGATGACGCGATGGGGGATGGCGGGGTCGACGTGATCGTCCACCGACCGCGCCAGAAGCGCGAACAGATCCAGGTCGCGGGCCATCGAGCAGGTCAGCAGGGCGACGGAAGACGCGCCAGCGGTGGTCATCGGAAAGCTCCCTCTTGTTCGGACCGGTGCGCGCCGCGCCTCAGACCTTCACCACCCGCGCGCCCGGAAGGCCGCGGCGGGCGATGGCGTTGCGGGTATCGACCACCGGGCAGCCAAGCGCCAGCAGGGCGGCATAATCCACCGCGTCATGGTCGGTCGCGATCAGCACGGCGGCGAAACGGCCCGGCTCCAGCCCCGCCGGATCCGTCGCGCTGCGCCCCGTGAACAGCCCGTATTCGCGCATCGGCGGCAATTCGGGCACATGCGGGTCGATATAGCTGACCCGTGCACCGGCCTGGTCCAGCAATTGCATCAGCTTCATCGCCGGGCTTTCGCGCATGTCGCTGACGTTCTTCTTGTAGGCGACGCCGACCAGCAGGATCTCGGCCCCGCGCAGCCCGCGCCCGCTGTCGCGGTCGATCACTTCGCGCAGCCGGTCGATGACGTGATGCGGCATCCTTGTGTTGATCTCTCCGGCCAGTTCGATGAACCGGGTCGGCACCTCGAATTCGCGGGCCTTCCAGGTCAGGTAGAACGGGTCGATCGGGATGCAATGCCCGCCCAGCCCCGGGCCGGGATAGAACGGCATGTAGCCGAAGGGCTTGGTCGCGGCGCCGTCGATCACCTCCCAGACGTCGATGTCCATGGCGTCGAAGACCAGTTTCAGCTCGTTCACCAGGGCGATGTTGACGGCGCGAAAGATGTTTTCGGTGATCTTCACCGCCTCGGCGGTCTGGGTCGTGGGCACCCGCACGACGGTATCGACGACGCCGGCATAGAAAGCCTCGGCCAGGTCGCCGGCCAGATCGCCCGAACCGGCCACGACCTTGGGGATCGAGGCGGTGTTGAAGGCGGTATTGCCCGGGTCTTCGCGCTCGGGCGAGAAGCCGATGAAGATGTCCTGCCCCAGCGCCAGCCCGCTTTGCGCCAGGATCGGCCCCAGAACCTCTTCGGTGGTGCCGGGCCATGTCGTCGATTCCAGCACCACCAGCGTGTCGGGCCGGATATGGGCGGCGATCGTGCGGGCGGTGTTTTCGACATAACTCAGGTCCGGTTCGCGCTGGCGGTCCAGCGGGGTCGGCACGCAGATCAGGATCACCCGGCATTCGGCCAGGGCGGAAAAATCGGTGGTCGCCCTCAGGCCGGCCTCGCAGGCCTCGTCCATCGCTTGCGCCGTCACCGCGTCGATATAGCTGTCCCGGGCGGCGATCCGGTCGATCTTGGTCGGGTCCACGTCGAACCCGGTGACCGGAAACCCGCGCCGTGCCGCCGTCACCGCCAGCGGCAGGCCGACATAACCCAACCCGATCACGCCCACACGGGCGCTGCGGTCACGGATCTGATCCATCAATGCCATGGTTCGAAAATCCTTCGTTCTATGGGCCGGTCTTAGGCCGCGACACGGTGCAGGTATAGGGTCAATCCCGGTCACATCGCTGCTTTTGCAGCCGATTGTGAACATTTGGAGACGAATTGACGTCTGTCGCTTGTCCGTTGCCCAAGGCTGGGGCAGAACCTGTGCCATGAGTGACCCGCGCGCCTACCTTCTGATCTCGCCCGGCCGCAACGAGGCGAAATTCATGCGCCGCACGCTGGACAGCGTCGTGGCCCAGACCGAACGTCCCACGGCCTGGGTGATCGTCGATGACGGCTCCACGGACGACAGCCCGCAGATCCTGGCCGACTACGCCGCCGCCCATGACTGGATCACCGTGATCCGGCGCGAGGATCGGGGCCACCGCGCCGTCGGCCCCGGCGTGATCGAGGCGTTCTATGCCGGGCTCGATACCCGGGACCTGGCCGACTTCACCTACCTGTGCAAGCTCGACCTCGATCTCGACCTGCCGCCGGGCTATTTCGCCGGGCTGATGGACCGGATGGAGGCCGACCCCCGCGTCGGCACCTGTTCGGGCAAGACCTATTTCACCGACAGCGCCGGCCGCAAGATCAGCGAAAAGATCAGCGACGAGATGTCGATCGGGGCGTCGAAATTCATGCGCGTCGCCTGTTTTCAGCAGATCGGCGGTTTCGTGCGCGAGGTGATGTGGGACGGGATCGACTGCCACAAGGCGCGGATGCTGGGCTGGAAAGCGGTCAGCTGGCGCGATCCGGAGCTGGCCTTCGAACATCTGCGACCCATGGGGTCAAGCCAGCAGAACATCCTGGTCGGGCGTCGGCGCCACGGCTTCGGGCAGTATTACATGGGGTCCGACCCGCTCTATTTCATTGCCACGGCGATCCGGAAAATGGCCCATCCGCCCTATGTGCTGGGTGGGTTGGCGACCTTGCAGGGCTATTTCGGCGCCATGCTGCGCCGCGCGCCACAGCATGGGGATGCAGAGCTGCGCCGCTTCGTCCGGGCCTATCAGCGCCAGGTCCTGCTCAAGGGCAAATCCCGCACCGTGGCGCGGATCGAGGCCGAGCGCGCCCCGCTGTGGAACCCGGGCGCGTGATCCTGCCGGGGCCGAACCGCGCGGAGTTCATCGTCATCGGCGCGATGAAGGCGGCGACCTCGACGATCTGCTCCTACCTGGAGGACCACCCCGACACCTACATGGTGCCGCGGGCAGAGCCGAACTATTTCAGCCGCGACGAAAACTTCGCCCGCGGAGATGCCTGGTACGACGCCCATTTCGCGCCCCGCACCACCGAAACGCTCTGCGGTGAGGGGTCCAACGGCTATTCCTGGCGCAATCTTCATCCCGAGACCGCGGCGCGGATGACCGCCTATAATCCGGACATGAAGATCATCTACATGGTCCGGCACCCGATCGACCGGATCGTCTCCGCCTGGCTGCAGCGGCGCACGAACTCGGGCGACGCCGTGCCGGCGACCCTTGACCGGGCGGTGCGCGAGATGCCGGGCGAATTCGTCGAACAAAGCCGCTACTGGTTCAACCTTGCCCCCTATCGCGACCATTTCGGCGACGATCGGATCCACATCGCCTTCATGGAGGATCTGAACCGCGATCCGCAGGCGGTGTTCGACGGGGTCTGCGATTTCCTGGGTGTCGCCCGGTTCGCCCGGGATGAGGGGAACCATCAGAACCGCAGCATCGGCAAGCGGATGCCGTCGCGCGCCTATACGGCGGTGAACCGCATCCCCGGCATCGGCCTGGCCAAGCGGCTGGTGCCGGGCGGGCTCAAGCAGCTGGTGCGGACCCGCCTTCTCAGCCGCAAGGTGACCGAAAAGCCCCGGCTGTCGGCCGACCTGCGGGCCGAGCTGGCCGCGCATCTGCGCCCCGAGGCCGAGGCGCTGCTGGACCATTGCGGCAAGCCGCGCGATTTCTGGCGGCTGGACTAGGTCGCGCCTTCGCGCACCGCCGGCGTCCGGCCCCAGCCGCGCTTTCTGAACCCCATGAAATAGGCTTCGAGCGTGCGAAAGCTGATCTCGGCCATGGCCCAGGCCAGGGCGTAATAGCTCAGCATCAGAACCGGGTAATTCCACCAGCCGAGGGTTTCGAACAGCTTGCCCATGATGGTCAGCGCGAACAGGTGATACAGGTAGATGCCATAGCTGACCTGGCCGATCCGTTCGATCGGACGCAGCCGCAGGATCGGCGCCAGCCCGTTGTCCTCGCGCACCACCAGCGCGGCCAGCATCAGCGTCATCGACAGGTGAACGAAGAAATTCGGGATACCGGCCAGCGGCCCCCAGTCCAGCGACAGCACGCCCAGCACCACGGCGAACCAGACCGGCGCCGCCGCGCGGAACCCGGTGACCCGGGCGATCGCACCAAAGCCGCGCGGCGCATTCAACGCGATCGCCAGCCCGGCGCCGAAGAACAGCGGCGCATAGGTCGCCTTGGCGATGGCGAAATGGAACGCGCCCACGGAGATGCCGGTGATCCCGACCAGGTCGAACAGGCCCGCCGCCGAGGCCACGTTGTGCACGATCAGCACCCCCAGCACCGGCAGGATCCAGCGCCGCGGCACCAGCATCAGCAACAGCGGCCAGACCAGGTAGAATTGCTCTTCCACCGCCAGCGACCAGGTCGGCGACAGGAAGGGGATGTCCTTCACCGCCAGGAAATTGGACAGGAACAGGTAATAGGCCGGCAGGATCGACAGGTATCCGGTTTCGCCCTTGATGCCGATCGACCAGATCGCCGCCACGGTGACGACGAAGAAATAGATCGGCACGATCCGCAGGATCCGTCGCCAGTAAAACCCGCGCAGGCTGTAGCTTCCGTCGCGCGTCTCTTCGCGCAGCAGCAGCGTGGTGATCAGGTAGCCGCTGAGAACAAAGAAGAAATCGACCCCGACATGGCCGCGCACGGCCAGGGTGATCGGGTTCTCCAACTGTGACCACAGCCCCAGGTGATGCCAGATCACCGCCGTGATGCACAGAAACCGCAGCCCGTCCAGACTGCCGAAATGGCGCACACCCATATAGGTTGCGTGATCGGGCCCGCGCATCGTCACAGCACCATCCCGAGGCCCGCGAAGCCCAGGATCAGCACCAGGCACAGCCGGCTGATATTGTCCTTGGCGGCATAGACCACCGGGTCGTCGTCCATGTAGCCGCGATGGGCCAGAAAGACCGTCCGCGTGATCCAGTACAGCAGCACGCAGCAGATCCCCCAAAGCGCCTCGGGGGTGGAATAATTGGCCACGGTGCTGGGCGCGTTCACGAACAGCGCCATGACCAGCACCGACACGTAGCCCGACCCGATCGCCATCGCCTGCACCACCGGGATGTCGTCGACGATATAGCCGCGCCCCGAGACGGCCAGTTCGCCGCGCCGCAGGTTGTCGACCAGTTCCGCCTGGCGCTTGACCGCCGCCAGGGCGAAGAACAGAAAGATCGAGAAGGCCAGCAGCCAGACCGACAGCGGAATACCCGTCGCCGCCCCACCCGCCACGATACGGATCGTGTAAAGGCCGGCCAGCACGCAGATATCGATCACCGTGCGCCGCTTGAGGTCCATCGAATAGGCCAGCGTGATCGCATAATAGAGCGCCATCACCAGAAGAAAGAGCGGCGCGATCAGCGCCGCGATGACGAACCCGCCCAGCAGCAGCCCCCCGGCCAGGACCGTGCCCCGCCCGATGGGAATGTCGCCGGCGGCAAAGGGGCGCGCGCGCTTGCGCGGATGGGCGCGGTCGGCGGCCAGGTCCAGCAGGTCGTTCAGCAGGTAGACGCTGGACGCCACCATGCTGAAGGCCACGAAGGCAAGGAACGACGCCAGGAATGCCTCCCAGCCAAAGGCATGGGCGGTCAGCATCGGCAGAAAGACCAGCAGGTTCTTGAGCCATTGATGCGGCCGCAGCGCGCGCAGGTAGTCCCGCAGCGCCGGTGGCGCATTCGATCCGGCCAGGATTTCGGCCTGCAGGTCGGCAAAGCGGTCGTCCCGGACCTCGTCGAACAGGTCCAGGTGCCCGGCGATCCGCCGCGCCAGGGCAGCATCCGGTCCGGCCAGCAAAACGATGCGGCCGCCGGCCGTCTTGTGGGCGCGCAGCCGTTCGATCAGGTCGGCATCATAGGGCAGCGTCGCCACGTCCACTGGCCCGATCCTGTCGAAAGCGGCGCTTCGCCCCGCGCGCGGCGCACGGCCCATGGCCACCAGCGCGGCCCGCCAATCCCGCGCCGCCGCCGCCCAGAAGCTTTCGAACAGCGGGTCGCTGCGCAACAGGGCGCCGTCCAGATGGACGGCCAGCGTCGTGTCGGGGCCCCGCGTCACCGCACCGGCCCGCCGGGCGGGCGCTGCACGCCGATCCAGCGTTCGATCACGGCCGCCAGGAACATGGCGTTGCTGGTGATCAGCAGCCAGTCGAAGGGCAGCCGGAACCGCACCCGGGTAAAGAAGATCGCATAGGCCAGACCCGAACAGACCCAGAGCGCGACGAACAGCAGCTCCATCCGGGTGAAGGGATGGCGCCGGGCGGCCAGCACATGGGCGACCAGCGGCAGGGCGATCACCAGCAGGTAGGAGGCCAGCAGGATCATGTCGCGCTTGCTTGGCGCCAGGGCCGAGGCGCCGCCCTCGACCACATCGTCGCTGAGCAGCCGGTTGGAATAGTCGAACCAGTGCAGGAACTTGCCGACATAGAGCTGCGCCGCCCGTTGCGGATCCTCGCGGATCAGTCGGATCGCGGCCTCGGTCATGATATCGTTCTTCTCGACCTCGGATTTCCCGGTGATCTCGGTATAGACATATTCCGGGAAGCGGACGTTCAGGCTGGTATCGAAGCGCGCATTCGGCGCGTTCCCGGCCAGCAGGTTGTAGCCGGAACTGGTGGCGACCGGGATGAAATGGTCGAACACCACGTAGTTGCGATAGGTCCAGCTGCCCACCACGGCCCCGCCGACCAGCGTGAAGACCAGCACATGGGCCAGTTTGCGCCGGGTCTGGATCAGCAGGTAAAGCGCGATGATCGGCCACAGCAGCAGCACGATCGGTATGGTCAGCAGCAGCAGCGCATAGGCGATGCCCGACCAGATCGCCCCGCGCAACCGGTCCGACACGACCTGCCGGTCGATGGCAAAGACCGTCAGCACCAGCAGGAAGGCGGCCAGCGTCTGGGGATACAGCGTGGTCCCCGCATAGATCACCACCGGCCAGGCCGGGATCATCACGGTGGCGAACAGCCCCGCCAGGGGCCCGGCCCGACGCGCGACCAGGTGATAGACCAAGACCAGGCCCAACCCGATCAGCGCCGCGTTCACCAGCCGCAACCCGACGATCTCCAGCCCCAGCGCCGCGAAGGGCGTCAGGAAGAACACCAGCCCCGGTGCACGATAGGCTGTGGGAACGCCCGGCTCCTCGACATAGCTGCCCGAGCCGGCGAGGTTCTGTGCGAGCGCCAGGAACGCGCCCTCGTCAAGCGATTTCAACCGGTCGCCCGAGGCCAGGATCACTGCCCAGCAGGCCGCGACGGTCAACAGGGCGACAAGGTAGGCCAGGACGCGTTCACGCCCGTCGACAAGGCCATAAAGTCGGATCAGCAATCTGGTCACGCGAAGGCTTCTTTCATCAATGGGTGCATGGGGCAGCGGCCCGGGCAGTGTCCGGGAACTGACCTAACATGGTTCCGGCTTTCGCCAAAGTGCCGCAATGCGGCGTGACGGTTCGCCGGGCGGGCCGGATGAGGCGACGGGCCGGTCATGACGCGGCCTTTCCGGGGCGCAGCGCCGTGCCGGCCTCGCCGCGGAACAGATGCGCGAGCCAGGCGCCTTCGCGGGCGATGTCATAGTCTGCGACGACACGTTCGCGGCCGGCCTGCCCCATCCGCGCGCGCCCCGCGGGATCGACGGCAAGCCGCAGGATCGCGTCGCGCAAACCCGCGACATCGCCCGGTGCCACGATCAGGCCGCTGACCTCGTGGTCGACCAGTTCCGGCACCCCGGCGACACGGGTCGCGATGGCCGGCAGGCCGCTGGCCAGCGCTTCCATCAGCACCACCGGCACACCTTCGGCAAAGCTGGGCAGGACCATCATGTCGGCCTCTTGCAGCGCCTCGGCGACCTGGTGTTGCGACAGCGCCCCGGCAAAGGTGACCGCCCCGCCCAGCGGCGCGGCCAGGCGTGTCAGCATGGCGCGGTCCGGCCCGTCGCCGACGATGGACAGGTGCAGCCCGGGCTGGTCCTCACGCGCCGCGGCGAGCGCCTCGAACAGGACCGGCAGACCCTTCACCGCGGCCAGGCGCCCGACGAAGATACATTCGATCCGGTCGCCGGTCGGGGGCGGCCGATCCCCGGCATAGGTCGCCGGCACCACGCCGCAATGGACGATGCGCAGCTTCGGCCAATCGGCGATATCGGCGTTCAGCATCGCCTGGCTGCGGGCGAAATGGCTGATGCAGGCGACGAAATCCGCCCCGGCGATCTTGCGGTCCAGCCGCCAATAGCGCGCCTCGAACAGGTCGGACGGCCCGTGCAGCGTGAACGAATAGGGCAGCCCGGCCATCCGCGCGGCCAGCATCGCGACGGTGGTGCTGGAATTGGCGAAATGGCTGTGGATATGGCCGCAGCCCTCGGCCCGGGCGTGACGGGCCAGCAACATGGCCTCGACCAGGTAGATCAGCTGATAGACCAGCGCTCGAAGGCCGGCGGGCCGGATCGACCAGGCCAGGCCGATGGCCGACAGGAACCGCCCCGGCCGGCCCAACGCCCACCCCGCCGCCGCCAGCAATGCCAGCGGATTGCGCGCTGTCCGCAACAGGTAATGGGTGCGGCCCCGCATCCGCTGCTCGTCGGGTCCCAGCGTTCCCTGGGCATCGGGTTCGCGCACCGAAACCGGGCGCACCGGCACACCCGCCGCCTCAACCGCGTCGATTTCGCGCAGGATGAAGGTATGCGAGAGGGCGGGGAACACCGCCGTGAGATACGCGATGGGTCTGGGGGAAGGCTCGGCCATGGACGCAATGAATAAATGAACTGCGTCAATGTTATGTCCAAGCTTTCCCCCGCCGTAAACCCTAACCCCTCTCGAGCGCACCCATTGACGGATAGGTCGGCCGGTCGTTGCCCAGCAGATCACGGTAGCTGACAGAGCCGCTCAGGGCATTGCCCAGCGCCGGTGACCCCTCCAGCGGCCGGGGCAGCTGCACCGTGTCGAGCGGTGACGCGTATTGCGCCAACAACTCCGGCTGCTCCTGCGAGATGTAGCCGCGTTCCCGTGGCAACCACAGGATCTGGGTCGAAAGCGGCCCTTGATCCACGTCAGGCACGCCAAGATTGGGTTGGTGCAGAACGTTGTTCGCGACCTCCAGGTCGGCAAGCCCGATCTCGTCCACCACCAGGTCGACCCGGGCATCGCCCAGCGGGTGGTTGGCGTCGCCCATCAGGTTCAGGACGGAATTGTTGTAGACCCGCATCGGGGCGGTCAGGGCCTGAGGGTTGAAATTGTCCGTCACCTGGACAAAGCCCTTGGGGGCATAGACTCGCGCGATCCGTTCGACATCGGGGAAGATCGCGATGCAATTGCGCACGGTCAGGGCGGTGCTGTCGGCCTTGATCGCCGCCTGGGTCATGTGCGAGCCGACGAAGATGCAGCGGTCGATCAGGACGTTCTGGACGTTCTCGACCGTATCGCCGTTCACCCCTGTCACGGCGATCGTGACCTGCCCGCCTTCCAGGCTGCTGCGTTGCAGGTTCAGCACGCTGCCGGGCGCCGCCATCTGGTTCCAGCGGATGCAGGGCTGCTGGGTCTGGTATCCGACATTCCGGAACCAGCCGACCCGGTTGAAGATGTCGCAGCCGTCGATGAAGGCCTTGAACGTGTTGCGGCACTGGAACCGGATCGGGCCGTGTTCGTTGTGGTAGTTGTTCTTGGGCCCGCCCGCCAGGGCGTCCGGGTCGCAGACGATCGCCGTTCCCAGCCAGGCATAGCGCGACGCCCCCGCCGCGTAATGGCACAGCCCGCGCCAGTTCGTGAAATGGCAGTCGTTGACCACGACCGATTTCTCGTCCTGGATTTCCTGATCTGTATTGCTTTCGAAGATCGCCTGGTCGCAACCGGTGATATGGCAATTGTCGACCACCACATGGCCCATCGCCGCCTGTTCGATCTGGATGCCGTAATTGGTGTTGAACCCGGTTTCCGTCGTGCTGTCCCAGCCGCCCCGCAGGACCAGACCCGAATAGGCGTATTCGCTTCCGGCAAGCGTGTTGCGGTGGCGGAAGATCGCGCGTTCCCCGGTGTCGGGCACACCACGCAACTCGGGTCTCGCGCCGGACCCCGGTTCGGCAATGACATGAACGAAATGGGCCCGCCGATCGCTGAACCAGGTCGACTTTGTCAGTTGCCAGACCTCGCCCCGCCTGAGCATGACCCGCTTGGGGATCGGCCCGGCGCTGTCGATATGGTCGAACGCCTTGTGAAGGTCGTCGAACATCAGCGCGCCTTGCGGCGCATTCGCGAAATCGCCCGATTGGCTGACATAAAGCGTGTGCTCGTCAGCAAAGGTCTCGGCCGGATCTTCGACGACCACCTCGAAGGCGGCCTGCGCCGTTCGCCCCGTCGCGGGTTCGATCACCGTCACGCGGGCGGTATACCGTCCCGGCACCCGGTAAAGATGGGCGACGAAGGGCCCGTGGGCCACGTTCGCATCGCGCCATTCGCTCAGGAGTTTCTCGGGCGTGTCGAACCGCAGGCCGGGTTCGTCGAAATCCCACAGGTAGATCAGCTCGTGCAGACGCGGATCGTAATCCGAACCCGACGGCCCCGGCGTGTCGAATCCGTCGACCTCGACGTCGAAAAAGATCCGTTCCGGGGCGGTGCGCAGCGGCGAACGGTTGGCGATGATCGTCGCATTCCCGGTCAGGCCGGCCTGCCACGACGCCGACGCCGCTCCGCTGCGCACCGTCAGCGATGTGGTCATCGGATCCAGGGCGGGAAGAAAGCTCATTCTCATGGCGTCGCCTCGAACAGAAGTGTGGCGAAGGAACAGCGCGTTGTGTCGCTGTTGGTTCGCGAAATGGACACCGCGACATTCCCCGGCGACAGATCGGACGACATGCCGTAGGCTCCGCCACGGTCGGCCTGGCGTTCCCAGTGCTGGCGCGCGACGCCCGCGAAGACCGGCCCGTCGGTGTCCTGAAAGAACCCGACCTCTCCGGTCGCGAAGGTCAACAGCGTGTTCACCGGGGCGGCCACGTCGATCGACCACGAAACCGTCTGCTGACCGGAGCCGACGTAGTCCCGGGCCTCCAGGCTGAGCTGCTGATCCGTTGCCATGGCCAGGGCACGATGATTTGACGACGATCCGCCGTCAAGCGTGGCGACGATGTCCAGCAGGCCGATCTCACCCGCCTGCAAGACGTGGCTGAGCACGCTCAACCGGGCGCGAAACGTTCCTGCGGGCGGCGTCACGCTGACGATCGTGACCGGGGTGCCGTTGATGCTGGCCGACGCGATGTTCCGGTCATCGCCCCAGACGACGAAAACCGTGTCGCCGACGGTGCGGCCGGTCGTGTCGATGGTCAGCACCGGGGTCGCGGTGGCTTCGCCCCAATGCCGCCAGGGGAGCTGCTCGACCCCGCCCAGGCTCATGCCCAGAAGCTCGGGCCCCGAGGCGGCAACGCCCTCGAAAGTCACGGCATTGCTGGTTGCACTGGCCTGGACGCCACCTTGGGAAACCTGTTCCGTCACGGTGATGGTGGCGCCGGCATCGGCCGGCCCCGACAGGTAGCCGAGGCCCGAGATGCTGCCGCTGCCATCATGGACATAGCCGATCGTGGGCATTCCGTTGTCGATGTCATAGACCCACAGCCCGGGCGTGATCGCCAGGCTGTCGCCGGCGGTCGCCACCCCTGCCGGCAATGCGGGCGGCACCAGATTGACCGGGCCGGCCGCCAACGCCGACTGGTCGACGACATAGGTGCCATCCGCCGACGCGGTGCCGGTGATGGTGATCTCGACGTTTTCGCCAACGAACGAGACAACCAGCGTGCCTTCGCCAAGTATATCGATCTCGGCGACCGGGTCGTCGAAAGGCATGTCGCCGGACGGCAGGCCGGCGCCGTTCAATCCCAGGCTGAAGCCGATCATCAGCTCATCACCACGATTCCGGTGGCGGTGGTGCCCGTTGCCCAGATCCTCTTGACCCGAAGCGGGAACGCCATGCCCGCGCCGACATGGATCGCCCCGACCGATCCGTCAAGTGTCGTGACTCGCACCGAACCGGCCTGCGCGACATTCAACGCCCGGCTGGCCACGGGCAGATCGACCGTATCCGAGGGGGTGACTTCGAAAAGGTAGGTCGCCGGGCTTTCGAGCCCGCTGACCACGTTCTTGAACAGGTCTTCCATTTGGGAAACTCCCGTGGTTTTCAGGAAAAGGCAGTCGGAAAGTCCTGCAGATTGCCTAATGGCGACCTAAGCGACCCGTGCGGTGGTCTTGCAACACAGCTGGGGGCTATGGCTTCAGGCTCTGGGGTGATACCGTGTTCCGTGTTTGACAACCCCGACGCCCCGAATTTCGAAAATGCATGCGTGCTAGCGACTTGAGCCCCGAATGATTCCGCCCCTGTTCGCCCTTTTCGCCTGGCCGGTGATCGCCGTCGCGTTCTTTCGCAAGCTGACCTTGCCTGTTGCGGTGGCGGTGACGATCGTCGGGGGATACCTGCTTTTGCCGACCCGTTTCTACGTCAACCTGCCGCTGCTGCCGACTCTGGACAAGCATTCCATTCCGGCAATCGCCGCCATCACATTGGCGCTCGCCTTCGCGGCGCGCGGTCGGGGCCTGCAGGGTCTGTTGCCGCGATCGGTCCTGCCGCTTGCCCTGATCGCGATCCTCATCGGGTCATCGCTGTTGACCGTTCTGACGAATGGCGATGTGATCCGGATCGGCGGCACGACGTTGCCGGGCATGCGGGTCTATGACGGGTTTTCGGCGATGCTGGGCGCCGGCATCGCGATCCTGCCGCTTCTCGTCGCCCGGAAATTCCTGGGCGAACAGGCTGGCCAGCGGGTGCTGTTGACGGTCCTGGCATTCGGGGCGCTGGCCTATTCGGCGCTGATCCTGATCGAATTGCGCATGTCGCCGCAGATGAACAACTGGGTCTACGGTTTCTTCCCGCATGGCTGGTCGCAGCATGTCCGGGCCAGCGGCTACCGCCCGCTCGTCTTCCTTCAGCACGGGCTGCGCCTGTCGATCTTCCTGGCCGCGGCGACCCTGGCCGCGGCGGCCCTGTCCCGCTCCGCGGCGGCGGATCGGGCGAAACTGCTGGCCCTTGCCGGCTGGCTGCTGTTGATGGTGTTCGCGTCCAAATCTCTGGGCGCATTGCTGATCACGCTCGTTCTGTTGCCCGTGGTGCTGTTCCTGGGCGTGCGGATGCAGATGCTGATCGCGGCCATCCTGGGGGTGATCATCCTCGCCTATCCGATGGCACGGGCCAGCGGCCTGATCCCGGTCGAACGCCTGCAAGCGGCAATCGCCGAGTATTCGCCCGACCGCGCGGCCTCGTTCGGAACCCGGCTCGAGAACGAGGAAGCCTTGCTGGACAAGGCCGCGCAACGGCCGCTGTTCGGCTGGGGGGGATGGGGGCGGTCCCGGATTCTCGATGAACGGGGCAATGACGTGACCATCGCCGATGGCTATTGGATCATCGCCTTCGGCGTCGGCGGTTGGGCCCGCTACCTGTCCGAATTCGGCCTGCTTGTCGTTCCGATCGTCTTGTTGTTCCTGAGGTCGCGGAAACGCCCCGTCAGCCGGGAAACCGCGGGCCTGTCGCTGATCATGATCGCCAACCTCGTCGACATGATCCCGAATTCCAGCATGACGCCGATCACCTGGCTGGTCGCCGGCGCGCTTTGGGGGCGGGTCGAATGCCTGGCGGCCGATCGGGACGACACGGTGCCCGACACCGACGCGACACCGACACCGACACGGGACCGACCCGCATCCGCAGGGCTTTCACCGGCCCCGGACAGGCGCAAGACGCCCTATACCAGACAGACGACGCTAAAGACCCGTCACGGTGGCAGACCGGCCCGATGATCCGACCAGGACAGACCGAATGCAGCGCGAACGCCCCTGCTGCCCGGAGGATCGGATGACCGGGCCGGATTTCATCGTCATCGGCGCGATGAAGTCGGGCACCACGACCCTGGCCGACCAGCTGGCCGCGCAGGATGGCGTCTTTGTGACGACGCCGAAAGAGCCGAACTACTTTTCCGACGATGCGGTCTATGCCAAGGGGCCCGACTGGTATGCCGCGCTCTTCGACCCGGCCCCGCCCAGCGCGCTGCGGGGAGAGGCCAGCACCCATTACACCAAACGTCCCACCTACCCCGACACGGTCGCCCGGCTGCATGACGCCTGCCCCGAGCTGCGATTGATCTACATGATCCGCAATCCTGTCGAGCGCGCCGTATCGCATTACATCCACGAATGGTCCGAACGCAGGGTCGGCGGCCGGATCGACCTGGCCTTCGCGCAAATGCCCGAACTGGTGGACTACGGGCGCTATGCCTATCAGCTCGACCCCTACCTGGAGGCCTTCGGACAAGCTGCGATCCACCTGACCAGTCTCGAACAGATCACGCAGGATCCGCAGGCGGAATTCGCCCGGATCGCCCGGTTCCTCGACCTTCCGCCCGGGGCCGCCTGGAAAAGCGATCTTGGTGCAAGCAATGTCTCGGCCAGGCGGATCCGCACCTTTCCCCTGCGCCGGGTTCTGGTCGACAACCCGGTCATGCGGCCGCTTCGGCAACTGCTGATTCCCAAATCCGTCAGGGTCTGGGTCTGGAACCGGCTGACGATGAAAAAGCGTCCGGAATTGCCGCAGGATCTGCGCGTCGAGCTCGAGCAGACATTCCTGGAGGACCGCGAAGATCTGGCCCGGGTCTTTCCCGGGCATCCGGCGCTCGATCTGTGCTACCCCTTCGCCTCGACATGACCACGCGTCCGGATATCGCCGCCATCGTCATCGGCCGCAACGAAGGCACGCGGCTGATCGACTGCCTTGCGTCGCTGCAGGGCCAGGTCGCCCGCGTGATCTATGTCGACAGCGGTTCGACCGATGGCAGCGTCGACGCCGCGCGGGCGGCGGGGGCCGATGTCGTCGCGCTCGACATGGCGGTTCCGTTCACCGCCGCCCGGGCGCGCAATGCGGGCCTGGCGCATTTGACCGAAACCGGCCAGGCCCCCGCCTATATCCAGTTCGTCGATGGCGATTGTCGCCTGCAGGAGGGCTGGATCGACACCGCGCGGGCATTCCTCGAGAGCCATCCGAACGCGGCCGTCGCCTGCGGACGCCGCCGCGAACGCCACCCCGATGCGTCGATCTACAACCGGCTGATCGACCGGGAATGGGACACGCCGATCGGCCAGGCCCGGTCCTGCGGCGGCGATGCGCTGATGCGGCGCGCGGCCCTTGACCAGGTCGGCGGGTTCGACCCCGGTCTGATCGCGGGCGAAGAGCCCGAGCTTTGCGTGCGCCTTCGTGCACACGGCTGGGAGGTCTGGCGCCTGGATGCCGAAATGACCCTGCACGACGCCGCGCTCAGCCGGTTCGGGCAATGGTGGCGCCGCACCAGGCGGGGCGGATTCGCCTATGCCGAGGGGTTCGCGATGCACGGCGCCGCGCCCGAACGGCACAAGGCGGCCGAGTTGCGCCGCGCCCTGTCCTGGGGCGTCGCGCTGCCCCTGGTCACACTGGTCGGGGCGATGATCACGCCCTGGGCGCTTGGGCTGGTGCTGGCCTGGCCGTTGCAGGTGCTGCGGCTGCGCCGGAAGGGCCACGATTGGACCGGCGCGGTCTTTCTGACCCTCGCCAAACTGCCCGAAGGCCTGGGCGCGCTTGGCTACTACCTGCGACGCTTGCGTGGCGGAAGGGCGCAACTCATTGAATACAAGTAACTATAGCGGACAAGGCCGAATCGCTCGGGCATTGCGGCAACTGGGCCTGTCGCCTAAGGTCGCCACAGCATTTTCCGCAACGCCATTTGCAGACGAAGGTTAGGATCTTGGCACCGCCCCTCGTTCACGCAGGCTACCAGAAGACCGGTTCGACCTTTCTTCAACGGAATTTGTTCGTCGACGACAGCGTGTTCCATTCCCCCTGGGGCACCCAATCGACCCAGGCGATCGAGCATTTCGTCCTGGCCCATCCCGAACGCTTCGACCCGGATCGCATCCGCGCCGACCTGATCGGCCCGCCCGATCTTGTCCCGCTGATCTCGCACGAGGATCTGTTGGGCTATCCGGTTCATGGGCGGTATTACGCCGAACAGGTCGTCGACCGCCTCGCCCGTGCCCTGCCCGATGCCAGGATCCTGGTCTGTATCCGGCGGCAGCCCGATATCCTGTTGTCGAACTATTTCCAGTATGTGCGCCAGGGCGGCACCAAGCGGCTGGAGGCCTTGCTGTCCGAAAACCGCGATCGGCCCGGATTCCGGCCGCATTTCCGCCTGGACCATTTCGAATATGACCTGATGCACCGGCTTCTGACCCGGCAGTTCGCGGCCGACCAGGTGCGTTTTCTGCCCATGGAAATGCTCAGGCGCGACCCGGCCGAATTCACCAGGCGGATCGCCACCTTTCTGGATCGTGACATCGCGGTGCAGGACACCCCAGCGGCCATGAACCGGCGCCATTCGGCCCGCGCCCTGGGGCTGCAACGCCGCCTGAACCGCTTCGTTCAGCGTCCGGCCCAGGCACCCGACCGGTATCGAGACCTTCCGGTCGCGGTGCGCCTGCGGGATCGCTTGATCTCGGCGGCCGACAGGGTCTCGGACCGTTTCGGCGACAACGAGGCGCATCTGCGCCAGTTGCGGCGCGTCATCGCGCGCGCGGTCGACGGGCACTACCGGTCGTCGAACAAGCGGCTGTCGGATGTGATCGGGATCGACCTCGCCGAATACGGGTACGAATCATGACCCAAGCCGCCCCCTATGACGGCCCGGCCTTGGTCCATGTCGGCTACCCGAAAACCGCCAGCACCTTCCTGCAGCGACGGGTCTTCGACCGTGCCGAACTGGGCTTCGGCCTGGCCGATGGCGTGTCGAACCGGGCACGGCTGGTCGCCTGGTTCAAGACCGACGACGCCTATCTGCAGGACCCGGCGCGGATCAGCGCCGAAATGACGGAGGCCGAGGCACCGGTGCGTGCCCGCGGCCTGGTGCCGGTCTGGTCCGAAGAGACCTTGCTGGGCAATCCCCTGCAGCGGATCTACGATGGCGCCTGGGTGCTTGACCGGCTTTTTCGGGTCGCACCGCGGGCAAGGGTGCTGATCACGATCCGCAACCAGGTCGACCTGGCCCTTTCCGCCTATCGCGAACACCTCAAGCTCGGGCGCCATAGCCTGCGCGACTTCATCGGGACCGGGTCCGAACCGCGCTCCTACCAACCGATCCTCAGGGAAGATTACCTGAAATTCGATCGCGCCGTCGCCGCCTACCAGGCCGCATTCGGGCCCGGCAATGTCTGCATCCTGCCGCAAGAGATGCTGCACCGCGCACCCGCAGCGTTCTTCGAGCGTCTGTTCCGCTTCACAGAGTTGCCGGTGCAGGCCATGCAATCCGATCAACGGCTGAATGCCGGGCTGGGGGGCACGGGTTTGCGCACGGCCCGGACATTGAACGCCTTCATTGTCCGCAGCCCCCTCTCGAACCGCGCGCCCCTTGCAGAACGACTTGTCAGGCGGGCAACGCGCCTTGTCGACCGGGTGTCACCGCGCGCGCTGGACCGCCGGATCGAAGCGGCATGGCGCGCGCAGATCGCCATGCGCTATGCCGGGTGTTTCGACGCGTCGAATGCCCGCCTCGCCCAGTTTGCGGGACTTGACCTTTCGGCGCTGGGCTATCCGGTCGCGGAGGACAGGGCGTGAAACGCATCCTCTTCGTCCAGCACGGCGATTTCCGCGCGGATTACAAGCGGCTGCAAGCCGGTGAGGCCGAAGCCTATCGCGACCAGAAACGATCCGTCGACTTTGCCGCGGGGCTCGCGGACGGGAACGCGGTGACGGTGCTGCGCCTTGGTCCTGAAGACTACGATGAAATGCTGGCACCGCAGCTGCAAACGATCGGGATCGACAAGGCAAACCTGACCGCTGCGCGGGCAAGCGCCGTCATGGACCGGATCGCACCAACCCATCTGGTTCTGCGCAGCCCTCGATCGGCCTTCCTGCTCGCGGCGGCACGGCGGGGAACCTTCGTCCTGCCGAGTTTCGCCGACATCTTTCAATCCGGCGGCCCAGGCAGCTGGCTGCGGCACCGGCACTTGCGGCACCTGCTTGATCGGTGCAGGGCGCCCTGTGTCGCGAATCACAGCCTGAACGCATCGCGGTCGCTGGCACAGATTGTGCGGATCGACGCGGCGCGGATCGTGCCCTGGGATTGGTCGAAAGTGCCGCTCGCCGGCCCGCCCAAGCCGGCTCCGGTCGATCCCCGGGAACCCACGCTGTTCTATGCCGGCAGCCTGGTTGCTTCGAAGGGGGTCGGCGACCTGATCGATGCGGTGGCGGCGCTCGATCGCCTGGGCTTGCAGGCCCGTGCCACGATCGCCGGACCCGGGGACGCGACGCAGTGGCGGGCATATGCCGATACCCGCGGCGTCGGCGATCGGATCAGCTTTCCGGGCCGGATCCCGAATTCCGAGGTGCGCGCGGCGATGCGCGCCAGCGATTTCGTCGTCGTGCCGTCCCGGCCCGATTACCCCGAGGGCCTGCCGAACGTCATCTATGAAGGCCTGGCGTCGCGGTCTGTCGTCGCCTTGTCGGACCACCCGGCGTTTGCCGGTCGCCTTGACCGGGATCGCCATTGCCTTGTCTTCAAGGCCGCGGACCCGACCGACCTTGCAACCCAGATCGCCCGCGCCTGCGCCGATCCCGGCCTTTATCGCGCAGTTTCATCGGCGTCCGAGGACGCGCATGAGTCGCTTTACCTGGGCATGGAATGGACCGGGTTGGTCACGACATTCCTGGACGATCCCGAGGACCGGACCGGCTGGGTCGCGCCGAATTCCCTGGCCGCGCTGGGTTGACGCGCCGAAACGAAAAAGAGGGCCACGAGGGCCCTCTTTCCCGATATCTTCGGACTTGCCTCAGGCGGCGCGGCGACGCAGGGCCAGCGCACCCATGCCGGTCAGCAGGAGCAGGGCACCGGCCGGAAGCGGCACGGCGCTCAGACGCACCACCAGGTCGTCGTGGTTGTCGTCGCCATCGATCGGGCTGTCGTCGAAGAACAGCCAGACATACTTGCCATCGTCATGGGCGAAGAAGTTCACTTCGTCCACGTCGGGCACGGCGTTGCCACCGTTGGCGACGGTCTTGAACTGACCCGGGGCACCGTTGCCGTAGGTGCTGAAGCTGAAGTCGAGCCCACCCGACGCATCGGTCAGCCAGGTCGCCAGCGGGTCCGGATCACCGATCACCTTCTTCGGCGCACCGCCGGAGGTGGTGAACGAATCCTCGACCGTGGCGAATTCGTTGAGGAACAGAGCCTCGTAGCCCATCACCTCGACCTTGATCTTGCTGTTCGGACCGGCATTGGCAACGATCTGGCTGCCGTAAAAGCCGCTCAGCGTGTTCACGCCCAGCAGATCGACAAGGACGTTGTTCACACCACCACCAGGGATGGATCCGGCGGTCCCGCCGGAAATCGAAAGAGTCGCAGCGCTCGCCGCGGTTCCCATGGCAAGCACAGCAGCGCCTGCAGTCATCAAAAGCTTTTTCATAATGTTCACCTCTCCAGAGGTCCCCCAAAAGTTACCGTCACGTCTAGGTTAACCTACCTTAACCGGGGCGTTCTGAAAAGGGTCATGCCGGACTTCCTCCCAAAATTCGCCACTTCGCCGCCGTGTTTCGCGGCTTCACGGTTGAATCAGCCATAAAAAAACAACCCAAGATTGTGTCGCGCACAAGAACACTGCAGATCGCAAAGATTGTCGCTTTAACGCGAACAATGCCCCGGTCGACGATTCGGAAATGCTATGGATCCGCAGCCAGGCGACGCAGGAAGGTGCCATATCGGGTCTTCGAGAAGAAATCCGCATGTTCCAGAAGCCGCGCGCGATCGATCCAGCCCAGACGATAGGCGATCTCTTCCGGCGCGCTGATCTGCAGGCCCTGGCGTTCCTGAAGCGTCCGCACGAAGTTGCCGGCATCCAGAAGCGACGCATGCGTCCCGGTATCCAGCCAGGCAAAACCGCGGCCCATCTTTTCGACCGTGAGCGTGCCGTCCCCCAGATAGCTTTCCAGCAGCGTCGTGATCTCCAGCTCGCCGCGGGCCGAAGGCGTGATCGTCTTGGCGCGGTCCGGCGCGGTTCCATCAAGGAAATACAGGCCGGTCACGGCGTAATCCGACGCGGGCACCTCGGGCTTTTCGATGATCTCGATCGCGCGCTCGCCAGTGGCGTCGAAGGTCACCACCCCATAGCGCTGCGGATCGGTCACCTGGTAGCCGAACACGGTTCCCCCATGCGTGCGCGCGCTCGCCCGCGCGAGGATTTCCGGCAGGCCGTGGCCAAAGAAGATGTTGTCGCCCAGGACCATGGCGGAGGGTGCACCGGCCAGGAAATCCTCGGCAAGCAGATAGGCCTGGGCCAGGCCGTCCGGGCTGGCCTGGGTGATCCATGAAAACGACACGCCCCATTGACTGCCATCGCCCAGCAACCGCTGGAACTGGGACTGGTCTTCGGGTGTCGTGATGATCGCGATGTCGCGGATACCGGTCAGCATCAGCACGCTGAGCGGGTAGTAGATCATCGGCTTGTCATAAATCGGCAGCAGCTGCTTCGACACGCCCATGGTGATGGGATAAAGCCGGGTCCCGCTGCCCCCGGCAAGGATGATCCCCTTGCGATCTTTCATGAAGCGGGTCTCCTGGCCTGTCTGTCCGGTTCAAAGCGCATGGCAGGGCTATCCGGCAAATGTGCTGGCAATGCGGCGCGACCGCGTGGACATGTCATGCACGACACGGCGGATGTCAAAGCGCGACGGGTCACGACGGCAATACATCGCCGAGCCCGGCGGCGACCAGATGATCGCGCACTTCGTCGTAGTTTTCGATGATCCGTGCGGGATCGGTGGGCAGGACCTTCTTCAAAGGCGTTTCGGCAGGCTCCTCCGGAACGCCCAGCCGCGCGCAGATCGCGGCCAGGGTCCGGGCCTGCCCCGCCGCATCGGTCAGGTCGGTATCATAGCGGATCACCATATGATCCAGCCCGTCCAGCGCGGCGCGTTCATATTCCAGCAAGGCCAAACTCCAGGCGACACGTTCGACGAAGTTCACCGGATCCAGGGGCACGGCCCGCTTCAGGGCGCTGGCCCCCTTGTCGCTATGAAACTGTTTGCGTTTCTGGGCAATTGTCAGCGACAGGGTCTGAAAGAACGTGTCGCGTTGCAAGTGGATCAGGACAACGCCGTTCGCCGCCAGACGCGCCAGAAACCGGTGCGGATCCCGCATCCGGTGCACCTGTGCCATCTGGTAGGACAACAGCTTGGCACCATAGACCGGCGCGCTGCTCTTGCCGGCCAGACGGTCCAGCAGCAATCCGGGGAACAGCACGTTGCGCTTGAGGACCTCGCCATCGCACTGGATCTGGCTGTGGCTGTTCAGCAGGCGGGTCAGAAGGGTGGTTCCCGACCGGGCCCGGCCGATGATCAGGAACCGCTTGTTGCGATTGCGCGGCACGGTCAGGCTTTTCAGCAGGATCCGTGCCTCGATGACATAGCCGCCAAGGGCGACCCGGTCATGATGCCACCGCCCGGCGACATAGGTCGTGTCCACCGGCGGCATCGCCAGAACGCGGTCGAATACGGCCTGGTGCGCCGCGCTCATCCGGCCTTCCCGAAATCGCGCGCCTCGGCGCCGGCGCGGGCAGGCGCCCCGATGGCAATATTCTGGTCCGAGAAAATCATCTTGTCATCGTCGACGGAATGTATGCCCCCTGCATAGCAGGTTGACACGCCATCACAACGCCGCAGACGATCCGGGCCAGGCTGCCTTGTCGTCAGGACGCTTCGCGATACAGCCGGGCCAGGGGAAAACTCGACATCGACCACCCCAGACTCGGCAGGTCGGACGGTTCCACGGCCTGGCGGACCTTCATCTGCCGCAAGGAGCTTTCGAGCGCGGCCACGGCACCGTCCGGCGCATCGCCACGGCCCTCGCCACGCTTGCCAAGCTCGTTCAGATAGACGTCGAGTGCGAATTCCAGGACCAGGGTAAGGTCCGGAAATCCGCGCTGCTCTGCCTCGTCTCCGATCGCGCAGATCGCGTCGAACAAGTCGTCGTCGGTCCCCATGACTGCCCATCTAGCCTTGATTCGTTGTTTTATTCACTAACGGCTCGCAGAGACGGAGTCGCTTGTCGCGCATCACCTGGCGATTTTCGGCGCCTTTAGGCCGATCTGTGGCGCCCGGGCACCGCCTGCGCCCTATCCCCTGCGCGACAACCGGCGCCGCCAGGCGGGGCGGTGATCCTCGGTCGGGGCGCGGCGCGGCCCGAGCGGGTCGAGGAAATTGATCCAGATGTCGCGCCATTCGGCCGTATTGGCGGCGGGAACGGACTTCCCGACAAGGCGCCTTGCATTGGCGATGATGCGCCCGACGCTCCACAACAGGTTCGCGGCCAACAGTCCGAAGAACCCGCCGGCCTTGTAGTGGAACCGCGTCCGCGAGGCATAATAATAGGACGGCAGCCGCTTGCGCGCCTTGGCCAGGGTCTTGACCGGTCCGCTGCCGCCACGGAAATGCACCGCGACCGCCTCGGGCACATACTTTATGCGCCAGCCGGCCCGCCGGGCGGTCAGGCTGTAGTCGCAATCGTCGAAATAGAGGAAATAGCCCTCGTCCATCAGCCCGACCCTCTGCACCATCGTGCCGCGCAGCAGGATGCAGGCGAAGGTCGCCCATTCGATGTCCTCTTGCGCCGCCGGTGGGCCAAGCGCGACCACATGCCGCTTGAACAGCCGGGTGACGGGCCCGGATCCGGCGCCGCGGATCAGTTCGCTGAACGGCGAATGGAACCGGAACAGGCTGGTCTGCGCCTCGCCCTCCTCGGTCTCGATCCGGGGGGCGAACAGGCCGATGTCCGGGTCGGCATCGGCCGCAGCGACGATCGCCTGCAGGAAACCGGGCCGCAACACGGCATCGGAATTGAGCAGCAGGTAATATTCGGCCTCGCGGGCCTGCATTCCCTGGTTGTGACCGCCCGGAAAGCCGGTATTGGTCGGCGACAGGACCAGTTCCACCGGGATGTCCGCGGGTTGCTCGGCCAGCCAGGCGGCGATCGCCTCGGCCGATCCGTCGCCCGAGGCATTGTCGACCACGACCACATGGGCATCGAGGTCGCCGATATCGTCGACCACGGTCCTGATGCAGTTCAGCGTCAGCTCTTCGGTGCGGTAATTGATGATCGAGATGACGATCTTGCAGGTCATGGAAGCGGCTCGGTCAGGAAAGGAACTGGGATCAAACGCCTGTGTCTATGCCGGGATTGGCAAGGTGCGGCAAGCCCCGCCGGTCACGACACCGGCCCGTCGAGCGCCTCGGCCACATGTCGCGCAAGGGCCAGAGAGGACGTCAGGCCCGGGCTTTCGATGCCATACAGATGGACCAGGCCCGGCACCGGCCGGTCGATCCGGAAATCCGCCGCCGGTTCGCCCGGTCCGGACAGTTTCGGCCGGATCCCGGCGAAATCCGGCTGCAGCCGGTCGGCCTGCAGGCCGGGCCAATAGCGGCGGATCGCCGCGACGAAAAGCCCGGCCCGCCCCTCCGCCACGGTATAATCGAGCGCATCGGCGGCCAGATCGGCGGGCAGCCATTCCACATCGGGGCCGAAGCGCAGGTTGCCCTCCATGTCGAGCGTCGCATGCACGCCAAGCCCGCCATCGACCGGCGCGGGATAGATCAGGTGCGAAAACGGACCGCGCCCGGCATGGCGGAAATAGACGCCGCGCGCGAATCGGTAGGTCGGGATCGCGTCATCCGAAACGCCTGAAATCGCCCGCGCCACGTCGGGCGCGGCCAGACCGGCGGAATTGACCAGGATCGGCGCCGAAAACCTCCAGGAATCGTCGCCGCCAACCCGGATGTGAAACAGGTTGCCGTCATGTTCGGCGCCGTCGAACGGCGTCCGGTAGGCGACATGACCACCCGCGCCCTCGATATCGGCGACCAGCGCCAATAGGTATTGATGAGTATCGAACACACCGGTTTCGGCGGCGAACAGGCCACCGGTCGCGGCAACCTCGGGCTCAAGCTCCGCGATCTGCGCCTGGCTGACCAGCGACAGCCCCTCGACCCCGTTGGCCCGGCCCAGGGCGAAAAGCGCCTCGATCCTGTCCTGTTCGGCCGCATCCGTGGCGACGACCAGCTTGCCGCATTTGCGATGCGGCACGCTCCGGCTGGCCAGATACTCGTACAGCATCCGCCGCCCCTCGACGCACATCCGGTGCTTGAGGCTGCCGGTCGGATAATACAGCCCCGAATGGATCACCTCGCTGTTGCGCGAGGATATCCCCGCCCCGGGCCATTCGGCCGGTTCCAGCACGACGACGCTGCGCCCGGTCCGGGCCAGCGCGCGCGCACAGGCCAGGCCGACGGCCCCGGCCCCGATGACGACGGCATCGGCGTCGGCCATCAGCCCTGCCCCACGCTATCGGCCGGCCGCGACATGACCCTTGGCCACGAGGTATCGGCCCAGCGCGTCGCGCCAGTCCGGCATCGGCAGCAGCGCCTCGCAGGTCTTGCGGTTGTCCAGCACGCTATAACGCGGCCGGGCGGCGCGGGTCGGAAACTGGTCCGAGGCACAGGGTGATACGGTCGCGTCGATCCCGGCCATGGCGATGATTTCCGAGGCGAAGTCGAACCAGCTGGCCTGGCCGGAATTGACCACGTGATAGGTGCCGGCCGATGCACCACCGGTCACAAGGGCGATCACCGCCCGGGCGATATCGGCGGTGGCGGTGGGAGACATCACCTGATCGTCCACCACGCTCAATGCCCCCCGTTCGCGGGCCAGACGGATCATCGTCTCGACGAAATTGCCGCCCTTGCCGCTGGCCCCCGCCACCCCGAACAGCGAGGCGACGCGCAGGATCACCGCATCCTCGCTGGCGTGACGCACCAGCGTTTCACCCAGCGCCTTGGAGGCGCCGTAGACATTGACCGGCGCGGTCGGCGCATCCTCGGCCAGGGGTGTCGTCCGGGTCCGGTCGCCGCCGAAGACATAGTCGGTGCTGATATGGACGAAACGGGCGCCGCGCCGGGCACAGGCTTCGGCCATGGCTTGCGGCGCATGGGCATTCACCGCCATCGCCAGGCCGCCGTTATCCTCGACCTCGTCGGTCTTGTGATAGCTGGTGCAATTGATCAGCACGTCGAACGCGGCGCCCTCCAGCGCCGCACCGATATCGTCGGGTCGCGCCACATCGAGCCTGTCCCGGCCCAGCGGGATCAGGTCGAACGATTCTCCGGCCGCCGCGTGGGCGGCGCCGATGTCGTGGCCAAGCTGCCCGTTCGGGCCAAGAAGCAGAACCTTCAAATGTCCACGATGCCTCCGTGCCGTTCGACATCGCGCAGGATGCCCTGCCACTTGATGAGTTCGCGATACCAGTCCAGCGTGATCGTCCGGATCGACTTTTCGGTCGTGCCGGCCTCGAGCGCGTCGCAGATTTCCCGCACCCCGTCGGTCGCGGTCTTCTGCGCGGTCCAGCCCAGGGCCTCGATCTTGTCGAAATTCACCCGGTAGCTGCGGTGATCGGGGTCGCCGTACCACTCGATCTCGACCTCGCGCGGAACGGTATCGGCCACGATCTGCGCCAGCGGACCGATCTGGTAGGTGTTCACTTCGGACCCGACATTGAAGATCTGCCCGTTCACCTTGCCGGCCGGCGCGGCCAGCATGAAGGCCTGGGCACGCGCCGTGTCGCTGACATGAACCATCGGCCGCCACTGGGTGCCGTCGCGCATCAGCGGCAGCTTCCCGGTCTTCCAGGCGCCTTCGGTCATGCCGTTGATCGCCAGGTCGAACCGCATCCGCGGGCTGAGGCCGTAGACCGTCGCCTGACGCAGCACCACGACGCAGAACGCGTCATCAGCCAGGGCCAGCACGCCATTCTCGGCCATTTCATTGGCCTTGGCATAGGTGGTCAGCGGGTTCGTGGGGCTGGTTTCATCGGCGACCACATCGTCGGGCTGAAAGCCGTAGATGCTGCAGGACGACGGCAGGACATAGCGTTTCGCCCCCGCCGCCTTGGCCAGTTCGGCACAGCGGATGCGGGAATCGCGGTTGATCGCGTAGGTCGCGTCCTGGAACAGCTCTCCGGACGGATCGTTGGAGATTGCGACCAGGTCGATCACCGCATCGACCCCCTCCAGATGCGCGGGGTCGAGCCGGCGGGTATCCTCGACCACGATCTCCAGCGCCGCATGAGCGGGCAACAGGTCCCGGCCGAAAAAGAACCGGTCCAGCGCACGCACGCGATACCCGGCCTCCAGCAACTGGGGAACCAGGGTCGTGCCGATATAGCCGCCCGCGCCGGTTACAAGAACCGTGTCGATATCATTCGCTTTTTCAATCTTGCCCACGTCTGTCGGCCTTTCCTTGAAATTGGATCGTGAATGCAATGGATGCGCCCGTCACGGGGGCGGCGAAGCTCAGTCGGTGAACGGGCTGTCGATCTCCTCCAGCCGCGGCTGAACCTTGTCCTTGTCGGACAGATGGACGGTATCGGTCGGTTCCGGCCAGTCGATCCCCAGCGCCGGGTCGTTCCACAGGATGCCATGATCATGGTCGGGCGCATAATGATTGCTGACCTTGTAGATCACCTCGGTATCGGGTTCGAGCGTGATGAACCCATGGGCAAAGCCGATCGGCACCAGGATCTGGGTCCCGCTTTCGGCCGACAGCACGGCGCTGACATGGCGGCCGAAGGTCGCGGAGCCCTTGCGCAGATCGACCGCGACATCGAAGACAGACCCGCGCACCACCCGCAGCAGCTTGTCCTGGGCAAAGGGCGGCGACTGGAAATGCAGGCCACGCACCGTGCCGGCCTCGGCCGACAGGGAGTGGTTGTCCTGCACGAAGTCGATCCCGATCCCGGCGTCCGTGAAGGCCCGCTTGTTGTAGGTTTCGGAAAAGAAGCCGCGGTGGTCGCCGAACTTGCGCGGCGTGATCAGCCTGACCTCCGGTATGTCCAGCGATCGGATGTCGAGGGTCATGATCGGGGCCTTCGGTCAGGGTCGGTTCACGCAGGTTGATACAGAACGCCACCCCGGTTCGCAATTCGCGTTCTCTTTCGCAGGACAATGTCGCGACCATCGCGGCGAGTGTTTCCGGTTCCGGCTTTCCGAACCGGCGCGGCTGGCCTGCCTCGGCCGCACGACTTGAACCGGCGGGCGATACCTGTCTCACTTGGCGTGCTGTTTTCCTGGGCTGGCGCGATCCGGCGCAACACGTTGTTTGACAAGACGCTCTGCGGCCCGGAATGCCCATGGCCATGGACACGGAAGGGATCGAAACGGCCCGTCGGCGCGCCGGTTCATCCCCCCGACGTCATGCCGAAAAGCCGGTGCACCGCGCGAAACGGACGATCCGACATGAGGGCCGCATGACGAAAGCGGCGCTGTCCATCGTGTCGCCGCACGGGCAGTATGTCTGGATCGACGCGATGCGCGGAATCGCCGCTTTGTGCGTCGTGATCACCCATCATCACCATTTCAACCTGGCCGACGCCTTTGCCGGCGCCCGGATCGCGCGGCTTTACCGCCCTCGTCCTGGCTGCCGCGACGCTGGATCGGATGACCCGGCCCGTGGCCGGGCGGCTCAAGACCCTGGGCGATCTGAGCTACGCCATCTCCCTCGTCCATGTCCCGATGCAGATGGCGTTGCTGCTGTGCCTTGACCTGTTCCTGGAGGGCACCCGCAGCTTTACCGCCAGCCCGCTGACCCTGCCGATCCATATCGCCATGGTGATCTGGGTATCGCTCATCCTGCACCACAGGTTCGAGAAACCGGCCGGCGCATTCCTGCGCAGGACCCTGTCCCGGAACCCGCGGCAACCGTCTTCGGGGGTCTCGGTGAACCACGGCCGGTGAACGCAAACGCAGATCACGCCTCGGAAGTTTCGGGCAGCCCGGGATCGAGGCGCCCCGCCGCCAGCGCCGATAGCACGACCAACCCCGTCGCCACAGCCAGCATCAGCGCCAGCCCGCCCAGCTGGTAGGACAGCCCGGACAGAACCGTCCCGAGCAGGCGACCGCCCGCATTGGCCATGTAGTAGAACCCCACATCCATGGTCACGCGCTCCGACCGGGTGAAGGCCAGGATCAGGTAGGAATGCAGCGCCGAATTCACCGCGAAGATCGCCCCGAAGGCCAGCAACCCCAGGACAAGCGTCACGGTCAGCCAGGGTTGCGGCGCAGCCGCCGACAATGCGGCAAGCGTCAGCACGGCCGGCACCGCCGCCAGCGCCCAGGCCCAGCCCCGGGCCGCGGCGATCAGGGCCGCCTCGGGGCGTCGCGCGGCGCCCAGCAGGCGCGGCGCCGCGGCCTGAACCGCGCCATAGAGGATGATCCAGACCGCCATGAAGCTGCCGATCATGAAGAACGCGGCGCGGTTGCCGGCCACGGTGCCATCCGACAGCACTGCGTAGAAATAGACCGGGATTCCGACGACGAACCAGACGTCCCGGGCCCCGAACAGCCCGACCCGCGCCGCCGACAGCCAGTTCACATTCGAAGATCTCGAAAACACCTCGGAGAATTTTGCCCCTTTGCGACCCCTCGGCAGGCCCGTGGGCATCGCCACCAGCACGGCGACCAGGATCACCGACAAGACCGCCGCCATCGCCAGCACGGCAGGTATGAAGCCGAGCGTCGCCAGCAACCCCGCGCCCAACAGGAAGCCGACCCCCTTGACCGCGTTCTTGGACCCGGTCAGCAGCGCCACCCAGCGGAACAGGCCACCGCCTTCGGTCGGCGCCAGCAGCTTGACCGCGGATTTCGACGACATCTTGGACAGATCCTTGGCGACGCCGCTGGCCCCCTGCACGATCATCACATAGGCGACCGAGGCGCCGATGGCCCAGCCCGGGTCCAACCGCGACAAGGCAAGCAAGGCCAGCACCTGCAGCCCGAGCCCGACATAAAGTGTCGACGTCAGCCCGAACCGTGCCGCGATCCAGCCCGCCGACAGGTTGGTCACCATCCCGGCGATTTCATACAACACGAAGAGATAGGCCAGCTGCACCGGCGTAAAGCCCAGGATGTGGAAATGCAGCAGCACCAGCATCCGCAAGGCGCCGTCGGTCAGCATGAAGGCCCAATAGGCCGCGGTGACGGCGATATAGGCCGACATCCCTTCCGGTCGGCTCACAACGAGGCTCCGACCATCAACGCGACATCGACCAGCCGGTGGGCATAGCCCATCTCGTTGTCATACCAGGCATAGACCTTGAGCTGGGTGCCGTTCACAACCATGGTCGAGGGCGCATCGACGATGCCGGACCGGGTGTCGTTGGTGTAATCGGCGGACACCAGCGGCCGTTCCTCGTATCCCAGGATACCGGCCAACGGCCCTTCCGAGGCGGCCTTGAACAGCGCATTGACCTCTTGGGCCGTGGTCGCGCGGTCCAGTTCGAACACGCAATCGGTGATCGAGGCGTTCAGAAGCGGCACCCGCACGGCATGGCCGTTCAACCGGCCCGTCAACTCGGGATAGATCAGCGTGATCGCGGTGGCGCTGCCCGTGGTGGTCGGGATCAGGCTGTTGAGCGCCGAGCGCGCCCGGCGCAGGTCCTTGGCCGGCCGGTCGACGATGGTCTGGGTGTTGGTCACGTCATGGATCGTGGTGATCGAGCCATGGCGGATGCCCAGCGCCTCGTGCACGACCTTGACCACCGGGGCCAGGCAATTCGTGGTGCAGCTGGCGGCGGTGACGATCCGGTGCCGGGCGGCGTCATAGGTGTCGTGATTGACGCCATAGACGATATTCGCCGCCCCGCCGTCCTTGACCGGGGCCGAGACGACGACCTTTTTCACGCCGGCGTCGAAATAGGGCGCCAGGGCGGTCTCGGTCTTGAAGACGCCGGTGCAGTCGATGACCACATCGACGCCCTCGAGCGGCAGCGTCGACAGATCGCGCGTGCCGATGAACGGCAGCCGGGTGCCGTCGATCGTCACGCTGTTTTCATCCTGCGAAAACGCCGCGTCCCAGCGCCCGTGCACCGTGTCGAATTCCAGCAGATGGGCATGCATCGCCGCATCGCCGACCGCATCGTTGATCCAGGCCACCTGCGCGCCCCGTGCCAGAAGCGGTTTGAGGGCCAGCTTGCCGATGCGGCCCAGACCGTTCAGCGCATAGGTGGTCATGCTTCGTCCCCGGCATCCATGCGGGCGATGTCGTCGACGGCGCGTTGCAGCGATATCCGGTCCAGCGCGGCAAACTGCAGCGCGGCAAAGGCCCGGATCCGGTTGTGCAGCGCCCCGTAGGCCTGCTGGAAGGCAAGCGCCTTTTGCGCGTCGCTGCCCTCGGCCTTGACCGGGTCGGGCATGCCCCAATGGGCGCTGACCGGCTGGCCTTCCCAGGCCGGGCATTCCTCGTTCGCGGCGCGATTGCAGACCGTGAAGACGAAGTCGAAGACCGGTGCCTCGGCGCCTTGATATTCCGACACGTTCTTGGCCCGCAGCGGCGCGATGTCATGGCCCTTCTGTTCCAGCAATTCCAGCGCGAAGGGGTTCAGCTCCGACGACGGGCGCGTTCCGGCGGAATGGGCGTCGAACCGGGCCCCCGCCATGTCGCGCAGGATGGTTTCGGCAAAAATCGAGCGGGCGGAGTTTCCGGTGCAGATGAACAGCACCTTGTAACGTGTTTCGGTCATGGGATCGGCCTCCGATATCGGGGTGGGGGAAAGCAATGAGCAAAGGTCCGGCCGCCCGCGACAGCAATCGAGCAGCAGGAAGTCGACGGTGCGTCGCACCTGCGTCATGTCGACGGAGTATCGCAGCGATGTGCCGGCCCTGTCCTGGGTCACCAGCCCGGCCTGCATCAGCGCCGACAGGTAGCTCGACAAGGTCGACGCCTTCAGCCCGAGCGCCTCGGCCAGTTCACCGGCGGGCACCTTGTCCGGATAGCGTCGGACAAGCAGTCGGAACACAGCCAGGCGCTGCGAATGGCCAAGCGTGGCAAGGCGGGTGGGAATCTCTATTTCCATATTTCATGGATATTAGAAATAATTCCCGAAACAACGCCCATGGCACCCCTGTCATGAAAAATTCACATCGGCCGGCCGTGCCGGATCCCGCCGGAATCGCCCATGCAGCTGCATCTTGGCCCGCGTCGGCATAACCCGCACCCCGAGCAACGCCGGACCGATCGTCCTTTGTGCCGGGCCCGGCCGCCGCCCCGCCGGACAGCGACGCAACCCCGGAAACCGCGCAGGCCGCAACGCAGAAATCGGACAGCATTTCATGATCTCTTTCGACGCTTATCGCGCCCAGTGGCTTGGCAATATCCGTGGCGATCTGCTGGCCGGGCTGGTCGTGGCCCTGGCCCTGATCCCCGAGGCGATCGCCTTTTCCATCATCGCCGGGGTCGATCCCAAGGTCGGGCTTTATGCGAGTTTCTCGATCGCCCTGATCACCGCGATCACCGGGGGCAGGCCCGGCATGATCTCGGCCGCGACGGCGGCGACGGCGGTGCTGATGGTGACGCTGGTGCGCGACCATGGCCTGCAATACCTGCTCGCGGCCACGGTCCTGGCCGGGCTGTTGCAGATCGCGATGGGCGTCCTGAAGCTGGGTTTCGTCATGCGCTACGTGTCGAAATCGGTGATGACCGGCTTCGTCAACGCGCTCGCCATCCTGATCTTCATGGCCCAGCTGCCCGAACTCGACCCGCGCGCGGTGACCTGGATCACCTATGCGCTGGTCGCCGCGGGGCTGGCGATCATCTACCTTTTCCCGCTCCTGACCACCGCGATACCGTCGCCGCTTGTCACCATCGTCGTGCTGACGGCGCTCACCGTCGCGCTTGGGCTGGACGTCAGAACCGTGGGCGACATGGGCGCCCTGCCGGACACGCTGCCGGTGTTCCTGATCCCCGACATCCCGCTGAACCTGGAAACGTTGCGGATCATCTTTCCCTATTCGGTGGCCGTGGCGGTCGTCGGCCTGCTGGAAAGCCTGATGACCCAGAACATCGTCGACGACCTGACCGATACCAAATCGAACCGGAACCAGGAATGCGTCGGCCAGGGCCTGGCCAATACCGCGACCGGTTTCATCGGCGGCAGGGCCGGCTGCGCGATGATCGGCCAGTCGATCATCAACGTGAAATCCGGCGGCCGCGGACGGCTGTCCTGTTTTGTCGCCGGGGTGTTCCTGCTGATCCTCGTCGTCGGCCTGGGCGACCTGGTCAGCATCATCCCGATGCCGGCGCTGGTGGCGATCATGATCATGGTCTCGATCGGCACCTTTTCCTGGTCCTCGATCCGCAACCTCGCGGTTCATCCGCAATCGTCCTCGGTTGTCATGATCGCGACGGTGGTGACCGTGGTCTATACCCACAACCTGGCGATCGGCGTTCTGGTCGGCGTGCTGCTGTCGGGCATCTTCTTTGCCGGCAAGATCGCGCAGCTTTTCTCGGTCCGGTCCGAGATCAGCGCCGATGGCAGGGTCCGGACCTATACCGTCGAGGGGCAGCTGTTCTACGGCTCGGTCGAGGATTTCATGAACGCCTTCGATTTCAAGGAAGCCGCCGAACGGGTCGTGATCGACGTCACCCGCGCGCATATCTGGGATATCAGTTCGGTGCAGGCCCTCGACATGGCCATCCTCAAGTTCCGCCGTGACGGGGCCGAGGTCGAGGTCGTGGGCATGAACGAAGCGACCGAAACCCTGGTCGACCGGCTTGCCATCCATGACAAGCCCGGCGCCATGGACAAGCTGATGGGCCACTGAAGGAGACCCGACCATGACCGCAAAGATCATCGCCCTGGTGGATGGGTCCATCTATTCCGAAAGCGTCTGCCACCATGCCGCCTGGATCGCGGAGCGGACGCAAGCGCCGGTCGAGCTGATCCATGTCCTTGGCCGACGCGAGGCGCCCGGCAAGACCGACCTTTCCGGCGCGATCCGGCTGGGCGCACGCACCAGGCTGATGGAAGAACTCGCCGAGCTCGATGCGCAGCGGGCCAAGCTTGTCAGCCACCGGGGCCGCGCGATCCTGGAGGATGCGCGCGCCATCGTCGACCGGGACGGCGTGACCGAGATCACGACACGGCTCCGGCAGGGCGATGTCGTCGAGGCCATCGGAGAGATCGAGGGCGACGCCCGTGTCATCGTGGTCGGCAAACGCGGCGAGGCGGCGGATTTCGCCAAAGGGCATCTGGGCTCGAACCTCGAACGGATCGTGCGCGCGGCGCATCGGCCGGTTTTCGTGGCGGCGCGCGCCTTCAAACCCATCGACAGCGTGCTGGTGGCCTATGACGGCGGCGCCTCGGCGATGAAGGCGGTCGACCACATCTCGCGCAGCCCGCTTTTCGCCGGCCTGGCCGTCACCGTCGCGACCGTGGGCACCGAAACGCCCGAGATCAGGAAGGGCCTCGCGGACGCCCAGGCCTTGTTGAAGGCCGCGGGGATCGACGCAGAAACCCGAATCGTGGCGGGCCAGCCGGAGACCGAACTGGGCAAGCTGGTCGACGAGGGCGGCTTCGGCATGGTCGTCATGGGCGCCTATGGCCACAGCCGCATCCGCAGCCTGGTCATCGGATCGACCACGACCGAAATGGTCCGGTCGTGCAAGGTGCCCGTGGTTCTGATGCGCTAGGGGCGGAGTGTCGTCGCCACTGCCCCGGGCGACGTGTTGCAATCGATTGCGCGAACGAAATTCCCGATATATCTTTGCCCCATACCGGTGCCGTGGATCGATTGCGCGCACCGTATCGCCCAGAACAGGAGCAACCGACCATGTCCGCAGATGCCCAGGCCCCCAAGGTCATCGCCATCGAGGAGCATTTCATGCACCCCGCGCTTGCCGATCATTTCGGCAAGGCCGCCCATGGGCCGGGGCCGATTTCGGACCGCTTGTTCGACTATACCGACCTGCGCCTGCGGGAAATGGATGCGGCCGGGGTCGATATGGCCGTGCTGTCGCACCAATCGCCCGGCAGCCAGCGCCTGGCCGACGACATCGCCGTCACCGCCTGCCGCGCGGTGAACGATGCCCTGGCCGGGATCATCGCCGCGGCGCCGGACCGTTTCGCCGGCTTCGCCATGATCCCGACCGAACAGCCGCAGGCGGCGGCCGATGAACTGGCCCGCGCGGTCGAAGAGCTGGGCCTGAAGGGCGCGATGATCCATGGCCTCAGCCACGGCAATTTCGTCGACCTGGAGGCCTATCGCCCGATCTTCGCCCGGGCCGCGGCGCTGGACGTGCCGGTCTACATCCACCCCGCCCTGCCCGACCGGGAGGTCATGGCCCGCTATTACGCCCCCTACACCGACAGCCACCCGATGATCGCCCGCGCCGCCTGGGGGTTCGGGGTCGAGGCCGGGACCCAGGCCGTGCGCCTGATCCTGTCGGGGCTGTTCGACGACCATCCCGACCTCAAGATCCTGCTGGGCCACCTGGGCGAGGCGATCCCGTTCTGGCTGGACCGGATCGACGCGTCCTTCGCGCGGCCGGGCAATGCGCCCAGCGATTTCGCCGAGGTGTTCCGCCGCAATTTCTGGGTCACGACCAGCGGGTTCTTTTCCGACCGCGCGCTGAGCTGCACCATCGACGCGATGGGCGTCGACCGGGTGCTGTTCGCCGTCGACTGGCCCTATGCGGACAATGCCGAGGCGGTCGATTGGCTGAACGCGGCACCGATCCCCGACGGGGACCGGGCCGCGATCTTTTCGGGCAATGCGACGGCGCTGCTGCGCCTGTAACGGCTCAGGACACGCCCAGCCGGCCGGCCAGCCATCCGACCACGTGGTCGATGGCGCCGATCTGGACCTCGTTCAGCTCGTATTCGCCATCCTCGCCGCGCACCGGAAAGACATAGCCGTGGAAATCATGGTCGTAGCTGACCCATTCCACGTCCTTGCCGGCCTCGTGCAGCAGGTCATAGCTGGTGCGGAAGATGCCCTGCAGGTGATCCTCGTCCCGGCCCATCACCAGGATCGGCGTGCGGATGCCCTCGATGCGCGACCGGGCCAGGTCCATGTCGATCCGGCGGCGGACCTTGTCGGTCTCGGCCATCTCCATCTCTTCGATGTTGCGCATGCCGGAATCGGCGACAAAGGCGGTGTCGTCCGGCGTCAGCGCCAGGTATTCGTGCGAGGCCGGTTCGCTGGCCACGGCGGCGGCGAATCCATGCCATTCCGAGGTGATCTTGAGCGCCATTTCCCCGCCATGGCTCATCCCGATCATCGCCATCCGGTCGCCGTCGACCCAGTCGAGCCCCTTGAGGTAATCGGCGATCGCGATCTCGTCCTCGTATTCAAGAACCCCGCGATTGAACATCTCGCGGCCCTGGCGGATGTCGCGGACCAGCTTGCCGCCGTCATTGTAGCCCAACTCGATCTCGGTCCGGTAGCGCAGCCAGGCCGAGGCCATGCCCGCCTCGGCCAGCCGGTCCATGATATAGGCCCGGTTGTGGATCGCGTCGCGGACCCATTCCATCCCCTCGCCGCCATTGCCGGCCGCCAGCAGCACGATCGGGAAGGGGCCGTCGCCCTTGGGAACCCGGACCCCGATCGGGGCATAAAGCCCGTCCCAGGTCGGGATGTACATCAGGCGGATATCCTTGCCGTTCACGGTTTCGGTCAGCAGGACATTCTCGGGGTCGATGCTCATTCGTTCACTCCTTGGAAAACCTCGATCGGGGACAACACGCAGGACGCGACGCGTCCCGGTTCCGTGATTCGCAGGTCCACATCGGGGACTTCGTCGAAGGCGACCGAAACGGTCCTGTCGCGGCGCTCCAGCCGCCCCATCGCGCTGCGCATCGCGGCCGGGATGCCGTCACTGTC
The DNA here is from genome assembly GCA_001314655.1 of Rhodobacteraceae bacterium HLUCCA08. GTDB lineage: Bacteria > Pseudomonadota > Alphaproteobacteria > Rhodobacterales > Rhodobacteraceae > Salibaculum. The sequence goes on along the minus strand of LJSF01000043.1, from coordinate 51,427 downwards.
CAGGATCGAGACCAGCCGCTCGGCCGCCGCGGCATCGCCGAAGGTCAGCGATGCGGCGAAGTCGCTTTTGCGTTCGACCCCCGACAGCGCGTCGAACAGGCCCGGGATGTCCTCGAGCCGACGGATCACGTCGTCGACCTCCCAGCCGCAAGACGGGGTCGCCATGTGGCACCGGGTGTGGAACCGGCACCCCCGCGGCGGCCGGGCCGGGTCGGGTACGACCCCGTCCAGCCCTTGCGCCTGTTCGCTGGCCGCCCCCTCGATATCGGGTTTGGCCTCCATCAGCGCCCGCGTATAGGGGTGATGCGGCGCGTCGAACACGTCCGAGGTCACGCCCGCTTCCGACACCTTGCCCAGATACATCACCACCAGCCGGTCGGCCATGTGCCGCACCACCGACAGGTCATGGGTGATGAACAGATAGGCCAGGTTGTGCTGTTTTTGCAGATCGCTCAGCAGGTTGAGGATCTGCGCCTGGACCGACACGTCCAGCGCGCTGGTCGGTTCGTCCAGGATGATCACGTCGGGGTTCGTCGCCAGGGCCCGCGCGATGGAGATCCGCTGCCGCTGGCCGCCGGAAAACTGGTGCGGATAGCGATACAGGTGCTGCCGCCCCATACCGACCTGCTCCAGCAATTCGACGACACGTTCGGTCAGTTCGGTCCCCGAGGCCTCCTTGTAGACCCGCAAGGAACGACCGACGATGTCGACCACCAGGTGCCGCGGGTTGAGCGAGGCGAAGCTGTCCTGGAACACCATCTGGCAATTGCGCCGGAACCGCTTGTAGCCCGCGCCTTGCAGCCGGTCGATGCGATGCGCGGCCTCGATCTGCGCGACCCGGGCCTTTTCGGCATCGGTCGCGGTGCCGGAGGCGATATTGTCCAGCAGCCGCGACGCCTCGGCCGGCAGGTCGAAATAGACGCCGCCTGCGGTCACGTCGGTCAACCCGCTGACGCAGCGGCCCAGCGTGGACTTGCCGCAGCCGCTTTCCCCCACCAGCCCGACGGTTTCGCCCGGGCGGATATCGAAGCTCACGCCATCGACGGCGCGCACCCAGCCGGTCACCCGCTGGAACGCGCCTTCGCGGATCGGAAAGTGCTTCTTGACGCCTTTCAGCGACAGAACGGCACGGTCGGGCCGCGACGCGGGCGTCGGATGGGGATCGGGGGCGGCGCTCATTCCGTGATCCTTTCGAAACTGGGTTGGTCGCCTTCGGGGGCGGGGTGGTCGATGAAACAGGCGACGGCATGGGTTTCCGACACCGGTTCGAGCGTCGGATCGAAGCGCCGGCAGGCCTCCGTCTCGTGGCGGCACCGGCCGGCAAAGCGGCATGCCGCGGGCGGGTCGACCAGTTCGGGCACGGTGCCCTTGATCGCGGCAAGCCCCCCGCGCGGCGTATCCGCCGTGGGCACGGCCGCCAGCAGCCCGCGCGTATAGGGATGGCGCGGATTGCGGAACACCTCGGCGGTCGGGCCGATCTCGACCACCCGGCCGGCATACATCACCGCGACCCGGTCGCAGATGCGCCGCACCAGGGACAGGTCATGGCTGATATAGAGCACGCTGGACCGGCGGCGCATCTGCAGGTCACGGATCAGTTCCAGGATCCGCGCCTCGACCGTCACGTCCAGCGCCGTGGTCGGTTCATCGGCGATCAGCAGGTCGGGATTGCAGGCCAGCGCCTGGGCGATCATCACCCGCTGGCGCATGCCGCCCGACAATTCGTGCGGGTAGCGATCCATGAGGCTGGCGGGGTTCGGCACCTGGGTTTCGGCCAGCGCCCGGGCGACCATCTTGTCCAACGCGGCCTGAATCCGGCGCCGCTGACCGCGGAACGGTGGCAGCGACAGCAGGATCCCGTCACCGAACCTGTGATCCTGACGGGCGAAGCGGCGCAGCGCCCCCCCGGTTTCCGGCGACAGCCCCGCCAGTTCGATCAACTCGTCGGTGCGGTGCTGCAGGAACACCTCGGCCACCTGCTGGCCGATGGTCAGGGTCGGGTTCAGCGCCTTGCCCGGGTCCTGGAAGATCATCGCCACCCGGTCGCCCCGCAGCTTGCGCAACGTCTCGGTGTCGATCTTGAGCAGGTCGATGGTTTCCGCGCCGGTCCCGTCGCACGTCGCGCAGCCCTGCCCCCGGCAGCTTGGACAGACGACCGCCTTGCGGCCGGTGCATCCGCAGGCATCGCAGCCCGCCCCGTCGCAATCCTCGCACAGCGCGTGCGGCCGGAACGTCACCGACCCGCCGGCCAGGATACCCGGCGGCACCGGCAGAAGCCGCAGAAAGGACCGTCCGGTCACGCTCTTGCCGCAGCCGGTTTCACCGACAAGGCCCAGGGTTTCGCCGTCACGAATGTCGAAGCTGACCCCGTCGACAGCGTGAACCACCCCGCGCTTGGCCGCGAAATGAACCTTCAGATCGCGCACCGAGGCCACCGTCGCCGGCGCGGTCCGCACCGCATCGGCCATATCTGTTTCCAAATGTCCCATCATCGACCTTCCGTCCTTGGATCGAGTGCATCCCTGAGCCCGTCACCGACCAGGTTGAAGGCCAGCGCCCAGAGGAAGATCATCAGCCCCGGGAAGGTCGAGGCCCACCAGCGGCCCGAGGCGATCCCGGCCTGGCCCTCGCTGACCAGAACACCCCATTCGGCGATCCCCGCCTGGCCCAGCCCGATGAAGGACAGGGTGGCGGCGATCAGGACGACATTGCCCATGTCGAGCGTCGCCTGAACCATCACCGGGGTGAAGGAATTGGGCAGGATGTCCCGGAGATAGATGTTGATGTTGCTGTCCCCGATGATCCGGGCCGCGTCGATATATTCGCTGCCTTTGATCTGGATGACGCGCGCCCGCATGATCCGGGCGTATTTCACCCAGAACACCACGATCAGCGCGAACATGATATTGCCGAAGGACGGCCCCAGGATCGCGGCGATGGCCAGGGCAAAGATCAGTTCCGGGATCGACAGGAACACGTCGACGACCCGCATCAGGAATTCGTCCACCTTGCCGCCGAAATAGGCCGCCAGACTGCCGATGATCGACCCGATCACCACGGTCGAGAACACCACGATCAGCGAAAGCTGCAACGACATCCGCGTGCCCCAGACGACACCGTAGAACACGTCGCCGCCTTCGTTGGTGGTGCCCAGCGGGTGGCCCGGCGTGCCCGGCGGCATCCGGGTCGCCGCCCAGTCGCGAGGCATCTGGTAGGGGTCCGGGACATTCGGCGCGACCAGCCAGGGCGCAAAGATCGCCATGAACAGCATCGCGAAGATGATCACGAAGCCCAGAACCGTCGCCGGGTTCGACAGAACCTTGGCCGCCAGTTCCTTGAACCGGCGCAGGCGCACCCGGCGGGCGGATTCCGGCGCGATCGCGTCGATGGTCCCGGGTTGGGTGGGTGAGGGAAGATCGACCATGGCTTATTTCCCCAGTTCGACCCGGCGGTCGAGATTGGCGTAGACGATGTCCACGATCAGGTTGACGAACAGGAACAGGACGCTGGTGAACAGCACATAGGTCATCAGCGTGGCCTGATCCCCGCGCAGCACGGAATCGGCCATCCACTTGCCCAGGCCGGGCCAGCGAAAGATGATCTCGATCGCGACCGTGCCTTGCAGCAGAAAGCCGAAGGTCAGACCGATCACCGTCACCGTCGGGATCAGCGCATTGCGCCTTGCGTGCTTTTTAAGGACCAGGCGTTCGGCCAACCCCTTGGCGCGGGCGGCATCGACGTAATCCTGCTGCAATTCCTCGACCAGGGACGATCGCATCATCCGCGCGATGATCGCCGTGGCGCCATAGCCCAGGGTGATCGCCGGCAGGATCAGGTGCCAGAGCGCATCGGCGAAGGCCGCCAGGTTGCCGGCCAGCAGGGAATCGATCGTGTAAAGCCCGGTGCGCTGCGGCACCATGGCATAAAGATCGGCCGTGGCGCGTCCGATCGGCGCCCAGCCCAGTTCGGCCCAGAACACGATCAGCAATATGATCGCGAACCAGAAATTCGGCATGCTGGCGCCGCTGACGGCGACGATCCGGGTCACGTGGTCGGCCGGCTTGTTGCGCCGGGCGCCGGAAAAGGTGCCCAGCCAGACCCCGAGCGTCACCGCGACGAACCCGGCGGCGACCGACAGTTCCATCGTGGCCGCGAGCTTTTTCGGGAACACTTCGGACACCGGCGCGACGGAGACGCCCGACCAGCCGAAATCACCCTGAAGCACCCCGCGCGCCCAGTAGAAATACTGCACAGGCAAGGACTTATCGAGGTGGAAGCGCGCTTCGATCTGCGCCACCTCGTCCGGTGTCATTTCATGCGACAGGTAGATCCCGATCGGCGAACCGCCGATCCGGGTCAGCGAGAACACGATGATCGACACACCGATGATCAGGAACGGCAGGATGATGAGCCGCCGGATGATGTAATCTCGAAGCTGCATAGCCTTGGCTTTCGGTTTCGGCCAACCGGCCGGAGCGACGTCGTTCGGTTCCGAGCGGGCGCCGCGCGATGTGTGTCGTCGCACGGCGCCCCTTTGCGGGACCGAGGAGCGGCCTACTTGTCGAGCAGAGCGAACTTCAGGCTCGGACGCGGCCAGAGCGGCTGCATCGCAAAGTTCTGCACCCAGTCGCGTTGCGCCAGGGTGACGCCTTCCTGCGCCGCGATCAGCCACATCGGCTCATCATAGAGGAGGCGCTGAAGCTCGGCATAGATTTCGGCCCGCCGCTCGGTATCCAGCTCGACGCCACCGGCATCGATCAGCTCGGCGATCCGGTCGGGATCGGCATAGCCGTTGCGGAATCCGTGCACCTGACCCCAGGACCCGTCCGGATGGACATATTCCCGCATATAGGCATCGGGATCGGCTGCGGGGTCGGCGTTCTTGGCCCACATCGCATAGGGCAGCGGATCCGAGGCATGGGCATCGTCAAAGACCGCCTCGGCAACCGCCAGCACGTTGATCCGGAACTTCGGGTTCAACCCTTCGAGGGAGTCCTTCAGAACCAGCGACATCAGGGCGAACAGGTTGTTCGATTCGGTGATGACCGAGACTTCGAACCCCTCGTCCCAGACGCCGGCTTCGCGGAACAGTTCCTCGGCCTTGGCCAGGTCCTGTTCAAAGACCGGGGCCTCGGGATCGTAGCCGAAGATGCCGATCGGCAGGTAATGCGGGATCGGTTCGCCGAAGCCGGCCAGCGGCCCCTGGATGAAGCCTTCGTAGTTGAAGGCATAGTTGAACGCCTGGCGGATCCGCTTGTCATGGAAGAAATCCGTCGGGATCGTGTCGGTGCTCGGCAGCACGCCTTCGGGGATGTTCAGGTTGAACCCGATGTGGATCGGCTCCAGCAACAGACCTTCCTGGTAGATGGTCACACCATCGGCACCTTCGAGATCGGCGATGAAGGACGGATCGGTTTCGATCGTGTCGTATTCGCCGGCGCGCAGGCCAAGGACCCGCACGTCGGGGTCGCCGCCGATGACGATCCGGACATCCAGATTGGCCGGTGTGCCCCAGTAATCCTCGAAAATCTCCAGGGTGATGTTCTCGCCCCGGTTCCAGGTGCCCAGGGTGTAGGGGCCGGTGCCGACCACATTGGTCGTCATGAAGGTGTTGGACTCGCCCTCGGCATAGCCGCCATTGGCCTCGACCGCCTCTTCGCTCACGACCGATGCGACCATGGCCGCGACCACGCGGGTCAGGAAGCTGGCGCTGACTTCTTTCACGGTGACTTCGAAGGTGTAATCGTCGACCACCCGGGTCGAGGCGATGCTGTTGTCGACCATGACGCCGGCATTGCCTTCGGGCAGGTTCATGGTCATCGCCCGATCCCACGAATACTTCACGTCATGGGCGGTCAGCTCGGTGCCATCGTGGAACTTGACCCCCTCCCGGATCGGGAAGGTGTAGGTCAGCCCGTCTTCCGAGATCAGGCCGTTGGCCAGCGACGGAACCTCGGTCGCCAGTCCCGGAATCAGGTCCGGCGAATCCGGCGCGAATTCCAGCAGGCGCTCATAGACCTGCAGGACAATCGTTTCCCCGGCCTCGCCCGGCTCCACCTGGGCCGGGTCCATCGACGCCGCCTCGTCATCGGCGGCATGGACCAGAACCCCGGGGTTGCTCACGTCCTGCGCCAGAACCATCGGCGCCGCTACGGCAAGCGACGCCCCCAGGACAATTGCAGCGACACTGCTGCGCCATTCCATTCTCATCGTTTTCTCCTCCCAGTTCGGGCCGTTCCTCCGGCCCATTTCAATCGCCTTGACGCTGCTCGGAGGTGCCTCCCACACCCTCGATTTGATCAAGGTATGTGCAATCGATTGCGTTGACGTTAGCGTGTCGCTATTGATCTGTCCATGCCCTCTTTCATCAAATGTACCGGAGCTTGAAATGCCCACGACACTCGCGAACCTGGAACACCGAGCCGACGAGGATCCTTTCGTCGTCGCGAAGGGTGGATTCTACCGGCGCTGGCTGACCATGATCGACGACCTGGACGAGCTGATCGGGATCGTCGCCGGCCTCGAAGGCACCACCGAGGACAAGTGGGTGCCGGTCTGGCAGGCCGCCGGGCGCCGGCACGAGGATGCCGGCGATGCGCTGACCGACCAGGGCGATCACGCCGCGGCCCGTCGTGCTTACCTGCAGGCCAAGACCTATTACGCGATCGGCCGCTTCCCGGCCGAGATCACCCCGACCAAGGCGCGTATCAGCGCCGATTGCGCCCGGGCCTATCGCAAGGCCGCCGCGCATCTGGACCCGCCGATGGAAGTTCTTGATATTCCGTGTGATGGCAAGACATTCCGGGCCCATTTCCGGGCCCCGACCAGTGCCGAACCGGGGCCCGCCATCCTGATCATGTGCGGCTCTGACGTGTTCAAGGAGGACCGTGGCTGGGCCGCCGAAATGGCGCTGGACGCCGGGCTTTCGTCGCTGGTGATGGACGCCCCCGGCACCGGCGAGAACCCCTTCCCGTGGGAGCCCGATAGCGTCAAGGCCTGGGTCGCGGCGATCGACGCGCTGAGGGCCCGGCCCGAGGTGGATGCCGACCGGGTCGGCGCCTTCGGGATCAGTCGGGGCGGCTATTCGGTGATGCAATTGGCCGGCACCGCACCGGACAAGGTCAAGGCGGTCGTCGCCGTGGCCGGGCACCCCTTCGGCTACCGGATGACCGACGCCGAAATGGCCGATTTCGTCACCGCCAGGAATCGCCGTGCGGGTTTCCGATTCGGTGCGCCGGACGGCCCGCCCTCGTTCCCCGAATGGTCGGTGGAAAAGGAAAACGGCATCTATGACGGCTGGGCGCTGTCTTCCTTGGGCCTGGTCGACCGAATCACCATGCCGGTCCTGATGATCAACGGCTCGGACGACCACCTCGCCCCGATCGGCAACATCTATTACATGCTGGAAAACGGGCCGGTGGGGACCCGCAGCGCCCGTGTCTACAAGGGCTCGGGCCATTGCGCGTTCGAGCACCAGCCGGAATGGGCACCGGCCGCCTTCGCCTGGTTGGCCGAAAAGCTGGCGTGATCAGACCACGGTCAGCTCCAGCGGCCAGTCATCGACACAGTCGCGCCCGTGTTCGGTGACGATGAAGGTATGGCCCACGAACATGCCCAGCAGCCCGTCCGCGGTGATCGGATTGGGCTCGGGCATCAGGACCATGCCGGGCTTCAGGATCGCGTCGCAATCGTGGGTCTTGGCGCCGCCGATAAAGGCGTGCGGCCCGTCCGAGACAAAGTCGATCCCGTGGGTCACGATCGGCCGCGACTGGCAGCCATTGGCGCGAAAGAACCCCGCCGCTTCGACCATGTCCGACACCGGCCGGCCCGGTTCGATGGCGGCGGTGACACGTTCGTAGCCGGGTTTGGCGATCTCGTCCCAGAACCGCTGGACCGCCTCGGGCGGGGCGCCCAGGCAGATCGGTTGGCCGATCTGGGCGGAATAGCCGCGATAGCCCGCGGCAAGCTCCATGATGATGATGTCGCCGGTCGACAATTCGCGCAGCGACGGGCGCGGATTGCCAAAGACCATGGCCGGATCGTCCATCGGCGTCGAGCCGATGATCAGGAAATCGATGTCCCCGCCCCTGTCCAGGATCGCGGCCCCGGCGGCGGCGCGCAGGTCCTGTTCCGTCACGCCGGGACGCGCGCGGTCCGCGATTGCCTGCATCGCATTGGTGCACAGCCGCCCGGCATGGCGCACGCAGTCCAGCTCTTCGTCGCTTTTCACCACGACAAGCTCGTGCATGAAGCCTTCGGTGAACACGATCTCGGCGCCGGGCAGCAGGTCTTTCAGGCGCAGATACTGGTTGGCGGGCATGTAATCCTTGTGCCGCGGATCCAGCTCCAGCAGCCCGATCCGCCCCTTTTCAGCGCCCGCTTCGGTGATCCTTTCGGCCATCACCTCGGCGAACAGCCCGTTGCGGCTGGACCGCACGTCGCTGATCGCCACGGCGACCTCGCGCCGCACCGCCTCGATATGGGTGCCGCCCATGCCGTAGATCAGCGTCGGTTCGCCCGCGCGCGGGACCACCACATAGACCGCGCTGCAATGCCATTCCCAATGGCCCGACAACCAGCCCATGCCGCCGCTCCAGCTCCAGTGGCTGGGGCCGCCGGGGCAGATCACGACATCCAGGTCGTGATCGGCCATCTTGGCGCGCAGGGCGGCGAACCGGCGGTCGTATTCGGCCCGGCTGAACTGCGGATAGACCGCGTCACGGTAATAGGGCGTGTTGCGCATCCGCGCGAAGGTCTGGCCATGATCGAGCCGCTTGCGGGTCTCTTCCCATTCCGGCGATGTGAAATCCCTCATGTCGTCCTCCCCTGGATCTGCATGACCTCGGCCGGGTCGCGGCCCATGTCCGACAGCACGACCATGGCTGCGTTGCGCCCCGGATAACCGGTGATCGAGCCGCCGGGATGGGTGGTTCCGCCGGTCTGCCACAGGCCCGGGATCGGCATCCGGTGCGCCGCCCAGCCCGGCGTCGGGCGCTGGTCCCCGGCATAGGTGATCGACCGGTCGCCGCCATGGGGGGCGCCGTCGATCATGTGCGGATTGGCCGCCGCGATATCCACCGGCGACTTGGTCAGCCGTGCCAGGATCACCTCATCGGTGAACCCGGGGCAGAAACGGCGGATGGTGTCGATCAGCCTGTCGGCAAAGGCCTCCTTGCGCGCGGCCCAGCCCGCCGGACCCGCGCCCGGCAGGTCGTGGATCGTATGGGTCAGGACCTTGACCGTGTGATGCCCCGCGGGCGCGCGGGACGGATCGGCCAGGCTCGGCGTCGCCACCAGCAGCCAGTTGATCTCCTCGGACAGGGTGCCGTTGTAGATATCCTGGCCGGACCGCACCAGGTCCTCGAACCAGCCGGCGAAGCCTGCCGATACCGCCGTGACCGGGCCATTCGGTGTCTCGAAAACCGGCGGCGCGGTCGTCGCCAGATAGCTGGCGAAGAACGGCACGCCGACATTGTAGGTGTCGACGCCATAGCGGAACTCTTCGGGCCAAAGCTCGGCCGGGGCCATGTCCAGCAGGTGCTTGACATGGATCGTCGAAACCACGCCGGCCGTGGCGCGGTGTTCGCGGCCGTCGCGGGTGACGACGCCGACACAGCGCCCGCCCTCGACGATCAGCCGGTCGATATGGGCGCCGCATTCGATCTCGGCCCCCTTGTCGGTCAGATAGCCGACAAGCGCATCGGTCAGCCGCCCCGATCCACCCTTCGGGATCGACCAGCTGCGCGCCTGACGGCCGGCGATGATCTGATAGGGCAACAGACCGGTGCCGGCCTGATCGATCGGCACCGCGGTCTGGAACGCCATCCAGCCCATGAAGGCGCGGATGTGCCGTTCCTCGAATTCGCGCAGGATCACGTCTCGGGCGCTCATCGCCATGCGCCGGGTCCAGACATTGCCGCGCGGATGATCGGCCAGCAGAGCCTTCAGCGACGGCCCCTGTCCGACCGGCGCGCCGCGTGCCCGGCCCAGAAGCGGACGCAACTCGTCGAATTCCTCCAGCAGGCGGGCATAGCTGCGGGCATCGGCGTCGGAAAACCGCGCGATCTCGGCCAGGGTCTTGTCCCGATCCAGAAACATCGTGACCTGTTCGCCATCGGGAAAGCCGACATGGGCGACCGGGTCGGGTTCGAGATAGGACAGGCCGTGCGCCTTCACCAGGCCCAGCTCGTCCAGCCGGATCAGCGGGTTCTGCAGGATCAGGGTGTGGCCGGTCGAACAGGTGTCGATGGCATAGCCCGGCCCCAGGATCTCTTCGGTCGCGCAGCCGCCGCCGGGGATGCCGCGCGCATCGAGGACACGGCACCGATAGCCCGCCGCCGACAGGTAGCAGGCGGTGATCAGGCTGTTGTGACCGGCCCCGGCGATGATGAAATCCGGGTCTTTCATCGCACCCTCTCGGAAATCGATTGCACGCATTCGTCGAGTTCCGGAAGGCCCGGGGGTCCGCCGGATTTCGCGGCGACTTGTCCCGGGCCTTTCGGGCTATGCGCTGCGATACAACTTGGTCATCGAAAACTCCCGGTGCCCCAATGCCTCGGCCGCCGTGTTGCGTCCGTTGGCGGTGCGGCGGATCATGTCGATCAGCGCCTCGCCGGCCTGGTCGATGGTCATTTCGCGGCGCAGGATACCGCTCACGTCCACGTCGACATGTTCGCCCATGGTCCGCACCGTCCGCGGGTTGGCCGAGATCTTGATCACCGGCACGATCGGGTTGCCGACCACGTTGCCTTGCCCCGTGGGAAAGGTGTGGATCACCGCGCCGCCCGCCGCCATCAGCGTCACGCATTCCGCCGCCGCCGAGGACGAATCCATGAAATAGAGGCCGGCGCCCGAATTCGGCCTTTCCGCCGGCCCGAGGATGTCGATGTATGTCGCGCTCCGCCCGATCTTTTCGAGGTTGCCCAGCGCCTTTTCCTCGATCGTGGTCAATCCGCCTTCGATATTGCCCTTGGTCGGCTGGCTGTCGGACAGATCGTCGGTCTGGTGGGCAAAGATCACGTCGTCCTGGTAGGCCTTCCACATCTTGTACCAGCGCTCGCCGACCTCTTCGTTGATCGCGCGGGCCTTGCAGATATGCTCGGCGCCGGTGATTTCAGAGGTTTCACCGAAGAACCCGGTGATCCCCTCGGGCAGCAGCTTGTCATACATGTTGCCGACCGTCGGACAGGACCCGAGCCCGGTCGTGGTATCGCTTTCGCCGCATTTGGTGGAAATCCAAAGCTCGGAGACCGAACATTCCTCGCGCTGGTATTCGCTGGTGCGGTGGACAAAGTCCTTGGCCGCCCAGCTTGCCGCGCGGATCGTTTCGAAATCGCCGTTCTGTTCGATCGAGAATTCCGCCACCGGCTTGCCGGTTTCGCGGATGCCGTCGGCGATCTTGCGGGTCCAGCCCGGTTCGATCCCGATCACCACCACCGCGGCGACATTGGGGTTGGCGCCGGTGCCGATCATGGTGCGGAAATGCAGGTCCAGGTCTTCGCCGAATTGCAGCCGGCCATAGGCATGCGGGATCGCCAGCGTGCCCTTGACGTTGTTCGCCACCGCCTCGCAGGCCGCGTTCGAGATGTCGTCGACCGGCAGGATCACCACGTGATTGCGCACGCCGACGCGCCCGTTTTCCCGGCGATAGGCCCTGACCGTCATGTTCGAGTATTTCGATGCCATCCGACCGTCTCCTTACCAGCGCTTGGTCTTGAGGTTGTGGGTGTGGACATGCCCGCCCTTGGGGATGTCCGCGACGATCTTGCCGATATCTTCGCCATACTTGATCGCGGTATCCCCGGCCCCCAGGTCCTTCAGCGCGATCTTGTGGCCGATCGGCACATCCGCCCCGGCCGTCAGCCGGAAGGTCGAATTGTCGTGCGTCACGCAGCACAGCATGTCGGTGCCGGCCGTCAGCCCCTCGACGACGACGACGCCAACGTTGTCCGCGTGTTCATGCACAAGAAGATGCGGGATTTCGGTCATGCGGTTTTCCTCCCAGTTCCCCTGTCCGGTCCAAGTGCTGCGCCAAGTCGTTTCTTCACCGGAGGCCCGATCGGGCCGAAAAGACTCAGCGCGCATGGAGCCTTGACCTCTTTTGTATGACGGTAATACATATTTGGCAATCTCTACCGAAGGTCCTGCGCGATTTCGCGGTGGCAGCGCCTTCGAGAGACGGGAAAGGACGGCCGCAAGTGGCGGAATTCCAGGCGCTCATCGACGATTTCGGATTGGCCACGCTTGTCGCCATCGCCATCGCCGCGATCATAACCTCCTCGATTCACGGGGCGATCGGCCTGGCCGGTGGCCTGCTGATGACCGCGACCCTGGCACTGCTGATCGGCGTGCGCGCCTCGGTCCCGGTAATGAGCATCGCGTTGATCTTCAGCCATGGCAGCCGCAGCCTGATCTACCTGAAATGGTTCGACTGGCGCGCCTTCCTGACCGTGATCCTGGCCGCGACCCCGTTCATCATCATGACCGGCTACATCTACGCGATCCTGCCGGTCCGGGTCCTGGCCACCGTTCTGGCGGTCATCATCTTCACGATGATCCCGCTGCGGCACTGGGCCGCGGCACGCTCGATCCGGGCGGGCACCGGGCTGCTGGCCGGTGCCGGGGCGGTCTACGGCTTCTTCGCCGGCGCCTCGATCGGATCGGCGACGATCCTCAGCCCGTTCCTGCTGGGTTACGGCCTGTTCAAGGAAGCCTTCGTCGCCACCATGGCCGGCATTTCGCTGTCGACCAATGCGATTCGCATCGGCGTCTTTACCGGCGTCGACCTGATGAATCCGCAATACGTGCTTCTGGGGGTCCTGGTCGGGCTGATCATGATCCCCGGCAACTACATCGGCCGCACCATCCTGCGGCGCATCTCGATCACCCATCACGGGCTTCTGGTCGACCTGATGGCCGCCCTTGGTGGGCTGAATTTCCTGTATCTCGCGATCCGCGGCTGATCGAAGGTGGCCCCATGACGGACATGACACTCGACGACCTGAACGCCCCGCTGATCCATGCAGTGAACGACCTGTCCGAGGCCGGACTGACACCCCCCCAAGATCGTCACGGTCAATCGGTGCGCGCCTGGATCCGGTCCTTGCACGGGGTCCAGAAAGAGGGCGTCACCCTGTCAGGCCGCAGCGGGCGCGCCTGGCGGTTCGCCTCGGACGAGGGCAAGCACCTGAACGGGTTCGATGCGGCGCCCAACCCGCTCAGCTACGTGGCGGTCGGCATGGCGGGTGCGATCATGACCGAACTTCTGGCCTTGGCGGCCGCGCGCGGCATCACCCTGACCGACCCTGTCCTGGTGCTCGAGAACTTCTATTACCGCGACGGGTCCTTTCCGAAGGGCACGATGATTTCCGGCGCCCTGCCGCCCGAGGTTTCGCTCGATTGCGACAGCGACGCAGAGGACGACGCACTATATCACCTGCTGATGGATGCGGTCGCGGCGGCCCCGGTCAACGGGCTGGTGCGCGACGAAAAGATCAGCCTGTTCACCCTGACCCATAACGGCCGCCGGATCACGCCCGATCCGCTGGCCGCCTTGTCCGGGGACGCGCTGCCCGATCCCGGCGATCCGATCGCCGGGCTTTCACGGCCCGGGATCGACGCCGCGCCGGTGCTGGCGGAAAAGACGCTGTCCGAAGAGGATATGTCCGAACGCATCGCCGCGGCGCCCCCCGCGGCCCCGACGCTCGATGGCAGCAAGAAGCTGCTGCACCTGCGCACCCGGTGCCGGCTGCGCGCCGATGGCACCTATCATTGCCTGCGCGAACAATTCGCCCAAAGTTCGTCGTCCTGGGAATTCGTGGTCGATGATCGTGACGGCGACGGTGCCATCGCCCCGGATCCGGCCAGCTATTTCGCCATCGGCGTCGCCTTCTGCTTCATGACCCAGATCGGCCGCTTCGCGCATATGGCCAAGCACCCGCTGCACGCCTACCGCGTGGTTCAGGACATGCATTTCACCCCGGGCGGCGCCTCGGGCCGGACCGGGCGGGGCGGAACCGCCGATCCGGTCGAAAGCCATGTGTTCATGGACAGCGATTGCGACGATGCCACGGCCCGCGACATCATGCGCGTCGCCGAGCGGACCTGTTTCCTGCATGCCCTGTGCCGCGACCGGTCCAGGATCCGGCTGCGCCGTCGACCGATCGGGGCCTGAACGCGCCTCAGGTCAGCCCGACCCGGATCAGGTTGACCGAGATCACGAACAGCGCGATCTCGACGATGGTGAAGAACACCTTTTCGGGGATGATCCGGGTTATCCGATAGCCCAGCCAGGCGCCGAAGATCGCCACCGGCGCCAGCATCGCCACGGTCTTCATGTCGCCCCATTCGATCAGGCCCAGCGCCAGGTAGGGCGGCACCTTCATCAGGTTGATCACCGCGAACAGGATGGTCGAGGTGCCGGCGAACATCATCTTGGGCATCTGCTGCGGCAGCGCATAAAGCTGCCAGGCCGGCCCGCCCGCATGGCTGACGAAGCTGGTGAACCCCGACACGCTGCCCCAAAGCACACCGCGCGGGATGTCCGCGGGCCGGGGCTTCGTCAGGCCAAGGAACCGCGCCCGCAGGCGCATGACCAGGAACGACAGGCCGATCACGCCGATCACGACGCGGACCATGTCCTCGTCCGTGCGTCCGGCCAGCAGGTAACCCGCAAGGATGCCCAGCGCCGAGGCCGGGATCAGGATCGCCAGGTTGCGCGGCGAAAACGAATGCCGGTAGATCCAGATGCCGTAGACATCGCTGACCAGATAGACCGGCAACAGCAGCGCGGCGCCCTTCATCGGTGCCATGACCAGCGACATGATCGGCACGCTGAGCAGCGCGATCATCGGCAGGCCGCCCTTGCTGCCGCCGACAAAGAACGACGCCGCAATCGCGGCCAACCAGAACAGGGCCGTTTCGTTCATGTCCCGGGCTCAGCCTTCCCAAAGCCGGGCGATCGTGTCGAAGGCCGCCTTGCCATGTTCGGTGCGCTTTGCCCGGGTGATGTCGCCCCAGTCGACGATTGCCGCCTTGTAGGCCGGCCGCGCGGCGATCCGGTCATACCAGTCGGTCAGGTGCGTCATGTGCGACCACAGCGGGGACATCTGGAACGACTCCATGCGCCGCAGATAGACCACCAGCGCGATATCGGCCAGCGAATAGGCGTCGCCCGCCAGCCAGTCATGGCGCGACAGCCGCGCGTTCATCTGTTCGAACAGGGTCCGGAACGTCTGCAGGGCGCCGGGCAAAAGCGGCGACTCGAGCCCCTTTTCGATATTCACCGCGTCATTGTCGCGCCGCACCAGGTCGCGCATCTGCGCATGGTAGCGGGCCAGCTTTTCGGCCCCCTGTTCGAGGTAGATGTGCCGATTGACGATGCAGACACCGATCGTGCGACTGGCGACATGCACGCCGTCGTCGATCCGCCGCATCCAGAGCCGCATTTCGGCCCGGTCCTCGGGGTTCTCGGGGCGAAACGACGTCTCTGGATAGGCATCCTCCAGGTAGTCCAGGATGACATTCGATTCCGCGATCCCGCGCCCGTTGCGCACCACGACGGGGATCAACCCCTTGGGGTTCAGCGCGTGGTAATTGTCGGGCAGGTCGTCGATATCGCCGCGCGACGTGTCGACGATCACGCTGGTCCAGTCGATCCCTTTCTCTTCGATCAGCAGCCGCACCCGCTGCGCCGCGGTGGACCGGTCATAGTGGTAAAGCGTCAGTGTGCGGTCGCTCATGCGCCCTCTCCCCAAAAGCCCCGGTCCAGGTCCACGCGCGCGCCCACCGGGATGATCCCGCGCGGATTGATATGGCGATGGGCCAGGTAATAATGGTCGACGATATGGGTCATATCGACCGTTCCCCGCACCCCCGGCAGGTTCAGGACGTCCCGCGTGTGGCGGCGCAGGTCGGGATAGGCGCTGAGCGGACGCAGGTTGCAGCGGAAGTGAAAGTAATAGACCGGCTCGAACCGGATCATGGTCACGAACAGCCGGAAGTCCGGTTCAAGCGGCGCATCGCCAAGCAGAAAGCGGCTGTCGGCCAGTCGGCGCTCGAGCCTGTCGAAACAGCCGAACATCGCCTCTATCCCGGCGTCGTAAGCCTCTTGCGACTGGGCGAACCCGGTGCGGTAGACACCGTTGTTGACCGCGGCATAGATGTCGTCGTTGAGCGCGTCGATCCTGGCCCCCAGCGCCTCCGGGCGCAGATTGTGCGGGGTGCGCGCAAAGGGCAGGAAGGCACCGCCCAGCATGCGGATGATATCGGCGGATTCGTTGCTGACGATCGTGCCGGTCTGTCTGTCCCACAGGACCGGGATCGTCGCCTTGCCGCTATAGCACGGATCGGCGGCCTGATAGACCTGATACAGGTAGCGCGCGCCCCCGATCCTGTCGGGGGTGGCGCCGGGATAGCCGTCGAATTCCCAGCCATTCGCAAGGTTGACGGGATGCACGACCGACAGGTCGATCGCAGCCTCCAGGCCCAGCAGGTCGCGATAGATCAGTGCCCGATGCGACCAGGGGCAGGCAAGCGAGACATAGAGGTGATAGCGTCCCGGCTCGGCCTTGAAACCGCCCTGTCCGGTCGGACCCGGCCCACCGTCAGCCGTGACCCAGTTGCGGAACCGCGACGGCGCGCGGTCGAACCGACCGTCTGTCTTGACCTCGCCCGTGGCCGTATCGTGCCAGACGCCGTCGATGAGCTGGCCCATTCACACCTCCGACTGCCCAGCCCGCGGGCGAAACGCGGGGGGAAAGCCGGTGGCCGGTATGCCCGGCCACCGGTCGATGATGATCAGAGTGCGGGCGGCCGCGGCGAACCGCCAAGGGCCTCTTGCGCCTTCCAAAGGTATTCGAAGTTGAAGTACGGCCGCCAATCCAGCCCCTCGGGCAGGACACCGGTCACCGCCAGATCGCGCACGAAATCGTCCATCACCTCGGCGTTTTCGAAGCCGCCATCGGTGCTGAGCTGGGCCAGTTCCACATCATAGAGATCCCGGAAGGACTCCGGGATGTCATAGCCCAGATCGACCATGATCTGGTAGGCACGTTCCTTGTTCGCCGGATCCTTGAGCCAGCGCCGCGCCTTGAGATCGGCGACCAGCCAAGCCTGCATCGTATCGGCATTGTCGTCCAGCCAGTCGCCCATGACGGCAAAGGCTTCCTGCGGCGCATCGACCAGTTCTTCGTACAGAAACTTGCCGCCCGCCTCGGTCAGCGGCGCCTGGTGGCGCGGGAACAGGCTGGCGGCGTCGACCGACCCGTTCAGCAGCGCGCCAAGACGCGAATCCGACCCGCCCGAGGCCGGCACGAATTGCATGTCCGTATCCGGGTCCAGCCCCATACGCTTCATGACCTGCCGCATGATCCAGGTGTTGCGCCCGGCCAGGCTGCCGCCGGTGATGGTGCCGCCGCGCAGGTCGTCGACGGTTTCGATGCCTTCGCGGACGCCCATGATCCACCATTCCTTGTCCCGGTGCATCGAGACCATGGTGATCGGCAGGCCGCTTGCAGTGCCGGCGGCGAGGAATGCGCTGGTATCGCCATGGGCGATGTCCAGGCTGCGGCCGACCAGGCCCGGCACGTATTCGTCGGTCAGGACGATTTCGAGGTTCTCGATCCCGCCATCCTCGAGGAACCCCAGGGCCTGGGCCAACCGGAACGGCCATTGATTGGCGTAGTTCGGGTTGAAGTCGCCCAGGGTGATCGTATCGAGGTTGGCCATCACGTTCTCGACGCTGGGCGTCTGGGCATGCGCCACGTTGCGGGTCGAAGCGGCGATCAGCGTGCCCAGGATCCCCGCCCCGCCGCGCATCAGCACGTCGCGCCTGGCCAGTCGGATCGGTCCGTTCTTTTCGTGTTTGGTCATGTCGTTTCCTCCCTATGTTGAGCCGGCCTCCTCGCCGGCCATGGCACTACATCAGCGCCTGCTGTCGCCACGGGGCGATCCACGCCTCGAGCATCCGTGTGATCTTGATCAGAGAGAGCGAAATGAGCACGAGGAGCAGCAGCACCGCGTACATCAGTTCGGAATTGAAGGTATCCGCGGCTCGGGTGATCAGGAACCCGAGGCCCATGGAGCCGCCAAAGATTTCGGCGATGATGACGCCGACCAGGCCGCGCCCGATCCCCTGTTGCACGCCGGCGATGATGAAGGGCAGCGTATAGGGCAGGACCACGTGGTAATAGATCTGCCGCCGGTTGGCGCCGAACACCTTGGCCGCCGCGATCAACGACTTCTCGGTGGTTTTCACCCCGGCCCAGGCGTTGATCACGATCGGGAACAGGGCTGCCAGGAAGACGATCGTCACCTGCATCTTCATCGTGAACCCCAGGAACAGGATGAACAGCGGCACCAGCGCGATCCGCGGCAGCGAGGCCAGCGCCCAGACATAGGGGCTGAAGATACGTTCGACGTGACGCGATCCGCCCATCAGCAACCCCATCGGGATCCCGACGATGCAGGCCAGACCGATGCCGATCACCACGGTCCGCACCGTATACAGCAGGTGGTCGATGATCTGCCCCGAGATGATCGCGTCCGGCGGCGCCGACCGCGTCAACCCCTCGAACAGGGTCGAGAACATGCCCGACGCCGTCGGAAAGAAGACCTGGTTGATCATCCCGGACCGCGCGAACAGTTCCCACAGGATGAAAAAGATCGTCAGGTTCAGGACCGTCGTCGCCCAGGGTCCGTATTGCTGCCACAGCTCTGCCGGAGTCAGGCGCAGTTTGCGGATCCGGTCGGCATCCTCGAAAGAACCCTGTTTCGTCTCGGAGTCTTGCATGTCGGCCATGTTCACTCTCCATGGGCGCCGGACAGGGCCTCGGCCTTGACCAGGTCCCAGATCCGTTCGCGGATTTTGGCGTATTCGGGCCGCGATTTGACATCGCCGTCAAAGCGCGGGCGCGGCAGGTTGACGTCGACCACCTCCTTGATCCGCCCGGGCCGGCGCGAAATGACGGCGATCCGGTCGCCCAGGGTGATCGCCTCGTCGATCGAATGGGTGATGAAGACGACGGTCTGGCCGGTGGCCATGACGATGCGCTCCAACTCGCTCTGCATCGCTTCGCGGGTCATGGCGTCGATCGCGGCGAAGGGTTCGTCGGCCAACAGGATCGTCGGCTCGGTCGCCAGCGCACGGGCGATCCCGACGCGCTGTTTCATGCCGCCGGACAACTCGTAGGGGAACGACTTTTCGAACCCCTTGAGGTCGACCAATTCCAGGTAACGCGCGATCCGGGCGTCGACCTCGTCCTTGGACAGGCCCAGGTTCTGGAATTCGAACGGCATCCGCAGGTTCGCCTCGACCGTGCGCCAGGGCATCAAGGCGTAGTCCTGAAACACCATGGCCCGATCCGGCCCGGGGCCGGTGACCGGTGCGCCGTTGACCTCGATGCTGCCTTCCCAGGGAAGCACGATCCCGGAGATCGCGTTGATGAAGGTCGTCTTGCCACAGCCCGAAGGGCCCAGCAGCACGACGAATTCACCTTTGTTGATGGTCAGGGAAATGTCGCGCAGCGCCGTCAGCATCTTGCGTTCGCGGTGCAGCTTGTAGCCGACGGTCACGTTCCTGGCGACGATCACCGGTTCGCCGACTTGCGTGCCGGGGCTGTCCGCCACGTTCCTCTCGATTGGGGCCGGGCGGTTCATGTCCGCGTCGCTCCCGCAGTCGATCCGCCAGCGGCCCTCGGGCGATGCATACGATTGCATACTCGATTAGACATGGTATTTCCTCCCCGGTTTCAGCCGTCTTTTCGGCTTTTTCATGAGACCCGGTGCGATCGCTCGAAGGGCCACCCCGGCCTGTCATTGACACTGTTTTGCAATCGTTTGCATTCAGGCTAGCGTCGCCGGATCAACCTGTCCATACTCTTGTTCGGCGAGTCATCCGTAAGCGGTCGCTGCCTCCATTCCCGTTGACTTCCTCCCTTCCGGTCCGAACGCGGCCGGCATCCCGCCGCCGCTGTCAGGCGGCAACACGGTTCCTTGGCACCGCCCCGCCAAGCAGGACGCTGCTCACGTTGTCCCAGGCCTCCCGGAACAGGTGCTGCGAGGCCTGAAGACTGACGCCGGCGATATGCGGGGTCAGGATCAGGCGCTGCGCCGCCGGTCCGGCCAGGGTCAACAGCGGGTTGTCCGGGCCGGGCGGCTCGGTCGCATAGACATCGACGGCGGCCCCGGCCAGACGCTCTTCCTCCAGCGCCTTGGCCAGCGCGGCCTCGTCCACGATCCCGCCGCGCGCGGCATTGATCAGGACGGCGCCGGGCTTCATCAGCCCGATGCGACGGGCATCGATCAACCCGCGGGTCGCATCGATCAACGGCAGGTGCAGCGTCACGACATCCGACGCGGCCAGCAACGCGTCCAGGTCCATCCGTTTGCCCGGTGCGCCATCGGGCGGCGCCGGATCGAAATAGGCGATCTCGGCGCCCATCTGGCGGCACCGCTCGGCCACCGCCTGGCCGATCGTGCCGATCCCGACGACGCCGACGACCAGCCCGCCAAGCCCGCGCAAGACCGCATCGACCATTCGCTTGCGATGCGCGGCATAATCGCCCGCGCGCAAGGCCGCCCCGGCGCCATGGAAGCCGCGCAACAGCGACAGCGCATTGACCACGACATATTCGGCCAGCGCCGCATTCGACCCGCCGGGCACATTGGCCAGGGCAATCCCTTCTCCGGCCAGGACCGCCCGATCAAGCCGGTCCAGCCCCGCACCGGTCACCTGGACCAGTTCAAGCGCCGTGCCCCGGAACAGATCCCCCGGCAGCGCCGGCCCGACCGCCGGGATCACCAGCGCCCGCGCGCCCCGGATCAGCTCGGCGACATCGTCGTCCTCCGGCGCCCGGTAGGCGATGTCCAGCTCGGGCGGCGGCGTGATCCCCACCGCCTCGAAATCGGCGCGTGGCCGCAGGCAGACGACGTCAGCCATTTCCACCTCCGTTGTCCCCGGTTTCCAGACGGAACTCCGGTTTCGGAAAGAAACACAGCAATCGAAGCGGCACGGCCCCGGTATTGCGCGTCACATGCCGTTCGCCGGGCCCGATCCGGATCGTGTCTCCGGGCGCCATGGCGAATTCCGCACCCTCGACCCAGGTGATCCCGGCGCCGTCGAGGACGTGGATCACCTCTTCGCTGTCCGGGTGCCAATGCGGCGGGCGCGGCGCGGCCCCCGGTTCGGGCACCGCGATCTCGACCAGCCGCAACGTGCTGTGCGCGCCCGACGCGCCCGAGACGATCTCGCGCGAGCGGCGACCCGGAAGGTTCAGCTCCGCCGCTTCGCCGAGTGTCACGCGCGTCGCCATGTCTATTCCGCCGCCACGCCTCTGCCCGCCGGACCCTGGATGCGGTCCAGCTGGTCGAAGATCGCCTGGGCTTCCTTGGCGACCGCATCGGCGACATCGGCGATCATCTTGCGACCTCGCTCGGCGGTGGCCGGCTGCGGATCGCCATACCAACCCGTCGGTGCGATCGAGCGGATATCGGTCAGGATCGGCACGAAACTGCGGGTGCGCCGCAGTTTGTCCATATGGGCGCCCTGCCGCTTTTCCGACGATGCCTTGACCCGGTCCAGATGCACCAGATGCTCGTGATCGGGCAGGATCGCCAGGGCCTCGATCTCGCCGGCATGGGTCAGGCCGCCGCAATCGGCGCCCCACAGGTCTTCGGCCACGTAACAAGCCTGGGCGATGACCACGCTCATTCCGTGGGTCCGATGCAGCTGTTCGGCGGCCAGACCGATCGAGGCCGAGTTGCCCTCGTGCCAGTTGACGATCAGCAATCGCTTCGCACCGTGCTGGGCGGTCGACAGGCAGGTTTCGACCAGCACCCTCTGGTAGGTTTCCGGTGTCAACGAAATCGTCGACTCGTAGGGCATGTGCATCGGGGTGACGCCCAGCGGCCCCCCGGGCAGAACCACGCCGTCCATCCGCTCGGCGACGGCGTGGCTGACCGCGTTCGCGGCGTAGATGTCGGTGCCCGTCGGCAGATGCGCGCCGTGTTGCTCGACGCTTCCGCAGGGCAGAATGACCAGCGGGTTGCGCTCGAACTGCGCCTTGATTTCCGGCTGCGTCAACTCGATCCAGTACCGCGACATCACATTCACCTTCAGGCTGCGCTCTGATCCTCGGCGGCGGCACGGCTGCGTGCCCCGTCGATGATCTCGGTCAGCTTCACCGCCTCGCCATTGCGCTCGATCGAGGCCAGCGCGGCATTCACCACGCCCAGCGCGACGATCCCGTTGGCGGCCTCGAGCTCCACGGCGTTGCCGGTGCGGCACATCTGCGCGAACATGTCCAATTCGTCGGTGAACATGTTCGACGCGCCCATGTCCAGCACCTCGCGCTTGCCATAGCCGTCCTTGCCGCGCTGGATGTAGAGGGTCGAGGTTTCGTGCACCTTGTCGGGGTCGTCCCAGCTGCCGAAATCCAGTTCGAAATGCATCAGCCCGTTCTGGCCGTAGACGCGGATGAAATAGACCCCCGCGGTGGTCCAGGACGATCCGACATAGCCCAGCGCGCCCGACGAGAACCGCAGAACGGTCATCGACTGGTCGTCGACCTCGGCCCCGACCGGCGACAGCTTGGACGCGAAGGAGGCCACCGTGTCGATCTCTCCGCCCAGCATGTAGAGCGAATCGAACAGGTGCGTGGCCAGCTGCGACAGCGGCCCGCCGGGCGCCTTGTCGCGATACCAGCGCCAGGTATCGGGCGTCAGCTCCAGCGCGCGTTCGTTGGAAAAGTTCGATTCCATGAAGGACAGCGTGCCCAGCTCACCCGAATCGATGGCATCCTTCATCATCCGCGCACCGCGCAGAAGCCGGGCGGAATGGCCGACCATGGCGCGCACGCCGTATTTTTCCTGCAGCGCCTCCAGCCGGATGCCGTTCTCCAGCGTGTTGGCGATCGGCTTTTCGGTGTAGATATGCTTGCCGGCCTTGGCGACGGCTTCGGCCACGGGCAGGTGCTGTTCATTGGGAACAGTCAGGATCACGCCCTGGATTTCGGGATCCGACAGAAGCGCGTCCATGCTGTCGACCGTCGCCATCCCGGTATCCGCTGCGAAGGCGTTCCGTTTTTCCTCGCTGCGGCTGTAGCCTTTGACGATCTCGATCTGATCCGATTGCTTGGACCCCCGCGTGAGCACACGGGCCCAACGCCCAAGACCCACGATCCCGACCTTCACCTTGTCCGCCATCTGACGACCTCCCAAAATCTGTTGTTCGTTTTTTGTAGGACGGTAAGACAATTTCGTCAAGTGGCCTGCGCCCGAACAATCCGCTAATCTGGTCCGACAGAATGGCCGGGAAAGAGCAATGACCGAGAATCTGGAAGTAAAACGAGTCGTCGCCCCCGTGCGTGAACAGGTCGTGCAGACCCTGACACGGGAAATCATCGATGGGCGCTTCGAGCCGGGGCAAAGGCTGACCGAACGCGAACTGACCGAAATGCTGGGCGTGTCCCGGACGGTGCTGCGCGAAAGCCTGCGCCAGCTCGAATCGGAGGGGTTGATCAGCCTGGTTCCGAATCGCGGCCCGATCGTGCGCGACCTGACCCTGGACGAGGCCCGGGAATTGTATCGCATCCGCGAGGCGCTGGAAGGTCTGGGCGCGCGGCTGTTCGCGGAACGGTCTGAACCGGTCGCGGTCGCCGCCCTGGAAGCCGCCTTCGACGAGGTCACGGCGGCCTATCGCGAAGGCGATCCGGGCAAGGTGCTGGAGGCCAAGAACACCTTCTACGACGCGATCCATACCGGCGCGAACAGCACGACCCTGTCCAAGATGCTGTCGACGGTGCTGGCCCAGGTCTGGCGCTGGCGGGCCGTGGGGCTGTCGCACCCGAACCGGTCCTCCAGCCGATCGGACGAAAGCGTCACCAACCTGGCGGACGTGGTCGACGCGATCCGCTCGGGCGATGCCGACCGGGCCGAGGCCGCCGCGCGCCACGAAGTCCGCCTTGCCGCCGCCGAAGTCATGCGCATCCTCGACCAGCGCCCGCGAACCGACAGGGCCACCGGCCCGTCCTGGCCAGGCGCGGCTTCGACCTGACGGTCGACCCCCGGCGGTGCTTGCCGATCTGCCCGGACCTTCCAAAGCCGTGGCCGATAGAGAACACCATCGCGCAGCGACGGTCCGAACAGCCAGTCAGCCGCCTGCATTTCCCGGTTCGCCCGCCGCCGCGATGACCTTTTGCGCAAGGCGCATGAAAACCGCCCGCTCTTCGTCGGCAAGGCCGGCAAGGATATCGCCCTGAAGCCCCGAGACGATCGGAAGAACGGTCGCATGGATGTCCTGGCCGCGCTGCGTGATCCGGACCTCGCGGGCCCGACGGTCACGTTTGCTGACCCGGCGTTCCACATAGCCCTTCTGTTCGAGCCGATCGACGACGCCCCCGATGGTGGCCCGGTCATAGGCGATCCTCGCGGCGATGCTCGCCTGGTCAAGACCGGGATGCGCGACGATCGCATCCAGCGCGGCGAACTGGACCGGCGTCAGGTCCAGCCCGGCCGCTTGCATCCGAAGTGTGAACACCTGCGTCGACAGCTGGTTCAGCCGCCGGATCAGATGGCCGGGCATGTCGAGGATTTCCAATTCGGCACCTTCCCGAAACCTGTTCGCCGACTTCGGCGACAGCCATACATGGTCCGTTTTGATAAGTATACATACTTTGTCCTTGACGGAATATAGTAAGCATAGCTACCAAATACCCCGAGACACGGGCCGGAGGAGGACCGATGCAATTTCATGTCGACGGATTCCGGCCGGGCGATCCGGATATCAAGCCTGCGGCCCCCGGCCTCGACCCCGCAGGTCGTGGATCTGGCCGTGTTCCGCCGAAGGTCGATGTCTTGATCGCCGGCTGTGGCCCGGCAGGCCTGTGCCTTGCCGCCCAGCTTGCCGGTTTTCCCGAGATCTCGACGATGATCGTGGAGCCCAAGGCCGGCCCGATGGAAAAGGGCCAGGCCGATGGCGTCAGCGTCCGGTCGATGGAGATGTTCCAGGCCTTCGGCTTTGCCGACAAGGTCAAGCGCGAGGCCTGTTGGGTGACCCAGACCGCGTTCTGGAAGCCGGATCCGAAGGCGCCGCAGGGCATCGTCCGCGCCGGGATCCAGCAGGACGTGGCCGACGACCAGTCGGACATGCCCCATACGATCGTCAACCAGGCCCGGATCCACGACCTGTTCCTGGATGTGATGCGGAATGCCCCGACCCGGCTGCAACCGCATTACGGCCTTCGCCTTGCCGATCTGACCATCGACACCGGGGCCCGGGACCATCCCGTGACCGTGACCCTGGAACGGGTCGACGCGGAGGGTGGCAGTGGCAAAACGCTGAAGGTCCGTGCGAATTACGTCGTCGGTTGCGATGGCGCGCGCAGCACCGTGCGCCAGGCGATCGGCGGCCGGCTGCACGGGGATGCGGCGCACCAGGCCTGGGGGGTGATGGACATCCTTGCCAATACCGACTTTCCGGACATCCGGCGGAAATGCCTGATCCAGTCCGCGACCGAAGGCAATGTCATGATCATCCCGCGCGAGGGCGGCTACCTGTTCCGGATGTATGTGGAGCTCGACAAGCTCAACCCCGACGAACGGGTCGCGAACCGCAACCTGACCGTCGATCACATCATCGCCGCCGCCAACCGCATCATGCGGCCCTATGCCGTCGACGTGAAAGAGGTCGCCTGGTGGTCGGTCTACGAGATCGGGCACCGGCTGACCGACAAGTTCGACGATGTGCCGCCGGATGACATCGCAACGCGCATGCCGCGCGTCTTCACCGCCGGCGATGCCTGCCACACGCATAGCCCCAAGGCCGGCCAGGGCATGAACGTGTCGATGGGCGACACGTTCAACCTGGGCTGGAAGCTGGTGCATGTCCTGACCGGACGGTCGGAGCCCGGCCTGCTGCATTCCTATTCGGCCGAACGGCAACGCGAAGCCCGCCGTCTTGTCGAAACCGATCACGCATGGGCCCGGATCATGAGCGAGCCGCCGGGGCTGTCCGAGCTTGACGGCACGGACATGCCGCGGTTCCAGAAGCAGTTCATCGAGAACCTGGAATTCACCGGCGGGCTTTCGGTGCATTACGCCCCCTCTGCCCTGGTCGCCAATACCGGATACCAGGATCGCGCCACCGGTCTGATCGTCGGGAAACGGTTTCATTCCGCCCCGGTTGTCCGCCTTGCCGACGCCCGGCCGATGCAGCTGGGCCATGTGGCCCAGGCCGACGCGCGCTGGCGGATCTATGCCTTTGCCGGCGAGCGGGATACCGGCGCCCCGAATGGCGCCATGGCGGCGTTTTGCGCCTATCTGGAACAGGACCCTGCGTCACCGGTGCGCCGCTTTACCCGCGCCGATGAAGACATCGACGCGCTGATCGACCTTCGTGCCGTGTTCCAGCAGGATTTCACCGCGCTGGACATCACGGCGATGCCCGGCCTGCTGCGCCCGCCCAAGGGCCGCTACGGCCTGCGCGACCTCGAAAAGGTCTTTTGCGTCGACCACAGGTCGGGACAGGACATCTACGAACGGCGCGGCATCGACCGCAAGGACGGCTGCATGATCGTGGTGCGCCCCGATCAATATGTCGCGCATGTCCTGCCGTTGCAGGCCCGGGCAGAGCTTGCCGCCTTTTTCGACGGCGTTCTCAGGCCCGTCGCCGCGGGTCAGGCCGCGGCATGACGCCGCCGGACGGCCGCCGGCTTCGGGACCGACCAGGACCCGCCAAGCAGGGCGCCCCTGTCCGTGTCACCGCCGATCGCCCGCGACCCGGCTCACGGCTGTCGTGAAGGCGCGCATCTCGGGCGTCGGGACCTCGTCGGCTACGCTCATCACCCCCACCGCGCCGACGGTCGGGCTGGTGTCGATGTCCAGCCGGACCAGCCGCCCCTCCGCAAGCTCGTTGGCCACGACGCCGCGGCTGATGATCCAGACGGTTTCCGGATCGGCGACCACCAGGGATCGCCCGAACGCCGCGGAGGCGGTTTCGATCCGGTTCTTGAACAGCGGCACACCGCGCGCGATCAGCATCCGCGCGACCAGCGGCCGAATGGCGGAGTCCGCGGGCGGATAAAGCACCCGGAACGCATCGAGCCCCTCCAGGTGCCGGACCGTGACCGCCGGGCTTGCCGGTGCCGCGACGACCACGACCTCTTCGGTATAGAGCTGCCGGAAGACGAGCCCCTGCATGCTTTCCGGCCGCCCGAGCCGCCCGACCACCAGATCGAGCCGCCCCGCCCTGAGCCGCGCGGTCAGATCCTGGTGCGGGCCTTCGTGGATCTCCAGAAGCGTATCGGGATTGTTGCGTGCAAACCCGGCCGCGGCCTCGGGCAGCAAGCCCGAGGCGACGCTGGGCAGGACCCCGACCTTGAGATGCGCCGCCGCCGCGCCGCCGGACCGGACACTGCGCAGCCCGTGCCGCAAGGCGGCCGTGCATTGCTCTGCGAACTGAAGAAAGACCTCCCCCTCCTGGGTGAGCGTCGCACCCGAGCGGTCCCGCGCCATCAAGGTGGCGCCGACGATATCCTCCAGTTCCTTGAGCGTCTTGGAGATCGCCGGTTGCGACAGGTGCAGCGCGTCGGCGGCCCGTTTCAGACTGCCCGCCCGGGCGATCGAACTGAAGGCGTCGAGGTGGCGAAACTTTATTCGACGATCCATGAATTGCCTGTTTGGGAAAGCATTTTGCGTATTTTCTCATTTTTGTTGCAAAGTTCAATATGGGAAACAGGGGTATGGGAATCGAGGAGGACGACGTGCAGACCCAAGTCGCGATCATCGGTGGCGGCCCCTCCGGCCTGCTACTGTCACAGCTTCTGCACAGGGTGGGCATCGACAGCATCGTGCTGGAACGCAAGACCCAGGACTACGTGCTGGGCCGGATCCGCGCCGGTGTTCTGGAACAGGGCCTGGTCCAGCTGCTGGAACAGGCCGGCTGCGCGGATCGCCTGCATGCCGAGGGATATGTTCACCACGGCACGCTTGTGGCCTATGGCCAGGAGATGTTCCGGATCGACTTCACCGAACATACCGGAACGCCGGTGATCGTCTATGGCCAGACCGAAGTGACCCGCGATCTCTATGCGGCGCGCGAGGCGGCGGGCGGCGCCATCGACTACGAGGTCGACGATGTCGTGATCCATGGCGCCGACAGCGACGCGCCCCATGTCACCTATACGGTTCATGGCGAAAAGCGGCGCATCGACTGCGATTTCATCGCCGGCTGCGACGGGTTCCACGGGGTCAGCCGGCAGGCGATCCCGCTGGGCCTGCGGCGTGAATACGAAAAGGTCTATCCCTTCGGCTGGCTCGGCATCCTGTCCGAAACCCCGCCCGTGAACCACGAGCTGATCTACGCCAATTCCGAGCGCGGTTTCGCCCTGTGCTCGATGCGCAACGACATGCTCAGCCGCTATTACATCCAGTGTTCGCTCAGCGACAAACCCGAGGACTGGACCGACGAGGCGTTCTGGCAAGAACTCAAGCGCCGGATCCCGGCCGAACAGGCCGAAAAGCTGGTCACCGGCCCGTCGATCGAGAAATCCATCGCCCCGCTGCGGTCCTTCGTGACCGAACCGATGCGCTGGGGGCGGCTGTTCCTGTGCGGCGACGCCGCGCATATCGTGCCGCCGACCGGCGCCAAGGGGCTCAACACGGCGGCCTCGGATGTCCATTATCTGTTCAACGGGCTGCGCGACTATTACCGGGCCGGAACGACCGACGGCATCGACGGCTATTCGGAAAAGGCGCTCAAGCGGATCTGGAAAGCCGAGCGGTTCAGCTGGTGGTTCTCGTCGATGATGCATCGCTACCCCGACCAGTCGGAGTTCGACCTCAAGATGCAGGTGGCCGATCTTGAATTCCTGCGCACGAACAAGGCCGCGCAGAAAGCCATGGCCGAAAACTATGTCGGACTGCCCTATTGATGCGGGCGGTTCATGCGAACGGTCTGACGCTGCACCTGTCAGAGACCGGCAACCCGGATGGGCCAGCCGTGGTCTTTGCCAATTCGCTTGGCACCGATCTGCGGCTCTGGGATGCGCTGTTGCCGCTGCTGCCGGAGGGGCCGCGATACCTGCGCTACGATTTGCGGGGCCACGGCCTGTCGGATTGTCCCGACGGGCCCTATGCCATCGCCGATCTGACGAAAGACGCCGAAGGGCTGATCGAGGGTCTGGGCCTTGGCCCGGTGGTCTTCGTCGGCCTGTCCATCGGCGGCATGATCGGCCAGGACCTGGCCTTCCGTCGCCCGGACCTCGTGCGCGCCCTCGTGCTGTCGAACACGGCGCCGCGCATGGGCACGCCCCGGATGTGGCAGGACCGGATCGACGCGATCCGCGCCGGCGGTCTGGGCGCGGTCCGGGACGCTGTGCTCGACCGCTGGTTCGGGCCGCAGTTTCGCGGCATACCCGAGGTGGCGCTTTGGGGCGCGATGCTGTCCCGGACGCCGGTCGAAGGCTACCTGGGCTGCTGTGCGGCCCTTGCCGATGCCGATCTGACCGCGCGCACCGCCACGCTCGACCTGCCGGTCCTCGCGATCGGCGGCAGCGCGGACGGCGCCAGCCCACCCGCCTTGGTGACGGCGATGGCCGACAGCATGGCCGGGGCCACCTGCCGGATCATCGAGGGCGCCGGCCACCTGCCCTGTGTCGAAACACCCGCGGCCTACGCCGCGATCCTCGCCCCCTTCCTGAAGGAGCATGCCCATGTCTGACTTGTTCAATCTCGGGATGGACACGCGTCGCGCCGTGCTTGGCGACGCCCATGTCGATCGCGCCGAAGCCGCCAAGACATCGTTCGACGCCCCGTTCCAGACCCTGATCACCGAAGGCGCCTGGGGCGCGGTCTGGTCCGATACCACGATCAGCAAGCGCGAACGCTCCATGCTGACCCTTGCCCTGCTTGCCGCGACCGGGAATTTCGAAGAGATCCCGATGCATATCCGCGCCACCGCCAATACCGGGGCGTCCAGGGACGACGTGATACAGGCCTTTCTGCATGTCGCGATCTATGCCGGCGTGCCCCGGGCCAATCACGCGATCAAGCTCGCCAAGGCGACCTATGCCGAGATGGAGGAGGAAGAATGACCCAGCCCGCAGAATTCTACCAACGCAACCGGTCGCTGCACCCGCCGGCCCTGACGCCCGGCTACAAGACATCGGTGGCGCGCAGTCCGCGCTATTCGCTGATCGCGCTCGGGAATTCGGTGTCCGAAATCACCGGCCCGGTCTTCGGCCAGAACGACATCGACCCGGGCGACAACGATCTTCTGACGAATTACGCCAGGCCCGGCGAGGCCCCGATCGGCGAACGGATCATCCTGCACGGGCGGGTTCTGGACGAAAACGCAAGGCCGGTTCCCAACACATTGGTGGAATTGTGGCAGGCCAATGCGGGCGGCCGCTACCGGCACAAGAAAGACACCTACCTGGCCCCGATCGATCCGAATTTCGGCGGCTGCGGCCGCACGCTTACGGACGCGAACGGCTATTACGCCTTTCGCACCGTGAAACCCGGCGCCTATCCTTGGCGCAACATGGTCAACGATTGGCGCCCCGCCCATGTCCACCTGTCGGTCTTCGGGTCGGGGTTTGTCCAGCGGCTGATCACGCAATGCTATTTCCAGGGCGATCCGCTCATTCCGCTTTGCCCGATCGTGCAGACGATCCCCGACCCCGATGCGATCGAACAACTGATCGCGCTGCTCGACATGAACGCGACGATCCCGCTCGATACCATCGCCTACAGGTTCGACATCGTTCTGCGCGGACGGCGGTCCACGCTGTTCGAAAACCGGCCGGAGGGGAACTGATCCATGGCACAGACGCTCAGCTATCTGAAGGAAACCGCATCCCAGACTGCCGGTCCCTATGTCCATATCGGTCTTGCGCCCGGTGCCGCGGGCTTCGACATCTACAAGCAGGAACTGGGCTGGGACATTGCCGGCCCCAATGCGCAGGGCGAACGGATCCGGGTCGAAGGCCGCGTCATCGACGGGATGGGCGCGCCGATCAAGGATGTCATGCTTGAAATCTGGCAGGCCAATGCAGACGGGCATTACGCCCATCCCGAAGGCGGCGGCCCGGTCGAAGACGGGTTTCGCGGCTGGGGCCGTGTCATCA
The DNA here is from genome assembly GCA_001314655.1 of Rhodobacteraceae bacterium HLUCCA08. Classification (GTDB taxonomy): domain Bacteria; phylum Pseudomonadota; class Alphaproteobacteria; order Rhodobacterales; family Rhodobacteraceae; genus Salibaculum. Next base: position 20,303 of record LJSF01000043.1, on the reverse strand, counting down.
CCGATTTCGAGACCGGCGAATGGGGCTTCGACACGGTCAAACCCGGCCGGACGCCGGGCCGCGACGGACGGCAGCAGGCGCCGCACCTGAACCTCTGGATCGTCGCCCGCGGCATCAATGTCGGGCTGAACACCCGGATGTATTTCGACGACGAAGCCGCGGCGAACGCCCGGGATCCGGTGCTGAACCTCATCGAATGGGAACATCGCCGCGCCACGCTGATCGCCACCCGATCCGAGGCGGGCGGGACCGTCGTCTATCGCTTCGACATCAGGTTGCAGGGCGATGACGAAACCGTCTTTTTCGATGTGTGACGCCGGGACGATGTCGAAACCCTGCATCATCTGCGTCGCGATCACCGGCAGTCTGCCGACCAAGGCGCACAACCCGGCCGTGCCGATCACCGTGGCGGAACAGGTGGAATCGACCCACGAGGCCTTCGAGGCCGGGGCGACCATCGTCCATGCCCATGTGCGCAACGAGGACGAAAGCCCCTCCTCGGACCCCGAAAAGTTCGCGGCCCTCAAGGAGGGCGTCGAAAAGCACTGCCCCGGCATGATCATCCAGTTCTCGACCGGCGGACGCTCGGGGGCTGGCCGGACGCGTGGCGGCATGTTGCCGCTGCGGCCGGACATGGCCTCCTTGTCCGTGGGATCGAACAACTTTCCGACCCGGGTCTATGAAAACCCGCCCGACCTTGTCGACTGGTTGGCCGCCGAGATGCGGAAACACGACATCAAACCCGAGATCGAGGCTTTCGACCTCAGCCATATCCTCAAGGCCCGGGAGATGGCCGACAAGGGGCAGCTGACAGGCACGCCCTACGTGCAGTTCGTGATGGGGGTGAAGAACGCGATGCCGGTCGACCGGGACGTGTTCGACTACTATATCCACACCGTGCACCGCCTGTTCGGCAAGGACGCCCCCTGGTGCGCCGCCGGGATCGGCGCGCATCAGTTGACGTTGAACGAATGGGCGATCGCCGCCGGTGGCCATGCCCGGACCGGGCTGGAGGACAACGTGCGGCTCGATCGCGGCACCCTGGCCCCCGGCAACGCGGCGCTCGTTCGGCGTGCCGCCGAAATCTGTGAGCGCAACGATCGCCCCGTCGCCACCTGGCAGGAGGCGCGCCGCATCCTGGGCCTGCGATCCACCGAGAGCACCGGACATGGCCGAACGGCCTGAAACGGGATGCAAGCCCAGCCGTCAGAGCACACACCCCCGCCGCATCGGCAATTCAAGGACCAAGGCTTTGCGCAACCTGTTTGCGCAGAAATCCTCGGTTGCGGGCCCCCCCCGGCCTCGCTGCATTGCCGCGCAGACAGGGTGACCGAAGATGGCCACCACGAGACGATGGCACCTTGGGGGCGCGATGGCGCGCCGGACGCAGCGGCTTTGGTCGGACAAAAGAAGCGCCGTGAACCGCGCCGGGTTCACCGAAGCCTGATTTCGGTTCGTTGTGTTGCGATGTCTTCAGTTTCCAGAGCTGCGTATCGGCACCGATATCAAGGCGGTGCTCTGCGGCAGCGGCTTGCCCAAAGTACGGCGACGGATCGTGGTCCACTGCAAGGGCGCAAGGGTCGGCCTTGCAACTCTCGATCCCGTCGCTGACGAGGATCGCCGTGGATATGTGCTCCCGGACGCCGAGCCTCTCCGCCGCTGTCTTGACCGCTTCGGTCAGCGGCGCGCGGCCCCTCGGAAGAAGAACGCGAACTGACCCTTGGTGCGCTTTCTGATGCGATCCGGGTGCGGCTCGACACACCGCGCGACGCCTATGTCGCGTCGGAAGACGCCTGTGCCGCCGCCCGTGCCCGGCTGCAGACCCTGCGCGAGGCGTCAGCTATCACATCCGGTTCCATCCGACGGTTGCGGAGGATCTCGACTCCATCACGCGTTGGCTGCAAGCACGATGTCCGCGGCGGCTCGGAACGTTGCTACCCGCCCATTATGGGCGGCGTGAAGAATAGCCCGGCAAAGGCCGATCAAGGCGTCGAGACTCGTGGCTCTGCCATTCTGCATATCTGACAGGAGCCAGCGCACGATCCTCCAGCCGCTGACGAGATGCGCATCGGCGATGACCGGATCGGGGATCAGCTGGGACAACAGGGCATTGAGTTCCGTGAATACCGCGTAGACACTGTCCGGATCCGTCGGCAGATGCGACATGTCCGACGTGCTTATCATGCCCAGACGCCGTGCGACCTCTTGCGGTACCGGAGCATCGGGCAGCCGCGCCACAAGCCTCAGCAATTCGCCATGCACCGCGAGATGCATACCGCGCTGCGCCGGATCCATGGGGTTCGCGACGGAGCCGACGCCGGTGCGCACCTCGATCAGACCTTCATAGGCCAGCCGCTGCAACGCTTGCCGCACCGGGGTGCGGGAGATGCCGAACTCATCCGCCAGCTCGCCTTCGAGCAGCAGATACGGCCCATCCTGCGGGTGCAGGCAAATCCGCTTGCGGATGGCATCCGCGATATCATCGGCGCGGGGCTTGGCCCTGTGGATGGTCATTCTCGTCTCATTCCGAAGCCGGCAAGTGTCACGGGTCCGACACACTGCCTGTATACACGTATGCAAAAGCTGTATTGCACCGAGACCTTCCATGCAACACGCGCCGCCGCCTGCCCGCCGATCCGCCCCTGACCGGGTTGGGCTCGCGGTTGTCGGGGCAATCTTGCTGAGCCTGACGATCCTCGGGGGCAATATCTGGCTGAACATGCAGGCGGCGGGCGTGACGCCGGGATACGGATTTCTGTCGCAGACCGCCGGATTCGACCTGAGCGAAAGCCTGATCCCCTATGATGCCGGCGACAGCTACGGGCGGGTGATCCTTGCCGGTCTGCTCAACACGGTGTTTCTGGCCATATGCGGTCTGGTGCTGGCCACGGGTCTGGGCGTCGTGATGGGCCTTGTCAGCGTGACACCCAGCCCGGCGGGCCGCATGATCGCGCTGCTTTACGTCGAATTGTTCCGCAACCTGCCCAAGATCCTCGTGCTGCTGGTGCTTTATGTCGTCGCGGTGCGCGGCTTGCCCCCGGTGCGCGAGGCGCTGTCCATCGGGCCGCTGCATCTGACCAACCGGTCGATCTACATGCCGGCGATCGAAGCGGATGCCCGGCAATTGTGGCTGCTGCTGCCGCTGGCCGCCGCGGTCGCGGTCGCGGTGCTGTGGCATCGCCACGCACGCCGCATCAAGCGCGACACGGGCAGGGACATCGTGGTGCTGCCGGTGATCCTTGCCGCGATCATCGGGCTTCCCCTGATCTTCGCGGTGCTTGCCGATACGCCGCTGGTGCCGAGCCTGCCGGAGTTCCGGCGTTTCGATTTCGATGGCGGGGCGCGGCTTTCGGTTCAGTTCATCGTGGTTCTGGTCACCCTGGGGCTCTACCATGGCGCGCAGATCGCCGAGGTGGTGCGCGGCGGCATCCTGTCGGTGCCGCAGGGCCAGGTCGAGGCCGCGCGGGCGCTTGGCCTGACACCGCGGCACGTGACGCGCTTCGTCGTTCTGCCACAGGTGCTGCGGATCGTGATCCCACCGATGATCAACCAATATGTGAACCTGATCAAGAACACCTCGATCGCCATCGCCGTGGGTTATTCCGACCTGATGTCAATCAGCGGCACGATCATCAACCAGACGTTCCGACCGCTCGAGATGATGCTGGTCACCATGGGGCTCTATCTGGGTCTCTGTCTTGTCGCGTCCTCGCTGATGAACCGGCTGAACGACAGGCTGCGTGCCCGCGGCGCCGGAGGTGCCGCGTGATCCCGCCAAATCCTCCCCCCGAGGCACGCAGCGACATCCTGCGGCAATGGGCCGGCACGCCGGTGACGGCGCTTGTGTCGCTCGTCAGTGCCGCCGTGGCGATTTCCGTCACATGGGCGCTGGTCGATTGGGCGGTGATCTCGGCGGTCTCGCCCACGCGACCGATTGAGGAGTGCGCCGGGGCGTCGGGGGCGTGCTGGCGCTTTTATCTTGAGAAGAGCCGCTTCATGCTGTTCGGCACCTATCCCTATGCCGAACATTGGCGCCCGGCTTTGGTGTCCTTGCTGCTGCTGGCGCTGTCGGCGCTGGTGGGGCTGCGGATCACCGGGCGGCTTCGCTGGCTGCGGCCCCGGATGCTTCTGGCCCTGTGGGCCGGGGTGATCCCGATGGCCTTCGTGCTGATGGGCGGTGGCTGGACCGGGCTTCTGGCTGTCGACATGTCGCGCTGGAACGGAATGCCGGTTCTGCTGATCCTGTCGGTCATCGCCATCGCGCTGGCTTTTCCGCTGGGAGTGGCGCTGGCGGTGCTGCGCCACCAGACGCGTCGGCCGGTGCTGCGCCGCGCCGCCTTGGTCTATATCGAGGGGATGCGCGGTATTCCCATGGTCACCGTCCTGTTCGTCGGTGTCTTCGTTCTGCCGCTGACCCTGCCGCCGGACACGCGGATCAGCCCGGTGATGGCGACGCTGATCGCATTGGTGTTCTTTCACGCCTCGTATTTCGCCGAGGATGTGCGCGGCGGGCTGCAATCGCTGCCGGTCAGCCAGCAGGAGGCAGCCTTTTCCCTTGGCCTGTCCCGGGGCAAGACCATGCGCCTCGTGCTGTTGCCACAGGCCCTGTCACGCAGCCTTCCGGCGTTGGTGAACTCGGTGATCGGGGCCTACAAGGATACCTCGCTGGTCGTGGTCCTCGGCATTCACGACCTGACATCGACCGCGCGCATGGCGTTCAGCGAACCGGGCTGGGGGCAGTTCGCGCTCGAGGCCTACGCCTTTGTCGGGGCCTGGTTCCTGTTGTCCTGCGCGTTCCTGTCATGGGTGGGGCGCGAATTGCATCGCAACCAAGGCGCAAGACGCCGCTGACCTGTCATGAATTTGAAGAACTATACCTGTATACAGGAAATGCGTCCTTCGATGCCGAGTTTTCAACAACAGGAGCTTTCCATGCGCCCCGCCCAACTGTGCCTCACCGCTCTCAGTTCGATCCTTGCCGTCACGACCGTACCCGCACTGGCCGGGCCGGTCATGGACGACATCAAGGCCAACGACAGCCTGATCTGCCTGGTCAGCCCGACCGCCCCCGGTTTTTCCGTGCCCGACAGCACGGGCGTGTTTCAGGGCTTCAACGCCGATTTCTGCCGCATGGCTGCGGCGGCAGTTCTGGGCGACGCCGACAAGGCCGACATCCGTGGCGTCGGTTTTTCCGACTCGATGAAGACCATCGTCGCAGGCGAGGCGCATATGGGTTCGCGCTCGATCACCCGCACAGGGACCCGCGATGCGGATGAAGGCATGGCATTCGTTGTCACCACCTTCTTTGACGGTCAGGGCTTCATGGTTCCCAATTCCCTCGGCGTGTCCAGTGCCGCCGAACTCGATGGCGCCAGCGTCTGCGCCGAGGACGGCTCGACCACGCTGCTCAACATCGCCGACTGGTTCGGCGCGCAGGGCATGACCTACCGGGTCGAGAACATCGCCGACAAGACAGCCCGTCTCGAGGCGTTCTTTTCCGGCAAATGCGATGTCTATGCCTCGGATGTGACGGCGCTGACCGCGGACCGTCAGCTTTCAGAGAACCCTGCGGATTACGTGATCCTGCCCGAGGTCATCTCGAACGAGCCGCTGACGCTGGTCGCACGCCCGGACCAGGCGTTCGAGGCCGCCCTGTTCTGGGGTTTCCAGGTCATGTTGAACGCCGACAGCCATGGCATCACCTCGGCCAATATCGACGAGGTCATGGCCGATCTGGACAACCAGCCGCCCGCCGTGCAACGCATGTTCGGCGCCGACAGCGCCACCACCGACATGGCAGCCAAGCTTGGCCTGGTGGATGACTGGGCATACCAGATCGTCAAGCAGGTTGGGTCCTATGGCGAAGTTTTCGACCGTCATCTGGGTGTCGATACGCCCTTCGGTCTGGACCGTGCGGAAACGCCGAATGCACATGCTGCAAACGGTGGGCTGATGTATCCCTATCCGATCCGCTGAGACTGGTTCGGCGCGCTCCGGCTCCCGGAGCGCGCGACTTTCCATCCCGAGACCCAATGCCCGAAGACCTGATCGCTTCCCATCCGGACAGTTCGGTGCGCGCAATCTGCCCGCGCCCCGGTGGAGGGCATGTCGTCACGATGGGGTTCCCCGGACTGGATATCGATCTTCGTGGGCAAGCCCTGATGAACCCCGACAGGATGGACGCCACATTGGCCCATGCATGTGACGCAGGGATGAGGCTGCTCCTGATCCTGACCCAGCCCGATGAACTCCCCCGGGACGCCATCGCGAGTCTACGTAGAGCGGTCAATGCCCGAGGCTTCTGCGCCATCGCCTTGCCCATCGAAGATTATTCCGTGCCAAGTGCAGCCTTCATGCGGGCATGGAGACGTTTGTCGCCCGCCTTCACGACAGTGTTCGCGTCTGGCGAATCCGTGGCCATGAGTTGTCAATATGGTGCGGGCCGGAGCGGTGTGGTCGCCGCGATGCATTTGATCGACGCCGGGCATACACCGGAACATGCGGTGCGCCTGCTGCGCCAACAATTCCCCGAAACCGTAGAGAACGACCATCAGTTCGCCTGGTTGACAAGATACGCCATGGGTTCGTGACGCCGATCGGTTCGGGAGTCATGTGCCCGAGCGGCCTTTGGCCTTGTCGTTCCAAGACAAGGCAACTGTCCCCACCTGAAAGCAACGGGATCAAGCACCGGAGCGCCCGCGCGACACGGAACCGTCACGTCGTTCCAACGGCCGATCGACCGCAAGCGCTTTCGCGATCGCCTCCTGCCGCTGATCGCCGAGGCATGCGACCGGTCCCGGAGTGGTCACGGAATGGGACCTCGTGATGGACGGCTGTCTGGACGCCTCTTCGGAAGGCTTCGCCGATCGGGACGAGGTGATCGAGGGTCGTAATCGGCGGCTCCGGAGGTCATCTCGTGGCCGGCTTCGCCATCCCGAGCCGCGTCGCCGGCCCCGCCCTTCGTGGCGCCCAGACCCATCCTGCAACAAGGTTGAACCCGGACCACCCTATCGGCGCAGGCCAATGGTCGACTGCCCCCTGGACCGTGGACCGTGGACCTCGCCGAGATGGGCTTGCGAACCAGACGGCAGGCACAGGAATGCCCCGGAACAGGCACGACTCCGAAGAGATCGTCGCGAAAATGCGCCAGGTCGGCGTTCCGGCGTCACAAAGCCGGTCGGTAGCCGAGGCGGTCGCTCGATCGGCATGACGAAGCGCGCCCACCACCTGTGGCGCGAGGAGCATGGTGGGCTGACAACGAAGCTGGAGGCGCGGCCATATGCGCCGGAAAGGACAACGATCGGCTTTGGAAGACCGTGCCAGACCTCACGCTCGAGACGCCGGCCAGACGGAAGATGCCTCCGAATGGGTCTGACCCCGGTCTGCCAGTGTCGTTGTTCGGACCATCTCAGGCTGGCGTTCCGGGTCCCGGATCCATTTGAATGCCCTGCGCTTGGCCAGCGTCGCACAGCCCAGTGGAAAGCTTGACGGGGGTGCCCCGGCGAGGAGGCGCTCAGCGCGAACATCATCGCGCTTGCATCCCGGAATGGATCGACGGGGCCGCGGTCGGTGCCGACGATTTCCCCCTTTTGGCAACGATGTCTTTGTGATCGGCGGAACCCTGGCGCGGATTCGTCATTTTTCTTTTTCACAAACGTCACTGTGCCTTTGAAAATGCCCTTTAACCAAGGGCCGTGCACACGTGTTCACACCAAGAAAGCACGCACTTCGTCGACCCGAGACGCCCGACATCCGTACAGGGCACGGCTGCCACCGTGCCGTCCCCAAGGGAGAATTCCATGACCAAGAGACTTCTTTCAGCGACCGCGCTTTGCAGCGTCCTCGCTGCCACCGCCACAGCGCAAACCTACGAAATCCGCGTCTGGAGCGGCGGCTCCAGTGAAGCCGACAGCTACCGCTGGGAAGCCATCGAAATGGCGGCCGACATCCTCGAACGCGAGGCGGCGATCCGCGGTGAAGAGATCACCATCTCCATAGAATACATGTGGGAATTCGGCGGCTGGGCCGAGTTCAAGCAGGCCGTGACCCTCGCTGCAGAGGCGGGCGACGCCCCCGAAATCGTGGTGACCAGCCATCTCGACATCGCGCCTTGGAGCCAGGCCGGCTATATCGTGCCGGTCGAGGATTACCTCGACCTCGACGCCTGGCCGCTGTCGGACGTCTATCCCAACCTGATGGACATCGCCGCCTTCAATGGCGTGCAATGGGGCATTCCGCAGGACGCCGAGAGCCGGCCGTTCTTCTTCTGGCGCGACCACATGCGGGCCATCGGCTACTCCGACGCGGAAATCGATGCGCTGCCCGAGGCGGTTCTGGCCGGGGAATACACCCTGCAGAACGTGCTGGAGGACGCCACGCGCGCCGTGGAAATGGGCCTTGTCGAGGAAGGCATGGGCTTTTCCCCGCGCGTGTCGAACGGCCCTGACTACGCACAGTTCTACCAATCCTTCGGCGGCGAGCTCTACGATCCCGAAAGCGGCAAGCTCGTGCTCGACCGCGCGGCGATGACCGAGTTCTATCAGTTCTTCGTCGATGCGGTGGCGGCGGGCGTGACCAGCCGCACCCATATCGGCACGGACTGGAACGAATGGTATGCCGACGTGGCCAACGGCAATGCCGCGATGTGGCACGGCGGGACCTGGCACTACGGCCGCTACCTCAGCGAAGGCAACGAGGATTTCTTCGGCACCGTCGCCTTCACCCTGATCCCCGCCGGCGGCACCGAGGCTGGCCGGGCCAACACGATCACCCACCCGCTGGTCTACCTCGTCACCGACCAGGGCGACGACGACGTGCAGAACATCGCCGCGCAACTCGTGGAGATCGCGACCGAGCCGCGGATCAACACGCTGCACGCGATCAAGTCCGCCCACCTGGCCGTGGCCGAGAGCCAATCCAGCGTCCCGCTCTACGCGCAGGACCCCTGGGCCGATGCGGCGACCTCGGTCCTGCTGCCGCACGCCAACAGCCAGCCGAACCACCCCGATTACGGCGTCTATTCCGAGGCGATGTGGTCGGGCCTCGAAAGCGCCTGGACCGGCGTGCAGACGCCCGAGGAAGCGGTTGCCGAACTGGAAGCCGAACTTGTCTCCGTTCTGGGCGACAAACTGATCGTTCGGTGAGCACAACGCTCGGACGGGCCTGTCATCTGGCCCGTCCGTCCCCCCGGTCGAGGGCACCCATCATGCGACAGGACAGGATCGGATTTCTGTTCCTCACCCCCGCGCTGATCGCGGTCGTGCTGTTCTACCTTCTGCCCGTCGTGATGACGGCGGTCTTCGCCTTCACCAACATGTCGACGTCCACCGGTATCCGTGGTGGCGACTACATGCTGACCGAAGGCAGCCTGCGCGACCTCAGGGAACAGGGTTTGAACGAGGCCACGCTGTCCCATCTCGCGGACGCGGGCTACGTCGTCGACGCAGAGGGGCTCGCCGCCCTTGCCGAGGCCTTCGGTGCCCCGCTGGCCGAGCGCGTCGAAGCGGCGCTCGGGGGGCAGAGTTTCGCCACGGGCCGCGACCTGGAACGCGCACTGCGCGACCTTCGTGCGCCGGAAATCCGCATGACGCGCGACCGCAAGCGGGCCGCCGATCTCTTTCAGCGCTCCGTCCTCAATATCCGTCATGACACCGCCGCGGCGCTCGCGGCTGACCTTTCGGCCGCGGGCATACCGCAGTCAGAACAAGACCCTATCGTGGAGGTCGCCTATACCGGCTGGTCCTGGACGACACGCAATTTCGAACTGCTGCTCAGCCTGCCATCAACCGCGCGCTATGCGATCAACACGCTCATATACGTGGCGTTGACGCTGGTGATCTTCAACGTTGGTCTCGGCCTGTTCCTCGCGATCAGCACCTTCTACTTGCCCGAACGGACAGCGGCCACGTTCCGCGCGATCTGGTTCATGCCGCGCATCCTGCCGCCGGTGCTTTACGTGTTGATGTGGAAATGGCTGATGTGGGACAACGGGTTCCTCGCCAGCGCCCTCGCCCCCTTCGGCGTGGAGCGGATCAACTGGATGATGCACAGCGAATACCACGCCTGGGTGGCGGTGATCCTGATCAACGGGGTCGTGGGCGCCTCCTTCGGAATGATCATCTTCGCAAGCGCCATCAAGGCGATCCCGCAGACCATGCTCTTGGCCTCCGAGGTCGACGGCGCGACACGCTGGCAACAGGTGCGCTTCATCATCCTGCCGCAAATGCGCTGGCCGATCCTCTTCGTAACGGCCTACCAGACGCTCTCCTTGCTGGCGTCCTTCGAATACATCCTCCTCAGCACGGGCGGCGGCCCCGGCAGCGCCACCGAGGTCTGGGCCATGGCGGCCTTCCGCACCGCGCTCAACAATTACGGGGGCAACCTGCAATACGGGATGGGCGCGACCTTCGCGCTGGTGCTGGTCATCATCGGCACAGCCCTGAGCCTGCTTTACCTGCGCTTCTTCAACTTCCAGGCGTTGCTCGCCAAGCCTCGGATCGAAAGGTAGGCCCATGCAGGAGCAGCGCGCGCCCAACGCCCGTCACTGGCCGCTGATCGCGGGTCTTGTCGCGCTCTCGGCGCCGCTGGTCGTGATGTATCTCTACCAGGTGATAGACACGGTCACGACCACGCCGCCCGGCTCGATCATCCCCGACGGTGTCACCCTGGGTCACTGGAGGTTCCTCGCTGGGCCGCTGTCGGAGGGCGGGCCGTCGGTCTGGAGCCTTGCGGGCAACACGCTGGTATTCGCGACCTGCACGGCGCTGGTTGTGACCTCGGTCTCGGTCACGGCGGCCTACGCGCTGTCGCGGCTGAACATGCCGGGGCGCGGGTTCTTCCTGGGCGGGTTGATCGTGCTGCATGCCTTTCCGACGATCACCCTGATCGTCGCGGTCTTCCTCATTCTGCAATACATGGGGCTCTATGACACGCTGACCGGTGTCATCCTCGTGAAGGTCGCCTTCGAACTGCCCTTCGGCATCTGGATCATGAAGGGCTTTTACGATTCCGTCCCGTGGGAGATCGAGATGGCCGGTGTCACGGACGGAGCCGATCGCTTCACGGTCTGGCGGCTGCTGGTGCTGCCGCAGGTCCAGCCGGGGCTGGCGGCATTGTTGATCTTCTCCTTCCTGTCGGGGTGGTCCGAGTTCATCCTGCCGCTGGTGCTGGCGCCCGCCAACGCGCCGCAGGTGCTGGCGACCTACCTGGCCGGGATCATCGCGGACGACCGTTTCGCGGATTTCAGCCTCTTCAAGGCGGTGTCGATCTTCTATGCGCTGCCTGTTCTGGCGATCTACATGATCTTCCAGAAGAAACTCATGAACATCTACGGCGGGGGGACAAAGGGCTGATGCGGCTTGTTCTGGACGGCTTTACCAAGCGCTTCGGCGACACCACGGTGATCGACGCGCTGGACCTGACGGTCGAGGACGGGGAAATGATCGCGCTTCTCGGCCCGTCGGGATGCGGCAAGTCCACCACGCTCTTCGCCATAGCGGGCCTGCACCGCGTCGACGGGGGGCGCATCCTCTTCGGTGAGCGCGACGTGGCCCAGGTCAGCGCGCAAGAGCGCAATGTCGGGATCGTGTTCCAGAACTACGCGCTTTACCCGCACATGACGGTGGCGCAGAACATCGCCTTCCCCCTCCGGGTGCGCGGCGCGAGCGTGGCCGATATGGATCGCAAGGTGCGCGAGATCGCGGGGCTGGTGCAGATCGGTGAGTTGCTCGAGCGCAAGCCCGCGCAACTGTCGGGCGGCCAGCAGCAACGCGTGGCGCTGGCCCGGGCGCTGGTGCGCAAGCCGGACGTGCTGTTGCTGGACGAACCGCTGGCCAATCTCGATGCGAAGCTCAGGATGGAGATGCGCTCGGAAATCCGGCGGGTGCAGCTGGAGACGGGGATCACCGCGATCCTCGTCACCCATGACCAGGTCGAGGCGATGAGCATGTGCGACCGGATCGCCCTGATGAAGGCCGGCGGGATCGTTCAGATCGCCGAACCGGCAGAGATGTATGACAACCCCGCGGATCGTTACGTGGCCGGGTTCCTTGGCAATCCGCCCATCGCCTTTCTCGATGCGGTGTCGGACGACATTCTGCGCCTTGCGGGTGGTGCCGCCCTCGGCGCGGCCGGGACGTTGCAGGGCCTTGGACCCATCGCCCTCGGCGTGCGGCCCGAACATTACGGCCCCGGCAAGGGCGTGCCGCTCGACGGCACGGTCATCATGCTGGAAACACATGGGCGCGAAGACCTCTTCGAGGTCGAACTGGCCGGCGGCGGCCGCCTGCGGGCGATCCTGCCCGCAGGCTCGGGCGTCCGGCCCGGCACAACGGTGGATTGGGGGATCGACATGACACGCGTCTTCGCATTTTCGCCCGAGGGGCGCAGGCTGTGACCGATTGGCTCGATCCCGACCGACCCCATGCCATCGCCCATCGTGGGGCTTCGGCCTATGCCCGCGGCAACACGCTGCGCGCCTTCGCCCTGGCAAGCGACCTTGGCGCGGCGTTCTGGGAGGTGGATATCCGAACGGCAGGCGATGGCGTGATGGTGGCCCATCACGACGCCGCCACGGCCACGGGCCTGGTGATCGCCGAGACCCCTGCGGATGACCTCGCCACCGCGTGCGACGTGCCGACGCTCGACGCCGTCATCGCCCTCGCGATGGCGCGGGGCGCGGGCCTCTATGCCGATATCAAGGCGGCCGACCCGGTCGCCGTGGCGAAAGCCTTTCAGGACGCGGGCCTTGAAAAGGCCATCCTCGGCGCCTTCGATCCTGCCGCGGTCAACGCCTTGCGCGCTGCAGGGGTGACCTATCCCACGGCTGCGCTGGTGCCGCTGGGGGCCGACCCGTTCCTTCACGCGGCCGCGGCCGACATCATCCACCTGTGCTGGGAGCGGATGGACCGCCCGCAGGCCATGCTGACCCCCGAGTTCCTGTCGCGGGCCGCGGCGCAGGGGCAGCGCATCGTCCTGTGGCACGAGGAAGACCCCGACCGCATGGCAGAGTTGCGCGACCTGCCGATCCTCGGCATCTGCTCGGACATGCCGGAACTGGTGCATCCGTTCCGCGCGCCGAAGGTCTGGCCGGTGAAAACCGTCGCCCATCGCGGGGCGAATTCCGTCGCGCCCGAGAACACGCTGCCCGCCGCTGCCTGCGCCTTCGCCGCCGGGTTCGACTGGGTGGAGCTGGATGTGCGCACATCCGCGGATGGCGCGCTGGTCGTCATCCACGATGCCGACGTCGACCGGACAACGGAGGGCACCGCGCTGGTGGTGGATCTGCCCCTGGCGCGGCTGCGCGACCTCGATGCCGGAAGCTGGTTCGATCCGCATTTCGCCGGCGCGCAACTGCCCAGGCTCACCGAGATGCTGGACTGTGCCCGGCGCTGGAACCGCGGCATCTATATCGAGATCAAGCATGCCGATCCGATGGCCGTCCTGCGCGAGGTGCAACAGGCCGCGATGATTGAGCGCTGCTTTTTCTGGGGATGGGATTACGACGGCCTCCGTGCGATCAAGGCCGCGGACCCCAGGGCCAGGATCATGACCCGCCGCATGGATTTCGATCGGCTTGAGGATTGTTTTGCCGATCTTTCAGCCGACATCATCGAATATGACAGCACCGACGACTGGTCCGACATGGACGCCGCGCGCGCCTATGGCGCCGAGCTGATGATCTGCTACATGGGCCGCGACCCGGAAATCTTCGACCGCGTGATCGCGACGCGGCCCGATATCGTGAACATCGACGACCTCTTCACCTTCCGGCGGAGGATGGAGGCGGCGGGTCTCGACACGAATGGGCGCTGACGACAGGAAAAGTTCGCCGACATCCTTCGATGTCGCGCGCAGGGCCGGTGTCTCCCGTTCGACGGTGAGCCGGGCCTTGACCAAGGGCAAGCGGGTCTCGCCCGAGGTGCGGGCGCGTGTGCTCGATGCCGCCGATGCGCTGGGATATCGGGTGAACGCGCTGGCGCGCGGCCTTCAGGGACAGCAGTCGAACCTTGTAGGAGTCGTGGCCTCGCGGCTCGACACGCCCTTCCGGGCACTTCAGGTCCGCACCCTGGCCCAGAAACTGCTGCGCGAGGGGATGAACCCGCTCCTGCTGGTCGCCGACGCGGGAGAGGATATCCGCGCCCTGATCCAGAACATTCTCGCCTATAGGCTGGCAGGTGTCATCGTAACCTCCGACACCCCCTCGCCCGATGTGATCGAGGCCTGCAACCGGGCGGGCGTCCCGGTCGTGATGATCAACCGCGGCCCCGCCGCAACCGGGACGGATACCGTTTGCATGGACCTCGGCGCAGGCGGTCGCGCGGCCTTCGAGATGTTGTCGGGCGGAGGCGTCAGGCGCTTCGGCCTGCTCGCCCCCGCGCAGGAGACCTATTCCGTCACCGGCCGGACGCGGGCCTTCGTCGCCTGCTGCGAAGAGGCGGGCCATACCGTCTTGCGCCTGGCAAGCGACGGGCAGAGCCATGCATCGGGCAAGGCCGCCTGCGCTGCTTTGCAGGCCGAGATCACGGCAGGACGGATCGACGGCCTGTTCTGTGCCACCGACCTTCTGGCACTTGGCGTTCTGGACGGGCTGCGCCACGACCGCGGTGTCGACATCCCCGGCACGCTGCAGGTGGTGGGCTTCGACGATATCGAACAGGCCTCTTGGAGCGCCTATGCGCTTTCCACGGTCCGCCAGGACATTGCCGATCAGGCAGGAGCGGCCGTAGAGCTTGCCATGAAGCGTCTCGCAGATCCCGAACGCCCGTTCGAGACGCGGACCTTCGGCCTGCACAAGGTCTTTCGCGGCACGACACGGGGCCATGCAGGCCAATCGAACGCCCAGAAGGGCCCATCGGGAGAGCAGCGCAGGTGACCGCCTTTGAGAACGCCAAAGATGCCGCAAGATGCATCGAGATCGTGCGTGCTGCAGCGAAATCCGAAATCATGCCGCGCTTCCGACGACTGCGGCCCGAGGACGTGCGGGCCAAGACAGCGCCGGACGATCTGGTAACGGAAGCCGACAATGCCGCTGAAGACACCATGTCACGGGCCCTTGCACGGGATTTCCCGGAAGCCCTCATCCTTGGCGAAGAAGCCGTGGCGTCCGACCCAACGCTTCTCGACATGCTGCCAGACGCCGGGCTGGCCTTCGTCATAGACCCGGTCGATGGCACATGGAATTTCGCGGCAGGACTGGCGACCTTCGGCGTGATCCTCGCCGTGATGGAGCGTGGCCAGACTGTCATGGGGCTTCTCTACGACCCCGTTCTCGACGATTGGGTGTTGGCCCGAAAGGGGCACGGTGCCTGGTTCGGGCGTCCCGGCGAGCCGTCGGCGCGCCGCCTCGCTCTGTCTTCCGGCGGATCGGTGGAAACGGCGACAGGGCTGGTCACACCCTTCGACTTCACGCGGGGGCGGCAGGCCCGTCTGGCCGCTCAATTGACCGAATTCCGCCGGGTCGATGCCTGCCGCTGTTCGTGCCATGAATACCGGATGCTGCTTCAGGGCAGCTTTCGGTTCGGCCTATCGGGACAGACAAAGGTCTGGGACCATGCCGCGGGCGTTCTGGCCCTGAAAGAAGCCGGGGGGCACAGCCGCATGCTCGACGGTCGATCCTACACCCCGAGCATAACGTCCGGGAGCCTTCTGGTTGCCGATGATGCTGCGCTGTTGAACGAGCTTTCCGACCGGTTTGCCTGGCTTGAACACCCCGAACCGGATGGCGCCGATTGACGACCGCCAGTTGCGGAAGGTCGCGGACGTCTCACCACCCAGCAAGGGCAGAGCGAGCCGCTCAGGTCACCCGGACTCCCGAAACGCGGTCGAAGGGATGTAGCGCGGCGAGCGCGGCGTAGAGATTGACCCTGGCCCCGTCCTCGACCATCGGTAGCCCCTGGACGCGGACCGTGATCGGCTGATCGCCGTCGTCCAGCGCCACATAAATGTGGCTTTCCGCCCCGGCGGGTTCCAGCAACGCGACCCTGCCGGCGAGCCGCAGATGCGGTCCGTCCGGCGGGGTCATTAGAAGATCGTCCGGGCGCACGCCGATCAGGTCGGTGCCGTGTGGCAGGCCATCCAGGTCATCGGCAGATCCGGTCTCGCGCAGATAGGCGGCGTCGATCATGTTCATCGCCGGCGAGCCGATGAAGCCCGCGACGAAGACCGTGGCGGGCCTGTCGAAGACCTCCATCGGCGTGCCGACCTGTTCGACCCGCCCGGCATTCATCACCACGAGGCGGTCCGCCATCGTCAGCGCCTCAAGCTGGTCGTGGGTGACATAGAGCGATGTGGTCTTGAGCCGCTTCTGCAACTGCCGGATCTCCACCCGCATCTGCACGCGCAGCTTGGCGTCGAGGTTCGACAGCGGCTCGTCGAACAGGAACGCGGACGGCTCGCGCACCAGCGCCCGACCCATGGCGACCCTCTGCCGCTGACCGCCCGACAGGTTGCGCGGCTTGCGGTCCAGGTAGTCGCCGATCTCGAGCATCTTCGCCGCCTCGCGGACGCGGCGGTCGATTGCGTCCTTCGGCATCTTCCGGTTCTTCAAGCCGTAGGCGAGATTGTTGAAGACCGTCATGTGCGGATAGAGCGCGTAGTTCTGGAACACCATGGCGATGTCGCGCTCGGCCGGTTCCAGATTGTTGACCACGCGGTCGCCGATCCTGAGCGTGCCGCCGGAGATCGTCTCCAGCCCCGCCACCATGCGCAGAAGGGTGGACTTGCCGCAGCCCGAGGGCCCGACCAGCACGATCATCTCGCCGTCGGCGATATCGAGGCTGATGCCCGTCACCGCCTTGACGCCGCCGGCATAGACCTTGTGCAGGTCGTCCATCTGAATCGAGGCCATTGGCTATTTCTCCGTCTCTGTCAGGCCTTTGACGAACAGCCTTTGCATGAACAGGATCACGAGGACCGGCGGAAGCGCCGCAAGCACGACCGTGGCCATGACAAGATGCCAGAGCGGTTCGCTTTCGCCCCCCGTGACCATGCGCTGGATGCCCATCACGATCGTGTAGAATTCAGGGTCCGTCGTGATCAGCAGCGGCCAGAGATACTGGTTCCAGCCGTAGATGAACATGATGACGAACAGGGCCGCGATATTGGTGACGCTGAGCGGCAGCAGGATGTCGCGGAAGAACTTCATCGGACCTGCGCCATCCACCCGGGCGGCCTCCATCAGTTCCTCGGGGACGGTCATGAAGAATTGCCGGAACAGGAAGGTGGCCGTGGCGCTGGCGATGAGCGGGATCGACAGGCCGGCGAAGCTGTTCAGCATGCCCAGATCGGCCACCACCTCGAAGGTCGGCACGATCCGCACCTCGACCGGAAGCATCAGCGTCAGGAAGATCACCCAGAAGAAGAACATTCGGAAGCGAAAGCGGAAATAGACGATGGCGAAGGCCGAGAGGATCGAGATCGAGAGCTTGCCGATGGTGATCGCCATGGCCATGACGAAGCTGTTCCACAGCATCCCCCCGATCGGCGGCGTGCCGGCGGTGGAGCGACCTTCGGAGATGACGATGCGGTAGTTTTCGAGGGCATTCGGCCCCGGCAGCAACGGCATGACCCCGCGCACGAAGGTTCCCGGCGGGTGGGTCGAGGCGATGACGGCCACGTAGACCGGGAATACCACGATCGCCACGCCGAGGATCAGCACCAGATGTGACAGCAGCATGCCCCAGCGATCGTTCTCGACCATGATCCGTGCCCCTCAATAATTCACGCGCCGCTCGATGTAGCGGAACTGGATGACGGTCAGCACGATCACGATCGCCATCAGGATCACCGACTGCGCGGCCGAGGATCCCATGTTCAGGTTCACGAACCCGTCGCGATAGACCTTGTAGACGAGAATGTTGGTGGCCTGCGCCGGGCCACCCTCGGTGGTGGCATGGATGACGCCGAAGGTGTCGAACATCGCGTAGACGATGTTGACCACCAGCAGAAAGAAGGTGACCGGCGACAGCAGCGGCAGGATGATGGTCCAGAACCGCTTGGAGCGGCTGGCCCCGTCGATCGCCGCGGCCTCGATCAGCGACTGCGGAATGGATTGCAGTCCGGCGAGGAAGAACAGGAAGTTGTACGAAATCTGCTTCCACGCCGCGGCCAGGATGACGAGGATCATCGCGTCGGTGTTGCTGGAGCGGTGGTTCCAGTCGTAGCCCACCCCTTCGAGGACATAGGGCAGGATCCCGATGCTGGGGTTGAAGATGAACCACCACAGCACACCCGCGATGGCCGGCGCGATGGCATAGGGCCAGACAAGAAAGGTCGTGTAGGTGTCGCGCGACCGGATCATGCGGTTGACCATCACGGCGAAAAGCAAAGAGACAGACATGGCCAGGACGGTCGTGCCGACGGAAAACACCAGGGTGACCTGAAGCGAGTCGATATAGTGCGAGTCGCGGAACAGAGCCGCGAAGTTCTCGAGCCCCACGAAGCTCGGCGGCCTGATGCCGAAGGCGTCTCCCTGCCGGAAAAGCGATTGCCACAGCGCCTGGCTGGCGGGCCAGATGAAGAAGACCAGCGTGACGATGACCTGCGGCGCCAGCAGCGCATAGGGCAACCATGCATTTGAGAAGGTCGTGCGTTTGGTCTGCATTCGACGGGGTCCGGGCGGAAGGGCGGAATAGAAAAGGCCCGCCTCCGTCGGTGCGGAGGCGGGCCGATTGACGCTAGGTCAGTTCATCGAGGATTCGAACTCGCGCAGCAGCACGTTGCCGCGGCGGACCGCCTCGTCGGCGGCTTCCTGGCCGGTCTTGCTGCCGGCCATCACTGCCTCCATCTCCTCCGAGATGATGTCACGGACCTGGACGAAGTTGCCGAACCGCAGACCACGGGAATTCTCGGTCGGCGGGTTCAGCGTCATCTGGCGGATCGAGGTGTCGGCGCCCGGGTTCTCGTCGTAATAGCCCTGCTCCGCGGTCAGGTCGAACGCGGCCTGCGTGATCGGCAGGTAGCCGGTGTCCTGGTGCCATTGGGCCTGGACTTCGGGCTGCGACAGGTACTCGAAGAACTCGGCGACGCCCCGGTACTCCTCGGTCTCGTGGCCGGTCAGGACCCACAGCGTGGCGCCACCGATGATGGTGTTCTGCGGCGCCCCCTCGACATCGTCGTAATAGGGCTGGAAGGCGAAGCCGACATCGAACTCGGCGTTGTTCAGCACGCCTGCGCGGCTGGCGGACGACCCGAAGAACATCGCGCATTCGCCCGAGTAGAACATCGGCGCCGCATCGTCACCCGCGCCCGGGCCGCCCCAGCGGAACGCGCCGGCATCCTGCCAGCTTTTGAGGTTGTCCCAGTGGCGGACCACGACTTCGCTATTGAAGACGAACTCGGTGTCGAAGCCCTCGAAGCCGTTGGCCTTCGTCGCCAGCGGGATGTCGTGCCAGGCGGTGAAGTTCTCGAGCATGACCCAGCTCGGCCAGGACGTGGTGAAGCCGCATTCCGCCGCGCCGGAGTCGATGATCTGCACCGAGGCCGCTTCCATCTCGGCCCAGGTTTCCGGGGGCGAGTCGGGGTCGAGACCCGCCGCCTCGAAGATCTCCCGGTTGTAGTACATGATCGGGGTCGACGAGTTGAAGGGGAAGGACAGCATGTTGCCGTTCGGGTCGGTGTAGTAGCTCACGACCGTGTCGAGATAGGCTTCGGGCTGAAACGGGACGTCGTAATCGTCCATCAGCTGGTAGATCGGATATATGGCGCCCTCGGCGCCCATCATGGTGCCGGTACCGACCTCGAAGACCTGGATGATATGCGGCTGTTCGTTGGCCCGGAAGGCGGCGATCGCGCCGGTCATGGCCTCGGCATAGGAGCCGCGGAAGCTCGGGACCACTTCGAACTCGGTCTGGCTCTCGTTGAAGCCCTGCGCAATCTCCTCGAGGCGCTCTCCGAGCTCTCCGCCCATGGCATGCCACCATTCGATCTCTGTCTGGGCCTGGGCCATCGGCCCGGCCATCGCGACCGTCAGAGCAGTTGCGGCGAGAAGCTTGGTTTTCATGATTTCGTATCCCATCGGTTGCTGTAGCGATCCATTCGGATCAAGCGGCCGGAAGCGCGCTGGTTCACGACCACCCACGCAGCCCCTATTGGTTGGAGGTAACAGGGATATGTCGGTCGACGTGCTCTGCCGCGCTACATCGCTGTCCGCATGGCTCAGAGCATGATGCGTTTCGGATAATGGCCCCCCGAGGGCCGTCAGGTCTTGACCTGCCACGGGATTTTTCCTCCACCGTCGATTAGAGTCCGGCCCAACCTGAGGACGGACAATGAAGCGAACGAGATTCACGGACGAACAGATCATC
>LJSF01000044.1 GCA_001314655.1 Rhodobacteraceae bacterium HLUCCA08 | reverse complement strand
ATCGCCCTCTCCTACGACCACCGCATCCTCAACGGCGCCCAGGCCGCAATCGCCCTTACAGCCTTCAAAAACAACCTCGAAGAACCCATGAGGATGATGATAGGGTAATGGGCAATGACGGGACCTGAGATTGATCTGAGCGGCCGCACGGCGCTGGTCACCGGCGCCAGCCGGGGCATCGGGCAAGCGATCGCCGCATGCCTTGCCACATGCGGCGCGCAGGTGATCGGCCTCGGCACCGCCATCGAAAGCCGCGACAGCCGCGACAATGGCCCGATCCGGCCGATGAATTGCGACCTGTCGGACCGAGCCGCGATCAAGGCGCTGCTGGATCGGCTGCAGGCCGAGGCGCCGCCGATCGACATCCTGGTCAACAACGCCGGCATCATCCGCCGGGCCGAGGCGGCGGATCACGCGACCGAGGATTGGGACGCGGTGATGGCGGTGAACCTGGACGCGGCCTTTGTGCTGACCCGCGACCTGGGCCGCGCCATGGTCGCGCGCGGGCGGGGCAAGGTGGTCAACGTCGCCTCGGTGCTGTCGTTCCAGGGCGGGATCCTGGTGCCCTCCTATGCCGCGGCCAAGGGCGCGATCGCGCAGCTGACCCGGGCCTTCGCCAATGAATGGGCCCCCCATGGCGTGAACGTGAATGCCGTGGCCCCGGGCTATGTCGCCACCGACAATACCGCGGCCCTGCAGGCCGATCCGGACCGCGAGGCGGCGCTGCTGGCGCGGGTGCCCGCCGGGCGCTGGGGCCGGCCCGAAGAGATCGCCTGGCCGGTCGCCTTCCTGGCCAGCGACCTGGCCGGGTTCATGCATGGCGCTGTGGTGCCGGTGGATGGCGGCTGGCTGGCGCGGTAGGGGCGGTTCGCAAACTGCCCGAATTTTACCATTTGATAAAATTTCGGATTGTGGCAGGCTGGGGCAAATCTCTGCAGGAGAGAGCCCATGACCAGCCCGCTTACGCCCGGTATCGTGCCGGGTCGCTTGCCAGCCGACCGACTGACCGAGAATTTCGACGACCTGCACGCGCCCTATGACGGGCACGAGGCCGCGGTGGCCGCGGATCGCTGCTATTTCTGCCATGACGCGCCCTGCATCACCGCCTGTCCGACGGCGATCGACATCCCGCTGTTCATCCGCCAGATCGCCAGCGGCCAGCCCGAGGCGGCCGGCCACACGATCCTGGAGCAGAACATCCTGGGCGGCATGTGCGCCCGGGTCTGCCCGACCGAGACGCTGTGCGAAGAGGCCTGCGTGCGCGAGGCCGCCGAAGGCGCCCCGGTCGAGATCGGGCGGCTGCAGCGCCATGCCACCGATGCGGTGATGGCGCGCCAGGTCCACCCGTTCACCCGCGCCGCGCCGACCGGCAAGCGCGTCGCCGTTGTCGGGGCGGGGCCGGCCGGGCTGGCCTGTGCGCACCGGCTGGCGATGCAGGGCCATGACGTGGTGATCCACGAAGCCCGACCCAAACCCGGGGGCCTGAACGAATACGGCATCGCCGCCTACAAGAGCACCGACGATTTCGCCGCCCGCGAGGTCGACTGGCTGCTGGGGATCGGCGGGATCACCATCGCCTATGGTTCGGCCCTGGGCCGCGACGTGACGCTGGAAGGGCTGCGCGACACCCATGACGCGGTCTTCCTTGGCATCGGGCTGGGCGCGGTCAACGCGCTCGGGGCGCCGGGCGACGACAAGGACGGCGTGTCGGATGCGGTCAATTTCATCGCCGAGCTGCGCCAGGCGTCGGACCTGGCCGCATTGCCCGTGGGCCGCAACGTGGTGGTGATCGGTGGCGGCATGACGGCGGTGGATGCCGCGGTGCAGTCCAAGCTGCTGGGGGCCGAGAATGTCACCATCGCCTATCGCCGCGGCCGTGACCGGATGGGGGCGAGCGGGTTCGAACAGGACCTCGCGGCGTCCAAAGGCGTGCGGATCCTGACCAATGTGCGGCCCGTGGCGGTGCATGGCAACGGTGCGGCCGCCGAGATCGAGCTGGAATACACCACGGACGCGGGCGGCACCCTGACGGGCACGGGGGAAACGATCCGCCTGGCCGCCGACCAGGTGTTCCGCGCCATCGGCCAGGCGCTGTTGCCGCCCGAAGGGCTGGCGCTGGACGGCCGCAAGATCAGGGTCGACGGGGCCGGGCGCACCAGTCTGGACCGGGTCTGGGCCGGCGGCGATTGCACCACGGGCGAGGATCTGACGGTGGTGGCCGTCGCCGAAGGGCGTGACGCCGCCGAGGATATCCACAAGGCGTTGATGGCGTGACCCCGTCCCGGGCTTGACCCGGGACCTCTGCCGATGAGGCCCCGGGTCAGGCCCGGGGCGCGATGGAAAGGATGACGAAGCGATGGCTGATCTGACGACGACCTTCCTCGGGATCACATCCCCCAACCCGTTCTGGCTGGCCAGCGCGCCGCCTACCGACAAGGAATACAACGTCCGCCGCGCCTTCGATGCAGGCTGGGGCGGCGTGGTCTGGAAGACCCTGGGCGAGGCCGGCCCGCCGGTGGTGAATGTCAACGGGCCGCGCTACGGGGTGATCCACGGCCCCGACCGGCGGGTGATGGGGATCAACAATATCGAACTGATCACCGACCGCCCGCTCGAGGTGAACCTCGAAGAGATCACCCGGGTCAAGCGCGACTATCCCGACCGGGCGATGATCGTGTCGATCATGGTGCCCTGCGACGAACGCAGCTGGAAAGAGATCCTTCCGCGGGTGGCCGATACCGGGGCCGATGGCATCGAGCTCAATTTCGGCTGCCCGCACGGGATGAGCGAACGCGGCATGGGCTCGGCCGTGGGCCAGGTGCCGGAATACATCGAAATGGTCGCCCGCTGGTGCAAGGAGAACTACGACAAGCCGGTGATCGTGAAGCTGACGCCGAACATCACCGATATCCGCTATCCGGCGCGGGCGGCCAGGGCCGGCGGGGCCGATGCAGTCAGCCTGATCAACACGATTTCGTCGATCACCAGCGTCAACCTCGACACCTTCAGCCCCGAGCCGATGATCGACGGCAAGGGCAGCCATGGCGGCTATTGCGGCCCCGCGGTCAAGCCGATCGCGCTGAACATGGTGGCCGAGATCGCCCGCGATCCCGAAACCGCCGGGCTGCCGATTTCCGGCATCGGCGGCGTCACCACCTGGCGCGACGCGGTGGAATTCATGGCCCTTGGCGCCGGCAACGTGCAGGTCTGCACCGCCGCCATGACCTATGGGTTCAAGATCGTCGAGGACCTGATCCGCGGCATGTCGCACTGGATGGACGAAAAGGGCTATCGCTCGACCGCAGATTTCATCGGCCGCGCGGTGCCCAATGTCACCGACTGGCAATACCTCAACCTCAATTACGTCACCAAGGCCCGGATCGACCAGGACGCCTGCATCAAGTGCGGCCGCTGCTATGCCGCCTGCGAGGACACCAGCCACCAGGCGATCTGGATGCACGAGGGCCGGGTGTTCGAGGTCAACGACGCCGAATGCGTGGCCTGCAACCTGTGCGTCGACGTCTGCCCGGTCGAGGCGTGCATCACCATGGAACGCCTGCCCGCCGGAACCGTCGATCCGCGCACCGGGCGCATCGTGTCGGACGATTACGCGAACTGGACCACCCATCCCAACAACCCGGCGGCGCGGGCGGCGGAATAGACAGCGCCTCACCACTGCGCGAGGGGGGCTTGCCCGGCCCCGGCCCACGTCGCATCCTCGGGCCGGGAGGGCGCGCCATGGCCGTGTTCGACATCACCCGCTGGCCGGCTTTCGCCGTCTTCGTGATGGCCGGAACGGCTGCCGCCCTGTTCGCCTTCATCTCGGTCAACCTGTTTTCCCGGGCCATGGCCAGCGTCCGGTTCCTGGGCGATTTCGGCTGGACCGCGATCCGCCACGGCGCGCTCTGGCAGGTCGGCGAATTGCTGCTTTGGGGCGGGTTGACGCTGATCTGCTGGCTGGCCTTCAAGATCGGCGAGACCGAGTTGTCGGGCCGTTACCGCGCCTGGGCGGACCGCCTGCGCAAAACCCGCCGGTCGGGCTAGGGCGACAGAAGCCGCCGGTACAATCCGTCCAGGAACGCCTCGGCCCCCGGATAGGGATCGGCCGCGTCCAGCACGGCGCGGACCTGGACGTCGAAATCGGCATAATGCTGGGTCAGGGCCCAGATCGAGAAGATCAGGTGATAGGGGTCCACCGGCGCGATCCGCCCGGCGGCGATCCAGTCGCGGATCACCTTCGACTTGGTATCGACCAGGGATTTCAAGTCGCCCTTCAGGACCGGTTCGATCCGCGGCGCGCCGCGCAGGATCTCGTTGGCGAACAGCCTGCTTTCGCGCGGAAAATCGCGGCTCATGTCCAGCTTGCGGCCGACATAGGCGAGGATTTCCTCGACCGGGTCGCCGGCCGGGTCAAGGGCGCGCAGCGGGTCCAGCCAGGTGGCCAGCAACCGCTCCAGCAAGGTCTCGTGGATCGCCTCCTTGGAAGGGTAGTAATACAGCAGGTTCGGTTTCGACAGCCCGGCCTCGGCCGCGATCCGGTCCAGCGTGGCGCCGCGGAACCCCTCGGCGGCAAAGACGGTCAGCCCGGCCTGCAGGATCTCTTCGCGTTTCTCGCGCTGGATACGGGTGCGCGGGGCCGACTTTTCGGCCCGTGCCGGTTTTTTCGTCATCTGTCCGCCTTTCCGCCGGTTCGATGCGCAACTGACTGCGGATCGGGCATCTCGCTTGACTGATCGTCTGCCTCTGGTAGCGTCACTTTGACCGATTGGTCAAATCACGAGCAAGAGTCCATCACCGAATTGGACCATGAAACGGGGAATTCAGCCATGGCCGCACCAGCCGCAAACCTGACGATCAACGGCGACAGGCTCTGGGACAGCCTGATGGAGATGGCGCGGATCGGCCCCGGCATCGCCGGCGGCAACAATCGCCAGACCCTGACCGACGAAGATGCCGAGGGCCGCGCCCTGTTCCAGCGCTGGTGCGAAGCGGCCGGGCTGAGCATGGGCGTGGACGAGATGGGCAACATGTTCGCCCGCCGCGACGGCACCGACCCGGACGCGCTGCCGGTCTATGTCGGCTCGCACCTCGATACCCAGCCCACGGGCGGCAAGTATGACGGCGTGCTGGGTGTGCTGGGGGGGCTCGAGATCATCCGCACGCTGAACGATCTGAACATCAAGACCAGACATCCGATCGTGGTGACCAACTGGACCAACGAGGAAGGCACGCGCTTCGCCCCGGCCATGCTGGCCTCGGGTGTCTTTGCCGGGGTGCATGACCTGGACTGGGCCTATGGGCGCACCGACGCGGCCGGCAAGCGCTTTGGCGACGAGCTGGAGCGGATCGGCTGGAAGGGTGACGAAAAGGTCGGCGCCCGCAAG
Organism: Rhodobacteraceae bacterium HLUCCA08; assembly: GCA_001314655.1. Classification (GTDB taxonomy): domain Bacteria; phylum Pseudomonadota; class Alphaproteobacteria; order Rhodobacterales; family Rhodobacteraceae; genus Salibaculum. The sequence continues at coordinate 193,060 of LJSF01000044.1, read as the reverse complement.
ATGCATGCCTTCTTCGAGCTGCATATCGAACAGGGCCCGATCCTCGAGGCCGAGGGGGTCGATATCGGCGTCGTCACCCATGGCCAGGGCCTGCGCTGGATCGAATGCACGGTGACCGGCAAGGAAAGCCATACCGGATCGACCCCGATGCACATGCGCCGCAATGCCGGGCGCGGGCTGGCGCGGGTGACCGAGCTGGTCCACGAGATCGCGATGAAGAACCAGCCCAATGCGGTGGGCGCGATCGGCCATGTCGACGTCTATCCCAACAGCCGCAACATCATCCCCGGCAAGGTGGTGTTCACCGTCGACATGCGCACCCATATCCTGGACAAGCTGAACGCCATGGTGGCCGAGCTGATGGAGCGCGCGCCGAAGCTGTGCGAGGAGATCGGCGTGGGCTTCGAGGCCCAGATCGTCGGCCAGTTCGACCCGCCCGCCTTCGACGAAGCCTGCGTCGCCGCCGTGCGCGGCGCGGCCGAGCGGCTGGGATACAGTCACAAGGACATCGTCTCGGGCGCCGGCCACGATGCCTGCTGGATCAACGACGTGGCGCCAACGGCGATGGTCATGTGCCCCTGTGTCGACGGGCTGAGCCATAACGAGGCCGAAGAGATTTCGCCGGACTGGGCCAAGGCCGGGGCGGATGTGCTGTTCCACGCGGTGGTGGAGACGGCGGAGATCGTGGGGTGAACAGTCGGTCCCGAACCCCACCCGCCCCGGGCTTGACCCGGGGCCTCGACGTGGAGGCCCCGGCTCGGGGGCCGGGGCGGGACTCACCTTTTGTTAACCGGTTTGCGGCGACCCTGAGCTGTGGCTCATTTCGTCTACATGATGGCCTCCCGTCCTGGCGGTGCCCTTTACGTCGGGCGCACCCGCAATCTGCGCGGGCGGGTCGATGCGCATCGCGCGGGCCTCGGCACGCATACGGCGAAATACAAGATCAAGACTCTGGTCTGGTTCGAAGCGCACGACGATTTCGACGCCTCCCTGCGCCGCGAACGGGCCATCAAGCGGTGGCGCAGATCGTGGAAAGAACAGTTGATCATGGCCGCCAATCCGAATTGGCAGGATATCACTGCGCAAATCCCGGATTGACCGAACCTCGGGGATCGACGTCCCCAACGCAACCACCAGCAACTCCCGTCCCGGGCTTGACCCGGGACCTCCACCATGAGGCCCCGGGTCAAGCCCGGGGCGGGTAGAGGAGACCCCCACCATGACCACCACGATCATCAAGAACGGCACCATCGTCACCGCCGACCTGACCTACAAGGCCGATGTCCTGATCGAGAACGGCCAGATCATCGAGATCGGGCAGGGGCTCAAGGGCGACGAAACCCTTGATGCGTCGGGCTGTTACGTCATGCCCGGCGGGATCGACCCGCATACCCATCTGGAAATGCCCTTCATGGGCACCTATTCCTCGGACGATTTCGAAAGCGGCACCCGCGCCGCCCTGGCCGGCGGCACCACCATGGTGGTCGATTTCGCCCTGCCGAACCCCGGCGAAAGCCTTCTCGACGCGCTCAAGCGCTGGGACAACAAGTCGACCCGCGCCAATTGCGACTATTCCTTCCACATGGCCGTGACCTGGTGGGGCGAGCAGGTCTTCGACGACATGGCCGAGGTCGTGAACGAACGCGGCATCAACACCTTCAAGCATTTCATGGCCTACAAGGGCGCGCTGATGGTGAACGATGACGAGATGTTCGCCAGCTTCAAGCGTCTGTCCGAACTCGGCGCCATCGCCATGGTCCATGCGGAGAACGGCGACGTGGTGGCCGAATTGCAGGCCAAGCTGATGGCCGAGGGCAATACCGGCCCCGAGGCCCATGCCTATTCCCGCCCGTCCCAGGTCGAGGGCGAGGCGACGAACCGCGCGATCATGATCGCCGACATGGCCGGCGTGCCGCTTTATGTGGTGCATACAAGCTGCGAAGAGGCGCATGAGGCGATCCGGCGCGCCAAGCAACAGGGCAAGCGGGTCTGGGGCGAGCCGCTGATCCAGCACCTGACCCTGGATGAAAGCGAATATTTCCACGACGATTGGGACCATGCCGCCCGCCGCGTCATGTCGCCGCCGTTCCGCAACAAGGCGCACCAGGACAGCCTGTGGGCCGGGCTGCAGTCGGGGTCGCTGTCGGTGGTGGCGACGGATCATTGCGCCTTCACCACCGAACAGAAACGCTTTGGCCTGGGCGATTTCACCAAGATCCCGAACGGGACCGGGGGCCTGGAGGACCGGATGCCGATGCTGTGGACCCATGGCGTGAATACCGGCCGTCTGACGCCCAACGAATTCGTCGCCGTCACCTCGACCAACATCGCCAAGATATTGAATTGCTATCCGAAAAAGGGCGCGATCCTGGTCGGGGCGGATGCCGATATCGTGGTCTGGGACCCCGAGAAATCAAAGACGATTTCGGCGGAAAGCCAGCAATCGGCCATCGACTACAACGTCTTCGAGGGCAAGGAGGTCAAGGGCCTGCCGCGCTTTACCCTGACCCGTGGCCAGGTCGCGGTGCATGACGGGGACATCCGAACCCAGGAAGGTCACGGCAGCTTTGTCGCCCGGGAAGCGAACGGGACGGTGAACACGGCGCTCAGCACCTGGAAAGAGCTGACCGCCCCGCGGCCGGTGGAGCGCACGGGCATTCCGGCGACGGGGGTTTGATGGTGCCGATCGACGACCATCGCGCCCCGGGCCTGACCCGGGGCCTCTTGCGGAGATCGCATGATTGAAGACCTCAAGGCAGAGGTCCCGGGTCAAGCCCGGGACGGCGCGGCCCCCGTCATCCAGGCCAGCCACCTGGATCTGACCTTCCAGACCGCCGACGGGCCGGTTCATGCGCTGAAAGACGTGTCGCTCGACATCCCCAAGGGGGCCTTCGTCAGCTTCATCGGCCCCTCGGGCTGCGGCAAGACCACCTTTCTGCGCTGCATCGCGGGGCTTGAACACCTGACCGGGGGCATATTGTCCGTCAACGGCATGACCCCGGACGCGGCGCGCCGGGCGCGGGCCTATGGCTATGTGTTCCAGGCGGCGGGGCTCTATCCCTGGCGCACGATCGGGCGCAACGTCGCGCTGCCGCTTGAAATCATGGGCTATTCCAGGGCCGAACGGGCGGACCGCGTGGCGCGGGTGCTGGAGCTGGTGGACCTGGCCGGGTTCGAGAACAGGTTTCCCTGGCAATTGTCGGGCGGGATGCAGCAACGCGCCAGCATCGCCCGGGCGCTGGCCTTCGACGCCGATATCCTGCTGATGGACGAACCCTTCGGCGCGCTGGACGAAATCGTCCGCGACCGGCTGAACGAGGAACTTCTGCGGCTGTGGGACAAGACCCACAAGACCATCGCCTTCGTCACCCATTCGATCCCCGAGGCGGTGTATCTGTCGACCCATATCGTGGTCATGTCGCCGCGTCCGGGCCGGATCACCGACGTGATCGAAAGCCCCTTGCCGAAGGACCGCCCGCTCGATATCCGCGATACGCCCGATTTCATCGCCATCGCCCATCGGGTGCGCGAAGGGCTGCGCGCGGGGTATCAGGAATGAGCGTGGCCTCCACCACATCGGTCACGCCCCGCCGCGGTCAGCGCCTGCCGCCGGTGCTGGGCGTGGTGCTGGCGCTGATCGCGCTGTGGTATGTCGCGGTGGTGCCGATGAACGCCCGGGAAACCCTGACCCAGGCGGAACGCGCCGGCGCAATCATCGACCCGCCGACGGCGGTGGACCGGCGCGACATGTCATCCTGGGCGCTGGTCGCGCGCAACCCGGGCCTGTTGGGCGCAAGCTGGAGCCTGGACCGCCCGCGCCTGCCCGCGCCGCACCAGGTGGTGACCGAGCTTTACGCCTCGACCATCGACGAAGAAATCAATGGCCGGAGTGGCATCGTGCAAAGCGGCACCCTGTCGAACCGGAGCCTGGTCTATCACGGGCTGGTCACGCTGAACGCGACCTTCCTGGGCTTCGTGATCGGTGCCACCCTGGGCGTGGTGCTGGCCATCGGGATCGTGCACAGCCGGGTGATGGACATGTCGGTCATGCCCTGGGCCATCGTCAGCCAGACGATCCCGATCGTGGCGCTGGCGCCGATGATCATCGTGGTGCTCTATTCGGTGGGGGTGCAGGGGCTGCTGCCCAAGGCGGTGATCAGCGCCTATCTGTCCTTCTTTCCCGTGGTCGTCGGCATGGTGAAGGGGTTGCGCAGCCCCGACCGGATGCAGTTGGACCTGATGCATACCTACAATGCCTCGAAGGCGCGGGTGCTTTGGGCGCTGCGCCTGCCGGCCTCGGTGCCCTACCTGTTCGCCTCGCTCAAGATCGCCATCGCGGCGTCGCTGGTCGGTGCCATCGTCGGCGAACTGCCGGTGCAGAAGGGGGGGCTGGGCGCGCGCATGCTGGCCGGAAGCTATTACGGCCAGACGGTGCAGATCTGGGCCGCGCTGTTCGTCGCCGCGGCCCTGGCGGCGCTGCTGGTCTGGGCGATCGGCGCGGCCGAGCGGCGCGCCCTGCGGCGGATGGGAATGGCGCCATGACGCTGGCCTGGCTTGCCCTTCCGGTCTGGCTTGTTGGTTACGGGATCAACATCGCCATCGCCCGCGGCCCGGCCCATGACCGCCGCTGGGCGCGCTTTGCGGTGCCGGCGATCTTTGGCCTGACCGTGCTGGCGATCTGGGAACTGCTGGTGCGCGGCCTGGGCGTGCCGGCGGTGATCCTGCCGCCGCCAAGCCAGATCGCCGCGACCTTTGCCGCCAATCCGGAGATGCTGTGGCGCGATTTCGTGCAGACGATCCTGAAGGGGGCGCTGTCGGGCTATGCCATCGGCTGCGGTGCCGCCGTCCTGACCGCGCTTGCGGTCGACCGCAGCGAGTATCTGCGCCGCGGGCTGCTGCCGCTGGGCAATTTCATGGCCGCGCTGCCGATCGTCGGCACCGCGCCGATCCTGGTGATGTGGTTCGGCTTCGGCTGGCAATCCAAGGCCGCGGTGGTGGTGCTGATGGTGTTCTTTCCGATGCTGGTGAACACTGTCGCCGGCCTGCGCGACACGACCGCGATGCAGCGCGACCTGATGACCACCTATGCCGCGTCCTGGGGCCAGACGCTGATCCGGCTGCGGCTGCCGGCGGCGATGCCCTTCATTTTCAACGGGCTCAAGATTTCCACCACCCTGGCCCTGATCGGCGCCATCGTTGCCGAGTTTTTCGGCTCTCCGACGCTGGGACTGGGGTTTCGCATCTCGACCAGCATCGGACAGCTTGACCTGGGCCTGGTCTGGGCGTCCATCGTGGTGGCGGCGCTGGCGGGCACGGCCTTTTTCGGCCTGGTCGGCCAGATCGAGAAACGCGTGACCTTCTGGCACGGGTCGCAGCGCAAGGGATGAACGACGAAGAACCCGGGGATCGACCCGGGCGAAAACAAGAGCAGACGACCTGGAGGTTCTGACATGAAACACACGACATTTGCGGCAGCGACCGCCGCAGCGCTGGGGATCGCCGCGCCGGCGCTGGCCCAGGACGCGGTCACGTTGCAGCTGAAATGGGTCACCCAGGCCCAGTTCGCGGGCTATTACGTGGCGCTCGAGAACGGCTATTTCGAGGCCGAGGGGCTGGATGTGACGATCCTGCCCGGCGGGCCGGACATCGCGCCGCCCCAGGTGATCGCCGGCGGCGGCGCCGATGTGATCGTCGAATGGATGCCGGCGGCCCTGGCGGCGCGGGAAAACGGCCTGCCGCTGGTCAATATCGCGCAGCCGTTCAAATCTTCGGGGATGATGCTGACCTGCTGGGGCGATGTCGGGATCGAAGGGCCGGAAACCCTGGCCAACCGCACCCTGGGCGTCTGGTTCTTCGGCAACGAATACCCGTTCCTGAGCTGGATGAGCACGATCGGAATTTCCACCGATGGCGCCAGCGAAACCGGTGTCGAGGTCCTCAAGCAGGGCTTCAACGTCGATCCGCTGATCCAGCGCCAGGCCGATTGCATCAGCACCATGACCTACAACGAATACTGGCAGGTGATCGACGCGGGCGTGTCCGAGGACGAGCTGATCACCTTCAAATACGAGGACCAGGGCGTCGCGACGCTCGAGGACGGGCTCTATGTGCTTGAGCAGGACCTGGAGGATCCCGAATTCGTCGACCGCATGGCGCGCTTTGTCCGGGCCTCGATGCAGGGTTGGAAATGGGCCGAGGAAAACCCCGAAGAGGCGGCGATGATCGTGCTGGATTACGATGAAACCGGCGCCCAGACCGAACAGCACCAGATCCGCATGATGTCCGAGGTGGCCAAGCTGACCGCCGGGTCGAACGGCGCGCTGGACATCGCCGATTACGAACGCACGGTGGCGACGCTGCTGGGCGGCGGGTCGGACCCGGTGATCACCGCCGCACCGGAAGGCGCCTGGACAAGCATCGTGACCGACGCCGCGCTGCAATAGGCACCGGCGATCCTGCGAAAGGCCCGGCCTTGTGCCGGGCCTTTTGCTGCTCTCAGGTGATCACGTCGGGCGCGGTGCGGCCGGTGCGCGCGGCGATCCCGGCCAGGGCCTCGGCCGCGGCGATCACCGGGGTCAACGCCTCTTGCGGGTCGCGGTCCAGCCGGCCCGGGTCGGTCTCCAGCTGTTCGAGGTAGACGCGCAGGGTCGCGCCCTCGGTCCCGGTGCCCGACAGCCGGAACACCAGCCGCGCGCCATTGGCAAAGCCGATGCGGATCCCCTGGCCGGTGGCGCGCGATCCGTCGACCGGATCGTCATAGGAAAACTCGTCCGCGGCGGCGATGGTCAGCCCGGCGGCCTCGGTGCCCGGCAGGTCGGGCAGGCGGGCGCGCAGGGCGTCGATCAGCCCGGTTGCGGCGGCGCTGTCCACCGCCTCGTAATCGTGTCGGCTGTAGTAGTTGCGCCCGTAGCGGGCCCAGTGGTCGGCCATCAGCGCGGCCACGGATTTGCCGGTCACCGCCAGGATGTTCAGCCACAACAGCACCGCCCAAAGCCCGTCCTTTTCGCGCACATGGTCCGATCCGGTGCCGGCGCTTTCCTCGCCGCAGATCGTGGCGCGGCCGGCATCCAGCAGGCTGCCGAAGAATTTCCAGCCGGTCGGCGTCTCGTAGCAGTCGATCCCCTTGGCGGCGGCGACCCGGTCGGCGGCGCAGGAGGTCGGCATCGACCGCGCGACGCCTTTCAACCCCGCCGCATAGCCCGGCGCCAGATGCGCCAGGTCGGCCAGCACGGCCAGGCTGTCGGAGGGGCTGACATAGCAATGGCGTCCGACGATCATGTTGCGGTCGCCATCGCCATCCGACGCGGCGCCGAAATCCGGCGCATCCGCGCCATGCATCGCCTGCATCAGGTCCTTCGCCCAGATCGGGTTCGGGTCCGGGTGGCCGCCGCCGAAATCGGGCAGCGGCGTGCCGTTGACCACGGTGCCCGCAGGCGCCCCCAGCCGGGTTTCCAGCACTTCGCGCGCATAGGGGCCGGTGACCGCGTGCATGGCATCGAACCGCATCCGGAACCCGCCGGCGAACAGCGCCCGGATCGCGTCGAAATCGAACAGCGTTTCCATCAGGTCGGCATGATCGGTGACCGGATCGACGATCGCGACAACCATGTCGGCGAGGGTCGTTTCGCCCGCTGTGTCGAGGTCGATATCCTGCGTCTCGATGATCCGGTAGGTGTCGATGTCGCGGGTCCGGGCATGGATCCGCTCGGTCACGGCTTCGGTCGCCGGTCCGCCGTTGGGGCCGTTGTATTTCAGGCCGAAATCCTCGTCCGGGCCGCCGGGATTGTGACTGGCCGACAGGATCAGCCCGCCGGTTGCCTGCAGCTTGCGGATCAGATGCGACGCGGCCGGGGTCGACAGGAGGCCGCCTTGCCCGACGGTGCAGCGCGCCGCGCCATTGGCGGCGGCCATCCGCAGGATCACCTGGATCGCGCGGTCGTTGAAATAGCGCCCGTCGCCGCCCACCACCAGATGCGCGCCGGCCACGCCGCCGATCCCGTCAAAGATCGCCTGGACGTAATTCTCCAGGTAATGCGGTTGCAGGAAGATGCGGGTCTTCTTGCGCAGCCCGCTGGTGCCGGGTTTCTGCCCGTCGATGGGCGCGGTCTGGATCACGGTGGGGGTCATGCGGTCCGTCCTTTCTTCGCCGTGGCGCGGCCAATGTCCGGCACGGCGGGTTTGCGGATCAGGTCGAAGACGGCGACGGTTTCGGCGTCGATCCGGGTGTCGAGGCTGGCCGGCGCCAGCGCCCCCGGTTCGGCGGTGTCGAAACAGCGGCGCCAGAACTGGCCTTCGGGGGCTTGCGGAAGGGTCGCGTCGACCGGGGCGCCGGCATTGAAGACCACGTAGATCGCGCCCAGCCGCGGCTCGTAAGGCGGTGTGCCGCGGGCCATGCGCACCTCCATGCCCAGGAACAGCAGGCCCGGCGTGGCCCAGTCCGCGTCGCTCATCGCGGTGCCGTCGGCGCGGCGCCAGACCAGGTCGGGAATGCCGTCCAGATGGCGCGGCTGCGAATGCAGGAACCATTTCTGCCGCAGGATCGGGCTGGTGCGGCGGAAGGCGATGACCTTGCGGCAGAAGTCCAGGAACCCCGGATCGGCGCCATTCCAGTCGACCCAGCCGATCGGATTGTCCTGACAATAGGCATTGTTGTTGCCGGCCTGGGAATTGCCCAGCTCGTCACCCGCCAGGATCATCGGCACGCCCTGGCTCAGCATCAGCGTCGCCATCATGTTGCGACGCCGCCGGGCCCGCGCGGCCAGAACCCGCGGATCGTCCGTCGGCCCTTCGATGCCGCAATTGTCGCTGAAATTGTGGTCGTGCCCGTCGCCGTTGGCTTCGCCATTGGCCTGGTTGTGCTTGTGATCGTAGCTGACCGCATCCATCAGGGTGAAGCCGTCGTGACAGGCCAGGAAATTGATCGACGAGGTCGCCCGCCGCCCGTCATGATCGAACCGCAGGGCCGAGCCTGCGACGCGGCTGGCCAGTTTCGACACCATGCCGTGATCGCCGCGCCAGAACCGGCGCACCTGGTCGCGGTACCGGTCGTTCCATTCCCGGAACGGCGCCGGATAGGCGCCCAGCTGGTAGCCGCCAGGGCCGGTATCCCAGGGCTCGGCGATCAGCTTGACCCGGTTCAGCACCGGATCCTGGCGCACCGCCCGCAGGAACGGCGCGTCGCGGCTGAACCCGCCGTCGCCGGTGCGCGCCAGGGTCGAGGCCAGATCGAAGCGGAACCCGTCCACATGCATCGCCTCGACCCAGTAGCGCAGGCTGTCCATCACCAGCCGCAGCACGAAGGGATGGTCCATGTTCAGCGAATTGCCGCAGCCGGTATCGTCGTGATAATGCCGCCGGTCGTCGGCCAGACGGTAATAGCTGGCGTTGTCGAGACCGCGAAAGCTGAAGGTCGGGCCCAGCTGGTCGCCCTCGGCGGTATGGTTGTAGACCACGTCCAGGATCACCTCGATCCCGGCGGCATGAAAGCGGGCGACCATCTGCTGGAATTCGGCGATATCGCCCGCCGACAGGTAGCGCGGATCGGGGGCGAAGAAGCCATAGCTCATGTAGCCCCAGAAATTGCGCAGGCCCCGATCGACCAGGAACCGGTCATCGACGAAGGCCTGAACCGGCAGCAGCTCGATCGCGGTGACGCCAAGCTGCGTCAGGTGATCGAGGATCGGATCGCTGGCCAGCCCCAGAAAGGTGCCCGCATGGGGCACGTCGCGGCGCTGCGCGGTCAGGCCCTTGACATGGGCCTCGTAAAGCACGGTTTCCGACCAGGGGTGTCCGGGGGGGCCATGATCGCCCCAGGTGAAGGCCGGATCGACCACCACGCTGCGCGGCATGTAGGGCGCGCTGTCGCGCTTGTCTTGGGACAGGTCCGCGTCCTTGTGCCCGATCGTGTAGCCAAAAAGCGCGTCATGCCAGACCGGGTGGCCCGACAGTTTCTTGGCATAGGGGTCGATCAGCAGCTTGTGCGGATTGAACCGGTGGCCGTCATGCGGGGCGTAGGGGCCATGCACCCGGTAGCCGTATTGCTGGCCCGGCTGCATCCCCGACAGGTAGCCGTGCCAGACATGGCCGTCGCGTTCGCGCAGGTCGATCAGCAGCTCTTCGGTGCCGTCGGCGCCGAACAGGCACAGCGTCACCCGCGTCGCATGCTGCGAGAACACGGCGAAGTTGACGCCTTCGCCGTCAAAGCTGGCGCCCAGCGGCCAGGGGCGGCCGGCGGACAGGGCGAAACGATGGGTCATCGCGACCGGACGAGCCTTTCATAAAGCGCGGCGTATTCGGCGGCCGAGCCATCCCAGCCGACCGGATGCGCCATGGCGTTGCGCTGCAGTTTCGACCACAGCTCGGGCCGGGCGTAAAGCTCACAAAGCCGGATCAGCGCATCGGCCAGCGCCTGGGCGGTGACCGGGTGGAATTGCAGCCCGGTGGCGACCGGGCGCGCCAGTCCCGCCGGGGTGGCCGGGATCACCGTATCGGCCAGCCCGCCGGTCAGGGCGACCACCGGCAGGGTGCCGTATTTCAGCCCGTAAAGCTGGGTCAGCCCGCAGGGTTCGAAGCGCGAGGGCACCAGGATCGCGTCGCCGCCGGCGATCATCCGGTGCGACAGCGCCTCGTCATAGCCGATCCGCACCCCCACATCCGGCCCGGCCAGGGCGGTGAAGGCGTGTTCCAGCCCCGGATCGCCCGCGCCCAGCAGCGCCAGCTGCCCGCCCCGGTCCAGCAGCGCCGGCAGGGCCTCCAGAAGCAGGTCCAGCCCCTTCTGTTCGGTCAGCCGGGACACGACGACGCACAGCGGGCCGGCCGCATCACGCAGCCCGAATTCGGCGCGCAACCGGGCGGTGTTGGGCGCCTTGCCGCGCGGGGTCCTGTAGCGCTTGATTTCCGTGTCCGTGGCCGGATCCCAGACGGTTTCGTCGATGCCGTTGAGAATGCCGGACAGCGCATCGGCCCGGGCCCGCAGCACCCCGTCCAGCCCCATTCCGAAGTCCGGCGTCATCAATTCGCGGGCATAGCCGGGCGACACCGTGGTCAGGTGGTCGGCAAAGACCAGCCCGGCCTTGAGCGCCGAGACCTGGCCCCAGTATTCGACCCCCTCGCGGGTGAAATCGGCCTTGTCGATGCGCAGGGCCGTCAGCTTGGCTGCCGGCGCCAGCCCCTGAAAGGCGATGTTGTGGATCGTCATCACCGTGGGCACCACATGGCCCGCCCGGGCGATGTGATAGGGCGCCAGCCCCGCCTGCCAGTCATGGCAATGCACGATGTCCGGCTGCCAGCCGCCGCCTTCGCCATCGACGATGATCCCGGCGGCGCGGGACAGGGCGGCGAAGCGTTCGGGATTGTCCGGCCAGTCGGTGCCGTCCGGGCCCAGATAGGGCCCGCCCGCCCGGTCGAAATGCTGCGGCGCCTCCAGCACCATGAGGTCCAGACCCGCGGCGCGCCCGGACAGGATCCGCCCCGCGCCCAGGCCCGGCGCCTCTCCGGCCCAGACCGGTTCGGCGCCCTCCAATGCCGCGATCACCGCCGGGTAGCCGGGCAGCAGCGTGCGCATCTCGACCCCCAGGGGGGCCAGGGCGCCGGGCAGGGCGCCGGCCACATCGGCCAGCCCGCCGGTCTTGACCAGCGGCGCGCATTCCGAGGCGACCGACAGCACCCGCATCAGCGCGCGGCCTCCCATTTGTCGACCATGGGCTGGGTGATCAGCGTCGTGCCGCGTTCGGTCACGCGAAAGAACTTCGCATCCTCGACCGGGTCCTCGCCCGCCACCAGCCCGGCGGGGATCACCACGCCGCGGTCGACCACGCATTTGCGCAGCCGGGCCGAGCGATTGACGACCACATGGGGCAGCACCACCGAATGGTCGAGCACGGCGAAGGAATTGGTGCGCACCTCGGTGAACAGCAGCGAATTGCGCACCTCGGTGCCCGAGATGATGCAGCCCCCCGACACCATCGACGACACCGCCATCCCGCGCCGGTCCTTTTCGTCGTGGATGAACTTGGCCGGCGGGGTCGATTCCGAATAGGTCCAGATCGGCCAGCTTCGGTCCCACAGGTCCAGTTCTGGGGTGAAATCGGTCAGGTCGATATTCGCCTCCCAGAAGGCATCGACGGTGCCCACGTCGCGCCAATAGCTGGGCGCGCCTTCGGCCCGCACGCAGCTGTCGTCGAAACGATGCGCCATCGCCTTGCCGTTGCGGACGATCTCGGGGATCAGGTCATTGCCGAAATCGTGGCTGGACCCGGTGTCGTCGGCGTCGCGGCGCAGCAGGTCGCGCAGGAATTTCCAGTTGAAGACATAGATCCCCATCGACGCCAGCGCCTTGGTCGCATCCTCGGGCGTGCCCGGCGGATCGGCGGGTTTTTCCAGGAACGAGGTGATGCGCCCGCCCGCATCGGTGGCCATGACGCCAAAGGCGCTGGCCTCGTGCCGGGGCACGGTCAGGCAGCCGACGGTCACGTCCGCCTTCGACTGCACGTGCTGGCGCAGCATCATCTCGTAATCCATCTTGTAGATGTGATCGCCGGCCAGGATGATGACGTAATCGACATCGTAACTGTCCACGATGTCGATGTTCTGGGTCACCGCATCGGCCGTGCCGCGATACCAGTGCACGTCGTCCATCCGTTGCGAGGCAGGCAGGATATCGAGAAATTCGTTGCGCTCGGCCCGGAAGAAGTTCCAGCCGCGCTGGCAATGCCGGATCAGGGAATGGGCCTTGTATTGCGTGGCGATCGCCATCCGCCGGATCCCGGAATTGAGCGCGTTGGACAGGGCGAAATCGATGATCCGGGCCTTGCCGCCGAAATAGACCGCCGGTTTCACCCGCCGGTCGGTCAGTTCCTTCAGCCGCGATCCGCGCCCGCCGGCCAGCACGAAGGCCATGGCCCTTTGGGTCAGTCGTCGTTCATCGGTCATGTTCGGGCCTCCCATCCCTGTCATGTCGCAGTGGCGTGGCGCAGGATCAGAACCGACAGCGGCGGCAAGGTCAGCGTGACCGACTGGTCGTGACCGTCCCGGGGCAGGTCGGTGCTGGTCACCGCGCCGCAATTGCCCCGGTTGCCGCCGCCATAGGCTGCCGCGTCGGTATTGATGATCTCGTCCCAACGTCCGGGCCGGGGCACGCCGATCCGGACGCCGGGCCGCTCGACCGGGGTGAAGTTGCAGATGACCAGGGCCGGCGCGTCGTCGTCGGCCCCGAAGCGGGCAAAGGCCAGGGTCGAGGTCGGCGGGTCATTGGCGATCCAGGCAAACCCCGCGGCCTCGCAGTCGCGCCGGTGCAGCGCGGGCGTGTCGCGATAGGCGCGGTTGAGGTCGCGCACCAGCGCCTGCAGCCCGGCATGGCGCGGATCCTCCAGCGCGGCCCAGTCCAGCTGCGCGTCGTGGTTCCATTCGGCCCGTTGGCCGAACTCGCAGCCCATGAACAGCAGCTTCTTGCCCGGAAAGCCCCACATATAGCCGTAATAGGCGCGCAGATTGGCGAATTTCTCCCAATCGGTCCCGGGCATCCTGGCCAGCATCGACCCCTTGCCGTGCACCACCTCGTCATGGCTGATCGGCAGGACGAAATTCTCGGTAAAGGCCCAGTCGACCGGAAAGGTCATCAGGTGATGATCGTAGCTGCGATGGATCGGGTCCTTTGCGATATAGCCCAGCGTGTCGTTCATCCAGCCCATGTTCCACTTGTAGCCGAAGCCCAGCCCCCCGGCCGCGACCGGGCGGGACACACCGGGAAAGGCGGTGGATTCCTCGGCCACGGTCAGGATGCCGTCGACCGCACCATAGGCCAGGATGTTCATCTCCTTGAGAAACTCGATCGCCTCGTAATTCTCGCGCCCGCCGTCGCGGTTGGGCACCCACTGATCCGCGGCCCGCGAATAATCGCGGTAAAGCATCGAGGCCACGGCATCCACGCGCAGCCCGTCGACATGGTATTCCTTCAGCCAATACAATGCGTTGGCAGTCAGGTAGTTCTTCACCTCGGCGCGGCCGTAATTGTAGATCAGCGTGTTCCAATCCTGGTGGAAGCCCTCGCGCGGGTCGGCATGTTCATAAAGATGCGTGCCGTCGAACAGGGCCAGCCCATGCGGATCGGACGGGAAATGGCCCGGCACCCAGTCCAGGATCACGCCCAGGCCCGCCGCATGGGCGGCCTCGATCAGGGCGCGGAAGGCGTCGGGCGGGCCGAAGCGGATCGTCGGCGCATACATCCCGACCGGCTGGTAGCCCCAGGACCCGTCGAAGGGAAATTCGCTGACCGGCAGGAATTCCAGGTGGGTAAAGCCCATGTCGGTGGCATAGGCGACCAGCTCGTCCGCCAGTTCGTGATAGCCGAGCGGGCGATTGCCCTCCCCCGTGCGCCGCCGCCAGGAGCCGAGATGAACCTCGTAGACCGCAATCGGCGCGTCGCGGCGATTGCGCGCGGCGCGGGTTTGCATCCAGGCGTCATCACCCCAGGCGTATCCGCCGATATCGCGCACCACCGAGGCGGTTTCGGGCGGATGCTGGGCGCCGAACCCGATCGGATCGGCCTTGAGGATCGGGGCGCCGTCACGCGGCGCGATCTCGTATTTGTAAAGACTGCCGGCGCCCGGGCCGGGCAGGAAAACCTCCCACACGCCGGTTTCGCCGACCCGTCGCATCGCATGAACCCGGCCGTCCCAGGCATTGAAATCGCCGACGACGGACACCCGCGCGGCATTCGGCGCCCAGACCGCGAAATGGGTGCCGGCGACACCGTCGCATTCGGTCACATGGGCGCCCAGCGCCTGCCACAACGCCTGGTGGCGGCCCTCGCCGATCAGGTGTTGGTCGATCTGGCCCAGAACCGGGCCGAACCGGTAGGGGTCGTCGAAATCGGCCTGGCTACCATCAGGCCAGGTGGCGCGCAGCCGGTGCGGCGACTTGGCGGCCGGCACCGGCCCGGCAAAGACCGGCCCCTCGAGTCGCGGCAGCGGCACCACCCTGGTCCCGATCAGCGCCGACAGCGCCTCGGCCCCGGGGACCAGCGCCGTCACCCAGGCCTTGCGACCGGCGCGGTGCAGCCCCAGCACATCGAACGGCGCATCATGGCGGGCCGACAGAAGCCGGTCGATATCGTCCCGGGTCAGGTGCGGCGGCAGCGACGCATCGGTCATTCGGGCAAGCCCTTTCCTCGCCCCACCATAGGCGTCAGCGCCGCCCGGTCAAAGCGCCATGCGCATCCGACACTCTCAGCCCCCGGCGCGGCGGGCGATGACGAACCCATTGGCCGCCAGCCGCAGATGGCCGCCCTCGATCGTCGCGCCCTGGTCCAGCACCGGCGCGATCGCATGCGGCAGGTCGGCGCCCGCGGGATGGGGCGACAGGTTGAAGATACAGGTGAACCCGTCGCCGCGATCATAGCCCAGAAGCGGCTCGGGCAGGTCGTGGAACCGCATCCGGCCCAGCCGCAGGTCGGACTCGGCCCGGCGCAGGGCCAGCATCCGGCGGTAGAAGGCCAGCACGCTGTCCTCGCCCGATTGCGTCGATACCGCCCGGTCGCGCTGCGGCGCCTTGACCGGCAGCCAGGTGGCGTTGGCGGTGGAAAACCCGGCATTGGGGGCCGCCGCGTCCCAGACCATCGGCGTGCGGCAGCCGTCGCGGCCCTTGGCCTCGGGCCAGAAGGTGATCCCCTCGGGGTCGGTCAGTTCGTCGAAGCTCAGTTCGGTATCGACCAGGCCCAGCTCTTCGCCCTGGTAGATGCAGATCGACCCTTCGAAGCTGAGCAGCAGCGCGGCCGCCTGGCGGGCCAGCGCGTCCTGATCGGCGGCATGGTCCAGCCAGCGGCCCACATGGCGCGGCACGTCGTGGTTGGAAAACGCCCAGCAGGGCCAGCCCCCGGGCGCCCGGTGATAGAAGTCCTCGATCCGGCTGCGGAAATGGGCGGGGCTGAAATTCGGCCCCAGCATTTCAAAGGAATAGGCCATGTGCAGCCGGTGGCCGCTGGTATATTGCCCCATCAGCTCGATCGAATGGTGGCTGTCGCCGACCTCGCCGACCATGGTGCGGCCGTCATATTCATCCAGCAGCGCCCGCATCCGTTGCAGAAAGCCGAGGTTTTCCGGCTGGTTCTTGGAGAACAGGCAATATTGCATGTCATAGGGTTTGACCGCGTGTTCGGCCCAGGGCAGGTGGTTCGCCGGATTGTCGCGCAAACGCTTGTCGTGAAAGTAGAAATTCACGGTATCGAGGCGGAACCCGTCGACCCCCCGCTCCAGCCAGAACCGCATCGTGTCCAGCAGGTAATCCTGCACCTGCGGATTGTGGAAATTCCAATCCGGCTGTTCCTTGAGGAAATTGTGGAAATAATACTGCCGCCGGCGGGGTTCCCATTCCCAGCCGCCGCCACCGAAGATCGCCTGCCAGTTGTTGGGCGGCGTCCCGTCCGGCTTCGGATCGGCCCAGACATACCAATCGGCTTTCGGGTTGTCGCGCGAGGCGCGCGATTGCGCGAAAAACGGGTGTTCGTCGGAACTGTGCGACAGGACCTGGTCGATGATCACCTTCAGCCCCAGGTCATGCGCCCGGGCCACCATCCTGTCGAAATCGTCCAGGGTGCCGAAACAGGGGTCGATGTCGGTGTAATCCGACACGTCATAGCCCATATCCTTCATCGGCGAGGGAAAGACCGGCGACAGCCAGACCGCGTCCACGCCCAGCGACGCGATGTGGTCCAGCCGGTCGGTGATGCCCTTCAGGTCGCCGATCCCGTCGCCGTCGCTGTCCTGAAAACTGCGCGGATAGACCTGGTAGGTCACCGAGCCGCGCCACCATTCGTCGTTCTGCGCCATGTCGCATTCCTTTGCTGCCCGGCGCCGGGCCGGGGGAGTGTTAGCCCTAACATCGGGTCTATGCGGTGTCCGGGTCCGGGATTCAAGGGCCGATGCATCGCTGCGCGATCGGTCGCGCAAGGCCGGATGGATTGGCTTGGCATCCGGGGCCGACCCGGTGCTAAGTGAGGCCGATCGACACAGCGGAGGATGTCATGGCCCAGACCGACCGGATCGGACCCGAAACCAAGGGGTCGCCCTGGCTGCAGGATGGCGGGCATCGGGCCTGGCTGGCCGGACAGGCGGCGGGGCTGGTCGATTTCCATCGCGCCAGCCTCGGGGCCGGGCCGGGCTTTCATGTCCTGGGCACCGATGGCGCGCCGCTGCCGGACCGGGTGCAGGAACTGCATGCGACGACGCGGATGATCCATTCCTACGCCCTGGCAAAACTGGCCGGCGCGCCCGCATGCGACGCGATCATCGACCGCGGCATGGCCTATCTGTTCCACCATCACCGCGACCCGGACCATGGTGGCTATGTCTGGGCGCTGGAGGGCGACGCCGTCCATGACGGGCGCAAGCTGGCCTATGGCCATGTCTTCGTGCTGCTGGCCGGGGCCAGCGCGCGTCTGGTCGGCCACCCCGATGCGGATCGTCTGATCGACGACATCGCGCAGGTGCTGGACGCGCGGTTCTGGGAAGACGGCCCGGGCCTGTTCCGCGACGAGTGGAACCGCGACTGGACGCCGTTTTCGACCTATCGCGGCATGAACGCCAACATGCACGGCGTCGAGGCGCTGCTGGCCGCCTACGAGGCGACGGGAGAGGCCGTGTTCCTCGACCGGGCCGGGCGCATCCTCGATTTCTTCACCGCGCGCATCGCCCCGGACCATGGCTGGCGCCTGCCCGAACATTACACCGCTGATTGGACCGTCGACCCCGGGTATGCCGGCGATCCGATGTTCCGGCCCGCGGGCACCACCCCGGGCCATTCCTTCGAACTGGCCCGGTTGCTGCTGCAATACTGGGATCTGGCCGGGCGGCCCGACGACGGGGCCCCGGATCGTGCCCGCAAGCTGGTCGGCGCGGCCCTGGACGCCGGCTGGGACGATACGCGTGGCGGGCTGGTCTATACCCTGGGCGCCGATGGCCGCCCGGCGATCCGGGCGCGCTACTGGTGGCCGCTGACCGAGGCGCTGGGGGTGCTTGCCAGTCTGCTCAAGCTGGATCCGACCCCGGCCGACGAGGATTGGTATCGCCGGCTCTGGCATTTCGCCGACGCGCATTTCATCGACCATCGCCATGGCGGCTGGTTTCCGGAAATCGACGATGACGGCGCCCCCGCCGCGACCCAGTTCCGGGGCAAGCCGGATATTTACCATGCCTTGCAGGCGTTGTTGCTGCCGCTGGCGCCGGGCCTGTCACGTCAGGCAACCGGGATCGGCCCGGTCCTGGCGCCAACGGCGGGGGGCTGAGCGTCGGGCGCCGGTTCACGGCTTTACCATTCCGGCCCGGTATCGCAGATTGCCCGCAAAAATGGGAGGAAGAGCCGATGCCGGATCGGGCCGATTTCACGTTGTCGCAAGGATTGCGCGTGCCACCCCTGGGGCGCCGGCTGCGGCTGGGCATGGTCGGCGGCGGCCGCGGGGCGATCGTCGGGCCCTGGCACCGGCATGGGATCTGGCTGTCCGGTCAATGGGATATCGTCGCCGGGGCCTTGTCCGGCAACGCCGAACGCGCCGCCGTTTCGGCCGCGGATTGGTGCATTCCCGCCGACCGTGCCCATAGCGATTACCGCGTCATGGCGCAAACCGAGGCCGCGCGCGACGACGGGATCGAGGCGGTCACGATCTGCACCCCCAACAACAGCCATTTCGACATCGCCCGGACCTTTCTGGAGGCCGGGATCGACGTCATCCTCGACAAGCCGATGACGATCACCAATGACGAGGCCGCGGCCTTGGTCGCCCTGGCCGCGGGGCAGGGGCGGATGCTGGCCGTGACCTATCCATATATCCACCACGCGATGATCCGTCAGGCCCGGGCGATGATCGCCGCCGGCGCGATCGGCACGATCCGGCAGGTGCTGGTCGAATATGTCCAGGACTGGGCGACGGCGCCGGACGACCCCGACAATGGCTCGGTCGCCTGGCGGCGCGATCCGGCGCGGGTCGGGCGGACATCCGTGACGGGCGATATCGGCACCCATGCCTATCACCTGCTGCACCATGTCACCGGCCTGGATGCGGCGGCGGTGCGGGCCGATTTCCACCTGTGCGGCGGGGCGACGGCGATGGAGGACACCGCGTTTCTCAAGCTGCGTCTGACCAATGGCGCCCCGGCCCAGATCTGGGTCACCCAGGCGGCGCCGGGCAATTACTGTGGCCTGCGGCTGCGGGTGTTCGGCGACAAGGGCGGGATCGAATGGGATCAGGAACATCCCGAGCGGCTGCATGTGAACCGGCTGGACGCCGCCGAACAGGACATCATCCGCGGCCAGGGCGCCGGCATGCTGCCCGAGGCCGCGCGCCTGACCCACCTGCCGCGCGGCCATGGCGAGGCGCTGACCGATGCCTGGGCCAATCTCTATTCCGAGATCGGCATCGCCATGGCTGCCGCGCGCGCCGGAATCGATCTGCCCGAGGGTCTGGTCATGTTCCCGGACGGGCGCGACGGGCTGGCCGGGGTCCGGTTCATGAATGCCTGCGCCGACAGCGCCGAGGCCGGATCGGACTGGGTCGCGCTGGCGGCCTGAGGCGGCCGGGCCCGGCGCGTCAGGTCCGCATCCGCGCCTTCAGGTCCAGCCGCCGCCGGTGCAGGACCGGCTCGGTATAGCCCGAAGGCTGGTCGCGCCCGTCGAAGACCAGCTCGCAGGCGGCCCGGAAGGCGATGCCGTCGAAACCCGGCGCCATCGGGCGGTAAGCCGGATCGCCCGCGTTCTGCCGGTCCACGACCTGCGCCATCCGCTGCAGGATCTGCATCACCTCGTCGTTCGAGACGATGCCGTGATGCAGCCAGTTGGCGATATGCTGGGCACTGATCCGGCAGGTCGCGCGATCCTCCATCAGGCCGACATCGTTGATATCGGGCACCTTGGAGCAGCCGATCCCCTGGTCGATCCAGCGCACCACGTAGCCCAGGATGCCTTGTGCGTTGTTCTCGACCTCGCGCCGGATCTGGGCCGGCGTCCATTTGCGATAGGCGGCCAGCGGAATGTCCAGCAGCGCCTCGACATAGGCCCGTCGGCCGCCCCGGGCCAGCTCGGCCTGCACCGCCAGCACATCGACCTTGTGGTAATGGGTGGCATGCAGCGTCGCCGCGGTGGGCGAGGGCACCCAGGCGCAGGTCGCGCCGGCGCGGGGGTGTTCGATCTTCTGCTCCAGCATCGCGGCCATCCGGTCGGGCATCGCCCACATGCCCTTGCCGATCTGCGCCCGGCCCGACAGCCCGCATTCCAGCCCGATATCGACGTTCTGGTTTTCATAGGCCGTGATCCAGCCCTTGCGCTTGATGAAATCCTTGCGGCTGAACGGCCCCGCCTCCATCGAGCTGTGGATCTCGTCCCCGGTGCGGTCCAGAAAACCCGTGTTGATGAAACAGACCCGATGCCGGGCCGCGCGGATGCATTCCTTGAGGTTCACCGACGTACGCCGTTCCTCGTCCATGATGCCCAGCTTGACGGTATGGCGCGGCAGGCCCAGCACCTGTTCGACATGGGCAAAGACCGCGTCGGCAAAGGCCACTTCCTCGGGGCCGTGCATCTTCGGCTTGACGACATAGACCGACCCGGCGACGGAATTGCGGGCCCCGTCGGTCTTGGCCAGGTCGTGCATCGCGATCAGCACGGTGATCATGGCGTCCATCAACCCTTCGAACACCTCGTTGCCGTCGCGGTCCAGGATCGCGGGGTTGGTCATCAGGTGGCCGACATTGCGCACCAGCAGCAGGGTGCGGCCTTTCAGCACCAGCCCCGATCCGTCCGGCGCGGTATAGGCGCGGTCGGCGTGCAGGCGGCGGGTCATGGTCTTGCCGGCCTTGTCGAACGTGTCCTCCAGATCGCCCCGCATCAGGCCCAGCCAGTTGCGATAGGCCAGAACCTTGTCCTCGGCATCGACGCAGGCGACCGAATCCTCGCAATCCACGATCGCCGACACCGCCGATTCCAGCACCACATCGGCCAGCCCCGACGGCGATTGCGCGCCGATCGGGTGGGCCCGGTCAAAGACCAGCTCCACATGCAACCCGTTGTTGCGCAGCAAGACGGCCTCGGGCGCGGCCGGATCGCCGCGATAGCCGGCAAAGGCCTCGGGGCGGATCAGCGGCGCGCCGTCGACCAGCAGCGCGCCGTCGGCGATCCGATACTCCGACGCGCGGGCATGGCTGGTCGTCCTGGCGGCAAAGACCTCGTCCAGGAACACTGCCGCGCGGGCGACGACGCGGGCGCCGCGGCCATCGTCGAATCCGCCGCCGGGCAAGGGGGCGCCCATCGCATCGGTGCCGTAAAGCGTGTCGTAAAGGCTGCCCCAGCGGGCATTGGCGGCGTTCAGAACGAAGCGCGCATTGGTCACCGGCACGACCAGCTGCGGGCCGGGGATGGTCGCGATCTCGGGGTCGATGCCGGTGGTGTCGATGGCGAAATCGCCGCCTTCGGGCAGGATGTAGCCAATCTCCTCCAGGAAGGCCTTGTAGGCGTCGCGGTCATGCGCCTGGCCGGCATGGGCGCGGTGCCAGGCGTCGATCCGGTTCTGGATGTCCTGCCGCCTGTCCAGCAGCGCCCGGTTCCGGGGCCCGAAATCGTGGACCAGCGCCGACAGTCCCGACCATAGCTGCGCCGGCGTCAGCGGCAGGCCCGGCAGGACCTCGTCCTCGATGAACCGTGCCAGCGCCGTGTCGATGCCGAGCCCTTCGATGTTCGTCCACTCGGGTCCGTTCGCGTCCTGGGACATGCGCCTTCCTTCCTGCTCCTTGTCGGGTCACGACCGCCGGTCGTCACTGCCGGGGTCTTGCCGTGATGTCATCGGCGACGGTCTATCAGGTTTCGGACCCGGGTTCTTGTTGAAAACGTTGAAAGAGCTTCGGGGAGTCCGGATGAAATCCACCCGCGCCGCCTGTCAGCCCTCCAGCCGACGGGCGGCGCCGATGTCGACCTCGTGCCCGGTGATCCGCGACCGCACCGCGGCAAAGGTCAGCGCCAGGCTGCGCAGGTTCTCTCGCGCGCCGTTGGCCGGTTCGGTGCCGTCCTCGATCGCGCAAAGCAACGCGCCCATGGCGCCCCGGAACCCGTCGTTGAACCATTGGCCCTGCAAGGCGGGGCGGGCGACGCCGTCCGCCGTCGTCAACCGGACCTGCTGGCGGCCCAGGTCCGGCCCGTCCGAGACCAGGCTGCCCGCGGTGCCGCCGATATAACTCGTGTCGCGGGCGCCATGGGGCAGGGCGCCGTCGAACACCGCCGAGGCCTGGCCGCCCTCGAACCGCACCAGCGCCTGGGCCAGCAGCGGCACCTTGTTGGCCTGCCCGCGCGCCGCCGTGGCGGTGGCCAGGACGCTTTGCAGACGGTCCCCGGCCAGCGCGGCGATGAAGTCGAACCAATGCACGCCGAAATCGTAAAGCACCAGGTCGGCCACCGCGTCGAAGGCGGTGCCGGCGGTCCAGCCGTGGTTCCAGTGCACCGCGACATGGGCCGAGACCAGGTCCCCGATCAGTCCGGCATGGACCGCTTCGCGCATCCAGGCCAGGTGCGGCGCCCAGCGGCCGTTCTGGTTCACCGCCAGTTTCACACCCCGGTCCTCGGCCAGGGCGACCAGCGCCGCGCCGGTGTCCAGATCGGTGACGAAGGGTTTCTGGCTCAGCACGTGCTTGCCGGCTTTCAACGCCGCCTCGATCACCGGGACGCGGTGTTCGGGATGCAGGGCGATGTCGATCACGTCGATCTCGGGGTCGCGCAGCATCGCCTGCCAATCGTCCTCGATCCGCGCGGCGGGGCAGAATTCGGCGGCCCGTGCCTCGGCCGCGCCGCGCTCCCGGTTCCACAGGGCCGCGACCTGCCATCCGGCGCTCCGATAGGCATCCAGATGCGCGGCCGAGATGCCGCCGGTTCCGATCAGCCCGATCCCGGGCCGGTAGGCGCGCGGCATCGGCGGGCGGTAGGGAAGGTCGGGGGCGGCGATGGCCGGCGCATCGTCACTGCGCAGGGCGTAATCGTCCTCCGCGGCACTCACGGCACAAGCTCCAGCGTCCGTTTTTCGTGGGCCGAGCGCAGGGCGGTGTCGACGATCCGCTGCGCCGTCAGACACAAGGCCGGGTCCAGCGGCCCGCCCACCGCTTCCCCGCGTGCGATGCAGCCCAGAACGTAGTCGATCGCGTTGCCTTCGCCGGGCTTGAGCGGGTCGACGGCAATGTCGTGGCGTTCGGGCCGGGCGCGGGTCTGCACCGTGACGTGGCTGGCATAATCGGGCGACCCGATCGTGCCGTCGCTGCCGATGAAGGTGAAGCCGCAGGTCGGTTGCGGCTGGTGCGTCCAGGGATCGGTGAAGGTGCCCCAGCGGGTTTCCATCCGGCTCAGCCCGGTGGCATAGCGGCAGACCGCGATGGCGTGCTGGTCGACCTCGATCCCGGGCGTTCGGTCGATGGTGCAGGTGACTTCCAGCGGCGCCGCGCCGGCCATGAACCAGGTGCCCAGCGTGGCGCCGTAGCCCATGTAATCCAGCAGCGATCCGCCACCCGAGGCCGCCTTGTACCACCAGCTGTCCGGCTTCAGCCGCTCGACCTCATCGGGCGAGACCGCGACCTTGTCGGCCAGGTGATAGAGCGGCCCGCGATTGCCGTCGAAGAAATGCACCTCGCGCAATTCGCCGATCAGGCCCTCTTCGATCAGCCGCTTGGCGGTGACATGGCTTTCGACCCAGCGCAGCGGCCAGTTGATCGCCAGTTGCCGGCCGGTTCCGGCCATGGCGTCGATCATCCGCCGCGCCTCGTCGGCCGAGGCGGCAAAGGGTTTCTCGACAAAGACATGCACGCCATGCGGGGCCAGCCGCTCGGTATAGGCGGCGTGTTCGGCGGTGGCGGCGCACAGGATCGCCATGTCATAGGGGCCGGCCGCCATGCAGGTGTCGAAATCGGTGAACACCCGATCGGGCGGAATCGCGAAGCTGTCGATGGCCGATTGCATCCTTGCCGGGTCCGGATCGAAGATGCCCGCGATCTCGGCCCCGGGGTGGTCGTGGACCTGGCGCAGCAGGTCGCCCATATGCATGTGATCGAAGCTGATGCCGACGATGCGGAACTTGGCCATGGGGTCCTCCTTCAGCGGGTTTCGCTCAGCCGGACATAAAGCGCGGTGACGGCCAGGATGATCAGCCCGAACAACGCGATCCGCGCGCCTTCGGGCATCCGGGCCAGGGTCAGCATGGTGTCGATCACCCGCAGGATCAACGCGCCGACCATGGCGCCCGCGAAACTGCCGCGCCCACCGAAGATCGAGGTGCCGCCGATCACCGCCGCCGCGACCGAGGGCAGCATCAGCGGCACCGCCAGCGACAGCGACGGCGCCCGGATCATGCCCAGATAGAGCAGCCCGGTCAGTGCCGCGATCAGCCCCGACAGCACATAAAGCGCCATCAGAACCTGCCAACTGCGCACGCCCGACAGCTTGGCCGCCTTTTCGTTCGAGCCAAGCGCGAACAGCAGCCGGCCGAACCCGGTATACCGCATCAGCCACAGCACGAAGCCGGCGAAGGGGATGAACAGGAACAACCCGTTGGGCAGGTTCCAGCTGCGGCCGGTGCCGAGCCATTCCAGCACCGCCGGGATATCCGTCCCGGTCGAGATCACGAAACGCTGGTAGACCTGCAGGCAACCGGTGGCGATCAGCCCGGTGCCCAGCGTCATGATCAGCGGATGGACCCGCGCGATCGCCACGCCGAAGCCGTTGACCAGCCCGACGATCACGCCGGTTCCCATCGCCACCAGCATCGCCGGGGCCGGTCCGATCAGCGGCGTCAGGGTGGCGGTGACGAAGGCCGAACAGGTGGCGACGATGCCGACCGACAGGTCGATGCCGCCGGTCAGCATGGTCAGCACCTGGGCGGCGGCCAGCATCGCCAGCGGGATCGCGAACTTGATCAGGTTTCCGGCCCAGAAGACCGAGACGATGCCGGGCCGCATCAGTTCCAGGATACCGATCAGGGCGAACAGGAACCCGATCAGCGGGATCACCGGGTTGTCCTTGAGGAACCGGCCCAGCCGGACCAGCGGGGCCACATGTTCGGCGGGTTTGGGGTGGATATCGCTCATGGCCCGGCCCCTCGGCTGCGCAGCACCAGGACGGCGCCGAACATGACCACCCCGACCATGATCGTGCCTTCGACGATGGTGGTGACATTGGGGTCGACCGCCGCCAGGGTCAGGATGGTGCGGATGATCCGCAGGATGAAGACCGCGATGATCGGGCCCAGCAGGCCGCCGATCCCGCCGCCCAGGATCACCCCGCCCAGCACGACCGAGGCGACGGCGGCCAACAGGTAGGGTCCGGGCACCGGCTCTCCGACCCCGGTCAGGGCCAGCAGCCCGAGCCCGCCGCAGGCCGAGAACAGCCCGGCGATGCCATAGGCCAACGTCCGGGTGCGCCCGACCGCGACGCCGGACCGGTAGGCCGCGGTTTCGTCGGACCCGGTGGCATAGATCGCCAGCCCCAGTTTCGACCGTTTCACCGGCACCCAGACGACCGCCACCACCAGCGCCACCAGGACCAGCGCCTTGGGCAGGCCGTCGACGATCACCGACCCGGTGATCGCGCTGCGCATCCAGTCGGTCGCCGTGCCGCCGGGGCTTGCCAGGATCAGCAGCGCGGTGCCCTGCCAGACGAACAGCATCGCCAGCGTCACCACGATATCGGGCACCCGGGTGAGCACGATCAGGGCGCCGTTGACCAGCCCCATCGCGGTGCCGACCGCCAGGGTGATCAGGATCGCCGGAACCCCGCCCATGGACTGCATCAGCACCGCCGCCGTGACCGAACAGACCGCCATCATCGAGGCGACCGACAGGTCGATCCCGCCGACGATCACCACCACCGCCATCGCCGCCGTGGCGAAGGCAAAGGGCAGCGCGGCACGGGCCAGGCTTTCCAGGCCCGAGACGCCAAAGCCGGGCTGGATCGCCCTGGTCACGCCCAGCAGGACGACGAACAGCACCAGCAGGCCCAGGGTCCAGGCGTTGCGTTGCACAAGGCTCATGCCGCGCCCTCCGAGCCGGTCAGGCCGTAGGCGGCGCGCATCAGGCGTTCCTCGTCGGCCTCGGTCGCCTCGACCATGTCGACGACGCGGCCGTTGAAGATCACGATCGCGCGGTCGCAGGCCAGCGGGATTTCCTCCAGTTCCGACGTATAGAACAGCACCGCCGCGCCCTGGTCGGCCAGTTCGCGCACCAGCGGGTAGATCTGCCGCTTGGTGCGCACGTCGATCCCGCGGGTCGGGTCGAACAGCAGCATTGTCCTGACCCCATGGGCCAGCCAGCGGCCGATCGTGACCTTCTGCTGGTTGCCGCCCGACAGGCGCTGGACCTCGCCTTGCGCGCGGGTGTCGATCTGAAGCCGTTCGATCGCCTCGGCCACGCGGGCCTTTTCGTGACGCATCCGAAGCGGCCCCCAGGCGCCGGGCCGTGCCGAGAACGGCATGGCGATGTTTTCCCGGACCGAGCGTTCGCGGAACAGCGCCTCGGCGCGGTTTCCGGGCACCAAGGTCAGCCCGGCGGCGATGGCGTCGGCCGGGTGGCGGAACCCGGCCGCGACGCCATCGACCTCGATCCGGCCGGACAGGGGCGTGCGGAACCCGGCCAGGGCATCGAACAATTCGTCCTGGCCCTGACCCTCAAGCGCGACGACGCCCAGCACCTCGCCGGGATGCAGCGCCAGGCTGGCATCGACCAGCTTGGGCGCGACGGCCAGGTTTTCGACCCGAAGCCGCGGCCGGCCCTCTGGCCGGGGGCGGGCAATGGCGGCGGCCCGCTTGCCCAGATCGATCCGGGCGCCCAGCATCATCTCGACCACCTGGTCCTCGATGCCCGGCGCGATGTCGACCTCGCCCACGGTGGCGCCGTCGCGCAGCACCGTGGCACGGTCGCAAAGCCGCGAAATCTCGGCAAAGCGGTGCGAGATGTAGATCACGCCGCGCCCGTCCGCGGCCTGCTGGCGGGCGACGGTCAGGACCCGATCGACCAGGTCGGTGGGCAGCGCGGCGGTCAGTTCGTCCAGCAACAGCACGTCCGGCCGCATCGCCAGCGCCCGGGCCAGGTCGACGATGCGCAAGCTCGCCAGCGGCAGGTCGCGGATCATCGCATCCAGCCGCAGATCGCCATGGGCCAACTCTGTCAGCCAGTGCCGGAACCCGTCGACCGGGGTGTCGACCAGCCGCAGGTTGTCGGCGACGCAAAGGTCGGGGATCAGCGACGGCTCCTGGTAGACCGGAACCAGGCCCGAGCGCCGCGCCTGCGCGGGCGATCCGACCTGCGCGGATTGCCCGCGGATGCGCACATGGCCACGATCGGGCTGCAGCGCCCCGGTCAGGATCTTGACGAAGGTCGACTTGCCCGCGCCATTGGCCCCCATCAGCGCGACGACCTCGCCCCGCGCCAGGGTCAGCCGCGCATCGGTCAGGGCGCGCACGGCGCCAAAGGACTTGGCCACGCCCTGGGCGTCGAGCAGCGGGTCGTCGGAGGGGGTCATGCGCGGTTTGCCTGTCGCTCTGCCGGTGGTGGACCCCCGCGCCGCGCGGGCGCGGGGGCCGGTGTCATCATCGGTGCGGGGTCACGCCGGCCCGTCGCAGGCGATGATCTGCTCCATCGAATAATCGGTCCAGCCCGGGATCGTCACCGAGACCGGCCATTCGGGATCGAGGTTCGGGTTCTGCGCCGCCTCGATCATCGCGCGGCCCGCGTCGGTGGCGTTTTCCCACAGAACCGGATCGACCAGCACCGTCGTGCTGTCGGGCGGGTTGCCGTTCAGGATATCCACCGCCAGCGCGATGCCCGCGCCGCCGACCGAGCCGGGGTTGGTCACCGCCGCGCCCTGCAGGCCCTCGACGGTCAACAGGTCCTCGACGAAGCCGGCATTGTCGGCGCCCACGATCGGCACCAGCGGCGCGCCGCTTTCGACGAAGGCATCGACGATCACGTTGTCGATGCCGCTGGTCCAGACCCCGTCGAAGGGAATGCCGGTGGCCAGGAAATCGAACATCTGCTGCTTGCCCTGGTCCTGCTGCCAGCCGGTGAAGACCTCGTGCACCACGGTGACGTCCGGGTATTCGGCCAGTGCCCGCTTGAAGCCGTTGTCGCGGTCGGTATCGGCCGACACACCGGCGATGCCGCGCATATAGACCACGTCGCCGGACCCGCCGATCTGTTCGAACAGCCATTTGGCGCCCAGATAGGCGTATTCTTCCTGGTTGTTGGACAGGATATAGGCGCCCTCGGCGGTCACGCCCGCATCGACGGCGACCACCACGATGCCGGCCTCCATCGCCGCCTCGAGCGCCGAGTTCAGCGCGTCGGGGTTCGACGGGTTCAGCACGATCGCATCGACCCCGGCCTCGATCAGGTTGTTGAGATCCTCCAGCTGGCCGGCGCTGTCGGTGTTGCGATGCGCCACGATCAGGCTGGCGACGTCCTCCTCGACCAGGGCCTGGGCGCGCATGGCGCAGATCATCTCTTCGCGCCAGCCATTGCCCTGAACGGTGTTCGACACGCCGATCACATAGCCCTCCTGGGCCATCGCCGCGGGCGTCATCGCCACGGTCAGCGCCGCTGCGGCGGCGCCCATCATCAGTCTTCTGTTCATCTTTCGTCCTCCCATCGGGGTTTCAGGTGTTTTCGGTCCGGAACGGGGTCTTTGCGCCCCTTGCAAATGCGGCCAGGGTCATTTGATGAACGGGCTCAGCACATCCCTGGCAAGGCAGAAGCCGCGCTTGATCTTGTCCTCCGTGCCTTCGAACAGGCGGTCTTCGTGCTCGATGATGATCGCGCCGTCGTAGCCCGCGCGATAAAGCTCCGAAAAGAATCCCGGCCAGTCGACATCGCCCAGCCCGCACAGGCGCGGCACCTGCCAGCCCATGCCGACCGACATCACGCCGTTGTCATACAGACCGTCGCGGTCGATCATCACGTCCTTGGCATGAACATGCGCCATGCGTGGCCCGAATTCGCGGATGAAGCGGCCCTGGTCGATGAATTGCCAGACCAGGTGGCTGGGGTCGAAATTCATCCCCACCGCATCGCCCCATTCCTCGAAGATGCGGCGCCAGATCGCGGGGCTGTAGGCGATGTTGTGCCCGCCCGGCCATTCGTCATGGCTGAAGATCATCGGACAATTCTCGAAACACAGCAGGACGCCCTGGTCGGCGGCATGGTCGACGACCGGGCGCAGGATCTTCTGGGCACGGGCCCAGTTCTGATCGAGCGTCAGGGCCCGGTCGCCGCCGACGAAGGTATTGACCACCGGCACTTCCATCAGGGCCGCCGCCTCGATGACCTTGGCCAGATGGCCGATCACCGCGTCCCGGTGTTCCGCCTCGGCATGCAGCGGGTTGGGGTAATAGCCCAGGCCGGAAATGCGGAGGCCCCGTTCGGCCAGGGCGCCGGTGATCTGCTGTCCGCGGTCGCGGGTCATCCCGTCCACGTCGATATGGCTGGTGCCCGCATAGCGGCGTCTTTCGGCGCCCGAGGCCGGCCAGCAGGCGATTTCCAGCGCCGAGAACCCGTTTTCCCCGGCCCAGGCGGCGACCTCCGGCAGCGGCGTGTCCTCGAACGGGGCGGTCAGAAGGCCCAGGTGCATCGCGTCTTCTCCTTCAGATCTCGTTCAGCCGCACCCAGCGGCCCTCTTGCGCCGACCGCAGCACGGCATCGCAGAACTGCATTTCGTAATGGCCGTCCTCGAAGCTGGCCCAGGTCGCCCCCGCCTGCCGCCCGCCGGCGGCGACATCGGTGTAGACCGCCCGGAAGAACCCATGGAAACTGTCGGCGAAGCCTTCGACATGGCCTGGCGGCAGGGTCGCGGCGGCCGTGCCCGTGGGGTTCATCAGGGTGAAATCCCGCATCAAGGTCTCGTTCGGCCGGTCGCGATGGCCGATGAACAGGTGGTCGGGCGTTTCGCTGTCCCAGGCGGCGCTGGCGCGCGACCCGGCGACATCCCAATGCAGCGCATTCTTGCGCCCGACATTGATCTGGCTGGTGCTCATCACGCCGCGCGCGCCACCGGGATAGCGCAGCAGGATCATCGCCGCGTCATCGGTGTCGATCGACACCGGTTCCGACGCCCCGGTCGCGCCGGAGAAGGTTTCGACCGGCCCGGTGGGCTTCTGCCGCTGCGGCAGAAAGGTCGCCAGTTCGGCGAAGACCGCCTCGGCCTTCAGCCCGGTAACGAAGCCGGTCAGGTCCAGCCAATGGGTGCCGATGTCGCCGACCGAGCGCAGCGCGCCGCCCTTGTCCGCTTCCAGCCGCCAATTCCAGTCGGTGGGCATGGCCAGCCAATCCTGGTGGTAATGGCCTGACACGAAACGGATATCGCCCAGCTCTCCGGCGCGGACCATGGCATGGGCCTGCTGGTTCAGCGGGTAGAAGCGGATGTTGTAGCAGACCGCGGCGACCTTGCCGCTGGCCCGGGCTGCCGCGACCATCCGGGCCGATTGCGCGGATGTCATCGCCAGGGGTTTTTCGCAGATCACGTGCTTGCCGGCGGCCAGGATCGCCATGACCTGGTCGAAATGGGCATGGTTGGGCGAGGTGACATGGACCACGTCGACGCCGTCATCGGCCAGTAGTGCGTCGAGGTCGGCATAGGCCTGTCCGACGCCCATCTCGGCCGCCCGCGCGGCGCCGCGTTCCGCCGACGACCCCAGCACGCCGCGCAATGTCACCCCAAGGCGCCGCAGCATCTGCACATGGACCCCGCCGATGAAGCCGGTTCCGATCACCGCGGCGCCGATCCGTTCGAACCGGGTCATGTTTCCCCCTTCAGACAACCGAATAGCCTCCGTCCACGGCCAGGCAGGTGCCGGTGATGAAGGCCGCGGCGGGCGAGGCCAGGAACAACGCGGCCCCCGAAATATCCTGTGGCCGGCCCCAGCGGCCGGCCGGCGTGCGGGCCTCGATCCCGGCGACGAAGGCCGGGTCCTGGCGGGCGCGGGCCGATTGCTCGGTCACCACGAAACCGGGTGCGACCGCGTTCACCCGGATGCCGTCCGTCGCCCAGGCGATGGCCAGCGACCGGGTCAGCTGTTCGACCCCGGCCTTCGAGGCGCCATAGGCCGGATTGCGCGGAGATCCGAACCGCGCATACATCGACGCGATGTTGATCACGCTGCCGCCGGCAGCCCCGAGCGCGGGGTGGAACGCCTCGGCGCAGCGGAACGACCCGGTCAGGTTCACGTCAAGGACATGGGAAAAGAAGTCGGGCGCCATTTCCTCTCCGCGCCGGGTGATCGCGGCGCAATTGACCAGCACGTCGAGCCTGTCGAACCCGGCGGCATAGGCGCGCACGGCCTGGCTATCGGTCACGTCCAGGCGGGTATGGGCGAACGGCGCCGCAGCCTCGGCATCCGGCTCCGGCTCCACGCCGGTGATATGGACCTGCGCCCCGGCGGCGGCGAAATCGCGCGCGATCGCGGTGCCGATTCCGCCCCGGCTGGCGCCGATGACGACAACGGTCGCGCCGGCGAAATCGAACGTCACACCGGCCATCGACCGCGCCCTCCCAAGTGCAGGAGCATCTTTACCTCTTGCCTCCCCCCGACGCAGCGCACTGCGCCTGTAAACGATTTCATTGATGGAAAAAGGCGTTTCCATCGCGATGAAATCGATTACATTTCGAAGCATGAACCGAGTCGAGTCAAGCCCCCCTTGAGGCCGTCGATGCAGAATCGCCAGGTCCATAAGACGGCGACGATCCAGGACGTCGCCCGAGAGGCGGGGGTGTCCACGGCCACGGTCAGCCGCGCGCTCAGCAATCCCGACCTGCTGACCGACCGGACCCGGGCGGCGGTTCTGGACGCGATCCGCAGCACCGGCTACCGGGTGAACCGGGCGGCGCGCAATCTGCGCATGCAGCGGGCCGGGGCGGTGCTGGTGCTGGTGCCGAACCTGGGCAAGCCGTTCTATTCGCGCATCCTGGCGGGCATTTCCGACGGCTTTGCCGATGGCGAATACGCGGTTCTGATCGCCGATACCGAAAGCCGGCCCCTGGCCGCGGGCGAACTGGCGGGCTATTTCCTGGATGGCCGGATCGACGGGGTGATCTCGCTTGACGGGGGGCTCGATCCGGCCGCGCTGGACGCCTGCGACGCGCAGGGCCTGGGGGACCGGATCGTGTTCCTGTGCGAATGGGTCGAAGGCCGCGATTTTCCGGTGATCCGCAGCGACAATATCGGCGGCACGCGGCTGGCCGTGCGGCACCTGCATGGGCTGGGCCATCGCCGGATCGCCCATGTCACCGGCCCCGAGGGCAACGTGCTGACCGCCGCGCGCCGCCAGGGCATGCTGGAGGAACGCGCGACGCTGGGCCTGCCGGTGCGGGACGACTGGATCATCCGGGGCGATTTTTCGCTCGACTCGGGCCATCGCGCGGCGCAACGCATCCTGGCGATGGAGGATCGGCCCACGGCGGTGTTCTGCGCCGCCGACATGGTCGCCTTCGGGCTGATCGCGGGGCTGACCGCCGGGGGGCTGTCGGTGCCGGGCGATATCTCGGTCGTCGGGTTCGACGATATCGACATGTCCGATTTCTACGTGCCGGCGCTGACCACGATCCGACAGGACCGGCACCGGCTGGGCCGCGTGGCCGCGCGGGCGCTGCGCCGGCGGCTGGAACCCGGCGCCCGCCGCGAAGACGGCCCCGAGACGGTGATCGACGTGGAACTGGTGGTGCGCGACAGCACCGCGCCGCCCGCGCCCTAGGGGCAGGGGGCGCCGGTGACCTTCTGCTCCAGGTCCAGGCAGATGCCGGTCATCGGCGCCGAGGCCGGGCTCAGCATCCAGACCGCCTGGCGGGCGCAATCTTCGGCGCTCAGCAACCGGCCCAGCGGCTGGGCGGCGGCGATCCGGTCCAGCCAGTCCGGGCCCTTGCCCAGCGTGACCGCGTGCAGGTGCCGCTCGGTTTCGGTGGCGGCCCAGCCCAGGTTGATGCCGTTGACGCGGATCAGGTCGGCCAGATGGGCATGGGCGGCGTTGCGCGTCAGCGTCTGCAGCGCCCCCTTGGTCGCCGAATAGACCGAAAGGTCCGGCGCGCCGCAATGGGCGTTGATCGACAGGATATTGACGATCGCGCCGCCGGCTCCGCGCGCCGTCATGTCGGCGATCGCACCGGCCATCAGGAAAAAGGGCGCGCGCGCATTGACCGCGAACAGGTCGTCCCACAGCGCGGGGGTGGCGTCGTCGAACCCGGCGCGGGTGGTCAGACCGGCGGCGTTCACCAGCCCGTCGATCCGTCCGAACCGCGCCCGGGCGGCCGACAGGATCGCGGTCGGCCCCTGAGGGTCGGAAAGATCGGCAACGACCGTTTCGACCGGGCAGGGCGCGGTGATGTCGATCGCATCGCGATCGGCCAGGACCAGCCCCGCGGCCCCGGACCCGGCCGCGATGCGGGCGATCGCCGCGCCGATGCCCCGCGCGGCGCCTGTGATCACGACGATCATGTCGTTCAGTTCGACCTGCATGGCCCGCTCCGTGAGGGTTGTGCCGCGTCGTTCCGCGCCCGACAGGCCCCGCATCGCCCGGCCCCGGCGCATCGGCGCGCGCAACGGGTAAAGGCGCCGGAATGTCGGGCTTTGCTGGCTGGGGAGGCAGGACTCGAACCTGCAACCTGCGGTACCAAAAACCGTTGCGCTACCATTGCGCCACTCCCCAGCAGCGAAGCGGGTCTTACGCAAATCCGCGCGGGCGTTCAAGCCCCGATCCGCCTTGATTTCACCTATTCCTTCGGGGCGTCGTCGCGCAACAGGTCCTCGCCCGTGCCGGTGTCGCGTTCGGCATCGACAAGCTGTTTCAGCTCCTGTTCGGCCTGGGCGCCGACATCGGCGACCTCGGCGCCGGATTGCGGCTGCCTCGGCCGTGGTGCGGCTTCGGGCTGCGGCAGGGGCAATGCGGCATCGGTCCCCTGCAGGCGGATCGCATAGCTCCGGTCGGCGAGCGCGACACCGGCCGCCTCGATCGCCAGCTTGACCTGGCGCAGCGCCTCGCCGCGGGCCAGCGCGATCGAGGTGTCGCGCTGGTCGATCCAGCCGGCCACCTTTATCTCGACCCCGGCATCGGTGATGTCGCCGATCCAGGCGTCGGCGGCGGGCATGTCCAGCACGAAGGGCAGGTTCTGGACAATCCGCACCGCCAGCGCGCGCACCGCCTCGAAATCGGCCGCCGCATCGAGTTTCAGCGTGAACAGGAACCGCCGTTCCGGGTTCTGCGAAAAGTTCACGATCCGGCTCTTGAACACCGTCGAATTGGGAATCCGCACGTGGTTGCCGTCGAAGGACAAAAGGATCGTCGCGCGGCTGGTCAGGCGGATCACCTTGCCCTCGTCGCCGTTGATCTCCACCACGTCATTGGGCCGGAAAGGCTGGCGGATCGACAGCATGACCGAGGCAATGAAGTTCTCGACCGTGTCCCGCACGGCAAAGCCGATCGCCAGGCCGATCAGGCCGGCCGCACCCAGGATGGTCGACAGCAGCGCCGTCGCGTTCAGGATATCCAGCGCGATCACCAGGCCGAGGATCACGAAGGCGATCCGGACCAGAGACCGGAACAGATCGGCGATGAAGGCGTTCGGCGCCAACCGGTTCCATGGCTTTTCAAGTCGCGCGACCCGGGTTCCGACGACCACCACGAGGATGAACACCGCCAGGGCGATCAGCGCCAGTGGCAACTGGACCAGAAGCGTTTCGAGGCGGGCGCCGAACCGCTCCATCGCCGGGTTCAGGCGCCGCACGATATCGGGGGTTTCGGTCACCTCGTTCTTGATCGCCACGACCCCTTCGACCCGGCCGACCAGGTTTTCGAGCGCCGTCGCCTCGGTCAGGGAATTGGTCGTCCCGCGCAGGGTCACGACGCCTTCGCTGACGACAACGGTGATATCCTCGTAATTGCCCAGCTCGCGCAGGATTTCGCGGATCCGGACGGCCATTTCGGCGTCCGACTGGTCGGATTGCGCGGCGGTGATGGTGCCCGCGGGGCCGTCGGCCTGCTGCGGTGCCGCGGCGACCGGCAGCACCAGAAGGACAAGCAGGGCCAGAAGACGCAGAGACGGCATGAAAGGACGATCCGTTGGAAATGCCCGGGCGATCCTAATGGGTTTCACCCAGGCTTTGAATTGCAAATTCCGCTTGGGTCGGTCCGGCGCCGTTGGGTGCCCGCCATCGCGTGTCGAGGGCAGGCGCCCCGTGGCTCAGACCCGGATCGGGTCGGCCTTGGCCAGGCGGTCGAAGGCCATCAGGCTGGCGACCAGGGCCTCCATCCGCGCCAGCGGGATCATGTTCGGCCCGTCGCTGGGGGCAGTGTCCGGATCCTGGTGGGTTTCGATGAACACCCCGGCGATGCCCAGGGACACCGCCGCGCGGGCCATCACCGGCGCGAATTCGCGCTGTCCGCCCGAGGATCCGCCGCGGCCGCCGGGTTGCTGCACCGAATGGGTGGCGTCCATGATCACCGGGTAGCCGGTCTGCGCCATCTGCGGCAAGGCGCGCATGTCGGCGACCAGCGTGTTGTAGCCGAAGGAGGTGCCGCGTTCGGTCAGCAGGATGCGGTCGTTGCCGGTGCTGGCGAACTTGTCTGCGACATTGGCCATGTCCCAGGGCGCCAGGAACTGGCCCTTCTTGATGTTGATCGCGGCGCCGGTTTCGCCGGCGGCAAGCAGCAGATCGGTCTGGCGGCACAGAAAGGCCGGAATCTGCAGCACGTCGACCACCTGCGCCACCGGGGCGCATTGGCCTTCGGTATGCACATCCGTCAGGACCGGGCAGCCGAATTCGGCCTTGATCGCCGACAGGATCCGCAGCCCCGCGTCGATGCCGATGCCGCGTTCGCCGGACAGCGAGGTGCGGTTGGCCTTGTCGAAACTGGCCTTGAACACGAAAGCCGCGCCATGGGCGTCGCAGATCCGGGCCATTTCACCGGCGATCATCCGGGCATGGTCCAGGCTTTCCAGCTGGCAGGGGCCGGCGATCACCGTGAGCGGCCGGTCATTGCCGGCAAAGACCTTGCCGATCCGGACGTCTTTCATCAGGAACTGACCTGTTCGCGCAGGATCGAGGCGGTGAGCGAGACCATCAGGTAGATGCCCGAAAAGATCAGGAAGGCCAGCAGCGTATCCTCGAAGGCGCGCGGATAGCTGGGCGCATCGGGCGCGATCGGGGCGACATTGGTTTCCAGATAGATGCGCTGGCGGTCGGCCTCGATGCGCGCGGTTTCCATCGCGGTCAGGGCCTGCTGCACCAGAACGGTCTGGAACGCATAGTTTTCCTCGGCCTGGCGCAGCTGGGCGGTGATGTCGGTGATCGAAAACCGGCTGCCCGAGCTTTCGCTCATCTGGGCGCGCAAGGCTTCGATCTGGCCGTCGAGAATCTCGATCTCGGACCGGATCGGGGCCAGGCGGGCGTCGCCCGCGCCGGTGGCCAGGCGGTTGGCGAGTTCGACCTGCTTCTGGTCCAGTTCGAGCTGCAGCGCGGTGATCCGCTGCTGCAGGGCGGCGGTCAGACCGACCGGGTCGGTGGTTTCGACCATGGCCTGGGCCGTGGTCAGCTCGTTCAGGGCTTCGCGTCGGCGATCCTCGGCCTCTTCGTAGCTTTGCAGGGCGCCGGCCATGGCATCTTCGCGGGCGCGCTGGGACATCTGGTCCACACGTTCTTCGGCGAAGCCGATCAGCGCCTCCGAGAATTGCTGGCTGATGGCGGGGTCGGAGGCGACCACCTCCATCTTCAGGATGCCTTCGGTCGGGTCGTAGCCGATCTTCACCCGGTCCTGGTAGATGCCGTAGGCGTCTTCATAGGTCGCGTCCTCGGGCAGGCGCTGGATCGCGTCGATCTCGGGGTTCTGGAAATGCGCGACGAAGCCCAGCTCCTCGTCCAGCCGGATCATCGCCTCGCGCGACATCAGGTAGGATTGGGTGCCGCTGGCATCGCGCTGGGTCGCCAGCCCGGTGCCCTGCATCAGCCCGCCGAACGGCGTCGCGCCCTGGCTTTCCTGCTGTTCGATCACGAATTCGGATTTGGTGGCGTACATCGGCGTCGCCAGCACGAAGAAATACCAGCCGGTCATCAGCGTCGGCAGCCCGACAAAGACCGCCAGACGCGTGAACAGCGCCGCCAGTTTGCGGCGGCGGCGGCGGGCGATGTCCTTCTGGATCTTGCGGATTTCCGAGGCGCGCCGTTCGGCCGGGTCGTCATGGGCCAGCTCGGTCGAAGGCACGCGGGCGACCTGGATCGCCTGCGGCAATTGCGCGCCGGGCTGGCCCGCGCCGGTGCGGGCCGGAAGGCCCGGACGGCCGCCGGGCGGCACCGCGCCGCCGGCCTCGGCCTGAGGCACGGCGCTGCCCGGTGCGACCAGTTCGAGGATGTTGGAGCGCTGGAACGGGTCGATCCCCTTCAGGCGCAATTGCCGCACGGCGTCGAAATCCGATGTCACCGGCAGGCCGTGTTTCTGCGCCACCCGACGGGCCATGCGCAATTGCCGCCCGGTCAGCCCCTCCTTGCGGATCGCGTCCAGGTCGGTCTCGGCCCCGACGGGCGCGGCATTGTCGGCCCCGGCCTGCGGCGCGTCCTCCCCGTCCGGGGCGGCACGGAGGATGCGCGGCGCGCCATCGGGGGCCGCTTCGGCACCGGATGGATCGGGCTGCACCCCGTCCGAGGGCGCGGCCGGATGGTCGCCGGTGCGGCGAATGCGGAATTTCCTAGCCCTGGGCTTCGTAGTCATAAAGCTGTTTCGCTTCTTCGAGTGTGTCGAACATGATGATCTTGCCGTCGCGCAGCACGGCGGCGGATCGGGCGAATTTCTCAAGCACCGCGGCCTGGTGGCTGACGATGATGACGGTGGTGTTGGTCAACCGCTCCTTCAGCATCTCGCCGGCCTTGCGGTTGAACTCGGTATCGGTGGTCTGCGGCATGCCTTCGTCGATCAGGTAGATGTCGAAATCCAGCGCCAGCATCAACGAAAAGGTGAACCGCGCCCGCATCCCTTGCGAATAGGTGCCGACGGGCATGTCGAAATATTCCTTGATCCCGGCCATCCAGCGGCAGAACGCCTCCACGTAATCGGGGTCGAGGTCATAGAGCCGGGCGATGTAGCGGGCATTCTCGCGCGCGGTGTGGCGGTTGACGACCCCGCCCATGAAACCCAGCGGAAAGGACACGCGGCAAGTCCGGGTGATCGTGCCTTCGTCGGGTTTTTCGAGCCCCGCCATCATGTTGATGATCGTCGTCTTGCCGGTTCCGTTGGGCGCAAGGATGCCCAGGCTGTGGCCCAGTTCGACGCGGAACGAGGCGCGGTCAAGGATCACCTTGCGCTGCTGGCCGGTCCAGAAGGACTTGCTCACCTCGTCGAATTCCAGCATCGGGCTTCCTTGCCTGTGGCCCCCGCCTCCGGTCGCCTTTTGGCCGCGGTGCCGGGCCTTCCTGCGCCTGTGACGTTACATTGTTCGCGATACCGCGACAATCTGGCGATAGTATGTCGTCATGACCCGTAAAAAAACAATTGATTTGGCCGAACGACCTGTCGCGACGTGCCGGCATCGGCCGTTTGATGCCGGTTTTCGCGGGTCCTGGACGTGACCGGGCTGCGGCAAGGCATCGCCGCCTGTCGGCTGTGTGCCGGGCGTTTCGCGGCGACCGCCACCGGCCATGCGCCCCGTCCGGTGGTCTGGTTCCGGCCCGGCGCGCGGATTCTGATCGCCGGCCAGGCCCCCGGCGCGCGGGTGCACGAGGCGGGCGTGCCGTTCCGCGACCGGTCCGGCGACAGGCTGCGCGCCTGGCTGGGCCTGACCGAGACCGAATTCTACGACCGCGACCGGGTGGCGATCGTGCCGATGGCGTTCTGCTTTCCGGGCTATGACGCGCGCGGGGCGGACCTGCCGCCGCCGCCGATCTGTGCCCGCACCTGGCACGCGCAGGTCATGGCGCGGCTTCCGGCGTTGCGGCTGCGCATTCTTGTCGGCGGCCATGCCCAGGACTGGCACATGGGCCGCGGCCCCGGCGTGACCGCCCGCGTCGCCGCCTGGCGCGACCATGCGCCCGGGGTGTTCCCCTTGCCTCATCCGTCCTGGCGCAATACGGGCTGGCTGAAGACACATTCCTGGTTCGAGGCCGAGCTTCTGCCGGCCCTGCGGGCCCGGGTCAGAGAGGTCCTGGATGAGTGCGATCGACCACGCCCATGCGGCGATGCATGCCCGCCCCGGCGATGACGGCGCCCGGCTGCGGTTCTACGAGGCCCTGGCCGAGGCGGAGCTGTTCCTGCTGCTGGAGGACGAGCCGACAGGCGCGGACGTGAACCCCCGCCTGTTCGAGGTCGAAGAAGGGCAATTCGTTCTGGTTTTCGACGATATCGGGCGCCTGTCGGATTTCGTCGGCGGCGCGGCGCCCTTCGCGTCCCTGCCCGGGCGCGGCCTGGCGGCGATGCTGGAGGGCAGGGGGATCGGGCTGGCGCTGAATATCGGCGTCGCCCCGTCGCAGATGCTGCTGCCGGCCGAGGCCGTGGACTGGCTGGCCCGGACCCTGGCCGGCGCGCCGTCCGAGGTCGAGGACCGCATCGCCGAACTTCTGCCGCCCGAGGGCCTGGCGCCGTCGCTGCTGGCGGCGCTGGATCGTCGGCTGGCCCGGGCCGGCGGGCTGGCGCGCGCCGCCTACCTGGCCGGGGTGCGCTATGCGGACGGGCATGGCGGGCATCTTCTGGCGCTGATCGGCACCGCGCCGGGGGCCGAGGCGGCCTTGTCGGCGGACCTGAGCGAGGCCTTGACCTTTTCCGGCGACGACAGCCTGACGCTGGATATCGTGCATCTGGCGCCCGACGCGCCGATCCTGCCGGCGCTGGACAAGGTCGCCCTGCGCTTCGACCTGCCCGAACCTCAGGCCCCGAAGGTGCCCGGCTCGAACCCCGGCATGGACCCGGACCGGCCGCCGAAGCTGCGCTAATACCCCCGGTCGCGGTCGACCAGGCCGTCCATCCTGTCGCCGGCCTCGGCCCGCGCGATATTCGCGGCGACCGCCCGCGCGGCGCTGAGCGCGCGGGTCTCGCTGGCGATATGCGGCGTCACGGTGACTTTGGGGTGGGCCCAGAACGGATGGTCGGGCGGCAGCGGCTCGGTCCGGAACACGTCCAGCGTCGCATGTCCCAAGCCGGCGTCCAGCGCCGCCAGAAGCGCATCGTCATCGATCAGCGGGCCGCGCCCGGGATTGATCACGACCGCCCCCTTGGGCAGCCAGGCCAGCCGCGTCGCGTTCAGCAGGTTGTGGGTCAGCCGGGTCAGCGGCAGCAGCAGGATGACGATCTGCGCCCCGCGCAGCGCGGTTTCCAGCCCGGCGCTGCCGTGCAGGCAGCGGATGCCGTCGATCGCCTTGGCGCCGCGGCTCCAGCCGGTCACCGGGAATCCCAGCGCCGCCAGGGCCTGGGCGCAGGCCGCGCCCAGTTCGCCCAGGCCCAGAACCGTGACCGGACGGTCCTGCGCCAGCGGCGGCACATGGCTGCGCCAGATCCCGTCCTGGCCGGTGACATGCAGATCGGTGTTCAGGTGATGGCGCAAGGCATGGCCGGTGACCCATTCCACCATGCCCTGCGTCAGCCCGGGATCGATCATCCGCACCAGCGGCTGGGTCAGGGTCGGGTTGTCGACCAGCGCCTCGACCCCGGCCCAGAGGTTCAGCACTGCGCGCGCCCGGGTGAACGGGGAAAAATCGCGGATCGGGCCCTTGGGGGTGACCACCAGGTAATCGGCGGCCTCGGGCGGGATGTCGCGGCTCAGCTCCACGTCCAGCCCGGCCGCGTCGAAGGCGCGGGGCAGGGCCTCGCGATAGGTCTCCCACGCCCCGGCAGGGGCGGCGAACAGCACCCGGATGGGATCAGCGCGGTCGGTGGACATGGGCGGATTGAACCAGGCCGAAAGCGGCAAGAAGCACCAGCATGGCCGACCCGCCATAGCTGACCAGCGGCAGCGGCACGCCGACCACCGGGGCCAGACCCGTCACCATGGCCATGTTGACGCCGAAATAGAGGAAGAAGGTCACCGCCACCCCCAGCACCAGCAGCGATGCGAAACGGTCGGCCATCCGCAGGGCCGAGATCACGCAGAACAGCACGATCAGCCCGTAAAGCAGCAGCAGGGTCGAGGTTCCGACAAAGCCGAATTCCTCGGCCAGGGTGTTGAAGATGAAGTCGGTCTGCTTTTCGGGCAGGAAATTGAGCCGGGTCTGGGTGCCCTCCATGAAGCCCCGGCCGGTCAGCCCGCCGGATCCGAAGGCGATCTTGGCCTGTGTGATGTGATACCCGGCCGCCAGCGGATCGGCGGTCGGGTCCAGGAAGGTGTCGATCCGGGCATATTGGTAATCGGCCAGGATCTGCCAGTCGGTGCCCCGCGACTTGAACACCGCGACGACCGCGCCGACCCCGGCCCCGATGACGCTGGCGAAATAGAGCCAGTGCACCCCGGCCAGGAACATCATCGCGCCGCCGCCGGCCAGCAGCAGCAACGCGGTGCCAAGGTCGGGCTGGTCGCGCACCAGCAGGACCGGAATCGCGATCAGCACCAGCGGGATCAGGACAAAGACCGGGCGGCTGACCCGGTTCAATGGCAACCAGTCGTAATAGGCCGCCAGGATCATCACCATCGAGATCTTCATGACCTCGGAGGGTTGCAGCAGCATCGGCCCCAGATCCAGCCAGCGTTGCGAGCCGTTGCGCTCGACCCCGATCAGCGGCACCAGCAGCAGCAGGATCAGCGCGAAGCCATAGGCCAGCACCGACATGTTCCGCCAGAACCAGATCGGGACCATGGCGATGACCAGCATCAGCACGAAACCCATCCCGTAACGTTCCATCTGCGGCTGCGCCCAGAGGGTGATGTCGCCGCCGGCGACGGAATAGAGCATCAGGAACCCGGCGCTGGCCACGGCGGTCAGCAGGATCACCAGCGGCCAGTTGAGATAGAGCAGCTTGCGAAACCCCTGGGGGACGTGTTTGACCTGATATTCAAGATAGGACATCGCGCGTCACGCCCTGTCCGTGGTGCGGCCGGGCTGGATGTCGCGCAACTCCAGCCGGCGTTGCTGTTCGGCGATCCGGCCGCGCAGGTTCGACGGATAGGCCGCCAGCGGCGGGGTGCCGTCATAGAGCGCCTGCAGCAGGATGTCGCGGGCGATCGGCGCCGCCGCGGTCGAGCCGCCGCCGCCATGTTCGACGACAACCGCGACGGCATAGCGCGGCGCGTCGAACGGGGCATAGCCGACGAACAGGGCATGGTCGCGCCGGTGCCAGGGCAGGTCCTCGTTGCGGATGACCCCGCGCGCGCGTTCCTCGGCGGTGATCCGGCGGACCTGGGAGGTGCCGGTCTTGCCGGCCAGGCGGAACCGGTCCTCGACGATGCGCGAGGCATAGGCGGTGCCGCGCGAATGATTCGACACCGCATGCATCGCCTGCCGGATGCGGATCAGGTGATTGGGGTTCACATCGATCTCGGCGCCGCGCCCGGACGGTTCCCCGACCCCGTCGATCGATCGCACCAGGCGCGGCACGATGGCCCGGCCGGTCGCCAGCCGCGCGGTCATCACCGCCAGTTGCAGCGGGCTGGCCAGAACGTCGCCCTGGCCGATCGAGGCATTGACCGTGTCGCCGATCCGCCATTCGCGGCCGCGTTCTTCGCGCGCCCAGGCGTGGTCGGGCATGATCCCGCGATGAACCGCTGACATCGGCACGTCATGACGGACCCCCAGCCCGAACTTGCGCGCCATTTCCGCGATCTTGTCGATGCCGACGCGCTGGGCGATGTCGTAGAAATAGACGTCGCAGCTTTGCTTGAGCGCCTCGTGGACGTTCATGTTGCCGTGCCCGGCGCGTTTCCAGCAATGGAACCGCACGTCGGACACGTCCAGGTGACCGATGCAGCGCACGGTTTCCTCGGGTCCGATCACGCCGTCGGCCAGGGCGGCCAGCGCGGTGATCATCTTGAAGGTCGATCCCGGCGGATAGGCGCCCTGCACGGTCTTCGCGGCCAGCGGGCGATGGTGTTCATTGGCCGGCTTGTGGCGTTCGTTGAGGAAATCCCAATCGCTGACCGAAATGCCGCGCACGAACAGGTTCGGGTCGAAACTGGGGGCCGATCCGATGGCGCGCAGGTCGCCATCCTCCAGGTCGATCACGATCGCCGCGGCGCTTTCCTCGCCCAGCCGGGCCTGG
Organism: Rhodobacteraceae bacterium HLUCCA08; assembly: GCA_001314655.1. Taxonomy (GTDB): domain Bacteria; phylum Pseudomonadota; class Alphaproteobacteria; order Rhodobacterales; family Rhodobacteraceae; genus Salibaculum. Next base: position 149,855 of record LJSF01000044.1, on the reverse strand, counting down.
ACGTAGTTCTGCAGCCGGGCATCGACGGTCAGTTGCAGGTCGGCGCCGGGCACGCCCTCCTGGCGCTCCAGTTCGCGCATCACCCGGCCGGCATTGTTGACCTCGACCTCCAGGGTGCCGGCACCGCCGCGCAGGCTGCGCTCCAGCTTGTTCTCGACCATGTATTTGCCGATCTGGAATCGGGGGATGCGCAGCAGCGGGTCGCGATCGTCGATGCGGCTCAGGTCGTAATCGCTGACCGGACCGACATAGCCGACCACATGCGCCATGTCCGCGCCCTGCGGATAGGTCCGGCTGAGCCCCTGCTTGGCGCGCACCCCGGGCAGGGCCGGGGCATTGACCGTCACGCGCGAGACATCTTCCCACGGGACCCGTTCGGCCAGGGTGACCGGGATGAAGGGATCCCGGGTCAGCAATTCCGCGCGGGCCTCTTCGACCCGTTCGGGATCCAGCGCGACCAGGCGGGCCAGGCGGGCCAGGACCGTATCGACATCGCCCGCATCCTCGCGGGTCATGACGATGTTGTAGAATTGTTCGTTATCGGCCAGCACGACACCGTTGACGTCGAAGACCAGCCCGCGCGCCGGCGGGATCAGTTCGATCTTGATCCGGTTTTCCTCGGCCAGCATGCGGTATTCCTCGGCCTGGCCGACCTGCATCGAGCGCATGCGCCAGGCGAGCGTGCCCATGACGGCCAGCTGGGCACTGCCCAGCAGCATGGCGCGCCGGGAAATCCGGCGGGCGCTTTCGGCAGTTTCCTTGGGTCCGCGCTTCATAGCCTGTGTCCGAATTCGTCGACGGCCCCCTGGGCCGGCCGGTTGACGCGCAGCGCGAAATGGGCCAGCGCGACCACGATGGGGTAGGCGACAATGGTAATCGCCAACTGTGTCAAAGTCAGCCCCATCGGAGCGACCGGCACCAGCAGGATCGCCAGGATCGCCCGGTTGGCCAGCGTGATCGCGCCGATCCCGATCGCGACGAAACCCCATTCCAGCGGAAACGGCAGCGACCGCATCGACCGCGCCCGGCTGCGCAGCAATTCCGTCAGGATCAGCACCAGCCCGGTCCACAGCCCCGGAGGCCGTTGCAGCAGCATGTCCGACAGCAGCATGGCCGCCGCGACCAGCAGGGCCGGAACGTGATCGGGACGACGCGCGGCGAAGGCCAGCGTCACCAGCAGCAGGATGTCCGGAGCGCCCCAGTTGCGCGGCAAGGTCTGCAGCGGCAGAAGCTGGAAGAACAGGATGGCCAGGGCGATCACCGCGTAGCGCAGCCGCCCGGTCCAGACCCGGCGGGCGGTGACCTCAGCCATCGGTCGCCCCGGCGGTGGCGTCGGCCGGGTCCTCTCCGGCCGCGGTCTCGTCGTCCGGGGGGGCTGCGAAATCCGGCATCTGCAGCGGCGCCAGCAGGGTGCCCGGATCGCTGATCCGCTCGATCGCCTGGCTGCGCAGGACGCGCAGGAATTCGAGCCGCCCCAGATCGGCGGCCAGCCGGGCGCGCAGTCTTCCGTTCGAATCCTCGACCACATGGCCGACCAGCAGCCCGCCGGGAAACACCCCGCCATCGCCCGAGGTCACGATCCGGTCCGCCAGCTTGACCCGGTCCGGCACCTCGATGAAATCGAGCGGCGGGTTGATCGTGTTGTCGCCGGCCAGGATCGCCCGCTGCCCCGAACCTTCGAGGATCACCGGGATCCGGCTGGAGGTATCGGTCACCAGCATCACCCGGCTGGTATCGCCGCCGACCCCGGCGATCCGGCCGACCAGGCCCATCCCGTCCATCGTCGGCCAGCCGTCCAGCACCCCGTCGCGGGCCCCCACGTTCAGCAGCACCGATTGCCGGAACGGAGAGCCGCTATCGGCCAGCACCACCCCGGTCACGTAGGTCAGTTGGGGATCGAGCGCCAGGTTGTTCAGATCGCGCAGCTTGGCGTTTTCCTGGTCCAGCCGCATCGCCGCCTCGCGCCAGGCCTTCATGATCTGCAATTCGCGGCGCAATTCCAGGTTCTGTTCATAGATCCGCTGGTAGGAGCGGAAATCCGAGACCAGGTTGACCACCCCGGTGACCGGCGCCATCGCCCAGTCGAAATTCGGCACCACCGCGTCGATGATCGCGGCGCGGATGCGTTCGACCCGCGGGCTGTCGATCCGCCAGACCACGAACAGGCCGAACATGCACAGCACCAGCAGCCCGATCAGCAATCGGCGCACCGGCGAGATGAAGTCATCCTGGGCGTTGCGGTCACGGGCCATGGGCGGGCTATATCACGCCGCCGGACAGGGGTTGAGTGACAAATCGGTCAGCATGTTGCACCGCCGCCCCCGAAACCTGGTCGGGTATCGGGCCCCCGGCGCCACATGCGGCGATGCCGGGCCATTGGGCGAAGATGAAGAGTTTCCGGCAAGCGTTTGATATGGAGTTGAAAAAAGATGTTCTTGGGGGCTTTCTCAGCTGTCGTAATCGATCACGTGGCGCAGCTGCTTTTCGTATTCCAGCGCCTTGCCGGTGCCCAACGCGACGCAGTTGAGGCTTTCATCGGCAACGCTGATCGCAAGGCCGGTCTGTTCGCGCAGGGCCAGGTCCAGCTCGCCCAGCAGCGCACCGCCGCCGGTCAGCATCACGCCACGATCGACGATGTCGGCGGCCAGGTCCGGCGGGGTCGCTTCCAGCGCGGTCATCACCGCCTCGCAGATCTGCTGGACCGGTTCGGCCAGCGCCTCGGCCACCTGGGCCTGGCTGATCTCGGTTTCCTTGGGCACGCCGTTCAGCAGGTCGCGGCCGCGGATCTGCATCGACTGGCCGCGGCCATCGTCGGGCATCCGCGCGGTGCCGATCGAGGTCTTGATCCGCTCGGCCGTCGATTCCCCGATCAGCAGGTTATGCTGGCGCCGCAGGTAGCTGATGATCGCCTCGTCCATCCGGTCGCCGCCGACCCGGACCGAGCGGGCATAGACGATGTCGCCCAGCGACAGCACCGCCACCTCGGTGGTGCCGCCGCCGATATCGACGACCATGTTGCCGGTCGGATCGGTGATCGGCATCCCCGCCCCGATGGCCGCGGCGATGGGTTCGGCGATCAGCCCGGCGCGGCGGGCGCCGGCGGACAGGACCGACTGGCGAATGGCGCGCTTTTCGACCGGGGTCGCGCCGTGGGGCACGCAGACGATGATCTTGGGCTTGGAAAAGGTCGACCGCTTGTGAACCTTGCGGATGAAGTGCTTGATCATCTCTTCGGCGACGTCGAAATCGGCGATCACGCCTTCGCGCATCGGCCGGATCGCCTCGATGCTGCCGGGGGTGCGGCCCAGCATCAGCTTGGCATCCTCGCCCACCGCCAGCACCTTCTTGACGCCGTCCTTGACGTGATAGGCGACCACCGAGGGTTCCGACAGGATCACCCCGCGGCCCTTGACATAGACCAATGTATTCGCCGTCCCCAGGTCGATCGCCATGTCCGACGAAAAGATGGAGCCAAGAGAGATCATGTGATGGACCCGTTCCCATATGCGCGATGTCCGCGACTCCCCACCGGGGCGCGGACTCGGGCGGTTATAGGCCCGGTACCCAAGCTGGGAAAGGGGGATGCGGGAAAACCGCGCGTTATTCCGCCGTGCGCCGCCGCACCGCATTCGGGCCGGGGTGACGCCGGGCCGCCATCCGGGCCCGGCGCAATCCGCGACAGCGGCGCGAAAGGTGCCCCGTCAGCTTCCCGAATCGGTGTAGCGGATTTCCTTCACATCCGCGTTCGGACCGGTCTTGGCGCGGCGCACGATCAGCCGGTTGAGCGCATTGACATAGGCCCGCACCGAGGCGACGACCGTATCGGTATCGGCCGATGAGCCGGTGGCGCTGCGGCCGTCTTCGGACAGCCGCACGCTGACCGTGGCCTGGGCGTCGGTGCCTTCGGTCACCGCGTGAACCTGGTAAAGCTCGAGCCGCGCGGCATTGGGCCAGATCGCCCGCACGGCGCGGAAGGCCGCATCGACCGGGCCGTCGCCGGTTTCGGTCACCGTGGTCTCGGCGCCGTCGACCGACAGGGACAGCACCGCCTCGGCCGGGCCGCCGGTGCCGCAGACGACCCTGAGCGCGACCAGCTTCAGATGATCCTCGGCCGCCTCGTTGGTCTGGACCAGGGCGATCAGGTCGTCGTCGAACACCTCTTTCTTGCGGTCGGCGAGGTCCTTGAACCGGACAAAGAAATCGGCCAGCTCGTTATCGCCCAGATCATAGCCCAGCTCGGCCAGCTTGGCGCGCAGCGCGGCCCGGCCGGAATGCTTGCCCAGCGGCAGCGAGGTGCCGGCCAGCCCGACATCCTCCGGGCGCATCACCTCGAAGGTTTCGCGGTTCTTGAGCATGCCGTCCTGATGGATGCCGCTTTCATGGGCAAAGGCGTTCTTGCCGACGATCGCCTTGTTGAACTGCACGTTGAAGCCCGACACGGTGGCGACCCGGCGCGAGATGTTCATGATCCGCGTGGTGTCGATGCGGGTGTCGTAGGGCATCACGTCCTGGCGCACCTTGAGGGCCATCACCACCTCTTCCAGCGCGGTGTTGCCGGCCCGTTCGCCAAGGCCGTTGATGGTGCATTCGATCTGTCGCGCGCCGCCCTTGATCGCGGCCAGGGAATTGGCGGTCGCCATGCCCAGATCGTTGTGGCAATGGGTCGAGAAGACGACGGTGTCGGCGCCGTCCACCTCGGCGATCAGGCGGCGGATCAGGTCGGCGGATTCGGCCGGTTCGGTATAGCCCACCGTGTCGGGGATGTTGATCGTCGTGGCGCCGGCGCGAATGGCGATATCGACGGTGCGCTTGAGAAACTCCCATTCGGTCCGGGTCGCATCCATCGACGACCATTGCACGTTGTCGCACAGGTTGCGGGCATGGGTGACGCAATCGTGGATCCGCTCGGCCATCTCGTCCATGGTCAGATTCGGGATCGCCCGGTGCAGCGGCGAGGTGCCGATGAAGGTGTGAATGCGCGGCGATTGCGCGTGTTTCACCGCCTCCCAGCAGCGGTCGATATCCTTGAAATTGGCCCGGGACAGGCCGCAGATCGTGGCGTCCTTGCTGCGTTTGGCGATCTCGCTCACGGCGGCGAAATCGCCCTCCGAGGCGATCGGAAACCCGGCCTCGATGATGTCGACGCCCATGTCGTCCAGCATCTCGGCGATTTCCAGCTTTTCGTCATGGGTCATGGTCGCGCCCGGGGATTGCTCGCCGTCGCGCAAGGTGGTGTCGAAGATCAACACATGGTCGGACATGTTCGTATTTCCTTGATTTCCTTAGCGGTCTTCGGCGCGGTGGTCACCCCTGAGCGGTCGCGCCAAAAGGCACGCTCAGAGGCGGCTAAGGAGCAGCAGGCCAAGGGCCTGGATATGCGCACGCTGCGTCATGGGGCGGCACTATACGCCCTGGCGCGCGATTGGAAAGGGGCGGGCGGCCAAATTGTGCGCTTCCGCGCGCTTTCATTCCGCCAGTGGCAAGGCGACGCCCCGACCCGGGGTCGGGGCCTGTCGCCGGCCGGGGCCTTTGGCGGGGATATTCGGGACCCAAAGAAGCGGCGGGCGTCAGATCCAGCTGCGGCTGTCGGCGCGATCGGGCGGGTCGAGATGGGGGATGGCGTTGAAGGCGCTCAGGAAAATGCCGCTGTCGAGGACCCGGAACCGGTGCAGCGACGAATTGTAGATCGGCAGCAGCACCTGGGCCAGCCGCTCGGTATCCAGACCCAGCGCGATGCGCAGCGCCATGGCGATGATCCCGCCCGAGGTCACGCACAGCACCCGGCGGCCCGGTTCGGCGGCCTCCTGCAACACGTCGCGGACCCGGTCCTCGAACCGGGCAAAGGGTTCGGCGCCGGCGATATCGGCCGCGTGCCAGGCGGCGAAGGTCTGCGGCACATGGCTGGCGAAATCCTGTTCGCAGGCCGGCCGGGGCAGGCCGTGGGTGATCTCGATATCCCGGGCCAGGGCGAAATAGTCGATCTCGTTGAGGCGGGTATCCTCGTCGTGCGGCGTCCGGCGCATCCCGGCGGCGGTTTCGCGGTGGCGGCGCATGGTGCCCGACAGGACCAGGTCGAAGCCCGGGTCATGGGCATCGAGCCAATCGCCCAGCCAGCCGGCCTGGACATGGCCCAGCGGCGACAGGCGGTCGTAGTCCGTTTCGCTTTGCGCGCCGGTATTGGCCTGGCCGTGGCGGACCATGACGATTTCGCCCATCGGGAATCCTCCTGTTGCCGGGACCGATTGGCACAGGCCGCAGCCCGGTGCAACGCGTTGCCGGCCCGGCCGGGCGTGCTAGATGGGCCGACATGAAACGCGCATTGGTGATCGGCGCTTCGGGCGGGATCGGAGCGGCCCTGGTGGCCGAACTGACGTCGCGGGGCCATGAGGTGAGTGGCCTGTCGCGGTCGCGCGACGGGCTGGACGTGACCGACCCCGGCGCGGTGGCGCGGGTCATGGCGGCGCTGGAGGGGCCGTTCGACACCGTGTTCTGCGCCATCGGGACCCTGGCCGCGGGCGGGGCGCCGGAAAAGGCGCTGGACCAGCTGGAGGCCGGGCGGATGGCACAGGTCATGGCGATCAACGCGATCGGCCCGGCGCTGGTCCTGGCGCAGCTGCCGCGCCTGCTGCCGCGCGACGGGCGTTCGGCGGTGGGCGTGCTGTCGGCGCGGGTCGGCTCGATCGGCGACAACCGGCTGGGCGGCTGGTATGCCTATCGCGCCTCCAAGGCGGCGGTGAACCAGGTGGTGCGCGGCGCGGCGATCGAGATCGGCCGCAAGCGCAAGCAGGCGGTGATCGCGGCGCTGCATCCGGGGACCGTGGCGACGGAATTCACCGCCGGATACCCCGGGCATGACAAGGTGACGCCGGACCAGGCCGCGGCGAACTTGTGCACTGTTCTTGAGGGGTTGGGGCCGGATCAATCCGGCGGATTCTTCGATTATGCAGGGCGGGAGATCCCCTGGTGACGCGTCTGGTGCTGGTGCTGGGCGACCAGCTGACACCCGATAGCGCGGCCCTGCGCGCCGCCGACAAGGCCCGCGACGTGGTGGTCATGGCCGAGGTGGCGGACGAGGCGGGCTATGTGCCGCACCACCCCAAGAAGATCGCCTTCCTGTTCGCCGCGATGCGCAAATTCGCGCGACAGCTGCGCGACGACGGCTGGGAGGTGCGGTATTCGCGGCTCGATGACGACGAGACCGGCAAAAGCATCTGCGCCGAGTTGATGCGCCGGGCAGGGGAGGTTGGCGCCGACGAAGTGCTGGTCACCGAGCCCGGTGAATGGCGGCTGATCGAGGCGTTGCGGGCCTGTCCGGTCAAGCTGCGGATGCTCGAGGACGACCGGTTCCTGTGTTCGCATGCCGAGTTCGAGCGCTGGGCCGAGGGTCGCAAGACGTTGCGGATGGAGTATTTCTATCGCGAGATGCGCCGAAAGACCGGGCTGTTGATGGAGGAGGACCAACCGGCCGGCGGGCAGTGGAATTTCGACCATGACAATCGCAAGCCGGCGCCGGGCGGGGTGGATTTTTCCGGGCCGATGCGGTTCACGCCGGATCCGGTGGTGGACGATGTTCTGGATCTGGTGGATCGGAAATTCACCCGCAATTTCGGAGAGTTGCGACCCTTCTGGTTCGCCACCGACCGGGGCCAGGCGCGGCAGGCTCTGGCCCATTGGATCACGGGCGGGCTGCCGAAATTCGGCGATTACCAGGATGCGATGCTGCGCGGCGCGCCATTCCTGTGGCACGCGGTGCTGTCGGCCTATCTGAATGCCGGGTTGCTGGCGCCTTTGGAGATTTGCCAAGCCGTTGAAGCGGCGTGGAAAAACGGTGATGTGCCGATCAATGCCGCCGAGGGGTTCATTCGCCAGATCATCGGCTGGCGGGAATTCGTGCGCGGGGTCTATTTCCTGGAAGGGCCCGGCTACACGGCGCAGAACAGCCTGAAACACAAACGAAAATTGCCGCCGGTCTATTGGGGTGCCGAAACCGGCATGCGTTGCATGGCTGAAGCGGTGGGCCAAACCCGGGACGAGGCCTATGCGCATCACATCCAGCGGCTGATGGTGACCGGCAATTTCGCCCTGCTGGCCGGGGTCGATCCGGCCGCGGTCCATGAATGGTATCTGGCCGTTTATGCCGATGCCTATGAATGGGTCGAGGCGCCGAACACGATCGGGATGAGCCAGTTCGCCGATGGCGGCGTGGTCGGCTCCAAGCCTTATGTTTCCAGCGGAAACTACATCAACAAGATGTCCGATTACTGCAGGTCCTGCAGCTATTCGGTAACCACGAAACTGGGTGCCGGCGCCTGCCCGTTCAACCTGCTCTACTGGCATTTCCTGGACCGGCACCGGGCGCGGTTCGAGGGCAATCCGAGGATGGCGAACATCTACCGGACCTGGGACCGGATGGATGGCGGAAAACGCCGCACGATCCTGGCGGAGGCGGAGGATTTCCTGGACAGGCTGGACGCGGGGGAACCGGTCTGAGCCGCTGCGCCCCCAAGGGTTCGCCAAGGTCGGCATCGCGTCGGGGCAATTGACCGGGGCCGGGCTGCGCGCGATACCGGGCGGATGATGCTCCACGCCTGGGTTCACGAGGCCGCCGGTCCCGGATCGGCGATCGTCCTGCCGGACGGCTGCCGCGACGTGATCGTGGTGCAGGACGCGCCGGACCGGCCGGCTCGGCTGGTTCTGACCGACCTCGACCACCGGGCGCGGCGGGTGCAGCTGGCCGCGGGTGTCCGGATGACGGGCTACCGGATGCGGCCCGGGGCCTGGCTGCCGGTCGAACGGTTGCGGCAGGCCGATCCGGTCGCCACACCGATCGACGACCTGATCGAACTAGATGCCGAGCTGTGCGCGGTCATCGACGCGCTGGCCTGCCCGGGCGCCACTGTCGCGCAGGTCGCGCGTCGGGCCGGGGTGTCGGTGCGCAGCCTGCAACGGCGGTTCCGGGCTCTGGGCCAGCCGGTGCCGGAATTCTGGCGCGGCCTGGGGCGGGCCCGGGCGATCGCGCCGGCCCTGGCCGGACAGGCCCCGCTGGCCGAAATCGCCGCCGATGGCGGCTATGCCGACCAGGCCCACATGACCCGCGATGTCACCCGCTGGTTCGGGCACAGCCCGGGGCGTCTGCGCCGGGATCCGGGCCTGCTGGCGCTGCTGGCTCAGCCCGGGCTGGGCGGCTGGACCGGCGAACAGATCTCGATCAGGTAGCCGTCCGGGCAGGCGACATAAGAGATCGTCTGGCCCCAGGGCTGGTCCTGCGGCGCCATGCGCGGCACCGCACCCGCCGCCACGGCGCGCTCGAAGGCGGCGGGCACGTCGTCGGTTTCCAGGGCGATCTCGAAGACCGGGCGGTCGGGGTCGGCCGGGGCCGGATCCTTGCCCAGGTCGCGCATCAGGGACCGGGCGGAAAAGGCCAGCCGGGTGCCGCCGGTGTCCAGTTCGCCGTAATCGCCCGCCTCGTGCAGAAAACCGCTCTGCAGCCCGAAGGCGCGGGAATAGAAATCGAGCGCGGCGGCGACATCCGCGACATAGAGGATGGTATAGCGAAAGATCATCGGGGCCTCCGTGGGTCGGTCTGCCCCGTGATCGCCCGGCGCGGGGGCGCTGTCTTGAAGGATCGCGACAGCTGAAGTCCGAAAGGCGGAATGCGGCAGGCGGAATACGATGGGCGGACCGCGACGGGCGGGGTCAGTCGCCGGTCGGGCCGTCCGCGTCGCTCGGCAGCGCTTCGGGGGTCGGGGCGTCGTCCTCGGCGCCGACCGGGGCGGTTGCGGGGCTGCCACGGTCCTGGGTGACCAGCGCGCCGTCCTGCCATTCGCCCGTGCGTTCCTCTCCCGATGCATAGGTCATCGTCCCTTCGCCCTGGCGGCGGCCGGACCGGAACATGCCTTCGTAGACCGACCCATCGGCATAGGTGGCGATACCCAGCCCCGAAATCTCGCCGTCCTGCCACTGGCCTTCATAGGTGAAGCCGTCCGGCATGGTGATCTTGCCGGTGCCGTGGCGCTGGCCCGCGACGAATTCGCCCTGATAGACCGATCCGTCGGCATAGGTGGCCACGCCCGTGCCGCTGCGCTGACCGTTTTCCCAGTTGCCGGTATAGGTATAGCCGTCGGCATAGGTCATGGTGCCTTGCCCGTGGTTCTGGGCATTGACGAATGCGCCCTCGTAGACCAGCCCGTTGGCATAGGTGGCGATGCCTTCGCCCTGGATCACGCCGTTTTCCCAGTTGCCGTCATAGGTGGCGCCGTCGGGATAGGTGATCTTGCCGGTGCCATGGGCCAGGTCGTCGCGGAACTGGCCGGCATAGACCGATCCGTCGGGATAGGTGACGGTGCCCTCGCCCTCGATCTGGCCCTCGGACCACTGGCCGACATAGCGGTAGCCGTCGGTGCCGGTGAAGCTGCCCTGGCCGTGGCGCAGGTCATCCGCGAAATCGCCCCGGTAGACATCGCCGTTGGCATAGGTGACGGTGCCCGTCCCCGCGCGCTTGCCGGCGACCAGTTCGCCTTCGTAGATATCGCCATTGGGCTGGATCAGGCGGCCTTCGCCCTCGATCTGGCCGTCGACCCAGGTGCCTTCGTAGATCAGCCCGTCCGGCATGGTCAGCCGCCCCTGGCCCTGGCGCTGGTCATCGACCAATTCGCCCTCGTAGACCGCGCCGTCGGGATAGGTGATGGTGCCGTCGCCTTCCTTGATGCCGTTGATCCAGGGGCCTTCGTAGACATAGCCGCCGGGGCTGCGCATGATCCCCTGGCCGTGATGCATGGCATTGCGGAAGTCGCCTTCGTAGACCACGCCATTGGCATAGCGGGCGATGCCGACGCCGGTGATCTGGCCCTCGACCCAGTCGCCGTCATAGGTGCCGCCGTCGGCGAAGGTGATGAGGCCGACGCCATGCGGCTTGCCGGCGGCGAACTGGCCTTCGTAGACCGACCCGTTGGGAAACCGCGCCACGCCCTGGCCACGGATTTCGCCCTCGAACCACTCGCCCGCATATTCGTAGCCATTGGGCAGCCGGTAGGTGCCCTGGCCGTGCTGGCGACCGTTGAGGAACTGGCCCTCGTAGACGCCGCCATCGTCGTATTGCTTGGTCTGGACCGATTGCGCAAAGCCGGGCGCGGGCAGGGCCAGGGCCGCCGCAAGGATCAGGTGCGTCGTCAGGCGCCTCATGTGGTTCTGCTCTCCCCTCAGGTGGTTGCGGCAAGTCTAGAGGCTCGGGCCGGGTTCGGCAACGGGGCGCGGGCCCCTCGGCTTTCCCTTGCCGCGCTTTCTGCTACATGGGGGCGGAACCTGCCTCCGGGACCCGGACATGACCGACACGTTTCGCATCACGCTTGCCCAGCTGAACCCCGTTCTGGGCGATATCGCGGGCAATTGCGCCCGCGCCCGCGCCGCCTGGGAAACGGGCCGCGCCGCCGGGGCCGACCTGGTGATGCTGCCCGAGATGTTCGTGACCGGCTACCAGACCCAGGACCTGGTGCAGAAACCGATTTTCCAGCGCCGCGCGCTGGAGGCGGTCGAGGCGCTGGCGCGGGATTGTGCCGAGGGCCCGATGCTGGCGATCGGTGCACCGCTGGCCGAACTGCCCAAGCTGCACAACGCCTATTTCGTGCTCGGGGGCGGGCGGATCGTCAATGTGACGCGCAAGTATTTCCTGCCCAATTACAACGTCTTCGACGAGGTGCGGGTGTTTTCGCGCGGGCAGATCGAAGGCCCCTTCGATGCCGGGCCGCTGCGCATCGGCACGCCGATCTGCGAGGATGCCTGGTACGAGGATGTCTGCGAGGCGATGGTCGAAAGCGGGGCCGAGCTGCTGCTGGTGCCCAATGGGTCGCCCTATTTCCGCGACAAGCGCGAGGTGCGTCTGAACCAGATGGTCGCGCGGGTGACCGAAAACGACGTGCCGCTGGTCTATCTGAACATGGTCGGCGGGCAGGACGACCAGGTTTTCGATGGCGGCTCTTTCGTGCTGAACCGGCACGGGGCGCTGGCGGTGCAGCTGCCGGTGCTGGAAGAGGCCGTGGTCCATGTGGATTTCGAGCGCCGCGACGGGCGATGGGTCGCGCTGCCCGGGCCGATGGCGCATCTGCCCGACAGCCTGGAGCAGGATTACCACGTGATGGTGCTGGCCCTGCGCGACTACATGGCCAAGACGGGCTTCGAAAAGGTGCTGCTGGGCCTGTCGGGGGGCGTGGATTCGGCGGCCGTGGCGGCGATCGCCTGCGACGCGCTGGGCCAGGCGAATGTGCGCTGCGTGATGCTGCCCAGCGAATACACCTCGGAGCATTCGCTGCAGGATGCGCAGGCCGTGGCCGACAGGCTGGGCTGCGCCTATGACACGGTGCCGATCGGGGCGGTGCGCGAGGCGGTGACGCAGACCCTGGCGCCGCTGTTCGGGGATCGGCCGGCCGATCTGACCGAAGAGAATATCCAGAGCCGGATCCGCGGCTTGCTGCTGATGGCGCAGTCCAACAAGTTCGGCGAGATGCTGCTGACCACCGGCAACAAGTCCGAGGTGGCGGTGGGCTATGCCACGATCTATGGTGACATGGCCGGGGGGTATAACCCACTGAAAGATATGTATAAAACCCGGGTCTTTGCCGCCTGCCGCTGGCGCAATGCGAACCACCGCGACTGGATGATGGGCCCTGCGGGCGAGGTGATCCCGCCCCGGGTGATCGACAAGCCGCCGTCGGCCGAGCTGCGTGCGGATCAGAAGGACGCCGACAGCCTGCCGCCCTACGAGGTGCTGGACGACATCCTGGAGCGGCTGGTGGATCATGAGCAATCGGTCGCCGATTGCGTGGCCGCCGGCCATGACCGGGCGCTGGTGAAGCGGGTCGAGCAGCTGCTCTATGTCAGCGAATACAAGCGGTTCCAGTCGGCGCCGGGCCCAAGGCTCAGCCGCAAGGCGTTCTGGCTGGACCGCCGCTACCCGATCGTCAACCGCTGGCGCGACGACAGCTGACGGTCGGGCGCCGCTCTTGGCCCGTGGGGCCAAGACGCCCCGCCCACCGTCCCGTCCGACGTCCCACCAACCTGCCCGCTCCATTGTGCGTCAGCGCGCAGGTAGTTCGGTTTATTGCGCGATTTCTATCATGACAGAGGTGACTAACTGTGCCGGAACATCAACCCCGATCACAGGAGCCACAGATGGCAAAGACCAAGATCACCGTTCTGTATTATTCCACCTATGGCACCAACCACGCGGTCGCCGAAGCCGCCGCCGAGGCCGCCCGACAGGCGGGGGCCGAGGTGCGGTTGCGCCGTGTGGCCGAGACCGCCCCTGACGAGGTCGTGCAGGGCCAGGAGGCCTGGGCCGCCGCCGCCGCGCGCCAGGGCGATATTCCCGAAGTGACATTGGACGACATGAACTGGGCGGACGGATATTTCGTTTCGGTCCCGACGCGGTTCGGCGCGCCGGCGTCGCAGTTCCGGGCATTCATCGACACGCTGGGGCCGCTGTGGAGCCGGGGTGAGCTGGTCAACAAGACGATCACCGCAACGACCAGCGCGCAGAATCCCCATGGCGGCCAGGAGGGCACGATCCAGCAGGTCTATGTGTCGGCAATGCATTGGGGCGCGATCATCGTGGCGCCGGGCTTTGCCGATCCGGTGAAGTTCGAGGATGGCGGCAACCCCTATGGCTACAGCCAGGAGGGCGGCGCGCTGTCCGAGACCGGGCGCAGGTCGGTGGCGTTTCAGGCGCGCCGGCTGGTCGAGGTGACCGGCAGGTTGGTCGGCTGAGCCGGCCCGGCGGGACGGCGGGACGCCGCTCGGCTTTGCCATCGCCCCGCCCGCCGTCCCGTTTCACCGAAGGTGCGACCGTGCTAAGGTTCCTGCATGACGACGCCGCAGAACAAGACCCGGGCGACGGAGGCTTCGGTCGCGGCATTTCTCGACCGGATCGCGCCGCCGACCCGCCGTGCGGATGCACGGGCGCTGGACGCGCTGTTCCGTCGGGTGACCGGCTGGCAACCCCGGATGTGGGGGCCGTCGATGGTGGGCTATGGCCGCTATCACTATGTCTATGACAGCGGCCGCGAGGGCGAGATGCTGGCCACCGGGTTCGCGCCGCGCAAGGCCAACCTGTCGATCTACATCATGCCGGGATACCAGGATTTCGCGGCGGAACTGGCCCGGTTGGGCAAGCACAGGCACGGCAAATCCTGCCTGTACGTCACCAGGCTGGCCGATATCGACCTGGACGTGCTGGAAGAGATCGTGGCCAGGGGGCTGGACCGGCTGCGGACCTACTGGCCGGTCGCGCCAAGCTGAGACACCACCCGGGTGCCGAGATCGGCCAGGGCATTGTCCACCAGTTTTCGTTCGCGCGGGTCCAGGTATTGGTGGCGCGGATAGAGCGGGGCGGGGCGGTCATCCAGGACCGGGCCCTCCCAGCCGGCGGTGGTGGCGAAGAAATGCCGCGCGCCGTCCGCGCCATGGGTGTTCAGGTAGCCCTGAACCACCACGTCGAGATAGCTCAGCAGGATCGGATGCTCGGTCGAGGGGGGCGCGATATGGCCCCGGGCGGCCTGGTAGAGCGCGGTGCTGCGCGGGGCCAGGGCGTGGCGGACCTGGTGGGTCACGTCGCGCCGGATATAGGCCTGTTCACGGGCATCGAGCGCGGCCCAGTCGGCGCCGGGCACCTGGGCGATCAGCCCGAGGAGTTCGGTCGCATCGCAGGGTTCGACCGACAGAAAGGCGACCGGGCGGCGCGAGGAATGTTTCCAGACCCGGCGCCAACCGGTGAGCGTGGCCGGGTGCGGATCCGCGTAATCATGGGTCGCGCGGTTGACGAGCGAGCCGTAGCCGAAGAAGGCCGGATGGGTCATTCGCGCCCCCGCAGCACCCGGGCCGGCCGCGCGGCGAGCGGGCGCAGGGCAAAGACCAGCCCGGCGGCGAGGGTCAGCGCGATGCCGCCCAGCACCACGCCCCAGGCCGGACCCCAAAGGATGCGATACTCGGTCTGCATGATGAAGGTGGAGACCGCCCAGCCGCCGGCGATGCCCGCCACCAGGGCCACGATACCGGCCGCCAGCCCGGTCAGCGCGGCGCGCAGGGCGAAGCTGCGCAGGATGCGAGGCCGGGTGGCGCCGAGGGTTTTCAGCACCGCGGCCTCGTAGGTGCGGGCCCGTTCGCCGGCCGCCGCCGCGCCGATCAGCACCAGGAAACCGGTGACCAGCGTGGCCAGCGCGCCATAGCGGGTCGCGGCCGAGATCCCGCCCAGCAGCACCATCACCTGGTCGATCGCGTCGCGGATGCGGATCGCGGTGATGTTGGGATAGGCGCCGGCGAGGTCGCGCAGGATCGCGGCCTCGGCCTCGGGCGCGGCATAGACGGTGGCGATCCAGCTATGCGGCGCGCCGGCCAGGGCGGCCGGGTTCATCGACATCACGAAACCGATCCCGGCGGTTTCGAAATCCACCTGCCGGAAACTGGCGACCTCGGCGGTGATGTCGCGGCCCAGCACGTTGACGGTGATCGTGTCGCCGATCGCCAGGCCCATTTCGCGCGCCTCTTCGTCGGAAAAGCTGACCAGCGGCGGGCCGACATAATCGGCCTCCCACCAGCGGCCTTCGGTCACGATCGTGCCCTCGGGCGGGGCGGCGGAATAGGTCAGGCCGCGATCGCCGCGGATCACCCAATGGTCGGTGACCTCGCGCGCCGGCACGCCGTTGATATAGGTGATCACGCCGCGCAGCATCGGGGCGGCCTCGTAATCGCTGACCGCCGGGTCGGTGTCGAGCCGGGCACGAAAGCCGTCGATCTGGTCGGGCTGGATGTCGACGAAGAAATAGGAGGGCGCGATATCGGGCAGTTCCTCGGCGATGGAGCCGCGCAGGGTGCCGTCGATCTGCCCGATCGCGGCCAGCACCGACAGGCCCAGGCCCAGCGACAGGACCACGGCGGTGGTTTCGCCGCCGCGCGCGCCGATCGCGGCCAGGGCGAGGCGCAGGGCAGGGCGGCCACGGGCGGGGCGCTTCAGCCGGCGGGCAAGGAACCGGGCCAGTGCGGCCGAGAGCGCCAGCAGGATGAGCGCGAAGACGATGCCGCCCGCGGTCCACAGGGTCAGGAAGGCGGTGCCGGAAAACCAGATCGCCGCCCCCAGCAGCAGCGCGACCAGCAGCGCCGTGGCCAGAAGATAGCGAAACGCCGGCAACCGGCGGGACGCGGCGAGCGCATCGCGGAACAGGGTCGCGGCCTTGACCTCTTCGGCGCGCGCCAGCGGCCAGAGGGTGAAGATCAGCGCCGCGAGAATGCCGTAGAGCGCGGCCTCGACCAGCGGGCCGGGATAGAGGCTGAATTCCGCCGGGATCGGCAGCCGGGCCGAGATCAGCGGCGCGGCGATCAGCGGCAGCCCGGCGCCCAGCACCAGGCCAAGCGCCACCCCCAGCAGCGTCAGCGCGCCGATCTGCAAAAAATAGCTGGCGAAGATCGTGCCGCGGGTCGCGCCGAGGGTTTTCAGCGTGGCGATGGTCGCGGTCTTGCCCGCAAGATAGGCGCGCACCGCCGCCGAAACGCCGACCCCGCCCACGGCCAGGCCCGACAGGCCCACCAGCACCAGAAAGGCGCCCATCCGGTCGACGAATTCGCTGACCCCGGGCGCGCCGTCGCGGGCGTCGCGCCAGCGCATGCCGGTGTCGCGGAACCGGTCCTCGGCCCGGGTTTCGAGCGCGCCCAGATCGGCGTCCTCGGGCAGCAGCAGGCGGTAATTCGTCTCGAACAATGTGCCTTGGTTCAAGAGCCCCGCATCGCGGATATCGGCCAGGCGGACGATGCTGCGGGGGCCAAGGCCGAACCCCGCCTCGGCATTGTCGGGATAGCTGTCGAGGATCGCCGACAGCACGAACTCGCGCGCGCCGTAGCGCAGGCTGTCGCCGGGGGACAGGGCCAGCCGGTCGGCCAGCACGCGCTCCATCACCGCGCCGGGGCGGGTGCCGTCGCCGGCCAGCGCGGCCTCAAGCGATATGTCGGGGTCCAGACGCACCGCGCCGACCAGCGGATAGGCGCTGTCGACCGCCAGAACCTGGGTCAGGCCGCGTTCGGTCGTGTCACCTTCGACCACCGCCATGGAGCGGAAATCGGCGGTTTCCGACACCGCCTCGGCGATGTCCTCCATCCAGGCGCGTTCCTCTTCGGCGGCGAAGCGGTAGGTGAACCGCATCACCGCGTCGCCGCCCAGCAGCGCCGCGCCCTCGCGTTCCAGCCCGGCCTGGATCGCCGCGCGCACCGTGCCGACGGCGGCGATGGCGGCAACGCCGAGCGCCAGGCAGGCCAGGAAGATGGTGAAGCCGCGCAGGCCGCCGCGCAATTCGCGCCGGGCGATCCGGGCGGCCTGGCGCAGGCTCATTCCGCGGCCTTCTGCGTGGGCGCCAGACGACCATCGGACAGGCCGATCACCCGGTCGCATTTCGCCGCCAGGTCCGGCGCATGGGTCACCAGGACCAGCGTCGCGCCATGCCGGTCGCGCAGGTCGAAGAGCAGGTCGATGATCGCCGCACCGGTGGCGGCATCGAGGTTGCCGGTGGGTTCATCGGCCAACAGGATCCGCGGCCGCGGGGCCGAGGCGCGGGCCAGCGCCACGCGCTGCTGTTCGCCGCCCGACAGCTGGCCGGGGTAATGCCCGGCCCGGGCGCCCAGGCCCATGGCCTGCAATTCCTCGGCCGCGCGGTCGAAGGCGTCGCGGTGGCCGGCCAGTTCCAGCGGTGTCGCGACGTTTTCCAGCGCGGTCATGGTGGGAATCAGGTGGAAGGACTGGAACACCACCCCCATATTGTCCCGACGGAACCGGGCCAGCGCATCCTCGGACAGCGACGTGATGTCCTGTCCCAGCGCGGTGATCCGGCCCGAGGAGGCGGTTTCCAGCCCGCCCATGAGCATGAGGAGAGACGATTTGCCCGACCCGCTTGGCCCCACCAGCCCCAGGGTTTCGCCGCGCGCCACGTCCAGCGAGATGTCGTGCAGGATGTCGACCCGCCCGGCATTGCCCATCAGGGACAGCGACACGTCGGTCAGCGACAGGGCGGGGTCGGTCATGGCTTGGGCCTTTTCGGTCATGTCACTGGGATATGGGGCAATGCGGGGGATGCGCAACAGCGCTTTGGCGCTGATGGCCGCCGCCGCCCCGGCCTGGGCCGAAGAGCCGGTGGTGATCGCCGCGCTGGGCGACAGCCTGACCCAGGGCTACGGTCTGATGGCCGACGAGGGCTTCGTGCCGCAGATGGAGGCCTGGCTGCAGGACCGGGGCGCCGAGGTCACGCTGATCAATGCCGGCGTGTCGGGCGATACCACCGCCGGCGGGCTCAGCCGGGTCGGTTGGACCCTGACGCCCGAGGTCGACGCGATGATCGTGGCGCTGGGCGGCAACGACCTGTTGCGCGGGATCGCGCCCGAGGTGGCCCGCGCCAACCTGGACGGAATCCTGCAGGCCGCCGACGAAGCCGGCGTCGCGGTGCTGCTGGTCGGGATGCAGGCGCCGGGCAATTACGGCCCCGATTACAAGGCCGATTTCGACGCGATCTATCCCGATCTGGCCGCGCAATACGACACGCTGCTGGTCGCGTCCTTCTTCGAGGGGCTGCTGGCCGAGGGCGACATGGAGGGCGCCCGCGCCGCCTATATGCAGCCCGACGGGATCCATCCCAATCCCGACGGCGTCGCCCGGATCGTGGAGGCGATGGGCCCGGCGGTGCTGGAACTGGTCGATCGGGCCGAGGCACCCGCCCGGCAGTAATCCGCCGATTGCCGGTTGCCGGTTTGGGTTCCGACCTGCGCCGTGGTCTGATGCCCTCTCATCCACAAAAAGGGAGGGTCTTCATGTCCGTCGCAAAAGTCACCGAAATCATCGCCTCGTCGCCGACAAGCTTCGACGACGCGGTCGAACAGGGCATCGCCCGCGCGTCGGAAACGCTCAAGGGCATCACCGGCGCCTGGGTGTCCGAGCAGAAGGTCACGGTCAAGGACGGCAAGGTCGAGGAATACCGCGTCGCCCTGCGCGTGACCTTCGTTCTGGAGGACTGACGCCACGAAACGCCCGGGGCCGTGCGGTGCCCCGGGCGTTCCCTTGGGCCGATTGTGGCCGATCGCGATGGCTCAGTCGGCCAGCGAAATGTCCACGGCGCTTTCGCGGCCGTCCCGGCCCGATTGCAACTCGTAGGTGACTTTCTGGTTGTCGGCCAGGCCGGTCAGGCCCGAACGCTCGACAGCCGAGATGTGGACGAACACGTCTTTCCCGCCGGTATCCGGCGCGATGAAGCCGTAGCCCTTGGTGGTGTTGAACCATTTCACGGTTCCGGTGGCCATGGTGCCATTCCCTTCTTGTTTCATCCGCTCGCGTCGTGCAGCGGGTCGGCTCGTCAGTGCACAGGATCGTATCTGAGCTGAGGCCGTGGGTCGGAAACAGCAGGGATCGTGGTAACTCGCGTCATTATTTTTGCGACGGTTCGGCGATTCTTGCAATGGGTTTCGTGGGGCCTGCGAGGTGCCGGGCGAAGCCTTGCCGACACAGGATCGCCCCGGTCAGCCCAAGGATCGCGGCGGCGCCGGTGGCCCCCGACGCATACCAGAAGGCGAAACCGGACAGCCCGCCGCCGGTCATCACCGCCACCAGCCCGGCCAGAAATCCGATCATCCCGGACAGAAGGATCACTGCAACCATCGCGTCGCCTCCTTTGCCCCGCCAGCATCGTCGCTCCGGGTTAACAAAGGTTCAAGGCAAAGCTTGCAGGTTGGTAAACGCGGACATATTTGTGTTTCGGAATATTTACGGAGGCCAAGATGGCGGGATTCAAGCTGACATGCCTGGATTGCGGGCAGGTGAACCGGGTGCCCAGGGAAAAGCTGGGCGCGGGGCCGAAATGCGGCACCTGCGGCGCGGCGATGATGCCGGGCAAGGCGGTCGAGGTCGACCCCGCGGTGCTGGCCAAGGCCGCGCGGACCGATGACGTGCCGCTGGTGGTCGATTTCTGGGCGCCCTGGTGTGGGCCCTGCCGGATGATGGCGCCGGAATTTTCCAAGGCCGCAGGTGCCTTGGCGGGGCAGGCGCGGCTGGTCAAGCTGAACACCGAAAGCCACCAGGCGGCCGGCGCGGCATACGGGATCCGCGGCATTCCGACGATGGTGAAATTCGCCGGCGGGCGCGAGGTCGCGCGGCAATCGGGGGCCCTGCCGGCGGACCGGATCACCGCCTGGGCGCGGGGCTGACCGCCTCAGATCATCGCGTAGTCGCGAAAGGCAAAGCGCGGCGGGGCCTTGGGGCCGGGGCGCGGCGTCTGTGGCGTCCGCGGCGGTTGGGGGGTATCCTGCTTGCGGGGCATATGCGGCCCTCCGTTTCAAAAAGCCTTTTCAAATCAGGTGCCAGGGGATCAATCCTGGTCCCCCCGGCACGGACAGGGTCGCATGAAACGGCCCCCGGAAAAATGGTGGAATTCCTTAACAAATCGTTTCCACCGCTTTGCGCCTGCAGCAAAACGTGAAACGCCGGCCCGTTTCGGGGCCGGCGCGGATATCGTCAGGCGCCCTCGGGCGCGGCTGGCGCTGGCTCAGGCCAGTTCGATATTGGTGGCGCTTTCGCGGCCGTCCCGGCCGGCTTCCACGTCATAGGTGACCTTCTGGTCATCGGCCAGGCCGGTCAGCCCGGCACGTTCGACGGCCGAGATGTGGACGAACACGTCCTTGCCGCCGGTTTCGGGCGCGATGAACCCGAAGCCCTTGGTGGAGTTGAACCATTTCACGGTGCCATTGGCCATGTGAATATTCCTTCATGTTATGCTGCCCGCGTTGGTGCGGCAGCCCGGCTAGGTCAGTGCTAGATCGAAGAACTGAGAGCCGATGAAGGACGTCAGGGTCGAGATAGAGTAACGGTCGCGAGGGTCATATGGGGGTTCGCCGATGCGATTGCAAGGAAAATCGCCGCACCGGTCCCGCGTCGGCGGATTGTCGGTATCCCGCCGGTGCCGGGCGCGCGGTGGACGGTGCCGCCGAGCGGGTCGGTGCTGGATTGCTGGCCCGGAAGGGGTTGGGGGGTGGTGGGCCGAACCCCCACCCTGAAACGAAAACGTCTTGTGTTTCAGGCGTCTGGGTTCCCGCGAAGCCAATACCATTCAACCGGGTGCCGCACGCGGTTTGACGGCGACACTACGCTTTCGCCCATGCCTCGAACCCGAACCGGAACCCCAGGAAGCCCTCCCTTAACGGGAGAATTTCTTGTGTTTCAAGCGTTTGGGTTCGAGGGCATCCGCCCCCAGCCGGCGCTTCTTGTCTTCCTCGTAATCCTCGAAATTGCCTTGGAACCATTCCACATGGGCCTCGCCCTCGAAGGCCAGGATGTGGGTGCACAGGCGGTCGAGGAAGAAGCGGTCGTGGGAAATGATGACGGCGCAGCCGGCAAAATTCTCCAAGGCGTCTTCCAGCGCCCGCAGGGTCTCGACGTCAAGGTCGTTGGTCGGCTCGTCCAGCAGCAACACGTTGCCGCCGGATTTCAGCAGCTTGGCCATATGCACCCGGTTGCGCTCGCCGCCCGACAGCAGGCCGACCTTTTTCTGCTGGTCGCCGCCCTTGAAGTTGAAGGCGCCGCAATAGGCGCGGGAATTCATGCTGGCATCGCCCAGTTCGATGATCTCGGCCCCGCCCGAGACCTCTTCCCAAACCGTCGCGTCGGGGTTCAGCGCGTCGCGCGACTGGTCGACATAGGACAGCTGCACCGTGTCGCCGTATTCGAGCGTGCCGCCATCGGGCTGTTCCTGCCCGGTGAGCATGCGGAACAGCGTCGATTTGCCGGCGCCGTTGGGGCCGATCACGCCGACGATGCCGCCGGGGGGCAGGGAAAAGGACAGATCCTCGATCAGCAGCCTGTCGCCATAGGCCTTGGTCAGCCCCTCGACCTCGATCACCTTGCCGCCCAGGCGCGGCCCGTTGGGGATGATGATCTGGGCGCGACCGACCCGTTCGCGTTCGGACTGGCTGGCCATTTCGTTATAGGCGGCGATCCGGGCCTTGGACTTGGCCTGACGCGCCTTCTGGCCCTGCCGCATCCAGTCCAGTTCGCGTTCCAGGGTCTTCTGCTTGGCCTTGTCCTCGCGCGCCTCCTGCGCCAGCCGCTTGGCCTTCTGTTCCAGCCAGGCCGAGTAATTGCCCTCGTAGGGGATGCCGCGACCGCGGTCCAACTCCAGGATCCAGCCGGTGATGTCATCCAGGAAATAGCGGTCATGGGTGACGATCAGAATGGTGCCCTTGTAGTCGATCAGATGCTGCTGCAGCCAGGCGATGGTTTCGGCATCGAGGTGGTTGGTCGGTTCGTCCAGCAGCAGCATGTCGGGCGCTTCGAGCAGCAGCTTGCACAGCGCGACGCGGCGCGCCTCGCCGCCCGAAAGGTTGTCGGGCATGGCCTCGTCGGGCGGGCAGCGCAGGGCCTCCATCGCGACGTCGATCTGGGCGTCGAGATCCCACAGGTTCTGGGCGTCGATCTCGTCCTGGAGCTGGGCCATCTCGTCGGCGGTTTCGTCGGAATAATTCATCGCCAGCTCGTTGTAGCGGTCGAGCTTGGCCTTCTTGGCTGCGACGCCGAGCATGACGTTGTCGCGCACGGTCAGGGTCGGGTCGAGCTGCGGTTCCTGGGGCAGGTAGCCGACCCTGGCGCCCTCGGCGGACCAGGCTTCGCCGGTGAAATCGGTGTCGATCCCGGCCATGATCCGCAGCAGCGTGGACTTGCCCGCGCCGTTGACGCCGACGACGCCGATCTTGACCCCGGGCAGGAAGGACAGGCGGATGTTTTCAAAGCATTTCTTGCCGCCGGGATAGGTCTTGGAGACACCGTCCATGTGGTAGACATATTGATAGCTGGCCATGGAATCCTCCGCCTGTTCGATCCTGCTTAGATAGCGGCGCGGCCGGGTGGGGGCAATCTGATCGCGTCGGCGCGCGCGAACGCCTCCGGTATCGGACAGATCCGCCGGGCCTCGGGATCAGGGCAGCGCCTTTTCGAAGAACAGGTCCGGGTAGGGGTCGTCGTTGAACCGGTCGATCCGGGTCCAGCCGAGCCGGTCATACAGCGCCGCGGCCTCGGGCAGGGCGGAATTGGTGTCGAGCCGCAGCAGCGGGATCGCCATCGCGCGGGCGGCGGTTTCGATTTCGGCCATCAGCGCCGTGGCCAGGCCCCGGCCGCGGGCGGCGGGGGCGACCCAGAGCCGCTTGACCTCGGCCCAGGCCCCGTCATGGCCCTTGAACCCGGCGCAGCCCAGGGGTGCGGCGCCGTCCAGCGCGACGAAAAAGGCGCCGCGCGGCGAGATCATGTCCACCGCCTCGGGGTCGCGCGACAACGACACGTCGAAGCCGCCTCCGAACCGGGCGTCAAGCTCGGCGTAATAGGCTTTCAGGCAGGCCCGGGCCTTGGGCGCGCGGGGATCGGTGCGGCGGATCACGGGGGCGGCGGGCGCGGTCATGGGCGCAGCCTAGCCGCGGCGCGCGCGCCGTCAATCGCCGCTCAGGCGGTCAGGCGCATGTCACCGTCAAGCCAGGCGGCGATATCCTCGCGCGGCAGCGGCCGCGACAGCCAGTAGCCCTGGATGTAGTCGCAGCCCAGCCGCTTGAGCCGCATCGCGACCTCGCGGGTTTCGACCCCTTCGGCGACCACGGTCAGGCCCAGCGTGTTGCACAGCTCGACGATGGTGCCGACGATCTTGGACGAGGCCGCGTCGGTCAGCATGTTGCGGACCAGCGACTGGTCGATCTTGACCCCGGTCACGTCAAGCTGGGCCAGGTGCGACAGCCCGGCATGGCCGATCCCGAAATCGTCCAGCATCACCTGGAACCCGGCGCGACGCAGGTCGCGGATCACCGCGGCGCCCGAACATTCCTCGCCCGGGTCGCCGAAGACCGTGGTTTCCAGCACCTCGATCACCACCTGGTCGCGGCGCAGCCCGCCGGATTCGACGCCCCAGACCAGCCGGTTGATGAAATCGGGATGGGTCAGAAGCTCGGTCGAGGCATTGAAGGAGACGGACATGTCGGTGCGGCCGATCCGGGCCAGGAACCGCTTGAATTCGAGCGCGCCGCCCATGGAACACAGGTCGAGTTCGCCCATCAGGCCGAGGTCTTCGGCAAGCGGCAGGAATTCGGCCGGAGAGATCATTCCGTCTTCGGGATGCTGCCAGCGCACCAGGGTTTCGAACCCGCTGATCCGGCCGGTTTCCAGGTTCATCTTGGGCTGGAAGAAATGGGTCAGGCTGTTGGAATTGACCGCCAGCGTCAGGTCGGCGGCGCGGCGGGTCTGGTTGGAATGGCGTCGGGCCAGGGCGTCGTCATAGATTTCGACCCGGCCGCGGCCGCCGCGCTTGGCCTCGTAGAGGGCGAAATCGGAAAAGCTGAGCAGATCGTCGGTGGCGGTTGCGCCGGGCCCCGACAGGGCGCCGCCGATCGAGCCGCGCCCGACCAGCACCCGGTCGTTCCAGTCGATCGACACCTGCAGCGCCCGCGACAGCTTGGTCGCGACCGCGCGCAGATCCTCGAGCGCGACCAGATCGGGGCAGACCACGACGAATTCGTCGCCCCCCACCCGGGCGACCATGTCGCCGCGCCGGACATGGCCGGACAATTGCCGGGCCGCATGGCGCAGCACCTCGTCGCCGGCGGCATGGCCGTGGGTGTCGTTGATTTCCTTGAACCGGTCGAGATCGACATGGAGCATGCCGACCTGGCGGCCGGTCTTCGCCGCATCGGCCAGGGCCTGGTCGGCGAAGCGGATCAGGGCGGTGCGGTTGGCCAGACCGGTCAGCGCATCATGGGTCGCCTCGTGTTCGAGCTTGTCGCGGGCCTCGGCCAGGCGTTCCTCCTGTTCGATCTGTTCGGAGACATCGCGGCAGACCACGACGCAGATCTGGTCGCCCGCGGCATTGGTGTGAAAGGCGAAACTGATCTGGTTCCAGAACAGGGTGCCGTCCTTGCGCTGGTTGCGGACCAGTTCCAGCCGCCGGAATTCCGGATCGTCGGGATTGTAGCGAAAGCTGCGAATCGCCGATTTCGGGGGGCGTTCGCGCGACGGCAGGGCGAATTCCAGCGGGTTGCGGCCGATCATGTCGTCCAGGTCGCGGCCCATGATCCGGCAATAGGCGGGATTGGCCCAGACGATGGTGGCGTCCATGTTCTGGATCACCAGCCCGTCATTGGCGTGTTCGGTGGCGGTGCGGAAATTGGCCGAGGCGCGGCGGGTGTCGCGCAGGGATTTCTTGAGCTCGGCCAGCCGGCTGGCCGCGTTGCGCAGTTTCAGCGCGACCACCATCAGCCCGATGGAAAGCGCGAGGGTGGCTGCCAACAGCGCCACGATGGTGATGACGAAGACAGACACGGCAGCCTCAGGGCTCCCTCGCAAACCCACTCCACTGGGCACAGATTGGGCCGGGTCGTCTTTCGGGCCGGTAAATCCCGCAGGTTCTTTGTCGCGAATTTTAACGGTCCCGGACGGTTGGACAAAACCGCGGCGCCCGGCTACCGGTGGCGCAATGCTGCGTCACGAGATGCCATACGCGCCACCGGGCCGGGTGGTCGGGTTGCTGGGCGGGTCTTTCGACCCCGCCCATGGCGGCCACGTCGCCATCAGCCGGGCCGCATTGGCGCAATTCGGGCTCGACCGGGTGTGGTGGCTGGTCAGCCCGGGCAACCCGCTCAAGACCCGCGGCCCGGCCCCGATGACGACCCGGATCGCGGCCGCCAGGGCGGTGCTGGGGGGCGATCCGCGGGTGACGGTGACCGGGATCGAGGCCCGGCTGGGCACGCGCTACACCGCCCAGACGCTGGCGCATCTGCACCGGCTGTATCCGCGGGTGCGTTTTGTCTGGCTGATGGGCGCCGACAACCTGGCGCAGCTGCATCTGTGGCAGGATTGGCGCCAGATCCTGGACCATGTGCCGGTCGGCGTGCTGGCGCGGCCGGGGCTGCGGATTTCGGCCCGGATGTCGGTGGCGGCGCGGAGCTATCGCGCCGCACGGCTGTTGCGGCCCGACCTGCGGCGGCTCGGTCTGGCCAGGACCCCGGCCTGGGCCTTCGCCAACATGCCGATGAGCGATGCGTCATCCAGCGCGATCCGCGCCGGAGGGGGTTGGATTCGCGGCGCGGGCGTTGCCGCCGCCGCGAACCCGGACTAGGGTCCGCGCATGGGTGACAGGTTGACACGGCGGGCGGTTCTGGCGGGGCTTCTGGGCTCGGCCGGGGGCGTGGCGTTGGCCGAGGCGCCGCTGCTGTCGCCCCGGCCCCAGGCCCGGACCACGGCCGCCGCCGCGCCGGCCCTGCAGCGCCCCGATGCACCGCCGCTGCGCCCCGACAGCGCCGCGATGATCGCCGAGGCCGCGCTGGGCGGCACGGTGGCCTTCGTCATCGCCGATGCCCGGAGCGGCGTGGTGCTGGATGCGGTCGAGGGCGGGGTGAAACTGCCCCCGGCCAGTGTGACCAAGGCGGTCACCGCGCTTTACGCGCTCGAGGCGCTGGGCGGGGCCTACCGGTTCCGCACGCGGGTGCTGGCCACCGGGCCGGTCCTGGGCGGCATGGTGCAGGGCGACCTGGTGCTGGCCGGCGGCGGCGATCCGGTGCTGAGCACCGATGACCTGGCCGGCCTGGCCGCCGATCTGCGCGCCGCCGGGATCACCGGGATCACCGGGGCGTTCAGGGTCTGGGGCGGCGCGCTGCCCTATGCCGAAGAGATCGAGCCGGGCCAGCAGGACCACCTTGGCTACAACCCGTCGGTCAGCGGGCTGAACCTGAACTTCAACCGGGTGCATTTCGAATGGCGCCGGGCCGGCGGCGATTACGCGCTGACCATGGATGCCCGGACCGAAACCTACCGCCCGGCGGTGGGCATGGCCCGGGTGCGGGTGGTGACGCGCGACGTGCCGGTTTTCACCTACGAGGGCGGCGGCGACATCGACAGCTGGACCGTGGCCCGGTCGGCGCTGGGCGAGGCCGGGTCGCGCTGGCTGCCGGTGCGGCGGCCGGCGCTTTATGCGGGGGACGTGTTCCGCACCCTGGCCGCGGCCGAAGGGCTGCGCCTGCCGGCCGCGACAGAGCTTGCGGTGCGGCCCGAGGGCACCGAGCTGGCCCATCATGACAGTGACACGCTGCGGGCGATCCTGCAGGGGATGATGCTCTATTCGACCAACCTGACGGCCGAGATCTGCGGCCTGGCCGCGACCGAGGCGCGCGGCATCGCGGCCGCCGATATCGCCGGCTCGGCCCGGGCGATGCAGGACTGGCTGCTGGCGCGGCACGGCATCATCGCCGATTTCCACGATCATTCCGGCCTGTCGGATGCCAACAGGATCGGTGCCGGCAGTCTGGTGCGGCTGATGATCGAGGTGGGCGACGACGGCCCGTTGCGGCCCCTGATGCGGCAGATCGCCCTGCGCGACGACGCGGGCGCCCCGATCGACACCGGGATCGAGATCCGCGCCAAGACCGGCACGCTGAACTATGTCGCGACCCTGGCGGGTTACGTGCGCACGGTGTCGGGGCGCGACCTGGCCTTTGCCTTTCTGGCCTCGGACATGCCGCGCCGGATCGCCGCCAATGCCGCGGGCGACGAGGCGCCGGCGGGCGCGATCAGCTACAATTCCCGCGCGAAGGCGTTGCAGCAAAGGCTGCTGCAACGCTGGGGCGCCATGGGGTAGGCCGGACCAAGGCCCGGCTTCCGGGCCGGATCAGGCGGCGCCACCACGCTTGCGGCGGATCACCGCCAGAAGGCCCAGCGCGCCGGCCAGCAGCCAGATCCCCGCGGGCAGCGGCATCGGGGCGATCCTGTCGGCGTCGAAGACCAGCGTGCCGGTCCGGTCCGCCGTGCCGGCGGTGAACTGCGCCACCGCGACCGAGCCGTCGGCGAAGGTCACCGTCGCCCATTCGCTGCCATCGAAGATCGGGACCCGGCTTTCGTCGGTCGCAAAGCCGTTCCAGGTGCCGATATCCATGCCGGAATAGCTGAACCTGTCGCCATCCCCCACGGCCAGCCCGGTCCAGGCGGCGACGAAGGCGCCGTCGGCATCGCCGAACAGCGAAAAGCCGGCCGCGGGTGCGCCGGGCTTGCCGGGCCCCGGGGCGGGCCGTTCCCAGATCGGCGTGTCGTCGCCGTGATCCATCGTCAGGTTGATCTCGAACCCGGTCATGACCTGGCCGGACAGGTTGGTCACCGTCCCGCTCTGGACGAAGCGGCCGAAATCGAAGGTGCCGATGGTGGCCGCCTGGGCGGCAGCGGCGGCGCACAGGAGGAGCATGCAGAAGGGCAGGGTTCGCGTCATCGGGTTCCTCGCGACCTCGGGCGCCGCCTGCCAGCGGTGCCGCACGACTTTGAAACGGAACCGATACCCCTGTCCCCCGGCGCCAGAATGCCCCCGCGGGCGGCGCCGGTCAAACGCCATCGCGCCGGACCGGCGCAAAAGCGCCGCCCGGCCGTGTCTCAAAGCGTCATGTGCCGCGCCCGGGCGCCGCGTTCGATCGCCGCGGCATGCAGCCGGTCGATGTCCAGCTCGTAACGGATTTCCTCGAGAAACCGCAGCTCGGGCTGGGCGATCAGCCCGTCCGAGGCGGCGACGTCGCAGGCCAGCGCATAGGCGGTTTCGAAAAGCCGCTCGGGCAGGGCGTCGCGCACCAGGCCGAACAGCGCATCGAGCCCGTCTTCCTGTTCCAGCAGGTCGAACACGGTCGAGGAGATGCGGGTCAGGTTCGCTTCGTCGTAATCGGCGAAGATCGGCAGGTTGCCGAGGATGTTGGTGATCTTGACCAGCTCGGCGGTGCGGATGTTCTCGTCGCTGACCGAAACCGCGACCATCAGCGCGGCCAGGGCATCCTGGGGCGAAAGCGCCTGGGGGGTGTTCATCTGTCGGGTCCTTTCGCCGGGATGTCCTGCTCCATTTATTGACGGCGGAGGGCCGCTGCAATAGGAGGCAGGCCTGCCCGGCCAGGGGGGCCGGGCGCCGATTTCACGGGATACCGACATGTCCGATCTGCGCGACGCCGCGATGAGCTCCAAGGCCTGGCCCTTCGAAGAGGCGCGGGCGCTGCTGAAACGGGTGCAGGCCGCGGGCAAGTCCGAGGTCCTGTTCGAGACCGGCTATGGCCCCTCCGGCCTGCCGCATATCGGCACCTTCGGCGAGGTTCTGCGCACCACGATGATCCGCCGCGCCTTCGAGGTGATCAGCGACATCCCGACCCGGCTGATCTGCTTTTCCGACGATCTGGACGGCATGCGCAAGGTGCCGGGCAATGTGCCGAACCGCGAAAAGCTGCACGATTACCTGCAATTGCCGCTGACATCCGTGCCCGATCCGTTCGAGGAATTCGAAAGTTTCGGGCATCACAACAACGCCATGCTGCGCCGGTTCCTGGACACGTTCGGGTTCGAGTACGAATTCTACTCGGCCACGGATTACTACAGGTCGGGCCAGTTCGACACGGTGCTGAAACGCGCCGCGGAACGCTATGACGACATCATGACGGTGATGCTGAAGTCCCTGCGCGAGGAACGCCGGCAGACCTATTCGATCTTTCTGCCGATCCATCCCGAAACCGGCCGGGTGCTTTATGTGCCGATGAAGCATGTGGATGCGGTGAACCACACGATCACCTTCGACGACGAGGACGGCCGGGAATGGACGCTGCCGGTGACGGGTGGCCATTGCAAATTGCAATGGAAGCCCGATTTCGGCGCCCGCTGGGCCGCCTTGGGCGTCGATTTCGAGATGTACGGCAAGGATCACAGCACCAACACGCCGATCTATGACCGGATCTGCGAGATCCTGGGCGGCCAGGCGCCGAACCATTTCACCTACGAGCTGTTCCTGGACGACCAGGGCCAGAAGATCTCCAAGTCGAGCGGCAACGGCATCGGCATCGACGAATGGCTGACCTATGCCAGCACCGAGAGCCTGAGCTATTTCATGTATCTCAAGCCGAAAACGGCCAAGCGGCTCTATTTCGACGTGATCCCGCGGGCGATGGACGAATATCACCAGCAATTGCGCGCCTATCCCGACCAGACGCCCGAACAGCGGGCGGCGAACCCGGTCTGGCATATCCATTCCGGTGACGTGCCGGCCAGCGACATGGTGGTCAGCTATTCGATGCTGCTGAACCTGGCCTCGGTCAGTTCGGCCGAGGATCGCGGGACGCTGTGGGGGTTCATCCGCAAATACGCGCCCGATGCCTCGCCCGAGACCCATCCGAACCTGGATCAGGCGGCGGGCTATGCGGTGCGCTATTACAACGATTTCGTGAAGCCCACCAAGGTCTACCGCGCCCCGACCGAGGCCGAGCGCGAGGCGTTGCAGGCGCTGCGCGAGGAATTGGCCGCCTGGCAGGGCGGACAGGACGACGAGGCGCTGCAAACGCTGGTCTACGCCGTGGGCCGCGACCGGTTCGACCCGCTGCGCGACTGGTTCAAGGCGCTTTACCAGGTGCTGCTGGGCGCCGATCAGGGGCCGCGTTTCGGCGGCTTCATCGCGCTTTACGGCGTCGCGGAAACCGTCGCCCTGATCGACACGGCCCTGGCCGGGGAGCTGGCGGGCTGACGCGAAAGTGAACCCCCCGGGCTGTCTGCACCGTATCATGGGCAGGCAGCCGAAGGAGGATCGCCCATGTTCCGTGTCCTGACCCTGATCGCCGCGCTGGTTCTGGCCGCGCCCGCCGCCCGGGCCCAGTCCGACGGGATCGAGGCGGTGATCCGCGCCCAGCTGGGCGCATTCACCGACCGCGACGAGGCCGGCGCCTTCGCCTATGCCAGCCCCGCCCTGCAGGTCTATTTCGGCACGCCCGAAGTGTTCGGCCGCATGGTGCGCGGCGGGTATCCGATGGTCTGGGACAATGCCGATGCGCAGATGCTGGAGCGGCGCGAGATCGCCGGCCGGCTGTGGCAGAAGGTGCTGATCGAGGATGCGGCCGGGCGGATCTGGGTGCTGGATTACGCGATGATCGAGACCGCCGAGGGCTGGCGCATCGACGGTGTCCAGATCCTGCCCGCCCCCGATGCCGGCGTCTGAGCCGGGCTGAGGCGCCGCCGCCCCGGCGCCCCCGCCGCGTTGCGCCCCGCAGGCCCCCACCGAACGGTGCTCCAAGGGCGCCTTTACCCCCGTCCCATACCCCTGTGCCCGCATTCGCGCCGCGTCCGGCGCGGTGGTGGACATGGGTGCGGCGCGCAGGCCGTCGCCCGGAAAGGGGACCTGATGAACGTAGTGATTACCCAGGGGCTGGAGCTGATGCCCGCCCCCTTTGCCGATGGGCTGGACGTCTGGTCGAGCGGCGACGGCACGCCCGGATCGGATACCTATGCGGGCTCGGGCAGCGGCTCTTACCTGCCCGCCGACCAGGATTTCGCCGGCTGCCTGGAAATCCTCAAGACGCAAGCCACGCAAAAGCTGCGCTACATGGCCCAGACCCCGATCCTGCCCGGCGTCTACCTTCAGGTCACGGCGCGGGTGAAGGCGGTGGGCGGCGCGCTGCCGGCGGTGCGGATCGCGGGCTATGCCGCCCGGCCCGGCGGCGCCAACCTGGCCGGCGCGGTGCAGACCGGGCCCGAGACGCAGCTGACCTCCTATGGTGACGTGGTCGAGATCCGCGCGATCATCGGCACCGGCCCGCGCGCCGGGGTCGACATGGTCTGGACCGGGGCGGCCTATGGCCATATCGGGCTCGATCTGACCGGCGCCAATGGCGGGGTGGTGCGCATCGACGACCTGCGCATCGAGGATGTCACCGGCTATTTTCTGCGCGACATGTTCGGCGTCGTCGACGTGCGCGATTACGGCGCCCGGGGCGATGGCGTCACCGATGACAGCGCCGCTTTCGAAGCCGCCGATGACGCCGCCGGCGGGCGCGAGGTGCTGGTCTCGGCCGGGACCTATTTCCTGGGCCAGAACGTGACCTTCGAAAACCAGGTCCGGTTCGAGGGCCGGGTCACGATGGACGATCAGCACATGCTGATCTTTCAGAAGAATTTCGACTATGCCACCTATGTCGATGCCTTCGGCGACGAAGAGCTGGCGTTGCGCAAGGCGGTGCAGGCGCTGCTGAATTTCTCGGACCATGAAAGCCTGGACCTGAACGGCCGCCGGATCGCGCTGACCGGGCCGGTCGACGTGCAGGCCGCGGTCGCCAACAAGGCCCAGTTCGAGGTCCGCCGGGTGATCCGCAACGGCCAGCTCGAAGCGATGGAAAGCCCGGCCTGGGCGCCGGACGTGGTCACCAGCCAGGCCGCCTACAGCATCGGCGATCCGCTGCGGCTGACCGGGGTGGTCAATGCCGGCGCGATCGCCCCCGGCAGCCTGGTCGAGGGCAACGGCGTCGGCCGCGAGGTCTATGTCACCTCGGTCAATGCCGCGGCCCAGACCATCGCCCTGTCGGCCCCGCTTTACGACGCCCAGGGCACCCAGGTCTATACCTTCACCCGGTTCAAGTACCTGCTGGACCTGTCGGGCTTTTCCAAGCTCAGCCAGTTCGAACTGGCCGATATCGAGTTCCAGTGCAATGGCCTGGCCAGCGGCATCCTGCTGCCGCCCGACGGGATCATCAACCGGATCCGCGACTGCACCTTCCAGCGCTGCGCCGACCGGGGGGTCACCAGCCATGGCCGGGGCTGCCAGGGGATGATGATCGACCGCTGCATGTTCAATTCCAAGGAACAGGCCGAGCCGGTCCAGAACCGCACCTCGATCGCGCTCAACGCCAATGCCAACGACGTCAAGCTGCGCGACAATGTCGTCGCCCGCTGGAAGGCCTTTGCCGTGCTCGGCGGATCGGGCAGCGTCATCACCGGCAACCACTGGTATGGCGGCGACGACGAATTGCTGGGCATCCGGCGCGGCGGGCTGATCCTGACGCTGAGCAATTGCATGACCACGATCTGCGGCAATTACATCGACAACAATTTCATCGAATGGACCAACGAACACGATGCGTCGCCGGATTTCGGCAATGAATTCGGGTTCGGCGGCCTGACGGTGACGGGCAATATCTGCGTCGTGATCGACAGCGAGGACTGGTTCAACTGGATCGTCGTGAAACCCTATGGCGAGGGCCAGTTCATCGCCGGGCTGACGGTGTCGCACAACGTCTTCCGCACGCTCAACACCCGGATCGACCGGATCGAGCGGGTCGATACCACCTTCGCCGATCTGGACTATACCCGGATGCGCAACATCACCTTCGAGGGCAATATCTTCAACGGGATCGACGAAGAGGTGCGCAACCCGCTGTCGGTGGTCCATGCCCAGTCGACCGAGGATGACATCTGGGTGGTCGAAACCGGCACCGCGCTGCCCTTCGGCGGCTGGGCGCGGGTGGTCGAGGCGTTGGTGCCGATCCAGACCGTCACCAACGCCGCCGGCCAGCCGGTCCATGCGATGCCGGCGGTCGACCCGGCCTTCGGGCCGGACAACACCCAGGTTCGGCTGATCTGGCCCGAGCCGGTGAAGGGCGAGGTCCGGGTGAAGATCCGGATGGACAACCCCTCGATCTGAGGCGTCTGTCGGCCACGAGCGACCCCCGCAGCCTGCTGCGGGGGTTTTCGCATCGGTCCGGGCCGCCGGCGGGCGATGCGTGGTCCGGTCGGCCTCGCACAGCCCGTCCCGGGCTTGACCCGGGACCTCCCGCCGGTCCGGTCCCCCGGGGAACGGCTGGTGGAGGCCCCGGGTCGGGCCCGGGGCGCGACGGTACTGGCGCCCGTTCGTCGCGCGCCGCTTTTTTGGGCGATCCGCCCAATCGGTGGGATTTCGGGGGCGTCTGTCGCGGTTCGCGCCGGCGCAGGCGCCGGCTTGGGCTGGTCCGCGCCACGACAGCTTGGGAACGTCCGGCCCATGATGCTGTCCCCGATCCCCGCGCCCGATGCCCCGGCGCCCGTGACGCCGCCCCGCGCCCGGGGCCGGGTGCTGGCGCGGTTCGGCCCGGCCGGGCTGGAGCGGCTGCGCCAGGAGGGATGCCTGAGGGCGCTGTTTCCCGGCGGGCGCCCGGCGCCGGAAATGGTGACGCTGAACACCGCCGGCGGGCTGACCGGCGGCGACCGGATCGGCCAGGAGATCACGGTGACAGGCGGCGGCCCGGTGACGGTCACCACCCAGGCGGCCGAGCGCGCCTATCGCGCCGCCGGCGGCCGGGCCGAGGTCGCGGTCACGCTGGAGGTGCGCGGCGCCGCGCTGCACTGGCTGCCGCAGGAGACGATCCTTTACGATGGCGCCGCCCTGCGCCGGCGGATGACGGTGGCGCTGGATGGCGCGGCCACGGCGCTGATCGTCGAGCCGCTGGTGCTGGGCCGTCGCGCCATGGGCGAACGCTGCCGCGACGCCGCCCTGGCCGAACGCTGGGAACTGCGCCGCGATGGCCGGCTGGTCTTTGCCGATGCCTTGCGCCTGGCCGGCGACCTTGAGGCGCAGATGGCGCGCCCGGTGCTGGGCGGCGGGGCAGGGGCGATGGCCTCGGTCCTGTTTGCCGGGCCCGGGGCGGCGGCGGCGCGTGCCCGGCTGGGCGAGATCGGCGGCCCCGGCGCCGGCGTCAGCCTGCCGCGCGAGGATGTGCTGTTCGCCCGGGTGCTGGCCGCGGATGGCCATGCCCTGCGCGCCCGGCTGATCCCGATGATCGAAGCGCTGGGCACGGCGCCCTTGCCCAAGGTCTGGAGGCTCTGAACCACATGCAATTGACGCCGCGCGAGAAAGACAAGCTGCTGGTCGCCATGGCCGCCGAAGTGGCGCGCAAGCGGCTGGCGCGGGGGGTGAAGCTGAACCATCCCGAGGCGGTGGCGCTGATCACCGATGCGGTGGTCGAGGGCGCCCGCGACGGGCGCAGCGTGGCCGACATGATGGAGGCCGGTGCCCATGTCCTGCGCCGCGACCAGTGCATGGAGGGCGTGCCCGAGATGATCCACGACATCCAGGTCGAGGCGACCTTTCCCGACGGCACCAAGCTGGTCACCGTCCACAACCCGATCCGGTAGTCCGGGCCCCGGCCCGGCGCCCCTGTCCGAAGGAGACGCAACATGCAACGTATCGCCCTGACCGTTCCCGCCGTCCTGATCGCCGGCCGCGCGGCGGCCCACGAGGCCGGCCTGCCGCATATGCATGTCGAGGAGGCCGCCGGCAGCGCGACCTGGGTCGCCGCGGCGCTGGTCGCCGTGTCGGCGGGGCTGATCGCCCTTTACCGGTGGCTGAAATGATCCCCGGAGAGGTGATCCCGGCGCCCGGCGCGCTGGAGCTGAACGCCGGCGCCGAGGCGATCACGCTCATGGTCGCCAATACCGGCGACCGCCCGGTGCAGGTCGGCAGCCATTACCATTTCGCCGAGGCCAACCCGGCGCTGGAATTCGACCGCGCCGCCGCGCGGGGCATGCGGCTGGACATCGCCGCAGGCACCGCGGTGCGGTTCGAACCGGGCCAGCGCCGCGAGGTGAGCCTCATCCCCTTGCGCGGGGCGCGCAGGGTCTTCGGCTTCAACGGGCAGGTCATGGGGGGGCTGGGCTGATGCGCGGGATACCGATGCCGCATCACTACTGGGGCGCGATGATGCAATGGAGCCTGACCCTGGCCGAGGCGCAGGCGGTGATCGCGCTGCGGATGATGGGGATGGCCGGGGTCTGGACCCTGCCGCCGGCCGAACGGCAGCGCATGGTGGCCGAAAAGGTCTGGGCCGCGACGCGCAGCCTGACCGATACGCACAAGGCGCTGCTGCGCGGCGCCGCCGCCCCGGCCGTGCTGGCCGCCGCCATCGCCCCGGTCCGGCGCAAGACGCGCAGCAATGCAAGGCGCCTGGCCAAGGCCGGTCCGAGGGGGCTCTGACATGGCCGCAACGCCCGAACTGTTCGAAATCTCGTCCGTGCGGCTGGCCGAACTCTATGCCGACCTGCGCTGCGACGGATGCGGCGCGGCCCTCGCGCCCCGGCCCGAAACCCTCTGGGCCAAGGCCGGCTGCGGCTATTTCTGCGCCGATTGCCTGGCGCGCGGCCTGCACCTGACCGCGCCCTGCGCCCTGCGGCCCGGCGCCCGATCATCCTGACAGGGGACCCGCGATGCCCAGTTCCATCTCTCGTGCCGATCATGCCGCCATGTTCGGCCCCACCGTCGGCGACAAGGTCCGGCTGGCCGATACCGAACTGTTCATCGAGGTCGAGCGCGACCTGACCGGCCCCTATGGCGAAGAGGTCAAGTTCGGCGGCGGCAAGGTGATCCGCGACGGGATGGGCCAATCCCAGGCGACCCGGGCCGAGGGCGCGGTGGACACGGTCATCACCAATGCGCTGATCGTCGACTGGACCGGTATCTACAAGGCCGATGTGGGATTGCGCGACGGCCGCATCCACAAGATCGGCAAGGCCGGCAATCCCGACACCCAGCCCGGCGTCGACATCATCATCGGCCCCGGCACCGAGGCGATCGCCGGCGAGGGGCGGATCCTGACCGCCGGCGGCTTCGACAGCCATATCCATTTCATCTGTCCGCAGCAGATCGACGACGCGCTGCATTCCGGGCTGACCACCATGCTGGGCGGCGGCACCGGCCCGGCCCATGGCACGCTGGCCACCACCTGCACGCCCGGCCCCTGGCATATCGGGCGGATGATGCAGGCCGCCGATGGCTTTGCGATGAACCTGGCCTTCGCCGGCAAGGGCAATGCGTCCCTGCCCGCCGCACTGGAGGAACAGGTGCTGGGCGGGGCCTGCGCGCTGAAGCTGCACGAGGATTGGGGCACCACCCCGGCCGCCATCGATTGCTGCCTCAGCGTCGCCGATGCCTGGGACGTGCAGGTGATGATCCATACCGACACGCTGAACGAAAGCGGCTTCGTCGAGAATACCGTGGCGGCGATGAAGGGCCGGACGATCCATGCCTTTCATACCGAGGGCGCCGGTGGCGGCCATGCGCCCGACATCATCAAGATCTGCGGCGAACAACACGTGCTGCCCTCGTCCACCAACCCGACCCGGCCCTTCACCGTGAACACGATCGAGGAACATCTCGACATGCTCATGGTCTGCCACCACCTGGACAAGCGGGTGCCCGAGGACGTGGCCTTTGCCGAAAGCCGGATCCGGCGCGAAACCATCGCCGCCGAGGATATCCTGCACGACATGGGCGCCTTCAGCATCATCGCCTCCGACAGCCAGGCCATGGGGCGCGTGGGCGAGGTGATCATCCGCACCTGGCAGACCGCCGACAAGATGAAGCGCCAGCGCGGGCCATTGCCCGAGGAAACCGGCGACAACGACAACATGCGGGTGCGCCGCTACATCGCCAAATACACCATCAACCCGGCCATCGCCCATGGGATCAGCGCCCATATCGGCAGCATCGAGGAAGGCAAGCGCGCCGACCTGGTGCTGTGGACCCCGGCATTCTTCGGCGTCAAACCCGAGATGGTGCTGCTGGGCGGCACCATCGCCTGCGCCCAGATGGGCGACCCCAATGCCAGCATTCCGACGCCGCAGCCGGTCTATACACGGCCGATGTTCGGCGCCTATGGCGGCGCCCGGCTGGCCGGCAGCGTCACCTTCACCTCGGCCGCCGCGCTGGACGACGGCATCGCCGACCGGCTGGGCCTGGGCAAGCAGGTGCTGGCGGTCGAGAACACCCGCAATATCGGCAAGCGCGACCTGAAGCTGAACGACGCGACGCCCAAGGTCGAGGTGAACCCCGAAACCTACGAGGTGCGCGCGAACGGCGAATTGCTGACCTGCGCCCCGGCCGAGGTCCTGCCCATGGCGCAACGCTATTTCCTGTTCTAGGATCGCCCCGAAAGACATGACAGCGAGGTCATCATGCACCAGGCAACCCTTACCGCGGTGGGCGCCGCGATCCTCCTGGGCGGCCCGGCCATGGCACGCTGCCCCGAGACGGGCGATCTGGCCGCGGGCGGGATCGTGATCGAGGAATCCGGCGGTGTCACCGCCACCTTCCGCGCCGCCGGGCCCCATGTGGTGCATTTGCAGCGCGAAGAGGCCGGTGGCTACCAGGCGATGCAAATGCTTGGCCAGGGGGTGAACCTGATGCTGGCCGCACCGATCAACGGCGGGCTCCCGGCCTTGCAGGACAGCACCAATTACGCCTTTCGCGAACCGGCGGCCGAAATGCCGGTGCCGGCGCCGGGCCTGATCTGGCAGACCAGCTACGGCATCTACGCGTCGGATCACTGGTCCGGCTATGACCGCGTCGATACCGAGACGATGAAACAGGGCTGGGCCGCGACCGCCGAACAGATGACCTTCGGCGATTGCACGCTCGAGGTTCTGCGCGGCACCGCGCGCTACGAATTCGGCGACGACGGCTGGGGCGAGGAAGAGCTGTGGTATTTCCCGGCCCTCGGCCTTGCCCATGTCGCCAGCTGGCGCGACATTGATTTCCCCGATCCGGACAATTACGAGATCCTGGCGATCCGGGCGGTGGCGCCATGACCCCGCGCCTGTCCGCCCTGGCCCTGGCGCTGTGGACCGGCCCCGCCCTGGCCGAATGCCCGACCGCCGATGACCTGTCCGGCGCCGGGATCACGATGACGCATGCCGACGGGGCCTCGGATTTCCTGATCGCCGGCGAACCCGGCACGGTCCGCGCGATCGTCCGGTTCCCGCATGGTTTCGGCGGCAACAATGTCTATGCCCGGGGCGTGCATCTGCTGCAGCTGATGGATGTCTGGGACGGGGCGCCCGACCTCGAAAGCCTGCGGCTGTTCGATTACGGCATGGCGCCGACGGATCTGCCGGAGCCGACACCGGGCCTGTCCTGGGAGGCCGATTATCAGGTCACCTCGGGCCCCGACACGGCGCCCGAACGGCAGGTTCAAAGCTGGGGCGCGCTCGAGGAGCGCCGCTTCGGCGACTGCACCTACCAGGTGATCCCGGGCGAGATCGTCTACAGCTATATCGACGGCAGCCATACCGAGGGGATGCTGTATTTCCCCGATCTGGGCGTCTCGTTCCTGACCAGTTGGCAGGACGGGTCGATGGCGCGCCCCGATATCTTCGTGCTGGAGGCGCTGCATGTCGGGCCCTGACGGCGCCGTGGCCCGCGCGGTTCTGGCCGGCGGCGCGCGGCCGGACGATCCGGTGATCGCGCTGGATCACGACGCAAGGCTGCTGCGCCGGCGGCGGCTGGTGGCCGGGGACGGCACCGCCTTTCTGGTCGACCTGGCCCAGACCACGGGCGTGGCCGCCGGCGATGCCTTCGCGCTGGCGGATGGCCGCCGGGTGGCGGTGGCCGCCGCCGAGGAACCGCTGATCGAGGTGCGCGGGGCGGCCCTGGCCCGTCTTGCCTGGCATATCGGCAACCGCCATGCGCCCTGCCAGGTGGACGGCGACCGGCTGCTGATCCGCCGCGACAAGGTGCTGCGGCAGATGCTGGACGGGCTGGGGGCCAGCCTGCGCGACGTGACCGCCCCCTTCGACCCCGAAGGCGGCGCCTATGGCACCGGCCGGGTGATGGGGCATTCCCACGGCCATGACCACGATCACGGCAACGCCCACGATCACGATCATGGCCACGATCACGCCCACGATCACCCCCACGCCCACGATCACGATCATGACCCCGCCCACGGCTGAGCTTCTGACCCTGGGCCAATGGCTGTCGCCGGCCTATCCGGTGGGCGGCTTCGCCTGGTCGCAGGGCCTGGAGGCGGCGGTGGCCGAGGGTCAGGTCACCGATGCGGCGGGGTTGGCCGATTGGCTGGCCGGTGTGCTGGAGCACGGGTCGGGCCGCAATGACGCGATCCTGCTGGCCTGCGCCTGGCGGGCCGAGGGCGACGACCTGGCAGACCTTGCCGAACTGGCCGCGGCGCTCGCCCCCTCCGCCGCCCGGGCGGCCGAGACGCGCGAACAGGGCGCGGCCTTCGCCGCCTGCACCCGTGCGGTCTGGGGGCTGGACCTGCCCGACATGGCCTTTCCGGTCGCCGTCGGCCGGGCGGCGCGGCTGGCCGGCCTGCCGGTCGCGCCGGTGCTGGCGCTGTGGCTGCAATCCGTGGCCTCGAACCTGGTCCAGGCGGCGTTGCGGCTGATGCCCCTGGGCCAGACCGCCGGGCAAAGGGTGCTGCACGGATTGGCGCCGCTGATCGCGCGGCTGGCGCAACAGGCGCCGGGGCTGGGCCTCGACGACCTGGGCAGCGCCACCCTCGCCGCCGATATCGCCGGCATGTGCCAGGAGGCGCTGCAGCCGCGGATCTTCCGGTCATGATGCCGCTGGCCTTCCTGATGTCGGCGATCCTGGTGGTGATCGCCGCCATTCACCTGCTCTGGGCGCTGGGCTGGTGGTTTCCGATCCGTGACGAGGCCCGGCTGGCCCGCGCCGTCGTCGGCGCCCGCGGGATCACCAGGATGCCGGGGCCGGTGCCCACCGCGCTGGTCGTGGTCGCGCTGCTGTTCGCCGCCGCCTGGCCCTGGTTCCCGCCCGGGCCGGGGCGCAAGGCCGGGCTGGTCGCGATCGCGCTGGTGTTCCAGCTGCGCGCGGTGCTGGCCTATGCGCCCCCGTTCCAGGCCGCGACCCCCGAACAGCCCTTCCGCCGGCTGGACGAGCGGCTTTACGGCCCGCTCTGCGGGGCGCTGGGGATCGGCTACATGATGCTGGCCTTCGCCGGCACCGCGGCGGCGTGAACGACGAAAGGAATGCCCATGTCCCCCTCCCCCAATGGCCCGCTCAGGGTCGGTATCGGCGGCCCGGTCGGCGCCGGCAAGACCACGCTGACCGCGCGGCTGGCCAATGCGCTCAAGGACCGCCACAGCCTGGCGGTGATCACCAACGACATCTACACCCAGGAGGATGCCGAGGCGCTGATGCGGATGCAGATCCTGCCCGCCGACCGGGTCATGGGGGTCGAGACCGGCGGCTGTCCCCATACCGCGATCCGCGAGGATGCCTCGATCAACCTGGCCGCGGTGGCGCGGATGCGTGACCGGCACCCGGAGCTTGAGCTGATCCTGATCGAATCGGGCGGCGACAACCTGTCGGCGACCTTCAGCCCGGAACTGGCCGACCTGACGATCTATGTCATCGACGTCGCCGCCGGAGAAGAGATCCCCCGCAAGGGCGGCCCGGCGATCACCCGGTCGGACATCCTGGTGATCAACAAGACCGACCTGGCCCCCCATGTCGGCGCCTCGCTGGATGTGATGGCCCGCGATGCGGCGCGGATGCGCGGCGATCTGCCGGTGGTCTTTGCCGCGCTGCGCCACGGGCAAGGGGTGGACGAGGTCGCCGCCCTGCTGGCCGAACTGGGCGGGCTGTAGCGGCCGGGCGCGGCCCTTTGCGCCGGGCGGGGCCTCAGCCCGGGGCGAAGGGGGCGATGGTGATCCCTTCGGCCTCCAGCGCCGCGCGCACCCGGGCGGCCAGGGCCACGGCGCCGGGCGTGTCGGAATGCACGCAGATCGACTCGATCGCGCAGGGCAGGCGGGTGCCCGCCACGGTTTCCAGCGCCCCGTCCGTGACCATGCGGACCATGCGCGCGGCGGCCTGATCGGCGTCATGGATCACCGCGCCGGGCTCCGAGCGGGGCACCAGCAGGCCGGTCTCCAGGTAGGCGCGGTCGGCGAAGATCTCGGACCGGACGGTCAGCCCCGCCGCCTCGCCCGCCGCGACCTGTTCGGACCGCGCGATGGCCAGAAGCTCCAGCGACGGATCGACGGCGGCGACGGCGCGGGCCACGGCACGGGCGACCTCCGGATCGGCCGAGGACAGGTTGCCCAGCGCGCCATGCGCCTTGACATAGGTGATGCGGTGCCCGGCATAGGCGGCCAAAGCCTGGGCGGCGCCGATCTGATAGGCGGTGAACCGTTCGATTTCGCCCGCCGAATGGGGGATCACCCGGCGCCCGAAGCCCCACAGGTCGGGATAGCCCGGATGGGCGCCGATGGCGACGCCGCGCTTGCGCGCCTCGGCAAAGGTATGGGCCATGATCTCGGGGTCGCCGCCATGAAAGCCGCAGGCGACATTGGCCGAACTGACGATGTCGAGGATCGCGTCGTCATCGCCCATCGTCCAGGGGCCGAAGCCTTCGCCCATGTCGGAATTCAGATCGACGGTCACTTGGGTCATGGCGGCTCTCCTGCTGGGCTGTGCTCCGGCCAGCCTAGCGCCTTGGCCGGCGGGCGAAAGGGGGCACTTGCGGGCGCCGGGCCGGGCGGTGAAGATGGGCGCGACAGGCGGAGGACGCAATGGACGAAGCGAGGATCGAGGCGCTGGTGGCGCTGATGCGGCGGCACGGGCTGGCCGAGCTGGAGCACGAGGCCGAGGGCCGCCGGCTGCGTCTGGTGCTGGCGGACGGCGGGACGGCCCTCGACCCACCCGCCCCGGCCCCCGAGCCGGGGCCTCAGGCCGCGCCCGCATCTGGCCGGACCGAGGTTCGCGCCGGGATGCCCGGCCATTTCTACCGCGCCCCGGCGCCCGATGCCGCGCCCTACGTGAAGGTCGGCGACCGGGTCGCGCCGGGCCAGACCCTGGCCCTGCTGGAGGCGATGAAGATGCTGACCCCGGTCGAGGCCGAGACCGCCGCCGAGGTGCTGGAGATCCATGTCGAGAACGCCGCCCCGGTGGCGCGGGGCGATCTGTTGTTCACGCTCAAGGCGGCGCCGTGAGTTTCGACACGGTCCTGATCGCCAATCGCGGCGAAATCGCCCTGCGCATCCTGCGGGCCTGCCGGGCGCTGGGGCTGCGGACCGTCGCACTGCATTCCGAGGCCGACCGGGACCTGCGCCATGTCGCGCTGGCCGACCAGGCGCTGTGCATCGGGCCGGCGGCCGCGGCCGACAGCTATCTGGACAGCGACCGGATCCTGCGGGCGGCGGCGCTGACCGGCGCGCAGGCGGTGCATCCGGGCTATGGCTTTCTGTCCGAAAACGCCGATTTCGCCGCGGCGGTCGCGGCGGCCGGGCTGGTCTTTGTCGGCCCGCCGGCGCAGGCGATCCGCACCATGGGCGACAAGGTCGCCGCCAAGCGCGCGATGCGCGCGGCGGGGGTGCCCTGCGTGCCGGGCTCCGAAGCGGCGATTTCCGATGCCGACGCGGCCGCGGCGCTGGCCGAAGAGGCGGGCTATCCGGTGATCGTCAAGGCCGCGGGCGGCGGCGGCGGGCGCGGCATGCGGGTGGTGCGCCGGCCCGGGGATCTGGCCGAAGCCATCGCGACGACCCGGGCCGAAGCGGCCCGCGCTTTTGGCAACCCGATGCTTTACCTGGAAAAATTCCTGGAAACCCCGCGCCACGTGGAAATCCAGGTGCTGGCCGATGCCCATGGCAACGCGGTCTGGCTGGGCGAGCGGGATTGCTCGCTTCAGCGCCGGCACCAGAAGCTGATCGAAGAGGCGCCGGCACCGGGGATCGACCGCGCCGCGATCGCCGAAATCGGCGAACGCTGCGCCCGGGCCTGCCGCGAGATCGGCTATCGCGGGGCGGGCACCTTCGAATTCCTCTACGAGGACGGGCAGTTCTTCTTCATCGAGATGAACACCCGCCTGCAGGTCGAACACCCGGTGACCGAGATGGTGACGGGCGTCGACATCGTCGTCGAACAATTGCGCATCGCCCGCGGCGAGCCCTTGTCGATCGGCCAGGCGGAGGTGGTGCTGCGCGGTCATGCGGTCGAATGCCGGATCAATGCCGAGGACCCGGTGCGGATGCTGCCCTCGCCCGGGCAGGTCACGGCCTGGATACCGCCGGGCGGGCCGGGGCTGCGGGTCGAAAGCCATCTGTATCCGGGCTACGCGGTGCCGCCGGATTACGATTCCCTGGTGGCGAAGGTGATCGCCCATGGGCCGGACCGGGCGACGGCGCTGGCGCGGATGCGCGCGGCGCTGGCCGAGATGACGGTCGAGGGGATCGAGACGACGGCACCGTTGCAGCGGCGGCTGCTGGCGGAACCGGGGGTCCAGGCGGGCGGCTTCGACATCCATCACCTGGAGCGGCTGATCGCCGAAGGCTGGCTGGAGGCGGGCAATGACGCTTGAGGAAATCGAACATTGGGCCGGGGAAATGCGGCGGGCGGGCCTGTCGGAACTGGAGATATCCGGCGAAACCGGGAGGTTGCGGTTGATCCTGGCGGGGGCGGGCGCGCACCGCGCGCCCGCCCCCCGGTCCGCGCCGCAGGCGCGGAAACCCGACCCGGGCGCCACCGCGCCGCAGGCCGGCGAAGGCCTTGACCGGCTTGTCCGGGCGCCCGATTTCGGCCGGTTTCACGGCGCCCATCCGCAGCGCGGCGGCCCCGAGGCCGCGATCGGAGACCGGATCGAGGCTGGCGACGTCCTGGGATATGTCGAGGCCGGGCCGCATCTGCGCGCGGTCATCGCCGACCATGCCGGTCGCCTGGCCGAGGTCCTGGCAAGGGACTCAGCCCTGGTCGGCTATGGCGATCCGCTCTACCGGCTGGACTGAGCCGCCAGCCGGGCCAGCCAGGCGGCCCGGTCGCGCCCGGCCTGCAGCGCGGCGTCCCGGGTGACGACCTGGAACCGCAGTATGCCGCCGGGGCCGAGCTGGCCGATCTTCCACAGGT
Organism: Rhodobacteraceae bacterium HLUCCA08; assembly: GCA_001314655.1. Classification (GTDB taxonomy): domain Bacteria; phylum Pseudomonadota; class Alphaproteobacteria; order Rhodobacterales; family Rhodobacteraceae; genus Salibaculum. The sequence continues at coordinate 105,375 of LJSF01000044.1, read as the reverse complement.
CGGCACCGATCACCACCGCGATCTTGGGATAGCCGCCGCAGGTATTGGCATCGGCCAGTTGCACGATCGGCTGGCCCGAGGCCGGAACCTGGACCGTGCCCGGCAGCAGCCCGTGGGACAGCAGTTCCGGCCGGTCGGTCATGTCCAGCCCGGGCCCCTCCAGCCGATAGCCCAGGCGATTGGCCTCGTGCGTGACCTGCCAGTCCGCATCGGTGAAGGTCGCGCGCGCCGCGTCGGTGAACCCCTCCCATTCGGCGGCCGGCAGCACCCGCAGCGTGGCCCGGGTCGCGCCCAGCGACCAGAAGGCGGCCATGTCCGCATCGGGCAAGGCGCCGTGGCCGCCCGGTGGCAGGGCCGGCGGCGCGGCAGGGCCCAGCGCCAGGCGGTCCCCCCGTTGCAACCCGCGCCCCGCATGCCCTCCGAAGCCGGTCTTGAGGTCGGTCGCCCGCGCGCCCAGCACCGGGGCGACGTCGATCCCGCCGGCAAGCGCGACATAGGCCCGGGCGCCGGCCCGGGGCGTGTCCAGCCGCAGTTCGGCCCCGGCGGGCGCCTCGATCGCCCAATTGGGCGGCAGCGGGCGGCCGTCGAGCGTCGCGGCGCAATCGGCGCCGGTGACGGCGAGCCGGGTGTCGGCCTCGATCCGCAGCCGGAACGGGAACATCGCCACTTCGATCGCCGCGGCGCCGGGATCGTTGCCCAAAAGCGCATTGCCGATGTCGAAGGCGAGCCTATCCATCGCCCCGCCGCCCGAGATGCCCAGATGCAGCAGCCCCGGACGGCCGGCATCCTGCACCGCATTGGCCGGGCCGTTGGTCAGGATCTCGATCATCGTGCGATGCCCGCGACGGTGAAGCGCACCCGGTCGCCGGGGGCGAACAGGCAGGGCGGATCGGCGGCCGGATCGAACAGGGGCACGTCGGTCATGCCGATGATGTGCCAGCCCGAGGGCGCGGTGATCGGCATCACGCCGGCCTGGGCGCCGCCGATGATCACCGCGCCGGCGGGGACGCTTGCGCGGGGGCTTTTGCGCCGCGGCCGGGCCAGGCGCGGATCGAGGCCCGAAAGATAGCCGAAGCCGGGCATGGCGCCCACGGCGGCGACGGAATAGGTGGCGCCGGAATGGGCGGCGATGGCCGCATCGGCGGTCAGGCCCGCCTCTTGGGCCCAGGCGTCGAAATCCTCGGCCCGGCGGCCGGCATAGATCACCGGGATCTCGATCAGCCTGCCGGCCTGTGGCTGCGGCGTCGCGCTGGCCCAGAGGTCGCGCAGCAGCGCCTCGGCCCGGTCGGGGGGCAGCCGGTCCGGCGCGACCCGGATCATCAGGTTGTTCATGCCGGGCACGGTTTCGGTGATGCCGCCGGTGCCGCGCAGGGTGGCGGCCATGGCGTGCAGCCGGGCCTGGATCGCATCGTCGAACGCGCCTTGCGCGGCGTCCAGCAACAGCCCGGCATCGCCCATCGCGCTGATCGTGATCCGGTCGGTCATGCGGCCCCCCCTCTTGCATCCGGCGGCAGAGTGGCAGGCGGCCGCGCCGGTGTCGAGCCGCCGGTCCGCTGACTCGGCGGATGCCGGGAATCGGGTTAACCTCCGGCCACGACGATTTTGGCGCAAAGTGCATTCGGACGGGGATACCATGGCACTGATCAGCGAAACACATACGTTCGACGGCGTCACCGATGTGACGGTCTTCGGCTATTTCCTGGATTGGAACACCAATTACCTGGGCAATGCCGATATCTGGGCCGGGCAGGGGCCGGATACATATGAACTGAACCTGACGCTGGAGGGCGCGTCCTGGTTCATGCCGCATCTGCGGCTGAACAGCGGATCGACCCTGGATGTGACGATCACCGATGTCGCCGATGGCGGCGACCGGACGATCGAAACGCTGAGGCTGGGTGACGGCACCCATGACATCACCCTGTCCGACACCCGTGTCGCCTTTGTGCGGGGCGACGACGGCGATCACACAATCACCTTCGGCAATCCGCGCACCACGGCAGTGGAACTGGGCGACGGCAACGACACGATCACCGGCGGAACCGGCCGGATCGATGCGCTGATGCTGGGCGAGGGCGACAACAGCGTCGCGCTGGGCGATGGCCGGATCGACTATCTGGAGGCCTTCGGCGGCACCAACATCCTGGACATGACCGGCGGGGCCGGCGATGTCCGCAACGCGAAGCTGGGCGGCGTCTCGAACACGGTTGTCGGCGGCGCGGGGTCGATCGACTATCTGGAGCTTGGCGGAAGCAGCAACACCGTGACCGGCGGGACGGGCTTCATCGGGTCGATCGCGGCCCGGAGCGGCAACGATACGATCACCCTGTCGGCCGGGGCCGATCAGATCAGCCTGGGCGGCGGCACCAACAGCCTGACCACCACCGGCGACTTCATCGGCTCGGTCCTGTCCTATAGCGGCGACAATACCGTGGATGTCGGCGCCGCGGCCGAGGTGCGCTCGATCGGGTTCTCGGACGGGGTCGACGTGCTGAACGTCGCCGGCCGGGTCGAGGGCGCGACCCTGGGCGGCAATGACGACGCGGTGACGATCACCGCGACCGGCCGGATCGACAGCCTGCACATGGGCGGCGGCAACAACGTTCTGGACGTCGCCGGAGAGCTGGGCGTCACCCAGATGTATGACGGGGACGATACCGTGACGGTCACCGACGGGGCCCGGATCGACAGCCTGAACATGGGCGGCGGGAACAACACGCTCCATGTCGATGCGGGGATCGACGGTTTCATCGACAATGTCCGGATGAACCAGGGCGCCGATACCGTGACCATCGTGTCCGGCTTTGTCGGGCAGATGGACCTGTCCGACGGCGACAACGAGGTCACGATGCAGGGCGGCGAGATCCGTGCCCTGCAGATGGGGCAGGGCAGCGACCTGGTCAGCCTGTCGGGCGATGCGCGGATCGATACGCTGAACCTCGGTTCCGGGCTGAATTTCGCCTATCTCTATACCACCGCGTCGATCCAGAACATCACCAGCTATGACGATGCCGACGTGATCCGCACCGGGGATGGCTGGGTCGGCAGCATCCTGACCAATGCCGGCGACGACCGGATCGTGGTCGGCGACGGCGGTGCGGGCTACGTGCATTCCTGGACCGGGGTGAACGAATTCATCACCAAGGGCGGCTTCGTCGACGCGATCAATGGCGGCGACATGGTCGATTACGTGACCGTGGGCTCGGGCAATGTCGGCACGGTCCGGACCGGGGCGGGCAATGACCGGATCTATGCCTACGAGGGCAGCATCATCTTTGCGTCCCTCGGCGATGGCGACGACCGGATGCAGGTCGGGGCGATCGACTTTCTGGGTCAGGTCTTTGGCGGCTCGGGCAATGACTGGTTCCGGTTCACCGCCGATATCGGCTTTGCCCAGATCGATGGCGGCGGCGGCACGGATACGGTCGATTTCACCCGCGCCAGCACCGGTCTGACCCTGTCCCTGAACCTGGACGGGCAGCTTCAGGACACCGGTGTCGGCGAATTCGGTCTTGTGGAAATCGAGAATGCCCGCGGCGGCGCCTTTGCCGACGTGATCACCGGATCCGACGACAACAACCGGATCCTGGGCCTGGGCGGCAATGACACGATCTATGGGCTGGACGGCTTCGACAACCTGCAGGGCGGTGGCGGCGACGACATGATCTTTGGCGGCGCCGACAACGATTTCCTCTATGGCAACAACGGCAATGACACGCTCAATGGCGGCACCGGCGACGACAACCTGTTCGGCGGCAATGGCAGCGATGTCTTTGTCTTCGAGGATGTCGCGGGCATGGGGCGCGACCGGGTGCGGGACTGGACCAACAACTGGGATCGGCTGGACCTGAGCGATTTCGGCTTTGCCGATTTCGCCGCGGTCGAGGCGCTGGCCGCCGATGTCGGCGCCAACATGGAGATCACCATCGCCGCCGACCAGGTGATCGTGCTGGAGGGTTTCCAGAAGGCCGATTTCGACGCCGGCGACGTGATCCTGGTGTGACCGGCGCCGCGGCCCGGGCCCCGCGCGGGGCCCGGGCCGGCCGGGTCAGGCAAGCTCCAGATCGGGCAGGAAGTCCAACCCGATCAGCAGCGGATCGTGGTCCGAGGCGCGCCAGACGGTATCGCCGTCGAAGATCGCCGGATCGCGCCCGAAATCGAGGTTGTAATCGATCGCATCCGGTTCGGGCGAGTTGATTTCCCAGATCGCCGCACCGGTGACCTTGTCCATCAGCGTGTCATTGGCGAAGCCGTAATCCAGCGTGCCGGTATAGCCGTCGAAGACGAAGCTGTCGGATCCGGGATCGAACACCTGTTCGAGGTTGGCATAGCCCGCCGCCAGCATGGCATCGATCGGGTTTTCCTGCGCATAGGCGTTGAAATCGCCCACGACCAGCACGTCCTCGTCCGCAAAGCTGTCAAGCCAGGCGTTCAGCACCGTCACCCCTTCGGTCCGCAGCGCGTCGAAATTGCCCGCGCCGTCGCCGGCATCGGCATTGTCGCCGGTGCCCGAGCCGCCCTTGGATTTCATATGCGTCACGGCAAAGGTGAAATCCTCGCCGGTGAACGGGTCGGTAAAGGTGGCGGCCATTGGCGCACGGTTGGTGCTGGGCCCGTCGAACACGCCCAGCCCGTCATCGTCCAGCGCCCCGAATCCCAGCCCGTCAAGCTGGCTGTCATCGAGGATCCGGACCGAGGCCGGGTCATAGGCCAGCGTGTCGGTGCGATAGATCATCCCGACCGAGATCGCGTCGGAGGTATCGACGAAGGGCCGGCCGGGATCGACGTAATCCCAGACGATGCTGCCGTATTCGGCGTTCATCGCGTCGACCAGGGACTGGATCGCCACCTCTCCGTCGCCGTTCTGGTCGGTCTGGAATTCGTTCTCCAGCTCGACCAGGCCAAAAAGGTCGGCGTCGATCGCGGTCAGGGTCGTGACCAGCTTGTCAAGCTGGCGTTCGTATTCCTCGACCGTGTTGGCGCCGCGCGGATTGAGGCCGCCGGGGCCCGATGTGCCTTCGCCGACCAGGGTGGTGAAGAAGTTCAGCACGTTGAAGCTGGTCACGGTGATGCTGCCGCCGACATCGGGGGGCGTGTCCGGCCGCGTGCCGGTGTCTTCGAACACATTGCCGTCATCGACCGACCGCACCCGCCAGGTCGCGCCCGAGGCGGAATTGCCGGCCCAGTCATAGGTCAGCACGCCGGTCAGACCGGTGATCGTGTCGCCCATGCTGAACCCGTCGGCGGTGTCGAAGACACCATCGCCGTTCAGATCGGCCTCGGGCAGGATCGCGGCGTTCTGCCGGTTCAGCCCGTCATCGAAAAAGATCCGGTCCGACCCGGTCTGCCGCAGATAGGACTCATAGCCGGCCACGTCCGGTTCGGCGAACTGGGTATATTGCTGCGGCCGGCCATTGGCCGACAGGCCGATTTCGTTGAACCGGTCCATCTGGAACATCTCGGCCACGGTCAGCGTGTCGGTGAAGGTGACCAGCATCCCCTCGTAGGCCTCCAGGTCGGGGATGTAATCGCCGTCCTGGCTGGTGGTCACCGCGTCGATCGCATCGAGGCTTAGGCTGACGGCAAGGCTCATGACATCCGCCACCGCGCCGGCCTCGACCAGCTCCACGCTGGTGGCGTTCAGCTGGGTTTCGCCGAAATATTCCGTGACCGTGCCGGTGACGGTGACCCGGTCGCCGATATTCACATCGGTCAGGAAAGTGCCGGTGCCTTCGAACACCCGCAACCCTTCCGACGTCGCCGCATCGCCGTCCTGGTCGGCGGCTTCCTCGGTCAGGAAGAAGCCGCGCAGGTCGCGCAGGGTGTCGGCGTCGCCGTCCTGGAAATCGCCGGTGACGATGGCGGTGACGGTGACGGTCTGGCCAGCCAGCGGGCTGTCCGCGCCGCTGCCCTGGATCGCCGAGATCAGCGTGGGCGTGCCCGGCTCGGTTCCGCCGGCGTCATTTGCGGCACCCGGGGTCGGGGCCTGGGCGGTGAAATCGCCCTCGCCATTGGGCAGGCGCGACAGGGATTGGGTGTCCTTGTCGCCATTGGCATCCTCGTCGACCTGAATGGTCTCGCCGAAGGCGGCCAGAAGCTCGGCATCGTCGGGGTCGGCGGTGCCATAGACCACCGCATCCAGCACGCTGGCCGGGTCCAGATCGGCCGCGGCGATGCCCGACAGCGCGGCGGCATCGCCCTGCACCAGCGCCACCGCATCGGCGCCGTTCTGCAGCCCGTTGGTGGTGAAGGCGACCAGGTCGACATTGGCCACATCGGCCGAGCCGGCGACGAAATAGCCGTTCTCGTCGGTGCTGAAGCCGGTCAGGTCGATCACGTCATAGGCGGTGTCGCCATTGCCGTTGAACAGCACCAGCGACAGACCGTCCAGCGCGGTGCCGCCCGCGCCGCCATCGAACAGCTCGATGAATTCGGCGGCATCGGTGCCGGGCGTGTCGCTGTCGATCTCGTTGATCACCAGTTGCGCACCGGCGCTGGCGGCGGTGGGGGTGTAGCTGTCGCTGTCCCCGAAATCGGTGATCTGCCAGTCGCCGCTGCCCTCGGGCAGCCGCACCGCGCCGGCGGGCAGGAAGCTGCCATCGGGGCCGACCACGGCCGCGCCCTCATAGATCAGCGGGCTGCCCGTATCGGTCAGCGCGACCGCGTCGATCACAGAGGCGAAGGGGGTCACGTCGAGCACGCCGTCATCGTCGGTATCGAGGTCGGTGAATTGCGCAACGCCCGAATAGCCCTCGACCAGCAGGAAGGTCGAGGCGGTGTTGGTGAAGGTGTTGTCGCCGAATTGCAGGTCGCCGGTCAGGCCGAAGACCTGTTCGGCGGTCGGACTGGTGGCGAGCGCATAGCCGTTGTCGCCCAGGCTCAGCCCGGTGAAGTCAAGCACCGAGCGCACCGCGCCATCGCCGTCAAGCTGAAGCAGCGCGACCCCGTCCAGCGACAGGCCGGCGTCGCCCAGAAGCTCGACGAATTCCCAATCGGTGCCGGCGGTGCTGGCTGCGATCTCGTTCAGCACCAGGGCCGGGGCGGGGGCGCCCAGGCGCGAGGGGTTCTGCGCGCCGAAGGTATCGCTTCCGGCGGTCGGGTCGATGTCGAACTCGGCCGGGTCGATGACATTGCCGGCGGTATCATGGACGTCGCCGTTGTCGGGGTCGTTGACGGCGTAGAGATCGCCGGTGGTGCCGTCGCGGAACACCAGGCGCGGCTCGTCCCCGGTAAAGGCGAAGTCGGTGCCGCCCAGCTGGGCGCCATAAAGATAGGCCTCGTCCGCGACGCTGTCGGGAACGCCGATCGCGTCGAACACGGTGCCGAGGGTCGACAGGTCGTCGGCCACGCCGTCGCCGTCGCTGTCGATCCGGGTCGAGGTGTCGCCGGTGAAGGCGTCGGTCAGAACCAGGGTGAAGGTCGGGTTTTCCAGATCGGCGATCTGCACGGTCAGCAGGCCATCGGCATCGAAGGTGCCCGAGACCTGCTCGGCCCGGTCGACGAAACCGGCGCCTGCCGGCCCGTCGCCCTCGATCGACAGGATCCAGCCGGTGAAGACGCCGCCGGGATTGCCGGACAGCTCGATCGTGCTGGTGAAGGGGTCGAAGCCCTGCGGGTTGGGGCGGAATTCGTTGATCTTCACGTCGCCGGCCGGGATCGCCCCGCCGGGAGAGCCGACATCATTGCCCGAATTGCCGCCCTCGGGGCGCGAGCGTTCGCCGGTATTGACCGGCGTCGCGCCGTCGACCGTGGACAGGGCCCAATTGGCGAAATCATCGGGGTCGGCGGCCAGATCGGTCAGGTAGATCGAGCCCGCGCCGTCATCGAGGCTGCCGTCATAGGTGACGCTGATCACCGCCTCGGCATGGGTGGTGTGATCGCCCTGATAGGCGGCGAAACTGTTCCACAGGCCCAGCGTGTCGCCGCCGTTGTTGAGCGCCGCGGCGCCCCAGCCGGTGACGCCGATCAGGGTGATGCCGGTGCCCCAGGCGGCCTCGAAATCGGCCGCGCTGATGTCATCGGCATTGTAGAGGATGGCCGAACCGCCCGCAGAGATGCTGCCGCCGGCGATATTGGCGCCGTCCTGGGCCAGGCCGTTGATGTCGTCGAAGACCCAGCCGGTCAGGTCCAGCGTGGTGGCGCCGGTATTGACGATCTCGACCCATTCCCAGTCGTCCTCGGCCGAGGCCGGGTTGAACATGATTTCCGAAATCGCGACGCTGGCTTCGGCCACATCGGTGACGGTGACGGTCAGGTCGTCGCTGGCGCTGCCGCCCTTCCCGTCCGCGACCGTGACGGTCAGGTCGTAGGCATTGTCGCCATCCGCATCGCCGGGGTTCTCGAAATCCGGCGCCGCGGCAAAGGCGATTTCGCCCGTGGCGCCGATCGTGAACAGCGCGGCATCGGCGCCCGACAGGGTGAAGCTGAGCGTATCGCCCTCGGCATCGGTCGCGCTGGCCGTCGCCACCGGACCTGTCGCGTTTTCGGGCGTCGTCGCGCTGGCCGGAAGGGTCAGGACCGGGGCGTCGTTGCGGCCCTCGATCGTGACCGTCAGGGTCGCGGTATCGGTGCCGCCGCGCCCGTCGTCGACCGTGTAGGTGATCGTGTCGGTCGCGGTTTCGCCGTCGGCCAGATGGTCATAGGCTCCGGCCGGGTCATAGCTGATCGTGCGGCCGTCAAAGCCCACGGCGATGCCGTTGGCGGATGTCGGCGCGACCGCCGTGATGTTCAGCGCGTCGCCGTCGAAATCGTAATCGTTGGCCAGCAGATCGGCGGCATTGACGGCCAGGGCGGTATCTTCGTCGGTCGTGGCGGTGTCATCCACGCCCAGCGGGCCGTTGTTGCGGCCGTCAAGCCAGACCGTCTGGTCGTCGAATTGCAGTTTCTCGATGCTGCGCAGGTAATCGACCTCGCCCGTGGCCAGGTTCACCACAAAACCGCGGTCGCCGACCCAGGGAATGTAGCGGTAGCCGGTGATCGAGCCGTCATAGGCGGCGGTGTCGGTGCCGCGCCCGCCATCGAGCAGGTCGAAACCGGCGCCGCCTTTCAGCAGGTCGTCGCCCTGGCCGCCGAACAGGCTGTCGTTGCCGGCGCCGCCATCGGCGGTGTCGTCGCCGCGGCCGCCGAAAACCCTGTCATTGCCGCCTCCGGCAAGGATTTCGTCATCCCCGCCCAGGCCGAACATCCGGTCATTGCCGTCGCCGCCCTGCAATTCATCATCGTCGCGCCCGCCGCGGATCGGGGCGTTGCGGCCCGGCGCAAACCCGCCCGATGACAGCAGGGTGGACCCCTGCAGATAGGCGCGATAGGCGGACAGGCCGTCGAACTGCGGCATGGTCATTCGGTCTGACATCGGATCCCCCGGGGTGTCGTTGCACAACAGCATCGCGCGCGACCCTCGCAGCCAGGCATGACGCTGTCATGACGATGCTGGTCCGCGGGGCGATCGGTCATGGCATCTGGACGGCGCCGCGGCACCGCGAACCGGGCGGGGGACCGTGTGGTCCGCGGGGGCGACGGGCGGGCCGGACCCGCAAGGGGTCAGAACAGGGTGATCGTCTCGGGGGCGGCGGCGACCGGCGGCGGCATCCGTTCGGCCGGCGCTTCGGCGCGCGGGACCCGCATGACCTGCGCCTGGCCGGTGGCCGGCACGAATCGGATCCGGCGCGCCAGGGTCCCGCCCACGTCCTCGGACAGGCAGGGGATCGACTCGGCCTTGAGGAATCGGCGCGCGAAGTCGATGTTGGACGCCCCGATATCCTGGAAGGCGTCGGACATGCGGCTGCCGCCGAACACCTTGGCCACCAGCCGGTCGCGGTGTCCCCCCATGCGCAGCAACCCGTTGATCAACAGCTCCATCGCATTGGTGCCGTGTTTGAGCGTCGCGGTATCGGTGCCGACCCGGTCGGGCAGCAGGAAATGATTGAGGCCGCCGACCCCTGCCGCGGGATCATGCAGGCAGACCGAAACGCAAGAGCCCAACAAGGTGCTTTGCACCAATCCGGGCTCGTCCGAGACGTGGAATTCGCCCTGGATGACGGTCACCTGGCGCGCTGCGGCGATCGGGGCGGTCATGACGCTTGCCTCCCGTCGACCGGCGCCGCGGCATCGGACAGGATCGCCGGGCCCAGCGCCTCGAGCGCGGCCTGGCGGGTCAGGGCGCCGATCCGGGCGGCCGCGCGCGGCATCCCGTAGACGACCGAGCTGGCTTCGTCCTGGCCCAGGGTGCGGGCGCCGGCGCGGCGCAGTTCCAGCAGTGCGGCGGCGCCATCGTCGCCCATGCCGGTCAGCAGCACGCCCACGGCGCGTTGCGCGATCGGCAGCGCCGAGCGGAACATGACATCGACCGAGGGGCAATGGCCGCAGACCGGCTGCGATCCGGTAAGCCGGCCACGCCGCCCGTCCGGCTCCAGCTCGAAATGTCGTCCGGTTCCGCCGGCCAGCACGATCTGGCCGGGGCCGATCTGCAGGCTTTCGCTCGCAGGTACGACACGCGCGGCGCAGTTGCGATCCAGCAGGTCGGCCAGCGACGCGCCATAGCCCAAGCCGGTATGCTGGGTGATGACCGTGGGCGGGCAGGCGGCGGGAAAGTTGCGCAGGATGGTCAGCAGGGCCTCGATCCCGCCGGTGGAGGCCCCGATCAGGACCGTGCGTCCGACGCTGCCCTGCGGTGCGGCGCCCGGTCGACCGGCGACGCTCCGTTCGGTGGACCGCGGGCCTGGCGCGCCGGTGGTCGACCCGGACCGCAACAGCGCCGAGATCCGGTCCAGAAAGGGGTCGCCGGCCGGCGTCGGGCGCAGGCCGGGGCCCTGCCCGGCGCCGACCGGATCCGAGACCGTCATCCAGCGCAGGCCGATCGCATCGAACAACATCCGCAACGCGTTGAACTCCGGAAGTGCGGCCATCGCGCCGGCCACCAATGCGGCGCGGGGCTCGACCTCTTCGGTCAGGTTATAGGCCTCGCGCAGGGTCCGGGCGTGGTGCAGCTCCAGTCCCGGCGCCGCGGCCAGTGCCGCCTGCGTCCAGGCGCGCAGCGGGCCGTCCGGCATCGCGACAAGGAGGCGGGCTGTCAGGCGGGGCATGGCATGAACTTTCGCGAAACGACGGAGCGCAGGTCAGAAATCCTTCCAGATGCCGGTCTGGTCGGGCAGGTCGTCGGTGCCGGTCAGGGCGACGACCGGGATCACGTCGTCGTCCAGGTGGCCGGTCAGGTCGACTGATCCGGGCTGGTCCTGGACCGGACCGGGGTCGGCAGCCTCGACCCCGGCCACATCCGGGGCGGCGGCGTCCGGAACCGCCGGGGTCGGCCCGGCCAGATCGCGCGGCACCCCGGCGGCCAGTTTGAAGGCCCCCATGAGGTCGGCGAGGCCGGCGGCGTCGGATTTCAGCATGTGCCCGGCGGCGGTCGATTGTTCGACCATTGCAGCGTTCTGCTGGGTGACCTGGTCAAGCTGGCTGACCCCGTCGTTGATTTCGCCCAGACCGGTGCTCTGCTCTTCCACGCCGCTGGTGATCGCGTTGACCAGGTCCGAAATGTCCCGGACCTTGCCGGCGATGTCGCGCAGCGTGGCGCCGGTGCGCCCGACAAGGTCGACGCCCTCGGCGACCTGGGTTGCCGAAGTTCCGATCAGCTCCTTGATCTCGAGCGCGGCTTCGGAACTGCGCTGGGCAAGGGCACGCACTTCCGAGGCGACGACGGCAAAGCCCTTGCCGGCCTCGCCGGCGCGCGCGGCCTCGACCCCGGCATTGAGCGCCAGCAGGTTGGTCTGGAAGGCGATGTCGTCGATCACCGAGATGATCTGCGAGATCCGGGTCGAACTGGCCTCGATCGCGCCCATCGCCGTCACCGTGTTCTCGACTATTTCGCCCGACCGTTCGGCTTCGTCCCGGGCGCGGGCGACCTGGTCGTTGACCGAACGGGCATGGTCGGCCGAGGCGCGGACCGAAGCCGTCATCTGCTCCAGCGCCGCGGCGGTCTGTTCCAGTGTCGCGGCCTGGGTTTCGGTCCGGCCCGACAGGTCGTCCGACGCGGTCGAGATTTCCGCCGCGCCGCTGCGGATCCGTTCGGCGGCCTCGACGACCTGTTCGATGACATGGCGCAGGCTTTCGACCGTGCGGTTGAAATCGGCGCGCAGGTCTTGGTAATCCTCCGGGAAATCGGTGTCGATCCCGCGGGTCAGGTCGCCCGAGGAGAGCCGGTCGAGCGCGGCGCCCAGCTCTGTCATGACCATCGCCCGGGCCGCGTCGCGCTTGCGGCGTTCGGCGCGCTGATCCTCGGCCTCGGCCAGGCTGTCGCGGAACCGTTCCAGTTCACGGCCGATATCGCCGATCTCGTCGCCGCGCGTCACAGCCGGGATATCGGTCGCGAAATCGCCGTCGGCGATGCGGCGCATCTGCGTGCCCAGCGCCTTGATCTGGCCGGTCACGCCGCGCACTGCGACCCAGCCCAGCACCGCCGCCAGCGCCGTGAACAGCGGGATCACCACCAGCAGCGTGTTGCGCAGCGCGACCACCGGAGCAAGGATTTCCGCGATGTGCTTTTCGACCACGAAGGTCCAGCGCTTGCCATGGACCTCCGTGACATGGGTGAAGGCGATGACCGGCGCGCCGTCGATGCCGGTGGCATCGGTATGGACCTGGCCTTCGGAAATGTCCTGACCGGCAAGGAAACTGTGCGCGGGCAGGGGATCACCGATGCGAAAGCCGCCTTCGAAGCGCGAATTGCTGCGCAGGATACCGGTATCGTCGACCAGGTAGGACTGGCCGGTTTCGCCCATGCCGACGGTGTAACCGGTCAGCGTATCCAGGGCATCGATCGGAAGCTGTAAGGCGATCACGCCGACCAGGTCGCCGGACCGGTTGTGGACCTGTGTCGAGATGAACGCCGCCTGGTCGCCGTTGCTGGGCGCGTAGGGATCGAAATTCGCGAAGCTGATGTCGCCCGGTGCGCTGTCCAGCGCGTCGCGAAAAGCGCGGCCCAGGCCACTCTCCGAATGTGGCCCGGTTCGGAAATTGGTCGCGAAATCGTCCTCTTTCGTGACGGTATAGACAAGGTTTCCATCCAGATCGAACAGGAAGATGTCGTAAAACCCCCGCTGCTGCAGGAAATGGGTGAACCCCGGGTGAAAGCGTTCATGGGCGCTGTTGTAGGGCGAAATCTCGGGCGCGCGCTCCAGCAGGTGCCGTTCGCCGGCCGGGTGGGGGTTGTCGTCGACATAGCCACGCCGCAATTCGCTGTCCGGATCCTCGAGCAGGGCGCGGGTGGATGTGAACCGCTCGATCGCCTCGGCCGTCGACGGAAATTGCGCGAGAACCTGCAGGTCGGCGTTGAAGTCGTCGAAGATCCGGTTCAGCCCGGTGTGCCGGGCTTCGGAGAGCGCGCCGAATTCGGAGATCGAATTGGTCATGATCGTGCGCTTGAACCCGACGAAGCTGATCGCCGAGACGACAAGCCCGACCGCGAGGATCAGGCAGACCATGAGCAAGGGGCCCTTGGTGGCCAGGCGAATATCGGACAGACGTTTCATCGGAACCTCGTGATCGGAACGCGGCAGGTGGGGTCGATCTAGCAGGCGGACTTTCAAGATCGGGTTAATCGGGGCGGATCAGAACAGCACCGGGTCGGAACCCGCGATCGGGCCGGCCGTCCCGGGCGGGGCGCCGCCCGGGCGCAACCGGTGCATCAGATCAAGCAGCGGAATACGGCGGAAGGCATGGCCGATCTCGATCTCGATCCCGTCAGGCAGGGCGGCGGCGATATCGTCGAGAAAGCCTGCGACCGCGTCCATCGTCTGCAGCAGCATGTCGAAATTCTGCAGCGCGCCCAGCAGGTCGGATGAAAACGGCTGACCGGCCTCGCGCAGGGCGGTGACCGTGGCGCCTTCGAGCGCCTTGAGATCACCACCGGCGCGGCGCAGTTCATCGGCCAGCCGCAGGATCACCTCGTCGACGGTGTGGATTTCGGCGGTCATGGTGCCCTCACAGCCGTCCGACGACGCGCTCGATGCAGGCCTTCATCTTTTGCGGGGTGAACGGCTTTTCGATCAGGTTGTTCAGGCCCAGCTTCTGGCCCTGCTGGATGATTTCGGGCGTGGCCCGGCCGGTGACGAGGATGAACCCGATCCGCGCGGTCGACCGGTTCTGGCGCAGCGCCTGAAGCAGGCCCAGCCCGTCCATGCCCGGCATGTTGAAATCCGACAGGACCAGGTGAACCGGGTTGCCGACCAGCTTGGCCAGGGCCTGTTTCGGATCGGCTTCGGCGACGTTGTTGGTGATGCCGATCTCGTCCAGCGTGTTGGTGATGATCGCCCGGCTGGTCGACATGTCGTCCACCACCATGACGCGCAGGCTGTCCTTGAGGCTCATGGCATTGTTCCCTGTTTCGGTGAAGGTTCAGAGCCCGGGTGGCGGGCATAGGCGGTGACGCCGATGGACTGGAATCCGGCCGCCGCGGGGCCGGTCAGGCGTTCCGAATGGCCCAGGATCAAGGCGCCCTCGGCGGCCAGGACGGTGCCGAAGGCGGCCCAGACCTGGTCGCGCGTCTCGGCGTCGAAATAGATCACCACATTGCGGCAGAAGATGATGTCGAACGGCCCCCCGAACGGCAGCGGTTCGATCAGGTTGAGCACGCCGAAGGTCACCAGAGCGGCGGTATCGGGGTCGATCCGGTAGCCACCCCCGGCCCCGGCGGGCCTGAAATGCCGGTCCCGCAGCTCGGCCGGCAGGGGCATGACCTCGTCGACGGGAAAGTTGGCGGCACGGGCGGTGGCGATGACCCTGGGGTCGATATCGGTGGCCAGGATGCGCAAGTCGTGGCGGCCGATTTCGGGGCACAGCTCGCGCAGGGTCATGGCGATCGAATAGGGTTCCTGCCCGGTCGAACAGCCCGCCGACCAGATCCGCACCCGACCGCCGGTCCGGGCCCGATCGATCAAGGGCGGCAGCAAGCGGGTCCGCAACAGGTCGAAGTGATGCGCCTCGCGGAAGAAATGCGTCGTGTTGGTGGTCAGCGCGCTCAGAAACGCCGTGCGTTCCTGGACCCAGTCCGGCCCGTTCAACAGTGCGACATAGGCAGAAAAATCCTCGAGCCCGAGGGCCCGCAGCCGGCGGGCCAGGCGGGAATAGACCAGCGTGCGCTTGCCATCGGCCAGCGCCAGGCCGAACGCATCCCGGGCCAGCCGCGCGATCGCCGCGAAATCCGCATCGGTCAGCGGATAGTCGCGACCCGCCGGTGACGTGGCGGCAAGGCCGGGCGCTGTCATGCGGCGACCGGCGATCTGTCGGCGATGAAGCCCAGCTCGAGGATCCGGGTCATCTGTCCGTCCATGGCGATGACCCCGCGGATCGCCTCGCGCGTGGCGTCCGAGCGCACATCCGGGGTCGGCTGGATCTCGTCGGTCTTGACCGTCAGGATTTCGCAGACGGATTCGACCAGCAACCCGATCGAGGTGCTGTCCAGCGCGGCGACGATCACCACGTCGCGTTCGCTGGGCTGGGTGTCGCCCAGGCCCAGCCGCGCGGCCATGTCATAGATCGGGATCACTGCGCCGCGCAGGTTCATCACCCCAAGCACGCCATGGGCGGCATGGGGCAGCGGCGTGACCGGCGTCCAGCGGCGGATTTCCCGGATCTGCTGGATGTCGAGGCAGTAATGCTGGTCGGCGACGGTGAAGGTGATGTATTCCCGCTCGGTCGGGGCGGGCAGGTCGGGGGTTTCGTCAGCCATGAAGGGCCTCCTGCAGCTGGGGGGTCGGAACAAGCGGGTCCGAGCCGGCATTGCCGAGCTGGGCGATCCCGTCGGGGTCGAGGATGAGGGCGATCTTGCCGTCGCCCAGAATCGTGGCGGCCGAGATGCCGGGGATGGTTCCGTAAGAGCCTTCGAGGCTCTTGATCACCACCTGGCGCTGGTCGTGGATCGCATCCAGCGCCATGGCGACCAGGCCGCGCTGTTCGGTTTCGACCAGGATCAGCACCTTGTCTTTCATCGCATGCGTCGCCGCGGCGGCGCCGAGACAGGCGGCGACATCGACGATCGGGATGAACCGGCCGCGAACCTGAAGCACGAAATCGCCGGCGCCGAGGATGTGGATATCGCCATCGGTCGGGCGGATGGTTTCCTGCACCGGGGCGATCGGCACGACCATGGTCTGCTCGGCGACCGACACGACCATGCCGTCCATCACCGCCAGGGTGAGCGGCAGGACGATGGTCATCGTCGTCCCGCGGCCGGGTTCGGAGGCGATCAGGATGCGCCCGCCCAGGCCCTGGATCGCGGTCCGCACCACGTCCATCCCGACGCCGCGCCCGGACAGGTTCGACACCTGGTCGGCGGTCGAAAAACCGGGCAGGAACAGCAGGTTGTCGATTTCGGTATCGGTCAGTTCGGCGCCCGCCGGGATCAGGCCCTTGCTGACGGCAATGTCGTAGATCCGCGGCCGGTTGAGGCCGCCGCCATCGTCCGACACCTCGATGAAGATGCTGCCCGAACGCTGCGCCGCGGCCAGGCGGATCACGCCTTCGGCCGGTTTGCCGGCGGCCGCGCGCCTGTCGGCCGGTTCGAGCCCGTGATCGACCGCGTTGCGGATGATATGGGTGAGCGGGTCCGACAGGCTTTCGATGACGGTCTTGTCGACCTCGGTGTTTTCGCCCACGGTGACCAGCCGGGCGGTCTTGCCGGTGGCGCCGCAGGCCTCGCGCACGATCCGGGCCATGCGCTGGAACAGCGGCTTGACCGGCTGGGCGCGGATCGCCATCACGCCTTCCTGGATCTCGCGGGCGAGGTGCTTGTAATCCTCCAGTTCGACTTCGATATCGGCGCCCGAGGGCAGGTCGAGCTCGGCCACGCGCTGGGACAGCATTGCCTGGTTGATGATCAGCTCGCCCACGGTGTTGATCAGCCGGTCGACCCGGTCCAGTTCGACCCGCAGGGTCGGACGCGCCGGGGCCGGCGCCTTGGGCGCCGCCGGGGCCGGTGCTGCGGCTGCGGTGGCGGCGGCAGGACCGGGTTCGGGATCGGGCGGGGGCGCGGATTGCTCTGGCGCGGGGGCGGCGGGGGCGGCGGCGCGTTGCGACGAAAAGGCGACCTGGTCCGAGGTGACCTCTGGCGCCGGCGCGGCATCATTCGCCTCGATCTCGAGGGTGCAGAGCCCTTCGACGAATTCGAAGACCTCGTCGATCGCCGGCCGGCCGCGTGGGGTGGTCAGCACGATCGTCCAGGCCAGATAGGCCTCCTCCGGATCGAGCCGTTCGAACGCGGGCAGATCGTCCAGATCCACCGTGACCTGCGTGTCGCCAAGCGCGGCCAGGGCGGACAGCAGCCGCAGCGGTTCGTGTCCGTTGTCCACCAGGGCGCGCATCGGGCGGAACCGGATGACGAAGGTTTCGTCCAGTGGCGCGGGCGGACCGGCCTCGAGATCCAGCTCCAGACCCATCGGCTCGAAGCTCAGGGGTGCGGGTTCGAAGGCGGGCGCATCCGGTTCGGCGGGCGCCGCGGTGTCACCCTCGAGAAAGGCTTCGAGCGCGGTCAGCGCGGCGTCGACCGGGCCCGGATCGGCCTGCACCTCGTCACGGGCGGCCTCGACCAGGTTGGCCAGCTGGTCGCCGGCGCGCAGAAAGACCTGCACCAGGTCGGGCGTGACCGGCAGCCGGTCAGCGCGCACCTCGTCGAACACCGTTTCGAAGGTATGGGCGAAGGCCACCAGGTCGGCCAGGCCGAAAGCACCGGCGCCGCCCTTGATCGAATGGACCGCGCGGAACACGGCATTGACCGTGTCGGCATCCCACTCGCCGGCATCCATGACGCCCAGCCCTTCGTTCATCGCTTCCAGAAGGTCTTCGCATTCCTGGAAGAACGTGTCGCGGATATCCTGCATCGACATCTGGTCAGCCCCCATATCCGGTCAGGCGCCGCAGCACCGAGATGAGCGAATCGTCGTCGAACGGCTTGACGATCCAGCCGGTCGCCCCGGCGTCGCGGGCGCGGGCCTTGAGCGCGTCCGAGCTTTCGGTGGTCAGCACCAGGATCGGCACCCGGGTCCGGGCCGGGCCGCGGCGCAATTCGTCGATCACGCCATAGCCGTCCAGATTGGGCATGTTGATGTCGGTGATCACCACATCGGGATCGACCTGCGCGAACATGTCGACGCCGATCCGGCCATCCTCGGCGCAGTGATATTCGAAGCCGGCGCTTTCCAGCGACAGCCGAAGCAGGTCACGGATGGTCCGCGAATCATCTATGGCCAGAACCCTGGTGGTCATTGGGTCACCTCCGTCGCTATGTCTTCGGGGCCCAGCCCGGCCTGGCCCAGCCCGGCCAGGAACCCCGGCGATGCGTTGATCGTCCGGAACCCGTCGCCCTGGTCGCGCCAGTGCCGGGCCGCGGCCAGCAGGATCTGCAGCCGGGCGGTGTCGGGAAAATCCAGCGCGGACAGGTCGATCTCGACCGCGGCGCCATCGGCCGCCTTGAGGAAATCGGTCAATTCGGCAGGGCCGGAGCCGGCCCGCACCGGCGGCATCGAATAATGGCACACATCACCGGACACGGATCTGGTCCTCCTGCAAAAGGGACGGGTGCCCGGACCCGCCGGACGGCGGGCCGCGAACGACCCTGGGCAGGTCAGGTCTTAGGCACCGTCGCCTAAGAAACGGTTATTACGGGCCCGATATCCGGCCCCGGCCGCGATCCGCTTGCCGCCGGGGCGGGTTTTGCCATACTCGGCCGGGGGTCGCGTCAGGGGGCGTGCGCCCCTAACCGGAGCGAACACGGCCCGATGACCCAATTGCCCGCGGCGCTCGCCGCCCGCCTGACCGACCTCTTGGCCTTTCTCTATCCGCAGGAGGACGTGGTCGACCTGATCGAGCGGGTCGTCGCGGCCTTCTGGCCCGAGGACCGGCCGCGCCGGCGGCGCCCGCGCCGGCCCTCCAACAACCTGTGGTCGCAGGCCGATGCGCTGGTCATCACCTATGGCAATTCACTGACCGACGGGCAGCACAAGCCGCTGGATCTGCTGCTGGATTTCCTCGACCGCGACCTGGCCGGGGCGGTCAACGGCGTGCATGTGCTGCCGTTCTTTCCCTTCACCTCGGACGATGGCTTTGCCGTGACCGATTACCGCAAGGTGAACCCGGCCATGGGCGACTGGCCCGATATCCGGCGGATCGGCGACCGGATGCGGCTGATGTCGGACATGGTGCTGAACCATGTCAGCTCGCAAGGCGCGTGGTTCAACGCCTATCGCCAGGGCCAGGCGCCCTATGACCGGTTCTTCATGGAGGCCGACCCCGCCGACGACCTGTCCGCCGTGGTCCGCCCGCGCACCACGCCGTTGCTGCAGGAGGTCGACACGGCGATGGGCCGGCGCCATGTCTGGTGCACCTTCAGCCATGACCAGGTCGACCTGGATTTCCGCAACCCCGAGGTGCTGCTGGAAATCCTGTCGATCCTGCGGCTGCATATCGACCAGGGCGTGCGGGTGATCCGGCTGGATGCGGTGGCCTTCGTCTGGAAACAGGCCGGCACCCCCTCGATCCACCTGCCGCAGACCCATGCGATCGTCAAGCTGATGCGCCTGTTGATGGATTTCGCCACCGAAGAGGTGGTGCTGATCACCGAAACCAACGTCCCCAAGGCCGAGAACCTGAGCTATTTCGGCAGCCGGGACGAGGCCCATATGGTCTACAATTTCCCGCTGCCGCCGCTGGTGCTGCACGCGATGCTGTCGGGCGGTGTGTCCTACCTGCGCAAATGGCTGCGCGGCATGCCGCCGGCGCCGCTGGGCTGCGCCTATTTCAACTTCACCGCCTCGCATGACGGGATCGGGATGCGGCCGGTCGAGGGCATCCTGCCAGCGGACGAGCTGGAACGGATGATCGACTGCGTGCGCGCCTCGGGCGGGCTGGTGTCGATGCGGGCCCTGCCCGGCGGCGGCGAGGCCCCCTACGAGGTGAATTGCGCCTATTTCGACGCGATGGGGCGCACTTATGCCGGCGACGAGGCGCTCAAGCTGGCGCGGTTCCTGTGTTCGCAGACCCTGGTGATGGCGCTGGAGGGCGTGCCGGCCTTCTACATCCATTCCCTGACCGCGACGCCCAATGACCACGACGCGGTCACGCGGCGCGGGATGAACCGGGCGATCAACCGGCACCGCTGGCATTACCCGGAGCTGCGCGCGCTGCTGGAGGATCCCGACAGCGACCAGGCGGTGGTGCTGCGCATCCTGACCACGCGGCTGAAACTGCGCGCCCGCCAGCCTGCCTTTCACCCCAACGCGACCCAGCACACGCTGCAGCTTGATGACCGGATCCTGGGCGTCTGGCGCCAGGCGCTGGACCGGACCCAGTCGATCTTCGCGCTGCACAACGTCAGCGCCGAACCGGTCGAGATGCCGGCCTGGCAGCTGAACCTGATCGAGGACGAGGATTGGCACGACCTGCTGAGCGGCGACCGGATCGAGGCCGACGGCACGATCGCGCTGGCGCCCTATCAATGCCGCTGGATCGCCAATACGGGCTGACCCGATCAGCCCTGCCGCAGCCGGGTCGCCAGTGCGGCGATGTCGCGGTCGGGACAGCCGGCCAGCACCAGCGCCTCGACTTCGTCGCGGGTGACGTGGATGTCGAGCGGCGTGACATGCCCGGCGACCTGGGCCAGCATCCGCGCCATTCCGAACTGGTGGTCGCGCGGCGCCAGGATCACGCTGCGGGTGCCGTCCGGGATCGTCGCCAATACCGGGGCCAGCCGCGCGACGCGCACCGCGACCTGGCGGTAATTGGCCGGAATCCCGGTCACCGCGCCGGCATCGGTCAACATGGTGCGGGACGGGTCGTAATCGGCGCGAGAGACGTAATCGACATAGGCGGCCAGGCCGTCATCGGCGCTGAACCTGTCCCACATGCGGAACAGGGCGACCGGGGTTCCGGGGCACGACAGGATTTCGTAAGGCAAAGGGCACTCGATCTTTTTTCCGGGTCTTCGCCTCCGACTATGTCGTGCCGCGCGGGCAGGGCCAAGCTGCCGAAATGTGCAATCCGCTCCGTCAGGGTCACGGGAACCTGACCCTGCGTTGTCGGCCCCCGGTCAAGCGGAACACAGCACCGGGTCGCCCAGGCGACGGGCCAGCGCGGCGATGTCCGGATCGGGGCACCCCGCCCGGGTCAGGGCGTCGGGCTCGCTTCGGGTCACGATGACGGCGACAGAGGTGACGGCGTGCAGCACCTGTTGCAGCATCCGGGCCATCCCGAACTGGTCGTCCCGTTCCGCCAGCAGGATGATCCGCGCCTCGGGGGACAGGCGCGACAAGGCCGGCATCGTGCGCGCCACCTGTGCCGCCACTTCGCGGTAGCTGATGGGAAGCGCGCCGGCCTGCCGGCCATCGGTCAGGATCGCGGCGTCGGGCCGGAAACCGGGATGTTCGGTATAATTGGTGAAGGCACGGGTGAATTCCGTCGTGGACACGGCCCCGAAGAACCGGCACAGAACGCATGCTGAGGCCGTGTCGATACGGGTTTCATACGGCACTGTTTCCCCCCGGCTCACCCCTTGGCCACATTGATTTGTTTTAGGGGAGTTTCCCCTTGAGGAAAATGCAATCTTGGGTTGAGTCCGATCCTCAGGCGTAATCGGCCTGGTCCGCGGCCACCGCGGCCTTGAAATCGGCCAGCAGCGCCGGGTCGGCGGCATGGACCAGGTTCCAGTTCGGGATGAAGGGGGTTTCGTGCGGGGTATCCAGGAACACCTGGCCCGCGGTCATGATGTTTTCGGCGAAAAGCGCGATCGACTTGGCCTCTTCGTGGCGATCGAAGGCCAGACCGTTCATCGCCGCGTCGTGGGAATAGACATCCAGCATGTCCAGCGCCCGGCGGTAATAGGTGGCCTTGAGGGTGCGGAACACGTTGGGGGTAAAGACCGTGCCGTCGGCGGCGAGCTTGCGGAAGATCGCCTTGCAGATATCCATCGACATCCGGTTCAGACCCGTCGCCGCATCCTCGGGGGACAGGTCCTGGTGCTTGTGGTCATAGGTATCGCTGATCTCGACCTGGCAGACCGCGCGCGGGCCCAGGTTGCGCCAGACCTCGGACAGCACGCCGATTTCCAGCCCCCAGTCCGAAGGGATGCGCAGGTCCGGCAATTGCCCGGTGCGCAGGGCGAATTCGCCCGACAGCGGATAGCGGAAGGCGCGCAGGTAATCGATATAGTCGCGATCCCCGATCACCTTTTTCAGCGCGATCAGCAGCGGGCTGACCAGATTGCGGGTGACCCGCCCGCCCAGCCTGTTGTTGCCGATGCGCGGATAGAATCCCTTGGACAGCTGGTAGGAAAACCCCGGATGGGCGACCGGATAGACCAGCCGGCTCAGCATCTCGCGGTGATAGGTGACGATGTCGCAATCGTGGATCGCCATCACCGCGCTGTCGGCGCAGGCGATCAGGTAGCCGATGCAGGACCAGACATTCTTGCCCTTGCCCGGCTCTTGCGGGGCCAGCCCCAGCGCCTCCAGCCGGGCGCCCAGGTCCAGCATCCGCGGGCTGTCGTTCCAGATCACCACATGGTCCTGCGGCAGGACCGAAAAGAACCGTCGCGCATGGGCGTATTGCGCCGCATCGGCGCGGTCGAGCCCGATGATGATCCGGTGCAGGTATTTCACCTGGGCCAGTTCGGCCAGGATATCGGGCAGCGCCGCGCCCTCCAGCTCGGAATAGAGCGAGGGCAGGACCAGGCTGATCTTGCGGGTCTGGGCAAAGGTTTCCAGCTCGTAATCCAGTTCGGCCAGCGACCGGGTGCGCAGGTTGTGGAACTGGGCGATATTGCCGTTCTGGTGGAAGTCAGCCATGGCGGGCCCTTTCTGGTGGCGGGGACAGCTCGGCCAACAGGTCGAGCAGGGCGGTATTCCAGCCCAGAGGTCCGGGGTCGGCGGTGCGGCGGATGCGGCCCGTCGCCTCGCCCGGAAGGGGCGGCAGGCCGGGACCGTGCGGATTGGCGACGATGATGCCGGTATCGGCGGCCTGCAGCATCTCGGCATCATTGGGCGCGTCGCCCAGGGCGACCGTGTGGGCAGGCCCGAGCCGCGCGGTCAGCTCGGCCATCCGGTCGGCCTTGGTGGCGCCATGGGACAGGGTCAGGAACCGGCCGCCGCGGCGGGCGGTGATGCCCCGGGCGGCCAGGGCGGCCTCGAATTCGGCGCGGGCGGCGTCGGAGCCGGTCCACAGGCCCGGTTCGGAATGCTGCCGGCGGCGGGCCAATGCGGCCTGATCC
The DNA here is from genome assembly GCA_001314655.1 of Rhodobacteraceae bacterium HLUCCA08. GTDB lineage: Bacteria > Pseudomonadota > Alphaproteobacteria > Rhodobacterales > Rhodobacteraceae > Salibaculum. Next base: position 82,127 of record LJSF01000044.1, on the reverse strand, counting down.
GGGGGCAATCCCGTCACTTTCGCAACCTCGGCCCTGTCCATGTCGCCGAAACCGCGAAACGGCGCGCGCAGGGCCGGGGGCAGCTCTTCCAGCGCCTGGCGGATGCTCCGCCAGCCGCTGTCATCGCTGGCGCCATCGGCCAGGGCGGCGCCGTTCTCGACGATCGCCGGCTGCCCGGTCAGCCCCAGCGCGGCCTGCAGCGGCGCGATCTCGGCGGCGGTCTTGGACGAGGCCAGGATCACCGGCACCCCGCGCGCCGCCAGGGCCGCCAGCGCCGGACGGGCCGGGGTGAAATCGTAGCTGTCATGATCCAGAAGCGTGCCGTCGAGATCGGTAAAGACGAGCAACCGCACCTGAAACCACCTTTGCCTGGACCGGGATGGACCAAGCCTAGGGCGAGCCGGCCCGATTCGGAACCGGCGCGGCCCGGAATTGCGCCGGCGGCGGCGCGGCCGGGTAGGCGATCCGCCGCGGCGGCACGTCCCAATGCGACAGGTCATAGCCGAACCGGGCCCCGATCCGCTCGGCCATCGGCAGCACCACCCGTTCGCGCAACGCGGCATAGGTGTCGCGGCAGATCTCGGTGGTCCAGCGGCTTTGCACCGCCATCGCCTCGGCGACCCGGGCGGCGCCGGGCGCCGGTTCGACCAGCGAATTGCGCGGCTGGCCGCAAAAGACCAGCGTATCGGCCGGGAGGATGTATTTGTCGGCCCCCGACCAGATCCGCAGGTCCTGGTCGCCACTGAACAGGTAACGCGGCAGGATCCCGGGATTGACCCGGTCATCCGCGATCTCGGGCAGCCGTTCGGGACCGGGCAGCCCCAGGAAGTCGATCAGCCGGGCCTCGAAACCGGGCGTTTCGGTGGCGATGTCCTTTTCGAAGAACAGCGGCAGGATGTTTTCGGGCGGAAACTGCGCATGCAGCCGGTCCAGCGCCGCGATCACGATCTTGAGCCGCCGCCACAGCCAGCCGGGCTTGGGGCTGAAGCCGAGCGGTTCCTGCCGGGCGCAGAGGTTCTGCAGATAGCGCGAATAGGCCTGTTCGATCGGCCGCCGAAGCGAAAACACGACCCGCACCCCGGTGCCGAGATCCCGCGCGATCCGGTCGATCGCCTCGGGCCGCAGGTAGGAGGGCGAGACCTCGACCACCACGGGCTTGCCGCGGGCTTCGGCGAAATGCTGCAGATACCAGGCCGCGCCCCGGTCGTGGTTGGCGGTGAAATAATGCAGCTCCTTGGGCTGGCTGGTGCCGACCTCGGGGTGGCGTTCGAGCACCCGGTAGATCAGCGAGGTGCCCGCCTTGCCCTGGCCCAGGACGATCACGTCGGGCCGTCCGGGGGCGTCCGGGGGAATCGCGTGGGCCTGGGCGCTCATCTCGCGCGGATCAGTTCAGGCGGATGCCGCTGATCACGGTGCCCTCGCGGCCCGTCTGGATCCAGGCGCCGGCCCGGGCGGTGGCCGTGTTCATCGACTTGCCGGTGACCGGGTCGACCTCGGTCGCCTGATAGGACAGCGGGTGTTCGCGTGCCGCGCCTTCGGCCAGTTCGAAGCGGATATTGGCCAGCGGCGCGTCGAACCGGGCGCCGGCGGCCAGATCCATCAGCGGGGTTTCGCGGCCGTCGGCATATTGCCCCTGCACCCGCACGCCGGGATCGGTGCCATCGGCCCGGCGCGCCCCGAGCGCCAGGATCGTGTCATTGCCATGCAGCGCGCCGCACCAGACATTGGGCGGGGTCGCGATGCGGGTGCCGCTGGCCATCTCGGCCTCCAGATACAGGTCGCCGCCGGTGCGGCCGGGCAGCCGTTCATACACCGTGTCATGGCCGCTTTTCGCGCCGAACTTGTTGATCGCCCAGACCCGGCCCGCGACCTCGGGCCAGGTGCCCCAATCGGTGGCCAGTTTCTTGACCACGCGGATGATGTCGGGCCAGCCCGAGGCGAAATCGTCGCCGCAGACGATCCCGCCCTCGCGCAGATGCGGCAGGAAGAAGTTGATGTTCTCCGAAAACCCCGGATCGCCATGGGTGGCGTCGTCGAAGATCAGGTCGACCCTGTCGGACCAGCCCTGCACACAGGCGGGCGAAAAGCCCTGGATCGGTTCCACGTTCGGGCAATCGGCGACGAAGGCCCGGAATGCATCAAGGCCGAATGCGGGCGCCTCGGGCAGGCGGCGCGGGATCCAGTCCTGCGGTTCCCAGGTGTCGATCGACACGATCCGCACCGACGGATGCGCGTTCTTGGACAGAACCCAGGTCGAACTGCCGTAAAGCGGGCCGATCTCGACGATGGTGCCGCCCTCGGGCACCGTGCGGGCCAGGGCGCCGAGATAGCGCAGACCGTCCAGCGTCATCGTGCGCGGAATGTCGAGATTGATCTTGATATCGGAAAAATCCATCGCACACCTTCCTGCCGTGCCAGTTCGATCGCCGCGCGGGCCGTACCGGGCAGTTACTCGCCGGTTCGGGGGTGAATGGCAAGAGGCAGGGCCGCATCGCCGGCCTTGTGCAGCGCCGCGTCAAAGCGGTTGTTCCGCCTGCGTGGCCCCAGTATCAAGGGGGCGGACCCAGCCCAGAACGAGCGACCATGCCGGACGATCCCCCCGAACCGCGCAAATTGCCCCCGCAAAGCGCCTATTTCGAAAAGCCGGCGATCGAGACCGGCGCGGACGAGGTTCTGCTGTTCTGCACCCTCAAGAACGAGGCGATGCGGCTGCCCTATTTCCTGGACCATTACCGGGCGATGGGCATCCGGCATTTCTTTGTCATCGACAATGCCTCGACCGACGGATCGGGCGAAATCCTCGCCCGGCAGCCGGATGTCCACCTGTTCCACACCGACCTCAGCTACAAGGGGTCGTCGGCCGGGCGGCTGTGGATGCAGGAATTGTGCGAACATTACGGCATGAACCGCTGGTGCCTGACCGTCGACGTGGACGAATTGCTGGTCTTTCCGGGATGCGAATTGCTGACGATCCCGCAATTGACGACTTATCTCGATGTCGAGGGGGTGAAGGGGCTCTTCACCGTTTTCCTCGACATGTATTCCGACCGCCCGCTCAGCGAGACGATCTATGAACCCGGCGCGCCGTTCCTGGATGTCTGCCCGTTCTACGAAACCGAAAGCTACCTGCTGAAACCCGGCGCCAACCCGCCGTTCCTGAGCGTCTTCGGCGGCCCGCGCGGCAAGTCGTTCCTGGCCGGAAAGGGCGGGAACATGGGCCCGATGATGAAGAAGGTCCCGCTGGTGAAATGGGAACAGGGGTTCAGCTACATCTTCTCGACCCATTCGCACAGCCATGTGCCGCTGTCCGCCGTGACCGGCGCGCTGCTGCATTTCAAGTTCTTCGATTTCTTCACCGATCTTGCCGCCTACGAGGCGCAGCGCGGCGACCGGCGCCAGCCCAAGGATTACGCCCATTACGCCATCACCATGACCGAGGATGTCTGTTTTTTCGGCCCCGACAGCCGCCGCTACCGGTCCTCGGCGGACCTGGTCGAGCAGGGCGTCACCGTCGCGCCCTCGGATTTCCGCGATTTCTGCCTGTCGGCGGCGCGCGAACAGGGTCCGGCGCGGGAACGCGACATGCGCCGGCTGCTGAAGCCGCAGCAGATCGATCACGGCGCCGCCGAGGTCGGCCGGCTGACCCTGCGCGCGATGCCGATGATCTGGCCCTTCGTCAACAACCATGCCCAGGCCGAATATTTCTCGGACGGGATCGTGGCGCGCAAGTTCACCAGCCGCCGCCGCTTTGTCGACCGCGCCCGAGAGGTGGTGCGGATCATGGATACCGACGATACCGGGATGCTGGTCCATATCCCCGAGGCGATGGTCTATCGCAATGCCCATCCGCGCCTGACGCTGCTGTGTTTCCGCGAAGGCCGCCTGGCCTGGAAGACCGGGCTGCCCGATGACGGCGCGCGGCTGCGGGTGGCCGAAGGCTCCCTGGAAAGCTCGACCTACCGGATCGACTGCGACTTCGCGGCCATGGCGGGGCCGGGCGACACCGTGCTGCGCGACCTGGCCTTCTACCTGGCCGCGGACGAGGCGATGCCCGAGGACGGCTATGCGGACAGGCCGCTCAGGGTCCATGAACATGCGCTGGGCGCACCGCTGCTGCGGGTGCCGCGGATGGCGGTGGGCGCCAGCACCGTGCCCGAAGGGTTGCAGCGCGTGCGCATGGACGGGGTGGTCGAGCGGGTCAATGAAACCATCCTGACCGGCTGGGTCCGCGACCTGGATGCCGGGACCTGGACCGCGCCGGTGGCGATCTATATCGACGGCCGCTTCGTCGGCACCACCCGGCCCTCGATTCCGCGCGACAACCTCGGCCCGCCGGACGAGGACGGCATGGTGTTCCAGATCAAGCTGCCCTTGCCGTATTTCTACGAACAGGGCCGCAGCGGCATGACCCTGACCGCGCGCCCCGTCGGCCGCAACGTGGAGTTGCGCCGCACCCCGCTGCCGCTGACCGGTGGCACCACCTTCCGCTGGCATGCCGAGGACAAGCGCTGGCTCGACATGCCGATGGAGGAACTGGTGGGCGAGGTCGGGATCGAAGAATGATCAGGCCCGCGCCGCGGCCCGGGCGATCACCACTTCCTCGTCGGTGGGGATCACCCGCAGCTCGACCGCGCTGCCGGGGGCCGAGATCACCGGCGCTCCGGCGGCATTCGCCGCGGCATCGAAATCGGCGCCCAGCCAGCCCAGGCGCTCGCAGACCATGGCCCGGATCGGCGCCGCGTTTTCCCCGATCCCGCCGGTAAAGACCAGGGCGTCCAGCCCCTCCAGCCCCGCCGCCAGGGCGCCGATCTCGTGCCGGATGCGATGGGTGAAATAGGCCACCGCCCGGGCCGCCTCGGGCGCGTCGCTGTCCAGAAGCGTGCGCATGTCATGGCTGATCCCCGACAGCCCCAGCAGGCCCGAGCGGCGATACAGAAGATCGCCGACCTCGGCCGCCTCCATCCCCTCGTGCTGCATCAGATACAGCACCACGCCCGGGTCCAGCTGGCCGGGTCGCGTGCCCATCGGCAAGCCATCCAGCGGCGTGAAGCCCATGGTCGAGGCGACCGAGCGCCCGGCCTTGAGCGCACAGAGCGACGCGCCATTGCCCAGATGGGCGACGATCACCCGGCCCCGGGCCGGGCCGGGCGCGATCCGGGCCAGTTCGCCGGCGATATAGGCATAGCTCAGCCCGTGAAAGCCGTAGCGGCGCACGCCCTTGTCGTAATAGCCGATCGGCAGGCCGAAGGCGTCGGCGACGAAGTCCTGGCCGCGGTGAAAGGCGGTGTCGAAACAGGCGATCTGGCGGGCGCCCGGAAAGGCCGCCAGCGCCGCGCGCACCCCGGCCAGGTTGTGCGGCTGGTGCAGCGGCGCAAAGGGGATCAGCGCCTCCAGCCGGGCGATGACATCGTCGGTCAGCACTTCGGGGTCGGCGAAATCCGGCCCGCCATGCACCACCCGGTGGCCGACGGCGTCGATCCGGGCCTGCGGCGCCCGCGCCGCGATCTGGGCCAGCGCGGCCTCCAGCGCGGCCGCGTGATCGGGCACGTCGACCGGCCCGTCGAACACCCGCGCGCCGCCGGCATCCTCCAGCTTCAGCGCGCCCGCGCCGCCGATCCGGTCGACCAGCCCGGTCAGCACCGGGCGCGGGTCGTCCCCGCCGGTGAACAGCCCGAACTTGAGCGAGGACGAGCCCGCGTTCAGCGTCAGGACATGCCCCATCAGGCGGCCTGTCCGGTGATGCGCGCGTGGTGGTGCAGCGCCGCGACCGCGCAGGAGGCCAGCCGCGACATGTCGTCATCGGCGCGCGAATTGAGGATGATCGGCACCCGGGCGCCCAGCACCAGCCCCGCCGCCTCGGCATGGCTGACATAGGTCAGCTGCTTGGCCAGCATGTTGCCCGCATCCAGGTTCGGCGCCACCAGGATCTCGGCCCGGCCGGCGACCTCGGAATGCAGCCCCTTGGTGCGTGCCGCGGCCAGGTCGATGGCGTTGTCCATCGCCAGAGGCCCGTCGACCAGCCCGCCGGTGATCTGGCCGCGTTCGGCCATCTTCGACAACAGCGCCGCATCCATCGAGGACGGGATGTCGAAACTGACGGTTTCGACCGCCGACAGGATGCCGACCTTGGGCAGTTCGATCCCCAGCGACAGCGCCAGGTCGATGGCGTTCTGGACGATGTCGACCTTGGTCTTGAGGTCGGGGGCGATGTTGATCGCCGCGTCGGTGATGATGATCGGATGCGGCTGGCCGGGCACGTCCATCACGAAGGCATGGGTGAAGCGGCGCCCGGCGCGCAGGCCGGTCTCGCGCTCCAGCGCCGGGCGCAGCAGCTGGTCGGTATGCAGATGGCCCTTCATGATCGCCTGGGCGCGGCCGGCATTGACCAGTTCCACGGCCTTGTAGGCGGCATCGCGGTGGCTGAGGATCGGGATGATCTCGATCCCCTCCAGGCTTTCGCCCAGGGCGTCGGCGGCGGCGGCGATCAGGGCCGGATCGCCGATCAGGATCGGCTCGATCAGCGTGTGCTTGCGCCCGCGCAGGGCGCCGCCCAGGGAATGCGGCTCCTCGGGGCAGACCACGGCGGTGACCAGGGCCGGCAGCGGTTCGGCGGCGCGCAGGAATTTCTCGAAATGCCGATGCCGCTGAACGATCAGGCCGGGCAGGTCATGGCTGTCGTATTCCAGCTTGTGGACCGGGGCCTCGACCTCGGCCATGCCCGACAGGATCAGCGCGTCATCGCCGATGCGCCGCACCTCGCAGGCCAGGGTCGCGGTATGGTCGCGGGCGTTCAGATCGGTCACCGTGACCCGGCTGACCAGTTCGTCCCCGGCATGGGCGCGGCCATGGAACACCAGGCTTTGGGCGCGATACAGCGTGCCGGCGCCGGGCAGCACATTGCCCAGCACGGCGGAAATCAAGGCGCCGATGAACATCGCCGGGGCCACCGCCTCGGGCCGGCCGTCGCCATCGCCATCGGCGTCGAAGATATGCATCGGGTTGTGATTGCCCGAGACATTGGCAAAGACCAGCAGGTCGTCGGCGGTGATCAGGCGGCGCAGCTCGGAGGTGGCGCCGACCTCGAGTTCGTCGAAGGTGCGGTTCTCGATCTTCATCCCTGGCGGTTCCCTCGCTGCGTCCGGCGGATCCTTGCCCGATTTCGTGACAGGCAGGTTACAGGGCCTGGCGGGGCCTTTGTCAAAGCCTTAGCGCCGCGCCGCCGCGCGCGCCACCAGATCGACCAGAGTGGCCAGCGCAAAGGCGCCCGCCGCCACCAGCACGATCGACGGGCCGGCCGGCGTGTCCCAGCGCAGCGACAGGCCCAGGCCGCCCAGGGCCGAGGCCATGCCGATCGCCGCCGCGACGATGCCCATCCGTTCGGGCGTGGCCGAAAACGGGCGCGCCGCGGCGGGCGGGATCACCAGCAGCGCGACGATCAGCAACACGCCGACCACCTTGATCGCCACCGCCACCACCAGCGCCAGCGCGATCGTCAGCACCATCTGTTCGCGCCGCGGGTCGATCCCGGCGGCATGGGCCAGGTCCGGGTTCAGCGTCGCCGTCAGCAGCGCCGACCAGCGCAGCCAGACCAGCCCCAGCACCGCCGCGGCACCGATCCAGATCACCGCCAGGTCGGTCTTGCCGACGCTCAGGATGTCGCCGAACAGATAGGCCATCAGGTCGACCCGCACCTCGGTCAGGAACGACACCGCGACCAGCCCGGTGGCCAGCGCCGAATGGGCCAGCACGCCCAGCAGCGTATCCATGCCGTAGCCACGCCCGGACAGCGCCGATACCGTCGTCGCCATGGCCAGCGCCACCGCCAGCGCGCCGGCGGTGATCGACAGATCGAAGGCCAGGGCCAGGGCCACGCCCAGGATCGCCGCATGGGCGGTGGCCTCTCCGAAATAGGCCATCCGGCGCCAGACCACGAAGGCCCCCAGCGGCGCCGCCGCGACCGCCACGCCGATCCCGGCCAGGGCGGCGCGCATCACCAGGCTGTCGAGCGGGCTCATGGTGTCTCTTCCAGGGCCGCGGGGGCGGCGTGATCGTGATCGTGGCTGTGGCCGGCATGATCGTGGCGATAGAGCGCCAGCGCGCCCCCGGTGCCGGTGCCGAACAGCGCCCGGTATTCCGGGGCCGAGGCGACATGTTCCGGTGCGCCGGAACAGCAGACATGACCATTGAGGCAGACCACCCGATCCGAGGCGGCCATGACCACGTGTAATTCGTGGCTGACCATCAGCACCGCGCAGCCCAGCTCGGCCCGGACCTCTTCGATCCGGCGATAGAAGGCGGCGGAACCGGGCTGGTCCAGCCCCTGCGTCGCCTCGTCCAGGATCAGCAGGTCGGGTTCGGCCAGCAGGGCGCGGGCCAGCAGCGCGCGCTGGAACTGCCCGCCGGACAGGTCCGTCATCTGCCGCCCGCCCAGGTCCGCCACCCCGGCGCGCTCCAGCGCCTCGGCGGCGCGGGCCTCGCCGACCCGCACCGGCAGCGACAGGAACCGCCGCACCGTCAGCGGCAGGGTCGGGTCGATATGCAGCCGCTGGGGCACATAGCCGATGCGCAGGCCGGGCGCTCGATCGACCCGGCCACCGGTCGGCCGCAGCGCGCCCAGGATCGCCCGCAACAGGGTGGTCTTGCCGGATCCGTTGGGGCCGACGATGGTGACGATTTCCCCGCGCGAAATCGCGAAATCCACATCATGCAGCACATGATTCCCGCCCAACCGCATGTTCAGGTTGGAAATGGTCAACAGGTTCATGCGGCCTCCCGGCAGGTCGGGCAGCGGCCCTCGATCTCGACCACGGCGCGGCCGATCTCGAACCCGGCGCGATCGGCGATCTCGCCCAGCCGGCCGTCGCCCAGGTCCAGATGGGTTTCGGCGACGGTGCCGCAGCCGGTGCAGATCAGAAAGACCGGGGCATGGCGCGACCCGGGCAGCGCGCAGGCGATGAAGGCATTGAGCCGCTCGATCTTGTGCGCCAGCCCGTTGGACACCAGGAAATCCAGCGCCCGGTAGGCGACCGGCGGTTGCGACCCGAAGCCTTCGGCGCGCAGCAGGTCCAGCACCTCGTAGGCGCCCATCGCCCGATGCCCTTCGGCGAGGAGTTCCAGCACCCGGCGCCGCACCGGTGTCAGTTGCAGGCCCTTGTCCCGACAGCGCTGTTCGGCCGCACGCAGCAGCGTCGCGCGGCAGGCGGAATGGTCGTGGTCGTGAAAGTCGAGATCGCTCATGTCGGGGCTTGATATGTTATCCCATCACCTGTAGCAAGATCGGCGTATGTGATAATATAACACGAAAGGTCTTCCGATGCGCCGCCTGCTGCCTGTCCTGCTTTGCACCGCCACGCCTGTCTGGGCCGAGGTGCCCGCCGTCGCCGCCGATATCGCTCCGGTGCAGTCGCTGGTCGCGCAGGTCATGGGCGATCTGGGCGAACCGGCGCTGATCGTCGCCCCCGGCGCCTCGCCCCATGGCTATGCGATGCGCCCGTCCGAGGCCCTGGCGCTGGAGCGGGCCGAGATCGTGTTCTGGATCGGCGAGGGGCTCAGCCCCTGGCTGGCCGATCCGCTGGAAACGCTGGCCGGCGATGCCCGCCATGTGACGTTGATCGAGACACCCGGCCTGACCCTGCTGGACCGGCGCAGCGGCGCGACCTTCGCCGCCCATGACCATGATCACGGCGACCATGACGACCATGATCACGACGACCACGCCGACCACGACGATCACGGCGACCATGATCACGCCGACCACGACGACCATGATCAAGCCGACCACGACGACCATGATCACGCCGACCACGACGACCATGATCACGACGACCACGCCGACCATGATCACGACGACCACGCCCATGACGACCACGACGACCATGATCACGATGACCATGCCGACCACGACCACGACCACGGCGACCACGGCGACCACGACGACCATGCCCATGACGACCACGACGATCATGCCGGCGCCGATCCCCATCTCTGGCTCGATCCCGAGAACGCGAAAGTCTGGCTGGATGTGATCGCCTCCGAGCTTGGCGCGCTCGACCCGGACAATGCCGCGGCCTATGCCGCCAATGCGGCCGCGGCGAAGGCGGCGCTGGACGCCCAGTCGGACGCGATCGCGGCCCGCCTGGCGCCGATGCGGGGCGTGCCGCTGGTCGTGACCCATGACGCCTTCCAGTATTTCGAGGCGCGGTTCGGCCTGACCGCGCTGGGATCGGTCACCGATTCCGACGCCGCCGATCCGGGGGTCGCCCGGGTGGTGGAACTTCAGGCGGCGATCGCCGAGGCCGGGGCGGGCTGTTTTTTGTCCGATCCCGGTGCGGCCTCGGCCGGGGCGATCGCCAATCTGGTGCCTGAAGGCGCGGTCCTGTCCGAGGTTTCGCCGGTCTTTGTGCCGGTGCCCGCGGGACCGGATTTCTACCCGGCGCTGCTGGAGGCCGTCGCGTCCGGCATCGAGGCCTGCGCCCGGCCCTGACGCGGTTCAGCGCGCCCGGGGCCGGGTGAACACCTGCGCGAACCGGTCTCGCAGCACGGCTTTCTGCACCTTGCCCATGGTGTTGCGCGGCAGGGCGTCGACCAGGGCGACGTGGCGCGGCTGCTTGAACCGGGCCAACTGCGGCGCGACCGCCGCCAGAACTGCATCGGGGTCGAGCGCCGCACCCGGTTCGGCCACCAGGACCGCCACCGGCGCCTCGCCCAGATCGGGATGCGGGGCGCCGACCACGGCGCTTTCCAGCACGCCGGGCACCGCGTCCAGCGCCGCCTCGACCTCCTTGGGGTAGATGTTGAACCCGCCCGAGATGATCATGTCCTTGGCGCGGCCGACGATGGTGACATAGCCGTCCGGCGATTGCACCGCCAGATCGCCGGTGATGAAGAACCCGTCCGGGCGCAGCTCTTCGGCGGTCTTGTCGGGCATGTTCCAGTAGCCCTTGAACACGTTGGGCCCGCGCAGTTCGATCACCCCGACCTCGCCACGCGGCACGTCGCGCCCCTCCGCGTCGCAGACCTTCAGCTCCACCCCCGGCAGGGGCAGGCCGACGGTGCCGGCGCGGCGGTCGCCGTCATGCGGGTTCGAAGTGGCCATGTTGACCTCGGTCATGCCGTAGCGTTCCAGGATCCGGTGCCCGGTGCGGGCGGTCCAGGCGGCGTGGGTGTCTGCCAGCATCGGGGCAGAGCCCGAGATGAACAGCCGCATATGCGCGGTCAGCTCGCGGGTCAGGCCATCGTCGTTCAACAGCCGGGTATAGAAGGTCGGCACGCCCATCATGGCAGTGGCCTGCGGCATCAGCCCGATCGCGCGGGCGGCGTCGAATGCCGGCTCCAGCAGCAGCGCGCCGCCGGCCAGAAGCGTGACATTGGTGGCCACGAACAGCCCGTGGGTGTGAAAGATCGGCAGGGCATGCAGCAGGGTGTCGTCCTGGGTGAAACGCCACAGATCGGTCAGGGTGCGCGCATTGGACAACAGGTTGTCATGGGTCAGCATCGCGCCCTTCGACCGCCCCGTCGTGCCCGAGGTATAGAGCAGGGCGGCCAGGTCACCCGGCCCCCGCGCGGCCACCTCGGCCACATCCGGCTGGCCCGACAGCAGGTCATGGAAACGGCCGGAGGTGCCGTCATCGGACAGGGTCAGGATCGGCGGCGCCTCATCGGCCCCGTGCAGGGCCTCTTCGGCCTGGGGCGCGCAGATCAGCAGGCGGGCACCGCTATCGGCGACGAAATAGCCGACCTCGGCGGGGGTATAGGCGGTGTTCAGCGGCAGGTAGACGATCCCGGCCTGAACCGCGCCGGCATAAAGCGCCAGGGCGGTGGGCGATTTGCCGACCTGGACCGCCACCCGGTCGCCGGGCCCCAGCCCCGCCGCGCGCAGCGCATTGGCGATGCGCGCGGCCAGGCGCAGGAACCTAGCATAGCCGATCGGACGGCCCTGCCAGTGCAGGAACGGGCGGGCAGTGTCGATATGCGGCCGGAACAGCGCGTCATAGAGCGTGTTCGGCGCCTCGGCCACGGGCGTGTCGCCCGCATCGCCATGGGCGCCGCAGCCGCAATCGAGGGGATGGTCGGAATGATCGTGCATGGCTTCCGGTCCTAGTGTGCCGCCGTGTACCAGTTCCGCAGCACCGCGCGGTCCTCGTCCCACATCGCGCTGATCGCGGGCGGCGGCATGGCGCGGCTGAGGCCCGCCTGCAGATAGATCTCTTCCGCATGGCGGGCGATATCGGCGCGGGTCTCCAGCACCACGCCCTTGGGCGGCGCCACGATCCCGGGCCAGAGCGGCGCGCGCGCATGGCACATCGCGCAATGGCCCTGGACCAGCGCCTCGGCCTCGTCGAACCCGGGCGCCTCGGCAAAGCGTGCCTCGTGCCCGGTCAGGGCGCGGGCCTCGGCCTCCTCGATCGTTTCGGGCGTGCCCAGCGCGGACAGCCAGACGATGGCGACAAACAGCGCTGCCGTAACGCCCCAGGTCCACCAGGGCCGGCCTGCGCGCGCATGCAGGGTGTTGAAGAAATGCCGGATCGTCACCCCCATCAGAAAGACCAGCGCCGCGATCGCCCAGGCGTGATCGGTGCCGAAGGCCAGCGGATAATGGTTCGACAGCATCAGGAAGATCACCGGCAGGGTGAGGTAGTTGTTGTGGGTCGAGCGCAGCTTGGCGATCTTGCCGTAGGACGCGTCCGGTGCGCGGCCGGCCTTGAGGTCGGCGACCACGATCTTCTGGTTCGGGATGATGATGAAGAACACGTTCGCGGTCATGATCGTCGCGGTGAAGGCGCCCAGATGCAGCAGCGCGGCGCGACCGGCAAAGACCTGGGTATAGCCCCAGGACATCGCCACGATCAGCGCGAAAAGCAGCACCATCAGCAGGGTCGGCCGTTCGCCCAGCGGCGACTTGCACAAGGCGTCATAGACCAGCCAGCCGAGGGTCAGGGACAGGGCGGAAATCGCGATCCCCTGCCACAGGGCCAGATCGGCCCGGGCCGGGTCCAGCAGGAACAGCTCTCCTCCGACCCAATAGACCACCATCAGCAGGGCGGCGCCCGACAGCCAGGTGGCGTAGCTTTCCCATTTGAACCAGGTCAGGTGCTCGGGCATCGCCTCGGGCGCGACCAGGTATTTCCGGATATGGTAGAAGCCGCCGCCATGGACCTGCCATTCCTCGCCATCCGCGGGGCCGGGGATGTCGCGGTTCAGCCCCAGGTCGAGCGCGATGAAATAGAAGGACGAGCCGATCCAGGCGATCGCGGTGATGACATGCAGCCAGCGGACCGCGAATTCGGCCCAGTCCCACAGCAGCGCGGCATCCATCAGCTGCCCCGATAGGTCGAATAGCCGAAGGGCGACAGCAGCAGCGGCACGTGGTAATGCGCGGGTTCGGTCATGCCGAAGCGGATCGGCACCTGGTCCAGGAACAGCCCGTCGGCGGTGGCCCCGTGGCGGCGCAGGTAATCACCGGCGGCGAAGACCAGTTCGTAACGGCCCGGCGCGAAGGCCTCGGGCGGCAGGATCGGCGTATCGGTGCGGCCATCGGCATTTGTCACCGCCTCGGCCATGGCGACATGGCCGTCCTCGGTGATGCGATAAAGCGCGATGCGCACCCCTTCGGCCGGGCGCCCCCGGGCGGTGTCGAGCACATGGGTGGTCAGGTATCCGGACATTGCGGGCCTCCGTCTGTGCCCCCAGTCAACACCGGCCGGGCGGGAATGAAAAGCGCCTTGCGGCTTGCGGCAAATCCGCCTCTGATCGGGCCATGACGACGGAGCCCGCAATGACCCATCCCCCCCGATATCCCCGCGACCTGTCCGGCCATGGCGCGCGGGCGCCCGATCCGCGCTGGCCGGGCGGCGCGCGGGTGGCGGTGCAATTCGTGCTGAATTACGAGGAAGGGGGCGAGAATTGCCTGCTGCATGGCGATGCGGCCTCCGAGGCGTTCCTGTCCGACATTCCCGGCGCCCAGCCCTGGCCCGGCCAGCGGCACTGGAACATGGAATCGCTTTATGATTACGGCGCCCGGGCCGGGTTCTGGCGGCTGCACCGGCTGTTCACCGGGGCCGGGGTGCCGGTCACGATCTTCGGCGTCGCCACCGCGCTGGCGCGCGGCCCGGACCAGGTCAGGGCGATGCAGGAGGCCGGCTGGGAGATCGCCTCCCACGGCCTGAAATGGATCGAACACAAGGACATGGACGAGGCCAGCGAACGCGCCGCCATCGCCGAGGCCATCGCCCTGCATGCCGAGGTGACCGGCGCCCCCCCGCGCGGCTGGTATACCGGCCGTTGCAGCGCCAACACGGTGCGGCTGGTGGCCGAGACCGGCGGCGTCGACTGGATTTCCGATACCTATGACGACGATCTGCCCTATTGGCTCGAGCTCGGCACCCGCGACCAGCTGATCATCCCCTATACGCTCGAAGCCAACGACATGCGTTTCGCCACCGCGCCGGGCTGGGTCACGGGGCGCGATTTCGGCGATTACCTGATCGACGCCTTCGACACGCTTCATGCCGAGGGGGCCGAGGCGCCGAAGATGATGAGCGTGGGCCTGCATTGCCGGCTGGTGGGCCGGCCGGGCAAGATCGCCGGGCTCAAGCGGTTCCTTGATCACATCGCGGCGCATGAGGGGGTCTGGACGCCCACGCGAGGGGACATCGCGGCCCATTGGGCGGCCACCCATCCGCACCGGCGCCGCGAACGCCCCTCGCAGATGTCGCAGGCCCGCTTCGTCGACACCTATGGCGGCGTGTTCGAACATTCCCCCTGGGTCGCCGAACAGGCCTGGGCGCTGGAGCTGGGCCCGGCCCATGACAGCGCCACGGGCGTGCATTCGGTGCTGTGCCGGGCGTTTCGGCGGGCTGGCGACGACGACCGGCTCGCGGTGCTGCGCGCCCATCCCGACCTGGCGGGCAAGCTGGCCGCGGCGCGCCGGCTGACCGCCGACAGCAGCGCCGAACAGGCCAGCGCCGGGCTTGATGCGCTGACCGACGCCGAACGCGCCCGGTTCACCGAGCTGAACGACGCCTATACCGCCAAACACGGCTTTCCCTTCATCATCGCGGTGCGCGACCATGACAAGGCCGGCATCCTGGCGGCCTTCGAGGCGCGCCTGGCCCAGGACACCGCCACCGAATTCGCCACCGCCTGCGCCCAGGTCGAACGCATCGCGCAATTGCGGCTGGAGGCGCTGTGGTGATCGTGCCGCAGCCCCTGAGCGCCGAGGCCTTTGCCCCCTTCGGCGACGTGCTCGAGGCCTCGGGCGATCCCGACGCGATCATCAACCAGGGGCTTGCCGGACGGTTCCACGACCGGGCGCGGCTGGCGTTCGGCGACGGGCGCGCCGGGATCAGCCTGTTCCGCGCCAGGTCGCGCAAGCTGCCCCTGGCGCTGGACCTGGTCGAACGTCACCCGCTGGGATCGCAGGCCTTCCTGCCGCTGTCCGAACACCCGTTCCTGGTGGTCGTCGCCCCGGATGCGGGCGGCGTGCCGGGGCCGCTGCGGGCCTTCGTCACCGCGCCGGGGCAGGGGGTGAACTACCTCCGCAATACCTGGCACGGGGTGCTGATGCCGCTGGACGGCCCGGGCCTGTTCGCGGTCATCGACCGGATCGGCGCGGGCGCGAACCTGGAGGAATACCGGTTTGAAAGCCCGGTGACGATCGGCGGCTAGGGGGCACCCTTCAGCGCCGACCGGGCCAGCCGGTCGCGGATGGGCAGGCGCCTATCGCGGCGCTTGCAACTGCGGCAGGATCATGTCCAAGGCGGCATCCAGATTGCGCAGCGCCAGGTCGCGGTCGACGGCCCCGGCCGTGATCCGCAGCTCGGACGTGCCGACCGGGATGCGACGTTCCTCCACCTGCAACTGTGGGTCCGGCATCACCACGTGCAGTGCCAGCGCCGGGCGGCCGTCGGACAGATTGTCGACGCTCACCTCGCAGACCGGCCAGGCCGGGTCGCAATAGCCGGTGCGGACGCGGTCCCGCTCGGCCGGGTCGTTGATCGAGACCCCGGCGGCCAGCCAGGGGGGCGCGGGGTCCAGGTTGAGGAGGACGAAGACCGGATCGGCGCAGGTCCTGCAGTCCCAAAGGCCCAGGATACGCCCGGCGCTGCCCTGGAGGTCACCGCCCTCGAACCTGCCCGGGTCGATCGGCAGCGTCGTCAGGTCAGTCAACGCCTCTTCGGCCGCCGCCGGCAAGGCGAAGAGCATCGCCGATGCGACACGCGCCCTCATTCCGCCGGCTGGAACCCGGCGATCAGCTGCCGCAGGCCGAAGGCCGCCCCGGCAAAGATCGCCGCCAATGTCACCGGCGCCGACCAGGCCAGCACCGAAAAGGCCGACAGGCCCTGGCCGATCGAACAGCCCACGGCGACCACACCGCCCACGCCCATCAGCGCGGCGCCGAAGATCTGCCGACGCAATTCGCGCGGGTCCTCGCAGGCTTCCCAGCGGAAATGGCCCTTGATCAGCGACCCGATGAAGGCCCCGATCCAGACCCCGGCGACCGACCCCACGGCAAAGGTCAGCGGCATGCCGCTGGCGGTCATCGCGTAAAGGATCGTCTCGCCCAGGGGCCGGGCAAAGGTATGCGACACGACCG
Organism: Rhodobacteraceae bacterium HLUCCA08; assembly: GCA_001314655.1. Taxonomy (GTDB): domain Bacteria; phylum Pseudomonadota; class Alphaproteobacteria; order Rhodobacterales; family Rhodobacteraceae; genus Salibaculum. The sequence continues at coordinate 65,533 of LJSF01000044.1, read as the reverse complement.
GGGTCGCGCCCATGCTGTGATGCGCGATCCAGCTGGTGCCGATCCAGGCCGCGGCGACCGCCAGCCCGACCACCGCGCCCCAGGCCGCGGCGGCGCGGTCATGACGCATCCGGGGCAGGGTCGCGGCCAGGATCGCGGCCCCGATGGCGATGCCGAAGACCCAGGCCGGCAGCCGCGTCAGCGCCTCCAGCCCATGGGCGATGCCCGGCGTGGTGCCGGTGGCCGCGACCGTCGGAAAGGCCCAGATGCGCGGATAGGCCAGGGGCCCCGAAATCGTCACATAGGCCGCGATCCCCATCACCACCACGATCACGAAGGACCGCAGGTCGCCACCGCCCAGCCGGGCCAGCGCGCCATAGCCGCAATTGCCGGCGATCGCCATGCCATAGCCGAAGACCAGCCCGCCCAGGATCGAGGCCAGCGGGTTCCACGCCAATGTCAGATAGAAGCTCTGGCCGATATCGGCCCAGCCCAGCGCGCCCGCGCCGAAGCTGCCGATCACGGCCACGCCGATCGCCACTGCCCACATCCGCAGCCGCGTGGCATTGTCGCCGTAAAGCCAGTCCTCGATCGCGCCCAGCGTGCAGAACCGGCCCAGCCGGGCGGCCAGGCCCAGCAGCAGGCCGCTCAGCAGCCCGACGATCGCGGCGAGTGTTCCAGCGCCCAGGCTGTCGATCATCCTGTCCTCCTGTCGGTCGGACCTCCTCCGGTCCGGGCCTACCGCGACGCGCAGAACATGTCGTAGACCAGGTCGATTATTTGCCGCGGCCGGTCGTCGGTCAAGCGGTAGAAGATCGTCTTGCCCTCGCGTCGCGGGGTCACCAGCCCTTCCAGCCGCAGCCGCGACAATTGCTGCGACACCGCCGCCTGGCGGGCGGACAGCAATTGCTCCAGCTCGGTCACGGATTTCTCGCCGGTGGCCAGGTGGCACAGGATCATCAGCCGCCCCTCATGGCTGATCGCCTTGAGGAAATTCGACGCATCCGTGGCCGCGGCGACGATCTTGTCCATCTCCTCGGTCGGAATCTCGTTGTCGATGATCGGCAAACCCATGACGATACGGGGCCTTTGTCCCTGCGCTGGGGTCAGCTTTTCGCACGGCGCCGGCCGCTCGGAAAGAGCCTCATGGCCAAGATGCGGGCAAGTGTTGCCGGTCTGACCGTCGCGGTCGCTGGCATCGCGCGGTGCCATCACCCCGCGCCTTGCCCGGGCAGGGTGCCGTGATCGACCAGCATCTGCTCCAGCAGACCCCAGAAGAAATCCTCGCCCGGATAGCCGGTGATCCGGCCGATCTCGACCCCGTCGGCGACCAGGATGAAGGTCGGGGTGAAGACCGTCGGCAGATCGAAGCTCAGATCGTCGGGAACCTGCGCGCCCAGGTCCAGCCGGCGCAGCGGCGCGGCCGCGCCGACATCGGTCCTGGGATAGATCGGGGCGATGTCGCGGTTCCACATCGCGCAATAGGCGCAGCCGCTCTGTTCGACCATCACCAGTTCCAGCGCTTCGGCGCCGCCGCGCGCCGGCAGGCTCGCAAGCAAGCTGGCGCACAGAATGGCAAGGGTCCGGAGCAAGGTCATGACAAAGACCGTTTGACGCGAAATTACACTTAGCATAATTCGAATATGTGAATTTTCAAGGGAGGAAGCGGGATGGAGGTCACCGCCTGGGGCGCGCTGGTCGGCGGGCTGATCGTGTTCTTTTCGCCCTGTGTCCTGCCCATCGTGCCCTTTTACCTGTCCTACATGGCCGGGGTCAGCATGGCCGAGATCCGCGACGATGGCGGCCTGCAGCCCGGCGTGCGCCGCCGCGCCTTCTTCGCCTCGGTGTTCTTTTCGCTGGGCATCATCACCGTCTTCGTGCTGCTGGGGGCGACCGTGTTCGGCCTGAGCCGGCTGTTTTCGCAATACAAGACCGAATTCAACTATCTTGCCGCGGCGCTGGTCGCGCTGATGGGGCTGCATTTCCTCGGCGTGATCCGGATCCCGTTCCTGAACCGGTCGTTCCAGGTCCAGGCCGGCGACACGCAGCAGATGTCGGTGCTGGGCGCCTATGTGGTCGGCTTCGCCTTCGCCGCCGGCTGGACGCCCTGCGTCGGCGGGGTGCTGACCGGCGTCATCATGACCGCCCAGAACGAGGCCACCGCCTGGGAGGGGCTGGGGCTGATGCTGATCTTCGGCGCGGCGATGACCGCGCCCTTCGTCGTCGCCTCGCTGTTCATCGGCCCGTTCCTGCTCTTCGTCGGCCGGTTCCGCCGCTTCCTGCCCTGGGTGGAAAAGGCGATGGGGCTGCTGCTGCTGGTCTTTGCGCTGCTGATCGCCACCGAATCGGTCAATGCGATCGCCAACTGGATGATCCTGCGGTTCGAGATCTTCACCACCATGACCCAGGGCAAGAGCATCTGACGCCGGCGCCCCGCGGCGCCGTTAACCGATTGTTGGGAATTGAACGCCAAAGGTAACGCCAACCGGGGAGGAGACCCGATGCTGAAAAGACTGATGACGATCCTGGCCCTTGTCGCCTCTGCCGGCGCCGCAACGGCCGAACTGGGCGATGACGGGCTGCACCGCGCCGACTGGATCCGCAACACCTTCCTCGACCTGTCCGAGGACCTGGCCGAGGCCAATGCCGAAGGCAAGCGGCTGATGCTGATCGTCGAACAGAGCGGCTGCATCTATTGCGCCCAGATGCACGAAGAGGTGTTCCCGGTCCCCGAGATCGAGGCCCTGCTGACCGACAGGTTCTTCGTCGTCCGGCTGAACATGTACGGCGACCTGGAGGTCGTGGATTTCGACGGCACCGTGCTGCCCGAAAAGGACATGGTGCGCAGCTGGTCGGTGAACTTCACCCCCACGATCCTGTTCTTTCCGGAAACGGTCGAGGATGGCCAGCGCGCGCCCCAGGCCGCCGCCGCCGTGATGCCCGGCGCCTTCGGCCGCTGGACCACGTTCAACATGCTCAACTGGGTCCTTGAAGAGGGCTATGCGGGCGACGAGGGGTTTCAGCGTTATCACGCGCGGATGCTGGAGTCCCAGATCGGAACCGAGTGAATGCCGGATACCCGAGTGAAATTGTCGGGCTGCACCGCAACATATAGTCAAATTCACAGGAATGAATTTGATGTTGCGAGTCGGGCCGTCGGTGCGCTACGGTATGCCGCAATAGACAGTCGCGCAGAACGTTCTAGGGAGGGACCATGAAGCGAACAGTTGCAATCGCGGCCGGACTGGCCATCGGGGCGGGGGCCGCCTTCGCCGAAGAGGTCGCGCCGGGCGATGTGGTGTTCGGCGAATATGGCTCTGTCGAGCAGTCGCTGACCGGCGTGCCGGGCGACCCGGTGGCCGGAGAGGCGCTCATGGTCAATCGCGGCAAGGGCAACTGCATCTCTTGCCACGAGGTTACCGCGCTGATGGAGCATCCGTTCCATGGCGAGGTCGGCCCGATCCTGGACGGCGCCGCCGACCGCTGGACCGAGGCCGACCTGCGGGGCATGATCGTCAATGCCAAGATGACCTTCCCCGGAACCATCATGCCGGCCTTCTACAAGGTGGACGGGTTCATTCGCCCGGGCGATGCCTTCACCTCCAGGCCCGCCCCGGCGGACCTTCCGCCGCTTCTTACCGCCCAGGAAATCGAGGACGTCGTCGCCTATCTGATGACGCTTTCCGACGGCTGACCGCAGCCAGACCCCAAAGGAGACACCATGACCTTTTCCCGTAGACAAACCCTTCTGCTGGCGCTCGGTGCCAGCGCGGCGGCGGTGCTGCCGTTCCGTGCCTCGGCCGCGGTCGAGGATGCGATCGCCGAATTCACCGGCGGCGCCACGCCCGGCGAGGGCGGCATCACCCTGACCGCCCCGGAAATCGCCGAGAACGGCAACACCGTGCCGATCGAGGTCAGCGCCCCCGGCGCCGCCGCGATCGCGCTGTTCGCCGCCGGCAACCCGACGCCGGGCGTCGCCACCTTCAATTTCGGCCCGCTGGCCGGCGCCCACATGGCGTCGACCCGGATCCGCCTGGCCGGCACCCAGGACATCGTCGCCGTCGCCCGGATGGCCGACGGGTCGTTCGTCCAGGCCCGCCAGGAAGTCAAGGTCACCATCGGCGGCTGCGGCGGCTGAACCAGGAACGCAAAGGAACAGACAGATGGCAGAAAACGTTACCCCCCGCGTCCGCGTCCCGCGCGATGCCTCCGCCGGCGAAGTGATCACGATCAAGACGCTGATCAGCCACCCGATGGAATCCGGCCAGCGCCGCGACGGCGACGGCAACCAGATCCCGCGGTCGATCATCAACCGCTTCACCTGCGACTTCAACGGCGAGAACGTGCTTGATGCGACGTTCGAACCGGCGATCTCCACCAACCCGTTTCTCGAATTCCAGGCGACGGTGCCCGAATCCGGCACCTTCGTCTTCACCTGGTATGACGATGACGGCTCGGTCTACACCGAAGAAAAGGAAATCGCCGTCAGCTGAGGCATGGCCGCGTTCACAGGGAGGAGACGCAGATGAAAGAAACGATGCTGAAATCGGCCGTCTGCGGCATGGCGCTTCTGGCGCTGCCGCTGACCGCCTCGGCCCAGGAGGCCGAGCTGGTCATCAATGGTGAGATCGAGGTCACCACCGAGGCGCCCGCAGCCGACCACATGGACTACATTCGGACGGTGCGTTCCGGCTGGACCTTCCGCACGGGCGAAACCCAGGCGCTGCAGATGGACGATTTCGACAACCCCGGCATGCTTTACGTGGAACAGGCGATGAGCGTCTGGAACACGGCCGAGGGCGAGGCGGGCGAAAGCTGTGCCTCGTGCCACGGCGCGCCAGAGGACATGGCCGACGTCCGTCCCACCCTGCCGAAGTGGAACGAAGAGGCCGGCGAGGTCTGGACCGCGGAAATGTACATCAACGATTGCCGCGAGAACCGCATGCAGGCCGAGGCCTGGGACTGGAACAGCCAGCCGATGCGGAACATGACCGCACTTCTGTCCTCGGTGTCGCGCGGCATGCCGATCGACGTGCAGATCGACGGGCCGGCCCGGGAAACCTGGGAACTGGGCAAGGAGATCTACTATACCCGCTACGGTCAACTCGAACTCAGCTGCGCGAATTGTCACGAGGACAATTACGACAACCTGATCCGGGCCGACCACCTTAGCCAGGGCCAAAGCAACGGTTTTCCGACCTACCGTTTGAAGAACGCCAATATCGTGTCGCTGCACAACCGCTTCCGCGGCTGCATTCGCGACACCCGCGGCGAACCCTTCGCCCTGGGCAGCCCCGAGTTCATCGCGCTGGAGCTTTACGTCGCCTCGCGCGGTCTGGGCCTCGATGTCGAGGGTCCGGCCGTCCGCAACTGATCGGGACAGGCCCGTGCCGGCAACGGTGCGGGCCTTTCTCTTGGAGAAAACATTCAATTCCGCGCATATGACTCAACCGATGCGTCACTTGCGCCGAACGTCGCGCCCCTGACGGCGCCCCTGCGAAAGACCGACGTGAACCCGACGTCGCACCGATGCCAGATCGAAAAGGATTGCCGATGATTTCCCGCCGCGATTTCCTACAGGCCTCCATGGCCGCTTCCGCCATTGTCGGGGCCTCGGGCTTTGGCCAGTGGGGCCGGCTCGCGGCGCAGCAGGCGTTGACCCAGGACGACCTGCTGAACTTCGACACCTTCGGCAATGTGTCGCTGATCCACATCACCGACATCCACGCCCAGCTCAAGCCGATCTGGTTCCGCGAGCCCGAGGTGAACCTGGGCGTCGGCGACAACAACGGGGCGGTGCCCCATGTGACCGGCGCCGATTTCCGCCGCCTTTACGGGATCGAGGATGGCAGCCCCAGCCATTACGCCTTGACCTACAACGATTTTTCCGCCCTGGCCCGGACCTATGGCAAGATGGGCGGGATGGACCGCGTGGCCACGATCGTCAACGCGATCCGCGCCGACCGGCCCGATGCCCTGCTGCTGGATGGCGGCGACACCTGGCACGGCAGCTATACCTGCCATCACACCGAAGGCCAGGACGTGGTCAATGTGATGAACGCGCTCAAACCCGACGCGATGACCTTTCATTGGGAATTCACCCTGGGCCAGGACCGGGTCCGCGAACTGGTCGGCGATTTGCCCTTCGCCGCGCTGGGGCAGAACATCTTCGACGCCGAATGGGACGAACCGTCCGAGGATTTCGCCCCCTATACCTTCTTCGACCGCGGCGGCGCCCGGATCGCCGTGATCGGCCAGGCCTTCCCCTACATGCCGATCGCCAATCCCGGCTGGATGTTCCCCGATTACAGCTTCGGGGTGCGCGACGGGCGGATGCAGGAAATGGTCGACGAGGTGCGCGCCCAGGGCGCCGACCTGGTGGTGTGCCTGTCCCACAACGGCTTCGACGTGGACAAGCAGATGGCCAGCCGCGTCACCGGCATCGACGTGATCCTGACCGGCCACACCCATGACGCGTTGCCCGAACCGGTGCTGGTGGGCGAGACGATCCTGATCGCCAGCGGATCGAACGGCAAGTTCGTCAGCCGGGTCGATCTGGACGTGCGCGACGGCCGGATGATGGGCTTCCGCCACAAGCTGATCCCGGTCTTTTCCGACGTGATCGCCCCGGACCCGGAGATCGCCGCCCTGATCGACGAACAGCGCGCCCCGTTCCAGGCCGAGCTGGAAGAGGTGCTGGGCACCACCGACAGCCTTCTGTATCGGCGCGGCAATTTCAACGGCTCCTGGGACGATCTGATCTGCGACGCGCTGATCACCCAGCGCGAGGCCGACATCGCCATGAGCCCGGGCGTGCGCTGGGGTCCGTCGCTGCTGCCCGGCGATCCGATCACCCGCGAGGATGTCTGGAACGTCACCTCGATGAGCTATGGTCAGGCCTACCGCACGGAAATGACCGGAGAGTTCATCAAGGTCGTGCTCGAGGATGTGGGCGACAACCTGTTCAACCCCGACCCCTATTACCAGCAGGGCGGCGACATGGTCCGGATCGGCGGCATGGGCTACCGGATCGACATTTCCAAACCCCAGGGCGAGCGGATTTCCGACATGACGCTGCTGAGCACGGGCGCGCCGATCGATCCGACCCGGACCTATGTCGTCGCCGGCTGGGCCAGCGTCAACCAGGGCACCGAGGGGCCGATGATCTGGGACGTGGTCGAGGATCACATCCGCCAGCTCGGCACCGTGGTGGTCGACCCCAATACCAGTGTCGAGGTCGTGGGCGCTTGAGCCGCTGCGCCCGCCAAGAGATGAGCGAAGAGGACGAGAGAATGGACGACACCAAGTTCAAGGGCATGAAACCCTCGCGCCGCCAGTTCCTGACCGGGGCGGCGGCGGTCGGCACGGCGTCGGTCGCCGCGACCGTGGCCAAGGCCCAGGGCGCGCCCGATCCCCTGATCACCGATATCGGCCAGCAGCCCTGGTCGCAGTATCTGGGCCCGGGCGTCGATGTCGCGCCCTATGGCATGCCGATCAAGTTCGAAAACCACGTGCGCCGGACGAGTGTCGAATGGCTGACCGCCGACACCGTGTCGTCGATCAACTTCACCCCGCTGCACGAGCTGGACGGGATCATCACCCCCAACGGTCTGTGCTTCGAGCGCCATCACGGCGGCGCGGCGGAAATCGCCCCGGCCGATTACCGGCTGATGATCAACGGCCTGGTGAACCGGGAACTGGTCTTCACCCTTGAGGATCTGATGCGGTTCCCGCGCGAAAACCACGTCTATTTCCTGGAATGCGCTGCCAATACCGGCATGGAATGGGCCGGCGCGCAGCTCAATGGCTGCCAGTTCACCCACGGCATGATCCACAACGTGATGTATACCGGCATCCCGCTCAAGCTGCTGCTGGCCGAGGCCGGTCTGCAGGACAGCGGCAAGTGGCTGCTGGCCGAAGGCGCCGACGCCTCCGGCATGACCCGCTCGATCCCGATCGAGAAGGCGCTGGACGATTGCCTTGTCGCCTTCAAGATGAACGGCGAGATGCTGCGCCAGGAACAGGGCTATCCGGTCCGCCTGGTCGTGCCGGGCTGGGAAGGCAACATGTGGGTCAAGTGGCTGCGGCGCCTCGAGATTGGCGACGAACCCTGGCACCACCGCGAAGAGACCAGCAAATACACCGACCTGCTGGAAGACGGCCAGGCCCGCCGCTTCACCTGGGAAATGGACGCCAAGTCGGTGATCACCAATCCCAGCCCGCAGGCGCCGATCACCCATGGCCCGGGCTATACCGTTCTGACCGGCGTCGCCTGGTCGGGCCGCGGCACGATCCCGCGGGTCGACGTGACGCTGGACGGCGGCAAGAACTGGCACCAGGCGCGGATGTCCGGCCCGTCGATGGCCAAGTCGATGCACCGCTTCTATTTCGAATTCGAATGGGATGGCCGCCCGCTGCTGCTGCAAAGCCGGGCCCATGACAGCACCGGCTATGTGCAGCCGACCAAGGCGCAGCTGCGCGAATGGCGCGGCGACAATTCCATCTATCACAACAACGGTATCCAGACCTGGTACGTGAATGAACAAGGCGAGGCCGAGAATGTCGAAATTTCCTAACCAACTCGCGATCGTCGCCGTCGCCACCACCGCCCTGGTCGGCCTGTCGGTCGGCCTGTCGGAACGCGCCAAGCATGGCTCGGCGGCCCATGACGACGAGGTCCACGCCGCCGCCGATGACGCCGCCATGAGCCACGAGGCGTCGGTCGAGGAGGTCGCCGAGGCTCCGGCCGAGGAGCCGGTCACCGAAGAGGTCGCCGAGGCTCCGGTCGAGGAGCCGGTCACCGAAGAGGTCGCCGAAGCCCCGGCCGAGGAGCCGGTCACCGAAGAGGTCGCCGAAACCACCGCCGAGGCGCCCGCCGAACAGCCTGCGTCGGACGATGTCGCGCAAGCCGGTGACGACGGGCCGGGCCAGTTCGACGGCGGCACCTCGGTGCCCGCGCTGTTCGTCGGCGCCGCCTGGGCCCAGGAAGCCGCCTCCGAAGGCGTGATCGGCGATCTGGCCGGCATCTCCTTCGGCCTCGGCCGCGATGCGCTGCCCGAAGAGGTCGCCGCCTGGGATATCGACATCCGCCCCGATGGCGTCGGCCTGCCCGCCGGATCGGGCGATGTCTGGACCGGCGAAGAGGTCTTCATCGAGAAATGTTCCGTCTGCCACGGCGATTTCGGCGAGGCCGTGGGCCGCTGGCCGGTGCTGGCCGGGGGCTGGGACAGCCTGACCCACGAGGACCCGGTCAAGACGATCGGCTCCTACTGGCCGTATCTGTCGACGGTCTGGGATTATGTCTACCGCGCGATGCCCTATGGCGAGGCGCAATCGCTGACCCCGGACGAGGTCTATGCGATCACCGCCTACCTGCTGTATGTCAACAACCTGGTCGATGACGATTTCGAACTGTCGGACGAGAATTTCGCCGAGGTGGACCTGCCCAACGAAGGCGGTTTCTATCTGGATGACCGGGCCGAGGGCGAAATCCCCGCCTTCAGCGCCGAGCCCTGCATGGAGAATTGCAAGGACAGCGTCGAAATCACCATGCGCGCCACGGTCCTGGACGTGACGCCGGACGACGAAGAGGCGACCGTGACCGAGGCCGCGGCCGAAACGCCCGCCACCGACGAAGCCCCGGCCGAGGAGACCGCCGCCGAAGACGCGCCGGCCGACGAGGCCCCGGCCGAAGAGGTCGCCGGCGACAGCGGCATCTCGACCGATCCCGACCTGATCGCCGCCGGCGAAGGCGTGTTCCGTCAGTGCCGCGCCTGCCACCAGGTCGGCGAAGGGGCCGTAAACCGGGTCGGTCCCGTGCTCAACGGTATCGTCGGCAGCACCCCGGGCACGGTCGAGGGCTTCCGTTATTCGGGCGCCATGACCGAATTCGGCGAGGCCGGCAATGTCTGGAACGCCGAAACCCTGGCCGGCTACCTGGCCGATCCGCGCGGCTACATGCCGGGCAACAAGATGTCCTTTGCCGGGCTGCGCTCGGACGAGGATATCGCCGCGATGCTTGCCTATCTCGCCAGCTTCGAATGATCCGCCGGCTCCTCCCTGCCGCGGTGCTCGCCGCCTGCCTCGCCCCGTCCGCCGGGGCCGAAGTGGGCGGCGATCCCGACCGGGGACAGGAGCTTTACGTCTATTGCTCCGGCTGCCACCAGGTCGGCCGGGGCGCCGAAAACGGCATCGGCCCGCATCTGAACAACATCTTCGATCGCGGCGCCGCCGCGCTGGACGGATTTCGCTATTCCGACGACCTGCAACGCGCCGCGCGCAACGGGTTGATCTGGGATTACGACAATCTCGATGCCTATATCGAGAACCCGCAGATCCTGGTCTCGGGCACCCGGATGAGCTTTGACGGATTCGAAGACCAGCAGGACCGCGACGACGTGATCGCCTATCTGCGCCGCTACTCGGCCGATCCCAGCAACATCCCCGAAGCCGCGCCCACCGCCCGGGCGCTGGATCACGGCGTCGCCCCCGAGGTGCTGGCGATCGTCGGCGATCCGGCCTATGGCGAATTCCTGGCCAGCGAATGCACCTCGTGCCACCAGGCCAGCGGCACCGACAGCGGCATTCCCTCGATCACCAATTGGCCGGTGGATACCTTCGTCATCGCCATGCATGCCTACAAGAACGGCCGCCGCACCCATCAGGTGATGAACATGATGGCCGGCCGTTTGTCCGACGAGGAAATCGCGGCGCTCGCCGCCTATTTCGCGACCATCGAATAGGAAAGAGACGCCGCCACCATTCCGTCCCATACTCACAAGGCGGGGCCCGGCCGGAGGAGGGCAGGGCGAACCGCACCAGGACGGAGAGAACGCGCCGGCCCGATCCGGCGCATCACCAGGGAGGAAACCTCATGCCACTCAACAGACGCGCCTTCATCGGCACCGCCGCCGCCGCGGGTGCCGCGCTTGCCGCGCCGATGGTCCGCGCCCAGGGACGCCCCCGGGTCGTCGTCGTCGGTGGCGGCGCCGGCGGCGCTACCGTCGCGCGCTACCTGGCCCGGGACAGCGAGGGGGCGGTGGAGGTGACCCTGGTCGAACCCAGCCGGTCCTATTACACCTGCTTTTTCTCCAACCTCTATATCGGCGGTTTTCGAGAGATCGACAGCCTGGCCCACAGCTATGGCACCCTGGCCAGCGACTACGGCATCAACGTGATCCATGACTGGGCCGTCGGTGTCGACCGCGACGCGCGCACCGTGACGCTGGCCGGCGGTGCGGTGCTGCCCTATGACCGGCTGGTGCTGTCGCCGGGCATCGATTTCGTCGACGGCGCCGTGCCGGGCTGGGATGTCAGCGCCCAGAACGCCATGCCGCACGCCTACAAGGGCGGCAGCCAGACCGAACTTCTGAAGGCCCAGATCGAGGCGATGCCCGAGGGCGGCACCTTCGCCATGGTCGCCCCGCCGAACCCGTTCCGCTGCCCGCCGGGGCCCTACGAGCGGATCAGCATGGTCGCCCACCTTCTGAGCCGGATCAACCCGACCGCCAAGATCCTGGTCGCCGACCCGAAAGAGAATTTCTCCAAACAGGGCCTGTTCGAAGAAGGGTGGGAGCGGCACTATGCCGGCATGATCACCCGGATCGGCCCGGATTTCGGCGGCGCCGACGTGGAGGTGAACCCGGCCGAGATGACCGTGACCATCGACGGCGTGGTCGAAAACGTCGATGTCTGCAACGTGATCCCGGCGATGAAGGCGGGCCGTATCGCCGATATCGCCGGCGTGACCGAGGGCAACTGGGCGCCGGTCAATGCCTTCGATCTGTCGTCGCGGATCGACGAGACCATCCATGTCCTGGGCGACAGCGCCGCCCAGGGCGACATGCCGAAATCCGGCTTTGCCGCCAATTCCCAGGCCAAGGTCTGTTCGAACGCGATCCTCGGGGCGCTGACCGGGTCGACCGTCTTCCCGGCGCGCTTCACCAATACCTGCTGGTCGCTGATCTCGACCGATGACGGGGTCAAGGTCGGCGCCGCCTACGAGGCGACCGAGGAAAAGATCGCCTCGACCGACAGCTTCATCAGCCAGACCGGCGAAAGCGACGATTTGCGCGCCGCCACCTACCGGGAAAGCATCGGCTGGTACGACGGCATCACCACCGACATGTTCGGCTGACGGGCCGAACCGCGCCGGGCCTTGACCTGGATCAAGGCCCGGTCGCCTCACCGCTGTAAACCCTTTCCAAAGGAGGACGACGCCGATGAAACCCGCAGCCCTTGCGTTTTGCGCCGCAACCCTCGCCGCCGCTCCGGCGCTGGCCCAGGACGCCACGACCTATGTTTTCGACGGATCGTTCGATGACGCCGCCTTCGCGGTCGAAAGCGAGATCGTCGGGCGCGGCCTGGTGATCGATTATGTCAGCCATACCGGCGACATGCTGAACCGGACCGGCGCCGATGTCGGCTCCGAAGCCGAACTCTTTGCGGCGGCCGACATCTTCCTGTTCTGCTCGGCCGTGATCAGCCGCCAGGTGATGGAAGCCGATCCGATGAACATCGCGCATTGCCCCTATGGCATCTTCGTCGCCGAACGCGGCGGAGAGGTGATGGTGGGCTATCGCAACTACCCCGACGGGGAAATGCAGGCCGTCCAGGCGCTTCTGGACGAGATCGCGCAGGACGCCGTCGGCAACTAGGGGACGTCAATGGATTATCAGGGCTTTTTTCGCGCCGAGCTGGACCGCCTGCGCGACGAGGGGAATTACCGTGTCTTCGCGGATCTGGAACGCGAACGTGGGGCCTTTCCCCGGGCGGTGAATCACGGCGCGAAAGGCGCGCGTCCGGTCACCATCTGGTGTTCCAACGATTATCTCGGGATGGGCCAGAACCCGCAGGTGCTGGCGGCGATGCATGACGCGCTCGACAAGGTCGGCGCCGGCGCGGGGGGCACCCGCAACATCAGCGGCACCACCCACCACCACGTGTTGCTGGAACGCGAACTGGCCGATCTGCACGGCAAGGAAGCGGCGCTGCTGTTCACCAGCGGCTATGTGTCGAACTGGGCTGCGCTGGGCACGCTGGGCGCGAAGATCCCGGGCCTGGTGATCCTGTCCGACGCGCTGAACCATGCCAGCATGATCGAGGGCATCCGCCATTCCAAGGCCGCCCGGATCATCTGGAAACACAACGACCTGGCGGATCTGGAACGCCACCTGGCCTCCCTGCCGCACGATACGCCCAAGCTGATCGCCTTCGAATCGGTCTATTCCATGGATGGCGACATCGCCCCGATCGAGGCGATCTGCGACCTGGCCGACAGATACAATGCCATGACCTATATCGACGAGGTCCACGCGGTCGGCATGTATGGCCCGCGCGGCGGCGGCGTGGCCGAGCGTGAAGGCCTGATGGACCGGATCGACATCATCGAAGGCACGCTGGGCAAGGCCTTCGGCGTGGTCGGCGGCTATATCACAGGCTCGTCCGACCTGGTCGATTTCATCCGCAGCTTTTCCAGCGGCTTCATCTTCACCACCGCGCTGCCGCCGGCGGTGGCGGCCGGGGCCTGTGCCTCGATCCGGCACCTCAAGGCCAGCGCGCTGGAGCGGGATACCCAGAAGGACAAGGTCGCCCAGGTGCGCGCGCGGCTTGACGAGATCGGCATCCCCCATATCGACAACCCGTCGCATATCATTCCGGTGATGGTGGGCGATCCGGTGAAGTGCAAATATATCAGCGACGTGCTGCTGGATCAGTACGGGATCTACATCCAGCCGATCAATTACCCTACCGTGCCCAAGGGCACCGAGCGGCTGCGCATCACCCCCGGCCCGGTCCATACCGAGGCCGATATCGACCACCTGGTCGGCGCGCTGGAAGAACTCTGGCACCAATGCGAACTGGCCCGGATGCCGCTGGCCGCGCAGTAATCCCCGAGACCTCGACGTGAAAGGCGGGCATCATGGCCCGCCTTTTCGCGTCTCGAAACGTTGCCCCCGGCGGCAAAAAAATTACGTAATTTTTTTGCCGCCAGTGCCTCAGGCCGGAACGAACCGATAGGCGCCGTCGCGCTTTTCCGCCCGTCCGATGCCGGGGAAGGGCAGGTGAAAGCCGATGAAGGCCATCTGGTCCGTGGCCAGCTGGTCCAGCAGGCGGCGCCGCGTCGCCGCTGCCATCTCGGGGTCCTGGTCCGAGCCCGAAGGCCAGTCCGGCCGCTCGAAGGCGACATGCTGGTTGAGGATCGAATCCCCCAGCACCATCACCGCCTCGCCGCCGCCGCGGATTTCGTAGGCCATGTGCCCCGGCGTGTGGCCCGGTGTCATCCGCGCCGCGATCCCGGGCAGAATTTCCTGCCCGTCCTCGACCACCTCGAGGGCGTCCTCGATCGCGCCGAGGTAGCGCAACGCCCCGGCGGCGAAGGCCAGGCGTTCCTCGCCGATCGCATCGGGTGTCGCGGGGTCGAACCAGTAATCCCGCTCGGCCCGGCCGATCGCGTAGCGCGCATTCATGAAGACCGGGTCGTCGAAATCGTCCAGCACCCCCCAAAGGTGATCGGGATGCGCATGGGTGAAGACCACATGCGTGACGTCCTCGGGAGAAACGCCCAGGATATCCAGCGCCTCCCACAGCTTGCCGGCCGAGGGCATGAACCCCGGACCGGCACCGACATCGAACAGCACCGTATTGGTGCCGTCGCGCATCAGCGTGACGTTGCAGGGCGGGGTCATTTCGTCGCCCTCGATCCCGTGGCGCGACAGGATCTCGCGCACCTCGTTTTCGGGCAGGTCGCCGAACTGGAATTCGAAGGGCATGACCAGATTGCCGTCCGACAGGGTATCCACCGTGACCGCGCCCAGGCTCAGCGTGGTGTTGGCCCAGGCCCGGGCGCCGGCAATCGCCGCCGCGCCCCCGGCCAGAAGGGTTCGTCTGGTCAGCCGCATGGTATCCTCCCGTCGCGTGACATATTCAATTTCTTGAAGGTTAACGCGAAGCCCGTCCCGGGGAAAGCGGCTTTCCGCATGCCCCCTTGCCAATCGCGCATGGTTCTGGCTAGCTTTGCCCAGCGTCGCGGGAGAACCGGCCCGCGCCGGTGCCGAAGGAGCAATCGCCCCGATAAACTCTCAGGCCCCAGGACCGCGACGTGGCAGACACTCTGGAGAGATCCCGGCAAGGACCGGGGCGCCGAAGGGATAGCGATCTCAGGCAAAGGGACAGAGGGGGCATCGATGGGCGGGGAAACCCGGCCGGGATGCCGGGCTGCGGCCCGAAGGGGAGACGCGGGATGACCGAAGCGAAACGGACGGGGCTGTTCGATCTGCACCAGGAGCTGGGCGCCCGCATGGTGCCCTTTGCCGGCTACGACATGCCGGTGCAATACCCGCTGGGGGTGCTGGGCGAACATCGCCATACCCGCGCCAAGGCCGGGCTGTTCGACGTGAGCCACATGGGCCAGGTGCTGCTGCGGCCGGTCTCGGGCAATGTCGAGCAGGCCGCGCGGGCCCTGGAAACCCTCGTGCCCGCCGACCTGATCGGGCTGCAACCGGGCCGGCAGCGCTATGGCGTGTTCACCGGCGACACGGGCGGAATCCTGGATGACCTGATGATCGCCAATCGTGGCGACCACCTTTTCGCGGTCGTCAATGCGGCCTGCAAGGATGCCGATATCGTCCATCTGGGCCGGCTGTCCGATCATTGCAGCGTCGAAGAGGTCACCGACCGTGCCCTTCTGGCGCTGCAGGGCCCGGCGGCCGCGGCGGTGCTGTCCGCCCTGGTGCCGGCGATGCGCGACATGCGTTTCATGGATGTCGATATCTGCGACAGCGATTGGGGGCCGCTCTGGGTCAGCCGCTCGGGCTATACCGGCGAGGACGGGTTCGAGATTTCGGTCGAAAACGCCCGGGCCGAGGAGTTCGCCCGCGCCCTGCTGGCCCATGACGATGTCGAACCGATCGGCCTCGGCGCCCGCGACAGCCTGCGCCTGGAAGCCGGGCTGTGCCTCTATGGCAGCGACCTGGACGACACGACCAGCCCGGTCGAGGGCAATCTCGCCTGGTCGATCCAGAAGGTCCGTCGCAAGGGCGGCGCGCGCGAGGGCGGCTTCCCCGGCGCCGACCGGATCGTCGAGGAACTGGCCCGCGGCCCGGCCCGCCTGCGCGTCGGCCTTCTGCCCGAGGGCCGTGCGCCGATGCGCGCCGGCACGCCGCTGTTCGGCGAGCAAGAGGATACCGACCCGATGGGCCAGATCACCTCGGGCGGGTTCGGCCCCAGCGTCGACCGGCCCATCGCCATGGGATATGTGAAAACCGCCCATGCCGCGCTCGGCACCCCGCTCTGGGCCGAACTGCGTGGGCGCCGCCTGCCCGTCACGGTCGCGGAACTGCCGTTCCGCCCCGCCACCTACAAACGTTGAGGGACCGTCATGAAATACACCGAAGACCATGAATGGCTGCGCGACGAGGACGGTTTGATCGTCGTCGGCATCACCGAACATGCCGCGACCCAGCTGGGCGACGTGGTGTTCGTGGAACTGCCCGAGGAAGGCACCGAAGTGGCCAAGGACGACGAGATCGTGGTGATCGAAAGCGTCAAGGCGGCCTCGGATATCCTGGCCCCGCTGGATGGCGAGATCGTCGAGGTCAACGAGGCGCTGGCCGACAATCCGGGCCTGGTGAACGAGGACGCGCTGGGCGAAGCCTGGTTCTTCAAGATCAAGCCGTCGGACCTGTCGCCGATGGAGGATTACATGGACGAGGCCGCCTACAGGGAATTCATCGGATAGCGCGGGCGCGGCCCCCGTCGCCCTGCGGGCGACTCCCCCGGGATATTTCTGACCCAAAGAAGCGAGGCGTCGATGCCCTTCACCCTGACCGACTACCTGCCTTACGACTTCGCCAACCGCCGCCATATCGGCCCCAGCCCGGCCGAGATGGACGAGATGCTGAAGGTGATCGGCGTGCCCGACCTGGACAGGCTGATCGACCGGACGGTGCCCGAGGACATCCGCCAGGCCGCGCCGCTGGATTTCGGCAAACCGATGTCCGAGCGCCACCTGCTGCACCACATGCGCGGCGTGGCGGCGAAGAACAAGGTGCTGTTTTCTCTGATCGGGCAGGGCTATTACGGCACGGTGACGCCGCCGGTGATCCAGCGCAACGTGCTGGAAAACCCGGCCTGGTACACCGCCTATACGCCCTATCAGCCGGAAATCAGCCAGGGCCGGCTGGAGGCGCTGCTGAATTTCCAGACCATGGTCAGCGACCTGACCGGGCTCGAGGTCGCCAATGCCTCGCTGCTGGACGAATCCACCGCCTGCGCCGAAGCCATGGTGATGGCCGAGCGGGTGGCGAAATCGAAGGCGCGCGGTTTCTTCGTGGACGAGAATTGCCACCCGCAGAACATCGCGGTGATCAGGACGCGCGCCGCGCCGCTGGGGATCGAGGTAATCGTCGGTGCGCCCGATGCGCTGGAGCCGGATGCGGTCTTCGGCGCGATCTTTCAATATCCGGGCACCCATGGCGGTCTGCGGGATTTCACCGACCAGATCGCCGCGCTGCACGAGGCAAAGGCGCTGGGCATCATCGCCGCCGATCTGCTGGCGCTGACGCTGCTCAGGGAGCCCGGCGCGATGGGCGCCGATATCGCCGTGGGCAGCACCCAGCGCTTCGGCGTGCCGGTGGGCTTCGGCGGCCCGCATGCCGCCTTTTTCGCCTGTCGCGACGCGATGAAGCGCAACATGCCGGGCCGGCTGGTCGGGGTCAGTGTCGACAGCCACGGCACCAAGGCCTACCGGTTGTCTCTGCAGACCCGCGAACAGCATATCCGCCGCGAAAAGGCCACGTCGAATGTCTGCACCGCCCAGGCGCTGCTGGCGGTGATGGCGTCGTTCTATGGCGTGTTTCACGGCCCCGAAGGGCTCAAGGCGATCGCCCAGCGCATCCATCGCAAGGCGGTGCGGCTGGCCACGGGGCTGGAGGAGGCCGGGTTCGACGTGCAGCCCCGCGACTTCTTCGACACGATCACGGTCGAGGTCGGCGACCGGCAACGGGCGATCATGGACGCGGCGGTGGAAGAGGGGGTGAACCTGCGCAAGGTCGGCGCCACCCGGATCGGCATCTCTGTCGACGAGGCGACGCGCCGGCCGATCATCGAAAAGGTCTGGCGCGCCTTCGGCATCGACCGCGCCGATGACGACCTGACCCCGGTCTACCGGGTGCCCGAGGCGCTGCATCGGCAGACCGATTTCATGACCCATCCGGTGTTTCACATGAACCGGGCCGAGACCGAGATGATGCGCTACATGCGCCGCCTGTCCGACCGCGACCTGGCGCTGGACCGGGCGATGATCCCGCTCGGCTCCTGCACGATGAAGCTGAACGCGGCGGCCGAGATGATGCCGGTCAGCTGGCGCGAATTCAGCCTGATCCATCCGCTGGCCCCCGCGGATCAATGGCAGGGCTATGCCGAACTGATCGCGGACCTCAGCGCCAAACTGTGCGAGATCACCGGCTATGACGCGATGTCGATGCAGCCCAATTCCGGCGCCCAGGGCGAATATGCCGGGCTGCTCACGATCATGGGCTATCACGCGGCGAACGGCGATCATGACCGCAAGGTCTGCCTGATCCCGGTCAATGCCCATGGCACCAACCCCGCTTCGGCCAGCATGTGCGGGATGGAGGTCGTGGTGGTCAGATGCACCGACCGCGGCGATATCGACGTGGAGGATTTCCGCGCCAAGGCCCGGGCGGCAGGCGACAGGCTGGCCGCCTGCATGATCACCTATCCCAGCACCCATGGCGTCTTCGAGCAAACCCTGCGCGAGGTCTGCGAGATCACCCACGACTTCGGCGGCCAGGTCTATCTGGACGGCGCCAACCTCAACGCCATGGTGGGCCTCGCCAAACCGGGCGAGATCGGCAGCGATGTCAGCCACCTGAACCTGCACAAGACCTTCTGCATTCCCCATGGCGGTGGCGGCCCGGGCATGGGGCCGATCGGGGTCAAGGCGCATCTGGCGCCCTATCTGCCGACCGACCCGGCCAGCGGCGACGAAGGCGCGGTGTCGGCCGCGCGCTATGGCTCGCCCTCGATCCTGCCGATCTCCTGGGCCTATATCCTGATGATGGGCGGGGCCGGGCTGACCCAGGCGACCAAGGTCGCAATTCTGAACGCCAATTATATCGCCAAGCGGCTGGAGGGGGCCTATGACGTGCTTTACAAGGGCACGCACGGCTTTGTCGCCCATGAATGCATCCTTGATACACGGCCCTTCGCCGAGGCCGGGATCTCCGTCGATGACATTGCCAAGCGCCTGATCGATTGCGGTTTTCACGCGCCCACCATGTCCTGGCCGGTGGCCGGGACGTTGATGGTGGAACCGACCGAAAGCGAAACCAAGGCCGAACTGGACCGGTTCTGCGACGCCATGCTGGGCATCCGGGCCGAGATCGCAAAAGTGCAATCCGGCGATTGGCCGGCGGACAACAACCCGCTGAAACACGCGCCGCACACGACCATGGACCTGGTGTCAGATAGCTGGGACCGGCCCTATAGCCGCGAAGTCGCCTGTTTCCCGGCCGGGTCGTTCCGGGTCGACAAATACTGGGCGCCGGTGGGCCGGATCGACAATGCCTGGGGCGACCGGCACCTGGTCTGCACCTGCCCGCCGCTGGAGGCCTGGCAGGACGCCGCCGAATAGGGGGTCAGCCGGCCAGCAGGGCGTCGACCTCGGCCCGGCCCGGCATCGACGGCGCGGTGCCGGGCCGGGTGACGGAAATCGCCGCCGTCGCATTGGCGAAGCGCACCGCCTGTTCCGGCGATTGCCCCTCGGCCAGCGCGGTGGCGAAGGCGCCGTTGAAGGCGTCGCCCGCACCGGTGGTTTCGGCCACCGGCCCGGCATGAAGCGCGGGCACATGCACCGCCGTCTGCCCGTCATGATAGAGCGCGCCGTTTTCGCCCAGGGTGATGATCGCCCGGCCCGCGCCGCGGCCGATCAGGGCCAGCGCCGCGGCCGCGGCGTCGGCCTCGGTGCGCACCGGCAGACCGGTCAGCGCCTCGGCCTCGGATTCGTTGGGGGTGATGTAGTCGCACAGGGCCAGCATCTCGTCCGACAGCTCGGCCGCGGGGGCAGGGTTCAGGATGGTGATCGCGCCGCCGGCGCGGGCCAGGTCCAGCGCGCGGTGGGCGGCCTCGATCGGCTGTTCCAACTGGGTGACGAAGACCTTGGCGGCGCCGATGTCCGCCGCCCGCGCCTCGATATCGGCGGCGGAAATGGTCGCCGCCACACCCGGGCTGACGATGATCGCGTTGTTGCCGGTCGCCGCCTCGACAAAGATATAGGCCGCGCCGGTATAGCTGGAGGCGTCCTGAGTGATCAGCGGATGCACCCCGGCTCGGGCCCAGGTCGCCAGCGCCATCTCGGCGAAGGTATCCTTGCCCAGTTTCGTGATGAACCCGACATCGCCGCCCGACATGGCCGCGGCGACCGACTGGTTCGACCCCTTGCCGCCGGGGCCCAGGGCAAAGCTTTCGCCCAGGATGGTTTCGCCCATCCTGGGCTGGCGCGCGGCGCGATAGGCGGTGTCGGCGACGAAAACGCCCAGGATCACGATGTCATGGGCCATCCGGTCACTCCTCGGGCCCGATCACGCCCTTGCGCAGCAGGAAACAGCCGTAGAACCGCCGTTCGCCGGTCTGGATCACCGCATAGGCCTCTCGGGCGCGGTCGTAGAAGTCGAAACGTTCGACGCTGACCATCGGACGCGGTGCGCCCTCGGCGGCGTCGATCTCGGCCTGGACCTCGGCCTGGACCTCGGGGATGTCGTCCGGCGCGCCCACGACCTCCATCCGGGCGGCGAAATCCTCGACGAAACTGTCCAGCGGCAGCACCGACAGGATCGCGTTCATCGCCTCGGCGCAGGTCAGGTTGTCCATCCGCAACAACTCGCCCGTGACCGTATGCCGGGCGACGCTGTCCGAGGGGAAATTGGTGTCGGCCACGACCAGCACGTCGCCATGGCCCATGGCGCGCAGCACCTGCAGCACCTCTGCGTTCAATCTGGAATCGATACCCTTGAGCATGCGGTCCTCCCTTGTCGCGCGGTCAGCCGATCCGGTTGCCGCTGGCCGTATCGAACAGGTGCAACTGGTCGCTGTCCAGAGCCAGATGCACATTGTCGCCCGGGCCGAAGCTGTGCCGTTCGCGGAACACCGCGGTGATTTCCTGCCCGCCGGTGGCCAGGACGACATGCAGTTCCGGCCCCGTCGGTTCGACCACGCGGATCACCGCCGGCAGACCGGTCTCGGCCAGGCCCATGTGTTCGGGCCGCACGCCCAGGGTCACGGCCTGGCCGTCGCGCAGCCCGGCGGCGGGCACCGACAGGGTGGTATCGGCCAGTGTCAGCGTCGCGCTGGCGCCGTCGATCGCGGTGACGCGCCCTTCCAGCAGGTTCATCGAGGGCGACCCGATGAACCCGGCCACGAACAGGTTGCGCGGCCGGTCATACAGCTCCAGCGGGCTGCCGATCTGTTCCACATGGCCGCCGTTCATCACCACGATCTTGTCGGCCATGGTCATCGCCTCGATCTGGTCATGGGTGACGTAGATCGTGGTGGTCTGCAGCCGCTGGTGCAATTCGCGGATCTCGGTGCGCATCTGCACGCGCAGCTTGGCATCGAGGTTGGACAGCGGTTCGTCGAACAGAAACACCTGCGGATCGCGCACGATGGCGCGGCCCATCGCCACGCGCTGCCGCTGGCCGCCGGACAGGGCGCGCGGATAGCGGTCCAGATAGGGCGTCAGGCCCAGGATCCCGGCCGCGTCATGGACCCGGCGCTTGATCTCGGCCCGGTCCATCTTTTTCAGCTTCAGCGAAAAGCCCATGTTCGCCTCGACCGTCTTGTGCGGATAAAGCGCGTAGGACTGGAACACCATGGCGATGTCGCGTTCGTTCGGCGACAGGTGATTGACCCGCCGCGGACCGATCAGGATGTCGCCGGATGTGACCTCTTCCAGCCCCGCGATCATCCGCAGCAGCGTGGACTTGCCGCAGCCCGACGGGCCGACCAGCACGACGAATTCGCCGTCCGCCGTGTCGATGTCGATCCCGTGGATCACGTCGACCGCGCCATAGGACTTGCGCACGTTCCTGACGGTTACCTCGGCCATGACCCTTCCCTGCGTGGTTTTCCCAATGGGTAGAGCAAGGGCCGGGGGCTGTCCATATCTGACATGACTAGCATGTTAGATGCTTGACAGGCGCCCGGACCATTGAGACAGTCACCGGGTGGGAGACTGCCGTTCCGGGGGCCTTCGCGGGCCCGGACCGCAGCACGCGAACCAACAGGGGGCCGGACGGGTCCGGCGATGTGCGTCGGGCGCCGAACCGGCCGATCAAGGGAGGAATTCACGATGAAGGTAGACCATTACCGGCGCCTCATGGCGATGCAGATGAGCCGCCGCCGCATGATGCAGGGCGCCGCCAGCCTGGGCGCGCTGGCCGCGGCCGGGGGCGGCCTTGGCGCCGGTCCGGCCTCGGCCGAGGCCCATGGCGATGTCCGCGCCGAGATCCTCAAGATCCCCGGTGTCGGCATGGGCAGCCCGACCGATGCCGATTGGCAGCGCGTCGGCGAATTGTGCCTGGGCGCGACCCGCGAAAACGTCGCGGAAGGGGAATTCGCGGGCGTCGAGCTGACCTTCATGGGGCTCAACAACCAGAACCTGCACAATTTCCTGTTCCGCGGCTTCCTCAAGCCGTGGGAGGCCTATACCGGCGCGAAAATCAACTGGATCGACCTTGCCCAGGCCGATTACAACGCCCGCCTGCAGCAGTCGATCGCCACCGGCACGGTGGATTTCGACATTCTGGAGATGGGCGCGCCGTTCGAGGGCGACACCGCCGGGCGCGGCCTGCTGGACGAGATGCCCGACTGGGTCGCCGACCAGATCGATTCGGACGACCTCGTGGGGTATCTGCAACCCCCCGTCGGCACCTGGGACGGCAAGACCTATCGCGTCAACATCGACGGCGACTGCCATACCTTCGCCTATCGCAAGGATTACTTCGGCCCCGGCGGCATCGGCGGTGAAACCGTGCCGTCCACCTGGCAAGAGATCAACGCCGCGTCCAAGGCGCTTGTCGGGCAGACCGACCCGCTGACCGGGCTTGCGGCGCATGGCTATCTCGACCCGCTCAAGGGATGGGGCGGCTTCGGCTTCTACTTCATCGCCAACCGCGCGACCGCCTATGTCAAGCATCCCGACAGCCCGGCCTGGCTGTTCGAACCCGATACGATGAAGCCGATGGTCAACAATCCCGGCTGGGTGCAGGCGATCCAGGACGTGATGGATCTGGTCGACACGACCGGCGCCTATCCGTCCGACCAGATCAACGCCGACCCCGGCACCACCGCCTTCCAGCAATTCCTGGCCGGCACCGGCTCGATGCTGATGTGGTGGGGCGATGTCGGCTCTTCGGCGCGCACCTCGGACACTTCGGTGGTGGGCGATGTCGTCGGCTTCGGCATCAACCCGGCCTCGGAGCGGCGCTACAATGCGATGACCGGCGAATGGGAGCAAGAGCGCAACGAAGCCCCGCAGATGGCCTATATCGGCTGGGGCATCTACGTGACCGCGCGGGTCCAGGGCGACGAGAAAAAGCGCAAGGCGGCCTGGTCCGCCGCGGCGCATCTGGGGGGCAAGGACATCGCCCTGTGGATGTCGGCCTATCCGTCCGGCTTCCAGCCCTATCGCAATTCCCAGTTCCAGTACGAGGAATGGGAAGCGGCCGGTTACGACCGCGACTATATCGAGGATTACCTGGGCTCGAACCTCGACAGCTACAACCACCCCAACGCCGCGATCGAACCGCGGATTCCGGGCATCTTCCAGTATTACTCGGTCGCCGAGGACGAACTGGCCAAGGGCTTTGCCGGGCAATACGGATCGGCCCAGGAAACCGCCGATGCCATCGCCGCCGCCTGGGAGGAGATCACCGACCAGATCGGCCGTGAAAGCCAGATCGCGCTGTACAAGGCGTCGCTGGGCATGTGACCCGGCGCGCTGCGCAACCAGGGCGGGCGGCGGACAGACCCGCCGCCCGCTTCGCTTGACCGCCGTGTCCTTCCCGCCGTGTCCTGCCCGGTGAACCTCGCGTGCAGGAAAGATTTTTTTTGCTCCGGACCGCTTGGGCCGGAAATCCCGCTTCCCTCGGGCCCTGCGCCCCACTAACATGCTAGCATGTCTGGACAGGACCGCCTTTTCATCGTCACCAATGACCGCGTCTCGCCGGGGCGGGCCCGTCTTGGCGGCGGCCTGATCTGGGGATCCTTCGCGCTGTTGGTGGGTGTCGCGGCCTGGCAGATCCTGGGCCAGACCGGCCGGGTGGCGGATTGGGGCAACTGGCGGCCGACGCTCTATGCCTATTGCCTTTGGGCGACCTGCCTGTGCGCGGCCGAGGTGGTGCGCCACGGCGAACAGGGCAAGCGCCGGCTGTTCGTGATGCCGGCGGCGCTGTTCGTCGGCTCGATGGTGTTCTTTCCGCTGGTCTTCGGCCTTGGCATCGCCTTTTCCGACTGGAACCTCGCCTCGCCCGACGGGCGCCGGTTCAACGGGTTCGGCAATGTCGTCAGGATGTGGTCCGACCCGTTCTACTGGAACGCGCTGGGAAACATGGTCTGGTATGTGCTGGCCATCGTGGTGGAATATGCCATCGCGCTTGGCCTCGCCCTGCTGCTCAACAGCCAGATCCGGGCGCGCAAGTTCTTTCGCGTGGCCTTCCTGCTGCCGCTGATGCTGTCGCCGGTGGCGGTGTCCTGGATGATCGGCAAATCCATGATGGAGGCGCGATTCGGCCCGATCTCCCGGGTGGCGCGCTGGCTGGGCTGGGACAACCCGTCGTTCTTCGGCGACCCATGGCTGGCCAAGGCGGTGATCATGATCATGGACGCCTGGACCTTCATCCCCTTCATGATGATCATGCTGCTGGCCGGGCTGCAGGCGATCCCCAGGGACATCCAGGAGGCCGCCCGCGTCGACGGCGCCAATCCCTGGCAGAATTTCTGGGGCGTGACCTTTCCGCTGATGCTGCCGGTGTCGCTGACCGCGATCATGATCCGCATCATCTTCAAGCTCAAGATCGCCGACATCATCATCAACGTGACCTCGGGCGGGCCGGGCGGCGCCACCGACAGCGTGACCAGCTTCATCTTCCGCGAATATCGCGACCGGTCCAACGTGGGCTACGGCACCATGCTGGCATTCGTCTATCTGGTGCTGATCGTGATCGGCTTCACCCTGTTCATCAAGCTCGTGTCCCGCTGGATGCGGCCGCAATACTGACCGGAAGGCCGCGATGACCGATACCAGGCAGATCTTTCACGACAGCGAGGCCGACCGCCGCCACCGCCCGCGCTGGTATCTGGGCCGGGTCGCGGTCTACGGCGCGCTGCTGGCCTGGACCCTGGTCTGCCTGTTTCCGATCTACTGGACCATCACCACCTCGTTCAAGATGGCGCCGGACGTGATGCAGGGCAACCTGGTGCCCTTCGTCGACTATACCCCGCAATGGCTGGGCTGGCGGTCGCTGGGCCTCAGCCCCGACACGATCGGTGCGGACTCCACCGTGCGTGAACAATTCCTGTTGCGGTTCACGAATTCCGCCGTGGTGGCGCTGTCGGCCTCGGCGCTGGCGCTGGCGCTGGGCAGCCTTGCGGCCTATGGGCTGTCGCGCTTCGAATATCGCTTCGGCTTCATGAAGAACGACGACATCTCGTTCTTTTTCCTGTCGCAGCTGATCCTGCCGCCGGTGGTTCTGGCCCTGCCATTCCTGGTCCTGTACCGGGAGGTCGATCTGCTGGACAGCCGGATCGGCCTGATCCTGCTCTATGCGCTGACCGTGATGCCCATCGTGATCTGGATCATGCGCGACCAGTTCGGCTCCATCCCGACGGAACTGGAAGAGGCCGCGCTGGTGGACGGCTTGTCGATCTGGGGCGCCTTCCTGACGATCATCCTGCCGATCGCCCTGCCGGGCATGGTCGCGGCCTTCATCCTGTGCCTGGTGCTGACCTGGAACGAATATTTCTTCGCAGCACTCCTGACCTCGACCGACGCGGTGACATTGCCGGTGATGGTGGCCTCGCAGACCGGATCGCAGGGCATCAACTGGTGGTCGATGGCGGCGCTGTCGACGGCGGCGATCCTGCCGCTGATCGTGATCGGCATCGTGCTGGAACGCTACATCATCAAGGGCATGGCCGCCGGCGCGGTGAAGTAGCGGGACGGGCGGCCCGGCGATGCGCGCCTGTGGTCCGCGCCCGGCACGGGGCAATGTTCCGGCGTCGCCGCCTATTCCATGTTGGTGTGCCGCGCCCGCATGTCGTCCGCGCTTTGGCCCAGCCGCCTCGCAAGGTCGGCGACCATCACCTCGAACAGCACGAAGAGCGCGCCCTCATAGGCCGATCCCATCGGCATGGCGGTCTCCGCCCCGGCATCGCTGGCCATGGTCTGCGCCGGAAGGGCCAGCACCTGGTTTGCATGGGCGGCGCTGGGCGTGTCGGGCAGGGCGGTCAGCAGCAGCACCTCGGCCCCGGCGTCCCGCGCGGTGCGCATCAGGGCAGAGACGCTCGACAATTCGCCCGGGCCGGCGCTGGCGATGAACAGATCGCCCGGCCCCAGCGGCGGCGCGGCCATGTCGCCCTGCATGCAGGCCTCCAGCCCCAGGTGATGCAGCCGCATGGCAAAGCCCTGCATCATCAGCCCCTCGCGGCCGCAGCCATGGGCCATGATCCGGCCGGCCCCGGCGATCGTGGCGCAGGCGGCCGCGACCTGCGCCGGGTCGATCCGGGTCATCACCGCGCCGATCGCCTCCAGCACGCGGGTCGCGGCACCGGGGGTCATTGCGACAGCGCGCGCATGATGTCCTTGGTCTGCTCATAGAGACTTCGGAACAGCGGATAGGCGCGGGTCAGGGCGGGGTTGTCGGCCGGTTCCACCCGCCGCTCCACCGGGTTCCAGCGGGCGATATCGCCGGGCTCCGCCTGACCCAAGGCGACCCGCGCCAGGAAGGCATCGCCGTAGCTGGCGCCGACCGTGCGGGCGCAGACCTCTTGCGGCAGCGCGCAGGCATCGGATGTGGCCTGCAGCCAGATCGCGTTCTTCACCCCGCCGCCCACGGCCAGAACCCGCGCGGGCGGCGCGCCCGCTTCGGCATAGGTTTCGGTGACATGGGCAGTGCCCAGGGCGATCCCCTCCAGCACCGCGCGGAACAGGTGGCCGCGCGTATGGGTCAGGTTCAGTCCGAAAAAGGCGCCCCTGGCATGGGGGTCGTGGATCGGCGTCCGCTCGCCCGAGAAATAGGGCAGGAACACCAGCCCGCCGGCGCCGGGGGGCGCCGCCCCGGCCTCGGCGGCCAGGGTCGCAAAGGCGGTGTCGCGGTCCAGGTCCCGGGCGAAATGGTCGCGGAACCAATGGGTCAGCGTGCCGCTGGTCGCCAGGCCGGCCATCGAGGCATGCTGGCCCGGAAACAGCCAGGGCGCATACCACAGCCGCGCGTCGCGCACCCTGTCCGGCGTCAGCGCGATGATGAAGATGGTCGAGCCATACATCATCATCATGTCGCCCGGTGCGGTCACGCCCACGCTCAGCGCTTCGGCCGCCGCGTCGATCGTGCCGGCGGTGACCGGCGTGCCCGGCGCCAGCCCGGTTTCGGCCGCCGCCTCGGGCGTCACATGCCCGGCGATCTCCGACGACCACAGCAGCCGCGGCAGCATCTCGGGCGCGGCGATATCCTCGGCCAGGTCGAAACACCAATCCCGCGTCGCGACGTCGTAAAGCGGCGAGAAATTCGCCGCCGTGTAATGGTCGATCACCTGGGCGCCGGTCAGCTTCTGCACCAGGTAGCTGGTCGAACTCAGCACCCGGGCGGTCCGGGCGTAGATCTCGGGGCGGTGCCGTTTCAGCCACAGGATCTTCGGTCCCACGGATTGCGACGTCAGCGCATTGCCGCAGCGGTCCAGGATCACGTCTTCGCCGATCCTCTCGGTCAGTTCGGCGACCTCGTCCATCGCGCGGGTGTCGACGCCGTAAAGCACGCCGTTCATCAGCGGCGCGCCCTTCGCATCCACCGGCAGCATGCAGGGCCCGATCGCCGAACAGGCCACCGCCGCCACCGCCGCCGGGTCGATCCCGCTGTCGGCCAGCAGCGCCCGGGTGACGGTGACGAAATCGCCCCACCAATCCTGCTGCGCCCGGTGTTCGGCCCAGCCGGGGCGGGGGACGATCATGTCATGCGGGGTGCGCGCCTCGGCCAGGATCGCGCCGCCTGCATCGACCAGCACGCCCTTGGTTTCGTAGGTGCCGATATCGACGCCAAGCGTATAGGTCATCCGAACCGCTCCAGCACGAAATCCGGACCGATCCGGCTCAGCATCTCGCAGATCAGGTCCGACAGGGCGGCCAGATCGGCCGGGTCGCAGACCTCGAGGCTGGAATGCGAATAGCGCATCGGAAAGCCCAGATCGAGCGCCGCCACCCCGTCGCCGACCAGCTGCACATAGGACAGGTCCGTCAGCACCCCGATCTGGGCCGAGCGTTGCAGCGGCAGGCCCAGCCCGGCCGCCGCGTCTTCGGCCAGGGCGACAAGCCCGGGATGCGGCAGCACCCCGTTCAACGTGCCGCGGCCGTGAAAGCTCATCAGGCTGATCCCCGGCCCGCCGCCCAGCCGCATGTCGCCCAGATCGGCCATGTCGGGGGTATCCGTGGCCAGCATCAGGTCGATCTGCAACGCGATATCGGGGCGCAGCGCCTGTGCGGCCACCTGGGCGCCGCGCAGGTTGAATTCCTCCTGCGTGGTGAAGACGATATGCACAGTCGGCCCCGGCGGTGCGGCGGCCAGCCGCCGCGCGACATCCAGCAACACGGCGCAACCCGCCCGGTCATCCACCGCCGTGCCGGCGATCCGGCCCCCGGCCAGCGCGATGACGTTGGGCGCATAGGTCACCGGCGTGCCGATCTGCACCCCCGCCGCCTCGGCCTCGGCCCGGCTGGCGAACCCGGCGTCGATATACAGATCCGGCGTCGGCACCACGCGGAACTTTTCGTCCGGGGCGGTGGCATGGTGGCTCTTGTTGGCCAGCACGCCGGGCAGATCGCCCGCCTTGGTCGCCAGCACCACGGCCTGAGAGGGCAGGGCGCGGTCCGGCACCCCGCCCAGCCGATGCACGCGGATCAGGCCGGTGTCGTCGATCTTGCGCACCACGAACCCCAGCTGGTCCATATGGGTGAACACCATCACCGATGGCCCGTCGCCCGGGATCGTCGCCACCAGATTGCCCATCCGGTCGCCGGTGACGGGGATCGGCATCCGTTCGGCAATGGCGCGGGCGACGCGGCCTTCGTGCCCCGCCAGACCGGGGATCGCCATCAACGCCTTGAGGTCGGCTGCGATCATCGCGCGGCCCTCGCACGTTCCATGAACTCGCGCGCCCGGTCGGCATCCACCGCCGCCCAGGTATCGCCCCCGACCTTGAGCGCCGAGCCGACGATGCAGCCATCGGCAATGGCAAAGACATCGGCGACCGTATCATGCTTGACCCCGGTATTGGCCAGGACCGGCGTGCCCGGCAGCACCGCCTTGACCGCCTCCAGGTCCTCCATCCTGGCGGCCTCGCCGGTGATCTGGCCCGACACCAGCACCGCGTCGGGCACCGACGAGAACACCGCCGACCGCGCCCGCTCCGCCAGCGGCCGCGGGTCCAGGGACCCCGCGAATTCCGCGGAAACGTTATACAGCGTCACCAGGTCAGACCGGCCCAGCCGGTCGCGGTAGCGCATCGCCCGGCCCGCATCGGGCGCCCAAAGCCCCATGTCGCTGGCATAAAGCCCGGTGAAGATCTCGCGCGCGAAGCTGGCCCCGGTCGCCGCGGCCAGCGCCATGGTCGCGTCCGGATCCCACAGCACGTTGACCCCGAAGGGCACCGTGATCCTGTCGCGCAGCCGGCCGATCACATAGGCCATCGTGGCGGTCGAGGCGGTATCGACCTTCAATTCATAGGGCCGGTCGTTTTCGTTGCCGAACATCACCGCATCGACCCCGGCGGCCTGCAGCGCCGCCAGATCGGCCGCGGCGCCGCGCACCAGCCCCTCCAGCCCGGCCTTGGCATCGTGCAGCGGCGCGCCGGGCAGGGCGCCCAGATGGACCATGGCGATCACCGGTTTGGGTGTTGCGAACAGGTCGTGAAAACGGCTCATGGCGATCCTCCCTCGGCCCCACCTTTTCGCATTCCGGGGGTGCAGTCCACCGCAAAACATACTAGCATGCCAGTGACGAAAGGACGGCGCATGACCCTGAAAACACGCCACTGGGATCGCCACGGCACCGGCGGGTTGACCTTGACCGAGCTCGGCTTCGGCGCCGCGCCGCTGGGCAATCTCTATCGCGCGATTTCCGAGGACGACGCCCAGGCGATCCTGACCCGCGCCTGGCAGGCCGGTATCCGCTATTTCGACACCGCGCCGCTCTATGGGCTTGGCCTGTCCGAAACCCGGCTGAACACCTTCCTGCGCGACAAGCCGCGCGACGAATACGTGCTGTCGACCAAGATCGGCCGGCTGTTCCGCATCGCCACGCCCGAAACCCGCGATGGCCATGGCAAATGGTTCGACGTGCCCAGCCGCACCGAGGTGTATGATTACAGCCATGACGGGGTGATGCGCTCGGTCGAGTTCAGCCTCGAACGGCTGGGGCTGGACCGGATCGACATCCTTTATGCCCACGACCTCGACGTGTTCAACCACGGCAGCCAGGCGGCGCTGGATGCGCGGCTGGCCGAGCTGATGGGGGGCGGCTACAAGGCCCTGCTGCGGCTGCGCGACGAAGGCGTGATCGCGGCTTTCGGCGCCGGTCTGAACGAATGGCAGCCCTGCCAATGGCTGGCCGAACGGGGCGATTTCGACCTTTTCCTGCTGGCCGGGCGCTATACGCTTCTGGAACAGGAGGCGCTCGACAGCTTTCTGCCGCTGGCGCATCGGCGCGGCATCGGCATCGTGATCGGCGGGCCCTACAATTCCGGCATCCTCGCCACCGGGCCGAAACCCGGCGCCTTCTACAATTACGACCCCGCCCCGCAGGACGTGCTGGACCGTGTCGCCCGGATCGAAACCGTCTGTGCCGCCCATGGCATGCGGATGGTCGATGCCGCCTTCCGGTTCCCGCTGGGCCATCCGGCGGTCCTGTCGGTGATCCCCGGCGGGCAGGGCGTGGCCGAGATGGACAGCAATATCGCCGCCGCGCAGGCCACGATCCCCCCCGCCCTCTGGGCCGATCTCAAGGCCGAAGGGCTGATGCGCGAGGACGCCCCGACAGGAGAGACGCCATGACCGACCGGATCGACGCCCACCAGCATTACTGGCACCCGGGCCGCGGCGATTACGACTGGATGCCGATGGACAACGCCATCCTCGCCCGGCCCTATGGGCCCGACGACCTGGCCCCGGCGCTGGGCCGGCATGGCATCGCCCGCACCATCCTGGTCCAGGCCGCGGCCACGATCGAGGAAACCCATTACATGCTGGGCCTGGCCGATGCGACGCCCTCGGTCGCCGGGGTCGTGGGCTGGATCGATTTCGAGGATCCCGCCCAGCTGCGCCACCTGCGCAACCTGGCCGGCCATCCGAAGTTCCGCGGCGTGCGGCCGATGATCCAGGACATCCCCGACGATGGCTGGATGCTGCGCGACGATGTGCAATGGGCCTACCAGGCGCTGATCGACCTCGATCTGAGCTTCGACGCGCTCGGTTTTCCCCGCCACCTGGAGAATTTCCACAGGATCCTGACCCGCTATCCGCAGCTGCGCGTGGTGGTCGATCATTGCATGAAGCCGCAGATCCGCGACCCCGACGCCTTCGACCACTGGGCGACGGGCATGGCGGCCATTGCCCGGGATACATCGGCTATGTGCAAGTTTTCCGGCATCGTGACCGAATCCGGTGGCTGGTCGGTTGAAAAAATGAAACCCTATGTGGATCACGTGCTGGAGGTGTTCGGCCCCGACCGGCTCATGTGGGGGTCGGACTGGCCGGTCTGCCGGCTCGAGGCCAGCTATGACGACTGGCACGGCGCGGCGCAGGCGCTGACCGCGCATCTGACCGCGGCCGAGCGCGACGCGATCTTCGGCGGCACCGCCGCGCGGTTCTACCGGGTCTGAGAGATCAGCAGGGCCGCGGCGCCCTGCGCGGCCTCGATCGCCTGGCCCAGGCTTGCCCCGGCCAGTTCGGCGGCGGCCAGCGTGCCGACAAAGGTATCGCCCGCGCCATGGGTCGACACCACGTCGACCTTGCGCGCCGGGGCCAACCGCACCTTGCCCCCCGCTTCGGCAAAGGCCACGCCATCGCCGCCCAGGGTCAGAACGATCCGCGCCCGGGGGGCAAGGTCCATCAGCCCTTCGACCATCTCGGCCCCGCTCAGCGTGCCCGGATCGGCGCCCAGCAGGTCCGCGCCCTCGATGCGGTTGACGATCAGCGTATCGACAAGGGCCAGCGCCTCGGGCCCGATCCCGGTCGCCGGCGCGGCGTTCAGCCACAGCGCGGCCCCCGCGTCCCGGACCCGTGGCGCCATCGCGGAAAGCAGCCCCGGCGCGCTTTCGTTCTGCAGCAGGACGATCCGGCAATCTTCAGGAATATCAACAGCCTTGGCGTCGATCTTCAGGTTCTCGCCGGACACGATCACCGCGCCGTAGCCGCCATCGGCCACCGTGATCGCCACCGACATGCCCGAGGCGCCACCGCCCCGCACCAGCCCGGTCACGTTCACGCCCGCGCCCTCCAGCACCGCGCGCATCGCCCTGCCCGCATCGTCGCGCCCGATCCGCCCGGCAAAGCCGACCCGCGCCCCGGCCCGGGCCGCCGCCACGGCCTGATTGCCGCCCTTGCCGCCGAAGCGGTAATCGACCGCATCGCCGCGCAGCGTTTCGTCGATCCGGGGCAGGCGGTCGGCCGTGACCACCACGTCCCAATGCAGGGCACCGACGACCAGCAGGCTCATGCGGCGCCAAACAGCGCGGCGGCGACGATCCGGGATGACGCCGCCGCATCCTGCCGCGCGATCGCCTGCGCCAGGGCCGCGTCATCGACCAGCGTGTCGGCCACCTGCCGCAACCGGTCGACCAGCGCGACATTGGTCCGCGCCTCGGCCACCGGGTCCAGCCCGCCCATATCGGGGAAGGTGTCGAAATAGATCACGCCGTCATAGCCCTGGCGGCGCATCTCGACCAGCAACTCCACCGTCTGGACCGGATGCACCGTGCCCACCATCAGCCCGTCGTCGCGCTTGCCGTAGCCGTCGTTCAGATGCAGCCCCATCAGCCGCGAATGGCGCGCGATCAGCGCCGCGGAATGGGCCGGCATCTCGTCGGCATAAAGCACATGGGCGAAATCCAGCGTGACGCCCAGGTTGGGCCGGTTCACCTCTTTCACCCCCAGCAGGGTCTGGCCGATATCGGGCATCAGCGCATGGGCGCGCGGCTCGTTCGGCTTGTATTCGATGGCGATATCGACCCCGGGATCATGGTCGCAGATCTCGGCGATGGCGCTGACCGTGTCGTCCCAGGCGCGGGCGTAATCCAGCTGGAAGGCATAATCGAACCCGTCCTGGCCCATCCACAGCGTCATCAGCCGCCCGCCCATGGCCCGCCCGGCATCGATCCCGGCCCTGGTTTCGTCGATGGCCCGGCGCCGCACCGCCGGGTCGGGGTTGGTGAAAGCCCCGATCTTGTAGCCCGGATCGGTGTAATAGCGCATCGCCAGACCGTTCAGCGCCAGCCCCGCCGCGCCCAGCCGGTCCGACAGGGTGGCGGGATCGGTGCCCTCGAAATGGTCGGGATAGTTCAGATCGGCCGCATCCAGCCCGCCGACCCGCGCGGCCCCGTCGATCATGTCGAAGATCGTCGCGCGGCCCGGCACCAGGGCCTTGAAGGCGTTCAGCCGGGCGGCATAACGTGGGCGGTTGGGATGGGTCATGAGGCCTCGAAGAATTCGGGGTGGTCGCGTTCCAGCGGGCCGAGATAGCGGATCAGCTGGGCCAGATGGGCCCGGGTGGCGGCGCGGGCGGCCTTGGGGTCGTGCGCCGCGATCGCGGCGACGATCTGGCGGTGTTCCTCCAGGGTTTCGGCCACCCGGCCGGGATTGGGCAGCACCAGCTGCCGCGCCCGGTTGACCTGCAGCCAGCTGGTCTCGGCCAGCTGTGCCAGCCGCTTGAAGCCGGTGAAGGACAGGATCATCTCGTGCATCTCGGCATCCTGCTCATAGAAACCCGCGAAATCGCCATCGGCGACCAGCGCCTCCTGGATGCGCAGGTTGCGGCGCAGGGCGACCAGTTGTTCTTCGGTGATCGCGCGCGCGACCTGGTCCACCGCCGCAAGTTCCAGCGCCTCGCGCAGGAAGGCGCCTTCGCGGATCTCCTCCATCGAAAACCGCGACACGAAGGTGCCGGCTTGGGGCACCACGTCGACCAGCCCCTCGGCGGCCAGCCGGGTGACGGCCTCCGACACCGGGCTGCGGGATATTCCGAACCGGCTGCAGATCGCGCCCTTGCGCAGGATTTCCCCGGGGCGCAGGGCAAGCGACAGGATCGCCTGCTTGAGGCTGTGATAGACCTTGTTCGACAGCGATCCTTCATGGGCGTCGAGGGGCTGCAGGCGCGCCAACCCGTCGTTTTCGCCTTGAACCCCGGTGGATGTGTTCAATAACATGCTAGTATGTTAGCGAAGGCGGGGCAGCGCGGCAATGCCCCGCACATTCCCCGGAGGAACGACATGAGATTGACAGGAAAACGTGCGGTCGTCACGGCGGCCGGCGCCGGGATCGGTCAGGCGACGGCCCTGGCCTTTTTGCGCGAAGGGGCGCAGGTGATCGCCACCGATATCGACGCCGACGCCCTGGCCCCTTGCGCCGAGGCCGGCTGTTCCACCGCCCGGCTGGACGTGACCGATGCGGCGGCGGTCAGCGCCTTCGCCGCCGAAACCGGCGCCGTCGACATCGTCTTCAACTGCGCGGGCTTCGTCCATCACGGCACGATCCTCGAGTGCGATCCGGATGCCTTCGATTTCAGCGTCGATCTGAACCTGCGCGGCATGTACCGGATGACCCGCGCCTTCCTGCCGGCGATGATCGCGGGCGGTGGCGGCGCCTTCGTCAACATGGCTTCGGCGGTGTCCTCGATCATCGCCGCGCCGAACCGCTTCGTCTACGGCGTGACCAAGGCCGGGGTGATCGGCCTGACCAAATCCGTCGCCGCCGATTTCGTCACCCGGGGCGTGCGCGCCAATGCGATCTGCCCCGGCACGGTCGAAAGCCCGTCCTGGCATGCCAGGGTCGAGGCCCAGGGCCGCGCCATCGGCGATGTGGACAAGGCCCGGGCCGATTTCATCGCCCGCCAGCCCATGGGCCGCATCGCCACCGCAGACGAAATCGCGGCCCTTGCGGTCTATCTTGCCAGCGACGAAAGTGCCTTCATGACCGGCCAGGCCATCGCCATCGATGGCGGCTGGAGCAATACCTGAGGAGGGAAAGTTGAAACTTCTGCGTTACGGGCCGCCGGGGGCCGAAAAGCCCGGCCTGCTGGACGATGCCGGCACGATCCGCGACCTGTCCGGCGAGGTGGCGGATATCGCCGGCGCCGTGCTCGAACCCGAGGGGCTGGCGCGCCTCGCCGCGCTCGATCCGGCCAGCCTTCCGGCGGTCGACGGCGACCCGCGCCTGGGCGCTTGTGTCGGCGCGGTGGGCAAGATGATCTGCGTCGGGCTGAACTATGCCGACCACGCCGCCGAATCCGGCAACGCGGTGCCGCCGGAACCGGTGCTTTTCGCCAAGGCGACCAGCGCGATCTGCGGCCCCAACGACCCGGTCCGCATCCCGCGCGGCTCCGAAAAGACCGATTGGGAGGCCGAGCTGGGCGTCGTCATCGGCCGCGAGGCGCGCTATGTCGACGAGGCCGACGCCCTGTCCCATGTCGCCGGCTATTGCGTGATCAACGATTATTCCGAACGCGCCTTCCAGAACGAACGCGCCGGGCAATGGACCAAGGGCAAAAGCGCCGACACCTTCGGCCCGATCGGCCCCTGGCTGGTGACCGCCGACGAGGTGCCCGACCCCCAGGACCTGGCCATGTGGCTCGAGGTGGACGGCCACCGCTACCAGGACGGCTCCACCCGGACCATGGTCTACGGCGTCGCCCATCTGGTCCATTACATCAGCCAGTTCATGAGCCTGCAGCCCGGCGACGTGATCTCGACCGGCACGCCCCCCGGGGTCGGCATGGGCCAGAAACCCCAGGTCTTCCTGCGCGAGGGCCAGATTGTCCGGCTGGGGATCCAGGGCCTGGGCGAACAGAGCCAGACCGCCATCGCCTGGAACGCCTGACCCCGGCATCCCGGCCGCCTGATACCGCAACGGGGGGCACTGCCCCCCTTACGCCCGCCACTCCGCGCCGTCCGGCCAGCTGTGGCGGGCGATGCTGTCGGGCTTCATCTCGACCGAAAAGCCGGGCCGTTCGGGCGCCAGGTAGCGGCCGGCCCTGGTGCGGACCGGATCGACGAAATGCGCGTGCAGGTGGTCGACGAATTCCAGGACGCGATTGTCGAGGCTGGCCGAGACGGCGATGTAATCGACCAGGCTCATGTGCTGGATCAGCTCGCACAGGCCCACCCCGCCGGCATGGGGGCAGACCGGCAGGCCGAACTTGTCGGCCAGAAGCATCACGCCCAGGATCTCGTTCGGGCCGGCCAGGCGGCAGCTGTCGACCTGGACCACATGGATCGCGTCGGCCTGCATCAGCTGCTTGAACATCACCGCGTTCTGGCAATGCTCTCCGGTGGCGACGCGGATCGGGGCGATCTCGCGGGCGATGCGGGCATGGCCCAGGATATCGTCGGGGCTGGTCGGTTCCTCGATCCACCAGGGCGCGAATTCCGCCAGCCTGGCCATGTTGGCGACCGCCTGTTCGACGCCCCAGACCTGGTTGGCATCCATCATCAGGAACCGGTCGGGGCCGATTTCCTCGCGGATCAGGCGGGCGCGGCGGATGTCGTCCTCGATATCGGCGCCGACCTTCATCTTGAAATGGGTCCAGCCCTCGGCGATCGCCGCGCGCATCAGGCTGCGGATCTTGTCGTCCGAATAGCCCAGCCAGCCGGCCGAAGTGGTATAGGCCGGATAGCCCTCGGCCTCCATCTCGGCGATCCGCGCGGCCTTGCCGGCGGCCTTGTCCTCGAGCCGCTCGCGGGCCTCTTCGGGGGGCAGGGCATCGGCCAGGTAGCGCCAGTCGACCAGGGCCACCTGCTCGGCCGGCGACATCTGGGCGATCAGGCGCCAGACCGGCTGGCCCGCATGTTTGCCGAACATGTCCCAGACCGCGTTCATCACCGCCGCGGCGGCCAGGTGGATCACGCCCTTTTCCGGCCCGGTCCAGCGCAGCTGGCTGTCTCCGGTGACCCGTTTCCAGGTCGCGCCCATATCGGCGAACAGCCCCTCGACCTCGCGGCCGACCAGCAGCGCGCCGACCGCCTCGATCGCGGCGCAGCAGATCTCGTTGCCGCGGCCGATGGTGAAGGTCATGCCGTGCCCGTCCGGCCCGCCCTCGACATGCAGCACGCAATAGGCGGCCGAATAATCCGGCGCCGGGTTCATCGCGTCGGACCCGTCCAGCATCCGGCTGGTCGGGAACCGGACATCATGGGTGGAGACATGCGTGATACGGGCGGCCATGGCGGTTCTCCTGCTGTGACGACATCCGGCCGCGCCGGCTTGACCATACTAGCATGTTAGCATCGTCAGCGTCACGGGCAATCGCCAATCGGTGCGCCGCCCCGATTGCGTGTCGCGTTGCATTGGATCCGCCAGGATACAAGAACGCGGTCGACCGACGGGAGAGGCCGCGTTCTTCCGGTTCCGGTCGAACGCGACACGCCCTAGCGGTCGAGCCGGGCCGAGGCCACCAGATCCTCGTCGATCTCGATCCCCAGGCCGGGGCCGTCGGGCCGGTTCACATAGCCCTTGGTGTGCCAGACCGGGCGATCCACCAGGTCCTTTTGCGCCGGGCCATAGACCGGCTGCAATTCCAGGACATGGCACGCCGGGCAGGCAAAGCTCAGCGCCTGGCTGGCGGCCCCGACAATGGCGGTCGAGAAATTATGCGCATTGGCCTGGCGCCGGTTCAGGGCGCAGATCTCGGCCGCCTTGCGAAAGCCGGTGATCCCCTCGACCCGCCCGGGATCGAGGCCCACCACATCGACCGTCCCGGTCTCGACGATCCGCTGCACGCCGCGCGCGTTCCATTCGCGTTCGCCATAGGCGATGCGGATGCCGGTGGCGGCGCGCAGGGCGGCGTAACCCGCCGGGTCGTCATGGCCCAGCGGTTCCTCCAGCCAGGCGACGCCGCGCTCCTCGAAGGCGCGGGCGCGGCGGATCGCGGTGGGAACGTCCCAGAAATTCCTGACCCCGAGGTCGATCATCAGGTCCTTGCCCGGCCCCATCGCCGCCTGCACCGCCTCGACGAAGGCCAGGTCGCGCGCCTCGTCGAAGCCCAGATGCGCATTGCCGGCCTTGCCGAATCCCACCTTGGCGCCCTGCAGCCCGGTGGCGGTATGGGCGGCGATCTCTTCGGCCATGGCGTCGATGCTTTCGTGCGTGCCGTGCAGGCTGGCGATCGCCGGCAGCGCATCCCGCACCGGCCCGCCCAGCAGGTCCAGCACGCTGGCGCCCAGCTGCTTGCCCTTGAGGTCCCACAGCGCGATGTCGATCCCCGAAATGGCGATCGAGGCGATGCCCGCCCCGGTGCCATACCACCAGGAATGGTCCTTCAGCCGGTGCCAGATCGCCTCGGTCTGCAGCGGGTTCTGCCCCACCACCAGCGGGGCCATCCCCTCGACGATGCGGGCGGTGGCCAGCGTCGCCTCGGGGAAATAGGCGCAGCCTTCGCCCCAGCCGGTCCGGCCGTCGGTATCGGTGATCTTCACCAGGCAGACCGACCGGAACCGGTTGTGATCGGTGGGCTCGCGGTAGGAAACCGGGATCGCCTCGACGCGTTCGACTGTCACCATCCTGATCCCTCAGCCCATCATCGCCTTGAAAAAGTCGTCGCGCACGTCCAGCACCACGTCCTCCAGCCCGCGCGCCTGCGGCCCGCAGAGCCAGGCCATGACGCTGGCCGGCACCTCGGGGCGCACCAGGTCGGCCTGGGCGATCCTGCTGATCGGGTTCAGCCCGGCGGTGCGGATTTCGGCCTGCATCTCGGTATCGGTGGGCGGGATGCCGATGAAAAAGAACTGCACCGGCCCCCCCTCCAGGTCCTTGGCGAACATCATCGTCATCATCCGCGCGGCGGCCTTGGAATTGCAATAGGCGGCCCAGCCCTCCATCGGTGTGGTCGCGGCGCCGGTGCCGGCATTGACCACCACGCCGCCGCTGGCGCGCAGCAGGGGCAGGGCGGCGCAGGTCATCCGGTGCAGGCCCAGGGCATTGACCTCGTAGGCGGAACGCAGCGATTCGGTGGCGAGGCTGTCGATATGCCCGATCGGGGTGATCGAGCCGGCGTTGTTGACCAGCGCGTCCAGCCCCCCGGCCTCGGACCGGATCCGGGTCAGGACCGACGCGACGGACCCCGCATCGGTCACGTCCAGCGCCACCCTGGTGCAGGGCGCCAGAAGGTTGGCGGCGGCCGGGTCGGCGGGGCCGTAAAGCCCCGCATAGACGCGCGCGCCATGGTCGCACAGCATCCGGGCAAGCACCGCCCCGATACCGCGCCCGGCGCCGGTGACAAGGATGGTCCGGCCGGACAGGTCCGGCACCGCGATCGGGGACAGGTCGAACATTTTGCTTGATTTCCTCCCAAGTCCGGCCAAGATTGGTCTGACCAATTAATTGGTAAAGCGACTTCGGCGCCCTGTCAAAACCAATCGCCGAGGCACCAGGGAGGACGGATCGCGGACCCGCAAGGGACACACGCGACCAGCAAGGGGGAACGTCATGGCCCGCACCCGCTACGGCGTGACCAGGCCGACCGAAGAGGACATCCGCAGGGGCGGTTTCTCGACCCCCTGGGATGCGCCGATGGTGCCGCCGTTCCCGTTCGAATTCCGCAATGCCGAGGTTCTGACCGTCTATTGGCGCACCGATCCCGAGGCGATGGCCTTCCTTCTGCCGCCGCCGCTGGAACCGGTGGGCGACGTGGTCTGCGTCCATATCTACAGGATGACCGACACCGACTGGCTTGGCCCCTATGCCGAGGCCAACGTGATGATCGCCGCCCGGCTGGGCGATCGGGACGGGGCCTATTCGCCCTATCTGGTCCTGTCCTCGGATATCGGTGTCGCCCATGGGCGCGAAGTGCACGGCCAGCCCAAGAAACTGGGCCAGCCCAGCCTGGAGCCGCGCGGTGACCTGCTGGTGGGGCAGGTGGCGCGCAACGGCATCGACGTGATCACCGCCACCATGCCCTACAAGCAGGCCCGGATCGACGCCGCGGACCTGGCGCCGCATTTCGACTTCGCCACCAACCTCAACCTCAAGGCGGTGGATCATGTCGACGGCCGCCCCGCGATCCGCCAACTGACCAGCCGCAAGCTGGCGCAGCTCCGCCTGCACGAGGCCTGGACCGGCCCCGCCACGGTCGAACTGCGCGCCAATGCCCAATTGCCGGTCTTCCGCCTGCCGGTGCTGGAACCGCTGCAGGGCATCCACTGGCGCGCCGACTTCACCCTCGTGCCGGGCGAGATCATCCACGATTACCTGGAGGGCACGGGATGAGCCGCCGCGTCGTCGTCACCGATTACACCTTTCCCGCGCTGGAGGCCGAACAGGCCGCTGCGCGCGACGGGGGGGCCGATTTCGACGCCCATCACTGCAAGACCGATGCCGAGGTCGCCGGGGCCGTCGCCGGGGCCGATGTCGCCGTGGTGCAATTCGCCGCCTTCGGCGCGCTTTCGGCGCAGGCCGTGAAGCCCGGCGCGACGGTGATCCGCTACGGCGTGGGCTATGACAATATCGACCTGGCCGCGGCCGCCGCGGCCGGGCTGCGCGTGGGCTATGTGCCCGATTACTGCGCCGACGAGGTCGCCGACCACACCGCCGCGGCGATCCTGGCGCTGCTGCGCAAGCTGGTGCCGCTGGATGCCTCGGTCCGGGCCGGGGACTGGGCCGCGGTCAAGGTCGCCAAGCCGATGAAGCCGTTTTCCGACACGATCGTCGGCTTCTTCGGCCTTGGCCAGATCGGGCGCGCGGTCCGGGCGCGGCTGGCGGGCTTCGGCTTTGACTTCCTGGCCGCCGATCCCGGCCTGACCGAGGCGCAGACCACCGAAACGGGCGTGACCCTGGTCAGCGCCGACGCCCTGCTGGCCCGGTCCGACATCATCTCGCTGCATGCGCCCTCGACCGCGCAGACCACCGGCTTCTTCAACGCCGAACGGCTCGCCCGGATGCAGCCCCATGCGATGCTGGTCAACACCGCCCGTGGCCAGTTGATCGACGAGGCCGACCTGGCCCGCGCCCTGTCCGATGGCACCATCGGCGGCGCCGCGCTCGATGTCTTCGGCTCCGAACCGCTGCCCGCGGACTCGCCCCTGCGCGGCGCGCCCAATTGCCTGCTCAGCCCCCATGCCGCCTGGTATTCCGAGGCCGCGATCGGCCGCCTGCAGGGTCTTGTCGCGCAGGATATCGCCCGCGCCCTGCGCGGCGAAGGGCCCCGCAAACCCGTCCCGATGCCGAAAGGATAGGCCCATGACCGCCCCCCGGGACCATCCCCGCACAGGCCGGATCGCGACCGGGGCGGTGACCCTATGACCCCGCCGCCAGTGGGAGGAGGCGGGCAGAAGGCGAGCGATCGCCGCAACCAGATTTCAACGGAGGAGGACCCCATGAAATCGTTCAAGACCCTCGGCCTTGCGGCCGCATTGATGATCAGCGGCGCCAGCCTTGCCACCGCCCAGACCGCCCTCGAGGGCGGCCAGGAGGTGGACATGGTGCTGCTGCCCAAATTCCTCGGCATCCTGGTCTTCGACCAGGCCAATGAAGGCGCCCAGGAAGCCCATGCCGAACTGGAAAACCCCGGCGACCTGCTGTTCGTCGGCCCGACGCCCGAAAACTCGGTCGCCGGCCAGATCGAGATCATGACCACCTCGGCCACCCAAGGCCAGGGCGCCGTCATGCTGTCCAACAATGCCGGCGACCAGATCGCTCCGGCGGCCCAGGCGGCGCAAGAGGCCGGCACCCGGGTCGTCACCTGGGACAGCCCGATCCCCGGCGGCGAAGGCGAGGACGTCTTTGTCGCCCAGGTCGATTTCGGCTCCATCGGCGTGGTGATGGCCGACATGGCCCATTCGATCCTTGGCGGCGAAGGCCAGATGGCGGTGCTGTCGGCCACGCCGGACGCCGCCAACCAGAACGCCTGGATCGCCTCGATGCAGGAGGTGCTGGCCGCGGACGAAAAATATGCCGGCATCGAACTGGTCGACATCGTCTATGGCGACGACCAGGCCGAGGTCAGCTACAACCGCGCGCTGTCGCTGGTCGATCAATATCCCGATCTGGGCGTCATCATGTCGCCCACCACCGTCGGCATCCAGGCGGCCTCGAAGGCGATGCAGGACGAGGGCCTGTGCGACCAGGTCAAGGTCTCGGGCCTGGGCCTGCCCTCGGAAATGGTGTCCTACACGATGAACGGCTGCGCGCCGGAATTCGCCCTGTGGGATTTCCGCGACCTGGGCTACCTGACCTATTACACCGCCTATGGCCTGGCCACCGGCCAGCTTGTCGGCGAGATCGGCGAAAGCTTCACCGCCGGGCGGATGGGCGATTACACCATCGAGGAGGATCCGGGCCGCCCCGGCGCCAAGCGCATCCTGATGGGGCCGTTCACCGTCTATACCGCCGAAAACGTCGAGGCCGCGGCGCAGTGACGCGCCCGTCCCGGTGGGGCTGCGGCGGGGACTCCCGCCCGCCGCGGCCCGTTTGAGGAAGGCAACCCCATGGCCCAGCCGATCGTGCAACTGGAGGCGGTGTCGAAATCCTTCGGCATGACCCATGCGCTCAGCGACATGTCGCTCGACCTTTTCCCGGGCGAGGTGCACGCGCTGGTGGGCGAAAACGGCGCCGGCAAATCGACGCTGATCAAGACCCTGACCGGCCTTTACCAGCCCGGCAGCGGGCGCATCCGGGTCGACGGCCAGCCGCGCGTCATTTCCGGCCCCCAGGCCGCCCGCGCGCTGGGCATCGCCGCGATCTATCAGGAACCGATGGTGTTTCCCGATCTCGACGTGGCCGAAAACATCTTCATCAGCGCCGCCGACGAAGGCCTCATCCTGCGCCCGGCCCATCAGCGCCGCCGCGCGCGCGACCTGATCGCCCGGATCGGCATGGCCTTTGACGTCGACCAGGTCGCCAGCGGCCTGACGCTTGCCGAACAGCAGGCGGTCGAGATCGCCCGCGCCCTGTCCCAGGACGTGCGGGTGCTGATCATGGACGAACCCACCGCCTCGCTGTCCGCCCACGAGGCCGCGCAACTGCGCCGCATTG
Source organism: Rhodobacteraceae bacterium HLUCCA08 (assembly GCA_001314655.1). Taxonomy (GTDB): domain Bacteria; phylum Pseudomonadota; class Alphaproteobacteria; order Rhodobacterales; family Rhodobacteraceae; genus Salibaculum. The sequence goes on along the minus strand of LJSF01000044.1, from coordinate 22,035 downwards.
CCCGGACCCTGGCCGAAAGCGGCGTCGCCGTGGTCTATATCTCGCACCGGCTGGAAGAGATCTTCGAGATCGCCGACCGCGTCACCGTGATCCGCGACGGCAGCCATATCTCGACCCGCCCCGTGGCCGAGGTCACCTCGGAGGGCATGATCGCCGAAATGGTCGGCCGCGCCGTCGGCAATTACCTCGACAAGGCGGCCAGCACCGCCACCGCCGACATCGCGCTGCAGGCCGAGCGGCTGACCCGCGACGGCGTGTTCGAGGATATCTCGTTCACCCTGCATCGCGGCGAGGTCCTGTGCATGGCCGGCCTTGTCGGCGCCCGCCGCACCGATGTGGCGCTGGCGCTGTTCGGCGTCAGCCCGGCCACCGGCGGCACGATCCGCGTGGCCGGCCGACCGATGCGCATCCCCGATCCCGCCGCCGCCATGGCCGCCGGCATCGCCTATGTGTCCGAGGACCGGCGCAAGCTGGGCCTGGCCATGCCGATGCCGATCCGCGCCAATATCAGCGTCGCCACGCTGGGCAAGTTCCTGGGCCGCTGGGGCCTGCTGAACCGGGATCGCGAACGGGCCACCGCCGAGGCCTTTCGCAAGCGGCTCAACATCCGCACCCCGGATGTGGAGGTCCCCGTCGGCACGCTGTCGGGCGGCAACCAGCAGAAGGTGATGCTGGCCAAATGGCTGAACATGGAGCCCGCGATCCTGATCTTCGACGAACCGACCCGCGGCATCGACGTGGGCGCCAAGGCCGAGGTCCATGACCTGATCCGCGCCTTCGCCGCCGCCGGCGGCGCCGCGCTGGTGATATCCTCGGACCTGCCCGAGGTCCTGGCCCTGGGCGACCGCATCCTGGTGATGCGCGAAGGCCAGCAGATGGGTGTTCTCGACGCCGCCGGGGCCAGCCAGGAACGGGTCATGCAACTGGCCACCGGCCAGGCCACGCTGCAGGAGGCCTCGTGATGCTGCGCCTGATGGACCGCCTGAACCCGCAGGTGCTGCGCATTCTCGCGCTGCTGGCGGTGCTGGTCGCGGTGATCCTGTTCTTTGCCGCGGTGGTGCCCAATTACCTCAACGGGCGGCTGTTCAACCGGGTGTCCTCCTCGGTCGCGATCATGGCGCTGATCGCCACCGCCCAGACCCTGGTCATCATCACCCGCAACATCGACCTGTCGATCGGCTCCACCGTCGGCTTCGTGGCCTTCGCCACCGGCAGCCTGATCACCAACAACCCCGATCTCGGCCCCGTGGTTCTGGTGCTCTATGCCATGGCCCTCGGCGCCGTCTTCGGCGCGATCAACGGCCTGCTGGTGGCCTTTGCCCGGGTGCCCTCGATCATCGTGACGCTGGGCACCATGGCGCTGTTCCGTTCGGCACTGGTGGAATATTCCGACAGCAAGTCGATCTCGACCGCCAACCTGCCGGAATGGCTGGTCTCGTTTCCCAACACGGTGCTGTGGCAATGGGGCCAGATGCAGTTCCGCGCCGCCTTCGTCGCCGCCGTGGTGGTGGTCCTGATCGTCCATGTCGCCCTGTCGCGGCTGCGCGCGGCGCGCAGGCTTTATGCCATCGGTTCGAACCCCGAAGCGGCCGAGATGGCGGGCATCGACACCCGCAAGACCGTCTTCGTGGCCTTCGTGCTGGCCGGCGCGCTGGCGGGTCTGGGCGGGTTCATGTTCCTGGCCCGGTTCGGCACCATCACCGTGGTCGCGGGGCTGGGGTTCGAGCTGAAATCCGTCGCCGCCGCCGTGGTCGGCGGGGTCAATATCTTCGGCGGTTCCGGCACCGTGATCGGCGCGCTGATCGGCGCGATCCTGGTCGACCTGATCGACACCTCGCTGGTGCGCTGGCAGATGGTCAGCGAATTCTGGCGCGAGGCGGTGCTGGGCATCCTGATCCTGCTGTCGGTCGCCGCCGACGCGCTGCTGATGCGCCGCCTGGTCGCCGCCCGCGCCGCCCGTGAACACCGCAAGGCCGAAGAACGGATCGCCCGCGAACTGGCCGCCCAAGCGCAAGGACCCGCCCCATGACCCTGCTGGCCCGCCTCAAAAGCTGGGAAGGTTTCCTGCTGGCCGCGCTGGTGGCGATCATCATCGCCAATGCGACCCTGTCGCCGCAATTCCTGACCCTGTCGAACCAGATCAACCTGTTCCAGCTGTCGATCGAAAAGATCATCGTCGCGCTGATCATGACCTTCATCATCATCAATGCCGAAATCGACCTTTCGGTCGGCTCGATGATGGGGCTGGCGGCCTGCGCCTTCGGCTTTCTGTTCGCCAGCGGCGTGCCGGCGGGGCTGGCCTGCCTGCTGGTGCTGCTGATCGGCGCGCTGGGCGGGGCGCTCAACGGGCTGTTCATCGCCTGGGTCGGGCTGCCGTCGCTGGTGGTCACCCTGGCCACGCTGATCGGCTTTCGCGGCCTGGCCCGCGTGCTGGTCGAGGATCGCGGCATCACCGGGTTTCCCGACTGGTTCGACGCGCTGGGCCAGCGGGGGCTGGTGGGCGACATCCCGCTGGCGCTGATCCTGTTCGCGGGGCTTTTCGTGCTGTTCCACATCGTGCTGGCGCACAGTGGCTTCGGCCGCAAGACCTACCTGATCGGCAACAACCGCGAGGTCGCGGCCTTTGCCGGCATCGACACCGCGCGCCACAAGCTGATCCTGTTCACCCTGTCGGGGCTGGTCGCGGCCCTGGCCGGGCTGCTGTTCGCCGCCCGGGTCGGCGCGGTGCGCGGCGACGTGGCCAACGGGTTCGAACTGGACATCATCACCATGGTCCTGCTGGGCGGGGTCAGCATCTTCGGCGGCCGCGGCAGCCTGGTCGGCACGCTGCTGGCGGTGCTGATCGTGCTGAACCTGCGCAACGGCATGGCGCTTTTGAACATCACCGGGCATATCCAGACCGGCGTGATCGGCATCCTGCTGATCGCCTCCGTCATCGCCCCCCGGATCGATCCCGGCGCGCTGCTGCGCCGCCGCGCGGGGCGCGCCGAAGAAGGACCGACCGGATGAGCCCGAAACCCTCTGCCTTTCTCAACGAGGCCCCGATCGCCCGGCAATCGCTGTCGGAAATGGTCGCCAAGCGGATCCTCGAAATGGTCACCTCGCGGGCGCTCAAGCCCGGCGACCAGCTGCCCCCCGAACGCGAACTGGCCGAATTGCTGAACGTCTCGCGCCCCTCGGTCCGCGAAGCGATCCGCGGCCTGTCGATCCTTGGCGTGGTCACCAGCCGCCAGGGCGGCGGCGCCTTCATCAGCCAGCTCGACGGCGACGCCCTGCTGGGCCCGATCCGGTTCTTCCTGTCGCTCGAGGACATGAACATCCGCGAACTGTACGACGCCCGCGCGCTGATCGAGGGCGATGTCGCGCGCCGCGCCGCGCGCAACATGACCGACGCCCAGCTTGACGCGCTGGGGGCGCTGCTCGACGCCCAGAAGGGCACCCTGTCCGATCCCAAGGCCTTCCGCATGGCCGACCTGGAATTCCACGAGGCGATCTGGATCGGCTGCGGCAATGCCTTTCTCAAGCGGATCGGCGAAAGCCTGAATTCCCTGGGCCTCGAATTCCGCCGCCGCGCCTCGGAAAATCCCCGGGTGCTGGACCAGAGCCTCAAGGACCACCGCGCCCTCTACGAGGCCCTGCGCGCCGGCGACCCAGCCGCGGCGGCCAAGGCGGCCGAAGAGCACATGCAGAACGTCTATCGCTCCACCGTCGCCCAGGACATCGCGCAACAGCAACAGGAGGACAGGACATGACCGCACGGATCGGCGTCGTCGGCATCGGCTGGTGGGCCACCTTCAACCATATCCCGACCATCGAGGACTGCCCCGAGGCGCAGGTCGTGGCGATCTGCGATCTGGACAAGGCCCGCCTCGACGCGGCGGGCGACCGGTTCGGCATCGCCGCGCGCCATACCGACCTGGGCGCGATGCTGGCCAACGAACGGCTTGACGGCGTCATGGTCTCGACCCCGCATACCGCCCATACCGCACCCGCCGTGGCCGCGCTGCAGGCCGGCTGCCACGTGCTGGTGGAAAAACCCATGGCCACCAGCGCCGCCGATGGCCGCGCCATCGCCCGGGCCGCAACGAAGGCGGGGCGCGAGGTGCTGGTGCCCACGGGGGCCAATTTCACCGCCTATACCGCCCGGGCCGCCGAGTGGGTCCGGGCCGGCCGGATCGGGCAGGTCCGCCATGCCATCTGCCAGATGGGATCGGCGCTCGAGGACCTGTTCGCCGGCGAGCCGATGCTGGAAACCGCCGATCACATGTTCCGGCCGCCGGCCTCGACCTGGGCCGACCCGGCACGGGCCGGCGGCTATGGCTGGGGCCAGATGTCCCATTCGCTGGCCTGGCTGATCCATGTCGCCGATCTGCGTTTCGACAGCGTCTATTGCCTGGACGGCAAGTCGAAATCCGGTGTCGACTACTACGACGCCGCCTGCGCCCGCGCCACCAACGGCGCCACCATCGCGCTGTCGGGGTCCTCGACCACCCCCAAGCATCGCGGCATGCACATGGATATCCGCATCTACGGCACCGAGGGCATGATCCTGTTCGACAACGAACGCGCCCGGCTGCTGCTGAGCCGGCTTGACGGCACCGACGAGGATTTCGCGATCTCTCCGCAAGAGGCCGAATATGACGGCACCCTGCCGGTCCGCGTCTTTGCCCGGCTCTGCGCGGGGCACGACGTGGTCAATGCCTCGGACGGTGAATGCGGCGCCCGGGTGACCGAGGCGCTCGATGCCATGTATCGCTCGGCCGCCACCGGCCGGCTTGCCAAGGTCGGAGGATAGCCGATGTATCTCTCGCTCACCGCCTGGTCGTTGCCCGCCTGCACCCTGGCCGAGGCCGCCGATATCTCAAGGGCGCTCGGCATCGGTGCGCTGGATCTGGGGCTGTTCTACCGCTCGGCGCTGGACAAGGCCCGGATCCTGTCCGACCCCGAAGGCGCGGCGCAGGAACTCGCCGCGCTGGGCGTGAAACTGCCCAATTACTACCACCTCTTCGGCGACGGGCTGGAGGGGCGCAACCTCGCCCGCCCCGATGCGCATGACGACAACCTGGCCGACCTGGCCCAGGTCCTGCGCTTTGCCGATGCCGCCGGGATCGGCACGGTCTTCATCCTGCCCGGCGTGGTCAATCCCGGCCAGTCGCGGGCGCAGGCCGAAGCCGCCGCCACCGCCGCCCTGCGCGACATGGTCGCCCTGGCCGCCGATCACGCCACGACGCTGTGCATCGAACCGCATGTCCATTCCTTCGCCGAAAGCCCCGCCATCGCGCAGCGGCTGGTCGAGGCGACGGGGGTGAAACTGGCGCTCGACTATTCCCACTTCGCCTGTCTCGGCTACCGGCAGGAGGAGATCGACCCGCTTGCCCCCCATGCGGCCCATGTCCATCTGCGCCAGGCCAGGATGGGCGCGCTGCAGACCAGGTTCGCCCATGGCACGCTGAATTTCCCGGCCATGTTCGGCACCCTGCGCGATGCCGGCTATGACGGCGCGCTGGCGATCGAACCCGTGCACCAGGACTACATGAACACCCTGTTCGAGGACGTCCTGACCGAAATCGTCGCCCTGCGCGACTGCTTTGTCACCTGGAAGGAGGGCATGTCATGACATCCTATGCCTGGGTTCTCGAGGTCCGCCCCGGATACGAGGACGACTACAAGACGCGCCATGACCAGATCTGGCCCGAGATGCTGGAGACCCTGCGCAAGGCCGGCATCCGCAACTACAACATCTTCCGTCACGGGCTGACGCTGTTCGGCTATTTCGAATGCGACGACCTGCCCGCGGCCCAGGCGCATCTGGCCGAGTGTCCGGTCAATGCGCGCTGGGGCGAATGGATGGGGCCGATCATGAAGGTCGAGGTCGACCCGGCGACCCGTTTCCCCTACCTGCTGCCGCGGCAATTCCACATGGAATAGGGCCGGGCCGCGCCATCGCCGCCGCGCGCCGCCGGGTCAACAATTCGGCACGTTGACGGCGAGCCCGCCCAGGGCGGTTTCCTTGTATTTCTCGCTCATGTCGGCGCCGGTCTGGCGCATCGTCTCGATCGCCGCATCCAGCGGCACGAAATGCCGACCGTCGCCGCGCAGCGCCAGGGACGCCGCCGAGACCGCCTTGATCGCGCCCAGCCCGTTGCGTTCGATACAGGGCACCTGGACCAGCCCGCGCACCGGGTCGCAGGTCATGCCCAGGTGATGCTCCAGCGCGATTTCTGCCGCGTTTTCAATCTGTTCCGGCGTGCCGCCCAGAACCGCGCAGAGCCCCGCCGCGGCCATGGCGCTGGCGCTTCCGACCTCGGCCTGGCAGCCCGCCTCGGCGCCGCTGATCGAGGCGTTGAACTTGACCAGCCCGCCGATCGCCGCCGCCGTCAGCAGGAAATCCGCCACTTTCGACGGCGCCGCGCCGGGGCAATGATCCAGCCAGTAGCGGATCACCGCCGGGACCACGCCCGCCGCGCCATTGGTCGGCGCGGTGACCACCTGGCCGCCGGCGGCGTTTTCCTCGTTCACCGCCATCGCATAGGTGCTGATCCAGTCATTGACCACATGCGGCGCGCTCAGGTTCAGCCCCCGCTCGGCCTGCAGCGCCGCGTGAATGGCCTTCGCCCGCCGCCGCACCCGCAACCCCCCCGGCAATTCGCCGTCCACGTCCAAGCCCCTGGAAATACAATCATTCATGACCTCCCAGATGCGGGCGATGCCGCGGTCCAGATCGGCCCGGGGCCGCCGGCTCAGCTCGTTGCGGCGCTTCATCTCGGCGATGCTCAGCCCGGTTTCGGCGGCCATGTCGAGCATCTCGGCCGCGCTCCTGAACGGGAACGGCACCGGCGGGCCGTCATCGGAATCGCGCCCCTCGGCCAGCTCCGCCTCGGTCAGCACGAAGCCGCCGCCGATCGAATAATAGGTCACCGACACGACGGTATCGCCCTGCGCATCGGTGCCGTGCAGGATCATCCCGTTGGCATGGCCGGGCAGGGCGGGGCCATAGTCGAACTCCAGGTGCTGCGCCGGATCGAAGACCAGCCGCCCCAGCCCCTCGGGCGTCACGTCGCCCTCGGCCCTGATCCGCGCCAGCGCGGCCTCGGCGTTTTCCGCGTCATAGGCCTCGGGGGTGAACCCCGCGAGGCCGAGGATCACCGCCCGGTCGGTGGCATGTCCGACCCCGGTAAAGGCGAGCGAACCATGCAGCGACGCCCGCAGCCCGGCCACGGCAAAGGGCTGGGCGCGCAAATGGTCGAGGAACCGCGCCGCCGCCACCATCGGCCCCATCGTATGGGACGAAGACGGGCCGATCCCGACCTTGAACATGTCGAAGACGGACAGGAACATTTCAGGTCGCGCTCCCTTCGGGCGGGTCGGGCAGGCTCGGGGCGGTGAACGGGGTCGGGCCCAGCCCCTCGGCGGCCTGCGCGGCCCGGGCCGAGGGGCGATCTTCCATCATGCGCGCCAGCCGTTCCAGGCGCGGGGTGTCGGACAGCCGGAACCAGCCCGACTGCCCGGCCGGATAGAGCGCCATCCAGCGCAGCATCGGCGCGGCATGGCAGGACAGGATCGACGGCCGGTCCAGCCAGTCGGTCCGCGCCCCGGCCAGGATCGCCAGGAGCCCGGGAAGACGCTCGATCGTCCGGGCGCGCACAGCCGCTTCGGGGCCGTAATCGCCGGCATGGAACAGCATCCGCAGCGCCGGGTGCAGCGTGTCGGACAGCCAGAGGGTCCAGCTCAGCACCGCGCCCCGGTCCGCATGGTCGGGGGCCGGGGCCAGCCCGCCATGCCGGTCCGCCAGCCACAGCAGGATCGCCCCGGTCTCGAACACCGCGCCGTCCGGCGTTTCCAGCACCGGGATCAACCCGTTGGGGTTCAGCGCCAGATAGGCCGGCGCCCGCTGCCCGCGCGCGGCCCGGTCGACCAGCGCCGTGTGATAGGCCACGCCCAGCTCCTCCAGCGCCAGCCGCACACAAAGCGAGGCGTTGTCGGGGGCGTAATGCAGGCGATAGGGCGCGGTCATGGTGCGACTCTAGGGCCGCGCCACCGACGGCACCGTTCAAAAACGACCGTTTTGGGCGGATCGGGTCCGGCGCGGCAGGCCGCCGGGGCGCGACGCTGCGGGCGCGGTCGGTCGATGGGCCATGCCGGCACGATCCCGGTTGCCCGCGGCGCGGTGTTTTCTGCCGCCCGCGGCCTCTCGACCATGCGCGCTACAGCAGCAATCCGAGTCGAGACAGGGTCTGTCGCGATTGCTGGCACAGCGCTTCGTTCCGGCCGCCTCTGTAATGGCTCAGCGCGATGACCGCGCCATAGAGAGCCCAACCCTTCGCCCTGAGCCAGTCGCAATCCCCCAGACCGAGGCGGTCGCGGAACGCCCCGCGCGCGGACGGATCAATCCAGACCCAGGCGGTCGCATGATCGGCTGCAGGATCGCCCACCGCGGACAATCCCCAGTCTATGATTCCCCGCAGGACGCCATCCCGGACAATCAGATTGTCCGCCTTGAGATCGCCGTGCAGCCACACGGGCGGCCGAGAAGACCCGGCAGCGCAGGCCTTGTCCCAAAGGGCACGGGCGCGTTGCACATCCACCTCATCGGCAAGGATGTCGATGGCGGGCAGCGTCACCTCTGTCAGGGCGTTCAGCGCGACGCCCCGCCGGCTGTTGATCGCCCCTGCAAGCGGCGCGCCGTCGGTATTCTTCCGGTGCAGTTCTTTCAGGAAATCAGCGAGGGCACGGGCGGCATCCTTCCAATCGGCCACATGTTCGGGACTGGCGGTCCGGCCTTCCATCCAGTCGAAGACGCCGAAGTCGAAGCCCGGATCAAGCGCGGCGCGTCCCCGGAACCTGGGCACCGGCACCTGCAGCGGCAAGCCCTGAAGATGCGCAAGCCAGTCAAGCTCCTTCGACAGCAAAGCGATCGCGGACCGGCGTCGGGGCACCCTGACCGACAATCGGTCACCCAGCCGGAAGATCGCGTTGTCTGTCCCCGAGGACGCGAAGCGCCGTAGCCGAAACTCTGCCCATTGCGGCGCCTGCGCCCTGATCAGGCGCGCGACAAGGGCGTCGTCGACAGGAATCTCGTCGGGATCTGCTGTCATTGCGGTTGCTCCGGTCCGAACCGGCAACATCATTATGTCCCTTGGGCGGAATCCGCAAAGGGCGCCTTTGGGTCCTCCATCGCGCCACGCCCCGGCCGCCCGGCCGGCACCGCTTGCGGACAATGCGGGGCGATTGGCCCCTCGCATGGCGCGGCCGTTGCGCCTATAAGGGCCCCGATCTTGAAAGGAGCCGCCCCATGCCCGAGCTGTCCCCCATCGACAAGGCCAAGTTCGCCGCCGCCAAACGCGCCGCCCAATATGTCGAAAGCGGCATGCGCGTCGGGCTCGGCACCGGCTCCACCGCCGCCTGGCTGGTGCGCTGCCTGGGCGAAAAGGTCCGCGACGAGGGGCTGCGGATCACCGGCGTGCCGACCTCGACCCGCACCGCCCAGCTGGCCCGCGAGGTGGGCATCGACGTGGTCAGCCTGGACGAGGCGAAATGGCTGGATCTGACCATCGACGGGGCCGACGAATTCGACGGCAACCTGAACCTGATCAAGGGCGGCGGCGGCGCGCATCTGCAGGAAAAGATCGTCGCCACCGCCAGCGACCAGATGATCGTGATCGCCGATGCCTCCAAGCAGGTCGAAACCCTGGGCGCCTTTCCCCTGCCGCTCGAGGTCATCCCCTTCGGCTGGCAGACCACCAAGACCCTGGTCGAGGAAACCCTGGTCGGGCTTGATGTCATGGGCCGCTCGACCACGCTGCGGATGAACGGCGAGGCGCCTTTCGTGACCGACGAGGGCAACCACATCCTCGACCTGCACCTGCACCGGATCGGCAATGCGCGGCAATTGTCGCTGGTGCTGAACCAGATCCCCGGGGTGGTCGAGAACGGGCTGTTCATCGACATCTGCGACGTGGTGGTGATCGGCCATGGCGACGGAAGGGTCGAGCTGCGCGACATCAACCAGGGCGCGGTCGAAGAGACGAAGTTCGATTTCCTGGAAACCGACAACCTGTTCACCGACATCGCCGATTAGGGGCGCGCCGCGCCGGGTCCCGGGCCTGCCGGTGATCGGGGCGAGCGCGCCGGGCTGGTCGCTGTGGAGGGTGCTCTCGGTCTCCTGCACCGGCCGCAGGGCGCCGGGGTGCGGCTCAGGATCCGGCGCCACGCCTGCATCGCGGATGTCCAGCGGGCCGAGAATTGTCGTGCGGTGTTCAGTGGCGGTCCAAACCTTGGCGCCCGGCAGACGACAGGTGCCGTTGGCGGCGCAGGTGGGCGGAAAGCGGGCTTTCGTTGCAATTGCAGCAGGCAGGCACCACACGCAAGATACCCGACGTTCAAGCACGGTTTGGTGTTGTGCGCCAGACATCTGTGCAAAGCGCTCGAGCGGTCTTTCGATGCGCCCCGCACAGGGGTCAGACAGCAATGACGGTTTTCCCGCCATTCTTTTCAACCGAAAAAGTTTCACCAATTTGGAGAGATTTGCGACATTTGGGGGGGGAAGCAGGCCGACATCGGCATGTTGATGCCGGCGGTGCGCGGTCAGAACTTCGACGTCTTGTCGGTCATGCAACAGGTCATTCAACAGGTCATTCACCTGGGCATCCGGCATTCTCGAGCACGGGCCTGCTGCGGCAGCAAGACGTATGCCGATGCGACGTGCATCGGGATGCTGGAGAAGATGGCCATCGCGCTGCGGTCGCCGCCCAGGGGCTGCATCTTCCACAGCGATCGCGGCAGCCAATACTGTTCACACGACTATCAGAAGGTGCTGCGCGAGCACGGCCTGAAGCCGTCGATGAGCGGAAAAGGCAACTGCTATGACAACGCCGCAGTCGAAACCTTCTTCAAGACCATCAAGGCCGAGTTGATCTGGCGGCGCACTTGGGAGACGCGTCGCAAGGCCGAAACCGCCATCTTCCAATACATCAACGGCTTCTATAACCCGCGCCGTCGGCATTCAGAATTGGGAGGCAAAAGCCCATTGGCCTTCGAACGCCAAGTGGCCTAAACGAGCACTGGGGGCGGCACGAATACGCGACAGGTCCAGATCGGCGTGTATCATCGCTTGGGACGAAAGCACCTACAACGCTATCTCGACGAGATCATCTGGCGCTGGAACCACCGAGTGCCGGCGACGAAGGTTCGCAAGCGGAGATCGTCGTCCGGTCGGGTATTGTCCAAGACCACGATCGTGTGGAAGCCGATCCCGGTCGTCGACCAGATGCGAGGTCTGCTGTGCACCGCGGTGGGCCGAGAGATGCGACGCACGCCGGAGTGGGGTCTGCGCTGGCCGTGATTTGGGGTTGGGACACGATAGTAGCAACCCTAACTATTCTGAATAACGCGTAATTATCAGCCTGTCAAAAAGGTGGCAGTGTAGGCCAATATTATGCAAGCGTGGGACGTAGTAAGAAAATTTGAGAGCGAGGACGGAACTCGCAGCGTAGAGATACGAGTCAGTGCTGACGGCAAGCTATTCCGTTTCTATGAGCACGTTTGGACTGCCGCCGCAGACGACGAATTGCTCTACTATCCGGATGGCGGATTCTGGTCCTGCCCGCAAGTGTCGGGCTACTATGCCAGTGTCGACGAGTGTGTAAATGATGCACGCCTCGCGATCTGCTGGCTGCCCAACATGTAAACTATCAATTCTGATTTTGAAAGTTTTGCAGAGGCAGCAACCGCCCCAAACGCTCATTAAACAGGCATACGAGCGATCCAGGAATCCTGCTTTTTCTTGTGGATAATCGGGTAATGTAAAGGCCGGCCATAGCGCCGTCATGCTTGAACTGACCGACAACCGAGCGATGCCCGAAGGCCCTGGCCAGATCGGGCATACGCCAGCAATGGCGCGCGAAAGGTTCTGCGAGGCAAGCGTGCTTTTTGGCATCGACCAACTGGTCAAGGGCGTGCTGCGCGCGATTACTGGCCTGATCCGCGGCGTCCTTACCCTTCTGCCGATCCCCGGGGCAAGACAGCTTGTCACGGTCCTTTACGCTTTCCTGAATGGTGCAGTGGGCTTCATCGACGAAGTCATACTCGCCCGGGGAATGCGCACCCGCGCGACCGATCCTTGGGGGTCTGCACGCACTGCACTTGTCCTGTATGCGCGGAATTACCGTCCGATGCTCAAGAACGCAGCCTGGAAACCCTTGTTTGTTTACGGGCGGACGACAATTCTCTTCTTTGTGATGCCGGCCCCCGCGGCACTCATCAGCAACCTCTATCCCGGCGGCACGTCGGGAACAGGCATTGTGGTTGCCTTCATTCTGGCATGGTCCGTGCAACAGGCCCTGCTCGAACCACGCGCCGTGGCATGCTTTTTGCAAGCCTGTTTCCCCAAGGTCGAAGGTCAAAGCCCAGATCCGCAATGGGATGCCAGGCTGGATCAAATGGCGCGGAAGGTCCGCGAGTTGACGGCAAAGGCACTGCCTGAAAGCACGAATGCACCCCCAAGAGCGAAGGGGTGGTGTGAAGCACCGGATAGACGTTGCCTTGGCACTCCGCTTCATCTTGCCGGCGGTCATGTTGCACGCTGACCCCTTCACGAAGGGACCGGGCCACAGGGTTTTCCATGAACGGCAATTGTTTTCATCTTCGAAACAGCCGAGCCATGATGCGGATGATCACCCGGACAGGCGCATCCATACTGTGCGGCGTGCTTCGACCGGTGTGCCCTGAACGACTGAATCGATCTGCATGATCCCGTAAAGGGTCGACCAGTCCACCGCCATCATCCGGTAGGTGAACTCCATCGTCACGCCGTCGATGACAGCGGTTGACGTGCCGATCAACCTTGGCAACTCCAGCTGGGAACACCCTGCGGCCAAAGCCACATCCTCGGGAGAGAGGAGCGGCTCGGGGATCTCGGGGTTGTCGATATCCACGACCCAGCGCGGCTCTTCTGCCGGCCGCAGGACAAGTGGCTCCTGCGCCTCGGGGTGGGTGGCCTGCAATGTGTCGCCCAGCTGAAAGATCGTGATCGTCTCGACCTCGCCATCGCCCGGGAACGGCAGGACCATGTTACCCATCAGGACGTAGCCCGCCTGATGCTCGATCAGCCAGTCACCGGTAAAGACTTCCTGAATCTGCGCCCAATTCCCTGCACCTGTCGTCCCGCAGAGCGGCGGCTCTTCCGCCAGTGCCGGAGCAGCCATCACCAGGCCAAGAACCCACAACATGTTTTTCATCTCGTCTTCCTTCCGAAACTTTTCGCGTCCGTCATTCTTCGACAAAGAACGGTGTGTCGAACGTGCCCTCGATCGGGCGGCAGTTGTCAGGGTCGACCTCTGCCCCGAGGCCATCGGCAAGGCAGAGTACACCCCGGAAACTGCCCGCGGCATGACCCTTGTCGCCCTCTACCGACAACGTCGTGAACGTCACTTCCAGCGGCTCCGGCGCGCCCTCGGACTGCCAGAACTGCATGTTTCCATCGGGTGAGGCGTAGGTCACGCTGGTCGAAATCGGTGCCGTTTCCGGTCCGGGCGCATGCGACATGAAATTGGCTTCGACGACGAAATCGGCGTCTTCCGTCATCAGGCTGAGGCCGGAAAAATTGTTGAGGCTCAGAAACAAATTGGCCGTCGGCGATACCAGATCACCATCGGTCACAATGACAGTTGAACGCTCGAAGGTTTCGTCATCGAAGGTGGCCGTGATCTTGCCGATTTCCTCAACCTCCCAGGCATGGGCGGGAAGGGCAAGCAATGGCAAGGCGAATGCAAGAAGCGACAGAATCCGTGACGGGAGTGATTTCATGAGGCGTTCTCCTTGGTTGCAATTCGGTGTCGTCGGCTGGAATGCGCCGGCATCGGATACTTGCGCCTGGCCTTGCGCGATCAAGACATCGCCAATGATGCGAACGTCATCATCAGCCAGTCCCGGACCGTCGAGACTCTCGGTGATGTGCGACCGGTCGGCGACACATCCGGCGGCCTCGATCGCCGCGACGATCTGCTCTTTCGGGGTTTCGGCATGGGCTGCGGCGGTCGTGGCGGCGATGCAGGCTTCGGACAGAAGGGAAATTCCGGTCATATTCACTGTCTGCTCTCATTTCGGTCGGTTTCTGGAAAGCGGTGTTGCGGTCTTACGGGTCGGTCCACACCACTGGTATCGAGCGAACAAGGCCCAAGAGATCAGCCTGTCGGCGGATCCCCGTCTTGTCAAAAATGTTGCGCAGGTGGAAGGCGACCGTGGTGCCCGATACATCTAGCCGTTCGGCCACCTGATCGCGGCGCAGCCCCTCTGCGATCAGTCGTGCAACACAGGCTTCGGTCGGCGTGAGGTCGAACAACTGGCGCAATGTCTCGGCATCAAGCGACTGCTGACGCTCGGGGTCGGAGATCGTGAGCATGGCCGCGATGCCATCCCCTCTGGCCACCTGCCCAAGTGGCCGCCCCAGAACCACAAGGCGGCGGCCCCCGGTTTCAATCAGCAGTGCCGCCTCGGCCACCTCGCCCGAGGCGACCTTCCTGGCCAGCGCCACAAGTTTGCGGCTATCCTGGCCCTCGACGCCAAGACGGGGGCCGAGATCGATCCTGGCATCCCGCGCCAGGATTTGCGCCGCGTGATTTGCATGGCGCACACCGCCGTCCTCTCCCAGCAGGACCAAACCGACCGCCAGCCGGTCCAGCACGGTCTTGGCCGGCTCATCCCGATTGGACGACCGCAAACGCGCGACTTGGTCGAGCCGCGATGCGACAATGGCACGCAGAAGATCGTAATCGATCGGTTTTGTCAGGTAATCGTCCGCACCGGCGCGGTGTCCCTCGATCATCTGTTCGCGCGCGGACAGCGCGGTCAGGAACACGAAGGGAATGTCATCGAACTCGGGCCGCGTGGCCCGCAAATGCGCCAGCAGGGCGTGGCCGTCCATTCCAGGCATGACGATGTCGCACAGGATAAGGTCAGGGCGCCGGCTGTCGAGCTGATCCAGAGCGTCCCGTGCGTTACCCACCGCAATCACCCGATAACCGGCCTCGCGCAGTTCGGCTGCGATATCATCGCGCAACGAAGGTTCGTCCTCGATGCACAGGATCAGCGGGGCGGTCATGTCGCCACCTTGCCCGGCAGGCTCAACCGCGCGATCAGCCCGCCGCCCTCGCGCGGTTTCAGCGTCAGATCGCCGCCCTGAAGGCGCGCAAGATGGCGCGCCAACGGCAGCCCCAGACCCGACCCTGGAAGATCGCGATGCCGCGCGCCGCGCATGAAATTGTCGAAGGCGCTGGTCAGTTCTTCCGGTGTCATACCGGACCCTTGGTCGCACACGTCGCACATGGCCATTTCGCCGTTCAGCACCGGCCTTACGTCGATCTCGGTGTGGGGTGGCGAATAGAGCAAGGCATTGCTCAGCAGGTTTGACAGGATCTCGCTTGTCAGGACAGGATCGCAGATTGCCGTGACGGGCCGGTTGCCGCTCCGAAGCGTGACACGGCGACCCGCATGCAGATCTTCGATGGCGGTCGCGGCAATTCTGTCCAGATCGTGACAGGCCAGGTCAGGCGCAACCGCACCCCGGTCGACCCGCGCCATGAGAAGTGCGGTGTCGGTCAGACGGACAAGGCGCGCCACCGCCTCGCGCGACACATCCGCCTTGGCATGGATCACCTCGGGTGTGGGGGGGTTGCCGGACCGGGTCAGCCGATGCATGGCACTGTCGATGACTGCAAGAGGCGTCCGTACCTGATGTGCGATCAGGTCTGCGAAACGCCGATAGCCCTCTGAAGCTGCACGCTCGCGATTCAGGTCGCGCTGCAGACGCTCGGCGCGCAGCCGGTCTACCCGCGCCCGCATCAAACGTCTTTCGCGGTCGACAAGCAAAACGGCAAGTGCCGCGCCCGAAATCAGAGCCCCGATAATCGCAGCCAGCGCCAGAAGGTGCAGCTTGCTCAACCTATCCAGGCGCTCGGACTGCACCTGCCATTCACGCGACATGACTTGGCTCGCCTTCTGGCGCAGCGCTGTCGTCAAAGCCGTGACATGCGCCTTCAGCGCTGCGGTATCGCCCCCCTCGGCGGGATCGAGCCTGAGCAAGCCATCGCGCCAACCCATCAGCCCCTCTGCAAGTCCAGCCTCGCTGAGAAAGCGCCATTGGGGCCCGTCGCGCAGAAGATTCAAGCGCGAGACAAGAAGGTCATAGCGTAGCAGCACGTCGTCAGAGCTCGTGTCCCCTGCAAGGGCAGCAGAGAGAGAAAGCGCCTCTATCTGGGTCTGGCCGAAGATCCATGTCATGTTCTGGGTGGCCGAAATCTGCATTTGGCGTTCGATGAGGATGATGTTGGTCGCTGCAACAATCAGCAGCCCCAGACAGACCACGATCAACGCGCCCAAGCCGGCAGAGCGCCAGTACGCGCCCAATCGGTTCATTGCACATGCAGCGCGCGGAGTTGCCAGACCCAGCGCATATCGTAGCGGATATCGGCCAGCACGCTGTGATCGTCGCGTGGGTACACAATCCAGACCGGCCCCTTGTCGCGCGGTGTAAGGGCAATGCCGTCCATGTAAAGCGCCGCGATGACGTCGAACTCGTGGAAATCGACCATCGGAATGTCGATGACATAGTCGTTGAGTGCGCGGGCCGTCACGGTGTCGCCACTGGCCTGCGCATGATCGAGGATATCGCGCATCAGCACGCCCCGGAACACCGGCTGGCCATCGGTCACAGTCGTTGACGTCGCGATCTCGTGCCACTCCAGGGCGTCGAGATCTGCTTGTGTCAGCTCCACCTGTCCACCCGTGACCGCACCGGTCAAAGTCAAAAGCACCTCTTCGGCAGCCGCTCCGGACGCGCTGACCGCCAACATGACTGTTCCAAAAAGCAGGCGGTTCATCGCTGTCATCGGCAACTATCCGTAAAGACTTCCAAAAACGGGCTCAAGATAACACGCAAAATCGCATCGCGCCCACTCCAAACGAACGGGGCAGGATCCTCCGGACAGGTATACGACACAGGCGCACCAGACGGGGGAGAGAAAGTGCGGATCACACCACGTTTCATCGATGCCTTATGGCTCGCTTTGGGGCTCATGGCAGGCAGCGCGGCGGCGCAGGACCAGGCAGGGATTGTTACCGGAAGTTTGGGGGACACGCCGCTTGAACTGACCGTGTCGCCTGAATTTTCAGACGCAACCATCATGGGAACCTTTGTCGATACCTCCCTTCTTGCCACGCAGATCGACGGCGTCGAGGGACCGGTAACGCTGATCCTTACGTTCAATGGCGAATTGGCCGAGCCTGCGGACGTGACCGTGGAAATTGCCTTTTCACGCGAGATGGGTCGCAACTGGTCAGGCGACGAAAGCGGCCTTTCGCTGAAGCTTGACACGTTTGATGCAGCCGATGGCGTGATCGCCGTCGCGGGCACCGTTACCGGCGAGGTCACCGGAGGCCCAGATCAGGAGACTTTGCCGGTAACGTTCAGCTTCACCGCGCGAATGAAGGAGATGGAATGAGACGTGCCGCGACATCCTTGCCCCTGTCGTCTTGCCCCCGCCACTTGGCGCAACCCCGGGCGATGGTGTCTGTGACGGGGTCGACTGCACCGCGCCCGTCAGCGACCGGGGCGGAGCTGACGGCTGCCCTTGCGCAGGTGATATCCGCTGAACCCCTCGCCAGCACGGTGGTCATGTCGCTTTTCGCCGTCTCCGCCGAGACGTCCGCGCCGCTGGGTGCCGCCGACTGGCGGATCACCGATGCCAATGGCCAGCTTGTTGCGGAAGGTGAAGGACGCGATCCTTTCGACATTGCCCTGCCACCAGCGGACTATGGCATTGCTGCCACAGCACCGGGCCATACTGGCGAAATGCCGTTGACTGTGCGTGCGGACATTGTCCAGCGCGTTGCGGTGCCGCTGATCGAGGATCGTCCCGCGGCGTCGCTTGATGTGCCAGGGACCGCACCAGCAGGCGGCATGCTCGATGTGGGCTGGACCGGACCGGATGCCGATGGTGATCGCACCACTCTCGCACGGCCCGAAGCGGCAGCGGGCGTTCTATCGGCGGTGACGCTGACCCGACGCGGCAACCCTGCGACACCAAGTGTTCCTGACGAAACCGGCATGTTCGAGCTGCGCTATGAGCAATATGCGCCGCAGCGCATCCTTGTCACCCGCCAGATCTCGCTGGCCGCAACCGAGGCCAGCATCACAGCGCCCGTCGCCGTTCCGCTAGACGAGAGGTTCGAAATCGACTGGACCGGTCCCGTTGGACCAAAAGACGAGATCGTTCTGGCCGAGGTCGGATCTCCCGATGATGCGCGGATCACGGCAACGAAGACGCGGTGGGGATCTCCGGCGAAACTGAAGGCACCCGATGTGGCGGGCACCTATGAGTTGCGTTACCGCGTGGGCGCCTCGGGCCGCATCCTCACGCGCACGCAATTCACCATAGGAGGCATCGAATGACTCGTATCGTCCCGTTCCTGACAGCCGTCGGCCTGCTGGCGGGCTGCGTTCCGACCGATCAAGCTGGCTTGGATGCATCGCCTGCAGGGTTCGTCAGCTTCGCCCCTGTCAAGCAAGACCGCAACGGTTCATGCATCGTCGGGTTCACGGTGACCTATCCAGAAGAGACCTCGCCACACAAACGTCGCATCACGATCGAGGAACCAGCCCTCGGCACTTCGACCAGCTACGATCTGCCGATCCCCGCGCTTGGACCCGCAGGGGCGTTCACACGGCAGGACGGCATGGTCACCTTTGCCGGGTTGGGAAATGCCACCGTGATCGACTGTGATCCCGAACTGACAAACCGCGTCCTCTCCGTCGGCGCTTGTACGGGGGGCCAATGCGCGCCCGCGCGTTTTGTGCCGGATGCGTCGTTGGCGTCTCTGAGGCTGGAAGGGAGGGTCCAGTAATGATCCGCATCGCACTGTCCGCCCTGCTGATCGCACTCACCGGACCGGCTCTGGCCCAGCAAAACACCACCATTGCCAACGAGATCTGTTCCGAGACGCCACGCGGTTCGCAGGGGTTCGACCTGCGGCGGATCGGCCCGATACTGGAAGGCAGTTGGTCCGAGACTGCCGGAGGCATCGGGGCGACGATGGGCGTTCACAGGAACGAGGTCGAGATCATCTATGATCCTACGCCCAACCGGCTTTACCTCGGTGGTGACGGGATGCAGACCGAACTTGTCCCGGTACAAGGCGGCAACAAAGAACTGCGCCACGATTTCATATCGGGGCAACCCATGGCTCCAGAACTGTTCGCGACCAAATCGGATCTGGCCGAATGGGCCTATGTGCTGGGCTGCGACATGGGCCTCGCACCGCAGTTTTCGTGGCAGATCGGCAGCGGAACGCGACGCGCGGAGGGCATCATCAGCTTCTTTTCCGAAACGGAGGCGATAGGAACAAAATGGAACTCGGCATGGGGCGCCCGCGAAGTGAGCCTGACCAAAAGATGAGCAGCATGAAAGCGATAGTCGCCCTTGTTCTTTCCTTGATGGCGGCTCCGACAGTCGCCCTTGACTCTATCGGCACGGTCACCGCACGGCTTCAAGGGACGGACCTGTCATGGCAGGTGCTGACCACGGATGATGGCGCGGCGATGGTGCAGGTGAACAATATCGGCCCGCTGACCATGATGGACACGCACGCGATGGGCGATGGCAGCGTCTATATCGGTCTGGTTTTTCAGGAAGAGCCCTCGATAGATGAAACTCCGGTCGGGATCACCATCGACATCAGTCCCGAAGGCGCCGCAGGCCCCGTCTGGACAAGCGCCGGCGCATCGATCGCGCCCACTCTGTCGATCGAAAGGCTGAACCTCGACGGCGCGGGCAGGATCGAGGCGGGCTTTGAAGCCATGCTTTGCCGCAACGATACCCCGGCAACCTGCGAAACGGTGGTCGGCCGGATTGAGACCGATCTGGGGCTGCCATGAATTTGTCATCACTGCTTGCCGATCCCTTGCGTGTGGTGGAAAGGAACGCCTCTGTGCTCGAAATCGAGAACCGCCCCGTACGCCGTGCCTCCATCACTTTGGGCGCTATCCTGCTTGCGGTTGCGATCGCCCTTGCTGCCATGGCCGATGGGGCTGTCGGAACCGGTCTATTGGTTTTGGCCGTGACCGCTTTCATCGGATGGATGATCCTTGACGAGACCGTTCAGCTCACGCAACTCCGCCTTGACCGGCCTGCTGATCAGGCCCGCCTGCGTGTGACCGGCCTCAAGGGCCGCAAGGAACAGAACTTGCGAGTGTCGAACCTGCATCGGGCAGAAACACGCATCCGCTATGGCAAGAAGGCAAACCAGGAAATCATTGAACTCTACCTTGTCGGCTCTGAAGGTGACGGCATCAGCGAAACCTTGATCCCGTTGGGCCGCGCGGACACCGAAGACGTCATCCGCATGGCCGCCCTCGTCACCGACTGGCTTGAAGGCTCACAACGCGGAGGCCAGCCATGATGGCCCGAACCAATACCCCCGACCGCTTCGAGGTCGAACTGGCGATCCCGCGCTTCATACTGTGGTTCATGATGGCCCCTTGTGTTCCGGTCACCCTCTTCGGATTGGTGAACCTGCTTGGCGGCGAGGTCCTGACGGGCTTGATCCTGCTTGTGGGCCTGAACGGGGCCTTCTACCTTGGCTATGTCACTTTGTCCGAGCGTACGGTCCTTGTGCTCGACAAACATGCGGGGCTGGTCACGATCCGCCGCGAGTCGCGATTTCGCGCGCGTTCCGACACCTATCCTCTGGAGGCGCTGGACAGCGCGGAGCTTGACCGTAGCAACACCTCTGCGGAAAGTCGCACCGCCTCGAAGGTGATGCTTGTCTTTCGCAACACCCGCCCGGCGACCCGGATTCCGTTGTCGGGCTGGGGTGTATCCGGTGACGGGCCAGGCAGGATCGCCGACGAAATCAATGACTGGCTACGGCACCAAGCAAGTCTGACGCACTGAAAGAAAGATATGGAGACCCAGCATGAATTTCAGGTTCAACCTCCTCCTGGCAACCTGTCTCGCCTCTGCCTTGGCCACAGCCAGCTATGGGCAAAGCTCGGGAACGGTGACGCTGATCATTGCAGACGAAGAACGGACAATCCCGGTCTGGTCCGACCAGAGCGACTGGAGTGGTGGTGAAAGCTGGCCATCCATCAATATTTATGCCCGCGATTTCAGTGATGACGGCGAAGAGCCCGCATTGATGAGCCTGAGCTTCGAGGCTTCCGGTTGGCAGCCGAGCGTGCCCGAGATGGACATGGTTCTTTACGAGAACCGAAAGTCCGTCGGAAAGCTTTTTGCCCGCGAGGAGGAGGAGCGCGGCGGTTTGGCCGTCACCGTCGACAGCCATGCTTTTGATGGAGCATCTCTCAGCCTGACCGGCAGCTTTGAAGCCACGCTGGGCTCCTCAGATAACTACGGGGGCGATATAGACCTGTCGCAGGGCATTCCGGTGACAGGCACCTTCGATGTGGTGCTGGAGGCGTTGGAATAAATCGACGCCTCAAAAGCTGCCTGCGTCAGAAATGGGCGACGCGAAGCCATTGGGGAAGATTGTCTTGCACAATTACGAAAAACTGCTGTGGCTTTCTCGATGATATCTGATGGATAACCAGTTCGATTTGCTTCAGACGCTTGCATGACCTTCGGGTCAGTGGCCTGCTGCCGGTTCCGTGGACACGAAGATAAGATCGTGACCATGGAACTGGAGATTGGATATGACGAGACGGAAATTCAGCCGCGAGGTCAAGCTCGAGGCGGTGAAGCTCGTGACCGAGCGGGGCGTGACGGTGGCCCAGGCATGCCGGGATCTGGAACTGGCAGAGAGTGTGCTGCGGCGGTGGATGCGTGAAGCGACGGTGGCGCCAGCCACGGCGGTCCCCGGCAATGGCCAGCAGCGCCTGGAACTGGCCGAGATCGCGGCCCTGAAGAAAGAGGTCGCCAAGCTCAAGGCGGAGCGTGACATCCTGAAAATGGGCGAGCCATGTGCGCCATTGGTTCAAGCACAATGGCGAGCGCTTACTTCGCGCGGGAAGCGACATGACGTTCG
>LJSF01000023.1 GCA_001314655.1 Rhodobacteraceae bacterium HLUCCA08 | reverse complement strand
CGTGATCGCAGCCGTCAGCGTCGTCTTGCCGTGGTCAACGTGACCGATCGTGCCGATGTTCACATGCGGCTTGCTGCGGTCAAACTTTTCCTTTGCCATGGTGTTGGCTCCTTTGGTTCGGGTGCCGGGCTGGCGCCCGGCCTACGGTTGGTGGGTAGGGCGGGGTCGACCCCGCCGCCCCGGTTAGGCGTATTTCGACTGGATCTCTTCCGAGATGTTCTGCGGCACGGCCTCGTAATGGTCGAACTGCATGGTGAACTGGGCCCGGCCCGACGACATCGACCGCAAGGTGTTGATGTAGCCGAACATGTTGGCCAGCGGCACGAAGGCGTTGATCGCGATCGCGTTGCCGCGGTTTTCCTGGCCGGTGACCTGGCCGCGACGGCTGGTCAGATCGCCGATGATGCCGCCGGTATATTCCTCGGGCGTCACCACCTCGACCTTCATGATCGGTTCCAGCAGCTTGGCGCCGGCCTTGCGCAGGCCTTCGCGCATGCACATGCGGGACGCGATCTCGAAGGCCAGGACCGAGCTGTCCACGTCGTGGAACTTGCCGTCGATCAGGGCGACCTTGAAGTCGATCACCGGGAAGCCGGCCAGCGGGCCGCTGTCCATGACCGAGTTGATGCCCTTTTCGACGCCCGGGACGTATTCCTTGGGCACCGCGCCGCCGACGATGCGGGATTCGAAGGAATAGCCTTCGCCCGGCTCTGTCGGCGAGATCACCAGCTTGACCTCGGCGAACTGACCCGAGCCACCCGACTGTTTCTTGTGGGTGTAGGTATGCTCGATCTCGTGACCGATGGTTTCGCGATAGGCGACCTGCGGCGCGCCGATATTGGCCTCGACCTTGAACTCGCGCTTCATGCGGTCGACCAGGATGTCGAGATGCAGTTCGCCCATGCCCTTCATGATGGTCTGGCCGCTTTCGATATCGGTCTCGACGCGGAAGGACGGGTCCTCGGCGGCCAGACGCTGCAGCGCCTGGGCCATCTTTTCCTGGTCGGCCTTGGTCTTGGGCTCGACCGCGATCTCGATCACCGGATCGGGGAAGGTCATGGTTTCCAGGACCACCGGCTCCTTTTCCGAGCAAAGCGTGTCGCCGGTCGTGGTGTCCTTCAGGCCGCCCAGCGCGATGATGTCGCCCGCGAAGGCCTCGTCGATTTCCTCGCGGTTGTTGGAATGCATCATCATCATCCGGCCGACGCGTTCTTTCTTGCCCTTGGTCGAATTGAGCATCGAATCGCCCTTCTTGAGGACGCCCGAATAGATCCGCACGAAGGTGAGCGAGCCCACGAAGGGGTCGTTCATGATCTTGAAGGCCAGGCCCGAGAAGGGCATGGAATCGTCGGCGCGGCGCGCAATGTCGCGGGTTTCGGTTTCGTCACCCGGCTTGAAGCCCATGTAATCGACCACGTCCAGCGGGCTGGGCAGGTAATCGACCACGGCATTCAGCAGCGGCTGCACGCCCTTGTTCTTGAAGGCCGAGCCGCCGAGAACGGGCACGAATTTCAGCGCCAGCGTGCCCTTGCGGATCAGCTTGCGCAGGGTCGGCACGTCGGGCTCTTCGCCTTCGAGATAGGCCATCATCGCGTCGTCGTCCATTTCGACGGCGTTCTCGATCAGCTTGCCGCGCCATTCCTCGGCCAGCTCCTTGAGGCTGTCGCGGATCGGCTGACGGGTCCAGGAGGCGCCCAGATCCTCGCCCTTCCAGGTCCATTCTTCCATGGTGACCAGGTCGATGATGCCCTCGAGCTCGTTCTCGGCACCGATCGGGATCTGGATCGGGGCGGGGATCGCGCCGGTGCGGTCCTCGATCATCTTCACGCAGTTGAAGAAGTCGGCGCCGATCTTGTCCATCTTGTTGACGAAGACGATGCGCGGCACCTTGTACCGGTCGGCCTGGCGCCAGACGGTTTCGGTCTGCGGTTCGACGCCGGCATTGGCGTCCAGCACCGCGACCGCGCCGTCGAGCACGGCCAGGGAGCGTTCGACCTCGATGGTGAAGTCGACGTGGCCGGGCGTGTCGATGATGTTCATCCGGTACTTGGTGTCGGACGTGCCTTCGGCGGTCGGATCCTCTTGCCACTGCCAGAAGGTGGTGGTGGCGGCCGAAGTGATCGTGATGCCGCGTTCCTGCTCCTGCTCCATCCAGTCCATGGTGGCGGCGCCGTCATGCACCTCACCGATGTTGTGGGACTTGCCGGTGTAGAACAGGATACGCTCGGAACAGGTGGTCTTGCCGGCGTCGATATGCGCCATGATACCGAAGTTGCGGTAGCGCTCGAGGGGATAGTCGCGTGCCATTTGAGGGGCCTCTTACCAGCGATAGTGGCTGAACGCTTTGTTCGCGTCGGCCATCTTGTGGGTGTCTTCGCGCTTTTTCACGGCGGTGCCGCGGCCGTTGACCGCGTCGATCAGCTCGCCGGCCAGGCGCTCTTCCATGGTGTTCTCGTTGCGGCCACGGGCGGCGGTGATCAGCCAGCGGATCGCCAGCGCCTCGCGGCGCTCGGGGCGGACCTCGACGGGCACCTGGTAGGTGGCGCCGCCGACCCGGCGCGAGCGGACCTCGACGGCGGGCTTGATGTTGTCGAGCGCCTCGTGGAACACTTCCACGGGGGCTTTCTTGAGCTTGTCCTCGACCCGGTCGAACGCGTTGTAGACGATGCGTTCGGCGACGGATTTCTTGCCGTCGATCATCAGGTTGTTCATGAACTTGGTCAGAACCCGGTCACCAAACTTGGCGTCGGGCAGGATTTCGCGCTTCTCGGCGGCGTGACGACGGGACATGTCCTAATCCTCTTACTTGGGGCGCTTGGCGCCGTATTTCGAACGGCGCTGCTTGCGGTCCTTGACACCCTGGGTGTCCAGCACCCCGCGCAGGATGTGGTAGCGGACACCGGGAAGGTCCTTCACCCGGCCGCCGCGGATCAGGACCACCGAGTGTTCCTGCAGGTTGTGGCTTTCGCCGGGGATGTAGCTGATCACCTCGAAACCATTGGTCAGGCGCACCTTGGCGACCTTCCGCATGGCCGAGTTCGGCTTCTTCGGCGTCGTCGTGTAGACCCGGGTGCAGACGCCGCGCTTTTGCGGGTTGCCTTCGAGGTGGAGCGACTTGGAGCGTTTGACTTTCGGCTGCCGCGGTTTGCGGATCAGCTGCTGGATCGTTGGCATCGGGCTTTGGTCCCCATTCCTTACACATGTGTTGCGGGGCAATCGCGCCTCGCCGGTTTCGATTCTGGTGCTTCATGCGTCCACAAAGCACGACAAGCCCGCTATCGTTCCCTTACCGGAGGAACGGAGCGGTGGGTTCTGCAGAGGATCGGGCCAGCATTAGGCCGGATCGTGACCACGACAATTCTGATACGACGCACCGGCATGAGCGGGCGCGCGTGCGCGGTCTATAGGGGGAGTCCCCCGGGGTGTCAACAGGCCGCGGCCGGCTAGCGGATGCGCAGGCCGCGCGCCGCCTGCGCGATCCGTTCCGCGCGCCGGCTGCGCTGTTCGCGGTAGATCGTGAACAGCCCTGTCGCAACCACGATCGCGGCCCCGGCAAGGGTCAGCGGATCGGGCCAGTCACCGAACACGACAAGCCCCAGCACCAGCGCCACCACCAGCGAAGTGTAGCGGAACGGGGCGACAAAGGCGATGTCGCCGCTGCGCATCGCCGAGACCGCGGCAATATAGCCGATCATCAGCGCCAGAGCCGCGCCGGCCAGCAGGGCCAGGTCCCGCGGTGCGGGCGGCAGCCAGCCCTGGACCAGGCTGCCGACGGCACCCATGCCGGTCACCCCCACCGCCGCGGCCAGCGCGACCTGCAGCGTCGGCACCCGGGGCGACAGGCGGCGCGCAGTCAGGTCGCGCACGGTCACGGTCAGCACCGCGCCGACGCCCATCAGCGACCAGGTGTTGAACCCGTCGGTGCCCGGCTGGATGATCAGCAGCACGCCGATGAAGCCGGTGCCGATCGCGGCCATCCGGCGCCAGCCCACCGGCTCGCCCAGCACCAGCATCGCGGCCAGGGTCACGGTCAGCGGCAGGGCCTGAAGGATCGCCGACAGGTTGGCCAGCTCCATGTTGTAGAGCGCGGTCAGGAAAAAGATCGTCGCCGCCATCTCGGCGAGCGTGCGGGCGGCGATCAGCGCCCTGTCGCGCGGCGCGACCGGCAGGTGCAGCTGCCCCATGACCGCCGCAAGGCCGACCAGAGCGAAGGTGATCAGGATCCCGCGCAGAAAGACGCCCTGAAAGAAGGGCAGGTTCGTGCCGATCAGCTTCATGCAGGCGTCGTTGACGGTAAAGGCCGACATCGACGCCATCATCAGAAGCGCGGCGCGCAGGTTCGGCGACAGGCTCATGTGCCCTTTTGGCAGGCGGCACGAACCGGCGCCAGAGCCTATCGACGGGTCTCGGACCCGGACGGGCCGGCCCGCGACCGGGCAGGCGCCGGACCCGACGAAAAAGGCCCCGCCGACTGGCGGGGCCTTTGCGATCACTCAGGCGGCAAGCATCACTCTTCGCGGCTTTCCGGCGTGTCGACGACAAGGGTGTCGAAGACATCGCCCCCGACCACGTCCTCGGACATCACCTCGGGTGCGGCCAGGGCGGCGGCGGCCTCGGCCTCGGCGCGGGCGGCTTCGATCACCGCGTTGTCACGCTCGGCGGCGATCCGGTCGACCCGCTGGGTCGCGCCGCCGGTGCCGGCCGGGATCAGACGGCCGACGATGACGTTTTCCTTCAGGCCCACCAGCTTGTCGCGCTTGCCCTGGACCGAGGCTTCGGTCAGGACCCGCGTGGTTTCCTGGAACGACGCGGCCGAGATGAAGCTGCGGGTCTGCAGCGACGCCTTGGTGATGCCCAGCAGGATCGGTTCGCCCGTCGCCGGACGGCCGCCCTTGGCCAGCGCCTTTTCGTTGGCGGCGTCGAACTCGGCCTTGTCCACGTGTTCACCCTTGAGCAGCGTGGTTTCCCCGCTGTCCTGGATTTCCCACTTCTGCAGCATCTGGCGGACGATCACCTCGATATGCTTGTCGTTGATCTTCACGCCCTGCAGCCGGTAGACGTCCTGGACCTCGTCGACCATGTAATCGGCCAGCGCCTCGACCCCCATGATCGACAGGATGTCGTGCGGTGCGGGATTGCCGTCCATGATGTAGTCGCCCTTGCGCACGAAATCGCCTTCCTGCACGGGGATGTGTTTCCCCTTGGGCACCATGTATTCGACCTTTTCCATCGAATCGTCGGTCGGTTCGATCGCGATGCGGCGCTTGTTCTTGTAATCCTTGCCGAACCGCACATGGCCGTCGATTTCCGCGATGATCGCGTGATCCTTGGGCCGGCGCGCCTCGAACAATTCGGCCACCCGCGGCAGACCGCCGGTGATGTCCTTGGTCTTGGCGCCCTCGCGCGGGATCCGCGCCACGACGTCGCCGGCGACGATGGTCTGGCCATCCTCGACCGACAGGATCGCATCCACCGACATCGGGTAGGTCACCGGGTTGCCCGCATCGTTGCGGACCGGTTCGCCATCCTCGCCGACGATCAGGATCTCGGGCTTGAGGTCGCTGCCGCGCGGCACCGACCGCCAGTCGGTCACGATCTTCTGGGTCATGCCGGTGGCGTCGTCGGTTTCCTCGCGCACGGCGATGCCGCCCACCAGGTCGACGAAGCGCACCATGCCGCTTTTCTCGGCGATGATCGGCAGGGTGTAGGGATCCCATTCGAGCAACTTGGCGCCGCGTTCGATCTGCTCGCCGTCCTTGACGAAGATCTTGGAGCCGTAGCCCACCTTGTGCTGGGCCCGTTCCTCGCCGTTTTCGTCGATCAGGGCAAGCACCATGTTCCGGCCGACCGCGATCTGTTCGCCGGCCTCGTTCAGCAGGATGTTGGCCTCGCGGAACTCGACCTTGCCGGGCTGCGACGCTTCCAGGAACGATTGCTGGCCGCCCTGGGCGACGCCGCCGATATGGAAGGTCCGCATGGTCAGCTGGGTGCCCGGTTCGCCGATCGACTGGGCGGCGATGATGCCCACCGCCTCGCCGATGTTCACCCTTGTGCCGCGGGCCAGGTCGCGGCCATAGCACTGGGCGCAGACCCCATCCTCGGCCTCGCAGGTCAGCGGAGAGCGGATGCGCATCTTGGCGACACCGCCCACCTCGATCGCATCGGCCATGCGTTCGTCGATCAGTTCCCCGGCCTTGACCAGCACCTCGTCGGTGCCCGGCGCCAGAACGTCATCGGCCGCGACCCGGCCCAGAACACGCTCGGCCAGGGACGACACGACCTCGCCGTCGTTGATCGCCGCCTCGGCGGTGATGCCGCGATCGGTGCCGCAATCATGCTGACGCACGATGCAATCCTGCGCCACGTCGACCAGGCGACGCGTCAGGTAGCCCGAGTTGGCCGTTTTCAGCGCCGTGTCCGACAGGCCCTTGCGGGCGCCGTGGGTCGAGTTGAAGTATTCGAGAACCGTCAGGCCTTCCTTGAAGTTCGAGATGATCGGCGTTTCGATGATCTCGCCCGAGGGCTTGGCCATCAGGCCGCGCATGCCGCCCAGCTGTTTCATCTGGGTGACCGAGCCGCGGGCGCCGGAATGGGCCATCATGTAGACGCTGTTGGGTTCCAGCTCGGCGCCGGTATCATCCGTCTTGGTGGCCGAGATCGTCGCCATCATCGCGTCGGTGACCTTGTCGTTGCACTTCGACCAGGCATCGACGACCTTGTTGTATTTCTCGCCCTGGGTGATCAGGCCATCGAGGTATTGCTGCTCGAATTCCTTGACCTGGTCGCGGGTTTCGTCGACCAGTTCCCACTTGCTGTCGGGCACGACCATGTCGTCCTTGCCGAAGGAAATGCCGGCGCGGAACGCCTCGCGGAAGCCCATGGTCATGATCTGGTCGCAGAAGATGACCGATTCCTTCTGGCCGCAATAGCGGTAGACGGTGTCGATGACCTGCTGCACCTCCTTCTTGCGCAGAAGGCGGTTGACCAGTTCGAACGGCGCCTTGGCATTGAGCGGCAGAAGCGCCCCCAGACGGATCCGGCCCGGGGTGGTCTCGTAGCGCTTGACGACCTCGTTGCCGGTCTCGTCGATCTGGGTGATGCGCGCGGTGATGCGGGCATGCAGGTGCAATTCGCCGGCGGCGAGCGCATGTTCGACCTCTTCGATCGAGCCGAAGGCCATGCCTTCGCCCTTCATGCCCTCGCGCATGATCGTGGTGTAATAGAGACCCAGGATCATGTCCTGCGACGGCACGATGATCGGCGCGCCGTTGGCGGGCGACAGCACGTTGTTGGTGGACATCATCAACACGCGCGCCTCGAGCTGCGCTTCCAGCGACAGCGGCACGTGGACGGCCATCTGGTCACCGTCGAAATCGGCGTTGAAGGCCGAACAGACCAGCGGGTGCAGCTGGATCGCCTTGCCCTCGATCAGGATCGGCTCGAAGGCCTGGATGCCCAGGCGGTGCAGGGTCGGCGCGCGGTTCAGCAGCACCGGGTGCTCGCGGATCACCTCGTCCAGGATGTCCCAGACCTCGGGGCGTTCCTTTTCGACCAGCTTCTTGGCCTGTTTGACGGTGCTGGACAGGCCCTTGGCCTCGAGCCGCGAATAGATGAAGGGCTTGAACAGCTCCAGCGCCATCTTCTTGGGCAGCCCGCACTGGTGCAGCTTCAGCTCGGGCCCGGTGACGATGACCGAGCGGCCGGAAAAGTCGACCCGCTTGCCCAGAAGGTTCTGGCGGAACCGGCCCTGCTTGCCCTTGAGCATGTCCGACAGCGACTTCAGCGGGCGCTTGTTGGCACCGGTGATGACCCGGCCGCGGCGGCCGTTGTCGAACAGCGCATCGACCGATTCCTGCAGCATCCGCTTTTCGTTGCGCACGATGATGTCGGGCGCGCGCAGCTCGATCAGCCGCTTCAGGCGGTTGTTGCGGTTGATGACCCGGCGATAGAGGTCGTTCAGATCGGAGGTGGCGAAGCGGCCGCCATCCAGCGGCACCAGCGGGCGCAGTTCCGGCGGGATGACCGGGATCACGGTCATGATCATCCATTCCGGGCGGTTGCCGCTTTCGATGAAGCTTTCGACGATCTTCAGACGCTTGATGATCTTCTTCGGCTTCAGTTCACCGGTGGCTTCCTTGAGCTCTTCGCGCAGCTGTTCGGCGGTCGCCTCCAGGTCGATCATCGACAGCATCTCGCGGATCGCCTCGGCGCCTATATTGGCGGTGAAGGCGTCCATGCCATAGGCGTCCTGGGCGTCGAGGAATTCCTCTTCGGTCATCAGCTGGCCATAGGACAGGTCGGTCAGGCCCGGCTCGATGACGACGTAATTCTCGAAGTAGAGGATGCGTTCCAGGTCGCGCAGGGTGGTGTCCAGCATCAGGCCGATGCGGCTGGGCAGCGACTTGAGGAACCAGATATGGGCGACGGGCGCGGCCAGTTCGATATGGCCCATGCGTTCGCGGCGGACCTTCTGCAGGGTCACCTCGACGCCGCATTTTTCACAGACGACGCCGCGGTATTTCATCCGCTTGTACTTGCCGCAGAGGCATTCGTAATCCTTGATCGGGCCAAAGATACGGGCGCAGAACAACCCGTCGCGCTCCGGCTTGAACGTGCGGTAGTTGATCGTCTCGGGCTTCTTGATCTCGCCGTAGGACCACGACAGGATCCGCTCCGGCGACGCGAGCGAGACCTTGATCTCGTCGAAGGTCTTGGCCGGGGTCAGCGGGTTGAACGGGTTGTTGGTCAGTTCCTGGTTCATTCTTTCCTCACAGATCAGAGGGTGCGGGGGGGGATGGCTGCGGGATGCGGTGGGGTGGAACCCCGGCCTGCATCCGGGCGGTCGGGTGGGGTTTCACCCCACCGTTGCGCCTTATTCCTCACCCTCCGCATCCAGGAGTTCCATGTTGAGGCCCAGGCCGCGGACCTCCTTGACGAGCACGTTGAACGATTCCGGCACGCCGGCCTCGAAATTGTCCTCGCCCTTGACGATGCTCTCGTAGACCTTGGTCCGGCCGGCCACGTCGTCGGACTTCACCGTCAGCATCTCCTGCAGCGTGTAGGCGGCGCCATAGGCTTCGAGCGCCCAGACTTCCATCTCGCCGAAGCGCTGGCCGCCGAACTGCGCCTTGCCGCCCAGCGGCTGCTGGGTGACCAGGCTGTAGGGCCCGGTGGAGCGCGCGTGGATCTTGTCGTCCACCAGGTGGTGCAGCTTGAGCAGGTACTTGACCCCGACCGTCACCGGGCGGCTGAATTGTTCGCCCGAGCGGCCGTCGAACAGGATCGACTGGCCCGATTTGTCGAAACCGGCGCGCAGCAGCGCGTCGTCCACATCCGCCTCCTTGGCGCCGTCGAAGACCGGGGTCGCGATCGGCACGCCGCGGGTGGCGTTGCCGGCGATCTCGACCAGGGTGTCCTCGTCCAGCCCGGCGATGCCTTCGTCATAGACATCGTCGCCATAGGCGATCCGCAGGGCGTCGCGCACCGGGGTCAGGTCGCCCGACCGGCGGTAGTCGCCCAGCGCCTCGTCGATCTTGATCCCCAGGCCGCGCGCGGCCCAGCCCATATGGGTTTCGAGGATCTGGCCGACGTTCATCCGGCTCGGCACGCCCAGCGGGTTCAGCACGAAATCGACCGGGGTGCCATCGGCGAGGAACGGCATGTCCTCCATCGGCACCACTTTCGAGATCACGCCCTTGTTGCCGTGACGGCCGGCCATCTTGTCGCCCGGCTGCAGCTTGCGCTTCACCGCGACGAAGACCTTGACCATCTTCATCACGCCCGGCGGCAGGTCGTCGCCGCGGCGGACCTTTTCGACCTTGTCCTCGAACCGGTGTTCGAGCAGGCGACGCTGCGCCTCGTATTGCTCGTTCAGGGCCTCGACCACCTGGGCGTCGGCCTCTTCCGCGAGCGCCAGCTGCCACCATTGGGCCCGCGGCAGATCGGCCAGCAGATCGGCCGTGACCGTGGCGCCGGCCTTGATGCCCCTGGGGCCCTTGGCGATGGTCTTGCCCAGCAGCATGTCGCCGAGACGGGCATAGATGTTGCGATCCAGGATCGCCATCTCGTCGTCGCGGTCGCGGGCCAGCTGTTCGACCTCTTCGCGTTCGATCTGCAGGGCACGTTCGTCCTTTTCGACGCCGTGGCGGTTGAACACCCGGACCTCGACGATGGTGCCGTAATCGCCCGGCGGCAGGCGCAGCGAGGTGTCGCGCACATCGGACGCCTTTTCACCGAAGATCGCGCGCAGCAGCTTTTCCTCGGGCGTCATCGGGCTTTCGCCCTTGGGGGTGATCTTGCCCACCAGGATGTCGCCCGGGCCCACTTCGGCGCCGATATAGACGATGCCGGCCTCGTCGAGGTTGCGCAGCGCCTCTTCACCGACATTGGGGATGTCGCGGGTGATTTCCTCGGGCCCCAGCTTGGTGTCGCGGGCGGCGACCTCGAATTCCTCGATATGGATCGAGGTGAAGACGTCGTCGCGCACGATCCGTTCGCTGATCAGGATCGAATCCTCGTAGTTGTAGCCGTTCCAGGGCATGAAGGCGACGACCACGTTCTTGCCCAGCGCCAGTTCGCCCAGCTCGGTCGAGGGGCCGTCGGCGATGACCTCGCCCTTGATGACCTCCTGGCCGACCTTCACCAGGGGGCGCTGGTTGATGCAGGTGTTCTGGTTCGAGCGCTGGAACTTGCGCATCCGGTAGATGTCGACGCCGGGGTCGCCGACCTCGAGATCGGCGGTGGCGCGGATGACGATACGTTCGGCATCGACCTGGTCGATCACGCCGGCGCGTTTCGCCATGATCGAGGCGCCGCTGTCCCGGGCCACGACCTCTTCGATGCCGGTGCCGACCAGCGGCGCCTCGGCCTGCAGCAGCGGCACCGCCTGGCGCTGCATGTTGGAGCCCATCAGGGCGCGGTTGGCGTCGTCATTCTCCAGGAACGGGATCAGCGAGGCGGCGACCGACACCAGCTGTTTCGGCGACACGTCGATCAGGTTCACGTTTTCGCGCGGGGCCAGGGTGTATTCGCCGTTCTGCCGGGTCGAAACCAGGTCGTTGATGAACTTGCCGTCCTCGGACAGCGTCGCGTTGGCCTGGGCCACGGTGTGACGCATTTCCTCGGTCGCCGACATGTAGTGCACCTCGTCGGTGACCTGGGCGTTCTCGACCTTGCGGTAGGGGGTTTCGATGAAGCCGTACTTGTTCACGCGGGCGAAGGTGGCCAGCGAGTTGATCAGGCCGATATTCGGCCCTTCCGGCGTTTCGATCGGGCACATCCGGCCGTAGTGCGTCGGATGCACGTCGCGCACCTCGAAGCCCGCGCGTTCGCGGGTCAGGCCGCCCGGTCCAAGCGCGGACAGACGGCGCTTGTGGGTGACTTCGGACAGCGGGTTGGTCTGGTCCATGAATTGCGACAGCTGGCTGGAGCCGAAGAATTCGCGCACCGCGGCGGCGGCGGGTTTCGCGTTGATCAGATCCTGCGGCATCACCGTGTCGATCTCGACCGAGGACATGCGCTCCTTGATCGCGCGCTCCATCCGCAAAAGACCGACGCGATACTGGTTTTCCATCAGCTCGCCCACGGACCGCACCCGGCGGTTGCCGAGGTGGTCGATGTCGTCGATATCGCCCTTGCCGTCGCGCAGCTCGACCAGCGCCTTGACGCAGGCGACGATGTCGTCACGATCCAGGGTGCGCTGGGTGTCGGGCTTGTCGAGCGCCAGGCGCATGTTCATCTTGACCCGGCCCACGGCCGACAGGTCATAGCGTTCGCTGTCGAAGAACAGGCTGTCGAACAGGGTGCTGGCGGCGTCCACGGTGGGCGGTTCGCCCGGGCGCATGACGCGGTAGATGTCCATGAGCGCGGTTTCGCGGTTCATGTTCTTGTCCGACGCCACGGTGTTGCGGATGTAGGGGCCGACGTTGATACCGTCGATATCCAGCACCGGGATGTCGGTGATCCCGGCATCCATCAGATCCTTCACGGTGCCGCCGATGATCTCACCGTCCTTGTCGCGCTCCAGCGTCAGTTCGTCGCCGGCCTCGACATAGATCGCGCCGGTCTCCTCGTTGATGATGTCGCGGGCGACGAAACGGCCGGTGATGTTTTCGTAGGGCACCAGGATCTCGGTCACCTGGCCGTCGTCGATCAGTTTCTTCACCGCGCGCGGCGTGACCTTCTTGCCGGCCTCGGCGATCACTTCGCCGGTCCTGGCATCGACCAGGTCGGCCGGCGGACGGGTGCCGCGGATGCGTTCGGGGAAGAACCGGGTCACCCAGCCCTTGGCCTTCTTGTCGAAGCGGTAGGACACCTCTTCGTAATAGGCCTGCATGATGTCTTCCTGGTCCAGACCCAGCGCATAGAGCAGGGTCGTCACCGGCAGTTTCCGGCGCCGGTCGATGCGGGCAAAGACCAGGTCCTTGGCGTCGAATTCGAAATCCAGCCACGAGCCGCGATAGGGAATGATCCGGCAGGCGAACAGCAGCTTGCCCGAGGAATGCGTCTTGCCCTTGTCATGGTCGAAGAACACGCCGGGCGAGCGGTGCATCTGGGACACGATCACCCGTTCGGTGCCGTTGACGATGAAGGTGCCGTTCGGCGTCATCAGGGGCATGTCGCCCATGAAGACGTCCTGCTCCTTGATGTCCTTGACGGATTTCGCGCCGGTATCCTCGTCGACATCGAACACGATCAGCCGCAGGGTGACCTTCAGCGGGGCGCTGTAGGTCATGTCGCGCTGCATGCATTCCTCGACGTCGTATTTCGGCTTTTCCAGATCGTACTTGACGAATTCAAGCACCGCGGTCTCGTTGAAATCCTTGATCGGAAAGACCGACTGGAACACGCCCTTGATCCCCTCGCCGTCCAGCGGTTCGGGCTGGTCGCCGGATTTCAGGAACAGTTCGTAAGAGGATTTCTGAACCTCGATGAGGTTCGGCATTTCCAGGACTTCGCGGATTTTACCGAAATACTTGCGCAAGCGCTTCTGGCCGAGGAAGGACTGAGCCATATGTCTGGACACCTTTCAGTTCTCAACGGTGCCGGTGCAGTTGGGTGGCTGCACGGGCGACCATACGAGACGGCACTGTCCGGGGTCCATTCTCGTCGCGCGACCCAAGCGCGACCCTCGACCCCTACCCTGCCTTGGAAAACCCCCCCAATCGCGCGGGGCGCTTGCCAAGCCAGGTCCGAACAACGCTGTGCCTTCCCCCTGAGACCGATCGGTTTTCAGAGGGTGGGAAGGCTCCATGCTGCACGACAGAAAAAGCGGCTTCGAATCGACCGAACCCGCGTGAACCGCTCAGATATGACGAGAATGAGTGAAGCGCAAGCCCCAAGGAGCCTGCGGATCGCAAACGTCCGCGCCCGTCGCGGGCGTGGATCGAAGTTTCCCCAAAACCGCCGCCCGGGTCAAGAGCCGGGTTTCGCGGCTGCAGCGACGGCCCTATCCCCCGGCCGGCGCCACGGTCCGCCGGTAGAGATGCCAGGTGGTGTGGCCCAGGATCGGCAGGGTGACGATCAGGCCCAGGAAGGCCGGAACCAGCGACACCACCATGGTCAGCGTGATGATCCCCGCCCAGGCCAGCATGACCACGGGGTTGTCCCGCACGGCCCGGACCGAGGTGATCATCGCGGTGATGAAATCGACCTCGCGGTCCAGCAGCATGGGCATGGCGATGACCGTCACCGAAAAGAGGACCGCCGACAGGAACGCGCCGACGCAGGTGCCGATCGCCAGGAAGGTCCAGCCTTCGGAGGTGGTGAAGACGACGGCCAGGAACCCGTCCAGATCGGAGAAGGAGGAATCCTGCAGGATGATCACTAGAAGGGTCCGGAACTGGTAGAACCAGACCCACAGCGCGAAGAGCGTCACGAAGGCCATCCAGCCCATTTCGCGCTGGCGCTGCCGGGCCATGACCGAGAGGATGTCGGACCAGCCGAAGTCTTCGCCGGCCTGCCGGCGGCGCGACATCTCGTAGAGCCCGGCACAGGCGAAGGGCGCGACCAGCGGAAAGGCGATCGCGGCGGGAATGACCATCCAGACCTTGCCGAGCCAGAACAGGCACCAGACGAACAGGATGCCGAAAAGGGCGTAGAACAGGCCGAAGAAGCCGCTGAGGAGGGGGCGCGCGCGGAAATCGGCAATCCCGGCCTTCAGCGCGGCCGAGATGTCATCCACCGTGATCGTGTTGATCCGGGGCACGCCCGTGGGCGGCGGCGCCAGGTTGCCCGGTTGCGTCGGGTCCGTCATGTTGGATGCCATCGCTCCGCCCTCCCGTCGCTGGGTGCGGTGCCGGTCCGGGGCGGCAGAGCCCGCCGTGACGCCGACACGCCTCCGTCATCCGGAACTGTGCCCCAGCCGCGCCGTCCGGGCAAGGGCGGGCGCGTGGCGGAGGCGCCGGCGCGCTGCGTTCCCGCGAAGGTCCGTGTGGGGCCGTTGTTGGCGTAGTGGAGCGGCCCGTCCGGGCAGATGCTGCGCTGCCTTTGAGGTCGGCTCTGAGCCCGTTGCAGACATCGTCAGTTGGCCAGATTACGCTCCGACCACGATAAATTTCCTGCGCGTCTCACCTTCTGCGTGAGCAGCCGTTGCCACAGGATCATCGTCCGTGTTGATCTCTAAGTAACCATCATGACTTATGAAGGCACTGACACCTCCGCCAGTCGGGTAGATGTATGCATCCCATCCAAAAAGCATGGCTAAATGATAAAGTGTCGCTGCTGCCTTTTCTTCCGATCTATGCCAAACGAACATCGCACCATCTTCTAATCGGTCAATATTGGCGTCTGTCATTGACGATATTGAAGTCTCAATGAGATGTTCATCTCGGCCAGAAGCCCAAACAAACATGCAGTCCAAAGTGACCAACGTAGTCGCTCTATCATTGCTAGGGTCAGGACTCATAGCCAATAGATGACGAGAGCTGCGAGAGCGATTGCGGACAGAAAGACCTTTGGGCATCTGTCGTATCGCGTCGCAACACG
>LJSF01000014.1 GCA_001314655.1 Rhodobacteraceae bacterium HLUCCA08 | reverse complement strand
GCCCGTCGCGCGCGTGCCTGAGTTGCTGCCCTGGCATTGGAAAACACAACAGGACGCCGCCAACGCAGCCTGACCACGGCCTACGCCGGATGCTTACGAACGGGCGGAGCGCAAGGGTGGCAAAGCGTCAGCCCGCCGGGACGGGCAGGCGCTGGCCTCTCGGGCATTGCTTGCAATGCCCTGCCGGCAGGCGATTGCAGGCAATCGCCGGGAGGCCGGCGCCTTCGGCGCTGGTCGGGCCGAACGATGCGCCAATTCGAGATGCGTATCTCACCCCTCCACCGGCCAGATCCGTGCCATCCCCCCCGCGAAGGTCGCCCAGGTGATCGTCGCCTTGTTGCCGGCATAGCCGTCGTAATAGGACCGCCCGTTGGGCAGGGGCAGGCCGGCCCAGATCCGGGCAAGGTTGTGCATGAAGCGGTCCCGCTCCATCCGGCCGGCCTGAAACTCGGCCAGGCCGGCATCCTCCAGCAGCACCAGGGCCAGCGAATCCTGCACCTCGGGCGTGAAGGGCGTCTCGGGGCCATAGCCGCGCAGGCCGGCGACGCGGCGCAGGGTGTCGGGGATGAACTGGTAGCGGCCGATGGCATGGGGCTGGCCCGGGGTGGCGTCGATCCAGGCATAGATCTCTCCCAGGGTCATCCGTGTCGGCGGCTTGGTCGGGCGCACCCGGGCGCCGTGCTGCACCGCGTCATAGCCCGCCGACCCGGCCTCGGCCAGGGCGATCAGGCTGAGCAGGCGGTCGACCCGGCTGCCCCCGTTCAGGGTCAGGGTCGGGGCCGCGGCCGCGGGTGTGACCGGGGCCGCGTCGGGCGGCGGTGCGGGGGGCGGGGGCGGTGGCGGCGGGGGCGTGAACATCCCGACATTGCCCCCGGCGAACAGGCTGCCCGGCGCGGCGGCGGCCTGCCGGACCGCGTCGTCCTCGCGCGGAAACAACGATTGCAGCTCGGCCTGGGCGACATTTGCCATGCACACCAACACAACTGCCCAGATCATCCGCGCCATTCTGGCCCTCCGAAACCCGTTCGGGGCGGGTTATCGGCGCCAAAGCCTTAGGCGGGGTTTCCGGGGGGGGCCGAAATGCGCGGCATTCTATTCAATTTCGCAAGGCCGCCTGCAGCACCCGGTCCAGCGCCTGCATGAACCGCGCCCGGTCGGCGCGCGAAAACGCCGCCCCGCCGCCCTGGTGGAACGGGTTCGAGGCGCGGATATCGGCCATCAGGTCGCGCGTTGCCAGCCGGGGGCCGATATTGGCCTGGCTCAGCGCCGCGCCATCATGCTGGATCACCGCCGCCCCGGCCTTCAGGCAACGATCCGCCAGCGGCAGGTCCGAGGTCACCACCACGTCCCCCGGCCCGCATTGATCCGCGATCCAGCGATCGGCCTCGTCCGGGCCCTGATCGACGATCTTCAGCGACACGAGCGGGTTCGCGGGCGGCCGCAGCCCGCCATTGCAGACCAGCACCATGGGCACGCCCAGCCGGGTCGCGACGCGCTCGGCCTCGGCCTTCACCGGGCAGGCATCGGCGTCGATATAAAGCGTCACACCCACTTGTAGTTGAAGCTGACCGAAATCCGGTCCTCTTCGGCCATGTTCATCGGCACTTCGTGGCGCAGCCAGCTTTCCCACAGCAGCACCTCGCCCGCCTGGGGCGTCACGTAGACGAAGGTCCGCAGGTCCTCGCGCGCGCCCTTGCGGCGCGGTGGGGCGGCCATCATCCGGGCCGAGCGCGGATCCTCGAGCTTGAGCGCCGAGGCGCCATCGGGCATCTGCACATAGGTCGTGCCGGAAATCACCGAATGCGGATGCAGGTGCGAGCTGTGCATTCCGCCCTCGGGCAGGATGTTGATCCACAGATCCTCAAGCTCCAGCCGGCCCTCGCCCAGGTCGAACTCCAGGTCTTCGGCAAAGGCCGCGACATGGGCGTCGAGGCTGTCCTTGAGCTGCTGGAACACCGGAAAGCGCCAGGGCAGGTCGCTGAGCGAGGCGTAGGACGTATAGCCGGGATAGCCCTCGGCCGCGCACCAGTCCTGCCCGGCCGCGTCATCCTCGGCGATGGAACAGCACGAGGCGGAGAGTTCGTCGGGATCGACAGGGGTGCCATGGGCCGCGAGCGGCGCGCGATAGAGGCGGGTCACGAAGAGAGAGGATATGCTGGCCATGGCGCGGTGATAGCCCAGCCCGCGCGCGGTGGCGAGGGGCCGAATTCGCTTTGCCCGGCGCCGAAGCGGCCCTAGCATGGGGCGTCGGGATTTTGCCGGAACGACCATGACCCTAGAAGACCTGTTTGGCCCCGCCTTCCTGTCCGAAGGCTATGTGGGGCACCTGTCCTATCTGCTTCTCGTGATCTCGATGATGATGCGCAACATGCTGGCGTTGCGGCTGTTCGTCATCGCCTCGGCGCTTGTCGGCATCGTCTATGACTGGATCTGGCTGGGCAATCCGGTCGGCGTGTTCTGGGAGGCGCTGCTGCTGCTGGTGACGCTGGTGCAGCTGGTGCTGCTGTGGCACCGCGACCGGCGCGCCCGGTTTTCCGACGAAGAGGCGCGGATGATCGCCGCCTGGTTCCGCAGCGGCAGCACCGGCCAGCACCGCCTGCTTCTGGACATGGGCCGCTGGGAGGACCTGCCCGCGGGCACAACCCTGACCCGCGACGGGGAGCGCCCCGATTTCCTGTGCTACCTGTCCGACGGCGCGGCGCGGGTCGCGATCGACGACCAGGTCCTGGCCATGATCGGCCCCGGCCATTTCATCGGTGAAATGTCGCTGCTGGATGAAAACCGCGCCTCGGCCAGCGCCCGGCTGACGGGTCCGTCGCGGATGTGGCGGATCGAACGTGCCAAGGTCGAACGGCTGCGCGATACCGGCTCGGCGCTGTGGCCGGTGCTGGAGGCGGCGATCACGCTGGACATGCGGGCCAAGATCATCGCCGGCAACCGGCGCGGGGCGGGCGGGCCGAGTGTCGCCGCGACGTGACGGGGCGGTGTTCAGAAACACCTTGCCACGACCACCGAACCCGCCTATACGCGCCACTTCTACATGACCTCCACCGAATCTGACGGTGACCCGCAAGGGGCCGCTCGGTGATGTTGAAAGGAACAGGCGATGAACGCCACAGAACTGCGCGACAAGACGCCGGACCAGCTCCGCGACGATCTGCTCGCCCTCAAGAAAGAAGCCTTCAACCTGCGGTTCCAGCAAGCCTCGGGCGCGCTGGAGAACACCGCCCGCATGCGCAGCGTGCGCCGCGACGTGGCCAAGGTGAAGACGATCCTGAACGAAAAGGCCGCGGCCGCTGCCGGGGAGGCGAAGTAATGCCCAAACGTATTCTCCGGGGTGTCGTGACCAGCGACCAGAACGCCCAGACCGTCACCGTCAGCGTCGAGCGCCGCTTCAAGCATCCGCTGCTGCAGAAGACCGTGCGGAAGTCCAAGAAATACCGGGCCCATGACGAGAACGACACGTTCAAGGTGGGCGACATGGTGCGCATCCAGGAATGCGCCCCGAAATCCAAGACGAAACGCTGGGAGGTGATCGCCCAGTAGGCGTCACATTCCGGTTTGAACGAAACCCTGGGGGCGACAACAGAACACCCCCCAAAGGTCGGGAGAAACCTACATGATCCAGATGCAGACCAATCTGGATGTCGCTGACAATTCCGGCGCCCGTCGGGTTCAGTGCATCAAGGTCCTCGGCGGCTCGCACCGCCGCTACGCATCGGTCGGCGACATCATCGTCGTTTCGGTGAAAGAGGCCATTCCGCGCGGCCGCGTGAAGAAGGGCGATGTCCGCAAGGCCGTCGTCGTCCGCACCGCCAAGGAAATCCGCCGCGACGACGGCACCGCGATCCGCTTTGACCGGAACGCCGCCGTCATCCTCAACAACAACAACGAACCGGTCGGCACCCGTATCTTCGGGCCGGTGGTTCGCGAGCTGCGCGCGAAGAACTTCATGAAGATCATCTCGCTCGCCCCGGAGGTGCTGTAATGGCTGCCAAGCTCAAGAAAGGTGACAAGGTCATCGTCCTGGCCGGCAAGGACAAGGGCAAGACCGGCGAAATCGCCAGCGTCGATCCCAAATCCGGCAAGGCCGTGGTCGACGGCGTGAACATCGCCATCCGCCACCAGCGCCAGACCCAATCCGCCCAGGGCGGCCGCCTGCCCAAGGCGATGCCGATCGACCTGAGCAACCTGGCCGTCGTCGACAAGAACGGCAAGGCAACCCGCGTCGGTTTCCGCATGGACGGCGACAAGAAGGTGCGCTTCGCCAAGACCACGGGGGACGTGATCTGATGCTCGATACCGCGACCTATACCCCGCGCCTGCGCGACCTCTACCGGTCGACGATCCGCCCGGCGATGAAAGAAGAATTCGGCTACGCCAACGACATGCAGATCCCGCGTCTGGACAAGATCGTCCTGAACATCGGCTGCGGTGCCGAGGCCGTGCGCGACAGCAAGAAGGCCAAGTCGGCCGTCGACGAATTGTCGCTGATCGCCGGCCAGCGGGCCGTGCCGACCCGGGCCCGGAAATCCCACGCGCCGTTCCGTCTGCGCGAAGGCATGGAAATCGGTGCCAAGGTCACCCTGCGGGGCGACCGGATGTACGAATTCCTCGACCGTCTGATCACCGTGGCGATGCCCCGTATCCGCGACTTCCGCGGCGTGAAGCCCAGCTTCGACGGCCGCGGCAACTTTGCCATGGGGCTCAAGGAACACATCGTGTTCCCCGAAATCAACTTCGACAAGGTCGACGAGGTGTGGGGGATGGACATCATCATCACCACCAATGCCAAGACCGATGCCGAAGCCAAGGCGCTGTTGAAGCATTTCAACATGCCGTTCAACGCGTAAGGGGATCCATAGCATGGCCAAGAAATCCATGATCGAACGCGAAAAGAAGCGCCAGCGCCTGGTCGAACAATATGCCGCCAAGCGCGCCGCTCTCAAAGAGATCGCGAAAGACGAAAGCAAGCCGATGGAAGAGCGGTTCAAGGCGCGCCTGCAGCTGGCCAAGCTGCCGCGCAACTCCTCGCCCACCCGGCTCCACAACCGCTGCCAGCTGACGGGGCGTCCGCACGCCTATTACCGCAAGCTGAAGGTCAGCCGGATCATGCTGCGCGAGCTGGGCTCGAACGGCCAGATCCCGGGCCTGGTCAAGTCGAGCTGGTAAGGAGGGCGACAGATGAACGATCCTATCGGTGATATGCTCACCCGTATCCGCAACGGCCAGATGCGCGGCAAGGGCGTGGTCTCGACCCCGGCCTCCAAGCTGCGCGCCTGGGTGCTCGATGTGCTCAAGGACGAAGGCTATATCCGCGGCTACGAGAAATCCTCCGATGCCCAGGGCCACCCGGCCTTCGACATCG
Organism: Rhodobacteraceae bacterium HLUCCA08; assembly: GCA_001314655.1. Taxonomy (GTDB): domain Bacteria; phylum Pseudomonadota; class Alphaproteobacteria; order Rhodobacterales; family Rhodobacteraceae; genus Salibaculum. The sequence goes on along the minus strand of LJSF01000014.1, from coordinate 187,470 downwards.
AACTGAAATACTACGAAGGCGCCCCCGTCATTCGCGAATTGCGCCGGGTCTCCAAGCCCGGGCGTCGCGTCTACATGGGTGTCGGTGACTTGCCGCAGGTCCGTCAGGGCCTGGGCGTGTCGATTGTCAGCACGCCCAAGGGCGTGATGTCGGACGCGAATGCCCGCGCTGCCAATGTCGGCGGCGAGGTGCTTTGCCAGGTCTTCTGAGGAGCGCAGGATGTCTCGTATTGGCAAGAAACCGGTCGCGCTGCCCAGTGGCGTCACCGCCACTGTCTCGGGTCAGACGATCGAGGTGAAGGGGCCCAAGGGCACCCGCAGCTTTCAGGCGACCGACGATGTGACCCTCACCGTCGAAGACGGCGCCGTGTCGGTGACCCCGCGCGGCAAGTCCAAGCGCGCGCGTCAGCAATGGGGCATGTCCCGCACCATGGTGCAGAACTGCGTCACCGGCGTCAGCGACGGGTTCAAGAAGGAACTCGAAATCAACGGGGTCGGCTACCGGGCGCAGATGCAGGGCAACACGCTCAAGCTGAACCTGGGCTATAGCCATGACGTCGATTTCGAGGTGCCCGCCGGTGTCACCGTGACGGCGCCCAAGCAGACCCAGATCGTCGTCGAAGGCTCTGATCAGCAACTGGTCGGCCAGGTCGCCGCGAATATCCGCGAATGGCGTCGGCCCGAGCCCTACAAGGGCAAAGGGATCAAATACGTCGACGAATACATCTTCCGCAAGGAAGGCAAGAAGAAATAAGGACCAGGAACATGGCAAACAGCAAGAGAACCCTGTTCCTCAAGCGCCGCCTGCGCGTCCGGAACAAGATCAAGTCGGTGAATGCCGGGCGTCCGCGCCTGTCGGTGCACCGGTCGAACAAGAACATCAGCGTCCAGTTGATCGACGATGTGAACGGCGTCACGCTCGCCGCCGCTTCGTCGCTCGAAAAGGACTTGGGCGTTGTCGGCAAGAACAACCTGGAAGCCGCCACCAAGGTGGGCGCCGCGATCGCCGAACGGGCCAAGAAGGCCGGCGTGACCGAGGCCTATTTCGATCGTGGTGGCTTTCTGTACCACGGCAAGGTCAAGGCCCTGGCCGATGCCGCCCGCGAGGCCGGCCTGAAGATCTGACCGGGTCGGTGGGGTAGACCCCCACCGCCGCGAAACGGCTGAGAGGGGCGGTGCACGCCCCTCCGATGATCCGGGGGCCGCTGGCTCACCGCGATCGAGTTCAACGGCGCGCCGCGCCGCAAAGCAAAGGAAGCCTCATGGCTCGTGAACCGCAACAAGGCCGTGGCCGTCGCGACCGCGACGAAGCCCCGGAATTCGCCGATCGCCTGGTCGCGATCAACCGTGTGTCGAAAACCGTCAAGGGCGGCAAGCGCTTCGGCTTTGCCGCGCTGGTCGTCGTCGGCGACCAGAAGGGCCGTGTCGGTTTCGGCAAGGGCAAGGCCAAGGAGGTCCCCGAGGCGATCCGCAAGGCCACCGAGGCCGCCAAGCGCAACATGATCCGCGTGCAGCTGAAGGAAGGCCGCACCCTGCACCACGACCAGGAAGGGCGCTGGGGCGCCGGCAAGGTGGTGATGCGCACCGCCCCGCAGGGCACCGGGATCATCGCCGGTGGCCCGATGCGTGCGGTGTTCGAAATGCTGGGCATCCATGACGTGGTCGCCAAGTCGATCGGCTCGCAGAATCCCTACAACATGATCCGCGCCACCCTTGACGGGTTGCAGAAGGAGCAATCGCCCCGGTCGGTCGCGCAGCGTCGCGGCAAGAAGGTGGCCGATATCCTGCCCAAGCGCGACGAGGCCCCGGCCACGTCGAGCCAAGTCGCCGAGGAGGCCTGACCCATGGCGAAAACCATCGTCGTCAAGCAGATCGGCTCGCCGATCCGCCGCCCCGCCAAGCAGCGTGAAACGTTGATCGGCCTGGGCCTGAACAAGATGCACCGCACCCGCGAGCTGGAGGACACGCCGTCGGTCCGCGGCATGGTCAATTCCATCCCCCACCTCGTCGAGATCATCGAAGAGCGCGGGTAAAGGGGTGGGGTGAAACCCCGCCCTGCGGAACCTCGAACGCCCCGGTCCGTGATGGCCGGGGCGTTTTCGTGCCGGGATCGACCAAGGCGTCTCTGCCGCCCGGCCGGGCGTGGTGCCGTGATCCGCCAAAAGGCTTGAACGGGGGGGCGCCAGCGCCTATACGCCCCCGGTGGCCAACCGCCACTGAGTCTAGGCAACCAAGAAACGCCGTGGGCTGCCCGTTCGCTTCGGGGCAGACATCCGGCAAGGAGAAGCGACATGAAACTGCACGAATTGCGCGACAACGACGGCGCGACCAAGAAACGGATGCGCGTCGGTCGCGGCCCGGGTTCCGGCAAGGGCAAGACCGCCGGGCGCGGCATCAAGGGCCAGAAATCCCGTTCGGGTGTGGCCATCAAGGGCTATGAAGGCGGCCAGATGCCGCTGTATCAACGCCTGCCCAAGCGTGGCTTCAACAAGCCCAACCGCAAGAAATTCGCCCTGGTGAACCTCGGCCTGATCCAGAAGTTCATCGACGAGGGCAAGCTGGACGCAAAGTCCGACATCACCGAGGACGCGCTGATCGCCTGCGGCCTGGTGCGCCGCAAGCTCGACGGCATCCGCCTGCTGGGCAAGGGCGAGATCACCGCCAAGGCCAGCATCGCCGTCACCGGTGCATCGAAAGGCGCCATCGAGGCGGTCGAAAAGGCGGGCGGGTCGGTGACCCTCTCCGGCGCGGCGGCCGAGTAACGGGTTGTGGTGGGGGCCGCGGCCCCTTACATCACCCTGCAGGATCCGACGCCGCCGCCCGCACCCGGTCCGGCGGCGTCTCCATGTATAAAGAGACCGCATAATGGCATCAGCAGCAGAGCAAATGGCCCAGAACCTGAGCTGGGGCGCATTGGGCCAGGCCAAGGAACTGCGCCAGCGCATCTTCTTCACGCTCGGGCTATTGCTCGTCTACCGGCTTGGCACCTATATCCCGGTGCCCGGTATCGACGGCGCCGCGCTTCGGGCTTTCATGGAAGAGGCGCAATCGGGCATCGGCGGCATCCTGTCGATGTTCACCGGCGGCGCGCTGGGCCGGATGGGCATCTTTGCCCTGGGCATCATGCCCTATATCTCGGCCTCGATCATCGTGCAGCTTCTGGGCGCCATGTGGGAGCCGTTGAAGCAGCTCAAGAAGGAAGGCGAGCAGGGCCGCAAGAAGCTGAACCAGTATACCCGCTACGGCACGGTCGTGCTGGCCACCTTTCAGGCCTATGGCATGGCCGTCAGCCTGGAAACCGGCGGCATGGTCCATGATCCGGGCATGTTCTTCCGCGCGGCCTGCGTCATCACCCTTGTCGGGGGCACCATGTTCCTGATGTGGCTGGGCGAACAGATCACCGCCCGCGGCATCGGCAACGGCATCAGCCTGATCATCTTCGTCGGCATCATCGCCGAGATTCCGGCCGCGCTGGCCAGTTTCCTGGCGACCAGCCAGTCGACCGGCGATTGGGGCCTGGTGCTGGGTGTCATCGTGATGCTGCTGGTCGTCTTCGCCTTCGTGGTGTTCATGGAGCGGTCCCTGCGCAAGATCCACATCCAGTATCCGCGCCGCCAGGTCGGGATGAAGGTGTTCGACGGCGGATCGTCCCACCTGCCGATCAAGGTCAACCCGGCCGGCGTGATCCCGGCGATCTTCGCCAGCGCATTGCTGTTGCTGCCGACCACGATCTCGACCTTTTCGGACGGCAACACAGGCCCGGTGATGTCGACGATCCTGGCCTATTTCGGCCCCGGCCAGCCGCTTTACCTGCTGTTCATGGCGGCGATGGTGATCTTCTTCACCTATTTCTACACCAAGGAAGTGGCCTTCAAGGTCGATGATGTCGCCGACAACCTCAAGAACCAGAACGGTTTCGTCCCCGGCATCCGCCCGGGCAAGCGCACGGCGGAATACCTCGAATACGTGGTCAACCGCATCCTTGTCCTGGGCTCGGGCTACCTCGCGCTGATCGTGCTGATGCCCGAAATCGTCCGGTCGCAACTGTCGATCCCGTTCTATTTCGGCGGCACCTCGGTGCTGATCATCGTCAGCGTCGGGATGGACACGATCCAGCAGATCCAGTCGCATCTTCTGGCCCATCAATACGAGGGCCTGATCGAGAAAAGCCAGCTGCGCGGCAAGCGCGGCACGGGCACCGGAACGAAAAAGCGGAAAGGGCCGGCGCGTCGATGAACATCATTCTTCTTGGACCGCCCGGAGCGGGCAAGGGCACCCAGGCCCGCCGCCTGGTCGAAGAACGCGCCATGGTGCAGCTCAGCACCGGCGACATGTTGCGCGAGGCCCGCACCAGCGGGACCGAGATGGGCAGGATCGTCGCCGAGGTGATGGATGCCGGCAACCTGGTGACGGACGAGATCGTGATCGGCCTGATCCGCGAGAAACTGACCGAAGGCGGTGCCGCGGGCGGCTATATCTTCGACGGCTTCCCGCGCACGCTGGCCCAGGCCGATGCCCTGGGCAACCTGCTGAGCGAACTGGGCGAGACGCTCGATGCGGTGATCGAGATGCGGGTGGATGACGACGCGCTGGTCGAACGCATCACCGCCCGCTCGACCTGCGCCGATTGCGGCGAGGTCTATAACGATATCACCAAGCCGATCCCGGCTGACGGCACGTGCAGCAAATGCGGTGGCACCGACTTTTCCCGCCGCGCCGACGACAACGAGGACAGTCTGCGCACCCGTCTGATGGCCTATTACAAGCAGACCTCGCCGCTGATCGGCTATTACCACGCCAAGGGCGATCTGAAATCGGTCGACGGGCTGGGCGAGATCGACGAGGTCGCCGACCGGATCGCCGGCTGTCTGGACGGATAGGCCCGGAACCCGGCGACAAGGACAGGACAGGGACCGATACCGTTTCGGTCCCTTTCGCGTTTCAAGGGAAGGCATGACATGACCCGTTTCGTTTCGCTGGCCGGCGTCCTGGTGCTGGCCTCCTGCAGCACCGCGACCGGGCCCTATATCAACGACCCGGCCCTGTGCCAGGCCCCGGCGGCCGAGCAGGAGCAGGGCGAGATCACCCTGCTTGCCCCGACACGCATCGGCAATCACGCGATGACCTGCCGCTGGGACGACCCGCTGGGCTTCGCGCCCGACAGCCGCACCGCCCTGCGCGCGGTATGCGACGATGGCGGCGGGGTGATTTCGCGCGACCTGGTGATCGCCGTCGATGCCGAGGGCGGCGTGCAGGTGCTGAACCCCGATGACAGCCCGGCCTATGCCGCGACCTTCCGCCAATGTCCCGACGGGCTGGCCGGAGACTGGTCCTTTGAATGAGGCGCCGCGCGGCCCGGGTGCCGGTCGTGGAGATCCGGGTTCGCCGCTATCCGGCGAGGCCGTGCGCCGGGCGCTGCGGCGGCTGGCCTCAAAGCCCTTGACAGGGGGTTGACGCTCGGCCCGTTGACCAATAGTTAGCCCCATCCCGCAAGGGAAATCCGGACGAATCGGGTCGCCCCCGTGCCGTCCAGACCACCTCGACCATCGACAGTGGCCCGGCGCATGACCGCTCCGGGCTTGCGTTGTGAAAAAAGGGCCCGGCGCTACGGACCCGCAACGAAAGGACCAGACCCTTGGCACGTATTTCCGGCGTGAACATCCCCGACGGCAAGCGGGTTCCGATCGCGCTCACCTACATCACCGGCATCGGCCACACCTCGGCCCGTGCGATCTGCGACGCCGTCGGCATCGACGCCGCCCGCCGCGTGAACGACCTGTCCGACAGCGAACTGGTCGCGATCCGGGAACATATCGACGCCAACTTCACCGTCGAGGGCGACCTGCGCCGCGAAACGCAGATGAACATCAAGCGCCTGATGGACCTGGGCTGCTACCGGGGCCTGCGCCACCGCCGCAACCTGCCGGTCCGCGGCCAGCGCACCCATACCAACGCCCGCACCCGCAAGGGCCCGGCGAAACCCATCGCCGGCAAGAAGAAATAAGGAGGCGCTGATATGGCTCGTGATCCCCGTCGCGGAGGCAAGAAGAAGGTCTCCAAGAACATCGCCGCTGGTGTCGCCCACGTGAATTCCAGCTTCAACAACACCAAGATCCTGATCTCGGACGTCCAGGGCAATGCGATCGCCTGGTCCTCGGCCGGCACCATGGGCTTCAAGGGCTCGCGCAAGTCGACGCCCTATGCCGCCCAGATGGCCGCCGAAGATGCCGGCAAGAAGGCCCAGGAACATGGGGTCAAGACCCTCGAGGTCGAGGTTCAGGGCCCCGGCTCGGGCCGGGAAAGCGCCCTGCGCGCCCTGGCCGCCGTCGGCTTCAACATCACGTCGATCCGCGACGTGACGCCGATCGCCCACAACGGCTGCCGCCCGCCGAAGCGCCGTCGCGTCTGAGGCCGGCCGACCACCTTTCGGGGACCCCGTTCGCGGGGTCCCTGTCGTCATTTCAACCTCGGGCGTCGCGGCCCACGATCATGGGGACGCGGCAGGAATTGAGGAGACATCCATGATCCACAAGAACTGGGCCGAACTGATCAAGCCGACGCAGCTGGACGTGAAACCGGGCAATGACCCGGCGCGCCAGGGCACCGTCGTCGCCGAACCGCTGGAGCGCGGCTTTGGCCTGACGCTGGGCAATGCGCTGCGCCGCGTGCTGATGTCGTCGCTGCAGGGCGCGGCCATCACCGCCGTGCAGATCGACAACGTGCTGCACGAGTTTTCCTCGATTTCCGGTGTCCGCGAGGACGTGACCGACGTGGTGCTGAACCTCAAGGGCGTCGCCATCCGCATGGAGGTCGAAGGCCCCAAGCGGCTTCAGGTCCAGGCCAAGGGCCCGGGCGTCGTGACCGCCGGCGAAATCAGCGAAAGTGCGGGCATCGAGATCCTGAACAAGGATCACGTGATCTGCCACCTCGACGAGGGCGCGGACCTTTACATGGAACTGACGGTGAATACCGGCAAGGGCTATGTCGCGGCCGACCGCAACAAGCCCGAGGATGCGCCGATCGGCATGATCGCCATCGACGCGATCTATTCGCCGGTCAAGAAGGTCAGCTATGACGTTCAGCCGACCCGCGAGGGCCAGGTGCTGGATTACGACAAACTGACCATGAAGGTGGAAACCGACGGGTCGATCACCCCGGACGATGCGGTGGCCTATGCCGCGCGGATCCTGCAGGACCAGCTGTCGATCTTCGTCAATTTCGAAGAGCCGGAAAGCGCCTCGGCCGCGTCCGACGATGACGGGCTGGAGTTCAACCCGCTGCTGCTGAAGAAGGTGGACGAGCTGGAATTGTCGGTGCGGTCGGCCAACTGCCTGAAGAACGACAACATCGTCTATATCGGCGACCTGATCCAGAAGACCGAGGCCGAGATGCTGCGGACCCCGAACTTCGGCCGCAAGTCGCTCAACGAGATCAAGGAAGTCCTGTCCGGCATGGGCCTGCACCTGGGCATGGATGTCGAGGATTGGCCGCCGGACAATATCGAGGATCTGGCCAAGAAATTCGAAGACCAGTTCTGAGTTTCGGGCGGGACCAAAATTACGTAATTTTGGTCCTCCCGGCCCCGGGCATCCGCCCCAAGGAGAGCCGGCGACACGCATCGCCGGCCGGACAAAGCAAAACCGCCCGTAGAGGGCAAAAGGAGACAAGACAATGCGTCACGCTCGCGGATATCGCCGCCTGAACCGGACCCATGAACACCGCAAGGCGCTTTGGGCCAACATGGCCGGCAGCCTGATCGAACACGAACAGATCAAGACCACCCTGCCCAAGGCCAAGGAACTCAAGCGGATCGTCGACAAGCTGATCACGCTGGCCAAGCGCGGTGATCTGCATGCCCGCCGCCAGGCCGCGGCACAGCTCAAGCAGGATGCCCATGTCGCCAAGTTGTTCGAGGTTCTGGGCGACCGCTACAAGGATCGCCAGGGCGGCTATACCCGGGTGCTCAAGGCCGGGTTCCGCTATGGTGACATGGCGCCGATGGCGATCATCGAACTTGTCGATCGCGACCCCGACGCCAAGGGCGCGGCCGATCGCGCCCGGCTTGAAGCCGACATCGATATGGATGACGCGTGAGCGCTGACGGGCGCTGCACGGAGGCATCATCACAAGGCCCCGCGGATGCGGGGCCTTTTGTTTTGCGGTCAGTCGCGGGGGTCGCGGTCGTCTTGTTCGGACCGGGGCGCGCGAAGGTCGCGCAGGCTCTGGCGATCGGTCTCGAGAAAATCCAGCAATTCGCTCAACCCCTGTGGCGGAAGGTCTGCGATGCGGTTCACCAGGTCTTCGTCAATTCGGGTCATGCGGGTCACGTCGCGTTCTATCGGATGGACACACTTTAAGGTTGACCGCCCATATGGCAACTTGTCTAAAAGGTTATGTCCTTGCGGTCCGGTATCGATCATCACACGAAGCGCCTAGAGGCCTTGTCGCCAAATGGTTTTTTCTTTGCGCTGCATATCCGCTTCGCGCTTCCGCTGCTGCACCACCAAACCTACCCGCAAGGCTGGACGGATCATTATACAGAGGAGGCCTATGCGCTCCGCGACCCGATCATTGCCTGGGGGTTCAGTGAAGTGGGAAAGATAAGGTGGAGCGAGATTCCGATACCAGACCCGTTCGATATCCTCGGACAGGCCCGGACATTCGGTATGGTGTATGGTTTGGCCGTATCTTGCGGCCCCAAGAAATCGCGCACGATCGCCTCTGCCGCTCGAGATGATCGTGAGTTCACGGATGCCGAGATCGAGGCGTTTTCCAACCTCATCTCGCAGCTGCACCATCTGACGAAACCCCCGGAGTCCCTGACGGACGCCCAGATCGAAGCCTTGCGCTGTGTCGCCGAGGGGGATCGTCATGCAGCTGCCGCCGCTCGACTGAACATTTCCGAAAGCGCCTTCAAGGCGCGCCTCGCAGCGGCCCGGTCCGCGCTCCTTGCGCGCACCACCGCCGAGGCAATCCAGCGTGCAAGGGATTACAGGCTGCTCTGACCGTCCTCTTTGGCGGCTGGTGCCAGGGCCCGTGTGACCCACAACCACTCGCTGGAGTATCAAGGTATGCAGTCTGCCACCATCTCGTTTGCCAACTTCCACAACCATGGCGAGCTGTTCGCGAATATTCTTCGCGCACGGCGTGATTCCTTCATCCTGCGCAACCGCTGGGACCTGCCCGAAACCATGGGCATGGAATACGACCAATACGACACCCCCGCTTCGCGCTGGCTTGCGGTTCATGAAAACGGCCGTGTCCTGGCCGGTGTGCGGCTGACGCCCACGACGGCCCGCTGCGGGATCTATTCCTACATGATCCGCGACGCCCAGAACGGGTTGCTGGACTCGATCCCGTCGGACCTGCTCTATACCACCGCCCCGGTCGAGGAGGGCACCTGGGAGGTCACCCGCGGCTTCGTCTGTTCCGGCATCCCGGCGGCGATCCGTCACAAGGTGCGGATGAAACTGGTGCTCGAGATGCTGCGCACCAGCCGGGTCGAGGGGATCACCCGGATGCTGGCCCTGCTGCCGTCGAACTGGCACCGCTGGGCGGCCCGCTGCAAGCTCGACATGACAGCGGCCGGGCGCAACATGAACATGGGCGGGATCGACTACCAGGCGGTCTGGATCGACTTCTCCACCCAGTTGCATTGAGCTTTCCAAGGTCGGGCAGGGGGCCTAGTTTGCCCCCATGGCCGACCTGTTCGATACCGCCGGCAGCGACGCGCCAGAGGCCCCCCGGCCCCTGGCCGACCGGTTGCGGCCGCGCGCCCTGTCCGAGGTGATCGGCCAGGATCAGGTGCTGGGCCCGGACGCCCCCCTGGGCGCGATGCTGGCCGCCGGCACGCTGGGGTCCTTGATCCTGTGGGGGCCGCCGGGGGTGGGCAAGACCACCATCGCCCGGCTTCTGGCGGCCGAGACCGACCTGCATTTCGTCCAGATCAGCGCGATCTTCACCGGCGTGCCGGAGCTGCGCAAGGTCTTCGAGGCGGCAAAGATGCGGCGCCGGAACGGGCAGGGCACGCTGCTGTTCGTCGACGAGATCCACCGCTTCAACAAGGCGCAGCAGGACGGGTTCCTGCCGCATATGGAGGACGGCACGATCCTGCTTGTCGGCGCCACCACCGAAAACCCCAGCTTCGAGTTGAACGCCGCCGTCCTGTCGCGGGCGCAGGTTCTGGTTCTGAAACGGCTGGACCTGGCCGATCTGGAAAGACTGGCGCAACGGGCCGAACACGACCTGGGCCGCCCCCTGCCGCTGGATGGCCCGGCGCGCGAGGCGCTGCTGGAGATGGCCGATGGCGACGGGCGCGCGCTATTGAACCTGATCGAACAGGTGATGGGCTGGAAGTTCGATGGCAAGATCGCGACCGAGGCCCTGACCACCCGGCTGATGCGCCGGGCCAGCCAGTACGACAAATCCGGGGACGCCCATTACAACCTGATTTCCGCCCTGCACAAATCGGTGCGCGGCTCTGATCCCGATGCCGCGCTTTACTGGTTGGCGCGGATGCTGCAGGGGGGCGAGGATCCGCGCTTTCTGGCCCGCCGGATCACCCGCATGGCGATCGAGGATATCGGCCTGGCCGATCCGCAGGCGAACCGTCTGTGCCTGGATGCCTGGGCGACCTACGAACGGCTGGGCAGCCCCGAGGGCGAACTGGCCCTGGCGCAGGCGGTGCTTTATCTGGCGCTGGCGCCGAAATCGAATGCCGGTTACGCGGCCTACAAGAACGCCATGGCGGCGGCGAAAAAGACCGGCTCCGAACCGCCGCCCAGGCATATCCTGAACGCGCCGACCGCGTTGATGAAGGACCAGGGCTATGGCGACGGCTATGCCTATGACCACGACGCCCCGGATGGCTTTTCCGGTCAGACCTATTTTCCCGACGGGATGAAACGCGGGGTCTATTACGCCCCGGTCGATCGCGGCTACGAGCGCGAATTGAAAAAGCGGCTGGACTGGTTCACCCGGCAACGGGCCAGGCGGGGCGGCGCTTGACAAGGCAGGGCGCAGCCCACATCACCCGCCCATGTTCGCCACCACCCTTCAGGTCGCCCTTGGCGGCGCGATCGGCGCCGCGGCCCGGTTTCTGACCGGCGTTGCCGTGTTGCGCGCTTTCGGCCGCGACGGATTCCCGCTGGGCATCATCACCGTGAACGTGCTGGGATCGTTCCTGATGGGGGCGCTGGTGGTCTGGCTGGGACAGCGGGCCTTGACCCATCTCAACCCGTTCCTGTTGACCGGCATCCTGGGCGGCTTCACCACCTTTTCGGCCTTTTCGCTGGAAACCGTGACCCTGTTCGAACGGGGGCAGGTGGGGCAGGCCGCGCTCTATGTCGTCCTGACCGTCACCCTGTCGATCGGCGCATTGCTGGCCGGTCTGATGCTGATGCGGTCGGTCCTGGCATGAGCGGCGTGCAGACCCTCACCGTGGCGCCGGGCGAAGGCGACCAGCGGCTCGACCGCTGGCTGAAACGCCGGTTTCCGCAGTTCACGCAGGGACGGATCGAAAAGGCCTGCCGCAAGGGCGAGATCCGGATCGACGGCGGCCGGGCGAAAAGTTCGACCCGGGTCGCCGAAGGTCAGCAGATCCGGGTGCCCCCGATCCCGGACCGGCAGGATGCCGACGTCATACCGACGTCGCACCGGCCCGCGGTGACCGAGGCCGACGCCCGGATGATCCGCGACTGCGTGCTGTTCCGCGACGATCACCTGATCGCGCTGAACAAGCCGCCGGGTCTGCCGACCCAGGGCGGATCGGGCCAGAACCGCCATGTGGACGGCCTGGCCGAGGCGTTGCGCTTCGGGTTCGACGACAAGCCCCGCCTGGTGCATCGGCTCGACAAGGATACGTCCGGCGTCCTGCTGCTGGCGCGCACCCGCGCCATGGCCAAGGCCCTGACCGAGGCGATCCGCCACCGCGAGACGCGCAAGATCTATTGGGCGCTGGTCGCCGGCGTGCCGACGCCCTATCTGGGCGAAATCCGCTACGGGCTGGTCAAGGCCGGCGGCCATGGCGCGGCCGGCGAGGGCGAAAAGATGCGCTGCGTGCATCCCGCCGAACTGGCCGGCACCCCCGGCGCCAAGCGCGCCCATACGCTTTATGCCACGCTCTATCGCGTCGCCAGCCGCGCCTCCTGGGTGGCGCTGGAACCCCTGACCGGGCGCACCCACCAGTTGCGCGCCCATATGGCCGAAATCGGCCATCCGATTGTCGGCGACGGGAAATACGGCGGCTCGGGGCAGGAAAACCTGGGCGATGGCTGGGGCGCGCAGCTGGGCGGGATCATCTCGAAAAAGCTGCACCTGCATGCGCGATCGATGACCCTCCTGCACCCGGTCACCCGCAAGCCGCTGACGCTCACCGCGCCCCTGCCGCCGCATATGGCCGCCAGTTGGGACACGCTGGGCTGGGCCGAGGATATCGCCGCCGCCGATCCGTTCGAGACGCTGCGATGAACGATCTGCGCCTGGTGATCTTCGATGTCGACGGCACTCTGGTGGACAGCCAGGGCGATATCCTGGCGGCGATGGGCGCGGCCTTCGCCGGCGAGGCCCTGGTCGCGCCGGATCGGGCCACGATCCTGTCGGTTGTCGGGCTCAGCCTGCCCGATGCCATCGCCGGTCTGGTTCCGGACCAGCCGGACGCCGTCCAGCGGCGCATGGTGGTGACCTACAAGGACGCCTATGCCGAGCGGCGCAGGGCGGGCGGCCCTGCCGACAGCCCGCTGTATCCCGGCGCGATCGAGGTGCTGGAAACCCTTGGCCGGGACGACCGGACCCTGCTGGCCATCGCCACCGGCAAGTCGCGGCGCGGCCTCGATGCGCTGCTCGGCAGCCTGGATCTGGGCCGGCATTTCGTCACCACCCAGGTCGCCGACGATCACCCGTCCAAGCCGCATCCCTCGATGATCCTGACCTGTCTGGCCGAAACCGTTGTCGCACCGGCGCGGGCGGTCATGGTGGGCGACACGACCTATGACATGGACATGGCCCGGGCGGCGGGGATCGGCAGTATCGGGGTCGGCTGGGGCTATCATCCGGCCGGCCTGCTGCGCGCCGACCGGTCGATCGACGATTTCGCGGCACTCCCCGCGGCCGTGGACGACCTTGCGGGAGGGACGGCATGACGGCGTGGAAGGCGCGCAGATTCTGGACCGATGTGCAGATCGTCGAAGGGCCGGACGGGTTCGCGGTGCGGTTGGATGGCCGCCCGGTCCGCACGCCGGCCAAGACCGAGGTCCACGTGCCGACGCCCGCCCTGGCCGAGGCCCTGGCCGAAGAATGGCGCGCCGTGGAGGACGACATCCGCCCTGCCGACATGCCCGTGACCCGGTCTGTCAACGCCGCGATCGACAAGGTCATCCCGCAATTCGACGAGGTCGCCCGGCTGATCGCCTCCTATGGCGGAACCGACCTGCTGTGCTACCGCGCCCAGGCGCCCGAAGCGCTTGTCCGGCGCCAGGCTGCCGGCTGGGACCCTCTGCTGGACTGGGCCGACGCGCGTTTCGGCGCGCGGCTGTCGGTCGCCTGCGGCGTGATGCCGGTCGGGCAATCCGACGCCGCCCTCGACCGCCTGCGGGCGCGCGTCACCCTGGCGACGCCGTTCCAGCTGGCGGCGTTGCACGACCTGGTCGGTCTGTCGGGGTCGCTTGTCCTGGGGCTGGCCGTCGCGGACGGGCGCCTGGATGCCGATACCGGCTGGGCCCTGTCGCGGATCGACGAAACCTTCCAGGCCGAACAATGGGGCCGCGACGACGAGGCCGAGGCCGCCGCGGCCTTCAAGCGGGACGAATTCCGGCATGCGGCGCGTTTTCATGCGCTTTCCACTGGCGCCATCTGACGGCGCATTCCGCTGCGTCAGCGCCGAAAAACCGTCGAAAGCACCAGTGGACGCCATCGCTTTTCGTGCTCCGACACTTGACGACCTTTCATGAATCCGCCCAAGCTGACCATGTTGTCGTCCTTTGGGCGACGAAATCGCCCGCGTCCCCCTGGGACCGAAAAGAACGATCCGTCGAAAAGACGGGATATCAGGAAGAGGTAAACATGAAAAAATCCGTACTCCTCGGCGCCTTGACCGTTTCCGGCCTGGCTGCCGGAGCCGTCGCTGCCGACACGCTTGACGACGTCAAGGCCCGCGGCACGCTGAACTGCGGCGTCACCACCGGCCTTGTCGGCTTTGCCGCGCCCGACGCCAACGGCGTCTGGGAAGGGTTCGACGTGGGGGTTTGCCGCGCTGTCGCCGCAGCGGTCCTGGGCGATGCCAATGCCGTCGAATTCGTGCCGACCACCGGTTCGACCCGGTTCACCGCGCTGGCGTCCGGCGAAGTCGACATGCTGGCCCGCAACACCACCTGGACCTTCAGCCGCGATGTCGAGCTCAAGTTCGAATTCACCGGCGTCAACTATTATGACGGCCAGGGCTTCATGGTGCCGCGCGATCTGGGCGTGACCTCGGCCAAGGATCTGGACGGCGCCACCGTCTGCATCCAGACCGGCACCACGACCGAGCTGAACCTGGCGGATTTCTTCCGCGTCAACAACATCAGCTACGAACCGGTGCCGATCGAAACCAATGCCGAAGCCCAGCAGCAATACCTGGCCGGCGCCTGCGACGTCTACACCACCGACGCCTCGGGCCTGGCCGCGACCCGCGCCTCGTTCGAGAACCCGGGCGATCACGTGATCCTGCCGGAAATCGTCTCGAAGGAACCGCTTGGGCCGCTGGTGCGTCACGGCGACAATGATTGGGGCGATGTGGTCCGCTGGACCCTCAACGCGCTGATCGCGGCCGAGGAATACGGCGTGACCTCGGCCAATATCGAGGAATTGTCGGCCGGGACCGACAACCCCGAGATCAACCGCATGCTGGGCACCGAAGGCGAGTTGGGTGCCATGCTCGGCCTTGATGCCGACTGGGCCAAGCGCGCCATCGCGGCCGGCGGCAATTACGGCGAATTGTTCGAAAAGAACATCGGCGAAAACACCTCGATCGGCCTGGCCCGCGGGCTGAACGCCCAATGGACCGAAGGCGGCCTGCTCTACTCGCCGCCGTTCCGCTAGGATCTTGTTCGGGGGCGCGGTACAAACCGCGCCCCCGGTGCTTGCGGACCCAGTCCAAATCAAAAGAATCCTGACCTCGGGCGTAGTCGGATCAACCGACACGCAACCGTAGCACGGGACCAGGGAGATCCAGGGATGGCGATTGCCTCCGACGCACCGCAGGGCGGTTTCCGCCTGAGCCAGTTGCTGTACGATACCCGCTATCGGTCGATCACGATCCAGACGATCGCGTTGATCCTGCTGGGCACGGCGATCTGGTGGCTGATCAACAACACCGCACAGAACCTGGCTGCTCTGGGCAAGGAATTCGACCTCGATTTCCTTGGCCAGCCCGCGCAATACGACATCAACCAGCGCCTGATCGAATATGACAGTCAGCGCACCCACGGCCGCGCGGCGATCGTCGGGATGCTCAACACGATCCTGGTGGCGATCATCGGCTGCATCGCGGCGACGATCATCGGCACCATCGCGGGCGTGCTGCGCCTGTCCAAGAACTGGATCGTGTCGCGACTTATGGCGATCTATGTCGAGGGTTTCCGCAACGTGCCGCTGCTGTTGTGGATCGTGCTGATTTTCGCCGTGGTGAACGAAAGTTTCCCCCATCCGCGGGATTTCCGCACCGGGGGCGGCGAAGAGATGGTGCTGTTCGATACAACCGCCTTGACCCGTCAGGGGGTGTTCACCGCCGGGCCGGCCTTCAACGGCTACACGCTGATTCTGGCCGTGGTCTTCATCGGCTCTCTGGTCGCCAATTCCCTGTGGCGCCGCCATGTGCGCAAGGTGCAGGCCGAAACGGGGCGGTTGCTGCCGGTCTTCTGGCCGTCCATGGCGCTGCTTTTCGTGCCGGTGACCCTGGCGCATTTCGTCGTTTCGGCGGTCAGCGCGGACACGCCGCGGGCGATCGTCGCCGTGACCCAGACGCCCGGACAGGACATCGCCACCTTCACCGAAGAGGCCAACGGCCCGACCCTGTGTCACTACCTGACCTCGACCTCGGCCGAGAATCTGCGCCGCTTCCTTGGCGAGTCCGGCGTCAGATTCCGGTCGAATGTCTATGTCTCGCGCGGGGGCGCCGAACGGGCCATGGCGCTGGGCAATTGCGACATGATCACCGCTGCGCCGGATGAAGCCGAGGCCCTGTCCGACCGGTTGCTGGACACCCGGCTCGCCATTTTCGACACCCGGCTGACCCGGGACCTGGCCGCCCTGGATGACCGCCTCGCCGAGAACCGGGAGGTGATGAACCGCATCGAGGGAGAAATCGCCCGCGCCGATACCGACGAGCGCCGCGCCGCGCTGGAAGCCGAACTGGCGGTGTTTTCCGAACGGTTGGACCGGATTGCGGTCGACCGGCAGAACGCCATCGACGCCGCGGCCGAGGCGCGGTCGGCGATCCGCGCGCCCACGCTCAACGTGCTGTCCGACCAGACGACGTTGGGCAACGCGCTGGACGCGACGGTTCCGCAGATGACCGAAAGCGGGATCGCCCGGTTCGAGGGCGGCATGCAGGTGCGCAATTCGATGATCGCGTTGTGGCTGGCGCTGTCGCTCTATACCGGTGCCTTCATCGCCGAGATCGTCCGCGGCGGCATCCTGGCCATTTCCAAGGGCCAGACCGAGGCCTCCTATGCGCTGGGCCTGCGCCCGGGCCGGACGATGAACCTGGTGATCCTGCCGCAGGCGATGCGGGTCATCATTCCGCCGCTGATCTCGCAATTCCTGAACCTGACCAAGAATACCTCGCTGGCCATCGCCGTGGGCTACATGGACGTGCGGGCCACCCTGGGCGGCATCACCATCAACCAGACCGGCAAGGAACTGGAGGGGATGCTGCTGTTGGGATTGTTCTATCTTCTGCTCAGTCTGCTGATCTCGATGGGGATGAACATCTACAACATGCGCGTGAAGCTGAAGGAGCGATAGGATGAGCGATACCCATGCCCAGACCGTCGCCTATGTCCGCGACACGATGCTGCCCGAGGCGGATCCGCCGACCGCCGAACGCGGGGTGATCAAGTGGCTGCGCGAGAACCTGTTCTCGTCCTGGCTGAACGCGATCCTCACGATCCTGTCGCTCTATGTGATCTATCTCGCGCTGGCCGCGATTCTGCCCTGGGCGTCCAATTATGTCTGGACGGCGCGGTCTTTGACCGATTGCCGCGAGGTGTTCCTGGTGACCGGCGCGGTCGATGGCGGCGGCGCCTGCTGGGCGGTGATCCGGGAACGCTGGCTGCAACTGCTGTACGGCTTCTACCCCAGCGACCAGTATTGGCGGCCGAACCTGGCCTTCGTGCTGTTCTTCGTCGCCATGGCGCCGGTGCTGTTCTCGGAGCAATTGCCGCGCAAGATGCTGATCTTCACGGTGATCTACCCGTTCCTGATGCCCTGGCTGCTTTGGGGCGGGTCGTTCTGGACGCCGATCCTGGTCCTGGCCGGTCTTGCCGTCGGCTATGCCGCCCTGGTCGTGATCCGTCCGATCGCCGGCAACCTGGCCGCGATCATCGCCGCGCTCCTGGCCGCGATCGTCTGGTGGCTTTGGGGGGTCGGCGCGGTGGATGACGCGCTGCACCGGATGGTCGCCAAAATCCGGATGGACGCCACCTTGGCCCAGGCCGAGGCCCTGCCGGACACGCTGCGCCAGCAGCTCGACACATTGACCGAACAACGTGACGCCCTGTCCGCCGAGTCCGCCCCGATCCAGGCCGAGCGGCAAGAGGCGTTCGACCGGATCAAGACCGCCACCGACGCCGCCGCCGAGGCCGCACGGCTGGAGGTTCTGGCCGAGGCGGGGATCGACCCCGACAGCGAGATCGCCCTGACCACCGCGCTCAAGGAAGAGCTGGAACATTCGGTCAATGTCGCCCAGCGCGACGCCGCCCTGGCCCCGGACTTCGAGGCCGACCGGGCCATTGTTCTGGAAACCACGCGCCAGCTGACGGAAATCAAGGACCGGGGCCTGGCGCTGTCGGCCGAGATCACCCGGCTGACCGATCGCCTGTCCGATGCAAGGTCGCTGGTGAGCAATATCGAGGCGCTGGAGGCCAACGAGACCCGCCTGGCCGAGATCGACGAAACCTTCGCCGATCTGCGCGCGGCGGTTCCGCGCGCCCTGCGCAAGTTCTCGGATGTCGCCAATGTGCCCGATGGCACCCCGGACCTGGATATCGAGGCGCTCCAGGTCTATAACGACGTCCGGTCCGAACGCGCCACGCTGAATGCGACGATCGACAGCACCTATGCCGAGGTCGGCCGCGTCGGTCTGCGCCCTGTCGGCAGCCGCGAATTCGGCGGTTTCCTTCTGGCGCTGATCATCGGTCTGTCGGGGATCATCCTGTCGCTGCCGCTCGGGATCATGCTGGCCCTCGGGCGCCAATCGCACCTGTTCATCATCAACAAGGTGTCCGTCGCCTTCATCGAGATCATCCGCGGCGTGCCGCTGATCGTCTGGCTGTTCACCGCCCAGTTGCTGCTGAACTACTTCCTGCCGCCGGGCACCACCTTCGACCTGCTGTTGCGGGTGATCATCATGGTGACCCTGTTCTCGTCCGCCTATATCGCCGAAGTGGTGCGTGGCGGGCTGGCCGCGCTGCCCAAGGGGCAATACGAGGCCGGCGACGCGCTGGGCCTGGATTACTGGAAAAGCATGCGCCTGATCGTGCTGCCCCAGGCGCTGAAAATCTCGATCCCCGGCATCGTCAACACCTTCATCGGCCTGTTCAAGGACACGACCCTGGTGGTGTTCATCGGCCTCGCCGATCCGATCGACTTTTCCAACAAGATCCGCGCCACGACCGACTGGAACGGCATCTACTGGGAATTGTTCGTGTTCATCGGCCTGATCTTCTTCATCTTCTGCTACTCGATGGGCCGATATTCCTTCTACCTCGAAAAGAAACTCACGCGAGAGCATCGCTAGGGAGACACCCATGTCCGAACTCATGACAGAACGCGAAGTCGATCGCAGTCACATGACGATCTCCGACGAGGTGGCCATCCAGATCACCGACATGAACAAGTGGTTCGGCACGTTCCACGTTCTGCGCGACATCAACCTGACCGTGAACCGGGGCGAGCGGATCGTCATCTGCGGACCGTCCGGGTCCGGCAAGTCGACGCTGATCCGCTGCATCAACCGGCTGGAGGAGCACCAGAAAGGACAGATCGTCGTCGACGGGACGGAATTGTCGAACGACCTCAAGAACATCGACAAGATCCGCTCGGAAGTCGGGATGGTGTTCCAGCATTTCAACCTGTTCCCGCATCTGACGATCCTGGAAAACTGCACCCTGGCGCCGATCTGGGTGCGCAAGACGCCCAAGAAAGAGGCCGAGGCGACGGCGATGCATTTCCTGGAAAAGGTCAAGATCCCGGAACAGGCCCAGAAATATCCCGGCCAATTGTCCGGCGGCCAGCAACAGCGGGTGGCGATCGCCCGCAGCCTGTGCATGCGCCCGCGGATCATGCTGTTCGACGAGCCGACCTCGGCGCTCGACCCCGAGATGATCAAGGAAGTGCTCGACACGATGATCGAGCTGGCCGAAGAAGGCATGACCATGCTGTGCGTCACCCACGAGATGGGCTTTGCCCGACAGGTGGCGAACCGGGTGATCTTCATGGACCAGGGCCAGATCGTCGAACAGAACGAGCCCGAGGAATTCTTCAACAACCCGCAAAGCGACCGGACCAGGCTGTTCCTCAGCCAGATCCTGGGGCATTGACCTCTGCCGCGGGCAGCAAGAAATTTACGTAAATTTCTTGCCGCCTAGTCCGAAAGGTCGTGCGGGGTGACGAACGCCACCACTCGGCCCGCGCCTGGGCGGATGTCGGCCCAATGCGCAGTGTCGAAATCGATCAGCGTGGTGGCGCAAGTCGGATAGTCGGCAAAGCGCGCATGTTCGGGCCGCTGTGCCACCATGGTGCTGGCGAAGGCGCCGATTCCGGGATTATGGGCGATCAGCGCGACCGTATCGCCCTGGGCGTCCTGAAGCACCTCCAGCAAAGTGTCCGGATCGGCGTGATAGAGCCGCGGCAGGAACCGCACCCGTGCCGGGCGTGTCCATTCGGCCATGAGCCGATCCGCGGTTTCCCGGGTCCGGGCGCTGTCCGACGACAGGACAAGGTCGGGCAGATACCCCCGCGCGTCCATCCAGCGACCGACCGCACGGGCGGCCCGGCGGCCGCGCGCATTCAGCACCCGCGCATGATCGTCGGCGAAGGGATCGTCCCAGTTCGATTTCGCATGACGGATCAGGATCAGGCGCAGGCTCACAGGAAAGCCCTCATATGGAACGCGGATTGTCGCGGATTGCGTGGGAAATCGCGGCTGACCGGGCAGGCGGCGCGCACCGCGCAACCGGTTTCCATACAGGCCCCGCCCCCGGTCAGGAAAGCCTTGCAGCCCGGCACATCGTAAGCCTGCCCGGTCAGCGCACCAACGGGACAGGCGGTCAGGCAGGGCCGGTCGGCGCAAATGTCGCAGGGGGTCTCGGTCGTTTCGGGCAGATCGAGCGTCGCATCGACAACCAGCGCGCCGCGATAGGACACCCAAAGCCCCTGGTCTGCATGGACCAGAAGGCCGACCGGGCTGCGCCAGGCCCGGCCGCTGCGTTCCGCCCAGGCCTGGAACGGGTGATGCGGCGGCCCGCCGAAGGGGAACAGGGCACGCGCATCGCTGACCTCGGCGATCCGGCCCAGAACCCGGACCGACCAGCGGTCCAGCGGGTCGGGGGCGCCGTCCCGGTATTCGGGGCTTTGCACGAAATGGTGCCAGAAATCCGGACCCGGCCCGAGCAGAAGCAGGGTGCCGCCCAGCCCTTCGCCCGGGCCCGGATGAAAACCGCCGAGGATCGCAAGCCGCGCCGCCCGGGCCGCGATATCGACCTCGGCCAGGTTCACCGCCTGGCGCGGATCATCGTGCCCGCCCCGTGATCGGTGAACAATTCCAGCAGGACCGCATTGGGCACCCGGCCATCGACGATGACGACGGCGCGCACCCCGCCCTCGATCGCGTCCAGCGCGGTCTGGGTCTTGGGGATCATCCCGCCCGAAATCACCCCGTCGCGGGTCATGTCGCGGATATCCTGCGGCGTGATCTCGGTGATCAGGGCACCGTCGGCGCCCTTGACCCCCTCCACATCCGTGAGCAGCAGCAGCCGGTCCGCCGTCAGCGCCTTGGCGATGGCGCCGGCGGCGGTGTCGCCGTTGACGTTCAGCGTCTCGCCGTTCCGGCCGGCGCCCAGCGGCGCGATCACCGGGATCATGTTGGCCGCGAACAGCGTGGTCAGCACCTTTGGGTCCATCTCGGCCGGCGTGCCGACCAGGCCAAGCTCGGGCGCATCCTGGTCGCAGATCATCAGCCGGGCATCCTTGCCGGACAGGCCCACGGCGCGCCCCCCCTGGCGGTTCAGGGCCTGGACGATCCACTTGTTCACCTTGCCCGACAGGACCATTTCGACCACTTCGACCGTGGCCGCATCGGTCACCCGCTTGCCGCCGCGGAATTCCGACGGGATGTCGAGCTTGCCCAGCAGTTCGTTGATCATCGGGCCGCCGCCATGGACGATCACCGGGTTCACGCCGACCTGCTGAAGCAGCACCACGTCGCGGGCGAACCCGTCCATCGCCTCCTGACTGGACATGGCGTTGCCGCCCAGCTTGATGACGACGATGGCACCGCTGTAACGCTGCATCATCGGCAGCGCCTGGGACAGGGTTCGGGCGCTGGCGCGCCAGTCGGGATCGGACGAGTCGGTCATCTTGGGCCTCACTCTATCGCGGCGATGATTGCGCGCAACGTGGCGATGCCGTCGCCCTTTTCCGACGAGGTCAGGATGATCTCGGGGAACGCGGCGGGATGGGTGGCCAGCCGTCCGCGCACCTGGGCCAGAACCGCATCGCGATCGGCCGCCTTGACCTTGTCGGTCTTGGTCAGCACGCATTGGAACGTCACCGCGGCGCTGTCGAGCAGCGCCATGATCTCGTCATCCACGGGCTTGATGCCGTGGCGCGCATCGATCAGCATGAAGGCCCGGCGCAGGGTGGCGCGGCCGCGCAGGTAGTCGCGCAGCAGGCGCTGCCATTTCTCGACCACCGCGACCGGGGCATTGGCAAAACCATAGCCCGGCAGGTCGACCAGGTAGTGGCTGTCGCCCAGCGTGAAGAAGTTGACCTCTTGCGTCCGCCCCGGCGTGTTGGAGGCCCGCGCCAGCCCCTTGCGCCCGGTCAGGGCATTGATCAGGCTGGATTTTCCCACGTTCGAACGACCGGCGAAACAGACCTCGGCCCGGTCCGCGGGCGGCAGGCCGGACATGGCGACGACCCCCTTGAGGAACTCCACCGGCCCGGCGAACAACTTGCGCCCGGCTTCGGCCGAACCCGCGTCGGGCTCGGGTGCGGGGGGAAAGCGCATCTCCATCAGGGGCGCCCGGCCGCGCCGCCGGATGCGGCCCGGATCATCACTTGTCCCCGGACTTGTCGCCCCGGCTGAGGCTGGCGCGGATATTGCCCAGAACGTCGGGCGTGTAGCCCTGGCTGCGCATGATCGCATATTGCTGGATGAAGGTGATGGTGTTGTTGGTGATCCAGTACAGCACCAGCCCGCTGGCGAAGCCGCCCAGCATGAACATGAACACCCAGGGCATCCAGGCAAAGATCATCTTTTGCGTCGGGTCGGTCGGTTGCGGGTTCAGTTTCTGCTGCAGCCACATCGACACGCCCAGCAGGATCGGCATGATCCCGATGAAGATCAGCGCGACGAAGGAATTCGGGTCCGGCGCGTCCCAGGGCAGCAGGCCGAACAGGTTGAAGATCGACGACGGGTCGGGCGCGGACAGGTCCTGGATCCAGCCGACCCAGGGCGCGTGGCGCAGTTCCAGCGTGACGAAGATCACCTTGTACAGCGCGAAGAAGATCGGGATCTGCAGCAGGATCGGCAGGCAGCCCGAGGCCGGGTTGACCTTGTTCTTCTTGTACAGCTCCATCATGCCCTGCTGCATCGCCTGGCGGTCGTCGCCGGCGCGTTCCTTGAGCTTCTCCATCTCGGGCTGAAGCTCTTTCATCTTGGCCATCGAGACATAGGATTTGAAGGCCAGCGGCAGCAGGATCGCCTTGATCAGCACGGTCAGGGCGATGATCGCCCAGCCCATGTTGCCGATGATCCCGTTGAGCCAGTGCAACAAGGCGAAGATCGGCTTGGTCAGGAAGAAGAACCAGCCCCAGTCGATCGAATCGAGGAACCGGTCGATTCCCGCCTCGTTCTGGTAGCCGCGGATCGCCTCCCATTCCTTGGCGCCGGCATAGAGGCGGCTGTCATAGCTGGCGGTTTCGCCCGGCGCGACCTGCATCGTCGGCGACAGAGCATAGGCGCGATAGGCGCCGCCCTCGTAGCCGGCGATCGACAGGAACCCGGTGCCGGGCTTTTCGACCAGGGTGGCCATCCAGTACTTGTCGGTGAAGCCGAGCCAGCCGTTCTCGGCGACCGTCACCCGGGCATCCGCGACCTCGAAATCCTGCAGGTCGTCGTAGGTCGCTTCCTCGAGTTCGCCATCCGACATCCGGATCAGGCCCTCGTGCAGGATGAAGAAATTGCGGGTGTCGGGCTGCCCCAGGCGGCGGATTTCACCCAGCTGGCGCAGCGACACGGCGCTGCCGGTGGTGTTCTCGACCGATTGGGTGATCGAGAACATGAAGCTCTCGTCGACCGAGATCGTCTTGCGAAAGATCAGGCCGGCGCCGTTGTCCCAGACCAGCGTGACCGGTGTTTCGGGCGTCAGGGTTTCACCGGATTCGATCGACCAGACGGTTTCGGTGCTGGGCACAAGCTCTGCGGTGACGCCGGTTTCGGCGACCCAGGAATGCATCGCGAAATAGGGCTCCTGCGTGCCGGTGGGCGAAAACAGCCGCACGAGGTCCGAGCCCTCGTCCAGCGTTTCGCGATAGCCCTTGAGGAGCAGGTCGTCGATCCGGCCGCCACGCAGCGTGAACGATCCTTGCAGGCTGGGCGTGTCGATGGTCACGCGCGGCGCCTCGACCGCCTCGGCGGCGGGGGTGTCGGCGACCAAGGGCTGGTCCGCGGGGGCGGGCGGGACCAGGCCGTCATCGGCGGCGGTGTCCAGCAGCGATTCCTCGGTCGTCTGGCCTTCGGTCGCCTCTTCGGGGATTTCCGGCGGAAACAGCACGAACCAGGCAAGGATCACGAGGAAACTCAGCACCGTCGCGAGGATGAGGTTCTTCGTCTGATCTTCCATGGGGCGCCCCTGATGGTTCCGCGTCAACAGGCAGGGTTCAATATCCCGGCGCCCCAAAGGTCAAGCGGTTTTCGGGCGAAAGCGCCGTGTCCGGGGCCGTCAGAGCGCCTGTTGATGCAGGGGAACCGGCAGGGTCTCGGGCGCGTCGCGGGCGGCCAGCCAATCGGCGGCGTCGCGGGCCGGCATCGGACGCCCGATCAGAAAGCCCTGGGCATGGTCGATCCCGGTCTCGCGCAGGGCGGCCAGTTCACCCATCGTTTCAACCCCCTCTGCGATCGTATCCAGCCCCATGCGCCGGGCCATTGTCTGGATCGCCTCGACCATGGCGCGCTGTTCCGGATCCGCATCCAGCCCGCGCACGAAGGACCGGTCGATCTTGAGCCGCCCGATCGAGAACCGCCGGATATTGGTGATCGAGGCGTGACCGGTCCCGAAATCGTCCAGATCCAGCCCGCAGCCCAGGTCGGCGATCCGCGCCAGGGTCTCGATGATCGGGTCGTCCGGCCGGGCGGCGACGGTTTCAAGCACCTCGATCACAAGGTTTTGCGGCTCGGTTCCGGTTTCGGACAACAGCCGGGCGATGCGGTCGACCAGATCGGGATCACGCAGTTCCTCGGCCGAGAGGTTGACGCCGACCCGCGCGACGTCATGGCCCGCCGCCCGCCACTGGCGCCGCGCGACCAGCGCCTCGTGCATCATCCGGACCCCCAGCTGGTCGATCATGCCGGCCTGTCGCAGGGCCGGCAGAAAATCGGCCGGCGGGATCATGCCCCGTTCCGGATGGTGCCAGCGCGCCAGGGTTTCGAACCCGGTCACGGCGCCGGTATCCGTCGCGATCTGGGGCTGGAAATGGGCCACGATCTCTCCGCGGTCGAAGGCGGCGGGAATATCGTCGGACAGGCGCTTGCGCGACAGGATCCGGCGCCGCATCGCCTCCGAATAGGAGCGCACGGCGCCGGGGCCGTGGCGCAGCGCCTCGATCATCGCGGTGGTCGCCGATTGCACCAGGGTTTCCGCCTCGGTCGTGTCGGGCATGTCGGAACGCGCGAAACCGATCGAGGCGGTCAGGCGGAACCGGCCGCCCGCGACCTCCATCTCGCGGCCCAGGCTGGACTGAAGCCGCGACGACAGCCGCAACAGGGAGCCCAGGCGCAGGCTGTAGGTCGGCGCCAATGCGATGGCGAAGGCCGGCCCATCCAGCCGGGCGACCATGTCCTCGCCGCGAAGCGCCTCGCGCAGGCGGCGCGCGGATTCGGCCAGAACCGCTTCGATCACCGGTCGGGGGTAGGATTCCTCGAGCACCTTGAAACCGTCAAGCTCGAGCATGAGGACCCCGGTTTCGCCCACATCGGGCCGGCGCAAGAACCCCTCGACGCGGCTGACAAGCTCTGCGCGCAGGGGCAGGCCGGTCAGGGAATCGACCGGGGCCGGACCGGTCGCGGCCGGCGCCTGCACCGTCAGCCGCAGCAAAAGCAGCGGATAAAGACAGGCCACGACGAACATCGTCGGCGCCCCGCCGGCCCAGGCCCCGGCAAGCAGGGCAACGGGCAGGCCGCCGACCAGCAGCGGCTGGCGGGCTGTGACGAGTTTCGCGACCGATGCGGGCATCTGCATGAGCGGGTTTCCCTGGAACGGTCGACCATGACCGCTCCGGCCACGCTAGGCAGCACGGGTAATCGCAGGGTTAACGGCACGGGCTGTTTTAGAAAAATTGTTCCATTTTCGTTCCGGCCAATTGCAGGCCGGCGAAATCGAACAGGTCGGGGTCCAGAAGGTGCGAGGGCCTTGCATTCATGAGCGCGCGGAACATCTTTTGCCGCCGGCCGGGATGATTGGCCTCCCACCCGTCCAGCAGGGCCTTGACCTGCTGGCGTTGCAGCCCGTCCTGGGATCCGCACAGATCGCAGGGAATGATGGGATACCCCATCGCCGCCGCGAATCGGGCGCAATCGGCCTCGGCCACATGGGCCAGCGGGCGATAGACGAACAGATCGCCTTCCTCATTGACCAGCTTGGGCGGCATCGTCGCCAGGCGCGATCCGTGAAACAGGTTCATGAAGAAGGTTTCGAGGATATCGTCCCGGTGATGGCCCAGCACGACGGCCGAACAGCCTTCCTCGCGCGCGATGCGATACAGGTTGCCGCGCCGCAACCGCGAACAGAGCGCGCAATAGGTCCGCCCCGCGGGCACCTTGTCCATGACGATCGAATAGGTGTCCTGATATTCGATCCGGTGCGGCACGCCCATCTTTTCCAGGAAGTCCGGCAGCACCGTCGCCGGGAATCCCGGCTGCCCCTGGTCCAGATTGCAGGCGAGCAGTTCGACCGGCAACAGGCCGCGCCATTTCAGCTCGTACAGGATGGCCAGCAAGGTGTAGCTGTCCTTGCCGCCGGACAGGCAGACCAGCCATTTGCTGCC
Source organism: Rhodobacteraceae bacterium HLUCCA08 (assembly GCA_001314655.1). GTDB lineage: Bacteria > Pseudomonadota > Alphaproteobacteria > Rhodobacterales > Rhodobacteraceae > Salibaculum. The sequence goes on along the minus strand of LJSF01000014.1, from coordinate 160,729 downwards.
CGGGTCGATCATGCCGTATTGGTCGACCGCCTCGCGCACATTCTGCACCAGACGCTTGCGGAGTTTCTTGAACTCCGTCGTCTTGGGCGCGCCGTGGAACAGCGGATGGATATCGTCGGCCTCGTCGAGCATGGGCCGGGGATACTCCGGCGCCGACCATCGGACAAGGGGCTCATCCGCGCGACCCGCGCGTCTTCGCCGGGCCGATGACAGCCCCGACGGGGCTGGAAGAGGTCAGTCGTCGGGCACGTTGTCCACGCCATGCCCGCCCCAGGGGTGGCACCGCGCGATCCGTTTCGCCGCCAGCCACGATCCCTTGACCGCGCCATGTTTTTCCAGGGCCTCCAGCGCATAGGCGCTGCAGGTCGGCTGATACCGGCAGCCATGGCCGACCCAGGGGCTGAAGACCAGGCGGTAGAACCGGACCGGCAGAGAGACGACATAGGCGAGCGGGCTCATCGGTGCACCTCGGCGATGGCCTGCCTCAGGTCGTCGCGCAGCCGCACGAAATCAAGGCCCGCCGTGGCGTCCTTGCGGCCGATCAGCACGTAATCCCAGCCCGGGCGGGCCAGCGCGGGCAGCTCCAGCCGGGCGATTTCGCGCAGGCGGCGCTTGGCGCGGTTGCGGGCGACGGCATTGCCGACCTTCCTCGAACAGGTAAAGCCGATGCGGGCCGGGCCGTCCGCGCCCCGGTCGCGGGCCTGCAGCACGAACCCTTTGGAATGCGCCACGCGGCCCCGGGCGGCGGCCAGGAAATCGGCGCGCTTGCGCAGCCGTTCCGGACGAACAGAAACCGCCGCAGGCGGGGCCTCGGCGGTTGTCGGTGTCTTCGGCACGGTCATGGCGACCCCGAAACGGGGCCGAGCGCGGATCAGGCGCTCAGCTTCTTCCGGCCACGGGCGCGGCGGGCGTTCAGGATCTTGCGGCCGGCCTTGGTGGCCATGCGCGCGCGAAAGCCATGGCGGTTCTTGCGAACGCGGTTCGAAGGCTGAAAGGTGCGCTTCATCGTCTCGTCTCCGGTCTTCTGGGGCGGCGGCGCGCGGATTCGCGTGCGCACCCCGGACAAATCTCGAAGCCCGTCCTTTAGAGAGGTGCCGCCGCCCTGTCAACGCGCCGGGCCGTCGATTTCTGCAACATTTCCACCTTTGCCAATGTTACAGCCGGGCGCGCCACCTCTTGCGGGCATGCGCCGGCGGCTCACCGGCGATCAACCGGGCGTGATGGGTCTGTCGCGGGGGCTGCGCTTCGGCCATCTATGAGCGACACAAGGCGGGACCGTCCGGGATGAGCGACATCGAACATCGACCCACAGACCACATGCTGCTGCGGCGCCTGCCCATCCTGGTCATCGCAATGGTGGCCCTGGCCGGGCTGGTCCTGCTGCGCGACAGGTTGACCTTCGCCGCCCTGGCCGAGCACCGCGAGACCCTGCTGGCCTGGCGCGATGCCCATTACGGCCCCAGCGTCGCCGCCTTCATCGCCGCCTATGCCGCGATCGTCGCCTTTTCCCTGCCCGGCGCCACGATCATGACCCTGACCGGCGGTTTCCTGTTCGCGACCTTCCCCGGCGCGCTGTTCAATATCATCGCCGCCACGATCGGCGCCACGGCGATCTTTCTGGCCGCACGTCTCGGTGTCGGTGCGGCCCTGGCGCGGCGGCTCGAAGGATCCGAGGGCATCGTGAAACGCATCAAGGACGGGATCGACGCCAATCAATGGTCGATGCTGTTCCTGATCCGGCTGGTGCCGGCCGTGCCGTTCTTTCTGGCGAACCTGATCCCGGCCTTCCTCGAAGTGCCGCTGCGCCGCTTCGTCATCTCGACCTTCCTCGGGATCATCCCCGGCGCCGTGGTCTATACCTCGGTCGGAGCCGGGCTGGGCGCAGTCTTTGCCGCCGGCGAGACACCCGACCTCGGGATCATCTTCGAGCCGCAGATCCTGTTGCCGATCCTCGGGCTTTGCGCGCTGGCGCTGCTGCCGGTGGTGCTCAAGGCGTTGCGCGGCAAGGAGGGCCTGTGATGGAGCTGATCGAGACCGATATCTGCGTGATCGGCGCCGGCTCGGGCGGGCTCAGCGTGGCCGCGGGCGCGGTGCAGATGGGCGCCCGCGTGGTGCTGATCGAGGGCGGCGAGATGGGCGGCGATTGCCTCAATACCGGCTGCGTGCCCTCCAAGGCACTGCTGGCCGCCGCCAAACACGCCCATGCGCTGGGCGAGGGCGCCCGGTTCGGGATCGCCCCGGCCGAGGCGCAGGTGGATTTCGCCGCGGTCAAGGACCATGTCGCCGGTGCCATCGCCACCATCGCCCCCCATGACAGCCAGGAGCGGTTCGAAAGCCTGGGCTGCACCGTGATCCGCGACTGGGCCGGTTTCGTCAGCCCGACGGAACTGGAGGCCGGCGGCAAGCGGATCAGGGCGCGCCGCTTCGTCATCGCCACGGGGTCACGGCCCTTCGTGCCGCCGATCCCGGGCATCGAGGACGTCGAGGTGCTGACCAACGAAACCATCTTTGCCCTGCGCGACCGGCCCGAGCATCTGGTGATCATCGGCGGCGGCCCGATCGGGCTGGAGATGGCCCAGGCGCATCACCGTCTGGGCAGCAAGGTCACGGTGGTCGAGGCGGCAAAGGCGCTGGGCAAGGACGATCCCGAACTGGCCGCGATCGTGCTGGCGCGGCTGCGCGGCGAAGGCATCGAGATTCTCGAAGGGGCCAAGGTGAGCGAGGTCCGCAAGCAGGAGGTCCCGGGTCAGGCCCGGGACGGGGTCCGCGTCATGGCCGAGGACGGGCGCGATATCACCGGCAGCCACCTGCTGATGGCGGTGGGCCGCGCCGTGACGCTGGATGGGTTGAACCTTGAGGCGGCGAATGTCGCCCATGACCGGCGGGGGGTGCGGGTGGACAATGGCCTGCGCTCGACCACCAACAAGCGGGTCTATGCCGTGGGCGACGCCGCCGGCGGGCTGCAGTTCACCCATGTGGCGGGCTATCATGCGGGCGTCATCATCCGGCCGATGCTGTTCGGCCTGCCGGCAAGGGCCAGGACCGCGCATATCCCCTGGGCGACCTATACCGATCCCGAACTGGCGCAGGTCGGCCTGACCGAGGCGCAGGCGCGCAAGGCCCATGGCCCCGCATTGCAGGTCGTGCGCCATGACATCGCCGGCAATGACCGGGCCATCGCCGAGGGCCGCGCGGCCGGGCTGATCAAGGTGATGGTGCTGCGCGGCCGGCCCGTGGGGGCCTCGATCGTCGGGCCCGGGGCCGGGGACCTGATCGCGATCTGGGCTCTGGCCATCGCCAACCGGCTGAAAATGAGCGCGATCGCCAACACGGTTCTGCCCTATCCGACGCTGCAAGAGATTAACAAACGCGTCGCGGGTGCTTACTTTGGTCCCAGGCTGTTCGACAGCCCCCTGGTCAAGCGCGTGGTGGGCGCGGTGCAGCGCTGGCTGCCCTGACCCGCCGCCACAAGGTAAGGCGCGGATGCTGAATTCGCTTTCCGGACGGTTCCTGGTGCTGACGGTCATCTTCGTGATGATCGCCGAGGTGCTGATCTTTGTCCCCTCGGTTGCCCGCTACCGCGAGGATTACCTGCTGTCCCGGCTGGAGCGGGCGCAGCTGGCCTCGCTCACCCTGCTGGCCGATGACATGATCACGCCCGAGCTGGAATACGAACTGCTCAAGAATGCCGGGGTCTTCAACGTGGTGCTGCGCCGGGACGAGGCGCGCCAGCTTGTCCTGTCCTCGCCCATTCCGGCGCCGATCCATGCCACCTATGACATGCGCGACCCGACCGCCTGGGTGCTGATCCGCGACGCCATGGCGCGGCTGTGGGACCCCGAAGACCGGATCGTCCGGGTGATCGGCGAACCGGTTCAGCAGGGCGGGCTGCTGATCGAGGTGACGCTCGAAACCGCGCCGCTGCGCGCCGCGATGGTCGAGTATGGCTGGCGCATCCTGGCGCTGTCGGCCGTGATCTCGATCGTCACGGCGGGGCTGCTGTTCTTTTCCGTCCGGGTGCTGCTGGTCAAGCCGATCAAGGCCGTGGTGCGCAACATGCAGACCTATGCGGCCGCCCCCGAGGATGCGCGCAGCCTGCTGCACCCCTCGGCCAGCGTGCGCGAACTGCGCGAGGCCGAGGATGCGCTGGCGACCCTGCAGACCCAGCTGACCGGGGCGCTCAAGCAGAAGGAACGGCTGGCGCAACTGGGCCAGGCGGTCAGCAAGATCAGCCACGATCTGCGCAACATCCTGACCTCGGCGCAGCTGTTCACCGACCGGATCGAGGGGTCCGAGGATCCGGTGGTGCAGCGTATGGCGCCCAAGCTGGTCGGGTCGATCACCCGCGCGGTGAACCTGTGCGAAACCACCCTGGCCTTCGGCCGCGCCGAGGAACCCGCCCCGCGCCTGGCCCGGGTCGGCCTGGCCGGTCTGGTCGGCGATGTGCTGGATGCCGAACGGCTGGCCGCCGGCGATCACGACCTGTCCTTCGCCGAGGATGTGCCCAAGGGGCTGCAAGTGCGCGCCGATCCCGAACAGCTGTATCGCGTCCTGTCGAACCTGGTGCGCAACGCCCGCCAGGCGATCGAAGCGACCGGCCAGGGCGGAGAGATCGCCATCGCCGCGACCGAGGATGACGCCGCCTGGTGGATCACGATCACCGATACCGGCCCCGGTCTGCCGAAACGCGCCGTCGACCACCTGTTCCAGCCGTTCCAGGGTGGCGCCCGGCGCGGTGGGTCGGGCCTGGGCCTGGCCATCGCCGCCGACCTGGTGCGTGGCCATGGCGGCATGCTCGAACTGCGCCGCACCGGTCCGGAGGGCACCCAATTCGCCATCTGCCTGCCCCGGGGCGAGGCGATCGACCTGTTGGAGACCGACATCGCGGCCTCCTGATCGCGCCCCGGGCCAGGGTATCGCCCGGGTCACGCGGGGAAATTCGCGCGGGAATCGCTCCGGCCCCCTTGCAAAGGCCGCGTCCGGACGATACATCGCCCTCACCCCGCGGACTGGTAGCTCAGTTGGATAGAGTACTTGACTACGAATCAAGGGGTCGGGGGTTCGAATCCTCCCCAGTCCGCCACTTTCCAACACAGTCGATCCGATGCCGCCGCGCGGCCCCGATGCCGACGCGGGGGCATGGCGTGACCGCCCGCGATGGCGGGCGGCGCAGCTGGTGTGACGGGCCGTCCGGCCCGGGCGGCAACGGTCAGAACAGCACGTCGCCGGCGTCGAAATCGGCCTTGCTGAACCCTTCCAGCAACAGCACGTCGCCGCTGCCGAAATTGATCCGCATCCCGGCGGCGATATCGCTGGCCAGAACCTCGATTTCGGTCGCGAAATCGGTGAACCCGAAATAGGTCAGGTCGATCACGTCGATGCCGTCCTCGAAATCCTTGATCCGGTCATAGCCGCCGCCGCCGCCGGCGGAATCGACATAGACGAAGGTATCGGACAACCCGTCCAGAACACCGGCGCCGTAGCCGCCGATCATCACGTCGTCGCCGGCCCCGCCATCAAGCGTATCGAGCCCGTTTTCACCGAGAAGATAGTCGTTTCCATCGCCACCGAACAGGATGTCCTGCTGGCCGCCGCCGCGCAGGTCGTCGTTGCCCTCCTCGCCGTAAAGGGTGTCGTTGCCCCGGTTGCCGCGCAGGAAGTCATCGTCGCCGGCCCCATAAAGAATGTCGTTGTCGGCATTGCCATACAGGTAGTCGGAGCCGAGGCCACCATACAGGTCGTCGTCGCCGGACAGGCCCAGGACCGTGTCGTCGCCGTTGCTGGCCACCACCAGGTCGTCACCGCCATTGGCGCGGATCACGTCGTTGCCGAAACCGCCATACAACAGGTCATCGCCTTCGCCGCCCTTGATGATGTCGTTTCCGGTCTGACCGTAGATGCGGATGGTTTCGGTTCCGTTCTTGTCGGCGATCAACCGGTCGTCATGATTGCTGCCGATAAGCGTGCCGATGTCGAAGAAGGAATCGCGCCCCTGGCCGCTGCCCACATCGGTACCGTTGAACGCAAGATAAACGTTCACGCCGCCGGCGACGTCCTGATAGGACACTTCGCTGACACTCGCCCCGTTGCCATTGAAGGTGTCGTCGCCCGGGCCGCCATACATGCGCATCCCGATGCCGCCCGCCTGAATGAAGACATCATCGCCCTCGCCACCATAGGCAGAATCGAACTGGTCCGAGGAACCGCCATAGATCGTGTCGTCGCCCAGCCCGCCGAACAGCGTTTCCTGGACGTCCCGGTCAAAGATCGTGTCGTTTTCGGTGACCGTCGCGCCCGGCACACCCGACAGCGGGATCACGTCGCCGGGTTCGAACCCGGTGCCGGCATTGGCCGGCCCGACCGTCACGGAGTTGACGAAACTCAGGAAGGCCGCCAGCGACGGCAGGCTGGGCAGGGCATCGCCGCCAATGGGAACGAGATAGTCCTGACCCGCGACCGGGTCGTGGACATTGACCAACCAGGCGGTCTTGTCGGCGCCGTCGTTCCAGCTGACTTCCAGCAATTCGGTTTCGGTATTCTCGTCTCCGAAGATGTCATTGCCGCCGGCGAACAGCGAATAGGCATCCAGGTCGATATCGACGATCGGCAGACCGACTTCGCTGACGAATCCGGTCAGGGAATAGGTAAAGCCGGTCGTGGTATCGGGAACGACAAGCTCGAATGTCGACTCGACGGCAGAGGTCGCGTTGAAGGCGTCGGGCCCGGTCCAGATGATGCCGGTGAAAGAATAGGTCGTCATTGCAATTCACTTTCCTTGAACAGGTCTTGTCGATCGGCCGCTGGCGATCTTGTCCCGAAAGGATAGCAGTCCGGAACGGATCGGCAACTGCCTTGTCGGAATACACGTTTACCGTGTTTTCGGCCCGACGGTGCCCTATTCGCGCCCGGTTTCGCCGCGAGGGTGTTCCCCACATCCGCCTTGTGGAGCGGGACCTGACATATCCTGATCGGTTGGGGTAGGAGCATGAACGCCTTGAAATTCCTGGTCTGGCTGGTGCGGCTTGGTCCGCTGCCATTGGTGTTGATCGCGGCCGCGATCCTGGGGGGCGGGTTCTATTCCGAGATCGACGCACAGAAAAAGGACGCCGCCCGCGCCGCGGCGATCGCCGCCGGCCCGCCCGAGGTCGTGGATATCGCCGCTTTCGATCCGCAGGTGCATGTCGCGCCCTTCGACGAAGTCCGGCTCAACGCGCAGCTCGACCTGGCCATGGATTATCAGCTCACTATCGAGCGCGACGGCGCCGATGACCTGGGATACATGGTGCCGCTGCTGGCGCAGGATGCGGTTCCGGCGTCGCAGGACGGGGACCGGACCCCGATCGAAAGAGACGCCCTGGCGAACGGCCCCGACTGGCCCGAGGTGGTGGGGGTCGCGATCTTCACCGACCGCGATTTCGACTTCGACCAGATCGACGGGACGACGCTGGCCAGCCAGGCCAAGGCCTTTGGCCGGTTTGGGCCGATCACGGTCCTGAACGGGCGCCAGGCCGGCGGCCTTGGCATGTGGGACGAGATCGTCCGCGACAGCTTCGCCGAGCAGAACCGCGCCTTTCCGCGCGACCCGATCGTGATCTTTCCCTATGTCGATGGCCGCGCCGCCGCGCTTTCGCCGCGCCAGGGCGATACGTTCAGCCTGTTCGACATGTCCAAGATCGTCGCCGGGATCTTTGGCGTGCTGGGGTTGCTCAAGATGGTGATCCATGTCGGCTCTGGCCGGCCCAAAGGTGATGTTGCGCCCGCGCCGAAACCCGCCCGCATGGCCGCCCGGCCGGAAAGCCGGCCCGACCCTGCGCGCGATGCCGCGGCCACGCCCGCGCCGCAGGGCAATCAGCCGCCCTGGAAAACGCGCCTGGCCGAAAAGACAGGATTTCCAACGGCCGCCGCACGGGTTTCGGCGCCCGCACCGGCGGCGGCACCTGAACCGCCGGCCGACGACCGCGATGCCGCGGATGCCATCGCCGCGCTTTATTCCGAAATGCAGAACGACCCCGATTTCACGCGCCCCGAATTCGACCCGGGTTTCGAAAAGGCCAGGCGCCCGACCGGGCGCGCGCCGGTCGTCGAAGCCCCGGGCGAGGTCGCGGCCCAACCGCGCCGTCGCAATCCCGATTTCGAAGTCGACTTCATCCCCGAACCGCAGCCCGAACGCCGCGCCGACCGGTTCCGCCAAGCCGTTCCCGAGGGCGAGGCGGTCGAGACCCGCCGCAGTGGCCTGTCGTTGGTCCACAAGCTGGTTCTGGGCATCGTCGGCCTGGCCTTTGCGGTGATCCTGGGCGCGGTGCTGATGTCGCTGTTCGAAACCGCGGCCGAAAACGATGTGCGCGCGGCGGAATTGTCGCCGCAGGAAATCCTGGCGGCCGAGATCGCCCAGCGGTTCGCACCCGCGACACCGCCGGACCAGCGCGCCTGGTACGAGGTCGACATCGCCCCGGTGGCGCAATGGTTCATCGCCAAGGGCCTGCTGGCCGCGGCGGGCGACAAGGCCGCGATCATCACGCTGCTGTCGATGGGCGTCGGGCTGTTCACCGCCCTGTTCATGCTGCGCTGGTTCTTCTTCGCCCGCGCGACCCTGACACCGCGCATCTCTCCGGACCTGCGCGGGATGGGGATAAACTGAGCGCCCGTCACCGGCCCCGTCGCGATGGCGGGGCCGGATGACGCTGCGTCAGGCATTGGTGACACCGCGTCCCCGCCCGGGCTATACTGCTCGGCATTGAGCGTTTCTCGGGAAGGGGCGTGCTGCTTTCAGGCGTTTTTCTGGCGCCAAAGCACTTTTGCGGCCTGGCCGCCGATACTTTCCCTTTTCCCGGGCGACCTGAACGATTGAACGGGAAGAGTAATGACGACCTATTCCTTGACGACCTGGGCCTGGCAGGGTGATTTCGGCGCGCCCACGGAGCTGATCGGACCCACGACGCTCGACTTCGTGATGCCCGACACCAATACCGATTTCTTCTACCGCACGCTCGGCACGACCCCGGCCGGGTATCCGGTGATCGCGCCCGAAACCGGCGCCTGGACCATTCGCCTGGACGGCACGATCCTGCTGTCCTTCGACGGCAACGGGCCGGAGGAGATCACGATCCTGGCGATCGACTGGGACGATGGCGGCACCGCCCGGACCAGCTATGCGCTGAACATCCATCTGCCGGATACCCAGGTCGATTACCTGGTGGGGATCGGGCGTGATGCGCTTCCCGAATTCTCGGATTTCGGGGCGTTCGAGGGCTGGTTCGCCCGCGCGGCCCTGTCCGCGCCCGCCGCGGGCAGCGGGTTCGGCGAGTCCGATCCGATAACCTATGACAGGATGCCGGACGCGACCCGGACCGATGACGACGACGTCGTCGGCGGACCTTCTGATGGTGTCTATGACCTGGGGCCGGGTGACGATGTCATCGAAGCCGGGGACGGCGATGATACCATCTATGCCGGGTCCGGCTTCGATCAGCTGTTCGGCGGCGATGGCGAAGACTATCTGTATCTGGATACCGACCGCGGCATCGCCTATGGCGGCGAGGAGCGCGATTACATCCATACCCCGCAATCGCATCTGACCGATGCGGGCCCTTCGACCCTCTATGGCGGGGGCGGCAACGATCAATTATACGTTTACGATTATGACACCGTCGCCTACGGAGGTGAGGGCAACGACGTCATCCATGGTGACGGCTCGTTCTTTGGTAACGGCTCGGGCGATGTGACGTTTTTTGGCGGGGCGGGCGACGACTACCTCGTGCCGGGGTCGGGAGAGACGACCTTCTATGGCGGCGAGGGGAACGATTACCTGGTCCTGTCCACGGCCAATGGCAGTATCGAGTTTTATCAAGCCTTTACCGGCCGGGATATAGGCGGCGGATTCGGGGTGTTACATATCTACGACATTAGCCATGTCTATGGCGGCGGCTACGCCGACCGGATCGTCGGGGACAGGGCATCGACCGATTTCTTCTATGTCGATGCAGGCGGCGGTGACGACCTGATCAAGGGCGGTGGCGGTCAGAACAGCCTCCGCGGCGGCAATGGAGACGACCGGATCCTCGGCAACGAGGACAGCGACATCCTGGACGGCATGCTGCATGACGATACGGTCTTTGGCCTTGGCGGCAATGACACCGTCCGCGGCGGCCCGGGGGACGATTTCCTTTATGGCGGGCGCGGCGACGATACCGTGATCGGCGGCGCCGACAACGACGTGCTGCGTGGCAATCGCGGCGATGATCGGCTGCTCGCCGAGGCTGGCGATGACGATGCGCGCGGGGGCGCCGGACACGACACGATCGATGGCGGGGAGGGCGACGATTTCCTGGTGGGCGAGAACGGCAACGACGTTCTGCGCGGCGGCAAGGGCGACGATGTCCTGATCGGCGGATTCGGCGGTGCCGCCGCTGGGGACGGTCTGACGGATATCTTCAGGTTTCACCGGCCCGAGATCGACGGCGGCTGGGACCGGATCAAGGATTTCGAGGACGGTATCGACCAGCTGCAATTCATCGGCTGGAGCTTCACCGATTTCACCACCGATCTTTACAACCGGGCCAGCGACACGGTCGGCGGGATGCGGATCGATTTCGGCGGGGGCGACGTGATCTTTCTCGAAAATTTCGACAAGGCGGATTTCGACGAAACCGACGTGATCTTCTAGGGCGTCTCGCGGCGCGGCACCGCGCGGCCGATGGCAACGGCCTCGTCGGGGCCGCAGACATGCCCCGGCCCGGTCGGACCGTGTCGACGCGGCCGACCCCTCCGGGGTCAGAAATCCACCGTCACGCCGGGCAGGTGCAGGGCCTTCATCAGATCGCGCAGCTCCTGCCGGGCCGCGACGTTCGAGATGTTGAGCGTCTTGACCCCGACATCGCGCAGGTCCAGCAGGGTCAGCCCGCGCGGGAACAATTCGCGAAAGATCACCCGCTCGTTGAAACCCGGCGCGGTGCGGAATCCGATCCGGCGCGACAGCTGGGTCAGGGCCTTTTCCATCTTCTGCTTGTTGACCATGTTCTGCGCCCCCAGCCGGTTGCGCACCACCACCCAGTCGATCGGATCGAGCCCGGCCTGGGCCCGCAATTGCCGGGCGTTCCAGACCATGGAGGAATAGATCGACGGCCCCTCGATGGTTTCGCCGTCACTGGCGACATGGGCCAGCAGGTCGAAATCGATGAAACTGTCATTGAGCGGCGTGATCAGCGTATCGGCCAGGGAATGGGCGACCTGGGACAGCCTTGTATGGCTGCCGGGACAGTCGATCAGGATGAAATCGCTGTCCGGCTCCAGCCCCGCGACGGCCATCGACAGGCGGTGGTCAAAGACATTCTCGCCCTCGGCCAGGGTCGCCGGGTCGATCTCGGGCAGGTCCTGGTAGTCGGGGGTGGGCAGGTTCAGGCCTTCCTTGGCCAGGAAGCGGCGGCGGTTCTCGATGTAGCGGCCCAGGGTCTTTTGCCGCAGGTCGAGGTCGAGCGTGCCGACCGAATGGCCCATCCGGGCCAGTGCGGTGGCGACATGCATCGACACGGTCGACTTGCCCGCGCCGCCCTTTTCGTTGCCCACGACGATGATATGTGCCACTGCCCCGGCCCCTATGTTTGTTGGGCAACACTATATGTTGGGTGTGCTTTCAAGGCCAGTGAAAGATCGGGGGTGTCACGCGGAAATCCAGAACCCGCGCCCGGGCGAGGGGCCACGACGAAAGCGCCTATGCCGGGCACCGGCTTGCGCAAGGTGAACCGGGTGAACGGCAGGTTCCGGCCCGGAGCTGCCGTTGGATCCGATGCTGCATGTTGTGGTGCAGCATTCCAGAAGACTACCTTGCAATTTATTTTTCAGTGTCCCCCAATGGCTCTAGGTTTTGCGCCAAGCTTCAGAAGAGGGTAAATGGTAGTGGATGAAAAAGACATTCTAGGGCGAGCATTCGGACCCTATCAGTTTTTCAAGCAGCGAGAACGAGAGTTGGCGCAAGAAGCAGAGAGGAATGGTAACAGGCTTCCCAGACACCAAGTCTGGCGGCGTGAATACTACAACTATCCATATTTGATTCTAGAGACAGACGAGCACATTATTGAACGCTTCTCCGACCTAATGTCGAACATTGTCGATATTTCGAGTGACTGCAAAATAGTTCCCACGCCAGGTATGGAAAACGACGCCCGGTTCATGCGGTTCTTTACTGAGATTATTGAAGAAACCAACTGGCGAGGCGCTCTAACCCCCGATGTAGCAAGAAAAGCCACCAATCCAATTAGTGCATACTTCAGAGACGGCATTCCTCTCGGATGCAGGATGTTCGGGGACAGACAGCATATCCCCGGAAAGTGGATCGTTAAATACTCGAAAGCGGCGTATGTGAAGGACATGTTGAAATTTGGTAGGTTCCGGATTTCGCCAGCCAGTGAATATTCAAAGGGTAGTTACATCAAGGCCATCAAGGACCTTGAGACCGCGCGACCATACAAGTTGAAGGCTCTTTCTGATCTGTTGAAAGGAGGGGATACCGTCGAAGCGCGAGGGATGACGATGAAGATTCAGAATGGTTTCATCCCAATGGAATTTATGGTTGACGATTACTTTTTGTTCTCAAGCTGCAAAGAAATCGACAGGCGAATGCCGACAGACTTTGAGGCAGACGCCGCGCTGATTGTAAAAAACAGGTCTGAATTTGTAAAACGATTAAAGAGGGCAATGTTGGAACAGTTTCCAACGTGGCAGTTTCTAGAAGGTGAAGTATATTATTACGATCCTTACAACGATATCCCTAGCAGCCGGAACCAAGAGTTTTGGAAACACTTTTCTTATTCATACCAAAAGGAACACCGCTGTGTCCTTCGCCCAAGACGGCAGCATTTCGGAGAGTTGGCCCCGTTCTTTGTAGAACTTGGGCTTCTCGGGGACATCGCTGAAGCAATCTATGCTGAATAAGGTGGCTACCTTTCCAGCCACGCAGACTGAATAACCGACAGCATGCCACTCCGTGGCATTGGCGCGGGAGAGGACTTCGGCTTCGTCGTGGAGGGTCAGGACGGACATGACGGGACCAAAGACCTCGTCCCGCGACGATCGAACTCATCGCTACGATGATGGTCGCCGCAAAGGCTTGGCGGACCGAAGACGAGTTGGTTTTCCTGGAGGCGAGTTCGCGGGGGTGAAAGCCCGCTTCCCGCCCTTCTCAGCAGGGTAGGGCGCTGGTTGCCGGATGTTTCGATTATCGGCGAACGGGAACGCTTCAGCCGGAGCAGCCCCCCAACGAAAAACGCCGCCCGTTCGGGGCGGCGTTTCCAATCGCGCGGGCAGGGCGGTTCCTAGAACCCCAGGCCCTCGTATTTCTTCTTGAACTTCGACACGCGGCCGCCGGTGTCCATCAGGCGGGCGCCGCCGCCGGTCCAGGCGGGGTGGACCGAGGGGTCGATCTCGAGCGACAACTGGTCGCCTTCCTTGCCCCAGGTCGATTTCATCTGCACCACGGTGCCATCGGTCATCTTGACGTCGATGAGGTGGTAATCGGGATGGATATCCTTTTTCATGACGTCTCTCCTCAGCTGTCCGCGCCGGAGCGAAGCTCTCGGTAGTTGGTCTTTTCGGCGATCCGGGCGGATTTGCCGCGACGGGCGCGCAGGTAATACAGCTTGGCCCGACGCACCTTGCCGCGGCGGACCACGGTGATGCTCTCGATGTTGGTGGAATACAGCGGGAAAACCCGTTCCACGCCTTCACCGAAGGAAATCTTGCGCACGGTGAACGATCCGGCGATGCCGCTGCCGTTCTTGCGGCTGATGCAGACACCTTCGTAGTTCTGCACCCGGGTGCGGGCGCCTTCGGTCACCTTGAAGCCGACGCGCACGGTGTCGCCGGCCTTGAAATCGGGGATGTCCTTCCCCAACGAGGCGATCTGTTCGGCCTCGAGTTCAGCGATCAGGTCCATCTGATCATCTCCTATCAGGCTCGCGGTTGTTCCGCGAAGATTGGGGCCGCGTCAGAGCTCTGGTCTTCGTCCGGGTCCGCTGCTGCGCCCGCCAGAGAGGATGCGTCGTTGCTTGTCTGCCGGCTGCCCCCGGCGCCCGTTGCAGAAGAAAGCGACGGGCAGTGCTCAAAGACAACCGGTCCGGCCGACTCGTGAAAGCCCCGGACGGGCGGGGTATAGGGGGGATCGGCGCAGGGATCAACAGGTTTGCGCGCGCCCGGGCCGGACATTCGCCGGCGCGGGTCGCGGTGCCGCCTCCGCTGCGACCGCGCCGCCCGGACCGCCCCGCCCCGGACCTGATCCGGGGCCTCTGCCCGCCCATCGACGCTGCAGGGTCCGGGTCACGCCCGGTCCGGGCGCGTCGGGGCGGCACTAGCCCTTGCGGTGCCCGACGACCCTGTCCCACAGGTCCGGCCGCCGATCCTGCGTGATCTTCTCGCTCATCTCGCGCCGCCAGGCCGCCACCTTGCCGTGATCGCCCGAGGTCAGAACCGGCGGGATCGTCCGGCCGCGCCACTCGGCCGGGCGGGTGTAGTGCGGATGTTCCAGAAGGCCTGCGGAATGGCTTTCCTCGACGGCGCTGTCGGCATTGCCCAGCACGCCCGGCAGCAGCCGCACGGTGGCGTCGATCAGGGCCTGGGCGGCGATCTCGCCCCCGGTCAGGACGAAATCGCCCAAGCTGATCTCGGCGATGTCGTAGTATTCGAGCACGCGCTCGTCGACCCCTTCGAAACGCCCGCACAGCAGGGTGGCGCCGTCGCAGCGGGCCAGGTCGCGGATCAGCGCCTGGGTCATCGGCCGGCCCCGGGGCGACAGATAGATCAGCGGCATCCGCCCGCGGGCCCGTTTGCGGGTGTCGTCGATCGCATGGCCCAGCACGTCGGCGCGCAGCACCATGCCGGCGCCGCCGCCGGCCGGCGTGTCGTCGACATTGCGATGCTTTCCGATCCCGAAGCGGCGCAGGTCGGTGACCTGCAATTGCCACAGCCCGTCCTTGAGCGCCTTGCCGGTCAGGCTCGCCCCGAGGATACCCGGGAAGGTCTCGGGCAGCAGGGTGATGACCTGGGCGGTCCAGGCCCGGGCCAGGTCGGGCGCGTCGGTCATCAGCTCTTGCGGCGTCAGCGTCGGCCGGATCGCCTTGCGGCCATGGGATTTGGGGGCGGCGTCGCTCATGTCGGGCCTCTTAGGGCAATCGCGCGGTCAGGGGAACAGGTCCCGTGCGGCCGACTTTGCTTGCGCCGCGGCGCGGGGCGTCTAAACATGCCGCCATGACATCGCGACCGGCGGATCCCATTGATGACCTGTGGAACAGGCTGTCCAGCGCCCAGGACGTCGCCCGATCGGTGCGCGACCGGGGCGGACCGGAGCTGCGCGACCTCGTGCTGCGCAAGACCAGCGACAAGACCCGGGTCTATTGCGGAGAGCTGGCCGGCGGTGACGTCTATCTCAAATGCTACCTGACCGGCGACGTGTCCGAGATCGTCGGCAATTGCCTGGCCGAACAGGCCCGGGTCGCGGCGCAGATGACGGGGCCGGGCGCGCGGCTGGCCGAGGTGCTTTGGGCCCAGCAGGCGGCCGGGATGATCCTGACCCGGGCGGTGCCGGGGATCGAGGTCGCCCGGCTGTTCGAGGACGGGCAGGTGGACAGCGTCATGCCGCCGGTGGCGGCCTGGCTGATGGCCTATCTGGGGCCGGACAGGGTTGTCGACGGGTTTTCGGCACCGTTCTGGATCGCGCGGCGGAACGCGGCGGACCTGGGCCACCTGGCGCCGTCCGACCGCATCCTGCTGCGCGCGGCGCTGGACCTGCAACGCGACCGGGCCCGGCATCTGGGCGGCGCCATGACCCTGAAGGCGCGGATCCCGAGCGAATTCGCGCCGCAGAACCTGACGCTGGATGCCGGGGGCGGCGCCGGGCCGGTGGTGTGGGGCTATGACATCGAAGGCACCTATGTGCAGCCCGTCGCCCGGGCCGTGGCACGGTTCGCGCTGGCCTCGGAGCGGCGCCTGCCCGGCGGTGGGCCACGCCGCTTCGGCTTGCTGCGCGCGGTGCTGGACCCGCTTCTGGACGCGCTGGCCCCCGATGCCGAGACCGGGCGGACCCTGCCCTTCATCCTGGCAGATTCGCTGATCGAGGCGGTGGTCCTGGGCTATGGCGGTGACGACAGCCTGCCGGGCTATCGCGCCGCGCTGACCGCGATACTGGACGAGGGCGGCTGAGCGCGGGTCAGTCGAACAGCCCGCCGGGCGGGTCGACGATGACACGGCCGGCGGACAGATCGACAGTCGGCACCACGGCGCGCGTGAACGGCACCAGGGCCGAGGTCTTCAACCCCGGCCCGTGCACCTCGAGCAGGTCGTCGGCGCCGTTGTTCTGCACCGCCTTGATCCGGCCCAGCACCGCGCCGCCGGTATCGACGACCTCCAGCCCGATCAGATCGGCATGGTAGAATTCGTCATCCCCGAGCTGCGGCAGCCGGTCGCGCGGGGCATAGAGACCGACGCCCCTGAGGGCATCGGCCTGTTCCTTGGTGGCGACGCCGTCCATGCGGACGACCAGCGCGCCCTTGGCCTGGCCGGTCAGAACGATCGTCGCCACCTCTGTCCCGTCCTCGCGGGTCAGGGGGGTGTAATCGACGATCGCTTCCGGTGCGGCGCAGAAGCTTTTCAGGCGCACGTCGCCATGGACGCCGAAGGCGCCGGCGATCTGGCCCAGAAGGATGCGGTTGTCCGGCATGGTGGCAGGTCGGGGACGAAACCGCCCCCGTTTCCAGGCGCTTATTCGGTCGTTTCCGCGGCCGGCGCCGCGTCGGCCGGGGCTTCGTCGGCGGCGGGCGCTTCGGCGGCGGCGGCGGCCTTGGCGGCCTTTTCCTCGGCCCGGTCCTGGGCCTTCTTGCCCGGCGCGCCCTTCTTGGGGTTGCTGCGCTCTTTCTTGTCGATCACGCCGGCGGCCTCGAGCATCCGGGCGACACGATCGGTGGGCTGGGCGCCCTTGTCGAGCCAGGCCTTGATCTTGTCGAGGTCCATCTTGACCCGGTCTTCGCTGTCTTTCGGCAGCAGCGGGTTGTAGCTGCCCAGCTTTTCGATGAAGCGGCCGTCGCGGGGCATGCGGCTGTCGGCGGCGACGATGCGGTAGAACGGGCGCTTCTTGGAGCCGCCACGGGCGAGGCGAATTTTCATGGCCATTGGTTTTTCTCCTGATTTGGCAATGGGTTGGTGGGGTTAAACCCCACCCTACATCTGGTGTTTGCGGTGGTGCTGAATGACTTCAGCGATGATGAAGTTGAGAAACTTCTTGGCGAATTCCGGGTCCAGGTCGGCCTGGTCCGCCAGGTCTTCGAGCCGCGCGATCTGGGCCGCTTCGCGCGCCGGATCGGACGGGGGAAGGTCGTGTTCGGCCTTGAGTTTTCCCACGGCCTGGGTGTGTTTGAACCGCTCGCCCAGGGTATAGACGAGGATCGCGTCGAGCCGGTCGATGCTGGCCCGGTGATCGGCAAGCAGGCTGGCGGCGCGGGTGGTGGCGTCGGTCATGAAAACCCCCTGAACGCTGCGAAGGGGACGTCGGGGTGACGTCGGTGTCGCGTCGGTCTCGCATCCCTGTGGCGGATCATGCGCCGCCCTCCGGCCCGGCATGACGCCAGACCTGGATACCGGCCTCGCCCAGCAGCGCCTCGGCCTCGTGGTCGCGATGCGCGCCCAGCCGTTCGGCCAGCACCAGCGACGCGGCGTTGTCTGCGCCGATATAGGAAACCAGCGAGGGCAGCCGCAGGGTGTCGAGCGCGAAGCGACGCGCCTCGGTCGCGGCTTCGTGGCCATGGCCCATCTCGCGGTGGTCGGGCGAAAACAAGTAGCCCAGCTCGGGCTCCCGGTCGCCGGGTTCCAGCCCGATCAGCACGAAGCCCAGCGCCGCGCCGCCCGACCGGGGGGTCACGGTCCAGATGCCGTGACCATGCAGCAGCCAGCCGGCGGCGTAATTGGTGAAATCGTGCCAGGCCTCGGCCCGGTCGGCCAGGCCAAACAGACGATGGCCGTCCTGTTCCAGGACGATCCGGGCATAAAGCTCGAAATCGGCGACCCGGGGCGCGCGCAGGGTCAGCCGGTCGGTGGTCAGTTCGGGCACCTCTTCGGCCAGCCGGGCGGCCAGCAGCGCCGCCTTGCCGCGGGGGGGCATCTCGTGGCGTTCGGTCACTGCAGCGCCTCCTTGCGGTGGCGCCAGACCTGGACCCGGGCGCCCTCCGCGTCGTGAAACGGAGAGCCGGGTTCGTTCATCTCCTCGGTCATGTCCTCGTCGGGCCGCGCGCCCAGCGCCCGGGCGACCTGGATCGAGCGCGGGTTGTCGGCATCGATGAAGGACACGGCGGTGTCGGTGCCGGTCGTGTCCCAGGCCCAGGGCATGATCGCGCGCATCGCCTCGGTCACGAAGCCCTGGCCTTCGTGCGCGGCGTCCCAGAGCGACCAGCCGAATTCCAGTTCGGGCCAGATCACCGGATGCCAGGGGCCGGCCATCCCGATCGGCGCGCCGGGCGCATCGCGCCGGTCCAGCACGAAAAGCGAATAGCCCCGGGTCACCCACAGCCCGGCGACATGGCCGAAACCGCGCATCGACTGGCGCCGGGGCGTGGGGCCGCCGACGAAGGCCGACCGGTCGGTTTCGAGGACATCCATGAACGGTTCGAAATCCGACATCGCCGGGGCGCGCAGGATCAGCCGTTCGGTTTCCAGCCTGGGGATATGGACGGTCGTTCCGGTCACGGGGCGGCCGTCGAAATCCGCGCCACCGCGCGCTTTCGGTCGGCCAGTGGCGCGATCGGCAGCCGCTGGCGGGCGTTGTCCGGCCAGGATGAAGCGGGGGCGGTCATCACGGTCACCGCTTTTTCCCGAAGCCCGACAGACCGGGCGGAAGGGCAGAGCCGCCCAAACCCGGCAGGCCCTTGGGCATCGCGCCGCCGAGCGCCTTGGCGGCCTCTTGCAGGGCGGCGGGGTCGTTCATGTCGGGCATCGCGTCGCCCTTGCCGAACATCTGCTTGACGGCCTGCTTGAGCATGCCGCCTTTGCCCATCTTGCCCATCTTCTTCATCATGTCCGACATCTGCCGCTGCATCTTGAGCAGCTTGTTGAGGTCGCTGACATCGAGGCCGGCGCCGGCGGCGATGCGTTTCTTGCGGCTGGCCTGGAGGATCTGCGGATTGGCCCGTTCGATCTTGGTCATCGACTGGATCAGGGCGATCTGGCGGGTGATCAGCTTGTCGTCCATGCCGGCGGCCTCGGCCTGGGCGGCCATCTTTTTCGCGCCGGGCATCATGCCCATCATGCCTTCCATGCCGCCCATCTTGAGCATCTGTTCCAGCTGCATCTTGAGATCGTTCATGTTGAAGCGGCCCTTCTGGAACCGTTTCATCATGCGTTCGGCCTGTTCGGCCTCGATCGTCTGCTGGGCCTTTTCGACGAGGGACACGATGTCGCCCATGCCGAGGATCCGGCCGGCGATGCGTTCGGCGTGGAATTCCTCGATCGCGTCCATCTTTTCGCCGAGGCCGACGAAGCGGATCGGCTTGCCGGTGACCGCGCGCATCGACAGCGCCGCGCCGCCGCGGCCATCGCCGTCCATCCGGGTCAGGACCACGCCCGAGACGCCGATCTTGTCGTCGAATTCCTCGGCCACCTCGACGGCGACCTGGCCGGTCAGCCCGTCGACCACCAGCAGGGTTTCGCGCGGGTTGACCACATCGCGGACCTCGGCGGCCTGGGCGATGAGCTCGGCATCGATATGCAGCCGGCCGGCGGTGTCGAGCATGTAGACGTCATAGCCGCCCATCGCCGCCTGGGTCTTGGCCCGTCTGGCGATCTGCACCGGGGTTTCGCCCTTGACGATGGGCAGGGTGTCGACGCCGATCTGGGTGCCGAGAATGGCAAGCTGTTCCATCGCCGCGGGCCGATTGACATCGAGCGAGGCCATCAGCACCTTCTTGCCCTCGCGGTCCTTCAGGCGCTTGGCGAGCTTGCCGGTGGTCGTCGTCTTGCCCGAGCCCTGCAGGCCGACCATCAGGATCGGCGCCGGGGGGTTGTCGATCTTGAGCTTGCCGGGATCGCCCTCGCCGGTCAGGACATGGACCAGTTCGTCATGGACGATCTTGATGACCTGCTGGCCCGGGGTGACCGATCTGGTGACCGCCTGGCCGGTGGCCTTGTCCTGCACCGCCTTGACGAAGTCGCGGGCGACAGGCAGCGACACGTCGGCCTCGAGCAGGGCGACGCGGACCTCGCGCAGGGCGGTCCTGACGTCGTCTTCGGACAGCGCACCCTGTTTGGTCAGCCGGTCGAAGACGCCGGACAGGCGTTCCGATAGGGTTTCGAACATCTCGTCGCCTCCTGGCTGTTGCGTTCATGCCCGCCATATGGGGACGGGCGGTGGGATGCGTAAACCCCGGAGGGGCCAAACGCATGACGCCCCCGTGGGCGAAACCTCGCTGACGGGGGGCGATCCCGGCACGGGCCGGGACCGGAAAGGCGGCGCTTTCCGGTTTGGAGCGGCGTTTAGGCCGGGGTGGGCGGCGAGTCAAGCCTCGGGCGCGCGGGCGGCGAACCCGGGCGTTTCCGGTCTTTGCGGGCCCGCTGCACGGGGATGTGACCGACAGGCCCCTTGCGTCACCGAACCGCGTTGGGTCATTTGCTGCATATCTGATCGGAGGCGCACAGGCATGGAGCATTGGGACGAGGTTCGCACCGCCTACCAGGTGGCCCGCATCGGCACGGTCAGCGGTGCGGCCGAAGTGCTGGGCGTGCATCATGCCACGGTGATCCGCCATATCGACGCGCTGGAGGGGCGGCTGGGCGTGAAACTGTTCCAGCGCCATGCCCGCGGCTATACCCCGACCGAGGCCGGGCGCGACCTGTTGCAGGTGGCGCAGGCGACCGACGACCAGTTCGCCCAGCTGGCCGGGCGGATCCGCGACAAGGGCGACGGGGTGACGGGCGAGCTGGTGATCACCTCGCTCGTGGCGCTGTCGGCGGTGCTGACGCCGGCGCTGGCCCGGTTCCGGCAGGTCCATCCCGAGATCCGGGTGCGCTATCTGACCGGCGACCGGCTGTTCCGGCTGGAATACGGCGAGGCCCATGTGGCGATCCGCGCCGGCCGCCAGGCGCCGGACCAGCCCGACAACGTGGTCCAGCGCTTTGTGCCCTATGACATGCGGCTGGCGGCCTCCAAGGATTATGCCCGCCGCATGGGCCTGCCCGGCGGGGTCGAGGATTTCGCCGAACACGAATTCGTCGCCCTGGACGGAGAGGACCGCCGCCCGCCCTTCATGGACTGGCTGCTGAACGTGGTGCCGCGCGACCGGATCGTGTTCCGCACCTCGAACAACCGCTCGATGAGCGATGCGGTGATCGCCGGGGCCGGGATCGGGTTCCTGACCGATTGGGAATACGCCGCCCGCGATGACCTGGTCGAGGTGATGCCGCCGCAGGACGCATGGCAATCGCCGACCTGGCTGGTGACCCATGTCGACCTGCACCGCAGCCCCAAGGTCCAGGCCTTCCTGCAGTTCCTGAAGGAGGAGTCGAAGGGCTGGCGCGGCGAAACGGCGGCCTAGCCCTGGGCGTCGGGGCCCAGCTCGCCCTCCAGGAACCGCTCGAAGGCATCAAGGTTGACCGGTTCGAACTGGCCGAAACCCTGCATCCAGACACTGGCCGCGCGCAGGGCGTCGGGCTCCAGCTTGCACCATTTCACCCGGCCGCGCTTTTCCTGGCTGATCAGGCCGGCGGCGCCCAGCACCGCGAGGTGCTTGGAAATCGCGGCCAGCGACATCTCGAACGGGTCGGCCACGTCGGTGACGGCCATGTCGTCCTCGAGCAGCATCGACAGGATCGCCCGACGGGTCGGGTCGGCAAGCGCGGAAAAGACGGTGTCGAGCGGGTCGGCCATGGCGCCAGATGGGGCCAGGGCGCGGCGATAGTCAACCGCCGGGTTGAGTGTCGCCCCTCGGAATTGTCAACCATTCGGTTGAATGTGGCGAAACCGCCGGTTTCGGCTGTGGCGGGTTGCGTGGCGCCAATCGTCGCGCCGCTGCGATCATGATTTTTATAAAAAAATCATGTGCCTGGCGGAAAAGTCGCGGGCGCGGCACGGTTATTGACTCTGCCCGTCCCGCCCAATAGCAACCCCTTGACCGTGGGAGGGGTGCAAACCCGTGACCGACCCGACGCCAGAGCAGAACGCGGCCCGGCTGAAAGCGCTGGAGGACCGCATCCGCAAGGCGAAGGGAGAGGACCGGGCCCCCGAACCGGACAACCATGTCGGACAGGCCGAGCTGGCCTGGCGCATGGTGATCGAGCTTGTGGTCGGGATCGGGATCGGTTTCGGGATCGGCTACGGGCTGGACAGGGTTTTCGGGACGCAACCGGTCCTGATGATCGTGTTCATCTTTCTGGGCATGGCCGCCGGCATCCGCGTGATGATGGGCAGCGCCCGGGAAGTGCAGGACAAATGGGCGGCAGACCACGCCGCGCGAGACGAGGACGAGACCCATGGCGGATGACGCTGCAGCACAGGGTGACGGTGGCGGGCTGGTGTTCCACCCGCTGGACCAGTTCGAGATCAAGGCGCTGTTCGGTGGCGACGCGATCCACTGGTACACACCGACCAACGTGACGATGTGGATGGCGCTTGCGGTCCTGTGCGTGATCGGACTGCTGGTGCTGGGCACCTCGAAACGGTCGATCGTGCCGGGCCGGACCCAATCGGTCGCCGAACTGGCCTACGGCTTTGTCTACAAGATGGTCGAGGACGTCACCGGCAAGGACGGGATCCGGTATTTCCCCTATATCTTCACCCTGTTCCTGTTCATCCTGTTCTCGAATTTCCTCGGGCTTCTGCCGCTCAGCTTCACCACGACCAGCCATATCGCGGTGACCGCGGTTCTGGCCATGGCGGTGTTCCTGACCGTGACCATCCTCGGCTTCGTCAAGAACGGGGCGAGCTTTCTGAGCCTGTTCTGGGTCAGCTCGGCGCCGCTGGCGCTGCGGCCGATCCTGGCGGTGATCGAGATCATTTCCTACTTCGTGCGGCCGGTCAGCCACTCGATCCGTCTTGCCGGCAACATGATGGCCGGCCACGCGGTGATCAAGGTCTTCGCCGGCTTCGCCCAGGTCCTGGCGATCGCGCCGATCGCGATCATCGCCGTCGCCGCGATCTATGGGCTGGAGGTTCTGGTGTCGTTCATCCAGGCCTATGTCTTCACCATTCTCACCTGCGTCTACCTCAAGGACGCGCTGCACCCGCATCACTGAGGCGCGCCCAAGCGCCCCGGCAACCCTATCCGCCAATTCCATCGTAAGGAGATCAGGATCATGGAAGGCAATATCGCTCAACTCGGTCAGTTCATCGGTGCCGGCCTCGCCGCCATCGGTTCCGGCGCCGCCGCCATCGGCGTGGGCCACGTCGCCGGCAACTTCCTGGCGGGCGCCCTGCGCAATCCGTCGGCCGCCGGCTCGCAGACCGCGACCCTGTTCATCGGCATCGCCTTTGCGGAAGCCCTGGGGATCTTCTCGTTCCTCGTCGCGCTTCTGCTGATGTTCGCCGTCTGAGCCACGCCAGCATCCTTACGCGCGGGGTGAGCGGTTCCGTCCGCTCATCCCGTGGAATTCAAGGGTCTGTCGGAGGGACGACACATGGCTGACAGCGCAGTCGAACAAGGGGCCGAGGCCGGCGGGGCGGGCATGCCGCAGCTGGATTTCTCGACCTTTCCGAACCAGATCTTCTGGCTTCTGGTCACGTTGATCGTGATCTATTTCGTGCTGAGCCGCGTGGCCCTGCCGCGCATCGCCGGCATCCTGGCCGAACGCAAGGGCACGATCACCAACGATATCGCCGCCGCCGAAGAGCTCAAGCTGAAGGCGCAAGAGGCGGAACAGGCCTATGACAAGGCGCTGGCCGATGCCCGGGCCGAAGCCCAGCGCATCGTCGCCGAGGCCAAGGCCGAAATCCAGACCGAACTGGACGCGGAAATCGCCCGGGCCGATGCCCGGATCGCCGAAAAGACCGCCGAAAGCGAGGCCGCGATCGCCGAGATCCGCGCCAGCGCGATGGACAGTGTCCAGGCGGTCGCCAAGGACACCGCCAAGGAAATCGTCGCCGCCCTGGGTGGCAAGGCCGATGCCCGCAGCGTCACCAGCGCCGTGACCGCGGCGATGAAGGGGGATGCGTGATGAACGCCCTGACCGCCCCGATGCTCGCCGCGTCCAAGAACCCGTTCTCGGCCGAGTTCTACAGTTTCGCCAATACCGACTTTGTCGTCACGCTCGGCTTTCTGCTGTTCCTCGGTATCCTTGCCTATTTCAAGGTCCCGCCGATGTTGCGCAGGATGCTGGATGGCCGCGCCGAGTCGATCCGCAACGACCTGGACGAAGCCAAGTCCCTGCGCGAAGAGGCGCAATCTCTGCTGGCCTCCTATGAGCGCAAGCAGAAAGAGGTCG
The DNA here is from genome assembly GCA_001314655.1 of Rhodobacteraceae bacterium HLUCCA08. Lineage (GTDB taxonomy): Bacteria > Pseudomonadota > Alphaproteobacteria > Rhodobacterales > Rhodobacteraceae > Salibaculum. The sequence goes on along the minus strand of LJSF01000014.1, from coordinate 136,291 downwards.
AAGAGCAGGCCGCCCGGATCGTCGAGCATGCCAAGGAAGAGGCGGCGACCGCGGCCGAGGTCTCCAAGGCCGAGATCGCCCGTTCGGTCGAGCGCCGCCTGGCCGCCGCCGAGGACCAGATCGCCAGCGCCCAGGCCGCCGCGGTGCGCGACGTGCGCAACCAGGCCGTCAACGTCGCGATCGAGGCCGCCCGCGCGGTGATCGCCAAGCAGACCACGGCCGACGATGCCAACAAGCTGATCGACGACGCCATCGCCGAGGTCGGCGACCGGCTGCACTGACCGGCGCAAGGACAATCAGGGAGGGGGCCCGGCCGTTGCGCCGGGCCTTTTTCGTTCGGCGGGCCGGCTCTGGTCCCCCGTGCGGTCCCCGAGCGCGATCGGCGGGGGCCGACCGTGCGGCCGGGGCTTTCGCCGGGTTCGGCTGGCTCACCGCCGCCGGATGAACGGCGTGACGCTGGGCGCGTCCGGGCGCAGGCGTCCGTCTGCGTCGAAATCCGCATCGGCGTTGAAGGCCAGCCGCGGATGCTCGTCCCAGCCCGCGATGACCCGCGGCTGGGCGTCCAGCGCCGCGTGCAGCCGGGTTTCGAGCGCTGTCCGGGCCGCGCCGTCGTGATAGCCATGCACGCCATGCACGCAGACCGGCTCCAGCACCTCGATGCCGCAATAGCGCAAGGCATAGGCCAGCGGCCAAAGCACCATGCGGATGTCGCCTTCGCGCCCGTCGGGGCCGCATTCGGCCAAAGTCGCACCGGTGCTGACGCAGAACAGCGCCGACTTGCCCCGCGCCAGACCCTGGTCGAACCGGGCGCTGCCACGGTGAAAGACGCCGTTCATCAGCACCCGGTCCAGCCAGCCCTTCAGGATCGCGGGCGGGCCGAACCACCAGACCGGGAAATGCAGGATCAGCCGGTCGGCGGCCTGCAGGGCGGCCACATCGCCGGCGATATCGGGTGGCGGGGCCGAGGCCTCCTGCGCCTTGAGGATGTCGGGGCCGGCGCCGAAGTGATCCGGCCGTTCCACCGGGTCGAAACCGCGGGCGACGAGGTCGGTCACGACCGGCGCGTCGCAGCAGGCCGCGCTGACGCCGGCCCATTGCGCGGTGAAGCTGGCCGGCGACGGCGCGGCCGAGACGATCAGGCTGCGCGGCATCAGCGGTCCAGCTCGTGGGCGTGGCGCTTGGCGGCGATCGCCTCGTGCGCGGCATCGCGGCGGCTGGCGGCCTGGGCCTTTGCGACATAGGCCAGATGCGCTTCGACCGCCGCCCGCGCGCCGTCGGGGTCGCGGGCCTGCAGCGCGGCGTTGATCGCCCGGTGCTGGTCCAGCAGCGCCGCACGGGTGGTGCGCTGGGCGAACATGATCCGGCGGTTGTAGAACACCCCGTCGCGCAGCAGGTCATACATCGACCGCATCATGTGCAGCATGATCACGTTGTGGCTGGCCTCGATGATCGCCATGTGGAAATCGGCGTCGCGGCGGGCCTCTTCGGCCGGCTCGGCGCCGCCGCGTTCCATCTTGCGGAATATCGCGTCGATCACCTTGAGGTCGGTGTCGGTCGCGGCGCGGGCGGCGCGTTCGGCGGCCAGCCCCTCCATGTCGCGGCGAAAGGCGAGGTAATCGTCGACCGCCTCGTCATGATCGGCGAAAAGCCGTTTCAGCGCGGGCGAAAACGCCGATCCCAGCACATCGGCGACAAAGACCCCGGACCCGGCCCGCGACACCAGCAGGCCGCTGTCCTGCAGATCGGCCAGCGCCTCGCGCAGCGACGGGCGCGACACCGCCAGCCGGTCGGCCAGGTCGCGTTCGGGCGGAAGCCGGTCCCCGGGCCGCAGGATGCCGCGCAGGATCAGCTGTTCGATCTGGCGGATCACGGCCTGGCTGAGCTTTTCGGGCTGAACGGGTTCGAAGGGCATCGGCGCCTCGGTTCGCGGAATTGGTCAAAGGATATGACCAAGCACCGGCGCCCGCAATCGGGGTTGTTCAGGGGCGAAGGCGTGGAAAGGATGAAGGCCGAGGCAATTGCAAAGACCCGACAGGAAACGAACCCTTCTGGTCCTGGTCCTGGGGGCGGGGCTTTCAGGTCGCCGTCCGCCTGGCGGATTCCTGGCCGTGAAAAAGGCCGCCCCCGAAAGAGCGGCCCCTGCTCGATTCAGTCGATGGCTCAGCCGGTGGGGGTGATGGTGATCTCGACCCGGCGGTTGAGCGACCGCCCCTCGGGCGTGAGGTTGGAGGCGATCGGCGCATCCTCGCCGCGGCCGATCGACCGGATCCGCTGCGGGTTCACCCCGGCATTGATCAGCACCGCGCTGACCGCCTGGGCGCGGCGGGCCGAAAGGTCCTGGTTGTAGCCGGCGCTGCCGGTATTGTCGGTATGGCCGATCACGTTGATCACGCTGTTCGGATAACGGTTCAACGACGCCGCGAGCGTGGTCAGGTCCGAGCGCAGGCCACCGCTCAGCTGGGCGCTGTCGACCGCGAACAGGATGTCCTGCGGCATGGTGACGATCAGCTGTTCGCCGGTGTTCACGATCTGGGTGTCGGGGCCCATCTGCTGGCGCAACTCGGCCTCTTGCCGGTCGAGATTGCTGCCGACGGCAGCGCCGACGGCGGTGCCCAGGACCGCGCCCAGGGCGACGTTCTGGCGCTGGCGGTCATCGTTGCCGATCACCGTGCCAAGCGCGGCACCGGCGGCGGCCCCGATCAGCGCCCCGCTCTGGGCGTTGCGGTTGGGGTTGTTGGGGTCCTGCAATTCGTCGCAGGCCGACAGGGTCAGCACGGCCGACAGGCCGAGGGCGGAGGCGAGCTTGATCTTGGACATGCGGGTCTTTCCATGCTTTTGGGCGCCGAACCGGGCGCGGATTGCAGCAAGCATATGCCCGGAGCTTGCCTGATATCCAATAGCAGAGCAACAAGCGGCGGCGTTCCGCGCAGGTTCCGGGGGGCGGCGGAACGAATTTACGTAAATTCGTTCCCCCCGGCTTCGGCCCGGGCCGATTCCCAGGCCAGCATGGCGCGTTTCACCGGCAGGCCCCAGTGATAGCCACCCAGGCCGCCGGATTTGCGCAGCGCCCGGTGGCAGGGGATCAGCCAGGACAACGGGTTGCGCCCGACCGCCGTGCCCACCGCACGCATGGCGCGCGGGTTGCCGATCGCCGTGGCGATGTCGCCATAGGTCGTGACCTGGCCCGAAGGGATCGCCAGCAGCGCCTCCCAGACCTTGATCTGGAACGGCGCGCCGATCAGAAACACCGGCACCGCCCCGTCGCGCCCGGCGCCGAAAGCGGTGTCGACCCAGCCGCGCAGGGCGTCGGGGTCCTCGGCCAGGGTGGCCGCGGGCCAGCGACCGGTCAGGTCGGCGAAGGCGGCGTCGGTCCCGACCTCGGCGGCGAAGGCCATGCCGCACAGGCCGCGCGCCGTGCCCGCGGCCAGGACCGGGCCGAAGGGGCTGTCGAACCAGCCCCAGCGGATCGTCACCCCGGCGCCGCCCCGGGCGAAATCACCGGGGCTCATCGCTTCCCAGCGCAGGAACAGGTCATGCAGGCGGCCGCTGCCGGACAGCCCGGCGCCATGGGCCGCCTCCAGCACCGGCACCCGGTCGCGCAGCAGGGCGCGGGCATGGCCCAGCGCGAGGTATTGCTGGTAGCGTTTCGGGCTGACGCCGACCCAGTTGGAAAACAGCCGCTGGAAATGCGCCGGCGACATCCGCATCCTGGCGGCCAGCGCCTCGAGCGGCAGCGGCGCCTCGGCAGCGTCGAGGATGTCGATCGCGCGGCGGACCACGTTGTAATGGTAGCGGTCTTCGGGGGTGTCGGTCTGGCTCATGCGCCCATCTAGCCCGATGGCTTCGTATCGCGCGACCCGAAACCTGCGGGTCCATGCCGATCCGGGTGGGTGCGACGATTCCAACCATTTAAGAATCATGTTGTTGCGATGTTTATGGGCGCGGCCGCGATCCTGCGGTCCGTGTGACAGGAGTTCCCCGATGAAAAAGATGCTCGCCGCCCTGGCCCTGACTGCCCTTGCCACCCCCGCCCTGGCCCAGGACGGGCCCGACATCGTGACCGTGGTCACCGCCGACAACCCCCAGACCCAGCTGATGGCCATGGTGCTGAGCGCCCAGGCGATGGAGCAGGGCAACAGCCTGCACATCCTGCTGTGCGGCGATGGCGGCGACATGGGCCTGGCCGAGGCGCCCGCGGACATCACCGCCCCGCAGCCGCCGCGCGACATGAGCCCGCAGGGCCTGATGCAGATGCTGATGCAGAATGGCGCCACGGTCGAGGTCTGTGCGATCTACCTGCCCGGGATGGGTGCCGACGAAAGCGTGCTGCTGGAGGGTGTCGGCGTGGCCCAGCCGGCGGCGATGGCCGCGGCGATGGCCGCCGAGGGCACGCAGGTCTGGGGCTTCTAGGCGACGCGCGCCGCATCCGGCTGCGGCGCAGAGGCGCGGAGGCGGAGAAACACCTCCGCCTCCCAGCGTTTCAGGCAGGGCCGGGCGGTCTGCTGGTGACAGCCGTCGACCCCCAGGGCCGCCTGCGCGCGCAGGCGCAGGATCGGCGGCAGGTCGGCAAACAGCGACCCGCCGGAAAACAGGCTTTCGACCCATAGTCCCGCTGCCTGGATGATCTCGTGCCGGGCGAACAGCAGGTGATGCCAGATCACCTCCTGCCCCGGGGCCGGGGCGACCGCGCGGCCCAGCGCCCCGGCGAGGGTCAGCACTTCGGTGCTGCCGGTGGTCAGTTCGAACCAGGGATCGCGTAGCAGCACCTGGTGTTGAGCGGACAACCGCAAGGCGCCGGTCGGGCAACCGGCCCCGGGCAGGGCCCTGTCGATCACCACAGGCCAGTGCCGCGGGTCATCGGCCAGCACCCGCGGCGGCACCCGCCAGCGCCCGGCCCAGAGCACCGGCTGGAACCCGTTGTCGCGGGTCAGGACAAGGTCGCCCGCGCGCAGATCGGCCACGGGGACGTGGCCGCGGGACGTGGCGATCGGGGTTTCGGGGGCGAAACAGGGCACCGAGTTCTCCTCGTAGTAGGAATATGCCCCGGTCCATGTCGCGCCGCCCAGATAGGGGTAGGAGGTGCCCGGGGTCAGGGTCATGTCGCTCATGTAGCCGACATGAACGCCGTTCACCTCAATACGGTCGAGATAGATCACCCCGCCCGAGCCGTCGTCAAGCTCGCCATAGAAGGGTGTGGTCAGCAGGCCGCTCTGGACCACGTTTCCGTCCATGTCATAGACAACGGCGGTCTGGTTGCCGTCGCCGGTGCTGTCGAAGGCGCTGTCGTCATCGTTCACGACGACGCGGAAGCGATCCTCCCAATGGACGTAGTCGATATCGAAATCGAAGGCATTCGTCCCGGAATTGTAGCCCAGGACGGTGTTCGAATAGATGTAGAACTCGAACGTGGCCATACCACCAGCCCCCAACGACAGCGCGGATATATCGCATCCATGCTTTCGGTCCGGTTAACCGTGGATCGGGCCTTGCCCAGCCCTTGGGGGTCGGGCATCAAGCGGCATGGCCCGGCAATTGCCCTTCCAGACCATGCGCGAGGTCTTTACCCGGTTCCGCGAGGCGGAAGCCGAGCCGAAGGGCGAGTTGCACCATGTCAACGCCTATACCCTGGTCGTGGCCGTGGCGCTGAGCGCGCAGGCGACCGATGCGGGGGTGAACAAGGCCACCGCAGAGCTGTTCCGGGTGGCCGATACACCGGAGAAGATGCTGGCCCTGGGCGAAGCGGGCCTGACCGAACATATCAAGACCATCGGCCTGTTCCGGCAAAAGGCGAAGAACGTCATCAAGTTGAGCCGCATCCTGGTTGAGGAGCATGGCGGGCAGGTGCCGTCGTCGCGCGCCGCGCTGATGGCCTTGCCCGGCGTCGGGCGCAAGACTGCCAATGTCGTGCTGAACATGTGGTTCCGCCACCCGGCCCAGGCGGTGGATACCCATATCTTTCGCGTCGGCAACCGGACGGGCATCGCCCCGGGCAAGGATGTGGACGCCGTCGAACGGGCGATCGAGGACAACGTGCCGGTGGAATTCCAGCAGCACGCCCATCACTGGCTGATCCTGCACGGCCGCTATATCTGCGTCGCGCGCAAGCCCAAATGCGGGGCCTGCATCATCCGCGACCTGTGCCAATACGAGGACAAGACCGAATGAAGACATACCAGGTGGTGGGCATCGGGAATGCCATGGTCGATGTGCTGACCCGCGCCGACGACGCCTTTCTGGCCGAGGCCGGCATCGAGAAGGGCATCATGCAGCTGATCGACATGGACCGCGCGGTGGAGCTCTATTCCAGGGTCGGCCCGGCCGAAGAGATCAGCGGCGGATCGGCCGCCAACACCATCGCCGGGATCGCCCATCTGGGCGGGCGCTGCGCCTATGTCGGCAAGGTCAAGGACGATCAGCTGGGCGCGATCTTTGCCCATGACCTGCGCGCCCAGGGGGCGGATTACGCCACCGCGATGGCGCCGAAGGACCATGCCCACGAAACCGGGCGCTGCATCGTCATCGTCACCCCGGACGGGGAGCGGTCGATGAACACCTACCTGGGCGTGACCGAGTTCCTGGAGCCGTCGGATATCGACCCGCACCAGATGGCCCAGGCCGAGTGGATCTTCCTGGAAGGCTACCGGTTCGACGGGCCCGACAGCCATGCCGCCTTCGCCAAGGCGATCAATGCCTGCAAACCCCATGGCGGCAAGGTGTCGATCACCCTGTCGGACCCGTTCTGCGTCGAACGCCACCGCGACGCCTTCCGGCTGATGATCCGCGAGGATGTGGACCTGCTGTTCGCCAATAGGGCCGAGATCATGTCGCTGTACCGGACCGAGGATTTCGCGGCGGCGCGGGCGGCCGCGGGGCGCGAGGTCGAGGTGGTCGTGGCCACCGACAGCGAGAACGGCGTCTATGTGATGAATGGCGGCGGCGAGGTGCATGTGCCGGCGGTGCCGACGCATGTCGTGGACGCGACCGGGGCGGGCGACCTGTTCGCCGGCGCCTTCCTGTGGGGCCTGTCCGAGGGGCATCCGCTCGAGATCTGCGCCCGGATGGGCAATGTCGCGGCCTCGGAGGTGATTTCCCATATCGGCGCCCGGGTCCAGGCCGACCTGAAGGCCCTGTTCGCCCGGCACGGGTTGCTGTGAGGCGCCTGGTTGTGAGGCGCCCGGTGCGAAGATGAGCGCTTCCGCGCGCTTTCATTCCGCCAGCCTCGGATGATCGCGGCCGCCCGGTCGGCGTGCCCGGCCTTGCGGGGGGCAAAGCCGTCAGGGGGCGAGCGCGCTCCAGGCGGCGTCGACCGCGTCGATTTCCGAAGGCGCGAAGCCATCCGCGACCTGCCAGTATCGGCCATCGGGCGCGGTGTAGCCCAGGGCGTCTTCACGCGCGCGCAGCTCGGCAATGCGGGCGGCGTCATGGGGGCGGGGCCGAATCGCGTCCAGCGCCTCGGGCCGGGCACGGGGAAAGGTCAGGCGGCTGTCATCGGCCGACAGATTGACCAGCGCACAGCCCTGCAGCGCGGCCAGCGCCTCGGCCCGGGCCGATTTGGCCGGCAGCGCGCGCAGGGTGATGTCGGGCCGCAGCGGATCGGCGGTTCCGGTGCCGTAGAAATGGGTGGTTCCGGTGGTCGGATAGACCATGTCGCAGCCCAGATAGGCGATCACCCGGGGACGCAGCGCATGCAGCGCCCAATAGGTCGCGGTGAAGGCCATGGTGCCGCCGCACCAGACCACGCCGCCGAAGGCGTTCATCGCCGGGACATAATCAACATGCGTGGCGATGCGCTGGTCCGGACCGGGCGCGGGGCGGGCTTCGGGGGGGAAATCCTCGGGGTGGATATGGACATCCCAGTCCGGGCGCACGGCCCAGGCATTGTTGATCGCCACGATCGTGCCGATATCGGCGCGGTCGAAATGACGCGCCTGCACCACGTTCGGCGCGCTTCCCAGGACAAGAACGATCGTCATTCCCATTTCCCCAACCGTCTTCGGCGGTTGAGATAGCGGCAGGATGCGATCCGACCAGTGCCAAAGTGACACCCGGGTGCGGGGTCAGTCGCCGAGCTTGGCGTGAACCTCTTCCAGGTCGATCTCTCCGATCGGCATCTTGTTCGACGGATCCTCGAAATCGTATTTGAAGAGCTGGAAGTCCTTCTTGTAGATTTCGTAGACCAGGTGCATCGACAGATCGTCGAAATATTCCTCCACCGGGTGGGCGCGTTTCGGCCCGTGGCCTTCGCTTTCGTTGAAGCGCGGCACGTCCTTGAGGCTCACCTTGACCGGCGTTTCGATCGCGTCGAGCACCGATTGCATGCCGTCGTTGAACCGTTCGGTCCAGAAGATGTTGTCGTAGGTGCCGCCGTTGACGATGAAGGTGCTGATATGGCCGGACATGGCGGACCAGTGGATGTCGGGCTCCATCGGGCGGCGCCAGCGGATCGTGTCGCGGGCGAACAGAAGGAAGCGGCGGAACGACCTGATCTGGTCGAACTCGAAATCCGGCGCCTCTCCGACCTCGATCCCGTATTTCTGGATCAGCAGCGGCACCAGGTTGCCGCGATAGCGTTTGCCGTTGCGCTGGATGCCGCAGATCTTGTCGAAGAAGGACGACAGGATGCGGGTATAGGGGTTGCGCACGCAGGTGAAGGCATAGCTGCCATGGCTTTTCACATTGGCGGTGATCAGCGGCTGGCTGTCCTCCATCGCCCATTTGTGCATGCCGGCGGTGGCGTCGTGGATGTCCCCGTCGAAGAAGGTGCCGTGATCGGAATAATACATGACCTGACCGATGGTCGAGCAGGCGCATTTCGGGACCACCCGATAGACCACACTCTCGCTTTCGGTCATCCAGGTGCCCGGGAAACCCATGAAATCCTTGCCTCCGATACGGCCGTCGCGGCCTGTGCCGCCGACCGGTTTGTGACAAAAAACCAAAGAAATGGTGTTTATTCAACGTCTCTTGACGGTTAGGGAATAAAAACAATCGCGCAAGCTTGGGGCGGATCGTTTCGAAAATGGCAAGAATCGCCTTCATCCTGCTGTGTCACAAGGATCCCGACGCCATCGTGCGCCAGGCCGAGCAGCTGACGGCCGTGGGCGATTACATCTCGATCCACTTCGACGCCCGCGCCCCCAAGGAGGCCTTCGACGCGATCCGCACCGCGCTGAAGGACAACCCGAACGTCACCTATGCCACCAAGCGCATCAAATGCGGCTGGGGCGAATGGTCCCTGGTCGAGGCGACGCTGTATGCCGTGGAGGCGGCGGTCGCGGCGTTTCCCCGGGCCACCCATTTCTACATGGTGTCCGGCGATTGCATGGCGATCAAGTCGGCCGCCTATGCCAAGGCGCTGCTGGACGCCGATGACGTGGATTACATCGAAAGCTTCGATTTCTTCGACAGCGACTGGATCAAGACCGGGCTCAAGGAGGAGCGGCTGATCTACCGCCACTGGTTCAACGAACGCACCCAGAAATGGCGGTTCTACAATTCGTTCTGGTTGCAGCGGCGCCTGGGCCTGACCCGCAAGATCCCCGAAGACCTGCAGATCATGATCGGGTCGCAATGGTGGTGCCTGCGCCGGCGCACGATCGAATGGATCCTCGATTTCACCCGCCAGCGGCCGGACGTGATGCGGTTTTTCCGCACCACCTGGATCCCGGATGAAACCTTTTTCCAGACCCTGGTGCGCCACCTTGTCCCCGAGCCCGAGATCCGCAGCCGCACCCTGACCTTCCTGATGTTCACCGATTACGGAATGCCGGTGACCTTCTACAACGACCATTACGACCTGTTGCTGAGCCAGGATTATGTCTTTGCCCGCAAGATCAGCCCCGAGGCCAAGGACCTGAAGGACCGGCTGGGGCGGCTTTATGCGTCCGGGCGCGAGGATTTCAAGGTCTCGAACGAGGGGCGCAAGCTGTTCGACTTCCTGACCGGGCGGGGCCGGATCGGCCGCCGCTTTGCCCCCCGCTTCTGGGAGACCGAGACCAGCCTGGGCCGCGAACGCGAACTGATGATCGTCGCCTGCAAGAAATGGCACGTCGCCAAGCGCCTGACCGGGTCGATCAAGCATCACACCAACATCCCGGCGATCGACTATCTGTTCAACGAAGAGGACACGCCGCTGCCGGATCTGGGCGGCATCCAGACCACGCTGGAAAAACGCACCCGACACCGCCGGGCGCTGATGCGGATGCTGTTCGACTATTACGATACCGACCGGCTGATCATCTGCCTGGATACGGCCAACCTGGATCTGATGCAGGATTTCTTTTCCGACCGGTCGACCACCCGGCTGCTGGAGGTCGAATGCGAATTCACCGATGACTACCTGGTCGGCCATGCCAGGCGGATCGGCCTGGCGGGCGAGCAGACCGCCCAGGAAACCCTGGAACAGCTGCTGCCGACGATCCGCTACGACGTGGTCTATGAAAGCGACCGCATCCGAGAGGCGGGCTTTCCCAGCCATCTGCGTCTGCGCCAGACCGTCAGCGCCGAAGAGAACACGCCGCAGATTGCGGAATTCCTGTCGGTGCCCGAGGATGTGGCCCGCGGCATCGCCGAAACGCCCCACCTGTTCGTGGATTGAGGAGAGACCCCTTGGACTACGCCTATGACGACCAGAACATCTTTGCCAGGATCCTGCGCGGCGAGATCCCCAACGACACCGTGTTCGAAAACGACCACGCCCTGGCCTTTCGCGATATCCGGCCCCAGGCGCCGGTGCATGTGCTGGTGATCCCCAAGGGCGCCTATGTCAGCCTGGATCATTTCGCCCGCGATGCCAGCGCCGCCGAACTGGCCGGGTTCATGGCCGCGGTGGCGGCGGTCTGTGCCATGGAGGGGGTCGAGGCGGGGTTCCGCGCGATCTGCAACACCCGCGAGCACGGCCACCAGGAAGTGCCGCATTTCCACATGCATATCCTGGGCGGCAAGCCGACGGGGCCGATGCTGGCGGTATGATCGCCGCCCCTTGCCGCGCGGGGCGCAATCGCTAGTATCCCGCCCGATCAACCCAGGAGGCCGCCCATGTCCATCCCCGCGCCCGAGACCAGGATCGTCACCACCCGCCGCGTGGCCTGCGATGGCGGCGAAGGCGCGCTGGGCCATCCCCGGGTCTGGCTGCAGATCCCCGAGGACAGGAACTGGGTCGAATGCCCCTATTGCGATGCGCGCTATGTCTACGAGGGCGAAACCGGCCACTGACCCCGCGACCCGGCTTCCGGCCGCCGCCTGATTGGGCTATCACCCGGACGGTGAACAGGGGGACCGGATCATGGCCAAGACGACGTTCGGCAAGGGCTGCCACCTGCATCTGATCGACGGCTCCGCCTTCATCTTTCGCGCCTATCACGCCCTGCCGCCGCTGACGCGCAAGTCCGACGGGCTGCCGGTGGGGGCGGTCAGCGGCTTCTGCAACATGCTGCAACGCTATGTCGACGGCAATTCCGGCCCCGACGCGGCGACCCATGTGGCGGTGATCTTCGACTTTTCGGGCAAGTCGTTCCGCAACGACATGTATGACCTCTACAAGGCGAACCGCCCGCCCGCGCCCGAGGACCTGGTGCCGCAATTCCCGCTGACCCGGGCCGCGACCCGCGCCTTCAACATCGCCTGCGAAGAGATCGAGGGTTACGAGGCCGACGACATCATCGCGACGCTCGCCTGCCAGGCGCGCGCGGCCGGGGGGCGGGTGACCATCGTGTCCTCGGACAAGGACCTGATGCAACTGGTCGGCGACGGGGTCGAGATGCTGGACCCGATGAAGAACCGCCGCATCGACCGCGAGGGGGTCGAGGAAAAGTTCGGCGTCGGCCCCGAACGGGTGATCGACGTGCAGGCCCTGGCCGGCGACAGTGTCGACAACGTGCCCGGCGCGCCCGGCATCGGGATCAAGACCGCGGCGCTTCTGATCAATGAATTCGGATCGCTCGAAGAGCTGCTGAACCGCGCCGAAGAGATCAGCCAGCCCAAGCGGCGCCAGACGCTGATCGACAATCGGGCACAGATCGAACTGTCGAAACGGCTGGTTTCGCTTGATTGCCACACGCCGCTGGATTTCAGCCTGGACGATCTGGAGGTGCGTGACCCCGATCCCGACGCGCTGCTGGGGTTCCTGGCCGAGATGGAATTCCGCACCATGTCCAGGCGCATCGCCGACAAGCTGGGCGTCACCCCGCCGGTGATCGAGGACACCCCGCAGGAGGATGCCGCCGCCGCGCCGGAACAGCTGCCGTTCACGCCGGAGGCCTACGAATGGGTGCGCGATGCCGCCGCGCTGCAGGTCTGGGTCGACCGGATCATCGCGCGTGGCCATGTCGCCGTCGATACCGAGACCACCAGCCTGAACGAGATGCAGGCCGACCTGGTGGGGATTTCGCTATGCGTCGAGCCGGGCCGGGCCTGCTACATCCCGCTGACCCACAAGGCCGGCGGCTCGGACGACCTGTTCGGCTCTGACGCGCTGGCCGAGGGGCAGCTGGGCCTGCAAGAGGCGCTGGATACGCTGAAACCGGTGCTGGAGGATCCCGCGATCCTCAAGATCGGACAGAATATCAAGTATGATGCCAAGATTTTCGCAAATCACCACATCAACGTCGCCCCGATCGACGACACGATGCTGATGTCCTATGCGCTGTATTCCGGGCTGCATGGCCACGGCATGGATGCGCTCAGCGAACGCTACCTGGGCCATGCCCCGATCGAGATCAAATCGCTGATCGGCTCCGGAAAAAGCCAGATCACCTTCGACCGGGTCCCGGTGGAGGAGGCGGTGAAATACGCCGCCGAGGATGCCGATATCACCTTGCGGCTGTGGCAGGTGTTCAAGCCGGCCCTGCACCGCGCCAGGGTGACGACGGTCTACGAGACGCTGGAACGCCCGCTGGTGCCTGTGCTGGCGCAGATGGAGCGGCACGGGATCAAGGTCGACCGCGAGACGCTCAGCCGGATGTCCAACGCCTTTGCCCAGAAGATGGCCGGGCTGGAGGCCGAACTGCACGAGATGGCCGGGCGCAGCTTCAACGTGCAATCCCCGGCCCAGGTCGGGGCGATCCTGTTCGAGGAGATGGGCCTGGAGGGCGGCAAGAAGACCAAGACCGGCGCCTGGTCGACCCCCGCCGAGGTGCTGGAGGATCTGGCGACCGAACACGATTTCGCCGCCCGGGTGCTGGATTATCGCCAGCTGGCCAAGCTGAAATCGACCTATACCGACGCGCTGCAGGATCATATCGACCCCGATACCGGCCGGGTTCATACGTCTTACGTGCAGACCGGGGCCAATACCGGCCGGCTCGCCTCGACCGATCCGAACCTGCAGAACATTCCCGTCCGCACCGAGGAAGGCCGGCGGATCCGAGAGGCCTTCGTCGCCGACAAGGGCAACGTTCTGGTCTCCCTCGACTATTCGCAGATCGAGCTGCGCATCCTGGCCCATGTCGCCGGGATCGAGGCGCTCAAACAGGCGTTTCACGACGGCCAGGACATCCACGCCGCCACGGCATCCGAGATGTTCAACGTGCCGCTGGAGCAGATGACGCCGGATGTGCGGCGCCAGGCCAAGGCGATCAATTTCGGCGTGATCTACGGGATTTCCGGCTTTGGCCTGGCGCGCAACCTGCGCATCCCCCGGGCCGAGGCGCAGGGTTTCATCGACCGCTATTTCGAACGGTTTCCGGGCATTCGCGCCTATATGGACGAGACCGTCCAGTTCGCCAGGGACAACGGCCATGTCCAGACCCTGTTCGGCCGCAAGATCCACACGCCCGAGATCAATGCCAAGGGGCCCGGCGCCGGGTTCGCCCGCCGCGCGGCGATCAATGCGCCGATCCAGGGCACGGCCGCCGATGTGATCCGGCGCGCCATGGTGCGGATGCCCGCGGCGATCGAAGGCCTGCCGGCAAGGATGCTGTTGCAGGTCCATGACGAATTGCTGTTCGAGGTCGAGCAAGGCGCCGCCGGCCCCTTGATCGACGCCGCCCGCGCGGTGATGGAAGGCGCCGCGGCGCCGGCGGTGGATTTCTCGGTTCCGCTGGTGGTCGATGCCGGACAGGGCGCGACCTGGGCCGAGGCGCATTAGCGTTGCGCACCTGGCAAAACCTTCGCTGTCGACCGGGCGGGTGATCGCCTGTGGCCGCGTCTGACGCGCAGCACGAGTGCACGTCGTTGCGCAAGCGCCGCTTTCGGAATGTGCGACAGGCGCCAGGGCCGCCGCCCGGTCGCCACGACAACGGGCCGAGGCGCAAGGGCCCCGGCCCGGCAAGTCAAGGGAATGGGGCGGGAAAGGCCCCCGCCCCGGATGCCGGGGTCAGTTGACCTTGTCGGCCTCGATCACGTCGGTCTGGCGCGGTTCGGACCGGGCGATCTCGATCCGGCGGGGCTTCAGCGCTTCGGGCACTTCGCGCACCAGGTCGATATGCAGCATGCCGTTTTCATGGGTCGCGCCGGAGACGCGGACATGGTCGGCCAGGGTGAAGCGGCGCTCGAAGGCGCGGGTGGCGATGCCGCGATGCAGATAGGTGCGGTCCTTGTCATCATCGGATTTGCGGCCCGAGACGAGCAGGGCGTTGTCGCGCAGTTCGACCATCAGGTCGGCGTCGGAAAAGCCCGCGACGGCGATCGAGATGCGCCAGCCGTCATCGGCGGTCTTCTCGATATTGTAGGGCGGATAGGTGGGGGCGCTTGCATCGGTGCTAAGCACCCGGTCCATCAGGTCGGCGATCTGGTCGAACCCGACCGAGGCACGGAACAGCGGGGCAAGATCGAATGTACGCATGAGGTCATCCTCCGTTTGAGCGATACCAAGTGGCGCCTTCCCGTGACGGGACAGGCAGGGCCGGGACCCGAATTCGGCATCCCGTGCCAGTGATTTGGGAAGCGGTCCCGCCCCGGTCAAGGGGGTGATGCGCGATCAGGGCCGGATGAACAGGGCGCCGGTATCGGCGGTTTCGCCCGGGCGCAGCACCCGCGCCTGCGAGGGGGGCGCGGCGAACAGGCCGGTGCCGGGCGCCAGAGCCGCGCGCAGATCGGCGAACGGCGCGGCCAGGTCGGTGCCCAGCGACACCTTGCGCCCGTCCAGATCGGCCATCGCCGACACCACCGAGACCAGCCGGTAGACGCCGTTTTCATTGCGAAAGACCGGCGCGCCGGAACTGCCGAAATCGGCGTCGCAGGACATGATCAGCACGCCGTCCTCGTGGCCCAGCACCTCGCAGGTTTCCTGCAGAGAAGGGACGTCCTCGCGCCCTTCGCCGTAGGACACCACGCCGACCTCGGTTCCCGGCCGGCGCGATTGCGACAGCTCGAACGGGGTGACCGAGGGGATCTGCACCGGCTGATACAGTTGCAGCAGGGCCAGGTCGTTGCGCACCTCGTCGGGATCGGCCGGGATGCGCAGCACGAAATCGGGATGCGGCAGGGCCACGCGCACGTCGCGATAGGCCAGCGCGCGGCCGTTGCGGAACCCGGCCAGGAACGCGATCCGCTCGGGCGCGATCCGGGCGCCGGTGGTCTTGTCGAACAGGCAATGGGCGGCGGTCAGCACCAGGTCGGGCGCGATCAGCGTGCCGGTGCAGAACCCCTTGCCGTCGATATCGATCCGCCCCACGGCCTCCCAGCCGGCGGCATCGTCGCCGGTGACCAGGCCGCGCAGGACGGTATCCTGGGCCAGGGCAGGTGTGGCCAGGGCAACAAGCAGGGCAAACAGCAAACGGGTCATGGCACAGCCGGTCGTGTCGATTGTCCAGGGCGTAGCCCGACACTTTGTCGAAAATGCGGCCGGTCCATCAGCCCAGCGCCACGGGCTGGCGCCCCAGCGCGTCGTCGCGGGCCAGCGCCTGCGGCATCGGCCCGCCTGTGGCCCAGTCCAGCAGCTCGACCGTGTGCACCACCGGCAGGTCCGTGCCGCCGCCGATCTGCATCATGCAGCCGATATTGCCGGCGGCGATCAGGTCGGGCCGCGTCGCCTCGAGCGTCGCCACCTTGCGCGTCTTGAGCTGCCCCGAAATCTCGGGCTGCATCAGGTTGTAGGTGCCGGCGCTGCCGCAGCACAGATGCGGGTCGGACGGTTCGACCACTTCGAACCCGGCCTGCCGCAACAGGTCCTTGGGCGCGGATCTGACCTGCTGGCCATGCTGCAGCGAACAGGCGGCGTGATAGGCGACCTTGAGCGGTTTCGCGGCGCCCCTGGGCAGGTCGAGCGTCTTGAGCAGCTCGGTCACGTCCATGGCGCGGCCCGCCACGGCGGCGGCCTGGTCGGCCAGGTCGGTGCCGCGGAACATGTGGCCGTAATCCTTGACCGTGGTGCCGCAGCCCGAGGTGTTGATCACGATCGCATCGAGGCCCGCGCCGTCCATCTCGGCCCCCCAGGCACGGATGTTGCGGGCGGCGCTGGCATGGGCCTCGGCCGCCTTGCCCATGTGATGGGTCAGCGCGCCGCAGCAGCCGGCGCCGCTTGCCACCACCACCTCGCAGCCCAGGCGGGTCAGCAGGCGGATCGTGGCATCGTTGATATCGGTGTTCAGGGCCCGCTGGGCGCAGCCGGTCATCAGCGCGACGCGCTTCTTCCCTTTCCCCTTGGCGGGGAAGGTCTGGGGCGTGTCGTTGCGCGACACCGGGGGCAGACGGTTCGGCGCCATCTCGAGCATCGCGCGCAGCCGCGCATCCGGGATCAGCCGGCGCACCGGCTTGCCGATCCTGGCGCCCAGCAGGGCCAGCCGGAAGCGGCGGGGATAGGGGATGATCCGCGCCAGCACCCAGCGCAGCGCCCGGTCGTGCCAGGGCCGTTTGTAGCGCTGTTCGATATAGGCGCGGGCATGGTCGACCAGGTGCATGTAATGCACCCCCGAGGGGCAGGTGGTCATGCAGGCCAGGCAGGACAGGCAGCGGTCGAGATGCAGGACCGTGTTCGGATCCGGGTCCCGGTCGTTTTCCAGCATGTCCTTGATCAGGTAGATCCGGCCGCGCGGGCTGTCCAGTTCGTCGCCCAGCACCTGATAGGTCGGACAGGTCGCGGTGCAAAAGCCGCAATGGACGCAGGCGCGCAGGATCTCGTTGGCGCGGGCGGTGCCGGGATCTTTCAGCTGGTCGGGGGTGAAATGGGTCTGCATCAGATCATCTCTCCCGGGTTCAGGATGCCGCGCGGGTCGAATGTCGCCTTGAGGCCCGCGGTCAGCGCAGCGACCGACGCCGGTTGCGGCGGAAAGACCGCCAAGGCGGCGCGGGTCGCCTGGGATGCGCGCACCAGGGTCGCATGACCGTCGAAGGAGCCCGTTCGGGCGCGCAGATCGGTGCCCGGATCCATCAGCAGCCAGACCAGCCCGCCGCCCCAATCATAGCGCGCGGCGCGCGGCTCGGCCCTTGCCGCCAGCGCGGCCGCCCGGGACGGGCGCAGGGCCAGGCGCCAGACATCGCCGTCGCGCCCGGCGAAGTCGGTCACGTCCCGGATCGCGGTCCAGGTCCCTGCCACGGTGGCGGCCTCCTCGATCAGCTCGGCCTGGCCGAACGGGCTCAGCAACTCGGCCAGGCGCCGGGCCCGGTAGGCGACAGAGCCGGCCAGCCCCTCGACCCGCAACCGGGTCAGCCGTGCCTCTGCGTCATGGGCCGCGCCGCTGACCTCGAAGGGCGATCCCAGGGCCGCCGACATCGCCGCCACGGCGCGGGCATCGTCCAGCCCCGACAGGACCACCGTCGCCGCCGCCTCGGGGCGCGGCAGGACCTTGAGGCTGACCTCGGTCAGCACGCCAAGGCTGCCCCGGGCGCCGGCCATCAGCTTGGTCAGGTCGTAGCCGGTGACGTTCTTCATCACCCGCCCGCCATTGCGGATCACCCTGCCCCGGCCGTCGACGAAGCGCACGCCCAGCAGGCTGTCGCGGCAGGCGCCCGCATGGCTGACCCGACGCGGCCCGGACACGTTCCCGGCCACCACGCCACCGATCGTCGGCGCCCCGTCGGTGCCCAGCAGCGCCCGGTGATCCATCGGTTCGAAGGACAGGGCCTGGCCCTCGGCCGCCAGCACCGGCTCGATTTCGGCCATCGGCGTGCCCGCGCGCACCACCAGGGTCAGGGCGCCCGGTTCGTAATCGACGATGCCCGACAGCCCGCCGGTTTCCAGCACCTCGCCGGCGACCGGTAAGCCGATATCGCGGGTGCCGCCGCCGCGCACCCGCAGCGGTCCGCCCGCATCCCGGATCGCCTCGCACAGCTCGGCCTCGCTTGTCGGTCTCATGGGCTGCCTTTGTCCTTCAAATACCTCGGGGGAGTCGCCCGCAGGGCGGCGGGGGCAGCGCCCCCCGTCATTCGGCCGCCATCCGCCGCCCGGCGCTGGCCGCAAGCGGAAACACCTTGGCCGGGTTCAGCAGCCAGGCCGGGTCGAACACGTCCTTGACCGCCATCTGCGCCTCCAGATCGTCGGGGCCGAATTGCACTTCCATCAGGTCGCGCTTTTCGATGCCCACGCCGTGTTCGCCGGTCAGGCAGCCGCCGACCTCGACGCAAAGCCGCAGGATATCGGCGCCCAGCGCCTCGGCCTTGTCCAGCTCTCCGCCATTGGCGTCGTAGAGGATCAGCGGATGCATGTTGCCGTCGCCGGCATGGAACACGTTGGCCACGCCCAGGCCGTAATCGGCCGCCATCTCGGCGATCCGGCGCAGCACGAACGGCAGCTGGCTGACCGGGATCGTGCCATCCAGGCAGATGTAATCGTTGATCTGGCCCATCGCCCCGAAGGCGGATTTGCGGCCCAGCCAGATCCGCGCCGCCTCGTCCGCGTCGGTCGCCTCGCGCAGTTCCACCGGGTCGTGCCTGCGGGCGATCTGCGTGATCAGGCCCAGCTGTTCGTCGATCTCGGCCGGGCTGCCCTCGACCTCGACGATCAGCAGCGCCTCGCACATCGGGTAGCCCGCCTTGGCGAAGGCTTCGGTCGCCTCGATGCAGGGGCGGTCCATGAATTCGATCGCCACCGGCAGAAGGCCCGCGCGGATGATGTCGGACACGACCTGGCCGGCCACTTCGGAGCTGTCATAGCCCATCAGCACCGGCCGGGCGCCTTCGGGCTTGGGCAGGATGCGCAGGGTGGCCTCCGTCACCACGCCAAGCTGCCCTTCGGAGCCGCAGATGAGCCCCAGCAGGTCCAGCCCGCCCGCATCCATCGCCGCGCCGCCCAGTTCGACGATTGTGCCGTCCATCAGCACCATCGTGACGCCCAGCAGGTTGTTCGTCGTCACCCCGTATTTCAGGCAATGGGCGCCGCCGGAATTCATCGCGATATTGCCGGCGATGGCACAGGCCAGCTGGCTGGAGGGGTCGGGGGCATAAAAGAACCCGTCGCCTTCGACCGCGCCGGTGACGGACAGGTTGGTGCGCCCGCTTTGCACCCGGATGATGCGATCGGGATAGCTGACCTCGAGCACCTCGGTCATCCGCGCGGTGCCCAGGATCACGCAGTCGGCGGTGGGCAGCGCGCCACCGGCAAGCGAGGTGCCGGCCCCGCGCGGCACCACGGGCACGCCTTCGGCATGGCACAGCGCAAGCGCTGCGGCGACCTCCTGCGTGGTCGAGGGCAGGACCACGGCCAGCGGCGGGCAGCGATAGGCGGCCAGCGCGTCGCATTCATAGGCACGGGTTTCGACAGGGTCCGAGATGACGGCCGCATCGGGCAGCACGGCGCGCAGACGCTCGACGATCTGGGCCTTGCGCGACAACACGCGGGAATCGGGGTCGGGCATCTGCATGGGCGGCTCCGCGCTGGATTGGTCAGGTTTCTATACCAATTTCGGCGCCCGGGCAACCGCGCTGCTTTGCCGCTTGCAGCGGAGGGCGCGGGGCGGCAGGAAGGGCGCATGAACACGCTGCTGGTGATCCACATTCTTTGCGTTATGGGTTGGATGACGTCGATCTTCGCCGTGCCGCGGGCGATCATCTACTGGAAGCGGGAATGGGACAGGCTGGGCGAATTCGGCCCGCTGGGCGATCTGACGATCCGGCTGTATCGCTTTTCCCTGGGCCTTGGCGTGATCGCCATCATCACCGGTGTGTGGATGGGGTTCCTGTGGGGCTGGCCGCTGTGGCTGTGGGCCAAGCTGGCGCTGGTCGCGGCGCTGGCGGCGCATTACGGCTGGACCGGGCGGCTGGTGCTGCGGGCGCGGCGCGGGGTGTTCACCGAAAGCGATGTCTACCTGCGCGTCTTCAACGAGGTCAGCGTGCTGGCGACGATCGCGGTGCTGATCCTGGTGGTGGTCAAGCCGTTCTGATCGCGGGGATGTGACTGCGCGCCCGGCCCGGCGACGCTAGGGTGGCGCCATGAGAATGCTCGTCGCCTGCCTGCTCTTCGCGTCTCCGGCCCTGGCCGAGATCCCGCAGATCACCGGGGCCGAGGCGCAGCGCGCCGGCACCGGCTGGCGGATCGACGTGACCCTGTCCCATCCCGATACCGGCTGGGACCATTACGCCGATGGCTGGCGGGTGGAACTGGCCGATGGCACCGTTCTGGGCACCCGCGACCTGGCCCATCCCCATGTCGAGGAACAGCCCTTCACCCGGTCGCTGAGCGGTATCACGATCCCCGAGGGCGTGGCCCGGGTGCAGATCCGCGCCCGGTGCAATGTCGATGGCTGGGGGACCGAAACCTACAGCCTGTCCCTGCGGTAGGGTGGGGGTTAACCCCACCGCCTAGCGGCGTCCTTCGCGCAACCAGGCGCCGATCACCAGCACGCTGGCGATCAGCAGGAAGGCCCAGGGCGGCAGGATCGGGGTGATCGTCACATCCGCTGTCCGGTAGGCGTCGCGCGGGGTGATGCCGATCCAGCCGCGGCCGGCGGTGGGCCGGCCCGGCCGCACGTCGCGCAGCGCCGGCACCCCGTCGGCCAGGGCCAGCACGCCGCCGCCCGTGGCCTCGACCACCGGGGCGACCACGTCGCCGGTGGCGATGGTCTGTTCGAATTCGCGCGGCGCCGCGGGGCCGAGGGCGATGACCGCCTCCTGGTCGCCGTCGCTCAGCCGATAAAGCCCGATTTCCGGCGCCTCCCACAGCGATTCGAAGCGGCCCGGGCTGGTCTGCTCCAGCTCCAGCACGGTTTCGGTGCCGTCGGGATGGGTGATGGTGACGGCGCCCACATCCTCGCCCAGGGTACGGCGGATGATGCGCATGGTCAGGCCGGTCGGTTCGACCCAGAGCGCCTCTTCCTCGAGTTCGGGTTCCTTCATCATCCAATGGGCCAGCCGGCGCAGCAATTCCAGCTGTGGCCCGCCGCCCTCGTAGCCGCGGTTCCACAGCCAGGCATGGTCCGAGGCCAGCAGCGCCACCCGCCCCTCGCCGACCCGTTCCAGCATCAAGAGCGGACGGTCGTCGACGCCGGTCATCACCGTGGTGGCCTCGGGCGTGGCGATCACGTCGATATGGCGGAACCAGCGGCCCCAGCCGGGGCCGTCCTCGTCCGCCGGGGCCGGGGCGAACTCTTCCAGCCCCTCGGTCACCGGGTGGCGCTGGCCCAGATCGGTCAGGGCCGGGCGGAACCCTTCCTCGTAGACCCGTGCGGTGGGCGCGCCGGGCAGAACGGCGGACAGCGGCGAGCGATAGATGCTGTCGGCGCTGGCGTAATCCGGCCCGGCCGCGACCAGGACCGCGCCGCCATTCTCGACGTAATCGGCGACGTTCTCGAAATAGGCGGCGGGCAGGATGCCGCGACGCTGGTACCGGTCGAAGATGATCAGGTCGAATTCATCGATCTTTTCCAGAAACAGCTCGCGCGTGGGAAAGGCGATCAGCGACAATTCGGTGACCGGAACGCCGTCCTGTTTTTCCGGCGGGCGCAGGATGGTGAAATGCACCAGGTCGACCGAACTGTCGGATTTCAGCAGGTTGCGCCAGGTGCGTTCGCCCGGATGCGGTTCGCCCGACACCAGCAGCACCCGCAGCCGGTCGCGCACGCCGTTGATCTGCAGCACCGCGGCATTGTTGCGGTCGGTCAACTCGCCCTCGATTTCCGGCGTGTCGAATTGCAGCACGTTCATGCCGCCATGGGGCAGGGTGAGCGGCAGTTCGATATCCTCGTTGACCGGCACCCGGAACGGCATCGGCGCGCCGCCGTCGATGGCGATGGTCAGGTCGGCCATGGAGGCCGCGGGGGCGGCGCCCTGGTCCTCGACCCGCAGGGTCAGGGTGACCGGCTCGCCGAGAATGGCGAAGGAGGGCGCGTTGCGGATCACCAGGCGCCGGTCCCAATCGTCGGGCTGTCCGGTCAGCAGGGCATGGAACGGGGCCGGCAGATCGGGCGCGGCCTCGATGTCATGGGCGCGGCCATCGGTGATCACGACGATCCCGGCGACCCGGGCGCGGGGTTCCTCGGCCAGGGCCTCGGCCACGGCGCCCATCAGGCGCGTGCCGCCGTCGTCCTCGGCATCGCCCAGGGTGACCACGCGCAGTTCGGTATTGTCGCGCCGGTCGACATCCGCCTGCAACCCGGCCAGCGCGGCCGCGCTCTGGTCCGGGCGGTCGGCGATGCGCTGGCTGGCGGTTTCGTCGATCACGGCGATGACGATATCGGTCAGCGGCGCGCGATCCTCCTGCCGGAGCGAGGGGTTGGCGATCGCCGCCAGGATCGCCGCGGCGGCCAGGGCCCGCAGCCACCAGCCCGGCAGGCCGCGCCACAGCGCCAGCGCCACACCCAGCACGGCCAGCCCGGCCGCCGCAACAAGCAGGATCAGCGGGATCAGCGGATCGAGGACAATCTGCCCGGTCATTGCCCCAGCCTTTCCAGCAGCGCCGGGACATGGACCTGGTCGCTTTTGTAATTGCCGGTCAGCACATGCATGATCAGGTTGACGCCGAAACGCAGGGCGATTTCGCGCTGGCGTTCGCCGGCCATGCCCCGGCCGATCGGCACCAGCGGGGCGCCGACCTGGTTCTGGGCCCAGGCCGCGGCCCAGTCATTGCCGCCGACCACCACCGGCGTGACGCCGTCATTGAGGTTGCGGAACGGCATGCCGTCGACCCGTTCGGCATCGGCCGGCGCGGCCTCGACCCAGACATCGCGGCTGGGATGGCGGCCGGGAAAATCCTGCAGCAGATAGAAGGTCCGGGTCAGAACGTGATCCTCGGGGATCGGTTCCAGCGGCGGGATGTCGAGGCCCCGGGCGATGGCCTGCAGCCGCTGCCCCTCGGGCGAGGAGGATCCGAACCGCGCCAGGTCCGCATCGCGGGTGTCGAACAGGATCATTCCGCCGGTGCGCAGATAGCGGTTGAGCTTGGCATAGGCGTCGCGCGACGGCAGGGCCTGGTCGGGGGTGATCGGCCAGTAGAGGAAGGGGAAAAAGGTCAGCTCGTCGGTTTCGAGATTGATCCCCATCGGCATGGCGGGTTCGATCGAGGTGCGCTGGAACAGGGTGTTGGACAGCCCGTAGAGGCCGGCCTCGGACAATTCGTCGACCCGCGGGTCGCCGGTGATCACATAGGCCAGAACCACGTCCGCGGTGGCGGCGACGGCGAAATCGTCATCGGCTGGCGGGGCGTCCTGGGCGCGGGGGGCCTGGCCCGGAACCAGCGCAAGCGCCAGCGCCAGGGCGGCGGCCGTCGCGCCGGGGCGGATCGTGTCGCGCGGGCCGCGCATCCGGCCCGACAGCGCCAGCGAGGCCAGGATGTCGATCATCAGCAACAGCAGGGCCGCGCCCAGCAGCCATCCCTTGAGCGGCAATTCGCGGATCGCCTCCAGCCCTTCGACCGTGATCCGGGCGGGCCATTCGGTGGTGGCGAGCGTGGTTTCGGGCCCGATCACGTTCAGCGCCAAGGCCCGGTCGTCGCTGCTGTAAAGCCCGGGCAGCATGCCGGGCCCGGGCCGGCCGGTGGCCAGGTCGGCACCGTCGACGCCGGGCAGGGTGCCGGCATCCTGAAGCGTGCCATAGGCATCCAGAACCTTCTGCGGCATCCAGCTGGTCCCCTCCAGGTCCTCGATCGATTCGGCGGCGGGCCGCGTCGACACGGCGAGCCGTTCCAGCATCTGCACGAACAGGCCCGACAGCGGCAGGGTCGACCATTCGGCATTGGCGGTGACATGGAACAGGACGACATGGCCCTCGCCCAGGTCCTTGCGGGTGACCAGCGGCGTGCCATCGGCCAGCTGGGCGATCACCCGATCGGCGAGTTCCGGGTCGGGCTGGGCCATGACCTGGGCATTCACGGTGACGTCCTCGGGGATCGGCAGGCCGAAAAAGGGGCTGTCCTCGGCGAAGGGGGCCAGCGCCTTGGGTTCGCCCCAGGACATCGCGCCGCCGATCGACCGCCCGCCGACCCGCAGCCGCACCGGCATCAGCGGGTCGGTTGCGTCGCGGGCCAGGTCCGAGGCGGCCAGCCTTGGGCCGGCAAAGCGCACCAGCAGGCCGCCGTCGCTGACCCAGTCGACCATCTCGTCCTGTTCCAACGCGGTCAGGGTGGCGACATCGGCCAGCACGATCACGTCGGGATTGGCCAGCAGGATATCGGCCAGGGTGCCGTCGATCAGGTCGGCGGTGGGCACCAGGGCCTGGCGCAGGTAATGCAGCGGCGACAGCAGCTCCAGCCCCTCGGGGTCGTTGCCGCCCGAGATCAGCGCCACCTCGCGCCGGCGCAGCGTGTCGTCGCCCAGCGAAACCGCGCCGGCCGAGGCGATGCCGGACAGTTCGAACCGGGTGACGCGATTGCGCAGTTCGGGCGGCAATTCGAAGGTGACGGTCGCCGCGGTGGCTTCGGCCTCGAAACCGGCGATCCGGGTTTCCAGACGTCGCTCGGTCCCGGCGGGGTCGAGGCCGATCGCGGCGACCTCGATCTCGGTCGCGGGGCCGGGGGCGGCGCGCAGGGCGTTCAGGGTGATGACGCCGTCCTCGAACCCGGCCGGGGCCAGGCCCAGCACCGGGCGCGCGCTTTCGAAGACGCGGACGCTGCCCTGGCGTTCGAGCGCGGCCAGCAGCGCGTCGCGCCCGTCGCGGGCCAGCCCGTCGGACAGCCAGAACGTGTCGAAACCGCCATCGAACCCGGCCGCCCAGTCGGCGACGGCCTGCGCATCCGGGGCGAAGGGCGCGGGCGACAGGGAGGGCAGGCTCTGGTTCAGCGCCTCGGCATCGACGAAGACAGGCGGCTCGGGCGGCAGGTCGGTCAGGCTGACCAGGGCGACCGGGCGGCCGTCGCGGGCGGCCTCGGACAGGGCGGCCTCGATCCGGTCGATCCGGCGCGGCCAGTCGCGCGCATCGGCCCAGCTGCCATCGACCAGGATCAGCAGCGGCCCGGTGCCCGGTTCGCGCTGCTCGGGGTTCAGGATCGGGCCGGCGAAGGCGATGATCACCGCCGAGACCGCCAGCAGCCGCAGCAGCAGCAGCCACCAGGGCGTGCGGTCGGTCTGGGTTTCGTCATCGGCCAGGCCCAGCAGCAGGGCGACACCGGGAAACCGCCGCCGGATCGGCGCCGGCGGCACCGCGCGCAGGATCAGCCACAGCACCGGCAGCACGATCAGCCCCAGCAGCAGCCAGGGCGCGGTGAAGCCTATGGCGCCGATCGTGAACATCAGCGGCGCGCTTTCGGGTGGAGGCCCCGGGTCGGGCCCGGGGCGCGTCGGGACAGGGCGTCACCCGTCCCGGGCCTGACCCGGGACCTCTGGCCGTCGTTCCGCAAGATGTCGACGTCGGCTGTCATCATGCTTTCCGCCCAAGTGCGCCGTGCAGCCACAACAGCGCCGACGCCGCGCTGTCGCCGGTATGGTGGGTGTGGAACCGCCAGCCGGTGTCGCGGGCCAGCCGCGCCAGGCGGTCCTTGCGTTCGGCCAGACGCGCCAGATAGCGCTGTTTCAGCTCTCCGGCCTTCAGGGTTTCGTGGCGGATCGCGCCGGTCATCGATTCGAAGATCGTCCGCCCGTCATAGGGAAACGCCTCTTCGGCCGGGTCCAGGACCTGCAGGATCACCCCGTGCACGTCGCGGTCGGCGGCATCGGTCAGGGCGGTTTCGATCGCCGCGATATCGCCCAGGAAATCCGAGATGAACAGGGCGCGGGAATGGCGCGGCATGCCGTCGGCGACCGGGCGGCCGTAATCCTCGGGATCGGTGGACAGGAGCGTTTCGGCGATCCGGCGGATCTGGTCCTCGCCCCGGCGCGGCGGCAGCAGGGTGCCGGTCAGCCCGACCCGTTCGCCGCCGCGGATCATCAGGACCGTCGCGGCCAGCGCCAGCAGGGTGGCGCGATCGGCCTTGCTGGGCCCGTCCTTGGCCGAGGCAAAGGACATCGACGCGGCCCGGTCGGTCCAGATCAGCACCGATTGGGCGACCTGCCATTCCTTGTCCTGGACGAATTGCGTGTCCGACCGGCCCGAGCGGCGCCAGTCGATCATCCGCGCCTCGTCCCAATGCATCGCCGGGCGGTATTGCCAGAAGGTTTCGCCCAGTCCGGCCCGACGCCGGCCGTGTTCGCCCAGCAGGACGGTCGTGGCCAGATGCTCGGCCTCGGCCAGCAGCGGCGGAAAGGCCGCGGCCTGCTCCTCGGCCCGGCTGCGCAGGGCCAGCGGCGGGGCGGGGGCGTCGGTCACGCGGCGGCCTCGACCCGGGTGATGCGGTCGGCGACACGGGCGATCAGCGCCGGCAGGGTTTCGCCGCGGGCGCGGGCGGCAAAGGACAGCGCCATGCGGTGGGTCAGGACCGGGGCGGCCATGCGGCGCACATCCTCGGCCGAGGGCGCCAGGCGGCCGTTCAGCAGCGCCTCGGCCCGAACCGTCAGCATCAGCGCCTGGGCGGCGCGCGGCCCCGGGCCCCAGGCGACGCTGTCGGTGACCTCCTGCGGGGCGCTGGCATCGCCGGGGCGGCAGGCGCGGACCAGGTCGAGGATCATCTCGACGATCGCCTCGCCCACCGGCATCCGGCGCAGCAGGGTCTGGGCCGCCAGCAGGGCCTCGGCGGTGAAGACCTCGGTCGAGACATCCTCTTCGACGCCGGTGGTGGCCAGCAGGATGTCGCGCTCGGTGTCGCGGTCCGGATAGGGCACGTCGACCTGCACCAGGAAGCGGTCGAGCTGCGCCTCGGGCAGGGGGTAGGTGCCTTCCTGCTCGATCGGGTTCTGGGTGGCCAGAACGTGGAACGGGCGGCCCAGCGGGTAATGCGCCCCGGCCACCGTGACCTCGCGTTCCTGCATCGCCTGCAAAAGCGCCGACTGGGTGCGGGGAGAGGCGCGGTTGATTTCGTCGGCCATCAGCAGCTGGCAGAAGATCGGCCCCTCGATGAAGCGGAACGACCGGGCGCCGTCGGCGGCGGTTTCCAGCACTTCGGAGCCCAGGATATCGGCCGGCATCAGGTCCGGCGTGAACTGGATCCGGCCGGAACTGAGGCCCATCACCGTGCCCAGCGTGTCCACCAACCGGGTCTTGCCCAGCCCCGGCAGGCCGATCAGCAGCGCATGGCCGCCGCACAGCAGCGCCGCAAGCGTCAGGTCGACGACCGTGTCCTGCCCGATGAAACGGCGCGCGATCGAGGCCCGGGCCTGGGCCAGGCGGTCACCGAGGGCGTCGATCTCTTGCAGCAGGGTGTCGGCGTCGGCCATGGCAATTTCCTGTTCTCGGGCTATGTTTCGCGGCACAGTTGAACAGATAACGCGGTCAGGCCCAATGGGAAATGGAAAGCGCGATGAAACATCCGTGAAAGCCGGGATGGAGGGGCTGACGGCGGCGGCGAAACGCGCCGGCGCGCGCGGATTGCCGCCGGTCGACACATGGGATCCGCCCTTCTGCGGCGACCTGGACATGCGCATCGCCCGGGACGGGACCTGGTTCTACCAGGGCACGCCGATCGGCCGGGCCGAGCTGGTGCGGCTGTTCTCGACCATCCTCAAGCGCGAGGGCGATGCCTATTTCCTGGTCACGCCGGTCGAAAAGGTCGGGATCACGGTCGATGACGCGCCCTTCGTCGCGGTGGATTTCGAGCGCGACGGGGCCGATCTGCGGTTCGTCACCAATGTCGGGGATACGGCGGTGGCCGGGCCGGATCACCCGATCCGGGTGGAACGCGACGCCGAAACCGGCGAACCGTCGCCCTATATCCTGATCCGCCGCAACCTGGAGGCGCTGATCGACCGCAAGAGTTTCTACCGGCTGGTCGATCTGGGCGAAGTCTCCGATCACGATGGCGCGGAGTGGTTCGGGCTGCGCTCGGGCGGGATGTTCTTTCCGATCATCCCGGCGGCGGAGTTGCCCTGAGCCGGCCGGCGCGCTTAAGTGCCGCCATGCCCAAGTTCTGCGCCAACCTGTCCTGGCTGTTCACCGAACTGCCCCTGCTGGAGCGGCCCGAAGCGGCCGCCGCCGCCGGGTTCGGTGCGGTCGAGCTGCAGTTTCCCTATGACGAGAACGCCGCCGCGCTGGGCCATGCGCTGGCCCGGGCGGGGCTGCCGCTGGTGTCGATCAACTGCCCGCCGCCGAATTACGCCGATCCTGACGGCCCGCGCGGCTTTGCCGCGATCCCGGAGGAGGCCGGGCGCTTTGCCGGCGCGTTCCGCCGCAGCCTGCGCTATGCCGGGGCCCTGGGGGCCGGATTCATTCACGTGATGGCGGGGGTGGCCGAGGGGGCGCAGGCCCGGGCCGTCTATATCGACAACCTGCGCCGGGCGGCCGAGCAGGCGGGCCGGCAGCGGCTGACGATCGAGCCGATCAACCGGCACGACATGCCCGGCTATTTCCTGTCCGATTTCGACCTGGCGCTCGAGGTGCTCGACGCGGTCGGCGCCCCCAACCTGGGCCTGCAATTCGACGCCTACCATGCCCACCGCATCACCGGTGACGTGATCGGCGCCTGGGCGGCGGTGCGCGCCCATGTGGTGCATGTGCAGGTGGCCGGCGCGCCGGGGCGGCATGAACCGATGGGCGGCGAGATCGACTATCCGGCCTTTTTCGCCCGGCTCGATGCCGATGGCTATGACGGCTGGGTCAGCGGCGAATACGCGCCCGGGGGGCGGACGGAAGAGGGGCTGGGCTGGGTCGCAGCATGCTGACAGACAGCTGTCAGCAGGGGTGTGTCAGAAGCCGGGGGATCGAAAGCCTGCAACCCGAAAGGAAACCCCGATGCAGCCCCTTGTCGTCTGGACCGAAATCCCCGTGACCGATCTGAAGAAAGCCGCCGATTTCTATGCCGAGGTGTTCGGCTGGACGATGCGGATCACCGATATGGGCCCCAACGAGGTCGCCACCTTCAACGCCCTGACCGATGCGGACGAGATGGTCGTGGGCGGGCACCTCTATCCCGGCACGCCCGCGGCCGGGTCGACGATCCACCTGGCGCTGCCCGATCGGGTCGAGGCCGGGGCCGAACGCTGTGTCGCCGCCGGGGGGCAGGTGATGGGGCCGGTGATCGAGATCCCCCAGGGCCGGTTCCAATACGCCGCCGATCCCGATGGCAATTCCATCGCCCTGTTCGAGATGAAGGCCCATTGATGCGGATCCTGCCATGAGACGCGCCGACCGCCTGTTCCAGATCGTCCAGTATCTGCGCGGCGGTCGGCTGCTGACCGCGGCGCAGCTGGCCGAGCGGCTGGAGGTCACCAGGCGCACGATCTACCGCGACATGGCCGACCTGATCGGATCCGGCGTGCCGATCGAGGGCGAGGCCGGCGTCGGGTATGTCATGCGCGCGGGCTACGACCTGCCGCCGCTGATGTTCACCGAGGCCGAGGTCGTGGCCCTGGTCGCCGGTGCCCGGCTGATCCGGGCCTGGGGCGGGGCTGCGATGGCGGCGGCCGCCGAGGAGGCGCTGGTCAAGATCGAGGCGGTGCTGCCCGACCCGGCCCGCGCCCGGGCCGCCCGCGTCCCGGTCCATGCCTTCCATACCGGCGAGATGACCGACGCGCTGCGCGCCATGGTCGACCGGATCGAACGGGCGGCCGAGGATCGGATGCGGCTGGACATCGCCTATGCCGACGAGGCCGGCCGGCCCAGCCAGCGGGTGATACGGCCGCTGGGCCTGTGGTTCTGGGGCAAGGTCTGGACCGCCGTGGCCTGGTGCGAATTGCGTAACGATTTCAGGATGTTCCGCCTGGACCGGATCGAAGACGTCGACGCGGCCGGCCGGTTCCGGGACGAGCCGGGCAAGACCTTGCGGGACTTCTACAAGATCATGGCGCGGGAACATCCCCGGCCGTGACCGCCGGGGGGCGAAGGCGAAGGGGCGCAGGGGAAGCCCTGCGCCCGTCGCGGCCCGGTTCGGTCCGGGGCCGCCCGGCCGGAAACCGACCCGCGCCCCCGGGGGGTCAGTTGTCCAGGCTTTGGGCCAGGCGCATCAGCTGCACCGCCTCGGTCCGGTAGCCGAAAGGGTCGGCGCCCCGGTTCGCATTGGCCAGCGCGATCGCATCGGCGTAATCCCAGCCGTTCAGGTATTGCGCATCGCCGCGCAGCAGCTGGCCGAACCCGGCGATGGCGGCGGCGAATTGCGCCTCGGTGCCCGGGGTGCCCGGGGTGCCCGGGGCGCCGGTGGTGGCGAAGGGCATTTCGATCAACTGGCTTTCGCTGTCGCCCGGGGCCTTGTAGCGCATCCGCAGGAAGCCGATCTCGTCGGTGGCGGCGTCGGCCGGGGCCTCGGCGGCGTAGCGCAGCGGATCGTTCAGGATGGCGGGGCTGCCGACCGGGGTGATTTCATAGATCGCGGTGACGGAGTGGCCCGCCCCCAATTCTCCTGCATCGACCTGGTCGTTATTGAAATCCTCGCGGTTCAGGGCGCGGGTTTCATAGCCGATCAGACGGTATTCGGCGACCTGCGCGGGGTTGAATTCGACCTGGATCTTGACGTCGTTCGCGATCGGGAACAGCGCGCCGGTGAGTTGATCGACAAGGACTTTCTGCGCCTCGCTCAGGGTGTCGATATAGGCGGCGGTGCCGTTGCCGTTCTGCGCCAGCGCCTGCATCGTGGCATCCTGCAGGTTCCCGCGCCCGAAGCCGAGCACCGACAGGTAGACGCCGCTGTCGCGCTTGTCGGCGATGTAATCCTCGAGCGCCCCGGGATCGCTGAGCCCGACGTTGAAATCGCCGTCGGTGGCCAGGATCACGCGACTGACCTCGCCCGCCTCGGCCATGGTTTCGGCCGCCGCATAGGCCTGTTCCAGCCCGCCCTGGCCGTTGGTCGATCCGCCGGCGGACAGCGTGTCGAGCGCGGCGGCGATGGTGGCGCGGTCCGAGGCCGGGGTCGGTTCCAGAACCATGCCGGCGGACCCGGCATAGGTGACGATGGCGACCTGATCCTCGGGGCGCAGCTGGTCGAGCATCATCAGGAAGGACTGGCGCAGAAGCGGCAGTTTGGACGGATCCTCCATCGACCCGGAGGTGTCGATCAGGAAGACGAGGTTCAGCGGCGGGCGGTCGTCAAGCGCGGGCAGGGTGCCCTGGATGCCGATATGGACCAGTTGCGTCTCGGCGTTCCACGGGGTTTCGAACACGTTGACACTGGGTTCGAAGGGGGCCGCACCCGGTTCCGGCGCGGGATAATCATAGGGGAAATAATTGATCATTTCCTCGATCCGCACGGCCTGGGGCGGGGGCAGCGCGCCGCGTTCCAGCGAATTGCGGACCACCGAATAGGCGGCGGTGTCGACATCGATGGAGAAGGTCGAGACCGGTTCCCGGGCCGTCACTTTCAACGGGTTGGGGTCTTCGTTGGCGAAGGTTTCGGTGTTCGGCGGCGGCGCGACGCGGGCGTCTTGCGGGTTGGCGACAGCGTTCAGGCCAAGCGGCGCGCGGGTTTCGACGCCGGCCTGGGGGGACGGCGTGGGCGCCGCCGGGACACGGTTCTGCAACAGCTCGGCCTCGGCCCGCGGGGGCGTGGTCGGGGCAACCAGCGTGTCGGCCAGGGTATCGGTCACGGGGGCGATCGCCGGTTCCTCGGCCGGCGGGGCGACGGTGTCGGCGGGTCGCGGCGTGACCTGCGGCTGGTCGGCGGTCGGGCCGCGGTCGGCCATGATCGGGCCACGGGCGGGCAGGTTCAGAAGGTCGCGCCCGGCGGGCGTCAGCACGACGAGGCCGCAGGCGACGATGGCGGTGGTCAGGGTCAGGGCCCGTTTTCCGGTCAGGGTGGCGAACATCCGTTTCACTCCGGTCATGAAGCCCCGAGGGGCGGTTACGGAGCTGAGACGGGCCGGGTTCGCCGATCCTTGGTGACGGTCGAAATTTTCCCGGGCGAGGCGGAGGGTGTCGGCCTTCCTGGCCGGGTCCGGCGCCGGAGTGGCGGCGTCGAACGCCGCTTTCAGATCGTCGAGGTCGTCGTGGGTTTTCATGGCGCCCCCTCCTTTTCCTTGAGGGCTTTCAAGTGTTTGCGGGCCTCGGACAGGCGCCAGGACACGGTGCCTTCGGAGACGCCCAGAACCGCGCCGGCCTGGGCATGGGTCATGTCGTCGAGCACCAGGGCGAGCGTGTCGCGCAGATCCTCGGGCAGGCGTGTCATCGCCCGGGACAGCCAGTCGAGCCGGTCGTGCGTTTCCGCATCGGCGGCCTGGCGGGCCAGTTCCCAATCGCCCCAACCCTCGGCGGCGCGGCCGTGGCTGGCCTGCCGCCGGCGCCGGTCATGGGCGGCATTGACCGCGACCCTGTAAAGCCATGTGGTGACGCGGGCGCGGCTTTTGTAGGTGGCGAGCTTGGCCGGCAGGGCGGCGCAGATGTCCTGGGTCAGGTCCTCGGCCTCGGCCCGCGATCCGGTCAGGCGGAAACACAGGCCGAAGAGACGGTCGTAATGACGTTCGACCAGCGCCGAAAAGGCGGCGCCGTCGCCCCGGGCGGCCGCCAGGGCCAGATCCTCGTCGCTGGTCGTCATGCGCATCACTGTTGTGAGACGCGGGTGCGGGGTCAATCCTTGGCGAAAGATGAAAGGACCGCGCGGCGGCGGTATCGGATGCGCAGCATTGTCAACGCGGCGCGTGGGGCGGGGGAACGGCGGGACGCCGCTCGGCCCGGGCCGGGGCCCGGACCATCGCCCCGCCCGCCGTCCCGACGATCAGCGCAGCATGCGCAGCAGGTCCTGCGAGGGTCGTCCGGTGACCGGCACGCCGTTGGCCTGCTGCCAGGCCCGGATCGCGGCTTCGGTATTCGGGCCGATCACCCCGTCCGCCCCGCCGGTATCGAAGCCCGCGGCGGTGAGGCGCTGTTGCAGGGTCTCGCGGTCGGCCTTGGTCAGGCCATCGGCATCGGGCGGGAAAGGCGCGCGCAGCGGCCCGGCGCCGCCGATCCGGTCGGCCAGGTGGCCGACGCCGATCGCGTAGGCGTCGGAATTGTTGTAGCGCTTGATCACGTCGAAATTGCCGGTGACGGTGAAACTCGGCCCGCCCGGCTGGGGTTGCAGGGCGCGGCCCGCGGGGGCGTCCGGCCCGGCTTCGGCCCCCCAGGGCAGACCTGCGGCCCAACCATTGCGCTGCAGGTAGGCCGCGGTCGAGGCGAGCGCATCTGTCGGGTCCTCGGACCAGATGTCGCGGCGCCCGTCGCCGGTGAAATCCACTGCGAAGGCCTCGTAGGACGTGGGGATGAACTGGGTGTGGCCCATGGCACCGGCCCAGGATCCGACCAGCCGTTCCGGCGTGGTGTCGCCCGATTGCAGGATCTTGAGGGCCGCGACCAATTGCCGTTCGAAGAACGCCCCGCGGCGCCCGTCGAAGGCCAGTGTCGAGGTGGCCGAGACCACGGGGACGTCGCCGCGCCGTTCGCCATACAGGCTTTCGAGGCCCCAGATCGCGGTGATGATCCGCGCATCGACGCCGTAGCGGGCCTGCAGGGCCTGCAAGGTGCCCCCGTGGCGGGCCAGGGCGGCGCGGCCCTTGGCGACGCGTTCGTCCGAGGCGGCGATGGCCAGGTAATCCTCGAGCGTGCGGGAGAATTCGGTCTGATTGCGGTCGCGGCTGACGACGCCGGGCAGGTAGCCGGTGCCGCGAAACCCGGCCGAAAGGGTGGCCTGGGTGATGCCCTGGGACGGGGCGCGGGCGCGAAAGGCGGCGACCCAGGCATCATAGGCGGCATTGGGGACGGGGCGCAGGTCGTCCGGCAGGGGGCCGGGCGCGGTCGGGGCGATGCGCGGCGGGCGCAGGTCGGTGCAGGCCGCAAGGCCGACGGCGCCGACACCCAGGCCGAAGGATCGTCGCGTGAAACGCATGTGCATGCCGGTTTTGATCCGCTCTGTCGCCCTGTGTCGACCTTAATGTGTCGCGGCCAGGCTGCAAGCCCCGTGGCGCGGGTCGGCGGGACGCCGCTCTTGGCCCTGCCGGGCCAAGACGCCCCGCCCGCCGTCCCGGCACCCGGCCCAGGTCAGACGCTCAGGCACATGTATTTCAGCTCGGTGAACTCTTCGATCCCGTGGCGCGATCCTTCGCGGCCGAGCCCCGATTGCTTGACCCCACCGAAGGGCGCGACCTCGGTCGAGATGATGCCGGTATTGATCCCGACGATCCCGTAGTCCAGCGCCTCGGCCACCTTGTGGATGCGGCTGATGTCACGGGCGTAGAAATAGGAGGCCAGGCCGAAGATCGTGTCATTGGCCAGGGCGATCACCTCGTCCTCGTCGCTGAAGCGGAACAGCGGCGCGAAGGGGCCGAAGGTTTCGTCGGTCGAGACCTTCATGTCCGGCGTGGCGTCGCAGATCACGGTGGGTTCGTAGAACAGCGGGCCGAGGTCCGAAGGTTTGCCGCCGGTCAGGATCGTGCCGCCCCTGGCCAGCGCGTCGTCAAGGTGGTCGCGCACCTTGTCGACCGCGGCGGGGTCGATCAGCGGGCCGAGATCGGTGCCCTCCTCCAGCCCATCGCCCAGTTTCAGGGCTTCGACCGCCGTCTTCAGCCTGGCCGCGAAGGCGTCATAGACCCCGTCCTGGACATAGATCCGGTTGGCGCAGACGCAGGTCTGGCCGTTGTTGCGGAACTTGCAGGCGATGGCGCCCTGCACCGCCGCATCCAGGTCGGCGTCGTCGAAGACGATGAAGGGCGCGTTGCCGCCCAGCTCCATCGAGCATTTCATGACCTGGTCGGCGGCCTGGCGCAGCAGGATGCGGCCGACCTCGGTCGAGCCGGTGAAGGTCAGCTTGCGGACCTTGGGGTTTTCGCAGAATTCCTTGCCGATGTCCGGGGCGCTGTCGGAGGGCACGACCGAAAAGACGCCCGGCGGCACCCCCGCCTCTTCGGCCAGTTTCGCCATGGCGAGCGCCGAAAGCGGGGTCTGCGAGGCCGGGCGGGCGACGATCGAACAGCCGACGGCCAGGGCCGGGCCGACCTTGCGGGCGATCATCGCGTTGGGAAAGTTCCACGGCGTGATCGAGGCGCAGACCCCGATCGGCTGGCGGATCACGGTGATCCGCTTGTCGGGCTGGTGGCCGGGGATGGTTTCGCCGTAGAGCCGTTTGGCCTCTTCGCCGAACCATTCGATGAAGGCGGCGCCATAGGCGACCTCGCCGCGCGCCTCGGCCAGGGGTTTGCCCTGTTCGGCGGTCATGATCCGGGCCAGGTCCTCCTGGTTTGCCATCAGCAGATCGAACCAGCGGCGCAGCACCTGGGCGCGGTCCTTGGCGGTGCGGGCGGCCCAGGCGTGGCGCGCCTGGTCGGCGATGTCGATGGCTTTTGCCACCTCTTCGCGGCTCAGGTCGGCGACCTGGGCGATCACGTCGCCGCGGGCCGGGTTGACCACGTCGAACGTCGCGCCGCTTGCGGCCTGCACCCAATTGCCGCCAAGATAGGCGTCGGAGATCAGCAGGTCGGGCCGGTCGAGGCGTGTCGCGAGGTCGGTCTGGTCCTTTGGCATCGTGGTCTCCGGTGTTGGTGGTTTTCCGCAAGGTGGCGCGGGGACCGGGACTTGTCCACCGGGGGCGGGATGGAAGACCTGAGCGCGGCCTACGAGAATGCGGCCCACATCCCGGGCGGCGCGGCCTATCCGGAGCGCTGGGCGGCGGCGGCGGCGGCGTTCCGGGCGGCACATCCGCCCGAAACGCTGGTCTACGGGTCCGGCGCGCGACAGGTCTGCGCGCTTTACCGTCCGGCGGGCGCGGCCAGGGGGCTGATCGTCGTCGTCCATGGCGGCTACTGGATGGCCTTCGGCCGGGACGATTTTTCGCACCTGGCCGCGGGCGGGCTGGCGGCGGGATATGCGGTGGCTCTGCCGGGCTATACCCTGGCCCCCGCGGCCCGGATCGGCGCGATCGGGGCCGAGGTGGCGGCGGCGATCGGGATGCTGGCCGAGGCGGTGCCGGGGCCGATCCGGCTGGCGGGCCATTCGGCGGGCGGACAGCTGGTGGCGCGGGCCGTCCGTGACGCGTCCGCATGGCGGGACCGGGTGGCGCGGGTGGTGCCGATCTCGCCGCTGGGCGATCTGGCGCCGCTGATGGCGACCGGCATGAACGCGGTCCTGGGGATCGATGCGGCAGAAGCGGCGGCGGAAAGCCCGGCGCGGTTTTCGGCGCCGCCGGTGCCGGTGACGATCTGGGTGGGCGCCGATGAGCGACCCGCCTTCATCGACCAGGCGCGGGGCCTGGGCGCGGCCTGGGGCGCCCGGGTGGTGCAAGAGCCCGGGCGGCATCATTTCGACGTGATCGCGGGGCTGGAGCGGGGCGATACGGCCCTGATGGCGGCGCTGCTGGCCGAGTGAGGGGCCGGTGTTCCGGGCGCGCTGCCCCGGTTCCTGTCGGGCCTCTCCCGGGATATTTCTAGCCCAGGAAAGCGGGTTGGCG
Organism: Rhodobacteraceae bacterium HLUCCA08; assembly: GCA_001314655.1. Taxonomy (GTDB): domain Bacteria; phylum Pseudomonadota; class Alphaproteobacteria; order Rhodobacterales; family Rhodobacteraceae; genus Salibaculum. The sequence goes on along the minus strand of LJSF01000014.1, from coordinate 99,627 downwards.
GGACCAGCAGGGCAGCGGGTCGTTGTCGGCCGGCGTCGCGGCGTGGACGCCGCGCGCGATGGCGCGGGCCAGGCAGGTGGCGGCGGCATGGCCGATCATCAGCGGATCGGCGACCGGATCGGCAAGCGGCCGGGCTCCGGTGCTGGCGGCAAAGACCAGGTCGCCATCCATCGGCGTGTGGGACGGCACCAGCGCCCGTGCCATGCCATCCTGCGCGGCGGTGGCCAGGCGGCTGCACCGGGCCTGGTCGAGGGCGGCATCGGTGGCGACGATGGCCAGCGTGGTGTTGCGATGGGGGCCGAGCTTGGTGCGGATCCCGGGCGGAAAGGCCGGGGCCGGGCCGAGGCCGCCGAACTCGGTGCCCTGTTCGAACGGGGCCGCCCAGAAATGCGCGCTATCGCCCACCGTGGCGCTGCCCAGCGCATTGACCGCCACCAGCGCGCCGACCATGTGGCCGCTGTCGAGCCGCAGCGACGCGCTGCCCAGGCCCCCCTTGAGCGTCGCGGTGGTGCAGCCGGTACCGGCGCCGACACTGCCCAGGGCGAAACCGGGCGTGGCGCTGTCGAAGGCGGCGCGGCCCAGCGCGGGATAGGGCGTTTCGGTCCAGCCATGGTCGCCGCCGGCCAACAGGTCGAACAGGATCGCCGCGGGCACGATCGGCACCCGGACGGCGCCGACGGCAAAGCCGCGCCCGGCGGCGCGCAGCCCCGCCATCACCCCGTCGGCCGCCGCCAGGCCGAAGGCCGAGCCGCCCGACAGCACCAGCGCGTCGACCTGTTCCACGGTCTTGTCGGGGGCCAGCAGATCGGTCTCGCGGGTGCCGGGGGCGCCGCCCATGATGCTGACCCCGGCGGTGAAGGGCGCATCGGCGGTCAGCACCGTCACCCCGGATTTCAGCCCGGCATCGGCGGCATTGCCGACGCGCAGCCCGTCGATATCGGTGATCAGGTTGCGCGGTCCGGGGATCATGTCCGGACGTCCCAGGCGCCCAGATAGCGGGCGCGGGGCGTATCGCCCAGGGCGAAGGGAAAGCCGCCGAAGGCGGCCTCGTCGACGATGATCAGCGTGTCATCGGCATCGATCAGGTGGCGCAGGTCCAGGGCGCGGCCGCCGGCGATGCGGGCGATGGCATCCTCCAGCCGCGCGCCATGGGCGATCTGGACGCGCGTCGTGTCGATGAAGGCCTCGGGCAGGTCGTTGGTGAAGGGTTCGGGATGGTCCGGATCGGGCGCCTCGAAGACATAGGCATAGGCATCGAGATCGGAGCCGAACCGGCCCGAGAACAGGTGCAGCCGCGCGACCCCTTCGGGGGGTGGCACCGGGGCCTCGGGGTAGGGGTCGCGGTTGGGAAACAGCCGCAAGAGCTTGCCGAGCCAGGACATGGGGAAAGGTTAAGGCGCAGGCGCCGCGGATTTCCAGCCAAATCGGTGCAATGCGCCACGCGGTCGGAAAACCGCCGGGGTCTTTCCGGTCGGAAAAGATGACTTTTGCCCGCGATACGATAGTTTTTACGGGTGCCGACCGAATCGGCGGGGAGACGGCAGCGGTGACGGACGACACGGTGACGGACACCAAGGCACGGATCGTGCTGGGTGCCCTGAAAGGGTTGCAGCGGCACGGGCTTGCGCCGCTGTCCTATGACGTGATCGCGGCCGAAGCCGATACCACGCGGCAATTGGTGCGCTATCATTTCCCCGACCCCGACACGCTGATGGTCGCGGTCTGCGATCAGTTGGCCGCGGTCTATCGCCAGCTTCTGGTCGAGAACGCCGCACGGCTGACCGGGCCGGGACGATTGGACATGTTCCTCGATTTCTATTTCGACCTGCTGGACGGTGCGGCCAAGCCGCGTGACGACCGGGCCTATGACGCGATGATGTCGTTGAGCGCGTCCTCGACCCTCGTGCGGGACAATCTTCGCAACCAGTACACGTTGCTGGGGCAGGTGATCGCGCACGAGATCAACGCCGCCCATCCCGCGATGCCCGCCCGCGCCACCGAGGAACTGGCCTATGGTTTTGTCTGCCTGATGTATGGCCATTGGAAGATGGTCGCCTCGCTGGGGTTCTCCGAGGCGCATGGCAAGGTGTCGCGCGCTGCGATGGACCGGTTGATTCGCAGCTATGTCGATGACGGGGACCCGCTGGAGAATGTCGGGCGCATCTGGGGCGTCGACGCGTGATCCGGTGATTTTCTTTTCGTAAAATTCCTTGATTGTTGCCGCAGGGGAAACGGCTGAAACGCTTGTTGAAAAAGGGTTAATTCGGGTCGTTCCGATATCGCCCGACCGAGCCGGGCCGATGTTGCCTGTCACTTTGAAAAGCGCCCGAAAAAGGATTTGGCGGGACGTTTTTCCGCAGGGATCGTGCGGATGTTGGCCCGGCGCGCCGGGCACATCGGTATCATTTGGGGAAGAAAAATGAACATTCGGAAACATCTTGCGGCCCTCGCGGCCGGCATCCTTGTCCTGCCCGGCCTTGCGGCAGTCGCGATCCCTTCGGCCTCACATGCCGCCACGGTCGATCTGATCGTGAACGGTGACTTCGAAGCGGGAAATACCGGGTTCTCGACCGATCTGGCTTTGGACAACGTCTTTCTCGATGCCGGCGAGTATTCCATTCTGACGGATGCAACGACCGTGAACGGGTCGTTCGACAACGAGGGCGATCATACAACCGGCAGCGGCAACATGATGGCCATCAACGGCACGACAACTTCGGGCATTTTGTCATGGGGCCAGACCGTCAACGTGGTTTCGGGCACCGAATACGATCTTTCGTTCTGGATGATGAGCCTCTTTGGCAGCGGCTCGACCACGCTCGGCATCAGCTTTGATGGCACGACGGTGAAGACTGTTGACAATTTCGGGGCCGGAAGCGGCGTCTGGACGGAGTTCACGGCATCCTGGGTCGCGACGAGCACCGGCGCGATCGATGTTCAATTGCTTGAGTTGTCCACCGGCTTTGCCGGCAACGATTACGCGCTGGATGACATCTCGCTCACCTTCGAGGATCAGAACACCGTTGCCGCGGTTCCGCTTCCGGCGGCGGGCTGGCTTCTGGTCGGCAGCCTTGCCGGGCTGGCCGGGCTGGGGCGTCGCCGCCGGGCCTGACACGTCCATGTTGCCGGATGATCCGCCCTGCGCCAGCCCTGTGCCGGCGCGGGGCGATGGCGTCGCCCCCTTGGCTGCGCCTGTCGTCCTGAACGCCGGGACCTCTTGTCACGACGGGGGCCCTCTTGGACCGTAGCTGCGCGAGGATATCGACACGGTGCTGCGCCCCGGCCATGTGATCGGCACGGGGCGGATGCTGACGATCCCCGAGGGGCAGGCGGGCGCCGGCGGCTATCGCGAACACGATACCCGGGTGATCGCCGAGGACGGGGCCGAGGATATCACCGGCTATCCCTATGGGCCGGGATTCAATGTGATAGACCGGAGCGGGCCGGCCATTGCGCGCGGCGGCAGGGCTGCCTAGGGTGGCGCAAAACACCGGACCGGGGGATGGCCACATGAGAGTCCTGCATTGCGCCGCCGTGCTGATCGCCCTGGGCGGGCTGCTGACCGCCTGCGCCCAGCCCGAAGAGCCCGAGCTGATCGGCGGCGTGCCTGCGGACCAGATCGTGCCCGGCTATGGCGCGCTCGACGACGGCGACTATGCGCTGCCGCCGGTGCCGCCGGAATACCTGACCGGGGTCAACCAGCGGGCGCTGGTGGCCTATGAAGGTCCGGAAAGCCCGGGCACCATCGTGGTCGATCCGCATGCCAAGTTCCTGTTCCTGGTCGAAGAGGGCGGCACTGCGCGGCGCTATCCCATCGCCGTCGGGCGGGCCGGGCTGTCGATGCGCAACGACAGCACGGTGGGGCTGAAGCGGGAATGGCCGGGCTGGACGCCCACGGCCAACATGCTGCGCAGCCAGCCCGAGGTCTACGGCCCCTTCGCCGGCGGGGTCGAGGGCGGCCTGGCCAGCCCGCTGGGCGCGCGGGCGCTGTATCTGTTCCAGAACGGGCGCGACACCTATTTCCGCATTCATGGCACCAATGACATGGGCTCGATCGGCAACAGCGGCTCGGCCGGCTGTATCCGGCTGTTCAACCACGACATCATCGACCTTTACGACCGGGTCGAGCGGGGCGCGCTGGTGACCGTGCGCACCTACGAGGAATCGGTGATGTACGAGGGCGAGGCGCTGGCCAATCGCGGGGTGGAACTGGCGCCGACCATCGTCGATCCCGAAACCATCTATGGCGCGACCGAGGTGACGGGCGAAGACGCGCCAGCGGATGAGAACGACGCCGAAGACGCACCAGCGGTTGAAGCCGCCGCCGAAGACGAGGTGGTCAGCCAGGCCGATCCGCTGTCGTCGGACACCCTGTCGGGCGGCTAGGTGGCGCTGCCGGGGCAGGCCATTGGGCTACACCTGACGTGCAAATGCAGGTAACACTTCCCATATGACGAGAAGGTGAGTGAAACGAGGACCCCGCTGATGGCCGATTTCGAGACCCAGATCAAGGACTCCCAGGACCAGGTGGCCACCGCCCAGGCCAAGATTTCCGAACTGACCAGCCGGATCGAGACGGTGCGGACCAGGATCGAGGCCGGCGACGATATCGCCATCGACATCGAGAATGCCTCGCTCGACGATGTCCATGCCCATACCGAGGCGATGAACGCCAATATCGCGGAACTCATCATGGGGCTCGATGACGTGACCGCGGGCTTCCAGAAGGATTTCGACGAGATGCGCTCGAAAACCGGGTGGGAGACGGTCGTGGGCATCTTCGCCCGCGGCAAGGCCGAAAGCATGCGCCAGGAACGGATCCGCAGCGCCAGCGTCGACGACAAGCTGCAGGACCTGATCGCCAAGTCCGACGTGATCACCAGGCTGCTGGAAAGCCAGCTGGCGGTGCTGAACGAACAGAAGGAAAAGGTCGAAACCAACCTGTCCGGCACGCTGGACGACCGCGAGGCCGTGGTCGGCGAACTGGAAGCCGTGAAGGCCGAGATCGTGGCGATGGACCCCAGGATCATCGAGCTGGAGAACAGGATCGCCGTCGAACAGGACGCCGCCGCCCGCACCAAGCTGGAAACCGAACTGGCCGCGCTGAACGCCAAGTATAACGAACTGGTCCAGCAAGAGCAGGTGAAGCTGGCCAAGTCCCAGACGCTCGAACGCTACATCGAGAAGGGCAAGACCTGGATCGACAGCCTGCAGAACCAGGCCGCCACCCAGATGGTGCTGATCAACAAGCTGACCACCGACACAAAGCAGAGGGTGGTGCTGTATGACGCGCTGACCAAGTCGCTGAAGACGGCGCAGCAGCAGGACGTCGCCCACCGGATCAACGAGATCGGGGTCAAGACCGACCAGGAGGCGCAGACGGCGATGGCCGCGATCGGGTCCGCCACCAATGCGCGGATGGCCGACATGCTGGAAGCGCACGAGGACCACATGGTCTTTGCCCGCGAGGTGCTGGAGCAGAAGGCCAAGGCCGACGAACGCTTCGTCCGCCGGTTCCAGAAGATCGTCGAGAAGCACGACAAGAACCTCTACGGCGCGGAATGATCCCCGGCCATGCGCGGAACCTGTTCTTCGCCTGTGTCGCCGTGGTGGCGACCGGGGTCCGCGTGATGCCGCTGGCAGGCGATCCGGCGCCGCGGGTCGCGTTCCGGGGGCTGTTCGCCACCTTGCTCACCCTCCCGGTGATTGCCGGCGCGGCGTTCCTGGTGGTCCTCGCGCGGGTGCGGCGCGGGGCGGCGCGTGTCGACAAGGCGCTGTCGGGCCGGATCGCGCGGGACCACATCGCGCGCTTCGGCCGCAGGCCAGGGTGACCGCGCGACCATGACCGAAACCGCCACCGACCCGTCCCAGATTGACGATACCCGCGCCACCCGGCGGTATTTCGGCAAGTTCGAGCGGATCACCGGGCACCTGACCCGGGTCGCGGCCACGATGGAGGCCGAGGGCCGGCTGGACCGGCGCGAGGTCGAGGTGCTGGCGCGCTACCTCGTCGCGCTCAATTTCACCTTTCGCGCCCTGGCGCACAAATATCATTTCGCGGGCCGGGTGCCCCATGCCGGCAAGCTGACCTTCGACCGGATCGAAAGCGGTTTTCCGGTCTTTGCCGAGCTGATGAGCATGGCCAATGACGCCGCCCAGGCGGATCGGCACCTGGCCAACATGCGCAGCGCCGAAGCGCTCAAGGACGAGATGGTCCGGGTGATTCTGCGCGACCGCGAAATCCCGACCAAGCTGCAATACGCCCTGTCCCAGCGGCTGTATTACGAGGAACTGGCGCGCGGAGAGCTGTTCTGGGCCCGCAATGATCCGCAGAGCCTGTGGCTGGGAAATCTGGGCGATCCGCGCGACCCGCGGCGGCAATTCCTGGTGCATTGGGCGGTCTATGACAGCCAGGTCAACCTGCCGACGATCTACCTGATGGAGCTGGAGGATACCGGCCGGATCGGCCTGCCCAAGGATGACCGCCGCTGGCCCGAGGTGCAGGCCCATCTGATGGCCCAGGCGCTGGCGCATCTGAAGCTGGTGACGATCGCCCGCGGCTTCGACGGCGATTTCGACGACCTGCATCCCAAGCGGCTGCGCCGGTTCCACCTGGGGCCGATGTATTCGCACACCTTCACCCGCCAGGCCGGGCCGCTGCGCGAGGTGCTGGATCTGGCCCGGGCGCCCGAGGGCGAGGATTGGGCGCTGGTCTGGACCGAGGAAGAGCTGGTCAGCGACCGGGTCGAGACCGAGCGCAAGGGCTTTTTCGGCTCTGTCGAGCGCCAGGTCTTCGCGCTCGACCCGTTCGGCGGGCAAGGGGCCGAAACCGGGGCGACGCGGCTGGACCGGTCGATCATATTGCCGCAGCGGCCCTACCAGGCGTTGGAGGAACGCCGGCCTCCGGGCTTTCGCGACGTGCGCAAATTCGTCGTCGGCGCCGGCGGTCGGGTGTTGAGCTATCGTTGAGGTCGGGACGGCCACCAAAATTACGTAATTTTGGTGGCCCGCGCGGAAAGGTGGGACATGAGCCAGACAAGTGACCAGATGGAATTGCGCGAAGAGACCATTCGCGCCCATTACGACGCCGCCGCCGGGCTGTTGCAGGGCTTCGATCATGCGCCGCGGGTCGCCAGGCCGCGGGAAGCCGCGGCGCCGGAACGGTCCAGCGGCATCGGCACGCGCCGGGCGTTCCGGTCGACCACGCCGGGCCTTGTCACCCGCCGCACGACACGTCCCGAGGGTGTGCAGCTTCTGGCCCGGATCGAGGACAGCGACGGCGGCGATATCCTGACCACGCCGCTGCAGGCCACCACCGCCCACGGGCTGCGCCGGGCGCTGGCCATCGCCCTGGCCATGGGCGACCAGTTCAGCGAGGCGACCGGCCTGTCCGACCTCAAGCGCGCCAACCTGGAAGGGGCCCTGGGCGCCGATCGCAAGACCGAGTTCGGCGAATTGCTCAGCGCCGAGGCGCTGGTCGTGCTGCATTGCTTCGCCAATGCCGCGGCCTTCCTGTTGTCGGCCCATGCGGGCGAGGAAAGCGTCGAGGTCGGCGATGTCGAGGAGGTGCTGACCGACAATGCCCAACTGGCGCTGCATGGCGCGTTGTGGGAACTGGATCAGGACCTGGCCGCCCATGTCACCGCCGAGGCGCGGCTCGTCCCTGCGGTCCTCGCTTTCTGCGAGCAGCTGATGGAAAAGGTCGCCGCCCGCGCCGGCACCGCGCCGCGGCTGGGTGCGTTCACCGGGGCCGCCTGGAAGGTGGAGGCGGACGCGCTGACCCTGCGCGGTTTCGCCCCCGCAAGGGCGGCCAGGTCGACCACGCTGACCATGAGTTTCAAGAAGCCGAACGAGGTTGTGGGCAACCATATCGCCAAGTCCCAGGCCCTGCGGCTGTCGAAGATGCTGATGGCCTATGATTTCGAGCGCCGCCTGAACCCCTTCGCGGAACTCGGCGGCTTCATCTTCACCTTCATGGGCGACGGCGCGCCGGGCACCGGCAAGACCACGCTGATCCAGATGATGGCCGGGTTGATCAACGAGTATTGCGCCAATGCCGGCTATACCTTCCGCTACCAGAATTTCGGCATCGACAATATCGACAGCTACCAGGGCAGGTCGGGCCAGAACGCCAAGGCTTTCGTGAACAGCGTGCTGGATCCCGGTGTGATCGGCTTCGGCACGATCGACGATATCGACCAGATCGCCGGCAAGCGCGGTGACCGGCAATCCAGCGCCGGTCAACAGGAGGTCACCGCGGTCTTCATGGAAGCCTTCGCCGGGGCCAATACGGTGGTCCGGGGCAATTGCACCTTCGGCATGTTTTCCAACTACCCCGAGAATGTCGACGACGCCCTGCGCCAGCGTGCCGGCGCCCGGTTCCTGGTCGACGGGCCGCAGACGCGCGAGGATTACATCGACATCCTCTACCTGCTGATGGGCCGCAACCACGACATTCCGGTGGGCGATCACGAGGTCTTTGCCGCGCAGGAGATCACGCGCGCCGTCGCCGCCAGTTTCGACAGCCACAACCGGCCCAGGGAAGAGGGGCTGCTGCGGGTGTTCGACCGGGTGCGCGACCAGGTCGGCGCGCTGGACACGATCGCCAAGCTGGGCACCTATCTGAAAGCCATCCAGGAGGCCGATCCGCGCTTCACCGGCCGGGCGATCAAGAACATCACCGACGCGGTCAAGGTCCGGGCGATGGATTTCGAATTGCCCGACGAGTGGATGGAAAAGCCGGATCTGTTCCTGTTCCGCGACTACGACACCAAATCGGCGATGATCGCGGAACTGCGCCGCCCGATCACCGTCGAGATGGTGACCCAGGAAATCAACCGCTACGCCGACAGCGAATTCCGCTATGCCGACAAGTCCGACGAGGCGGCGATTGCGGCCATGGTGCGTGAGTTCGGCCGCCAGGACGAGGCGCGGCGGCGCTATATGGAGGGCAAGGCATGAGCCCTGCCGCGGCAGCCCTGCCCGCGGCGTCGGGGTGGCGCAAGCGGGGCTCCGCCCCCGTGGCGGCGTTGTGCCGGTGGCGCCGGTCGGGCCGCCCACCGGAGTTTTTCGGCCAAGATGAAGGAGGGGGCCCATGGAATTCGCGGGCTACGGGCTGAACCTGCTGATCCCGGCGCTGGTGCTGGCGGCGATGGGCTGGCTGGTGCCGCGGGTGTTGAGCCATCTGTTCCCCGAAGGCGTGCGGCCGTTGCTGGCGCTGACCGCGGTGGCGATCGCGATCATGCTGGTGCTGGGGGCGGTGTTCTTTGCCGTGCTCTACCTGGCGCAGGGGGTGGATTTCGCGGTGCTGCTGGAGCCGGGCTGGCCGGCTTTCCTGGGCCATTTCGCGCGGCTCGGGGCGATTTCCGGCCTGTTCTGGGCCCCGATCCTGATCCTGAGCGTGGCGCAGTTGCCGAAGCGGTGGAAGGAGAAGGTGTGGTGAGCATGTGGAGGCGGGGTCTTGATCGCTAGCCTGCTGGTACCGCCGATCGTTCTGGCGATCGGTTATGGGCTGGGGCGGATGACCGGCAGCTGGGCCTTGCCCGGGGTCGGAACCCCTGTCGCGGTCCTGCTCCAGCTTGTCCTGTTCTGCGGCGTCCTGGTCGGAGGGTTCGCTCTGACCGACCTGCTGTTGCATCTGGTCGACCCGCCCCGGTATTCCGGGGACGCGGACAGTCTGACAGGAGCGCTCGTCACGCTGGCGGATAACGTCGACCAGGCGACCAGGCACTTCGTTCCGTCGGTCGTCACCGGTTTTCTTGCCGCCATCATTGCGCTTTTCTCTGCGCAAAGGGCTTTCGCCCGAACCGGTAACGGTGACGTGGAAGGGTCGACCTGATGCACCGCCTCATCGAAACGGGCCCGATGTTCGGCAATCTGGTGCCGGCCACCTCGCCGGTACTGGTGGAGGCGGGCTGGCCGACTTTCCGGGGCCATTTCGCGCGGCTCGGGGCGATTTCCGGCCTGTTCCGGACCCCGATCCTGATCCTGAGCGTGGCGCAACCGCCGAAGCGGTGGACGGAGAAGGTGTGGTGATGGCGCTGATCCGCGATTTCGCAGAATTCTGGTACATTCACTTGCCGGTCTGGGGGCTGTCGGTCGTTGGCGCCTGGGTCGTCATGCGCCGGGCCGCACCCCTGATCGGGCGGGCCTGGCTGGCAGGCCTTGCGGTGCTGCTGCTGGCGCTTTTGGTCTGGGCGCTGGCGTCCTTTGCCGTGGGCCGCTTGCTGGACATGGTGCATTCGGCGCAGGCGGCGGCGAATGCGATGGTCGAACAGGCCAATGAAAGCCCCGCGATCCTGTTCCCGCTATACTTGGGCGGAACCATCGGCGCGGCGCTGCAGAACCTGGCCCAGACGCTCTGGAGCGGTGTGATATCCGGCGGCCTTGCGCTGATCGCCGGAACGTTCGCCCTGCGATCCGGTCATGCAAAACGGGGGATCGCAGAGTGAAACGCCTGATCGAAAAAGGCCTGATGTTCGGCAACCTGGTCCCCGTCACCTCGCCGGTGCTGGTGGACCGTTACAATCGCGCGCTCAGGCATCTGACCGGCCGGGAAACGACGCTCACCGATTTCCACATCGATATCGCCGGCCAGAGCCCCGAGATCGCCGATGAGCTGGGCGATCCGCTGTATCTCAACCCGCATGGGGTCAACCGGCAGTTCATCCTGCTGACCACCGAACAGAAGACCGCGCCGCTGCTGGAGGCGACGTTTTCGACCAGCCGGGGCATCCTGCGGCAATTCATCGACGGCAACGAGGCGCAGCTTTTCGCCCTGACCGCGCGGGATGCGGTGGCGGGGGAACTGGTGAACTCGGTCTTTCGGCTGGACAGCGCGGCGCGGCTGTTCGACATCGGCACGATCCGGGTCGAGGCGGATACAACCGGCGGCGCCGTGGCCACCGCGGCTCGGCTCGACGCGCTGATCGACCGGTTCCGGACCGAGGACGACGCCTGGTGGGACGACCTGCTGATCGCGCAGATGATCGAACTGGCCGAAGAGACCGGCGACATCACCCGCAACCCGCTGAAACTGAACGAGATGTCCTTTGAACAGGACAATTTCTGGACGGCGCATTTCGGCGGGCTCTATGTGTTTCGGGGGGTGCCGCACCCGGCGGCGATCACCATGGGCGACAAGGCGTCCCTGGGGCCCTTGCCGATCGCCTATTGTTTCGAGCGGGGCGAACGGTCGCGGATCGCCCGGTTCCTGATGCTCAACGACCTGGTCGAACCGATCGTCGAGGCGCGCGGCATCGATTCGGCGGCGATCCTGCGCCAGAAGATGGATTTCATCGTCGCCGATATCGCCAGCGCCCTGGGCGAGGACCTGACCGGCGCGACCCGTCGCGACCTGCGGCTGCTGGCCCGGCGCCATGTCGCGCATCTGCCCGAGGAATGGCACGGGCTGAACGACCTGGTCCGCTGGGCCGAGGCGGGCGGGCGCTGGCCGACGATCGACAGCGATCATCCGGCGTTTTTCTATACCCTGCGGGCGCGGGCCCATCCGGATGCCGACCTGGTCAACATGCTGCTGGCCGAGTTGTCGCCGATGGATATCCGTCAGCTGTTCATCTGCGCCAAGAGCGCCTTCTACGCCGCCTATGCGGAATGGCCCGAGGAAAAGCGCGCCTATGTGGCGCATTTCCTGGCGACCGAATACGCCGTGGACAAGGCCGGGGCGCGCGCCGCGCTGTTCGGCCATGACGCGCCGCTGGAGGAGCCGGCAGCCCCGAAACGCCCCAAGCCCGATCCGGTGGACCTGGTCGGACCCTGGGGCGCGGTCAGGAGGCGATAGGATGCGATTTCTGCAGCTGATCGTCCTCGGTTTCGTGGCGCTGACCGTGATCTACTGGCTGGTCTCGATCTATTCCCGCTCGGTCCGGCGGGAAAAGCTGGAGAACAGCTGGGCCGAAGAGGCGCCCGAAGGCGCCGATGAGGCCATGCGCGACGCCTATATCGCCGAGGGCATGGCGAAATACGAAAACGGGCTGCGCAAGAAGCTGATCCTGCTTATCTATGTGATACCGCCGGTCGTCACCGCGGCGATCATTCTGGCCATCAACTGAAAGGCGCTGGTTCCATGCGCAATATCCGCCGGGTCATCCGCATCACGATCTTCCTGGTCCTCGCCGTCTGGCTGCATTACGTGCTGCCCCAGCGCGACGTGGCGCGGGTCATCTCGACCGAGGTGATCCGCACGGATTTCACCAGTTTCAACCGGTTGTTCTATGCCCAGGCCGATACCGGCGGCGCCGAACAGCCGACCCGGGACCTTCGGCTGATCAATACCGAGCGGGTGAACACCTATCTGTTCGGCCTGATCCGCGCCGGGCGCGAAACAATGGTCTATCGCAACGAGGATACCGGCTGGATCTATCCGCCCTATTTCAAGTTCGACAGTTCGGACCTGCAGGCCGAGGCGGCGGGCGTGATCTCGACCGCCGAACCGCATGACTGGGTCGTGATCACCCATTACGGCTGGCGCATCCGCTGGCTGACGATCTATCCCAACGCGGTGTCGATCAGCCCCTTGCCCGAAGGGGCCGGGCCGGAGTATCGCCCGTTTCCCTGGGTCAACATCGTGATCTATGCCGCCATGCTGGGCGCGGTCTTCTTTGCCCGCGCGATGTGGCGGCAGTTCCGCGAACGCACGATCGACCCGTTGACCGATCGGGTCGAGCACAAGGTCGACGAAGTCAATGCCGGCCTGGCCGAGCGCCGCTCGCGCATCGGGCGCTGGCTGGACAGCTGGAAATCGAAGCCGCGCAAGTGATCATCTCCGCACCCGTCCCGGGCCTGACCCGGGACCTGTGCCGCTGAGGCCCCGGGTCAGGCCCGGGGCGCCACGCCCGCCGTCTCTTGCCCGTCTCGGCCTAGCCTTCGCCGTAGGGGATCCAGATCGTCTTGACCTCGGTCGCCTGGGCCAGCCAGGTGGCATGGGGCCAGTTGCGGGCCAGCCCGTTGTTGACCCAGGTCCGTTTCAGGGTCTCGGCCGATCTGTGTTCGATCACCCGGGACACATCGGCGGTCGAGAAGGACCAGACCGCGTCCACCCCGACATGGGCGGCGATATGCGGCGCCAGGTCGGCATGGGGGCCGGTCAGGATATTGGCCGCGCCTCCGGGCAGGTCCGAGGTGTCGAGCACCTGGTAGAAATCCGTCGCCGCCAGCGGAAAGGAGTCCGAGGCCAGGGCGACCACCCGGTTGCCCATGGCCAGGGCCGGGGCCAGCGGTTCGATCAGCCCCATCAGCGGGCGGGTATCGTCGCACAACACGCCGATCACCCCCACGGGTTCGTTCATCGCCAGTGCCGTGCCGCGGATCGGCACGGGTTTGGCGCGGTGATCGTGCTTGTCGGCCCAGGCGGCCCAGGTGAAGAGCCATCGAATGGCCGCCTCGACCTCTTTCGCCCCGCCTTTGGCCCCGCCCCTGGCCCCGGTCAGCGCGTCGATCCGGGCGGCGAATTCACCCGCGCGGGCCGACAGGTTCTCGGCGATGTAGAAAAGGATCTGGGCGCGCAGATGGGCGGTTGCCTTCGACCAGCCGGTGGCGCCGGTCGCGGCCTCGACCGCGTTGCGGATGTCCTTGCGATTGGCGATACCGGCATGGCCCAGAAGCCGGCCCCCCTTGCCGTGGATCGCGCGGGAATAGCCGCCATCGGGGCGGGCCTGCTTGCCCCCGACATAGAACTTGGCGGTCCGGTCGATCGGATCGGCCGGGGCGCCGTCGCCCGTGAACGGGACCGGCGGCTTGACCGGCACGGCCTTGCCGGCGGGCTTGCAATAGGCCTGCAGCCCTTCCCAGCCGCCTTCGCGGCCAAAGCCGCTTTCGCGCACCCCGCCGAACCCCGCGGCGGCGTCGAACAGGTTGGTGGCGTTGACCCAGACCACCCCGGCGGCGAGTTTCGGCGCGATCTCGAGCGCCAGGTTCAGGTTCTCGGTCCAGACCGTCGCGGCCAGGCCATAGCGGGTGTCGTTGGCCAGCTGCACCGCCTCGGCCGGGGTGCGGAAGGTGGTCGCCACCAGGACCGGGCCGAAGATTTCCTGTTGCATCAGCGGGTCGGCGGGTGACAGCCCGGTGATCAGCGTCGGCGGGTAGTAACAGCCCTGGTCGGGCAGCGGCTGCGGGCTGCGGTGCACCTCGCCCGCCGTGCCGTCGACCAGGGCCGCGATCCGGTCGCATTGGGCGCGGCTGACGATGGCGCCGATGTCGATGCATTTGTCCAGCGGATCGCCGATGCGCAGCCCGTCCATCCGGGCGCGCAGCTTGCCGTGGAACCGTTCGGCGATGTTCTCTTGCACCAGCAGGCGCGAGCCGGCGCAGCAGACCTGGCCCTGGTTGAACCAGATCGCATCGACCAGCCCCTCGATGGCGCTGTCGATGTCGGCGTCGTCGAAGACGATGTAAGGGCTCTTGCCCCCCAGTTCGAGCGTCAGGGACTTGCCGCTGCCGGCCGTGGCCGCGCGGATGATCCGGCCGACCTCGGTCGAGCCGGTGAAGGCGATCTTGTCGACCTCCGAGGCCACCAGCGCCGCGCCGGTGTCGCCATCGCCGGTGACGATGTTGACCACGCCCGGGGGCAACCCGGCCTCCTGGCAAAGCTCGGCAAAGACCATGGCGGACAGGGACGTGTCCTCGGCCGGTTTCAGCACTACGGTGTTGCCCATGGCCAAAGCCGGGGCGATCTTCCAGGACAACATCAGCAGCGGGAAGTTCCACGGGATGATCTGGCCGCAGACGCCCAAGGGTTCCGCCCCGGGCAGTTCGGTTTCCATCAGCTGGGCCATGCCGGCGTGGTAGTAGAAATGCCGCGCCGCCAAGGGGATGTCGATATCGCGGCTTTCGCGGATCGGCTTGCCGTTGTCCAGGGTCTCGACCACCGCCAGAAGGCGGGACTGCTTCTGGATCAGCCGGGCCAGGGCATAGAGGTATTTCGCCCGCGCATGGCCGCCGATCTTGGCCCAGGGGGCTTGCGCCTTGCGGGCGGCGGCGACGGCGGCATTCACCTCGTCCGGGGTCGCCTTGGTCAACCCGGCGATGCGCTCGCCCGTGGCCGGGTTGATCACCGCCATGTCGTCGCGCAGCGGGCCCCATGTGCCGTTGACGAAATTCCCGGCGATGCCGCCGCGCACGGCAAGCCAGTCCAGCGCCTCGGCAGCGCTTTCGGGGGCGGGGCCGTAATCCATGCTGTCGAAGATTTCTTTCACATTCATTGCCTTACCCCGCAGGATGCCGCCAGGCGGCGGAATAGGCGCCGCTGACGTGGTGTTCCAGCTGCCGTTCGATATCGCCCAGCAGGGACGAGGCGCCGAAGCGGAACAGGTCCGGCTGCAGCCAGCGGTCGCCCAATTCGTCCTTGATCAGCGCCAGGTAGACCAGCGCGTCCTTGGCCTTGGAAATCCCCCCGGCGGGCTTGTAGCCGACCTTGAAGCCGGTGCGGGCCTGAAACTCGCGGATCGCGCGGATCATCACCAGGCTGACCGGAAGGGTGGCATTGACGCTTTCCTTGCCGGTCGAGGTCTTGATGAAATCGGCGCCGGCCATCATCGCCACCACGCTGGCGCGGGCGACATTGCGCAAGGACCCCAGCTCTCCGGTCGCGAGGATCGCCTTCATATGGGCCGGCCCGCAGGCGGCGCGCATTTCGGCGAGTTCGTCATACAGCGCCTGCCAATCGCCGGTCAGGACATGGCGGCGCGAGATCACGATGTCGATCTCGGCCGCGCCGGCCTTCACGCTTTCGCCTATTTCGGCGATCCGCAGCTTGTAGGGCGACAGGCCCGCGGGAAAGCCGGTGGATACGGCGGCGACCGGAATGCCGGTGCCCCTGAGGGCCGCGACCGCCGGTTCGATCATGTCGTGATAGACGCAGACCGCGCCGGTGGTCAGGCCCTGCATCCCCAGCGCCTCCAGCAGATCGGCCCGCACCGGCTGCCGCGCCTTGGCACACAGGCGCCGGACCCGGCCGGGCGTGTCGTCGCCCGCGAGCGTGGTCAGGTCGATCAGCGAGATCGCCTTGCACAGCCAGGCCGCCTGCCACTCCTTCTTGACCGAGCGACGCCCGGGCAGCGTCGCCGCCCGCCGTTCGATGGCCGAGGTATTGGCCTGCACCGCCCGGACCCAGGACAGGTCCAGCGGGGTCCCCGCGTTGCGGGGCAGGTGAAGCTGGGGCAGACCGGCGGTCTGTTCCCCGGTCATGGTGTCGCTGCGTTGCATGGCGCCTCCCGTCGCGTGGGCGCAAGGTCTCATGCATGCGCGGGACTGGCAAGCGGGACCGCGCGGCACATCGGGCGGGCTAAGGCTGGACCAGCGCCTTCTGACGGTCGCGGCGATAGCGCTGCGGGGTCTGGCCGTGATGGGCCAGGAACAGCTTGTGAAAATGGCTCAGGTTGGGGATGCCGCATTCGGCCGCGATCTCGGCCAGTGTGTCGGCGCTGCCGACGAGGCGGCGCGCGGCGTGGTCCATCCGGCGGGCATTGACGTAATCCGACGGCGTCTGGTCCAGATAGCGGCGCAGGGTGCGCGACACATGGGGATGGGCGCGGCCGGCGGCCCGGGCCAGCCCGGCGGCCCCGTCGCGGAACACCCGCGGATCGCGCGCGGCGGCCAGCGCCCGGGCCAGCCAGTCGGGCGCATCCTCGGGCAGGGGCGGGGTGGCGTCGACCAGGTCGGTCATCAGCGGCAGCAGGAAGGCCTCGAGTTCCAGCGCGCGGTCCGGCCCGCGTTCCAGGCGCAGCGCGGCCTGGTTCAGCCCGGCCAGCTGGCGCATGTCGCGATGGGCGCGGGCCGGCCGGGCGGTGCCGGCCCAGAAGCCGTGGCCGGACAGGGCCTCGTGCCGCGCGCCGAGCGCGTCGATCACCGCGGCGCGAATCGCGACCGAAACGACCATCGCCGCCGCGCCCCGGCCCTGCAGCGCATGGGAATGATCGGGGGTGACGAAGACCAGGTCGCCTTCGGCCAGGTCCTCGGGCCCGTCGGGCAGGTGATGGCGAACCCGGCCGTTCTGGACCCAGATCAGTTCGTGAAAATCCTGCCGGTGCAGGCCACGCGGGCGGCGCGTGGCCAGTTCGGCCCGGGTGACGACATGGCTGGCCGTGGCCGCGGGCAGGGACAGGGCGGGGTCGGTCATGGCGCCACTATGGCATGGCCCGGGGCGCTGGGGCAGGGCCAAGTTGCCGCGCCGGGCGGGATTGCGTGAAATCTGCACGATCTGGGCCGGCAGGCTGCACCATGCCGCCCCAGTGATCGGCAAACGAACGGATAGGGACAGGGAGATGACGGGATATCTGCGGCGCGGCATGCCCGCGCTTGTCCGGCGCGACGGCTGGTGGCCGGACGGGCCGGTGCCGATACGCGGGCAAGGGGGCTTTCGCAAGGCGGCCGGGCGCTCTAGCCTTGTCGGAACTGCTGACGGGGCCCGCGCATGACCGAGCAGACGATCCTGATCGTCGATGACGATCCGACGATCCGCGACGTGGTGCGGATCGCGCTGGAACGCGCGGGCTTTGCCACGCACGAGGCCGCCGATGGCCGCGCCGCCCTGCGCGAGGCCGATCGCCTGCGCCCGGACCTGATCGTGCTGGATATCGGCCTGCCCGAGATGGACGGGCTCGAGGTCTGCCGCAGCCTGCGGGCGAAAAGCCAGGTGCCGGTGCTGTTCCTGACCGCCCGAGATGACGAGATCGACCGCGTGCTGGGCCTGGAACTGGGCGCCGACGATTATGTCGCCAAGCCGTTTTCGCCGCGCGAACTGGTGGCCCGGATCAAGTCGATCCTGCGCCGCGCCCGGCCGGCGGCGGGGGGCGAGCCGTCCGGCCCGCTGCGCCATGGGGTGATCGAGCTGGATCCCGGCCGCCACCTGTGCCGGGTCAACGGCGCCGACCTGGCCCTGACCGCCCGCGAGATGGAGATCCTCGCCCGGCTCATGGCCCGCCCCGACCAGGTGCTCAGCCGGCCGCAACTGGTCGATGCGGTCTATGGCCTGCATGTGGAGATCAGCGACCGCACCGTCGACAGCCACCTGCGCAACCTGCGCGCCAAGCTGGCCGGTGCCGGTTGTGCCGACGCGATCGAAAGCCTGCACGGCGTCGGTGTGCGGATGGGCCCGTGCCGGAGCGCATAGAACGCAAGTGGCGTCCGTCGCTGGCGCTGGTTCTGGGCGCGACCCTGGCGGTGGTGCTGTGCCTGCCGCTGATCGGGATCGCCGCGCTGGGCGTGCTGGCGCCGCGGCTGGGCCAGGGCGGGGCGCTGGTGCTGGTGGTGCTGGCCGTGGTCGCGGCCACGGCCCTGGTCGGCTGGGTGCTGGCGCGGATCCTGCTGCGCCCGATCCGGGGGCTGGCGGACCGCGCCCGGCGGCTCAGGGACGGCGATCCGGCGGCCTCGCGGCCGATGGCCCATTACGGCACCGCCGAGATGCAGGGGCTGGGGCAGACGATCCTTGACATGGGCCGGGTGCTGCAGGGGCGCGAGGCGGTGCTGCGGTCCTATGCCGACCATGTCACCCACGAGCTGAAATCGCCGCTGACCACGCTGCGCGGCGCGGCCGAACTGCTGGACAGCAACGACCTGCCCGAGGCCGAGCGGCGCAAGCTGCTGACCCGGATCGACGAGGCGGCGGACCGGATGACGGCGCTGCTGGATGCCCAGCGGCGCCTGGCCCGGGCGCAGGAACCGCTGCCGGGCGGGTCGGCCCGGCTGTCGCGGGTGATCGCGGACCTGGCGCAGGAATTCGCCGGGCTGGAACTGGTCGTCGCCACAGATGGCGATGCGCCGATCCCGGTCGACGGGCTGCGGCTGGTGCTGGAGCATCTGCTGGGCAATGCCGCCGAACACGGCGCGGGCAAGGTGACGCTGAGCGCCGAGGCCGACCTTTTGCGCATCGCCGATGACGGGCCGGGGATCAGCGCCGGCAACCGCAACCGGGTGTTCGAGCCGTTCTTCACCACCCGCCGCGACACCGGCGGCACCGGCATGGGCCTGCCCATCGTGCGCCGGATCCTGGAGGCCCATGGCGCCGAGATCACCCTGGCCGAGGGGCCCGGCGCGGTGTTCGAGATCCGGTTCTAGGCCGGCGCCGTCAGCCGCCCATTCCCTTGCGCGACAGGAAGGACGGAAGCTTGTCGGCATTGGGTTTCGGGGTGGAATCGGGACCGGGGCCGGGGGCGGCCTCTTCGGGGCGTTGCCCCTCATCGCGGCCCACATTCGTCGCCTTGATCCCGGCCACGCCGCTTTCGCCCAAGGGCACCGTGGCAAAGGGCCCGCCCAGCCGCATCTGCGCCGGGTCGGACGGGTCCGGGGCCAGGGCGGCGGCCAGGATCGCCGCGGCCCAGTCCTCGGCATTGTCCCGGGGCTTGTAGCCCAGGAAGGCGGCGGCATCGTTGCGCACCGGGGCGCGATCGTTGTTCGAGATGCCGTAGACCCGCGTGAACCCGGTGGTCGGCGTGTCCACCGCCCGCACCACCAGGCGCTGCAGGTCGCCATGGCTGAGCCAGGTGCCCAGCGCCCGGGCATTCTGCGGTTCGGCGGTGCAGGAGAAGATGCGCAAACAGACCGATTCCACCCCGCGCTTTTCCCAATAGAGCCGGGCCAGATCCTCGGACATGCATTTCATCAGGCCGTAGAATGTGTCGGGCCGGTGCGGCGCATCGAGGCCCGCGCCGGCATTGGTTTCGGTCATGCCCACCGCATGCACCGACGAAGCATAGACGACCCGGCGCGCGCCATGCCGATAGGCGGCCTCCCACACGTTGTAGCAGGACAGGAAATTCGGGCCGATGATCTGGTCGAAGGGGCGTTCGTCGGCGATGCCGGCGAAATGCACCACCATGTCGGCGCCGGTCACGATCCGCAGGACGGTGTCGAAATCGGTCACGTCGGCCTTTTCGAAATGCTCGCCCTCGTGCAGTTCGGCCGGCGCATCGGCGATATCGACGCTGAGCAATTCGTCGCACATCCGCGACAACGGGTCCCGCAGCAAGGACCCGAGCGACCCGCAGGCCCCGGTCAGAACGATCTTGGTCAGCATGGGCGTTTCCTTCAGATCACGGCCCGTTCGATCAGCGGGCGGTTCAGGGCGACACGCTCGTAGCCCAGTCCGGAAAGGTCAAGGGTGCGCCAGCCGCCATCGACGATCCACTCGGCAAGACCTCGCCCAATGGCGGGAGATTGCTGAAGCCCGTGCCCGGAAAAGCCGTTGCAGAACAGAAAATTCGCCACCTCGGGATGCGGGCCCAACACGGCGTTCCGGTCGAGCCTGTTGTAGTCGTAATGCCCGACCCAGGTGCGGCGCAGGCGGATCCGCTCGAAGGCCGGAATGCGGGTGGCCAGGATCGGCCAGACCGCGTCCTCCCACACCGCATGGTCGATTGTGAAATCCTCCGGATCGCGGGGCAGGTCGGGCCGCGGCACATAGCCGGCGAGGAACCCGCCGCCTTCGGGGCGGACATGGACGCCGGCGGGGTCGATGGTCAGCGGCAGGGGGCCGGGCAGCGGCTCGGCCGCGTCGAAGACGTAGGAAAAGCGCGCCCGCGGTTCGACCGGCAGCGACAGGCCCGCCATGGCGGCCACTTGCGCGCCGCGGGTGCCGGCGCAATTGACCACGATGCCGGGGGCATAGCTTGTGCCATCGGTCAGGGTCGCGGCGGTGATCCGGTCGCGGTCGCGGGTCAGTCCGGCGACCTCTCCGGTCACGTAATGCGCGCCCTGCGCCCGGGCCTGACGGCGGAACAGGTCGAACAGGGCGATGCCGTCGAAGGCGCCTTCGTCCACCGGGTTGTGGCTGGCCAGCGCGATGCCGTCGAAGCACAGGTAGGGCCATTCGGCAGCGGCCTGATCGGGGCCGAGCAGGCGGGTGGCGGCGCCGAGGCCGGCCTGCAGCGCCTGCGCCTGCCTCAGGGCATCGGCGAAGGCCGGGGTGTCGGCGAGGTAGAGATACCCGTCCGAACGGATCGGGATCGGTGGCGCTTCGGGGCCCATCCAGTCGCGGATGTCGCGCAGGAAGGCGGCGCCGAACTGGCTGATCCGCACGTTGATGGCCTGGCCGAATTGCTGCCGGATCGAGGAATGCGACAGGCTGGTCGCGGCGTATGCGTAGCTCGGGTCGCGCTCGATCACCACGACCCGGCCGCCGAAGCCGGGATCGCGGGTCAGCCACCAGGCCAGGGACGACCCCATGATGGCCCCGCCGATGATCAGGACGTCGACATTGTCGGTCATGGCGCGACGCTAGCAGGCGGTGCGGGCGTCGCAAGTCTTGTCACATTGCATCGGCTGTGCTCTTGAGCGCGGGATTGAATACGACAGGTCATTTTCCATGGCGTTTCTTTCCGAACCCCTGAGCCTGCTGTTGCTGTGCGGGCTGGCCCTGAAATGCGCGGGGTTCGTCCTGCGGGACGAATTGCTGTTGCGCCTGTTCGTCGCGGCCGGCATCTGCATGGACATCGCCTTTTATGCCCTGCAACCGGTCCCGATCGCGCAATCCATCATCGTCAATTCGGTTCTGGTCGCGGTCAATGTCGTCCTGATCGGGATCATCCTGTTCGAACGCACCACCTGGCGGATGAGCGACGAGGATCGCAGCCTGTTCGCCCATTTCCCGACCCTGACGCCGGGCCAGTTCCGCCGCGTGATGCGCACTGCCGAGGGCACGATCCCCGAGGCCGCGACCGATCTGATCGCCGAAGGCGCCGCGGTGAACAAGCTGTTCCTGGTCTTTGCCGAGACCTACGAGATCGAGAAACGGGGCAGGGTCTATGCCGCCCGCGGCCCCGCCTTTGTCGGCGAGATCGCCTTTCTGACCGGGGCCGCATCCTCGGCCGGTGTCCGGGTGCCGGCGGGCAGCCGGGTCGTGTCCTTCGACAGTGCCGCGCTGCACAAGCTGATGGCGCGCAAGCCGGCGATCCACAACGGCATGGTGGCGCTGTTCGGGCGCGACCTGGCGGCCAAGGTCGCGGCCTCGGTGCCGATCCCTCAGGCGGATGCCGCCGGCTAGCGTTCAGGCCGTCGCGCCGAGCGCGGCATTGGCGCGGCTGATCTTGCGGTTGGATTCGCGCTGGAAGGCGGCGCTGATTTCAAGCGCGATCTCGTGTTCGGCATTGACCAGCGCCAGCAGCGGCGCCCGGTCGATGGTGAAGGTCCGCACCGGCCCGGCGGCGCGGACGGTGGCGGTGGCCGGCCCGCCATGCAGCACGGTGATTTCGCCGATGAAATCGCCCGGCTGCAACTGCGCGACCCGGCGGCCGTCGCGATGCACCTCGGCGCTGCTCGAGGCCAGGTAGATCAGCTTGCCCAGCTCCTCGCCCTCGCGCGCCAGCACGGTGCCCGGTTCGTGGTCGCCCCAATGGCCGCGCCGGGTCAGGCGGCTGGCCATCAGCGGCGCGAGGAAAGGAAAGCGGTCGGCCAGCATCGCCTCTTCCTCGACCGAAAAGGTCAGGCGTTTGCGCGCCAGCCAGCGCCGGGTCAGCCCGACGATGGAGAACACGATCCAGCTGCCCTGGATCACCGCCGCGAACAGGTTGAAATCCCGCGTCAGGCTGGTCAGGACCATCGCCGCCGCGACCAGGTTGAGCCAGGTGTAACGGTTGCCATTGGCCCGAAGCCACCCCAGCTGCAGCGCGCCGTAGGACCCCAGATACAGCGAGACGCCCAGGATCCCGGCGGCGTCGTAGAGGCTGAGGTCGAGGTCGGTGAACATCGCGGCATTTCCCCTTGCGGACGATCGTCTCAGGGTGCCCGGGTTCGCCGCCCCGGTCAAAGGCGGAAAACCCGACCCCAGGCCGCGATTGCCCCGGCGGCACGGGCCGGGCATGATCGGCCGGAACGGGACGATGAACGAGGCCCAGCGACGTGACACGCCTGATCGCCCTGCTGGGTCTGGCCATGACCGCGGCGATGGTCGCGCTGGCGCTGGTGCCGGTGCCGCTGGTGGACCGCGCCCGGGATGCGGTGTTCGACGCCTATCAGCGCGCCGCGCCGCGCGCCTATGACCCGGCCAGCCCGGTCCATGTGATCGATATCGACGAGGCGGCACTGGACGCCTGGGGCCAATGGCCCTGGCCGCGCACCACGATGGCGGCGCTGACCGAGGCGCTGTTCGCCCATGGCGCCGTCGCAGTCGGCTTTGACGTGATGTTCCCCGAGCCCGACCGGACCTCGCCCGAGCAGCTGGCGATCGACGCCGCCCGGCTGGGCCGCGATGTGCCCATGCCCGAAGCGCCGGGCCATGATGCGCAATTCGCCGCCGCGATCGCCGGCTGGCCCGTGGTGCTGGCCGTGGCCGGCGCGGCCGAGGGGCCTTTGCCCGCGCCCAAGGCCGGGATCGCCCATACCGGGCGCAACCCGGCCCCGGCGCTGACCCGCTATCCGGGCGCCGTGGTCAATATCCCGCCGCTGGCCGAGGCCGCCGCCGGGATCGGCGCGATCAGCCTGGGCCGCACCGCCGACGGGATCACCCGGACCGTGCCGATGGTCACCGCCTTCGGGCCCGACGGCGTGCTGGTCCCGTCGCTGTCGGCCGAACTGCTGCGGGTAGCGCAAGGCGCCGGCGGGCATGTGCTGCGCACCACCGAGGCTTCGGGCGAGGCGTCGGGCGGCACGCTGGCGGTGATCGCCATGCGCACCGGTGGCGCGGAGTATCCGCTGGAGGCCAACGGCCATTTCCGCCTCCATTTCGCCGGCTACCGGGCCGAGCGCGTGACCCCGGCGGCCGATCTGCTGGCCGCCGACGGGGTCGATCCGGCCCTGGCGGCGCGGATCGGCGGCAAGATCGTGCTGGTCGGGTCCTCGGCCCAGGGGCTGTTCGACATCCGCACCACGCCGCTGGATGGCCAGATCGCCGGGGTCACGATCCATGCCGAGGTGCTGGAACAGGTGCTGGCCGGGCAATTCCTGACCCGGCCGGACTGGATGAAGGGCCTTGAGATCGTGCTGATCGTCGCCGGCGGGCTGGTCCTGACCCTGGCGCAGCTGGCGCAGCGGCCCCTGCTGGGCCTGGCGGTTGCTTTGGCCCTGGGCGGTGGCGCGGCGGCGGGCGGCTATCTGGCCTTTGCCCGGGCCGGGCTGCTCTTCGATCCGGTTCTACCGGCTCTCATCGCTGTCTTCGGCTACCTGCCCGGCACCACGCTGGGTTTCGTCGCCAAGGAACGCGCCCGGCGCCGGATCCGCGCCCAGTTCGCGCATTTCCTGCCCGACGCGCTGATCGCCCGGATCGAGCGCAACCCCGACGCCGCCCTGACCCCCGAAGGCGCCGACCGCGAATTGTCGGTGATGTTCGTCGACATGCGCGGCTTTACCGGCGTGACCGAGGCGATGAGCCCGGCCCAGGTGGTGGCACTGGTCAACACCTATCTGAGCCGTGTGTCCAGCGCGCTGGTCGGCCATGGCGCGACGATCGACAAGTTCATGGGCGATGCGGTCATGGCCTTCTGGAACGCTCCGATCGAGATGCCAGACCATGCCGCCCGCGCCCTGGGCGCGATCGGGGCGGTCGAGGCCGCGGTGGCCGAGGCGAGCGCCGAGTTGCAGGCGCGCGGGCTGCCGCCGGTTTCGGTCGGGATCGGGCTGAACACCGGGCATTGCTCGGTCGGGCTGATGGGGTCGCGCGATCGGCTGAGCTATACCTGCATCGGCGACAGCGTGACCCTGGCCGCCCGGCTGGAGGGGCTGACGCGGCTTTACGGCACCACCAATTGCGTCGGCCCCGACACGGTGGCGCATCTGCCCGATGGGCTGCGCGCCGTGCCGCTGGACCTGGTCGCGGTCAAGGGCCGCGACGCGGCGATCGAGGTGCACCTGGTCGCCGCCGACGACACGCCGGGGCTGGAGGCGCTGGCCGAGGCGCTGGCGGGTCTGCGCGCGGCCTATGCCGCCGGCGATTGGGACGGGGCCGAGGCGACTGCCGAGGCACTGGCGCAGGTCGACTGCCCGGCCTGCGATACGGCCCAGCTGGCCCGCGCCTATGGCGAGCGGATCGCGGCGCTGCGCCGGGCCCCGCCGGGCCCGGGCTGGGACGGGATCTACCGCGCCGACAGCAAGCGCTGAGCCGCTACAGGCACTGACCCACGGCCGGAAATTCCAGCGCGGCCGCCGAAAGCGACCCGAACAGGTCGATCAATTCGTCGGCGGTGAAGTTGAACTGGGTCGCCTCCAGGACGCATTGTTCCAGCGTGCCCAGCGTCGGGGTCCCGGCTTCCTCGCCGCCGCCGAAAATTCCGACATCGGTATCCTCGCGCACCGGGTCGTCGAAGATGCCGGTATCGGGCTCTTCCCCGGTGGTCGAGACCGGCTGCCGGTCCGGCGGGTTGTCCGGGCCGATGCCGGTCGTGTCGCGCGGGCCGGTGCCGATCTGCGGTGTCCCGTCGATCCGCGCCAGGGCCGAGGCCAGGAAATCCGGGTCGACCCGGCCGACATAGCCATCGGCCGAGGACAGCACCCCGCCGCGCCGGCTGGTGCATTGCCGCGCCCCGCCCGGCGGCGTCAGGCACAGCCGTTCGCCGGCCAGGAACACGGCATAGGTGGTGCCGCCCTGGAGCAGCACCAGGGTGGACGAGCCGCGCACCCCGATCGTGGCCGAGGGCGTGGTGATCGTGGCCTCGCGGTCTTCGGTCGCCTTGCCGCCGACAAAGCGCAGCGCGCCGGTGGTCAGGCGGATGCCGACATCGCCGCCGCCGGCATTGGGGTCATAGACGAAGTCATCCAGCACGATGCGGCTGGACGGCGCCAGCGACAGGGTGGTCTGGTCCAGGAACAGCAATTGCGCCCGGCCGGCGGCGCCGGTCTCCATGGTTTCGCCCGACATCACGGCATTGCCGATCGCCAGGGTCCGGGTTCCGGCGCCCGGCGGCGTGCCGCGCAGGGTCGGGTCGAGCGAGGCGACGGTGCCGATCTCCTGCGCCGTGGCGGGCAGGGCGAGGCTCAGGGCGGCGAAGGCGGAAAGGATCATGTTGCGCATCATCAGAACTCCATCCCGACCATGATCCCGACCAGGGTCTCCTGATCGTCGAAGCTGTCATTGTCGCTGTCGCGTTCCAGCCAGGTCACGTTGCCCTCGATGAAAATGTCTTCGTAGACGTAGCCGCGCAGCCGGGCGCCGGCACCGGTCACGGTATCCTCGCGGGGCGCGGCGCCGGCGTAGTCGGCCATGTCCATCTGGACGAAACCCGCCACCCGCCAGTCCCGGGGCGACGGCGACCAGTCGACGGGAAATTCGTGCACCGCCTCGATCCGCAGGCCCTGGCTGGCGACGCTGTCGCCGTCATCGGCGGTATCCTCGCGCACCCGCAGGGTGCCGCGCACGAAGGTCTGCCGCGCCGGGCGCCAGCTGGCCCCGAGGGCGACGCGCCAGTAATCGACGCCGATCCCGGTATCGACCTCTTCGGCGCGGCCGATGCCGAAATCGGCATAGGTGCCCCAATGGGCGTTGATCGTGTTGCGGTATTGCAGGCCGATCGCGGCCGCGTCGATGTCGTCGCCGAAGCCGTCGCCGCTGCCGTCGCGTTCGGAGGCCAGCTCCAGATACGGGCGCAGATAGACACCATAGGCATCGCCCTGCAGGCTGAGCCAGGGGCCGGTGCGCAGGCGCAGATGGGTCTGATCCTGCGCCGGATCGTCGGAAAAGCGCAGGTCGCGGGCGACCAGGTCGGTCAGCCAGTATTCGATATCGGGGCCGTTCATGTCCTGCGCCCAGCGCAAAGACAGCTGCGCCGCCTGGCCGGTCAGGTCGCCCTCGGTCGCCTGCACGATCCCGGCCGACACCTCGCCCGACCAGCGGCTGAGGTCCAGGTTCTCGGTCGCGCCCTCGGTATAGGCGGCCAGGGCTTCGCGTTCCTCGGCATTCAGCCCGCTGCCCTGGTCGGCCAGGCCGAAATGGTAGCGCGCCAGTTCGTAGGAGCCGAGCGCGTAATAGGCGATGCCCAGTTCGTAGCGCGCGCGGGTGTCGCCGGGGTCGAGGTCGAGCAGCCGTTCCAGGGTCGACACCGCGGCCTCGTAATCGCGCAACTCGACCGACAAGCGGGCATAGCGCAGCATCAGGGCCCGGTCCGTCGGGGCGCGCAGAAGCTGGGCAAAGACCGCGTCACGGTCGGTTTCGACCTGGGCGGTGTTGGTCTGGGCCAGGGCTGCCGAAGCGGAAATCGCCACGGCAAGGGCCAGTGACGGCCCGGTCAATCGGTTGAAATTCATGTTGCTCTCGAATGTTGCCGGTCTTGGAATTGTGGCCGACTATAGGCGGGCCGGATGCGGTGGCGCAAGAATATGACATTCGGCACGGCCGGTTTTGGCACAAATGATGTAGCCCCGGAACAGGGCGGGGGCCCGCGGGGCGGATCAGGTGGCGGGCCCTGCCGCTGAATTCGCTTCCAGAAGGTCGCGGACCAGGGGGTTGGGAAAGCGCCGCTGGAGGGTGACGGCGTGGAACCGTTCGCTGATCGCGGGGTGATCGCGTGCTTCGACCAGACGGCCCGAGCGCAGTTCGTCCTGCACCACGACCGGCGCCACCAGCGCCAGGCCGATCCCCTCGCGGGCCAGCAGGCGCATCATCGCCATGTCGTCGACCTCGGCCGCGATCTGCGGGCGCAGGCCCATCCGGCTGGCCAGGGCGTCGAAAGCGGTGCGGACGGTGTTGTCGGTGGTCGGCAGGATGAAGGGCTGGCGGCGCAGCAGTTCGGCCAGCGGCGTATCGGGGTCCAGCCGGTCGGGCGTGCCGACGATGCCGATCGCCTGGTCGGCGACCGGGTGCACCTCGTAGGGGGTCAGGCTGTCGCCCGGCGGCTCGCGCGTCATCAGCACCAGGTCGAGGTTCAGCGTCGCCAGCCCCTCCAGCAATTCGGTGGGGCTGCCGGAGCGCAGGATCACCTCCACATCCGGGCGGGCCAGGATCGGCCGCAGAAAGCCGATCTGGAAGTTGCGCGACAGCGTCGCCTGCGCCCCGACCCGCAGCGCCTGCCGGCTGCGCCCGGTTTCCTGCAACGTCGCCACCAGTTCCTGCCCGGTGGCAAAGATCGCATCGGCATGATCCAGCGCGATGCGGCCGGCCTCGGTCAGGTGCAATTGCCGGCCGCGGCGCTCGAACAGGGCATGGCCCAGCCGCTGTTCCAGCTGCTTGATCTGCACCGACAGCGCCGATTGCGACAGGTTCAGACGGTCCGCCGTGCGGGTCAGGTTGCCGTCATGGGCGACGGCCCAGAAATAGCGCAGGTGGTGATAGTTCAGGGGCATACGTTCTATTTAATAGAACTAAAAAGATCAAACAATGTATTTTTATGGGGTCTGCCGGTCGCCTATGCCAAGGGACGACCGGCGGGAGGACCGCCCGACCCGACGAGGTGCCCGATGTTTCACGCGCTCTTGCCGCTGCTTGGCCCGGCGATCCTGCTGGCCGCCGCCGCCGCGGCCTTTCGCAATCCCGGCCTGCGTCCGGACCCGGTGCCGCGCCACGCCGAATTGGCGGCATTGGCGGCATCGGGCGTCGCGGCGCTGGCGGCGCTGCTGGTGGTCCTGCAGGGGCCGGCGACCTCGGTGCTGATCGGGTTTTGGGGGATCGGGCTGTCGGTCCGGCTGGACGCGGTCAGCGCGACGATGCTGGTCCTGGTCAGCTTCATCGGCTGGATCGTGCTGCGGTTCTCGGCCACCTACATGGACGGAGAAGCCCGGCAGGGGGCCTTCACCGGCTGGATGGCGACGACGCTGGCCCTGGTGCTGCTGCTGGTCATGTCCGGCAACCTGGTGCAGCTTCTGGCCGCCTGGATCGCCACCAGCCTGGCCCTGCACCGGCTGCTGCTGTTCTATCCCGAGCGCCGGACCGCCCGCCGGGCCGCGCGCAAGAAGGCGGTCGTCGCCCGCGCCGGCGAGGCGGCCCTGGCCCTGGCGGTGCTGCTGCTGGTGATGGCCCATGGCACCACCGATATCGCCACGATCCTGGCCGTCGTGCAGCCCGGCGCGGCCACCATCGCCGCCGCGGCGCTGATCGCGCTGGCGGCGGTGCTGGCCTCGGCCCAGTTCCCCGCCCATGGCTGGCTGACCGAGGTGATGGAGGCGCCGACCCCGGTATCGGCCCTGCTGCATGCGGGCGTCATCAACGCCGGGGGCTTTCTGCTGATCCGGCTGGCCGACGTGGTGCTGGCCGCGCCGGGGGTCATGGCGCTGCTGGTCATGCTGGGCGGCTTCACGGCGCTGTTCGGCGGGCTGGTGATGCTGACCCAGCCGGCGGTCAAGACCTCTCTGGCCTGGTCGACCATCGCCCAGATGGCCTTCATGATCATGCAATGCGGCCTGGCGCTGTTTCCGCTGGCGCTGCTGCATATCGTGGCCCATTCGCTCTACAAGGCGCATGCCTTTCTCAGCGCCGGCGAGGCGGTCCGCAACATCGCCGCGATCCGCCGGCCCGGCCCGGTGGCGGTGCCCAGCACGCGCAACGTGCTGCTGGCCTTCGGCGTGGGCCTCGCGATCTACGGGCTGACCGGCGCGGTGCTGGGCTTCGACGGCAAGTCGATCCAGGCGATCGCCCTGGGCATGATCCTGATCTTCGGTGTCGCCTATATCCTGGCCCAGGGCTTTGCCGATGCCGCGCCCTGGCCCCTGACCCGGCGCACGGTGATCTATGCCGGCGTCACCTCGGTCAGCTATTTCCTGCTTCAGATCGCCGCGTATCGGGTGACCGCCGGCGCCCTGCCACCGACGCCCGCGCCCGGGCCGCTGGAATGGGCCCTGATCGTGCTGGCGCTGGTCAGCTTCGGCGTGGTGGCCCTGGCCCAGGCGACCTTCCCGCTCTGGGCGCCGCATCCGGCCGCCGCCGGGATCCGGGTGCACCTGTCCAACGGACTTTACGCCAACGCCCTGTTCGACCGCCTGCTGGACGGCTGGTCGACCCGCAAGAGCACCTGAAGGGGGCCGACAATGTCGATGAAACACGAAACCTACCCGGCCGCCCTGCTGACTCTGGTGACCGAGGCGAACCGCGCGGCACGGGCGATCCCGCCATTGTTCCCGCTGGCCTCCAGCGTCGCGGTGAACCCCTTCCTGGGCCAGGCCGAGGAACCCCTGGCCGTCGCGGCGGCGCGGCTGGCCCGGGTCGCCGGCACACCGATCACGCCGCCGCGGGCCAAGCGGGCCGCCCAGGTCGCCGCCGGAGACATCACCGAGGACGACCTGCGCGCCGCCCTCGCGCGGCTGGGCGATCGGCCGGAGGCCCCGGCGCTCGAAGAGGTCATGGCCGCCCTGCAGACCGACGCCGCCCGGCCCGAGTCCCGGCCCGAGGCCCTGCCCACCATCGCCGACCTGGCCGCCGAGGTCTCGGGCATCGACTGGCCGGGCCTGATCGAAGAGCGCATCGGGGCCTGGGCCACGAGCCATTTCGACCAGGGCCAGGCATTGTGGCAGCCGGGCCGCGCCGGTGGGGCCTGGGCCGCCTGGCGCGATGTCGCGACCCGTGACCTGACGCCGGAAATCCAGGGGCTGCAGGGCTTTGCCGCCTTCGTCGCCGGCACCGACCGCGACCATTGGCGGGCGATCGGACGCGCGTCCGAGGCGCTGGGCCTGACACCGGAAGCGGCCGAAACCGCGTTTCATCGCTGGCTGGTCACCCTGGGTGGCTGGGCGCAATACGCCCGCTACCTGCTGTGGCAGGCCGAACTGGACGGCGGCACCGACACCAGCGTGACCCAGCTTCTGGCGATCCGGATGGCCTGGGACGAGGCGCTGTTCGGGCTTTACCGCGACCGGATCGCGGAGCGCTGGCATGCCGTGGTCGCCGCCCACGAGGCGCCGGTCACGCCCAACCGTGACCAGGTGATCGACGCGGTGCTGCAAGAGGCCGCCGAACGGGCCGGGCAACGTGGCCTGGCCGCCGCGCTGCCCGCCGGGCCAAAGCCGCCGGCGGACCAGCGCCCGACGCTGCAGGCGGCGTTCTGCATCGACGTGCGGTCCGAGGTGTTCCGCCGGGCGCTCGAGGCGCAGGATGCGGGGATCGAAACGATCGGTTTCGCCGGTTTCTTCGGCCTGGCCGCCGCCCATCGTGCCGCCGGATCCGACGTGACCGAGCTGCGCGGCCCGGCGCTGTTGCAGCCGTCCGTGACCTCGCATGCGGCCGAGCCGGACCAGGCCGACCGCGACCGCCGCCACGCCGCCCGGGCCCGGCGCGCCTGGGGCCGGTTCAAGCTGGCCGCGGTGTCGTCCTTCGCCTTTGTCGAGGCGACGGGGCCGCTATATGCCGGCAAGCTGCTGCGTGACGCGCTGGGCCTTGGCCCGACGGCCGGGACCGATCCCGCGCCGCAGCTCGACCCCGCGATCGGGACCGAGGCGCGCATCGCCATGGCCCGCCAGGTGCTGACCGCCATGTCG
The DNA here is from genome assembly GCA_001314655.1 of Rhodobacteraceae bacterium HLUCCA08. GTDB lineage: Bacteria > Pseudomonadota > Alphaproteobacteria > Rhodobacterales > Rhodobacteraceae > Salibaculum. The sequence continues at coordinate 68,292 of LJSF01000014.1, read as the reverse complement.
CTGACCGGCCCCGTCGCGCCGGTCGTGCTGTTGGCCGGACACGGCGCCGACACCACCAACAATCCGCATCACAGCGCCCTCGAATGCGGCGCCTGCGGCGGCCATGCGGGCGATGTGAACGCGCGGCTCGTGGCCGGGCTGCTGAACGACGACGCGGTGCGGGCGGGCCTGGCCGAGGCCGGCGTGGCGATCCCCGCCGATACGGTCTTTGTCGCCGCGATGCACCACACCACCACCGATGCGGTCACGCTGTATGACCGGGACCTGCCCGCCGGGCGGCGCATCGCCGAGCCGGCCCGCCTGCGCGACTGGCTGGAGGCCGCCGGCCGCCTGGCCCGGGCCGAACGCGCGCCGCGCCTGCCGCGGGCGGCGCGGGCCGGGGATATCGCCCGCCGGGCCAGGGACTGGGCCGAGTTGCGCCCCGAATGGGGCCTGGCCGGGTGCAGCGCCTTCATCGCCGCCCCGCGCCACCGCACGATCGGGGCGGGGCTGGAGGGCCGCGCCTTTCTGCACAGCTATGACTGGCGCGCCGATCCCGATTTCGGCGTGCTGGAACTGATCCTGACCGCGCCGGTCGTCGTCGCCAGCTGGATCAGCCTGCAATATTACGGCTCGACCGTGGCGCCGGACCTGTTCGGCGGCGGCAACAAGCTGCTGCACAATGTCGCCGGCGGGATCGGCGTGCTCGAGGGCAATGGCGGCAATCTGCGCCCGGGCCTGCCCTGGCAATCGGTCCATGACGGCGCGGCGTTCCAGCACGACCCGCTGCGCCTGACCGTGGTCATCGAGGCCCCGCGCGCGGCGATGTCGGAGGTGCTGCAGCGCCATCCCGGCGTGCGGGCGCTGTTCGACAACGGCTGGCTGCACCTGATCGCGATGGATGACCAGGGCCGCCTGGCCTGGCGCCATGACCCCGGCCAGCGCTGGAGCGCGCTGCAGCCGGGGCCCGCGCCGGCACCGGCGATCGCGGCGGAATGACACGGGCCCGCGCACCGGGACATGCGGGTGTCCCGACGCCGAGGGCCCGCGACCCGGACAGGCCCGGATCGCCCGCGGCCCCCCGGCATGGCGGCGTCACGCGGCGTAGCGGACGTCTTTGGCGGCGTCCGCCTGGAGCAAGTCGCAACCTGGGAAAACCCCGACATTCCGGCTGTCGAAGACGGCGCGTTGGAGGATGTGGTCGAACACCCCGTGGAGACTCTATCAAGCACTTGAAAAATATGTATAAATCGCGGCCGTGTCTGGCGACGGAGGGTGCTCGGATGAGTCTTCGTCAAAGCGCGCATACTGCGCCGCACTAGGGCTTCAAACACCAAATGTCCCTCTCGTTTCCGAGCCCTATATGTCGCCGGAAATGAAAAAGGGAAGTTTGGTGGAGCCGAGGGGAATCGAACCCCTGACCTCGTCATTGCGAACGACGCGCTCTCCCAACTGAGCTACGGCCCCACGACAGGCGGCTATTTGGACCCTCGGCGATGTGCTGTCAAGCGGTCAGGTCGTCGGGGTCCAGCGGGCGGGCCCGGCCGAGGCTTCCATTGACCAAGGCCGCCGCCATCCGCGATCGAATGGCCCCGGACACGGCGTCGGGGATGAAACCCGCACGCGTGACCGCCGCCCGCGCGGGAACGGTGACACAGATCAATGCGCGACCGCGCCCGACGCGGCACGATCGGACCAGCCAAGGAGGAGTGCCATGTACAAGGACATCCTGATCCCCGTCGCCTATGACGACGACCACGACCCGGCCCGCGCGATCGCCGTGGCCCGTTTGCTGGCCGCGCCCGGCGCCCGGTTCACCCTGCTGCACGTGATGGACGAGGTGCCGGCCTATGCGCTGTCCTACCTGCCGACCGATTACCGGGCCGGGGCGCGCAAGGGCATCCTTGCCGACATGCAGGAGATGCTGGCCGGCATCGACAATGCCCATGCCGCGGTGATCGAGGGCCATGCCGGGCGCGACATCGTCGAATACGCGACCGAACACGGCGCCGACCTGATCGTCATCGCCTCGCACCGGCCCGGCCTGTCGGACCTGTTCCTGGGCTCGACCGCCGCCCGGGTGGTGCGGCATGCGCCCTGCGCGGTGCACGTGATGCGCGAGGACGCCGCCTAGAAGCGCAGCCAGCCGCCCAGGGTGAGGCCGGTGCCCTTGTCGCCTGTCAGGCCCTGGACCAGTCCGAAGGTCATGTCGAACCGCTCGGTCGCGTGCCAGATCGCGGTCGGGGCGATCTTGGCATAGGCATCGCCCGCATGGCCGGTGCCGGCCTGAAGCTGGACCATCCCGCTCCAGCCGTCGTTGAAATGTCGGCCCGCGGTCAGGTCCAGCTTGCCTTCGGTGCGGGGCGCGTCAAGGCGGCTCATCAGCCGGGCTTCGATAGCGATCCAGCCCTGGTCGAACCCCTTGCCCCAGGCCAGGCCGCCGCCGACAAGGTGCTGCTGGCCGGTGCCGTCGATCTCGCGCAGGGCGGCCCCGAAGGACAGGCTGGCGACACCCCGATCGCCGGGCAGGGCAAGCGGGGCGATGGCAAAGAACTCGGCCGCATGTTCATTGCCCGCATCGCCGGAATAGAGGTTGAGCGAAAGCGTCAACCGCTCGGTCATGCCCCATTCGGCGTAGAGGAACGGATCGTAATGCACCGGCAATCGCGCTCCCTCGGACAGGGCCAGGTTCTGGCCGAACGAGACGAACACCGCGCCATCGTCCCGCAGCCACGGCCCGGCCGGCCCGGCGGATGCCAGGCAAGACAGGATGAGCACGAAAGGGGCAAGGAGCGCGCGCATGTCGCTTGATCGCGCGGCAATGGTTAACGCCCCGTTAAGAATGATGAACGCGCGGACCCTGTGGCCGACAAACCGTTGCGGAACCGCCGCCTGGCCATGTTAGGCTGGATCCGAACCACCACAGAGGGAGGACAAGCAAATGGCCGAGATCAAGGCCGGAGCCGGGCACCAGACCGTCATCACCACCTTCGAGGTGACGCCGGGCAGCTGCGAGGACGTGCTGGACCTGCTGCGCGCCGCCTATGCCGAAGTGATCCGCAAGCGCGAGGGCTTCATCGCTGCGGGGCTCCATGTCAACGACGCCCAGACCCGCATCTGCACCTATTCGCAATGGACCGAGCGGGGCGATTACCAGGCCATGCTGCGCAGCGACGAGATGCGCGAACGCAACCGGGTGATCAATGAAATGGCCAAGGGTTTCGAGCCGGTCATGTACGATGTCGTGGAGGATTACTGATGTGGATGCGCATCGTTGCTGCGCTGCTCATCGCGGCGTCTCCGGCCCTGGCCGAGCCTGTGGGGATCACCCCCGACATGATGTCGGTCACGGTCCAGACCCCTGACGGAGCTGTGGACATCACCCGCAACCAGGACAATGAAGCGCGTCTGGGCGGCGACTGGACGCTGACCTCGCGCCCCTGTCCGAATTTCTGCATCCAGCCGATGGTCCCGGCGCCCGGCGTGACCCCGGTGGGCGAACTGGAGGTGCTGGCCGCGTTGCAGGACGACGGCACGGTCGTGATCGATGGCCGCATCCGCCCGGAATTCGAGGCCGGCACGATCCCCGGCGCCGTCTCGGTGCCCTATAACGAGGCCGCCGACCGGCTGGATGAGCTGGGCTGCGAGATCGATTTCGACGGCTGGATCTGCGAGGGCGATCTGCCGAAGGTCGTGCTGTTCTGCAACGGGCCCTGGTGCGGCCAGTCGCCCACCGCGGCGCGGCGGATGATCGAGGCGGGCTTTCCGGCCGGCAACATCAGCTATTACCGCGGCGGCATGCAGACCTGGCAGGGCCTTGGCCTGACCGTGGTGCCGGGACGGTAAACGCGCCGGTAACCTTGGTTGACACCGGGCGCGCGGTGGGGTCGCAACGACGGTGCTTCGCCGTTTCGGGGCGGTCGCGTCTTGCCGGGGATGTCCCGCGATGCAGCGGTGGCTGGCCGGGCCGCGGTGCGTTGGACAAGATCATCGAACGCTCGGCGCCGCCGCCGCCCCGGGAGACTGGCCGGACCTATTCCGGACGCCAGCCCGGGCGGCCGCCGCAAGAAGAAGCGCGGCGGGTTCCTGGAAGACCTGTTCGATTTCTGATGCGAGGGGCCGGGCTGAAGCCCGGCCTACGGTTCGGGGCTGACGCCTGTCAGGAGGTCGCGGGTGCCGGGCATTCCCGGAACGCCTGAACCTCGGGCGAGGCCCCGACCAGGGGGATGGTCACGGAGGTGGCGCCGCTCCGGGCTATCGCCCTTGTGTTGAACTGCAGCCCGTTCAACACGTTTCCGAAGCCCCTGTCACGGACCGTCAGCGTCATTCCTTCATCGCTCAGGACATGACGGTCGGTCGAGATCGTGAGCGGACGGGCGCCTTCGAAGACGATGGCAAAGACGGGGGCCTGATCCCACGCGCCTTCCGCCAGCGTGATTGCAATTCCGTATTCGGGCAGGGCCGGGTCGAAGGTGACCGTGACCTGGCCTGTGCCGGCGGCCTGGCTAAGGGTGCAGATCGGCTCGGGAGAGAACTCCCAAGCCAGGGCGGGCAGCGGCAGGGTGGCGCAGGTCACCAGAAATGCAATGGCGCGTTTCATCTTTTCCCCCGCCGCTTCACACCACCCCGTTGCCCCGGCCGTCCGGCCGTTGACCGGCCCTTGCCCTTTGTCGCCTCGTCCACCGCCTTGTCCACCGCCTGCTGCCGCGCCAGCGGGTCGTCCGACACGAACAGGTCCACCGTTTCCAGCCGCTTGATCTCGTCCCGCAGGCGCGCGGCTTCCTCGAATTCCAGGTTCTCGGCCGCCTTGCGCATGTCGCTGCGCAGCCCGTCCAGATGCGCCTCCAGGTTGGCGCCGTGCAGCGGCTTGTCGACCTTGGCCGTCACGCGGTTCATGTCCACGTCGCCCTTGTAGAGCCCGGCCAGGATATCCTCGACGTTCTTCTTCACCGTCTCGGGCGTGATCCCGTGTGCCTCGTTATAGGCGATCTGCTTGGCCCGGCGGCGGTCGGTTTCCTTCAGCGCGCGATCCATGGAGCCGGTGACGCGGTCGGCATACATGATGACCCGGCCTTCGGCGTTGCGCGCGGCCCGGCCGATGGTCTGGATCAGCGAGGTTTCCGAGCGCAGGAAGCCTTCCTTGTCCGCATCCAGGATCGCCACCAGCCCGCATTCGGGAATGTCCAGCCCTTCGCGCAGCAGGTTGATCCCGACCAGGACGTCGAACACACCAAGCCGCAAATCACGAAGGATTTCAATGCGTTCGATCGTGTCGATATCGGAATGCATGTAGCGGACCCGGATGCCCTGTTCGTGCATGTATTCGGTCAGATCCTCGGCCATGCGCTTGGTCAGCGTGGTGGCCAGGGTGCGAAAGCCCTTGGCGGCGACGCGGCGGACCTCGTCCAGCAGGTCGTCGACCTGCATCTCGACGGGGCGGATTTCCACCTGCGGGTCCAGCAGGCCGGTGGGGCGGATCACCTGTTCGGTGAAAACGCCGCCGGTCTGCTCCAGCTCCCACGCCGCCGGGGTGGCCGAGACGAAGACGGATTGGGGCCGCATGGCGTCCCATTCCTCGAATTTCAGGGGGCGGTTGTCCATGCACGACGGCAGGCGGAACCCGTGTTCGGCCAGGGTGAACTTGCGCCGGTAATCGCCCTTGTACATGCCGCCGATCTGGGGGACCGAGACGTGGGATTCATCCGCGAAAACAATGGCATGGTCGGGGATGAATTCGAACAGCGTGGGGGGCGGTTCGCCCGGCGCGCGGCCCGTCAGGTAACGGCTGTAGTTTTCGATGCCGTTGCAGACGCCGGTGGCCTCGAGCATTTCGAGGTCGAAACTGGTGCGCTGTTCCAGCCGCTGGGCCTCGAGCAGCTTGCCCTCGCCGACCAGCTGGTCGAGCCGGATGCGCAGTTCCTTCTTGATGCCGATGATGGCCTGTTGCATCGTCGGTTTCGGCGTCACGTAATGGCTGTTCGCATAGACCCGGATCCGGTCGAAACCGTCGGTCTTTTCGCCGGTCAGGGGGTCGAATTCGGTGATCGATTCCAGTTCTTCGCCGAAAAAGGACAGCTTCCAGGCGCGGTCCTCCAGGTGGGCGGGCCAGATTTCCAGGGAGTCGCCGCGGACGCGGAAAGAGCCGCGCTGGAAGACGGCGTCGTTGCGGCGGTATTGCTGGGCGATCAGGTCGGCCATGACCCGGCGCTGGTCATAGAGCCCGCCGACCTTCAGGTCCTGGGTCATCGCGCCGTAGGTTTCGACGCTGCCGATGCCGTAGATGCAGGACACCGAGGCGACGATGATCACGTCGTCGCGTTCCAGCAGAGCCCGGGTGGCGGAGTGGCGCATCCGGTCGATCTGTTCGTTGATCTGGGATTCCTTTTCGATATAGGTGTCGGAGCGCGGGACATAGGCTTCGGGCTGGTAGTAGTCGTAGTAGCTGACGAAATACTCGACCGCGTTTTCGGGAAAGAACCCCTTGAATTCGCCGTATAATTGCGCGGCCAGCGTCTTGTTGGGGGCAAGGATGATGGCCGGGCGCTGGGTTTGCTCGATTACCTTTGCCATGGTGAAGGTCTTGCCGGTGCCGGTGGCGCCCAGCAGGACCTGATCGCGTTCGCCGTCCGTCACGCCCCGGCTCAGCTCGGCGATGGCGGCGGGCTGGTCGCCGGCGGCCTTGAATTCGGTATGCATGACGAAACGACGGCCGCCCTCGAGCTTGTCGCGGTCCTTCACCTCGGGGGCCGCGGCGTGCAGCGCGGGGGCGGAACGGTCGGTATGGGCATGGGGCATGAGCGTCTCCTCTGCCCCAATGTGGCACGGGCGGAAGCAGGCGCAAGGGGTGCCCCTGACAACCTTCTGTCAGTAGAATGTCCCATCGTCCCGGTGCCGCCGGACCGGACCGGAGCGGCGATGCCGGGCGGACGGTCGGGCCGCCCGTCTCAGGCCGCGGCGCGGGGCGCGTCCTCGGCCGCGGCGCTCAGGGTGGCGGGCTGGTCCGGGATGACGAAACGGCGCATCAGGTCCGACAGCCGCGCCGCCTCGGCATCGAGCGCCTGGGTCGCGGCGGTGCTTTGCTCGACCATGGCGGCATTGTTCTGGGTCAGCTGTTCGAGCTGGGACACGGACTGGTTGACCTCGGCCAGGCCGCCGGATTGTTGTTCGGTGGTTTCGGCGATGCCGGTGATCAGATCCGAGATATGGCCGATCTGGTCGACGATTTCCTTCAGCGCCCGGCCGGCATCATCGACCAGGCCGGTGCCGCGTTCGACCTGGGCCGAGGAGGCGGCGATCAGGTCCTTGATCTCGCGCGCCGCGTCGGCCGAGCGGCGGGCCAGGGCCTGGACCTCGGTCGCGACGACGGCAAAGCCCTTGCCGGCGGCACCCGCACGGGCGGCCTCGACCCCGGCATTCAGGGCCAACAGGTTGGTCTGGAAGGCGATGTCGTCGATCACGCCGATGATGTTGGAGATATGGTCGGAGCTTTCGCGGATCTCGGCCATCGCGGCGACGGCGGTTTCGACGATCTCGTCCGAGCGCATGCCATCGGCTTTCGCCTTGCCGACGATCCCGGCGATGTTGCGGGCATCGGCGGCGGTGCTTTCGACCTGGCCGGCCATTCCGTCGACCGCGGCGGCGGTCTGTTCCAGTGCCGCGGCCTGGGTTTCGGTCCGGGTGGCAAGGCTTTCGGCGGCGGCGGCCATATCGCGCGATCCGTTGCGCACATTGCTGGCGGCGTCCAGCGCGCCGCGGATCGAGGCGCCAAGCCGGTGCAACCCGTCATTGAATCCCAGCCGGAGCGGTTCGTAATCCTCGGCGAAGGGGGTGTCGATCGTGGCGGTCAGGTCGCCATCGGCCAGGGCCTGCAAGCTGGCGTTCAACTGCTCCACCACCTGTGCCTGTTCGACCTGGCGGTCCTTGTTGCGTTGTTCGAGCAGCTGGCCCCGGGTCAGCTTTTCGGACAGGGCGGCCAGGCTGGTGCCGATGTTGCCGATCTCGTCCCCGCGGTGGCACCCGGGAATGTCGACATCGTAGTTTCCGGCGCGCATCGTGCCGATCGCGCTGGAAAAGGCGCGCATCGGCCGGGTCGCCAGGATGTGCAACAGCCAGGTGGCCAGGGCCAGGCAGATCGCGAAAACAACCCCGGCGATGATCAGGTTCTCGACGAGATAGCGGTTGATCCGCGCCATCGCGCTGTCGAGGCTCCAGGCGCTGGCGAGCACGCCGATCACGGCATTGTCGTCGCCGAAGCGGATCGGCGACGCGATGCGGGTGAAATCGGACGAATGGACCGTTTCGCCGGTATCGAGCACTTGTCGGACCAGCGTGTCGAGACGTTCCGCATCCTCGGTCCCGACCGCCGTGATGACGGTGCTTTCGGCATCGAAGACGGCGGCAAGGCGGGCTTCGCCGCCGGCATCGTCCAGGACCTTCTGCAGGATCGGTTCGAGATCCTCCACCTTGCGGAACCGGGTGGCGCCGGAAGCCCGATCGGCCGCCTGTTGGGTCAACACCGCGCTGAATTCGTGCAAGGCGTCGATCACCAGGCCACGCGCCTGGTTGGAGGATTGATAGGTCAGGACGCCGACCACAAGGCCGACGGTCGACGCGACGATCAGGGCCACCTTGGGCAACAAGGACGAAAGGATGGTCTTGAGCAAACCGGTCGAGGATTTGGCGAACATGGTCTGTCCTTGGTTGTGCGCGGGCCGGACCGGCCCGGGAAGGTGACGGGGGCGCCGGGGCGGCGCCCGCGGGAAAGGTCACATCAGCGATTCGGCGTTCACGCCCACGGTCATTGCGCCGATCAGGTCTCCGGTGTCGGGCGCGACGATCGTGACCGAGATCTGGGCCTGGTAGGTCTGGGTCGATTCGTCGAGCTCCACCTCCGAGAAATGCACCGCGCCGGGGCCGACGCCGTAGGTTTCGATGAACTTCGCCTCGTCCCCCTGCCAGTAATCGGAGGTCACGTCCGAGGTGGCGACATTCAGGCCGTGCATATCCATGATGAAGATCTCGGTCACTGCGCCACCGCTTTCGGCGGAGATGGCCCGCAATCGGTCGGAGGCCGGATTGGAAAGGACTGGGGTGATCGTCGGCGTGTCGGCGGCGCCGACCTCGGCCCGCCAGGCCAGGTCGAGCGCGTCGATATCGGCCTGGGTCAGGCCGGCATTGGCGGTGTTCTGGGCGATGATCGCGTCGATCAGCGTCGCATCGGTGGCCCAGCTTGCGACATGGGCATCGAGGTAGGCCTGCATGGCGTCTTCGTAGTCGCCGGCAAGGCTGGCGGTGCCGATCAGGCACAGGGCGGTCGTTTTGGTCAGAAGGTTCATGTGGTCAAGTCCCGATTGGGGCGCCCCTGCACGGGACACTGGCTGAAATGATATGCCTGCATAGCCCCCCGCTCCCTACCGTCGGGTTAACGCCGGCATGGATGCACCGCTTGCACGGCCGCGGGCTTTGCGGGATAACCGCGCCAAACGAAGGAGTGCGCAGATGCCGGCCCGTATCTATCGTCCCGCCCGAACCGCGACGTCCTCGGGGACCGCGAAGACACGGCACTGGGTGCTGGACTTCGCCCCCGAAAGCGCGCGCGAAGTCGATCCGCTGATGGGCTGGACCTCGTCCAGTGACACCCAGGCCCAGGTCAGCCTGCATTTCGACACCAAGGAGGCCGCCCTGGCCTATGCCGAAGCCCATGGCATCGACGCCATCGTGCGCGAGCCGAAGCCGCGCAAGGCGAACATCCGTTCGGGCGGCTATGGCGAGAATTTCGCGACCAACCGGCGTGGCGCCTGGACCCACTGACCGGTGGCGGGCGCCGCCCGCGACATCGTTCTTTGCCCCGGGCCACGGCCTTTCGGAATCTGCTGTTCCGGCGCGAGGTGCGGCTCGTGTATTGCCAGGGCCGCCCCGCCGGGAGGCGGTTGCCGGTCAATCTCCCGGTCCCGGCACCGGCACCGGGCAAACCGCGCTAGGGGTTCGGCAAGGCTTGGGCTATACTCTGCCCGAACCGCCCGGCAGAGGCGCCTGACAGACGAGCAGAGACATGCGGATCACCGCCATCACCCCGATGAAGAACGAGGGCCCGTTCATCCTGGAATGGCTGGCTTATCACCGGCTGATCGGGATCGACGATTTTCTGTGTTTCACCAATGATTGCGCCGACGGGACCGACCTGATCCTGGAGCGGCTGGACGAGCTGGGCCTGGTGCGCCACCTGCCCAACCCGTCCTGCGTGAGCCGGGCAGAGGGCGGACATCACTGGGCCGCCATGGCCTTTGTCGACGCCATGGCGCGGCCGCGGCGGTCGGACTGGTTCATCAGTTTCGACGTGGACGAGTTCCTGTGCATCCATGCCGGGCAGGGCCGGCTGGAGGACCTGTTCGCCGCCGTGCCGCAGGCCGATCTGATCGCCGTGAACCAGCGCAATTTCGGCTGTTCCGGCCGGGTCGCCTTCACGCCCGATACGCCGGTCATCGGGCAGTTCACCCGCGCCATGGCGACCGACAATGCCGCCTATGGCTGGGAACGGGCGCGGGGGCTCAAGACCCTGGTGCGAGGCGGTGCCCCGATCGCGCGAATCGGCAACCATGCGCCGGAACTGGTGCCGGGCGCGCGGGTCGTTTGGGTCAACGGCAGTGGCGCGACCTTGCCCGAGGAGATGGTCAACCGGCAGGTCAAGTCGCTCAAGGGCGACATGTTCGGTCATGACCTGGTGCAGCTGAACCATTACGCGGTGCGCGCGATGGAGACGTTCATCGTCAAGACCGAGCGCGGCGATGCCAACCGTCCGGTCGAGGACGAGGTGAAATACTGGCGCAAGTACTGGAACCAGTATGACGACAACCTGGTCGAGGATCTGTCGATCCAGCGCTGGCTGCCGGCGGTCGAGGCCGAGGTTGCCCGGTTGCTGGAGGATGCCGAACTGCGCGATCTGCACCAGGGCGCGATCTCCTGGCACCGCCGCGCCATCGCCCGCCTGCGCACGACCGAACCGCAGGCGACCATCCTGCGCCAGGTCAAGGGCCTGCACGACCGCAAGCTGCAGCGCGAACAGGCGGCCTGAGCGGCCATCGCGGCGGGAGGCTTCCCCCGGCGCGCGCCTCGGTTTATGACGGGCGCGGCACGGCCCCTTAGCTCAGCTGGATAGAGCAGCCGACTTCTAATCGGCAGGTCGAGGGTTCGAATCCTTCAGGGGCCGCCAGTGCCTTTCCTTTACCTGGACGCCCCGGTTTCGTTGCCTGACCCGCCCCGGCTTGTTAAGATTCGTTAATGAATGGTTAACGCTGTAGGGGGCGGTATGGGTCGGTTTGGAGTTTTGACTGCGGTCCTGGGCGCCGCCGTGACGCTGTTCGGTGCGAAGTCCGACGCGGCGACGCTGGTCTACGAGGCGACGTTCACGTCGACATTGTCGAACTGGTCTCTGTTCCTCGACGAGAGTTATGATCAGGCAACCTACGAAAACGTCGATTTCAATGCGCGCCGGTTCTCCTTGGCTGAACTGGGCTTCAATATCGGCGGTTTGGAGAGGGGAGAATCCCGTTCCGGGCGACTGGCCTTGTATTTCCACCCCGATGAACTGGACCTGGACAACCAATATTCGCTGGACTGCTACCTCACGGGTACGGAGCGGGACTTCTGCCAATGGGGCAACTACCTTGAGGCGTCGCTGGACGAGGCGAGTCGCAGCTTTCGCTATCGAAGGACCGATGGCTGCTGTTACGTCTACGAGGCCGAAATGGATCCTTTGACCGGGTCTTACCGCTACATGAACGACGCCTATTACCAGGGTACGACGGGCGGAGTATTCTGGTCGGCCTTCGGGATCGAATACGAATTCCAGTTCACCGACATCCGGATCACCACCCCCGCGCCCGTGCCGCTGCCGGCGGGCGGTCTGCTTCTGGCCAGTGCGTTCGGTGTCGTGGCGCTGATGCGGCGGCGTCAGCTGGCCCAGGCGAGCGCGGTGAGGTGATAGAAGACCGGGGCGGCGAACATCACGCTGTCCATCTGGTCGACGAAACCGCCCTGGCCGGGGATCAGGTGGGACCAGTCGCGCACGCCGCGGTCGCGCTTGATCGCGGCGATCACCAGGTTGCCGGCCTGGCCGGTGGCCGAGGCCACCGCCGCCATCGCCATCGCGCCCCAGACCGGGAACGGTGTCAGCCAGGCCAGCGCGCCGCCGATCAGTGCGGCGCTGGCGACGCCCAGGGACGCGCCTTCCCAGGTCTTGGGCGACAGGCCCGGCACGATCCGGGTCCGGCCAAGGCGGCGGCCGAAATAGAAATCCAGCAGGTCGCCGAACTGGACGACCATGACCAGGAAGGCGATCAGCAACAGGCCCCGGTCCGCCGGGTAATCGGGAAAGCCCAGGTTCAGCAGCGCCGGCACGTGGCTGGCGCAGAACACGGTGATCATCAGGCCCCATTGGGTTTCGGCCACCCGCACCAGGAACCCCGACGCATCCCCGCGCAGGGCCGACACGACCGGCAGCAGCAGGAAGGCATAGACCGGGATGAACACCGTATAGACCGCCTGCCAGCCCAGGCCCACGAAGAGGTATTGCAACGGCAGCACCGCGAAAAAGGCCAGCGCGAGGGCGATGTGATCGGCCTGGCGCTTGTAGGTCAGGGTCAGGAATTCGCGCAGCGCCGAGAACGAGGCGAAGGCGAAGAGCAGCACGACCCCGACCCGGCCCAGCATCAGCGCCAGCACGAACAGCAGCACCATGGTCCACCAGCTATGGACCCGGGTCATGTAGGTTTCGATCACCGGGTTGTCCTGGCCACGGCCGTAACGGGCGCGCAGGGCGGCGCCGAACAGGGTCAGCGCTAGCAGCAGGCCGCAAACCCCCAGGAACAGGATCAGGATGTGCTGATAGGTGGTGTCGGTCATGCCGGGGCCTGTTCCGGCGCGGGCGGCGGCGGCGGCGGGGCGAGCGCGGCCAGCGCGCCCGAGGCGCGGGCCAGAAAGGCATCCTTGTCCTCGCCCGGGTCGACATGCAGCGGCGCGCCGAAGGTCACGGTGCAGATCAGCGGCAGGGGGATGATTTCGCCCTTGGGCATGATCGCGGTCAGGTTGGCGATCCAGGTCGGCACCAGGTCCACCTCGGGACATGCGCGGCCGATGTTGTACAGCCCGGCCTTGAACGGCAGCAACGGGTCGGGGCCCATGTTGCGCCCGCCTTCGGGAAAGATGATCAGCGACGACCCCTCGCGCAGGGCGGCAAGAATGCTCTCCAGCGGGTCGTCACTGCGCGCCTCGGGGCGGCGGTCGACCAGCACGCAGTTGAAGACCTCGGGGCCGACGAAGGCGCGCAGCGGGGTCTTGAGCCAGTAATCGGCGGCGGCGACGGGCCGGACCTCGCGCCGCAGGGCCGGCGGCAGGACGGCCCAGATCATCGGCATGTCGGCATTGGACACGTGATTTGCGAAATAGACCCGCTGGCGCGGCACCGGTTCGATCCCCCGCCAATCGGCACGCACGGCGGTGATGAAACGGGCGATGAAGACCAGCACATGCCCGGTGGCCCGGGCGGCGATGCGGCGCAGAAGACGGGTGATCGTTCCCATGCGGCAACCTTGGCGCGGGGCGCGGGGTTTGGAAAGGGGGCGCGAAACGGGGCCCCGCCGGGCGGGACAGACCCGGCGGGGCATGCGGGGGATGCGACGCGGCGGGGATCACGCCTGGTCCTTGCCCCCCACATATTCGGCCAGCAGGCGTTCGTTGCGCGCCTCTTCGAGCCGCTGCAGGCGGGCCAGCACATCATCGGCGGTGACCCGGGTGGCGGCGCCGAATCCCTGGGCGGCCATCCGGTCGGCCAGGGTTTCATGGCCCAGGTCGCTGTCGATTTCGCGCAGGATTTCGGAATGTTCGAACGGGTCGTCGCGGCCCATGACGCGGGCGATCAACTCCTCGGCCTCGTCGCTGGCCGACGTGGCGCCGATGGCCGAACTCAGCCGCGCCTGCATCTGTTGTTCGCGGCGCACCGCCCGGGCCCGGATCGCGCCCTGTTTCAGGTCGATGACCCGGCGGTGACCGGCCTCGATCGCGCTGCGCAGGCGGATCACCTTCTGCTCCAGCCGGTCGCAGGTGGTGTCGCGCAGGGCCCGTTCGTTTTCCATCGTGGCGATCGCCTGGGCGGCCTCGCGGGCCATGTCGTCGCGGCCGGCCTGCAGCGCCTCGGCGGCGCGGGTGGTCATGTCGGCGATCCGGCCGCGCAGGGCGTCGCGTTGGCGCTGTTCGCCGCGCTGGCGCTGGATCAGCGAGGCGAGCATGGCCTTGGCGGCCTTGAGCTGGGCGTCGGCCTCGCGGATCTTCTGGTCGATCAGTTCGATCGCGAAGGCGTCACGGACCCGGTCCTCGGAGCGGGCCGAGACCCCGGCGATCAGGGTCGAGAGGGTTCTGAACATCCGCCTTTCCTTTCGTGAACGCTGTTCACAAATTGGATAGGGCGATTCGCATCGCGGGGTCAACGAAAAGCGTGAACGCTGTTCATTTTCCTTGAGGCAGCCCGGCCATACGGTGCAGGACAAGGGCGATCATCCGGTCGACCTCGGCTTGGGGCACGCCCGCGCTGGCTTCGTTCAGCGCCAGCATGACGATGCCATGAACGGAGGAGAACAAGGCCCGGGTCAGCAGCGCCAGGTCCTGTGGCCCCAGATCGGGAAAAAGCGCGCGCAGCGGCGCCTCGATATAGGCGAAAAGGCGGTTCATCTCGGTCAGGTACCAATCCGGCGCGGCCGCGCCGGCGGGGCGGTCGATGTCGAACAGGGCGCGCCAGGCGTGGTAATTCTCGGCAGCGAAACGGTGATAGGCGCGGGCCATCACCACCAATTGCCCGGTCGCGTCCTGCGGCGCATCGGCCAGCGCCTCGGCCACCTGGGCGCCCAGCGCCTCGAAGGTGCGGGCATTGACGGCCAGCACCAGTTCCCCCAGATCGCCGAAGACATTGTAGATCGCCCCCAGCGCGCAGCCCGCATCCTGCGCCAGGTCGCGGGCGCGCAGGGCGGCCAACCCGTCCGCATGGATCCGGCGTTCGGCGTGTTCGATCAGGGCTTCGCGCAGGGCGCGGCGGCGGGTTTGGGTCTTTCCGGCCATGGGGACTCCTCGGCGTGAACCGCGTTCAACATACGCGCGCCCGCGCCGGGAAGAAAGCCGTGGATGCCGGGGGCCGGCCCTATTCGCCGGATTTCACCGGCGCGCCGCCCGCGAACGGGTTGGCACCGTGATAGGAGATCGGCGCCTCCTGCATCTGCAGATGCAGCCCGTCGCCGGTATAGGGATGGGCACGGGCCAGCGCCTCGTCGACCTCGATGCCCAGGCCCGGCGCGTCCGGCACGCGGACATACCCGTCCTCGACCCGCAGGGCGCCGCCGATCAGCGCGTCGTGGAACGGGGTTTCGATGGTTTCGGCCATCAGCGTGTTGGCGCAGGCGGCGGCCAGCTGGATATTGGCGGCCCATTCCACCGGCCCGGCATAAAGATGCGGCGCGATCTGGGCGTTGTAGACCTCGGCCAGGGTGGCGATCTTCTTGCCTTCCCAGATGCCGCCGGCGCGGCCCAGGGCCGGTTGCAGGATGGTCGCCGCGCCGGACCGCAGCACGGGGGCGAATTCGGCCTTGGTGCTCAGCCGTTCGCCGGTGGCGACGGGAATCCGGGTGGCGCCGGCGACGGCGGCCATGTCGGCGACATTGTCGGGCGGCACCGGTTCCTCGAACCACAGCGGGTCATGGGGTTCGATCGCCCTTGCCAGCCGGATCGCGCCGCCGCGCGAGAATTGCCCATGGGTGCCGAACAGAAGGTCGGCCCTGGTTCCCACCGCCGCCCGGATCGCGGCGCAGAAGGCGACCGAAGCCTCGATATCGGCAAGCGATGGCTGATGCCCGCCGCGGATCGTATAGGGGCCGGCCGGGTCGAACTTGACCGCCGTATAGCCGCGCGCGACCAGCGCCGCGGCGCTTTCGGCGGCCATTTCGGGCGATCCCCAGAAGCCCGGCAGGTCGTGATGGGGCAGGGGATAGAGATAGGTATAGGCCCGGATCCGGTCGTTCACCTTGCCGCCGATCAGGGCATGGACCGGCCGGCCGCGATCCTTGCCGAGGATATCCCAGCAGGCGATTTCCAGCCCGGAAAAGGCCCCCATCACCGTGGGGTCGGGCCGCTGGGTGAAGCCCGCCGAATAGGCGCGGCGGAACATCAGTTCGATATTCTCGGGGGTCTCGCCCGCCATGTGGCGGCTGAACACATCCGCGATGACCGCGCGCATGGCGTCGGGGCCCACGGCGCTGGCATAGCATTCGCCCCAGCCGGTGATCCCGGTATCGGTCGTGACCTTGACCAGGATCCAGTAGCGCCCGCCCCAGCCCGGCGCCGGCGCGGCGGTGACGATGATATCGAGGTCGGTCAGCTTCATGGCGCGTCGCTTCCTTGGGGTCCGGTATCGCGGGCGGGGTCGGGGCCCCGGTCAGAACAGGATCACGTTCCGACGCGCGGCGCCAGAGCGGGTATCGGCGATCGCCTCGTTGATCTGCTCAAGCCGCCAGCGGCCCGAGATCAGCGTCTCAAGCTGCAGCCGGCCCTGGGCATGCAGGTCGCACAGCCAGGGGATGTCGCGGGCGATCACCGCATCGCCCATCTTGGAGCCGATCAGCGCCTGCCCGGCGGCGGCCAGGTTTCCCGGCTCGTAACTGGCCATGGCGCCGACGGCGGGCATGCCGACCAGCACCACCCGGCCGCGCGGGGCCAGGTAATCGGGCGCGATCTGGAAGGCGGCGATGGCGCCGACGGTGACGAAGACCGCATCGGCCCCCCGGCCCAGCAGCGCGCGGGTGGCGGCGGGGGCGTCGGCGTCGGCCAGCAGCGTGTCGGTGGCGCCGAAGGTGCGGGCATCCTCCAGCTTGGACGCGTTCAGGTCGACCGCCACGATCCGCCGTGCCCCGGCGATCCGCGCGCCCTGGATCGCGTTCAGGCCGACGCCGCCGGCGCCGATCACCACCACGTCCTCTCCCGGCCGGACGGCGCCGGTATTGATCACCGCGCCGACGCCGGTGATCACCCCGCAGGCCAGCAGCGCGGCGGCCTCCATCGGCAAGGCGTCGGGGATCGGGGCGATCTGGCTGCGATCGACCACCACCTTTTCGGCGAAGGCGCCGCAGTGCATCGCCTGCATCAGCGGTCTGCCATCGGGCAGGCTGAGCGGGCCGGTCGCCGGGGCGGGGGTCTCGCAATGGGCCGGATGGGCGCCGGCGCAGGACGGGCAGGTGCCGCAGGACCGGATCAGGGTCACCACGACCTTGTCGCCGAGGGCCAGCCCGCCTGCCTGAGGTCCCAGGGCGGTCACGGTTCCCGCCGCCTCGTGGCCATAGACCGCCGGCAGGGTGCCGCCCCAGATCCCCTCGGCATAGGAGATGTCGGAATGGCAGATCGCCACCGCGCCCAGCGTCACCTCGACCTCGGCGCTGTGTGGCGCGCGCAGCTCGACCTCTTCGATGCGCAGCGGCGCGCCGAAGGCATGGCACACAGCGGCCCTGATCCGTGTCATCCGACCCCTCCCCGTTTGAGTGCAGGGTGCCGGGTGGGCCAGGCGCGGCATGCCGGAAAACGACCCTTTGCGGTCGGTTTTCGCGTGGCGTTGCGTCAGCTATGGCCGATCCGGGCCAGGAAATCGCGGATCAGCGCCGCCATGGCCTCGGGCGCATCCAGGCAGGGCAGGTGACCCGAGCGGCGCATCAGCCGGACGTCCGACCCCGGGATCAGCTCCAGGGTTTCGCGCACCAGGTCGGGCGGGGTCGATCCGTCGCGATCCCCGGCGATGCCCAGGGTGGGCAGGCGCAGGCCCGAGGTGGGCGTGTAGAAATCGGTTCCGGCGATGGCGGTGCAGCCGCCGGCATAGCCCTGCGGGTCGCAGTCGCGCAGCAGGGCGCGGGCGGCGTCGACGGCCGGGCCGCTGGCGCCCCTGCCGAACCAGCGGGTCAGCGTCGTCTCCTCGATCGCCGCCATTCCCTGCGCCTGCACCAGCGCGGCGCGGTCCTGCCAGGGGCCGGGCTGGCCGAACCTGGCGGCGGTGTTCGACAGCACCAGGGCGCGCACCAGGTCCAGCCGTTTGACCGCCAGCCCCTGGGCGATCATCCCGCCCAGCGAGATGCCGATCACCACGGCATCGCGCGCCTCGGCCGCCTCCAGCACCGCCTCGGCATCGGCGATCAGGGCGCCCATCGCGTAGGCCGGCGGCGGCGCGTCGGAGGCTCCGTGCCCGCGCAGGTCCATCGCGATCAGCCGGTGGTTCGGCATTTGGCCCATGACATCGGCCCAGATCGTGTGATCCAGCCCCAGCGCATGCAGGAACAGGACCGGCGGGCCGTCGCCGGACACATGCGCATTCAGGGCGATCCCGTCCCGTTCAACCCGCATCGTCGCCGCCGCCCAGCCGCATATGGGCGATGATCTGCCCGTGATCGGAGGCGAGCTTGTTATAGGGCGCCTCGGGATGCGAGCCGTCGGTCAGATGGTCGTTGAGGACCGAGAAATACTCCATCTCGCCGATCCGCTGGTCGTGATCGGGGTGGAAATGCCGCGACAGGTAGATCTGGTCGATCGACTCGAACACCCCGCCGAAGGCCGAGGTATAGACCATGTCGCGCAGGGATTTGCGCACGAACAGCTTTTCGGCCGAATGCAGCCGCAGCCGTTCGATGCTTTCGGTGATCCGGATATTTTCTTCATGGCTGTAGCGGTCGCCCGGGCTTTCGGCATCGTGGCGCAGCATCCAGGCGTAATTCTTGAACGGCACCTCGCCGGCGATGATTTCCGAGCTGACCGCATGTTCGCCGTCGTTGAAATCGCCCAGCACCATCACCGGGTGGCCGGCGTCGAGTTCGGCCACCACCGCGCGCCGCAGCACCCAGGCCTCGGCCATCCGGCGCAGGGCGGCGCGCAGGCTGCCCATGGCCCGGCCCAGCGGGTCATAGCGGGTCAGGTCGGCCTCGGGGGCGAAGGCGGCGCCGGGCGGCGTGATGTATTCCCCCAGCTTGGATTTCAGGTGGCAGTTGAACACGGTGAGGATGGCGCCGCCCACCGGCACCCGCACCTTGAGGACCGGACGCGACAGCCGGCGCAGGGTGAAATGGCCACTGTCGGACCCGGTCATCCCGCGCAGGGGCTGGAACGGGATGGTGAGCGGCGTGTCCAGATCCTGGATCACCTCCGGTTCGCCGGCAAAACCGAAACGCGACAGCACCGCCACCCCCGGCCGCCGCTTGCCGGGCGTTCCGTCATCGGCGGCGTTGGGGGCAAAGGCCAGCGCGGCGCCGGGCCCGTAGGGGGTATATTCCAGTTTCCGGAAGATCGCCTTCTTGCGGTAGCCCCGGGACCGGTCCGGGATCGCGGCATCGTTGAGCGCGGCGCCACGGGCATCGGTTTCGGCGATGATCTGGGCCAGCGGCTGTTCCTCGAAGATTTCCTGAAAGCCGACGATATCGGCCTCCATCGTCAGCAATTGGTCGGCCAGCCAATCGGCTTTCCAGGCGTATTCCTCGGGCGTGTAGCTTTGGAATTCGTAATATTCCCTGTCCGGCCCGATCAGGTTCTTGACGTTGAACGAGGCGATGGTGAAGCGGGTCATGACGGGGTCTCCAGCGTGGTCAGGGCGCGGGCGAACATGGCCGGATCCACGTTACCGCCCGAGATGGTGACGATCACGTCGTCACCGGCGATGTCGTCCGGGCGAAAAAGCGCTGCGGCCAGGGCCACGGCGCCGCCCGGTTCGGCCACGAGTTTCAGCCGCAGGAAGGCCTGGGCCATGGCCTGCAACGCCTGGTCCTCGGTCACGGTCAGGCCGGGGCCGCAAAGCCGGGCGAGGATCGGAAAGGTCAGATCGCCGGGCGCCGGGGTCAGGATCGCGTCGCAGATGCTGCCCGACAGCCGGTCATTGCGCCGGACCGCGCCGGCGGCGAGCGACCGGGCCACGTCGTCGAAGCCGTCCGGTTCGACCGGGCGGACGGTGAGGCCGGGCGCCTCGGCCTCGAGCGCCAGGGCGATGCCGGAACACAGGCCCCCGCCGCCGGTGCAGACCAGCACCTCGGCCGTGTCGATGCCCTGTTCGGCGGCCTGCTGCGCAATCTCCAGCCCGGTCGTGCCCTGGCCGGCGATCACCTGCGGGTCGTCGAAGGGCTTGACCAGGGTCAGGCCGCTTTCGGCGGCGACGCGGGCGCCGATCTCGTCCCGGTCCTGGGTGGCGCGGTCATACAGGATGACCTTTGCCCCCAGGGCGCGGGTATTGGCGATCTTGAGCGCGGGCGCGTCCGAGGGCATGACGATCACCGCCGGCACGCCGTGCAGCCCGGCGGCCATGGCGACGCCCTGCGCATGGTTGCCCGAGGAAAAGGCGATCACGCCGCGGGCACGGGTGGCGTCATCCAGCGCCGACAGGGCCGACCAGGCGCCGCGGAACTTGAAGCTGCCGGTATGCTGCAGGCATTCGGGTTTCACCCAGACCCGCCGCCCGGCGATCTTGTCGAGGAAGGGCGAATTGAGCAGCGGGGTGCGCCGGGCATGGCCCTCCAGCCGACCGGCGGCGGCGCGGATCATGTCGATGTTCATAGGCGGGCGATCCAGTCGTGAAGGGCGGCAAGCGCCTCGGGTTCATCCAGAAAGGGCACATGGCCGCGGCCGGGCACATCGGCACGGATCATGTCCGGGCGGCGGCGGCGCATCTCGGCCGCGGTGTCGGTGGTCAGAAGGTCGGAATTGGCGCCGCGGATCAGGACCAGCGGCAGGCCCGCCATCGCGTCGAACAGCGGCCACATGTCCGGCACCGGCTGGGCGCCGTCCTTGAAGGCATCACCAAGGGCGGGATCATAGCGCAGGGCAAGGCCGTCGGGGGTTTGCTCGTAATGGTTGCGGACCTCGTGCAGCCAGCGCTCCATCGGGACATCGGTGAACCCGCTCCAGGTGCGGGCGCGGAACCGGGCGGCTTCGTCCCAGGTTTTCTGCGCCGGGGGCTTGCCGACATAGGAGGCGATGACGGCCAGCCCCCCGGGCGCGATCTCGGGGCCGATATCGACCAGGGCGACGCCGGTCAGACGGTGTCTTGCGCCGGCGGCCAGGGCCATGGCGATCACCCCCCCGCGCGAGGTGCCCAGGATCGCGGCGCGGTCGAGGCCGAGGTGATCCATCAGCCCCAGCACGTCCTGTGCCTCGTGCGGGACGGTATAGGTCGCGGGGTCCGCCCGGCCCGACCGGCCGCGACCGCGCAGGTCGATCCGGATCAGCCGCACCGGCAGATGCGGGGCGACATGGTCGAAATCGCCGGTATTGCGGGTCAGGCCGGGAATCGCCAGCACGGCCGGCCCGCTGCCGGCATCGGTAAAGTGGATCGACACGCCGTCGGGGGTGGTGAATTGCGGCATCAGAACAGGCGCTCCAGCCCGGTCAGGTCGTCGATGACATGGGCCGGCTCGGCCGCGGCCCTGCGCGCGGCGGCGGCCACGTCGAACAGGGTTCCATAAGCGTCGAAGACGCAGGCGCGGATCGTCATGGCGTCCTCCGGTTTGGGCAAAGACTGGCACGGGCGGACCCCGGGCGAAAGGGCGGTTTGCATCCCCGCGGCACAGCCGGTAGGCTGACCCCCGAGACGAAGCACCCGCGACGCAAAGCGGCCTTCGACATTCATCCCCCACCATGACGAACGAGGCTTTGATGACCCAGGTCAAGACTGGCGACACCGTGCGCATTCACTACACCGGAACGCTGACCAACGGCGAACCCTTCGACAGTTCCGAAGGGCGCGAGCCGCTGGAATTCACCGTCGGATCGGGCCAGATCATTCCGGGTCTGGACAAGGCGATGCCGGGCATGCAGGTCGGCGACAAGAAGACGGTCGAGATCCCCAGCGACGAGGCCTATGGCCCGGTCAACCCCGACGCCACCCAGGCGGTCCCGCGCGACCAGGTGCCGCCGGAAATCCCGCTGGAAGTCGGTCTGCAATTGCAGATGCAGGCGCCGTCGGGCCAGGCGGTTCCGGTCGTGGTGACCGAAGTGACCGAGACCGAGGTGACGCTGGATGCCAATCACCCGCTGGCCGGCAAGGACCTGGTCTTTGCGGTCGAGCTGGTCGAGATCAACGGGGCCTAAAGCACCCTCTGGATCAGCGGCAGGCCGCCCGCGAACAGCGTGGCGGCCGTCGCGGCCCAGGCGGCCAGGACCAGAACGGCCTGTCGCCTTGGCATCTGCCGTCCCGGCGCGCGCATTTCATCCGCGCCGTGGACGATCAGGTTCTGCAGGCCGATGATGGCCAGCACCCCCAGGATCAGCGATTTCGCGACGATCGCCAGGATCGTCAGCGCGGCGACCGAGGCCGCACCGATCAGCATCGGCAGCGGCGGCCAGAAGGCGCCGCCGACCAGCCCCGCCAGCCGCCCGCCATCCAGTGGCCAGACCGGCAGCAGGTTCAGCAGGTTCAGCGCCCCGGCGACGGTGGCGAAGGTCACCAGGAACAGGCCCAGATTGGGGTCCACCGTGCTGGCCCAGGGGGCGAGCCCATAGGCGACCAGCATCGGCCCCAGCCCGATCGCCGGGCCCATCAGGGTCACGAAGGCGGCCTTGGCGGGCGTGTCCGGTGCCCGGTCGGAAATCGCCACCCCGCCCAGCAACGGGATCAGCCGGAACCGCGCATCCGCGTGGCCGATCGCCCGGAACGCGGCGACATGGCCGAATTCGTGCAGCACGACGACCAGGGTCAGGGCCAGCCCGAACAAGGGCCCGAACAGATACATCGCCACCGCCACGGCGATGCCCGACATCACCAGCCCGCCCGGGTCCAGCCCGATCACCCGGGTGCGCCGGTAGGAGCGCAGCCCGCCGCGCAAGGCGAATGCCAGCCCCGCGCACAGCGCCAGCCCCCCCAGGACCAGCGCCGCCGCTGTCATCAGAGATTTTCCAGGATCGGCATGCCCATGACGTGATAGCCGCAATCGACACGGAGGATTTCGCCGCTGGTGCAGGCCCCGGCGTCCGAGGCCAGATAGACCGCGGTGCCGCCGATCGCCTCGAGCGTGGCATTGGCGCGCAGCGGGGAATTCGCCTCGGTATGTTTGAAGGTGCGCCGGGCGCCGGCGATGGCGGCCCCGGCGAGGGTCTTCATCGGGCCGGGGCTGATCGCGTTGACGCGGATCCCCTGCGGGCCGAGGTCGGCGGCCAGATACCGGGTCGCCGATTCCAGCGCCGCCTTGGCCACGCCCATCACGTTGTAATTCGGCGTGACCCGGGTCGATCCCTGGTAGGTCATGGTCATCAGCGCGCCGCCATCGGGCATGATCTCGGCCGCGCGTTTGCTGACGTCGATGAAGCTGTAGCAGCTGATCTCCATCGAATTGCGGAAATTGCCGCGGGTGGTGTTGGTGATCCGCCCGGTCAGTTCCGACTTGTCGGAAAAGGCGATGGCATGGACCAGGAAATCGATCTTTCCCCAGCGGTCGGCCAGTTCGGCGAAACAGGCATCGAGCGAGGCATCGTCCGTCACGTCGGACTCGACCAACAGGTCCGAGCCGAGGCTTTCGGCCAGCGGACCGACCCGCTTGAGCAATTGTTCGCCCTGGTAGGAAAAGGCCAGCTCGGCCCCGGCCTCGTGCATGGCGCGGGCGATGCCCCAGGCGATGGAGCGGTCATTGGCCACGCCCATGATCAAGCCGCGCTTGCCGTTCAGTGAAATCGTCATTCGGTCAATCCCGGAACCTGGAGAGCAACATCGACCCGTTCGTCCCGCCGAAACCGAAGGAATTGGTCATGATCGTATCGTGGCCGACGTTTTCGACCAGCGCGGTGGCGATTTCGCCCGGCTCGATCGCCGGGTCGAGCGTGTCGATATTGATCGACGGGGTGATGTAGTCGCCCTTGAGCATCAGCAGGCAGAACACCGCCTCGAGCGCGCCGGCGGCGCCCTGGGCGTGGCCGGTCATCGACTTGGTCGAACTGACCGGCGGCTGGGTGCGGCCGGCAAAGGCGCGGCGCACGGCCTCGATCTCGGGGAGGTCGCCGGCGCCGGTCGAGGTGCCATGGGCGTTGATATAGCTGACCGCGCGGCCCTTGGGCAGGGTGGCCAGCGCCAGCGCCATGGCCCGTTCGGCGCCTTCGCCCGAGGGGGCGACCATGTCGTGGCCGTCCGAGGTGGCGGCGAACCCGGTGACCTCGGCATGGATCGTCGCGCCGCGGGCGCGGGCGTGCTCCAGGTCCTCGAGCACCAGGATGCCGCCGCCGCCGGCGATGACGAAGCCGTCGCGATCGGCGTCGAAGGCGCGGCTGGCTGTCTGCGGCGCGTCGTTGCGCCGAGAGCTCATGGCGCCCATGGCGTCGAACAGGCAGGACAGGGTCCAGTCCAGTTCCTCTCCGCCGCCGGCGAACATCACGTCCTGCTTGCCCAGCAGGATCTGTTCGGCCGCCGCGCCGATGCAGTGCAGGCTGGTCGAACAGGCCGAGGTGATCGAGTAGTTGATCCCCTTGATCCGAAAGGCGGTGGCCAGGTTGGCGCTGATGGTCGAGGACATGCATTTCGGCACCGCGAAGGGCCCGATGCGTTTCGGGCTGCCCTTGTCCAGCACGGTCTGATGGGCGGCGAACATGGCAGAGGTGGAGGGCCCGCCCGAGCCGGCGATCAGCCCGGTGCGCGGGTTGACGACATCGCGTTCCTCCAGCCCCGCATCGGCGATCGCCTGGGACATCGCGATATGGGCATAGGCCGCCCCCGGCCCCATGAACCGCAGGGCGCGTTTGTCGACATGTTCGGCCGGGTCGATCTTGACGGTGCCGGCGATCTGGCTGCGAAAGCCGTGTTCGGCCATGTCCGGCACGGCCTCGATCCCCGAGGTTCCGGCGCGCAGGGCGGCATCCACCTCGGCGGCGGTGTTTCCGATGGGCGATACGATGCCAAGCCCTGTGACGACGACGCGGCGCATGAGCGCTCTCCCTCGATATGCCTCAGCTTTCGCTGAGCGCGACCTTCATGTCCCTGACCTCGTAGATCACTTCGCCATCGGCCTCGACGATGCCGTCGGCGACGCCCATGGTCAGGCGCCGGGTCTGCACCGCCTTGGTGAAATCCACGTGATAGGTCAGCATCTTGCGGTCCGGGCGCACCATGCCCTTGAGCTTGACCTCGCCGACGCCCAGCGCATAGCCGCGCCCCTGCCAGCCGCGCCAGCCCAGGTTGAACCCGGTCAATTGCCACAGCCCGTCCAGCCCCAGACACCCGGGCATGATCGGGTTGCCGGGAAAGTGACAGTCAAAGAACCACAGGTCGGGTGTGATGTCGAACTCGGCCACCACGTGGCCCTTGCCGTGTTTGCCCGCATCGCCCGAGATATCGGTGATCCGGTCCATCATCAGCATCGGCGGTTCGGGCAATTGCGCATTGCCGGGGCCGAACAATTCGCCCCGGGCGCATTTCAACAGGTCCTCGCGGTCGAACCGGCGGGGGTAGTCGGACATGAGTGGTCGGTCCCTTCCCTGGACTGGGCTTTCCTGCCCTCTATCACCGGCGCCGTTCTCAGGGCAAGGCCGGCCCGGGCTGTCGGGCCGGTCGCGGCCTGTGTCGTCACGGTTGAAATCTAGGTGGTTTGTCACATATGCTGCCTCAGAAGCCGACGAAAGGGGAGCGCAGCGTCGTGACCGTAAAGCAGGGCGATATCGCAAGACAGCGCGGCCAGGACTGGCTGGGCCGGGTCGGGTTGCGCCCGACACGTCAGCGTCTTGCCCTGGCGAACCTTCTGGTCGGCGATGGCCATGACCGCCATGTGACCGCCGAAAGCCTGTTCGATGCCGCCGAAGCCGCCGGCGAGAAAGTGTCGCTGGCCACGGTCTACAACACCTTGCGCGCCTTCTGCGAAGCCGGTCTGATGCGCGAGATCACGGTCGACGGCACCCGGTCCTATTTCGACACCAACATGTCCGACCACCCGCATTTCTACTGGGAAGAAGACGGCCGGCTGACCGATGCCCCATCCGAACAACTGGAAATCGCCCGCGTGCCCGATGCCCCCGACGGGGCCGAGATCGCCAAGGTCGACGTGGTGATCCGCCTGCGCCGGACCTGAGGCCGGCCCGACCCCGGACCGCCGGCATTCACCAACCGCGATTCACCAGGCGTTAACCGAGTCGGGCCCATGGTTCTTGCCATGATCCAGAGCCCGCATTCCACGCCCCGCCTCACCCATGTCGCCGTGACCCTGCGCCTGGCCGATCCGGCCTCGGACCTGCTGGTCCGGCGCATTGCCCTGCTGCGCGATTGCGTGGCCCTGGCCCGGCACCGGTATCCGTTCGAGATCGCCGCCGCCTGTATCCTGCCGTCCGAATTCCACCTGCTGTGCCGATTGCCGGAGGATGCGCCGATGGCGCCACGGCTGCGGCTGATCCGGTCGGCCTTTGCCCGCCATTGCGGCGCGGGCGACAGCGCGGCGTTGTGGGATCCGACCGTGCAGGAAGCGATCGTGCCCGACACGATGCTGGCCGCCCGGACCCGCGCGGTTCTGGACGCGCCGGTGCGCGCCGGCCTGGTGCAGCGGGCCGAAGACTGGGCCTGGTCGTCGCTGCATCGGCGCGGCGCACCGCGGGCGGACCCGGTCGCGGCCTGAATCGTCCGACCCGCCACGGGGCCACCGCCCGATCAGATAGGCCCGATCAGATAGGCCCGGCCAGATAGGCCCGGTCAGAAAGGCCAGTTCAGGCAGGCGCCGTCAGAACCACTGCCCCGGCTCCATCAGCCCCAGGTCCAGCAATTGCTGGGAATGCCAGGTGAACGGGGCCGAATTGTGCCACATGAAGGTGTCGATCTCGAAGGTGCTGCCGGGATTGCGTTTCAGCGCCTTGGCGGTGCGGAACGAACAGATCGCCGCGGTCAGCGAATGGTGCCAGGGGCAGGAATAGGTGTTGTATTCGGGATCGCTGAAGGTGTGGTCGGGCCGGAATTGCAGGCCGGGCCGGTTGCGGAACAGCCCGATCCGGTCGATCCGGCGCCGCGGCTTGGGGATGTGTTCCTCGAAGCGCCAGCGCAATCCGCCGAAGAAATCCAGCTGCCGGTCGATGTCGTTGTTCCACTTGTCCTTGCGGGCCAGGGCGTAATAGCCCGACCGGTCCAGGTGGGCATCCTCCAGCGATACCGCCTCGGGGTAGGTCCACAGGTCGTCGGCATACAGGTCGACCACATAGGTCAGCATCGCGTTGCGCCGTTCCTCGGTGTGGAAGGCCAGCATCTCTCCGACGCTGCGGTGTTCGCAGAACGGGTAGAACAGGTATTCGGCGTTGAAGCAGTAGAACAGCCAGATATCCCCGGCCGCGCCCATCACCGCGTTCAGCGCCCCGGCGACCGCGCCTTCGCCCAGCGTGTCGTAATCGACCCGGTGGATCTGATCGGACACGTCGGCGGCGATGTCGATATGCGTCGGCACCAGGGCGATGATCGCACGGAACCCGGCATCGAGGTGATGACGCAGGGTGGAATCGACCTCGATCGCGTCTTCGACGAAGACAAGCGCGACCGGCCCGCGGGCCAGCAGCGGTTTGCCTTGTTTGAGAAAGCCGGAAAGGTCGGAATAGCGCATCGGACCGGTGTGTTGCTGCTCGACCCTTAAGGTCCGATAAACGGCGCTTCATTGCAAGCGCGGCGGCGGAGGGCTATGTCGACGTCACGTCGCCCCAGTTCCGAAGGACCCGCCCCATGTCCGGCCCCCGCAAGCTGTTCATCAAGACCTATGGCTGCCAGATGAACGTCTATGACAGCGAACGCATGGCCGAGGCGCTGGGCGGGCAGGGCTATGTCGCGACCGATACGCCGGACGACGCGGACATGATCCTGCTGAACACCTGCCATATCCGCGAAAAGGCGGCGGAAAAGGTCTATTCCGAACTGGGCCGCTACAAGGGGCTGAAGGCCGCGAACCCCGATCTGAAGATCGGCGTGACCGGCTGCGTCGCCCAGGCCGAGGGCCAGGAGATCATCCGCCGCCAGCCGATGGTCGACCTGGTGGTCGGCCCGCAAAGCTATCACCGCCTGCCGGAGATGGAGGCGCGGCTGAAGGCCGGCGAACGGGTCGTCGATACCGACATGCCCGAAGAGGACAAGTTCGCGCATCTGAAGGGGCGCGGCACGGCCCGGCGCGCGCCGACCGCGTTCCTGACCGTGCAGGAAGGCTGCGACAAGTTCTGTTCCTTCTGCGTGGTTCCCTATACCCGCGGCGCCGAGGTCAGCCGGCCGGCGGATCGGGTGCTGGCCGAGGCCCGCGCCCTGGTCGAGGCCGGGGTGCGCGAAATCACCCTGCTGGGCCAGAACGTGAACGCCTATCACGGCCATGCGGGCGGGCTGGCCGGGCTGATCCGCGCCCTGGCCGACATCGACGGGCTGGAGCGTATCCGCTACACCACCAGCCATCCCAACGACATGGACGATGCCCTGATCGCGGCCCATGGCGAAGTCGAGAAGCTGATGCCCTACCTGCATCTGCCGGTGCAATCGGGGTCGGACCGCATCCTCAAGGCGATGAACCGCAAACATACCGCCGAAAGCTATCTGAGGCTGATCGAACGGGTCCGCGACGCCCGCCCCGACCTGCACCTGTCGGGCGATTTCATCGTCGGTTTCCCGGGCGAGACCGAGGCGGATTTCGAGGACACGATGACGATCCTGCGCGAGGCCGGCTATGGCACCGCCTTCAGCTTTCGGTATTCGCCCCGGCCCGGCACCCCGGCGGCCGAGCGCGCGGGCCAGGTCGCGCCGGATGTCGCGGCCGAGCGCCTGGCCCGGCTGCAGGCCCGCATCACCGAACAGCAGCGCGCGCTGCAGGACGCCATGGTCGGGCGCGAGGTGTCGGTGCTGTTCGAGAAACCGGGCCGCCTGCCGGGCCAGATGGTGGGCAAGTCCGAATACCTGCACGCGGTCCATGTGGATGCGTCCGAAATCGCGCCGGGCACGATCGCACCGGTGGTTCTGCTGGCTTCGGCGCCCAATTCCCTGTCGGGGAGAATCATCGCCTGACGGGGCGTCCCCCGGTGCGGCAGGGCAAGGTATTGGCTTTGTGACGGTTTTACCGACGCAGGGTCAACAGTGTTGCCGCGATGCGCCGTTTGTCGCTGCTTCAGACACAATATATGGTCTTTTCGCCTTTAAATTTGACCAAAATTTGTTATCCGTTGGAAGATAATGGGGCAAAGTGGGCGCTTGTGACAAGGCGCCGTCAAAAATCGGGGCCAGTCAAGGAAAGAGGCGTGTCGAAGATGAACAAGTACAATGTGATGGGACCGTTGGGTCTGGTCGCGGCGATAGCCGTCGCCGCGGTCACGCTGGCGACACCGGCGCAGGCGCAAGACGTGACCGGCCGGGTCGAGCCGGGCATATGGATCGACCCCGATGGCTGCATGCACTGGGTCGCCGATGGTGGCGTCGAAGGCTACATGGAAGGCCGGGTCAACCCGGTCGACGGCATGCCGGTCTGTATGGATGTCAATACCTGTGCGGTCAGCAACAGCGATGTGCTGTTCCACACCGACAGCGCGCGCCTGACCCATGCCGGCCGCGCCTCGCTCGAGGAGTTCTTTCGGTCGGCCGGGGCCTTTGCCTACGCGATCTATGGTCATACCGACAGCCGCGCGTCCGACGAATACAACATGTCGCTCAGCCAGCGCCGCGCCGCCGCGGTGGCGGATGTGGCGCGGTCGGTCGGGGCGCGTGTCGCGCGCGAGATCGGCTATGGCGAACGACGGCCGGTCGCGACCAATGCGACCGCAGCCGGCATGCAGCAGAACCGTCGCGTCGAAATCGTGTGTTACCGCTGAAGGGATGAGGGACATGAAAAAAGCATTGAAAACCTCGGTCCTCGTCGGCTGCGCCGGTCTTGTTTCGGGCTGTATCGGCATCGAAGGCACGACGCGGGCGACCGGTCCGGCGCCGGTTCTGGCCATCGGCGCGGATGGCGGGCGCGATTCCGGCAGCCTGGCGCAGCTCGAGGCGGGCATCTACATCGATCCCGATGGCTGCCATATCTGGATGATCGATGACGGTCTGGAAGGTTATTGGTCCCGTCGGCGCGACCCGGTTTCCGGCTTGCCGGTCTGCACCGAGATCGCGCCGCCGAATTCGGTCGTGGGGGACATAGGCTCGAACGAGGGCATCGCCGACCGCGTCCCGCGTGTCCGCGATTGACGCGAAATGCGAAACACATGAAACGGGCGGCCCCCTGGGCCGCCCGATCTGCGTCGGCCGACGGTTCGGGACCAAGAAACTTTGGTGACATCCGTCGCAACCTGTTGCGTTGTGACTGGCCAGTTGTCACACTCGGCCCGAATGAAAACGCAATCCGGAGCGTGATTTGACGATCGCCCCACTCGCGGCAACTGCCGATGGCCCACCGGTCGAGGTCGTGCTCGAGTTTCCCGACAATTTCCTTCTGATCGATCTGTGCGGAGAACATGACCGCCATCTGGCCGAGATCGAGCTGAAACTGGGCGTGCAGATCCTGCGCCGCGGCAACCGGCTGACCATACACGGCCCCGCTGCCGCCCGGGAGCAGGCGGCCGACGTTCTGACCGCGCTTTATGAACGGCTCGAGGTCGGTCGGGCGCTTGAACCGGGCGATATCGACCGCGAACTGCGCCTGGGCGGCACAACGCCCGAACCGGGCGGCCTGGCCGGCGACCAGCTGGATCTGCTGCCCCGCGACCGGGTCGAGATCAAGACCCGCAAGAAGATGGTCGAGCCGCGCACCGCCGCGCAAAAGGCCTATGTCCAGGCCCTGTTCGAGCACGAGCTGGCCTTCGGCATCGGCCCGGCCGGCACCGGCAAGACCTATCTGGCGGTCGCCGTCGGGGTGAACATGTTCCTGGCCGGGCTGGTCGACCGGATCATCCTGTCGCGCCCCGCCGTCGAGGCCGGCGAAAAGCTGGGCTACCTGCCGGGCGACATGAAGGACAAGGTCGACCCCTACATGCAGCCGCTGTATGACGCGCTGAACGATTTCCTGCCCTCCAAGCAGGTCGCCAAGCTGATCGAGGACAAGAAGATCGAGATCGCGCCTCTGGCCTTCATGCGCGGCCGGACGCTGTCGAATGCCTTCGTCGTGCTGGACGAGGCGCAGAACGCCACCACGATGCAGATGAAGATGTTCCTGACCCGCCTGGGCGAGGGGTCGCGGATGGTCATCACCGGCGACCGCAGCCAGATCGACCTGCCGCGCGGTGTCGCCTCGGGTCTGGCCGATGCGGAACGGCTGTTGGGCGGGATCGACAAGATCAGCTTCAACTATTTCACCGCCAAGGACGTGGTGCGTCACCCGCTGGTCGCCGCGATCATCGAGGCCTACGACGCCGATGACGCGGCAAGCTAGGATCGCCGGCTGGCTGGCGGCAGGGCTGTCGCTGGCCTGGTTCCTGGTGCACACCTTCGTCGGCGGAGCCGAGGTCGCCGGACCGCTCAGGGCGTCGGATCTGCCGGTCGAGGTCGTCGCCCCGGCCTGGATGGTCTGGCACATGGTGACCGGGCTGTTGTTGCTGATGGCGGTATCATTCGCCGTGGCGACCCTGCAGCGCGATGCCGGGAGCATGATCCTGTCCAGTGCCATGGCGGCGGTCTTCGCCTTGGCCGGACTGGCAGCTGTGCCGCTCACGGGGGCGGGGCTTGGCGATCTTCCGCAGGGGCTTCTTTTCGTGCCGGTCGCGATCGCCGGGTTGATCGCCTGGTCGGGTTCCCGTGCGCGATGAGCATCGATGTCCTGATCGAAGCGGAGAGTTGGTCCGCGCTGGACCTGGCCGCGCTGGCCGAACGGGCCGAGGCGGCGACGCTGGAGCGGCTGGGGCTGGAGCCCGCCGCCTTCGAGATCGCGCTGCTGGCCTGCGACGATGCCCGCATCGCCGCGCTGAACGCCGATTTCCGGGGCAAGCCGCAGCCGACCAACGTGCTGTCCTGGCCCTCGGAGGACCGCGGCGCGGCCGGGACGGGTGAGATGCCCTTGCCGCCCGATCCGGCCGATCCGGAACTCGGCGATATCGCCATCGCCTGGGAAACCTGCGCCCGCGAGGCGGCCGAGGCGGGCAAGCCGCTAGCGGACCATGTGACGCATCTGACCGTGCACGGCATCCTGCATCTGCTGGGTTTCGACCACGAGCGTGACGCCGATGCCGCGCTTATGGAGGGACTTGAGGTCGAGATACTTGGCAAACTGGGGCTGTCTGACCCATATTGACCGCATGGGGCCTTCGCGGGCCGCCCCGATCCAGCGCCCGCCAGTGAGAGAGAAACGATGGGCGATACCCCCGAGGGGTCTTCTAACGCGGCGCGTGGCGCGCCGGGTGATCCTCAGCAACCTGCCAGTGAACGCGGCTTTTTCAGCCGTATCGTCGATGCCCTGTCTCCTTCGGATACGCTTGATCCCGTGAACGGAGTGGCCCCCGCTGCGGAGGCGCCGATGCCCGGCATGGTCAACCTGCGCCGGCTGCGGGTCGAAGACGTGATGATCCCCACGGCCGAGATTTCCGCCGTGCCGGTCGGGATCGACCAGGAGGCGTTGGTGCAGGTGTTCCGCGACAGCGGGTTCACCCGGTTGCCGGTCTTCGACGGCACGCTGGATACGCCGCTGGGCTTCGTCAACCTCAAGGACGTGGCCCTGATCCATGGTTTCAACGGCGACGAGGCGGCGTTCGACCTGTCCGCCCTGATCCGGCCGCTGATCTATGTGCCGCCGTCGATGCCGCTGGGCGTGCTCCTGCAAAAGATGCAGGCCGAGCGGATCCACATGGCGCTGGTGATCGACGAATATGGCGGCACCGACGGGCTGGTCACGATCGAGGACCTGCTGGAACAGGTGGTGGGCGAGATCGAGGACGAACACGACACCGCCGAGGATACCCCCTGGCACCAGGAAAAGCCCGGCGTCTACATGGCCGAGGCCCGCGCGCCGCTGGAGGAGTTCGAGGCCGAGATCGGCATGCCGCTGACCCATCATGACGAGATCGACGAGGAAGAGATCGACACCCTGGGCGGGCTGGTCTTCATGCTGGCCGGCCATGTTCCGGCGCGCGGCGAGGTGATCCCCCATCCAGACGGCCCGGAATTCGAGGTGGTGGAGGCCGACCCCCGCCGGATCAAGCGATTGCGCGTGCGGCTGCAGGGCCGTTCGGGTGGCTGAAGCGGCCCGGGCCGCGCGGGTCTGGGCGTCGGTGCTGGGCTGGACGCGCTGGCAGCGGCTGGGCACGGCCTTCCTGGTCGGTGCCGTCCTGGCGCTCGCGCACGAGCCGATCGCGGTGCCCTGGGTGCTGGTGCTGACCTGCCTGGCGGTCGTCTTTCGTGCAAGCGTCGCCCTGTCCGCGCAGCAGGCGGCCTGGGTCGGCTGGGCCTTCGGCGCGGGCTATTTCGCCGTCACCCTGCGCTGGATCGTGGAGCCGTTCCTTGTCGATCCGCTGAAACACGGCTGGATGATCCCCTTTGCCGTGATCGGCATGTGCGGCGGGCTGGCGCTGTTCTGGGGCGCCGCGTTCTGGGCGGCGCGCAGGCTGGTGCCGCGCGGGCCGCTTTTTTTGCTGGCCCTGCCGGTGATGCTGGCCTGGGCGGAACTGGCCCGGGCGCATGTGCTGTCGGGCTTTCCCTGGGCGCAGTTGTCCTACAGCATCGTCGGCACGCCTGCCGATCACCTGCTGGCCTGGATCGGTCCGCATGGGACGTCGCTGCTGCTGCTGGCCGTCGCCGGGGCGATTGCGCTGTCGCTGGCCCGCGGCTGGACGCTGATCTGGCCCGGGCTGGTCGCGGTGCTGGTTGCGGTGATCGGGCTGGCGGCGATCACGCCGAAGGCGCCGGGCGCCGTGGCCGACGCGCCGATGGTGCGGATCGTGCAGCCCAACGCGCCGCAGCACCTGAAATGGGACGTGGCCTGGATGCCGGTCTTTTTCGACCGGGCCGTGGGGCTGACGGCGCAGGGCGTGCCGCCGGATGTGGTGGTCTGGCCCGAAACCTCGATCCCCGCTCTGCTGGACTTCGCCGAGCCCTGGCTGGCCCAGATGGCCCGGGCCGGGCGCGGGGCCGAGATCGTCGCCGGGATCCAGCGCCGGGGCGCGGGCGATGCCTTCCACAATGCGCTGGTGGTGATTTCACCCGAGGCCGAGGTGACGGCGACCTACGACAAGGCCCACCTGGTCCCGTTCGGCGAATACGTGCCGCTGTCCTGGGTGCTGGAGCCCTTGGGCCTGACCGGGGTGGCGGACCTGGCACGCGGCTTTACCCCGGGCGGTGATCCGGACCTGGTCGAGGTCGCGGCCCTGGGCCGGGTCCGGGCGCTGATCTGCTACGAGGGGATCTTTCCAGAAGAGATCGACCTTGGGTCGGGCCGCCCCGACCTGCTGATGGTGCTGACCAATGACGCCTGGTTCGGCGATCATGCCGGCCCGCGCCAGCACCTGGTGCAATCGCAGGCCCGGGCGATCGAGCAGGGCCTGCCGATGATCCGCGCCGCCAATACCGGCATTTCCGCGATGATCGACGCGCGCGGGCGGATCGTCGCATCGCTGCCGCTGGGCGAGGCGGGGTATCTGGACGCGCGCCTGCCCGGCGTGCTGCCGCCGCCGCTATATGCCCGGACCGGCGATCGGCCGCTGCTGCTGTTGCTCGCGCTCTGCACGCTGGGCCTTGCATTGGCCCGCCGCCGCTTTGCCGTTGACCTTTCCGGGGTCGCCGGATAGGCGAAATGCCGGAACCCGGAACAACCCGCCTCAACGGCTTCCTGGCGAGGCGCGGAAACCCCCAATGGAGCACTCCCCATGGCCCGCAACAACTACATCTTCACCTCGGAATCCGTTTCCGAGGGGCATCCGGACAAGGTTTGCGACCGGATCTCGGACGCGATCCTCGATGCCTTCCTGGCCGAAGAGCCGAATGCCCGGGTGGCCTGCGAGACCTTCGCGACCTCGGGCATGGTGGTGATCGGCGGCGAGGTCGGTCTGTCCGATCCGCAGCGGCTCAAGGTCTTCATGGGCGATATCGGCAATATCGCCCGCGATTGCATCCGCGACATCGGCTATGAACAGGAAAAGTTTCACTGGAACACCTGCCATGTGCTGAACTTCCTGCACGAGCAATCCGCCCACATCGCCCAGGGCGTGGACCGGGACGGGGCCGGCGACCAGGGGATCATGTTCGGCTATGCGGTCGATGAAACGCCCGAGCTGATGCCGGCGCCGATCCAGTATTCCCACGCGATCCTGCGCCGCCTGGCCGAGCTGCGCAAATCCGGCGCCGAACCGACGTTGAAGCCGGATGCGAAAAGCCAGATCAGCCTGCGCTACGAGGATGGCAAGCCGGTCGAGGTGACCTCGATCGTGCTGTCGACCCAGCACGAAAGCGAGGACCAGACCAGCGACGATATCCGCGCCATCGTCGAACCCCATATCCGCGAGGTCCTGCCCAGCGGCTGGATCACCGACAAGACCGAATGGTGGGTCAACCCGACCGGCACCTTCGTGATCGGCGGCCCCGATGGCGATGCCGGCCTGACGGGCCGCAAGATCATCGTCGACACCTATGGCGGTGCCGCGCCCCATGGCGGCGGCGCGTTTTCCGGCAAGGATCCGACCAAAGTCGACCGCTCGGCGGCCTATGCGGCGCGCTACCTGGCCAAGAACGTGGTCGCCGCGGGCCTGGCCCGGCGCTGCACCTTGCAGCTGTCCTATGCGATCGGCGTGGCCAAGCCGCTGTCGATCTATGTCGACACCCACGGCACCGGCGAGGTCGCGCCCGCCGCGATCGAGGCGGCGATCCCGCAGGTGATGGACCTGACCCCGCGCGGCATCCGCGAGCATCTGGGCCTGAACCGCCCGATCTACCAGCGCACCGCCGCCTATGGCCATTTCGGCCGCGAGCCCGAGGCCGATGGCGGGTTTTCCTGGGAACGGACCGACCTGGTCGAGGCGCTGAAAAAGGCGGTCTGAGCGGACCGGCGATGGACCGGGGCGCCCCGGGCCATGTCGGGCGCCGGGCAAGGATTTTATATAAAATCCTTGCAAGATCCTTGGGCCAAGGATCTTGGGCCCCTTGGCCGATGTCGCGCATTGCAGCCGCGTGCGGGGCCGGCTACATCCCCGGCTCATGACCGACGGCAAGCATCCCAAGGCGCCCTGGCGCAATTTCTATGGCCGGATCAAGGGCAAGGGCCTTCGGTCCAGCCAGGAGGCCTGGCTGGAACAGGATCTGGCCAAGCTGTCGCCCGGCCCGGTGGATTGGGACGTGAACCCGCAGCGCGCGCCGCTTGACCTGCGCGCCCTGTTCGGGGATCGCCCGGTCTGGCTCGAAATCGGATTCGGCGGTGGCGAGCACCTGGTGCACCAGGCGGCGCTGAACCCCGATATCGGCATCATCGGCTGCGAGCCCTATATCAACGGCGTCGCCATGCTGCTGGGCAAGATCCGCAAGGCCGGGGTGACGAACCTGGCCGTCCACCCCGGCGATGTGCGCGACCTGTTCGACGTGCTGCCCGAGGCAAGCATCGACAAGGCGTTCCTGCTTTATCCCGATCCCTGGCCGAAAAAACGTCACCACCGGCGGCGCTTCGTCACCCCGGATTACCTGGACCCGCTGGCACGGGCGCTGAAACCGGGGGCCGAATTCCGCGTCGCAACCGATATTGCCGACTACGTGCGCCAGACGCTGGAACAGGTGCCGGGCCATGGGTTCGACTGGCTGGCCGAGGGACCGGGCGACTGGCGGCGGCCCTGGGGGGACTGGATCTCGACCCGCTATGAACAGAAGGCCCTGCGCGAAGGCCGGGTGCCGCATTACCTGACGTTCCGGCGGGCGTGACCCCCCCGGGGCTCTGCCCCGGACCCCGGAGTTGTCCGCCAGGATCGAGCCGGGGTGGTGTCGACATGCCGCAAGGTGTGGACGCTAACGGGTTGCCGGTTTATCAGGCAGGCGACCAGAACGAGAGGCGCGATATGTCCGGCCATGGCGATCCGATCCCGATGATGTCCCGCAAGGCCGGGCCGCTGCATGGCGTGGCGCATGTGCCCGGCGACAAGTCGATTTCCCATCGATCGCTGATCCTCGGGGCGCTCAGCGTCGGCGAGACCCGGATCACCGGCCTGCTGGAAGGTCAGGACGTGCTGGACACCGCCCGGGCGATGCGGGCCTTCGGGGCCGAGCTGGCCGACCATGGCGGCGGTGAATGGTCGGTGCACGGGGTCGGCACCGGTGGCTTCGCCGAGCCCGAGCAGGTGATCGATTGCGGCAATTCCGGCACCGGGGTGCGGCTGATCATGGGGGCGATGGCGACCTGCCCGATCAGCGCGACCTTCACCGGGGATGCCAGCCTGTGTGCGCGGCCCATGGCGCGGGTGACCGACCCGCTGGCCCTGTTCGGCGCCCGGGCCCATGGCCGCAGGGGCGGGCGGTTGCCGATGACGATCACCGGCGCGGCGGACCCGGTGCCGGTGCGCTACGTTGTGCCGGTGCCGTCGGCCCAGGTGAAATCGGCGGTGCTGCTGGCCGGGCTGAACGCGCCGGGGCAGACAGTGGTGATCGAGCGCGAGGCGACACGGGATCACACCGAACGGATGCTGGTCGGCTTCGGCGCCGAATTGACCGTCGAGGACACCGATGAGGGGCGGGTCATCACCCTGACCGGTCAGCCCGAATTGCGGGCGCAGGACATCGTGGTGCCGCGGGATCCGTCCTCGGCGGCGTTCCCGGTCTGCGCGGCGCTGATCGTCGAAGGCTCGGACGTGCTGGTGCCCAATATCGGCCTGAACCCGACCCGCGCCGGGCTGTTCACCACCCTGCAGGAGATGGGCGCCGACCTGACCTTCGAGAACCCCCGCGAGGAGGGGGGCGAGCCGGTGGCCGATCTGCGCGCGAAATTTTCCCCCGATCTGAAAGGGATAGAGGTTCCGCCGGAGCGTGCGGCAAGCATGATCGACGAATATCCCGTCCTGTCCGTTGTCGCGGCCTTCGCCGAAGGGCCGACGGTCATGCGGGGCGTGCGCGAATTGCGCGTGAAGGAAAGCGACCGGATCGACGCCATGGCGCAGGGGCTGCGCAAGGCGGGTGTCGAGGTCGAGGAGGGCGAGGATTGGTGGATCGTTCATGGCCGTGGATTCGGAAATGTTTCCGGGGGGATGACGGTTGAAAGCCGGCTGGATCACCGGATCGCCATGTCGTTCCTGGTGTTGGGCCTGGCCAGCGAAAAACCGGTGAGCGTCGATGATGGCGGGCCGATCGCGACGTCTTTCCCGGTGTTCGAGCCGCTGATGGCGGCCCTTGGCGCGCGGGTCGAGCGGGCGAACCACTGATGCTGCGCCTGTCGCGTCGGATCACCGGGGGCGCGGCGTTGGGCCTGTATCTGTGGATCGGGGCGCTGACCTGGTTCTCGGTCATTCCGGGCGCTGCGGGATACTGGCCGCCGGATTTCCATGTGCTTGGCTATGATGTTGAAAAAATTGAACCTTTTGTCACGTCATTGACCGAAGAAGCGGCGGCGAGCTATGGCTATATCCTGCGGGTCCTGGACCCGGCCCTTGTCGTGCTGCTGGCCACCTGGATCACGCTGATGGGCTGGCGCGCGCCGATCGTGCGGGGCATCGTGGCGCTGCTGGCGGCGACCTATGCGGTGCTGGACCTGGCCGAGGATCGGGCGATCCATCAAGTCACCTTCGTCACGGTCCTGCAGCCCGAACTCGTCGCCACGTCCAGCGCCTTTACCAAGGCGAAATTCGCAAGCCTTTTCAGCGCTTTGATGGCGATGATCTGGGCGATGCGGAGGGAGGCGGGATGAGCTTCACGATCGCGATCGACGGGCCGGCCGCGGCCGGAAAGGGGACGATTTCCAAGGCCGTGGCGGCGCATTTCGGGCTGGCGCATCTGGATACCGGGCTGCTGTATCGCGTGGTCGGGGCGCGGATGCTGGAGGGCATGGACCCCGTCGCGGCGGCGCGGGACATCCGGGCCGAGGACCTGGAGCGCGACGATCTGCGCAGCCCGGGTGTGGCCCAGGCGGCCTCCAAGGTCGCGGTGATCGCCCAGGTGCGCGAGCATCTGCTTGACTTCCAACGCTCTTTCGCGCGCCGGTCCGGGGGCGCGGTGCTGGACGGGCGCGATATCGGCACGGTGATCTGCCCCGAGGCGCAGGTGAAGATTTTCGTCACCGCCAGCCCCGAATGCCGCGCCGCGCGGCGCTGCAAAGAGCTGCAGGACCAAGGCCTGGCCGTCGAATACGACGCGGTTCTGGAAGATGTGAAGGCCCGCGACGCCCGCGACAGCGACCGCGCCACGGCGCCGCTGCGTCCGGCCGAGGACGCGGTGCTGCTGGACACCAGCGCGCTGGACATCGACACGGCGGTGGCCCGGGCGGTCGCGATCGTGACCGCAGCGCGCGGCTGATGTCGCAGGGGCAACGGGGCGAAAAACCTTGATTGTCGGGCCGAATGGGGCTATCCCGCGCCCGTCGAAGCGGCGGCACAGCCGCGACAGGCGGGCAGGGCCGGAATGACCGGCCCTGTTCCGCTTTTCGTCGTATCGACCGAGCAAACCGAGGAAAGACCGGCGGAGACAACCGCCTGGCCCGAATAGAAACGCAAAGGACACATACAGCCACATGGCTCAGAACGCATCCATGGAGGAATTCGAAGCCCTCCTGAACGAAAGCTTCGAAATGGACACGCCCGAGGAAGGGTCTGTCGTCAAGGGCAAGGTCATCGCGATCGAAGCGGGACAGGCCATCATCGATGTCGGCTACAAGATGGAAGGCCGCGTCGATCTCAAGGAATTCGCGAATCCCGGTGAAGCGCCCGACCTGAGCGTCGGCGACGAGGTCGAGGTCTACCTGCGCGCGTCCGAAAACGCCCGTGGCGAAGCGGTGATCAGCCGCGAAATGGCCCGGCGCGAGGAAGCCTGGGATCGCCTGGAAAAAGCCTATGCCGCGGAAGAACGCGTCGAAGGCGCGATCTTCGGCCGCGTCAAGGGCGGCTTCACCGTCGATCTGGGCGGCGCCGTGGCGTTCCTGCCCGGCAGCCAGGTCGATGTGCGCCCGGTGCGCGATGCCGGCCCGCTGATGGGCCTCAAGCAGCCGTTCCAGATCCTCAAGATGGATCGCCGCCGCGGCAATATCGTCGTGTCGCGCCGCGCCATCCTGGAGGAAAGCCGCGCCGAGCAGCGCGCCGAGGTCATCGGCAACCTGACCGAAGGCCAGGCCGTGGACGGCGTGGTCAAGAACATCACCGAATACGGGGCCTTCGTGGACCTGGGCGGTGTCGACGGCTTGCTGCACGTCACCGACATGGCCTGGCGCCGGGTCAACCACCCCTCCGAGATCCTGTCGATCGGCGAGACCGTGAAGGTCCAGGTCATCAAGATCAACAAGGAAACCCACCGCATCAGCCTGGGCATGAAACAGCTGCAGGACGATCCGTGGGATGCGGTCGAGGCCAAGTTCCCGCTGGAGTCGGTGCATACCGGCCGCGTCACCAACATCACCGATTACGGCGCCTTCGTGGAGCTGGAGCCGGGGGTCGAGGGGCTGGTTCACGTCTCCGAAATGTCCTGGACCAAGAAGAACGTCCATCCGGGCAAGATCGTGTCGACCTCTCAGGAAGTCGAGGTCATGGTGCTGGAGATCGACAGCGCCAAGCGCCGGGTCAGCCTGGGGCTCAAGCAGACCATGCGCAACCCCTGGGAAGTCTTTGCCGAAACCCATCCCGAGGGCACCGAGGTCGAGGGCGAGGTCCGCAACATCACCGAGTTCGGCCTGTTCGTCGGCCTGCCCGGCGAGATCGACGGCATGGTGCACCTGTCCGACCTGTCCTGGGACGAGCGCGGCGAGGATGCGATCCAGAACTACCGCAAGGGCGACATGGTCAAGGCCAAGGTCACCGAGGTGGATGTGGACAAGGAACGCATTTCCCTGTCGATCAAGGCGCTGGACGGCGACCCCTTTGCGGATGCGATCGGCGGCGTGAAGCGCGGCTCGATCATCACCGTGAACGTGACCGCGATCGAGGATGGCGGGATCGAGGTGGAATACGAGGGCATGAAATCCTTCATCCGCCGTTCGGATCTGAGCCGCGACCGCGCCGAGCAGCGGCCCGAGCGGTTCCAGGTCGGTGACAAGGTCGATGTGCGCGTCACCAATATCGACAGCAAGTCGCGCCGGCTGGGCCTGTCGATCAAGGCCCGCGAGATCGCCGAGGAAAAGGAAGCGGTGGAGCAGTACGGCTCGTCCGATTCCGGGGCCTCGCTGGGCGACATCCTGGGCGCCGCGCTGAAGGGCGGCGACGACAAGTGATCGCACCGGCCTGAGGCCTGAGCTCATACCCCCGCCGGAGAGATCCGGCGGGGGTTTTGCGTTCCGGGCGCCCATTGGACGGCCGAAGCGGGCCGAATCGGGAGGGGAGCCCCGGCATCACGCCGCATCGCGGCATCGCGGATTGCCGCGTCGCAGATCGCCGAAACCGGGCCAAGTCGCGGGAATCGGGGCGAAAAGCGCGCCGAATGCCGCTGTCTGCTATTTCGTGCGGGCGGTGTTTGCGCCTATAGTCGTCGGGCGGCCGAACACCCGGGCCGCGGTCCGACACAAGAAATCCCGGGGGGGAGCCCAATGATCCGTTCGGAGCTGATCGAGAAGATCGCCGCTGAGAACCCGCATCTTTATCAGCGCGATGTCGAGCGAATCGTGAACACGATCTTCGACCGGATCATCGAGGCGATGGCCGAGGGCGACCGCGTCGAACTGCGCGGTTTCGGCGCCTTTTCGGTCAAGAAACGCGATGCGCGGATGGGTCGCAACCCGCGCACCGGCGAGGCGGTGCAGGTGGATGAAAAACACGTGCCCTTCTTCAAGACCGGGAAGCTGTTGCGGGACCGGCTGAACGGGCAGTAGACTGGATCCATGACCTATATCCGCTATGCCTTCTGGGCGATCGTCGCCATCTGCCTGATCTTCATCGGGATGGCCAATCTGGAGCCGACCACGCTGTCGCTGGTGCCGGCGGGGCTGGAGCGCTTCGTGCCGTTCCCGACCTCGATCCAGGTGCCGCTGTTCGTGGTGATCTTCGCCGGGGTGGCGATCGGGCTGCTGGTCGGCTTTCTTTGGGAATGGGTGCGCGAGCACCGGATCCGGTCCGAGGCCCGCGCCCGCAAGCGCGAAGCCGACGCCCTGCGCCGCGAGGTGGACCGGCTGACCGCGCAGAAGCACGAGGGCAAGGACGAGGTCCTGGCGATTCTGGACAAGGCGTCCTGAGCCGACGGGCGCCGCTCGCCCCGGGCCGGGCCCGGGGCATCGCCCCGCCCGCCGTCCCGGTCGGAGATCCCTGATGGATGTGCGCGTGAAGATCTGCGGTCTGAAAACCCGCGACGCGGTCGATGCCGCGGTATCGGCCGGGGCCGCTTACCTGGGCTTCGTGTTCTTTGCCCGCAGCCCGCGGGCGGTATCGGTGACCGAGGCCGCGGCGCTGGCCGTTCAGGTGCCGCCCGGTGTGGCCAAGGTGGCGCTGGTGGTCGATGCCGATGAGTCCACGCTGGACGCGCTGGTGGGGGCCGTGCCGCTGGACATGCTGCAATTGCACGGCCACGAAACGCCCGCGCGGGTGGCGGCGATCCGCGCCCGCCACGGCCTGCCGGTGATGAAGGCGGTCGGGGTCTCGGGGGCGGAGGACCTGGGCGCGATCGACCTCTATTCCGGCGTGGCCGACCAGCTTTTGATCGATGCGAAACCGGCGCCCGGGGCCGATCTGCCCGGGGGCAACGGGATCGCCTTTGACTGGCGGCTGCTGGCGGGGCGGAAATACTGGACCCGTCCCTGGATGCTGGCCGGCGGCCTGACACCTGGCAACGTGGCCGAGGCGGTGCGGCTGACCGGGGCGCGGCAGGTCGATGTGTCCTCGGGGGTGGAAAGCGCGCCGGGGGTGAAGGATCCCGGGCTGATCCGCGCCTTTGTCGATGCGGCGCGCGGCCCGGTCGTGCCCAGGCTGTAGACCGCCGTGCCTGGTGGCCACCGGCCGGAGCTTCCGGCGGGAGTTTTTCGGCCAGGATGACGGGGCGGCGGCTTTACCGGCCGGTCCGGGCGCGCTAGATCAGGCGGGAAATGCCGGGAGGGCGCGATGGCCGAAGACCTGATCAATTCCTTCATGACCGGGCCGGATGACCGGGGCCGGTTCGGCAAGTTCGGCGGGCGCTTCGTCTCCGAAACGCTGATGCCGCTGATCCTGGACCTGGAGGCGGAATACGAGCGTGCCAAGGACGACCCGGATTTCTGGGCCGAGATGGACGACCTGTGGAAACATTATGTCGGCCGGCCCAGCCCGCTCTATTTCGCGCAGCGCCTGACCGAAGAGCTGGGCGGGGCCAAAG
Source organism: Rhodobacteraceae bacterium HLUCCA08 (assembly GCA_001314655.1). GTDB lineage: Bacteria > Pseudomonadota > Alphaproteobacteria > Rhodobacterales > Rhodobacteraceae > Salibaculum. The sequence goes on along the minus strand of LJSF01000014.1, from coordinate 24,956 downwards.
TCTATCTCAAGCGCGACGAGCTGAACCATACCGGCGCGCACAAGATCAACAACGTGCTGGGTCAGATCCTGCTGGCCCGCCGCATGGGCAAGACCCGGATCATCGCCGAAACCGGGGCCGGCCAGCATGGGGTGGCCACCGCCACGGTCTGTGCCAAGTTCGGCCTGACATGCGTCGTCTACATGGGCGCCCATGACGTGCGGCGCCAGGCGCCCAACGTGTTCCGGATGCGGCTGCTGGGGGCCGAGGTGATCCCGGTGACCAGCGGACGCGGCACCTTGAAGGACGCGATGAACGACGCGCTGCGCGACTGGGTCACCAATGTGCGCGACACCTTCTATTGCATCGGCACCGTGGCCGGGCCACACCCCTATCCGGCCATGGTCCGCGATTTCCAGTCGATCATCGGCAAGGAAGTGCGCTGGCAACTGGCCGAGCAAGAGGGCGCGGGCCGTCTGCCCGACACGGTGATCGCCGCGATCGGCGGCGGGTCCAATGCGATGGGCCTGTTCCATCCCTTCCTCGACGATCCGGAGGTGCGGATCATCGGGGTCGAGGCCGGCGGCAAGGGCGTCGACGACAAGATGGAGCATTGTGCCTCGCTGACCGGCGGGCGGCCGGGTGTGCTGCATGGCAACCGGACCTACCTTCTGCAGGATGAGGACGGGCAGATCCTGGAAGGGTTCAGCATTTCCGCGGGCCTCGATTATCCCGGCATCGGGCCCGAGCATTCCTGGCTGCATGAAACCGGCCGGGCGGAATATGTCTCGATCACCGACCGCGAGGCGCTGGAGGCGTTCCAGCTGTCCTGCCGGACCGAAGGCATCATCCCGGCGCTGGAGCCCAGCCACGCCCTGGCCCATGTGATGAAGATCGCGCCCGGGCTGCCGGCCGACCATATCATCGTGATGAACATGTGCGGGCGCGGCGACAAGGATGTGCAGACCGTGGCCCGCCATCTGGGCTTCGACATGTCCGATACCGAGGAAGGCCGCGACGCGGATTGAAACTTTCGACCGGTTGAAAGCGGTTCGGATGTGCGGAAGGGGCGGGGCCGGGGGCTGCCGCCCTTTTCATTTGTTGCGTGGGAGCGCAATTTTGTTGCGCTGGCGCCACGGCGCCGTGGGGCCCGGGAAAAACCGGCTATCCCGACGCCGCCGATGCGGCGTAAACCCCGGCTCCCGACCGGATCGGTTCGGACCCTAGCGGGCAGAGGTGATCACTCTCCCGGTGCGGGCGGCTTTGCCGAACCCCGTATGCCAGGGCCGGGGCACCGTGCGGGTTTGGCCTGTCACGCCAAGGATGTAGCTCATCTGGTAGAGCACTCGACGTCTAATCGAGGTGGAGCTGGTTCGACTCCAGCCATCACAACGGAGGATGCGGACGCATCCGGGGGTCGATCCCCCGACACGCGTGTCCCACGCGTTGAAAACCGGGATCCGGGGTCGTCCCAGCAGGGGGGATCCGGCGCCGGGGCCCGCCTTCGGGTGGGCTGCGGCAAGGGTCCGTTCCTGCTCTGGTCCGGGACCGGAGCGCACGATGACGGCCAAGCCGTCCGTTGCGCCGCACACGGCAGGGTTCGCCCGCCCGGACGCGCCGCTTCGGATTGCGCGGCCCGCTCGCGGGCCTCCCGTTCCGGGGCATGGCGCGGGGCGATCCCGGGTTCTTTCCCGCCCCAATGACACGGGCGCGGTCACACCTGCGGGCGTTCCGCCCCAACCGAACCAAACCAATAGGAGATCGCGCTTTGCGACGACGATAGGCGACGAAAGACGGAGACGACAGATGCGACTGATCGAACATATCCTGGACCGGCTGACCGGGCATACCCGGGTCACCCTGATGGAAACCGAGCGCATGCTGGTGCTGCGCGAGGGGCGGATCGAAACGATCCTGGGCCCCGGGCGGCACCGGATCGCGGCACGCGACGTGCTGCGCGAGGTGCATGATCTGAACATTCTCCGCTTCGTGTCGCCCTATGACGGGGCGCTGTGGCGCGACCGGCCCGAACTGGCCGCGGCGCATCTGACCGAGGTCCGGACCGGGCCGGCGGAGCTGGCGGTGATCACCCGCGACGGGCGGCTGCACGAGGTCGTCCTGCCCGAGGCGCGCGCGGTCTGGTGGAAAGATGCGGGCCCCTGGGAGGTCGAGCGGGTGCCGCTGACCGACCGGCTGGAGGTGCCGGCCCCGCTGTTGCGGCGCCTGGTGCGGGCGGGGCTGACCACGGCTTTCAACGCCACCGAAGTGGCCGAGGGGCATGTCGGGATGCTGTCGGTGGACGGGGTCCTGATGGGGCAATTGCCCCCGGGGACCCACGGCTTCTGGAAGGTCGGGCGCCATGTCGCGGTCAAACAGGTCGACCTGCGTCTTCGGGCGCATGAGGTGACCGGGCACGAGGTTCTGACCCGTGACCGGGTGACCATCCGGGTCAACCTGACCGCGATCTACCGGGTCACCGATCCGGAGGCGGCCGTCACCCGGGTGCGCGATTTCGAGGAAGCGCTGCACCGGGCCGTGGCCCTGGCCTATCGCAAGGCGCTGGGGGCGCTGACCCTGGATGCCCTGCTGGCCGAAAAGGGCGCGGTGGATGCGCAGGTGGCCGAGACCCTCCGGGCCGAGATGGCGCGGATCGGGATCGAGCTGGCCGAGATCGCCCTGAAGGACGTGATCCTGCCGGGCGAGATGCGCGACATCCTGACGGCGTTGGTCGCGGCCGAGAAACAGGCCGAGGCCAACGTCATCCGCCGGCGCGAGGAAACGAACGCGACCCGTTCGCTTCTGAACACCGCCAAGGTGATGGCGGACAATCCGGTGATGTTGCGGCTCAAGGAACTTGAGGCGCTGGAGACCATCGCCGGGAAGGTGGAACGCCTGACGGTCCATAACGGGACCGAGGGGCTGCTGGGCGACATCGTGCGCCTGCGCGATTGACAAGGGGCCGTCCGGAGCGATCCGGGCGGCCCGATCCGTGTCAATCCAGCATGGTTTCATCGTTTCCCAAAGCGTGAAAATCAGAATGACACGTCGGTCGCATCGAAATCGGCCTTCAGGAACCCTTCGAGCAGCAGCGTGTCGCCATCCCCGAAATCGATCCGCATGCCCGAGGCGGTATCGCTGGCCAGGGCGCTGATCTGCGAGAAGCTGGCGAAGCCGAAGGCGGTCAGATCCAGGCTGTCGATCCCGTCCTCGAAATCCTTGATCCGGTCGGCACCGCCGCTGCCCTGGGCGGCCGAGGCGAAGACAAAGACATCCGTCCGCCCGTCCAGCACCCCGGCACCGAAGCCGCCGGTCATCACGTCGTTGCCGGTGCCGCCATGCAGGGTGTCTTCGCCGTTTTCGCCGAACAGGTAATCGTTGTCGCTGCCACCTTCGAGCAGATCATCGCCGGCACCGCCGCGCAGGTCGTCGCGGCCTGCGCCACCGAAGAGCGTGTCGTTGCCACGATTGCCGCGCAGGTTGTCGTCGCCCTCGCCGCCGCGCAGCAGGTCGTTGCCGGCGCCGCCATAGAGGTAGTCGAAGCCATCCAGACCGTCGATCGTATCGTCGCCGTGATACCCGAACAGCGTGTCATCTCCGAAATCGCTGCCGATGATGATGTCATCGCCTCCGCGTCCATGAGCCACGAGGCTGTCGCTGTCGCGCCCATCGATCACGTCGTTGCCCTCGGTGCCCTTCACGACATCATTCCCGAAGCCGGTATGCACGGTGATGCCGATGGTCGAGTCCTTGTCGGCGATGATCCGGTCGTCGCCATCCGAGCCCAGAACACCCTCGATCCCGACATAGGTATCGGTGCCCTGGCCGCTGCCCAGGTCGAACATCCCGGTCCATTTCAGATAGAGCGTGATGCCGTAGCTGTTCGGGTCGGCGAAACTGACCCAGTCGTCGGCGCCATTGCCGATGAAGGTGTCGTCGCCCGCCCCGCCCAGGAAATAGACCCGGCCGGTGCCGGTGCTGGTCAGGTGGTCGGTGCCGTCCTCGCCGTAGAAGGTGATTGCCGATTGCGCGGCGGTGGTGGCGGTGTCGTCGCCCGCGCCGGCATGGATCAGGCCGCCGGCCGTGCCCAGGGTGATCGTGTCATCGCCATCCAGCGCATGGAGCGTATCCGCCTCGGTCCCGCTGGCGGCGGTGATCATGTCGGCGCCGTCGCTGGCATAGATCCAGTCGCCCCAGGGGGTGTCGGTGACGCTGCCGTCGGTATCGGTGGCCGTCACCTCGGCGATCTCGGCGATCGGGACGGTATCGCCCGGCTCGAACCCCGATCCGGGGCTGGGGTCGCTGAAGGTCGCGGTGTTGAACAGGCTCTGCAGGTCGGCGCGCTGGGTGAAGGTGGGGAATTCGTCCCCGCCGATCTCCATCAGGAAGGCGCGGCCGGTCACCATGTCCTGGCTGAACAGGATCCAGGTCGTGTAGCTTTCGCCGAAATAGGTCCAGGAGACTTCCTGGATCTGGGTCTCCACGTTTCCTGCGGTGACCAGGTCGACAGTGTAGCTGTTGGCCGACCCGACCTCATCCGCGGTGATCGTCGGCAGGTCGGTATCGACCAGTTGTTCGCCCTGGATCGCCTGGCCCGCATCGGTCAGGTCATAGGTCACAGCATCGCTGTCGAAACTGTAATTGACCCGGTTCAGAACGGTATTGAAACTGGCCAGCGACCCGACCCAAGTATAGCCGTCGAAACGATAGGTGAACACGGAAACACGCCTCCTTGGTTAACGGCGTGTTAATCATGGTTAACGGCGATTCTATGGCGTTTCGGTGCGCCCGGGCGCCACAAATCGGGTCGCGTCGCGTCACGTTGCGCCTTGGCCACGCGGTCGGGGAACAGCAGCGCCTTGCTGCTGCTGCCCCGATCGCTGCGGATCTTGAAAAGGACCGCCGCGACAGGACGACAGCCACGGCGGGTCGAACCCAGCCGGGCGCGGCGCGCGATCAGATCAGCACGTCGCCGGCGTCGAAATCCGCCCTGGTGAAATCCTCGACCAGCAGCACGTCGCCGCCGCCGAAATCGATCCTGAGGCCCGCCGCGACGTCGGTCGCGAGGGGATCGACCTGGGTGTCGAAATCGGTGAAGCCGAACGCCGTCAGGTCGATCACGTCGATGCCGTCCTCCCAGCCGCGGATGCGGTCATAGCCGCCGCCATCCGCGCCGGTGCGGTAGACGAAGGTATCGGTCAGCCCGTCGGGCGTGGTGGCATCGAAGCCCCCGATCAACACGTCGTCGCCGGCCCCGCCGTCCAGCGTGTCGGCGCCGTTTTCGCCGACCAGGTAATCGTCGTCGCCGCCGCCAAGGATCAGGTCGTTGCCGCCGCCGCCGCGGATATCGTCGGCGCCGCTGCCGCCATAGGCAGTGTCGTTGCCGCGATTGGTGCGGATCGTGTCGTCGCCGTCGTCGCCATGGACGATGTCGTTGCCGCGCCCGGACGAGATCCAGTCGGCTTCGTCACCGCCGTAGATCACGTCGGCGCCGTCGAGCGTCGCGATGATGTCTTGGCCCTGCATGCCGTAGACCGTATCGTCGCCGTCCGAGCCGCGGATATCGTCGTCACCGCTGCCGCCGTTGAGGAAATTGCCGGTGCCGCCATTCGCCCGGATGATGTCGTTGCCGGACCCGCCGAACAGGCGATTGAAGCTGTCATCGCCCACCATGCGGTCATCGTGGGGCGAGCCGACAAAGCGGTCGATGGAAAAGAACGTGTCGACCCCCATTCCGCCGCCCAGGTCGAGATCCGGGAATTCAAGGTAAAGCGAAATGCCGGAGCTGGCCTCGATGAAACTCACCTGGTCGCCGGTCACATCGCCGCCGAAATAGGTGTCGTTCCCGGCGCCGCCATACATCTGGTTGTAGCCGGTCCCGCCGAAGAAGACATCGTCGCCCGCGCCGCCGTAGAGAACATCGTAGCCCTCGCCGCCATAGATCGTGTCGTCGCCGTCATCGCCGAGGATACGATCCGCACCGTCGCCGCCGAAAAGGGTATCGTTGCCAGTCTCGCCCGTGATCGTGTCATTGCCCAGCCCGCCGAAGAACGTGTCGCCGGCCGGGGTGCCGAAGATGGCGTCGTTTTCGGTCGTGGATAACAGGGAGGTGAGCGAGGTGAAGGGAATGAAGCTGCCCGGGTCGAAGGGGGCGCCGGCGGTGCCGTCGGCGCTGATGACGCCGCCGACGAAACCGGTGAATTCGGCGCCGCTGGCGAAGGCGGGCAGGGGGTCGCCGCCAAGTTCGATCACCAGCAGGCGCTGGTCATCCTCGAAGATCAGCAGATCGGTCTGGTTCACGGCCACGCCTTGCGTCCAGTCCAGGCGGACGCTGCGCACCAGGTCCTGGTCCGGGTCGACATCGACAAAGATCCCGGACTCGCCGAAACGCAGGTCATAGAGCTCGGAATCGACGTCGAGGGGCGGCTCGGGCAGGGCGCCGCCCGAAGGGTCCAGCAGGGTGAACCCGGTTTCGTCCTCGGGCGCGACGATCTGGAAATCACGGTACTGGATGTGGGTATAGGTGTCTTGCAGAACCGGATGCTTGAGGGCTTCAAAGGCATTGTAGATGTAAGTGGTCATTGAAAGTCTCCGTTGTGAGGAGCGTGGAGTCGCGGGTCAGATCATCACGTCCCCCGCGTCGAAATCGGCCTTGGTGAAATCTTCGATCAGCAGCACGTTGCCGAGCCCGAAATCGATCCGCAGACCGGATGCGATGTCGGTTGCACGGTTGAACACGTCGATGGTGAAGGAATTGAACTGGAAATCGGTCAGGTCGATCTGGTCGATGCCGTCCTCCCAGCCGCGGATGCGGTCATAGCCGCTGTTGCCGCCGTGCATCTTGTAGACGAAGACGTCGCGCAGCCCGTCCGGGGTCACGGAATCGAAACCGCCGATCATCACGTCGTCGCCAGAGCCGCCTTCCAGCGTGTCCTCGCCGTTCTCGCCGACCAGGAAATCGTCATCGGCGCCGCCCGACAGCGTATCGTCGCCGGCGCCGCCGCGCAGATCGTCGTCGCCGAGGCCGCCCTGCAGGTCGTCATGGCCGATATTGCCGCGGATCTGGTCATCGCCGTCGCCGCCCAGGATCAGGTCGGCGTCACGGCCGCCGTAAAGCCAGTCATTGTCGGCGCCGCCGTCGATCAGGTCATCGCCGCCGAGGCCGAAGATCGTGTCGTCGCCGGTGCCGCCATAAAGGCTGTCATTGCCGTCGGCTGCGGTGATCTTGTCATGGCCGCCGCCGCCGCGGATCACGTCGTTGCCACCCTTGCCGTTGAGGATGTCGTCGCCGTCGCGGCCGCGCAGGGTGTTGTCGCCGGTATCGCCGGCCAGGCGGTCGTCGTGGTCGGAACCCAGAAGGTTCTCGATCCCCGACAGGGTGTCGATGCCCGCGCCGCCGCCCACGTCGAGCCCGGTCCACATCAGGTAGACCGACACGCCGCCCGTGGCGCCGGCATAGGAGGCGACATCAAGCCCCAGCCCGCCGCTGATCGTGTCATCCCCGGCGCCGCCTTCGAGCGTGTTGTCGAAGGCGTTGCCCAGGAGCGTGTCGTCATGATCGGTGCCGACGACGTTTTCGATATCGTTCACGAGGCTGGGGCCGATGGCCCCCAGCGTGTAATAGCCGACCTCGAGATCGACCGTGGTGCCGACCGCGGTCGGGGCAACCTGGAAGTCGACCGTATCCTCGCCGTCGCCGCCGCCCAGCACATCCTGGCCGCCGGTGACAAAGAAAGTGTCATCGCCATCGTCGCCGAACAGGGTGTTGTCGGCGTTGGAGCCGGTCAGGACATCGTCGTGCCTGGAGCCGTCGACATTCTCGATCCCGTCCAGCACGTCGCCCTCGGCATCGCCGCCGGTGCCGGCGCCGATATAGGGATTGGCACCGATGGTCTGCAGGTCGACGGTCACGCCGGAACCTGACTCGGTATAGATCGCCGTGTCGTCCCCGTCGCCGCCATAAAGGAAATCGGCCCCTGCGCCGCCGATCAGCAGGTCGTTGTCGCCATTGCCGTAGAGGCGGTTGACCTCGGCGTCGCCGATCAGGACGTCGAAATAATCCGAGCCCTGGACGTTCTCGATCCTTTGCAGCTCATCGCCTTCGGCATGGCCACCGGTGCCGGTGCCGTTCACCAGGTCGATGCTGACGCTGGCGGTCGAGGCGCGGTAATCGGCGGTGTCGCTGCCGCCGCCGCCGCCCAGCCGGTCGGCGCCCTGCAGCCCGGCAAGCGTGTCGTCGCCCAGGCCGCCGGTGATCGTGTTGGCCATTGAATTGCCGGTCAGCGTGTCGTTCCGGTCCGAGCCCTGCAGGGATTCGATGCTGTCGAAAGTGCCGCCGGTATCGGTCGCCAGGGACGCGCTGCGGCCCGTGGCGCTGCTGGCGAAGCTGACCAGGTCGTTGCCGGCGCCGCCGAAATAGGTGTCGTCGCCGGTGCGCCCGTCAAAGGTGTCGTCGCCGTTCTGGCCCCAGAAGGTGTTGTCGTTGGCGTCGCCCAGAAGCGTGTCGCCATGGTTGGAGCCGCGGATGTTCTCGATCTCTTCCAGGATATCGCCGTTGGCATGGAAATCGTCGCCGGTCCCGGTCTCCAGGTCGACGATCACGCCCCCGGTCGAGCTGGTATAGCGCGCGGTGTCGATACCGGCGCCGCCGATCAGGTGGTCGGCGCCGCCCATCCCTTCGAGCGTGTCGTCGCCGCCGCTGCCGTCCAGCGTATTGGCCAGGCTGGTGCCGATCAGGATGTCGGTGCTGCCTGTTCCGGTCGCGTCCTCGATCAGGAACAGCCGCTCGTTGCCGTTGACCATGCCGGTGCCCAGATTGGCGGTGACGCCGAAGACGCCGTCGAAATCGACTTCGTCGCGGTCGAGGCCGCCATAGACATAGCTGTCATCTGGGAAAGCGACGCGCAGGTAATCGTCGCCGCTGCCGCCATAGAGCGAGACATCCTGCGTGACCCCGTGCAGGGCGTCATTGCCATCGCCGCCATGGGCCTCGGACCAGGTGACGGAGAAGGGCGCATAGATCGTGTCGTCGAAATCGGAGCCGATGATCTTTTCGATGCCCTTGAGGAAATCGCCCTCGGCATGGCCGCCCGAGGGACCGCCGCCGCCCGCGTCGATATGGAAGATTTCGACGGCGGCATCGCTGTCGGAGTAATCGACGGTGTCGAAGCCGCCTTCGCCCTGCAGGTTGTCGTCGCCGAGCCCGCCGATCAGCGTGTCGTCGCCGTCGCGACCCCACAGGTTGTTGTCCTTGTCGTCGCCGATCAGGGTGTCGCCGGCATCCGAGCCGATGACGATCTCGATCCCCACGAGCGTGTCCCCGGTGGCCAGGCCGCCATCGCCCACGCCGGTGTCGAGGTTGACGGTGACGCCGTTCAGACTGCCGGAATAGTCGGCGGTGTCCAGATCGCCTGCGCCGCCATCCATGAGGTCGCCGCCCGGGCTGCCAAAGAGGTCGTCATTGCCGCCATAACCATAAATGAGATCCGCGCCATTGGTGCCTTCAAGGCTGTCATTGCCGGTGCCGCCTTGGATCAGTGCCATTCGTCTTTTCCCCTGTCAGGCGGTCGCGCCGCCCCAAAAAACCGTTCCGCGCCAAGGCGGTTTCAATTCGTTGACACTAGGGGGGAGGGCGCCGGGCGGTAAGTCGGGAATACCCTATCCTGCCTGACGGGTCAGGTAGAGGATGTCGAAATCGCTCTCCAGCACCGGATCGGGTAGCAACAGGCGGGCGCGGTCCGGGCCCATCTGTTCGAACCAGCCGACATCGGCCGTGGTCTGATTCGGCTCGACCGGGGTCTGGTCGTCCGGTGGCAGGCCGGCGTAATCGGTCGCCGGGGCGGTGCCGACATGGCCGACGCCCAGGAACAGGGCCGACGGGCCGGTGGCGTGGATCGTGCCGACGACCCGCTGCGACCCGGTCAGCTTGACCAGCCGCCAGCCGCCGGTTTCGAGCGGCTCGATCCGGCACGAGAAATCCGGATAGGCGACCAGCGGCAGGATCCCGCCCAGCTTGAGCGTGCGGCAATTCCAGTCACCCGCGGGGTCGAAATCGCCCGGCGCACCTTGCATCGCCCGGGTCAGCAAGGCGATGTCGGCGGCGGCCCCATAGGCCAGCGCCTGTTTCAGCGCCCGGCCCAGCAGGGCATCGGTTTCGGTCAGCCGCTCCCGGTCGGCCGGTCGGATCTGCTGTGCCGCGGCAAGCCCCGGCAGAAGCAGCAGAACCAACAATGCGATCCTGATCGACATGGGCCGATCATGAGCCGAAACCGATCGGCGCGAAAGCCCCGCATCGGTCCTAAACCGAAGTTTATGGCCTTAGTCGCGGGGTTTAGGGCGCGCCGTTTCTACCCGTGGGTCAATGGGATGCGCAGGTCGAACCGGGTCTGGTGGTGGCAAGGCAGGGACCCGAGGGGTGCTGCCTCGACCACGCTCACACAAGAGACATTCCTGACCGAAAGGACGACCCAATGCGCAACACCCTGATGACCACCACCGCCATCCTCGCCCTCGGCGCCAGCCCGGCCCTGGCCCAGAGCCTGGCCGAACGCCTCGCGCAGGGGTATCTCGACGAAGGCTATACCCGCGTCGAGATCGATACCGGCCCGTCCCAGATCAAGGTCGAGGCGACCCGCGGCAATACCAAGGTCGAAGTGATCTACGATGCCGCCACCGGCGCGATCCTCAGCCAGGAAATCGAGCGTGTGCGCGCCGGTGACGACACCCGCCCCGGGGTCGAATTCGATACCGATGACGAGGATTTTGTCGACGGTGACGAGAGCGACGACGAGGAAGACGACGAGGAAGACGACGAGGAAGACGACGAAGAGCGCGATGATGACGCGCGCGATGACGAGGAAGACGACGACGACGAAGACGACGAAGACGACGAAGACGACGAGGAAGACGACGACGACGAAGACGACGACGAGGAAGATGATGACGGGGAAGATGATGACGAGGAAGATGATGACGAGGAAGACGACGACTGACCCGAACCATCGACCCCTGCCTGCCATGCAGGCATGACCGCGCCCCCGGTTTCCGTCACGAACGGGACCGGGGGCGTTTCCCGATGACACCCGGATCGGCCAGATGTGAGGCGCGGATGCTTGAAGCCACCAGATACGAAAAACTGTTCTCGACCCCCGTGCTGCGGTTCCGGGCGCCGGATCATGCGGCGCTGAATGCCGCCCTTCTGGAGGAGGGCGCCCGGATGCGCGCCCTGTCCGATGGCACGCACAAGTCGAACCGCGGCGGCTGGCATTCCGAGGGGAACCTTTTCGACGGCAAGCCCGCCTGCCTGCGCCGCCTGCGCGACCTGGCGACCGAGGCCGTGTTCGCGGCCAATGACCGGATCGGCGCGACCACCCCGCGCGCGGCGCTGGACCTCAAGCTTTTCGCCTGGATGAACGCCAACCCCAAGGGGGGCTTCAACGCGCCCCATACCCATCCCGGGGCGCATTGGTCGGGTGTCTATTACGTCGCCCAGCCCGCGGTCGCGCCGGGCAATTCGGGGATGATCGAATTCGTCGACCCGCGCAGCGACCTGCCGAACTGGCGCATCCTCAAGGCCCCGCCGTTCCGGATGAAGAAGAAGTTGCGTCCACAGCCCGGTGACCTCATCCTGTTCCCATCCTATCTGGTGCATTGGGTCTATCCCAACGAGGCCGAGGAGGAACGGGTCTCGATCGCCTTCAACGCGACCTTCAAACCGGCGAAGGCGCGCAAATAGACCCGGAATGCGGGCCGCGGCGGCCCGCGCCCGCGGCCCGAACAAGGAAGAGACAAGGCTTGAAACCCGCGATCGTGAAACCGCTTCTGCTGGCCGCGTCCCTGGCGTTCGCGCCGATGGCGGCCGCGGCCCAGACCCTTGAGCAGCAGATCGTTCGGCAATTGAACGACCAGGGGTTCACCCGCGTCGAGGTCAGCCGCACGCTTCTGGGGCGGATCCGTTTTGTCGCCTGGTCGGATGAACTGCGTCGCGAGATCGTCGTGGTGCCAGAAACCGGCGTGATCCTGCGCGATTACTGGACCGAGATCGGCGGCAATCGCCGCGACGACGATGACAGGCCCACCCCGCGCCTGGTCGACCCCGGGGACGCGGATGACGCGGGTGCGGATGATGACGATGAAGACGACGACGACGATGAAGACGACGACGAAGACGACGATGACGACGACGATGAAGACGATGACGACGATGACGACGACGATGAAGACGATGACGACGACGACGACGACGATGAAGATGAAGACGACGAAGATGATGACGCCGACGACGAGGATGATGACGAGGACGACAAGGATGATGATGACGATTGACGCGCCGGCTGGATGACATCGCGGCGCGGACTCTTCGTTGCCCTGGTGCTCGTGCAGGTGACCTGCGCGGGTTTTTTCCTGTGGAACCTGCTGGTCAGCGTGTTCGGTCTGGCGCCGATCAACTGGCAGTTCCACGAGGTGATCGAGATCGGCGCCGCGCTAGGGCTGGTCCTGGGCGTGGCCGTCAGCATCGTCCTGTTCCGCAGCATGACCCGGCATACGGCGCATGTCGAAAGCCAGCTGCGCGCCGCCTCGGGCGCCTTCCTGGAGATCATGGAGGAACGCTTCGCCGAATGGGGCCTGACCCCGGCCGAACGCGACGTGGCGCTGTTCGCCATCAAGGGCATGACGACGGCGGAAATCGCCGGCCTGCGGGACACGTCGGAAGGCACGGTCAAGGCACAGACCAATGCGATCTACCGCAAGGCCGGGGTCAGCGGCCGGCCGCAATTGCTGTCGGTCTTCATCGAGGACCTGATGGACGGTGCGGTCAGCGCGCGCGGGCGCACCGATCAGCCCGAGGTGTCTTCGGCATAGATGCGCAGAACCTCCAGCGGGACGATGTCCAGCGCCCGTTCATGGGTCGCGGCCAGGGCGATGCGCGGGGCGCAGCCATCATCATGGGCCTGCAGAAAACGGCTGGCGCACAGGCACCAGCGATCGCCCGGTTTCAGCCCGGCAAAGCCGAATTCGGGCCGCGGGGTGCTCAGGTCATTGCCGACATATTTCGAAAAGGCCAGGAATTCGGCACTCATCACCGCGCAGACGGTGTGCGATCCGCGATCTTCGGCGCAGGTGTCGCAGGCACCGTTGCGGAAGAACCCGGTGAGCGGGTCCAGCGAACAGGGCGCCAGCGGCTGACCCAGGACATTGCGCGACGGGGCCTTTTCCATGTCGGTCTCCTTTTGCTGACAGCTAGGGCCGGGCGCGGCGCGGTCAAAGCCCGGCGGCGATGCGCCGCAACATGTCGATATTGGCCGCGTTCACGCCCGGATCCCGGAACGCCCGATCGGCGGCGGTGACGACGATCACCACGTTCCGGGCCCGGTCGATCCACAGATATTGGCCGTAGATGCCGCGGCCGAAAACCTCGCCCGGCCGGGCGTCCCGGGGGATCCACCATTGATAGCCATAGCCCAGCTCGTCCGGACCGGTCAGGGCGCTGGCGGTGGTCGAGGCCTCGATCCAGTCGGCAGGCACGACCTGGCGCCCTTGCCAGTGGCCGCCCTGGGCGATCATCTGGCCGAAACGGGCATAATCCCGCGCGGTCAGGTTCAGCCCGCCGAGGACAAAGGCGGTACCAGAGCCGTCGGTGACGTAATGGGGCGTCCGTTCCAGGCCCAGCGGCGCGATGATCCGCTCGGCCATCAGCGCGGTCGCGCTGTCGCCGGTGGCGCCGCGCAGGACCATGCCGAGCACATGGGTGTCGATCGAGACATATTCCCAGTCGGTGCCCGGTTCGACGCGACGCTGATCCTGCCCGGCGGCGAAATCGTCCATCGACCGACCAAGGGCGAGGACACGACCCATACGGTTGATATCGCTCCAGAAATCCAGGTAATCTTCGTCGAAGGCCAACCCGCTTTCCATCTGCAGGACATCCTCGACCGTGGCGCCGTCATAGGCCGAACCGGCCAGCGCCGGGAAATAGTGGGTGACAGGGTGCGACAGGTCCACCGCACCCTCGGCCACCAGCGTGCCGGTCAGCGCCGACAGAAAGGACTTGGCCATCGACCAGCTGATCCGCAAGTCATCGGGGCCGGTGCCCAGGTGATAGCTTTCATGGACCAGCGCGCCGTCCTTGAGGATCACCAGGGCGGTGATCGCGCGCCGGTCGATCCAGGTGTCGACCTCGGGCGGCAGGTCCAGGGCCGGGCCGGCGGGCAGGGGGCTGACCGCGCCGTCGCCGCGGGGCAGGGGCGCGGTCAGAAACAATTCGTCCATATGGCTGAAATTGGAGACGATCCTGTCGGCCGAGAACAGCGTGTTGACGGCCATCAGCCGGATCAGCCGCTCGCGTTGCCACAGCGCCAGCGCCGCCGCCAGCAGGACCAGCACCGTCAGCGCCAGCCCGATCCGTCTGAGCCAATGTCCCATCATCCCCCCCCTGTTCGATGCGGCAGGCTGGCACGGGGCGGCGCCGCGCTCAAGCCCGCCAGTCGATCCAGCGGCCGTGGAAATCGACCCGGCCAAGCGCGATGGTGTCGTTGCCCGGCCAGAGCCGAAGGGTCATGCCCGCACCGGGCCTTTCGCCGTCCGCCTCCATCGCGAACCAGGCGATGGGGGCGTTGTCCGTCGCCATTGCGCCGGCCCGTTCGATCAGGGCGGTGCCGCGGGCCTGCGCCCGGGGCGGAAAATACTGCCAGGCGATCGTGGTGTAGATGAAATGGGTCTGGCCCGGGACAGAGGCGAGGCGCGTGGTCAACCAGTCGATCGCGTCGCCACGGTCGACCTCGCGATGGGCGGTTCCGATGGCGGCGCGGGTCAGTGCCAGCCGGTGCGGCTGATCGGGCCAGAGATAGGCCAGAAGACGCAGCGCGTCGGCCTGCGGGTCCAGCGGATTGAGGTCGACACCGCGCCGTTCGGCGATGCGCAGCTCGGCTGTGCCGGGGGGATCCCCGCGCCAGTCGGGTGTCAGGGTCAGGGCCGCATCGGCGGGGCCGAGCCGGCCCGCGGGCGTGGTCAGCGCGAAACGGTCGAAATTCAGGTTCAGCCCGGCGCTGGCCCCCATCTCGGACAGACGCAGAGGCAGGCCGAAGCGGGCGGCGACGTAATGCGCCGCGGGCAGCAGCGCGACCGATCGGCGGACCTCGTTGGTCTGGGGCGGGCTGTCGAGGAAGTGGTCGATAAAGGCGGCTTCGGAGGAGAGGGCGTGTGAAATTGACGCCCAGAGTGTTTCAGGATCCGTTTCATGTGGCGGATAGACATCTGCAAGCCCGGCGCGGTTCTGCAACCGCAGCGCGTGCAATGCGCCGCAGAGCCGCAGCGGGACCGATGCGCCGCGAGAGGAGACGTCACCGTCCCAGGACAGCAGCCGGTCGGCAAGCGGCGTGCCGGGCGTCAGCCGCTCGGCCAGCAGGGTGCAGAGCCGGGCCATGAAGGGCGAGCCCAGATCGGCGCAGGAGGCGGCCTGGTCGCGGAAGGCGGCGCGGAGCGCGCCGGTCACTTGAACCGGTCCATCAGCTTTTGCAGGGCCGTGCGGGTGTCCGGTTCGGGGGCGGGGTCCGGGGCGGTGGTCTGGCCGGCCCGCTCATCCGCCCGGACGGGCGTCTTCGCTTGCTGCCCGGTGCCCGAGCGCGGCGGGGCCAGGCGCTGGGCGATGGCGTTCAGAAACCGGCCGCTGTCGTCGGCGGCCAGCGCCGGGGCACCGTCCTCGATCCCGCGCAGCAGGTCGTCGAGCCAGTACTGGTCGGCCTTGGCGAAATCGGCCAGCACGTAGCCCGGCACCCGGGCCTTGTCGCCGGGATGGCCGACGCCCAGCCGGACCCGGACGTAATGCGGCCCGATATGATCGTGGATCGAGCGCAGCCCGTTATGGCCGGCATGGCCGCCGCCGGATTTCACCCGGACCTTGCCGGGGCCGAGGTCGATTTCATCGTGGAAGACGGTGATGTCGGCAGGGTCGAGCTTGAAAAAGCGCATCGCCTCGCCCACCGACTGGCCGGACAGGTTCATGAAGGTCTGCGGTTTCAGCAGCAGCACCTTTTCGGAGCCCAGCCGGCCCTCGGTCAGCTCTGCCCGGAACTTGGCGCGCCAGGGCGCAAAGCCATGGGCCGCAGCGATGCGGTCCACGGCCATGAAGCCGATATTGTGGCGGTTGCCGGCGTATTTCGCGCCGGGATTGCCGAGGCCGACCCAGAGTTTCATGGGGTCTGTCTTAGCGCGGCGAAGGACAAACGAAAAGCGGGGCCCGAAGGCCCCGCTGCAGAATTCAGCCGTGCCCGCGGTTCACGCCTCGGCAGCGCCTTCGGCCTCTTCATCGCCTTCGGCGTCGGCGGCCGCGTCGGCGGCGGTGAGGCCGGAGGGCGCCTGCACGTTGGCGATGACGAAATCACGGTCGATCGTCGGCTTGGTGCCGGCGGGCAGGTTGATCGACGAAATCGTGATCGTGTCGCCGATGTTCAGCCCTTCCAGGCTGGCGGTCAGCTTTTCGGGGATGTCGCCGGCGGTCACGACCAGTTCGACCTCGGGGCGCACGACGGTCAGGATGCCGCCCTTGCGCAGGCCGGGGCACTTGTCGTGATCCTCGAATTCGACGTGGATGAACAGGTTGATCTTGGTCGTCCGCTTGAGCCGCATCAGGTCCAGGTGGGTCGGCAGGTCCTTGACCACATCGCGCTGCACGTTGCGGCAGATCACGCGGACATCGTCATGGCCCTCGACCTTGAGGTTGAACAGGGTCGACAGAAAGCGGCCGGCCCTGAGCTTTTTCAGCAGTTCGTTGAACGGCACGTTGATCGACAGCGGTTCGCCGCCGCCGCCATAGACGACGCCGGGCACCAGGCCGTCGCGGCGGGCCTGGCGGGCGGCACCCTTGCCGGTGCCGGTGCGTTCGGTGGCGACGAGATCGGGGATTTCACCAGCCATTGGGTCGGTTCCTTTCAATTCGCGCGTCCCGGTACTCTGGTCGGGACCCACTTTGCCATGTCAGGGGGCCCGCTGGCGGGCTTACCCGGTGAAGCCGCGCGTATAGACGAGCGCGGCGGGCTTGGGAAGGGGCTATCTGCGCGGCCCGTGCAGAGTGCAAGGACGGGGCTTGCCCAGGCCCGATCGCCATGCACATATCGCGGCCATGTCCGTCCGTTCCGCCCTTGCCGCGACGCCGCGCCCGGCGCTTGCCTTTCTGACCCTGGGCCTGTTCTGGGGCACCTTCGCCGCGCAGGTGCCGGTGCTGAAGGCCGGGCTGGGTGTGGGCGATGCGCAATTCGGCACGGTTCTGCTGGGATCGGCCTTCGGGCTGGTTACCTCGATGTGGCTGGCGCCGCGGCTTGACCGGGCGCTGGGCGGCGCCGGCATGCAGGTCGCCACGGTCCTGCTGGCGCTGGCGGTGCTGGGGCCGGGCCTGGCAAGCGGCCCGGTGGCCTTCTTTGCCGCGATGGTGGCGCTGGGCCTGGCATCGGGGCTGCTGGACGTGCTGATGAACACGCGGGTGAGCGAGGCCGAGGCGCGCCACGGTCGCAGCCTGATGAATGCCAATCACGGTCTGTTTTCGCTGGGCTATGCGATCGGCGCGATCCTGACCGGGCTGGCGCGCGAGGCCGGGGCGGTGCCGGTGCAGATGTTCGCCGGATACACGGTGCTGGCGCTGCTGCTGGCGACCCGGCTGCGGCTGGACCCCGAAGCGGTGGTGGCGCCGGGTCAGGACGGGCCGGGGCGGTTCCCGTTCGAGGCGGTTCTGCTGTGCGGCGGCGTGGTGCTGGTCGCCTTCATGTCCGAGGCCACGGTCGAGGCCTGGTCGGCCCTGCATATCGAGCGCACGCTGCAGGGCGGCGCGGCCGAGGGCGCGCTGGGGCCGGCGACGCTGGGCCTGACCATGGCGCTGGGGCGGTTTTCGGGGCAGGCCTTGTCGCATCGGGCCGGCGCGGTGACGGTGATCGTCTGGGCCTCGATGCTGTCGGCCTGCGGCGCGGTGATCGCGGCGGCGGCTCCGGCCCCGGTCTGGGCCTATCTGGGATTCGGCATCCTTGGCCTGGGCGTGTCGGTGATCGGGCCGCTGGGCCTGGCGCTGGTCGGGCGGATGGTGCCGCCGCATCGCCGCACCGACGCGATCAGCAAGGTCGCGGTGATGGGCTTTTCGGGGTTTTTCCTGGCGCCGGTCGGAATGGGCTTCGCCAGCGAGGCCTTCGGCCTGCGGGCGGCCTTCGCCGGGGTCGCCTGCGTGCTGCTGATCGCGGCGCCGCTGGCCCTGGCGATCCGGGCCCGGCACCCGGCCGGGCGGGCGGTGGGCTAGGCGCGGATCCTGTCAGGCCGGGGCCCAGCGGCCTTCGAAATCCTCGGGCACCAGCAGGACGTCGCGACCCAGATCCTGCACGTCGCGCCGGCCGCACAGCGCCATCGACACGTCGAGTTCCTTGTGGATCACCTCGAGCGCGCGGGTCACGCCGGCCTCGCCCATCGCGCCGAGCCCGTGGATATAGGCGCGGCCGATATAGGTGCCCCTGGCCCCCAGCGCGAGCGCCTTGAGCACATCCTGGCCCGAGCGGATGCCGCTGTCGAAATGGACCTCGACCCGCTCGCCCACGGCGCGCACGATCGAGGGCAACACGCGGATCGCCGACAGCGCCCCGTCCAGTTGCCGCCCGCCGTGGTTCGACACGACGATGGCATCGGCGCCGATATCGGCGGCGCGCCGGGCATCCTCCACGTCCAGCACGCCCTTCAGGATCAGGGTGCCGCCCCATTTTTCCTTCAGCCGGGCGATCTTGTCCCAGTCCAGCCGGGGGTCGAATTGTTCGTTGGTCCAGGACATGAGCGAGCCCATCTGGTTCACGCCCTTGGCGTGGCCGACGATGTTGCGGAAGGTCCGGCGCGGGGTGCGCAGCATCTCCAGCCCCCAGCGCCACTTGGTCGCCAGGTCGGCCATCACCGGCAGGGTCAGCCGGGGCGGCGCCGACAACCCGTTCTTGAGGTCCTTGTGGCGCTGGCCGAGGATCTGCAGATCCAGCGTCAGCACCAGCGCCGAACAACCGGCGTTCCTGGCCCTGGCGATGATGTTGTCGACGAAATCCTCGTCGCGCATCACGTAAAGCTGGAACCAGAACGGTTCCTTCGTGTGTTCGCGCACATCCTCGATCGAACAGATCGACATGGTGGACAGGGTGAAGGGCACGCCGAATTTCTCGGCCGCCTTCGCGGCCTTGATCTCTCCGTCGGCGCGCTGCATGCCGGTCAGCCCGACCGGGGCAAGCGCGACGGGCATCGCCACCTTGTGGCCGGCCATGGTCGAGGCGGTGGTGCGGTTCGACATGTCGACCGCCACGCGCTGGCGCAGGCGGATCTGCGCGAAATCGGTGGTATTGTCCCGAAAGGTCTGTTCGGTCCAGCTGCCGGATTCCGCGTAATCGTAGAACATCTTCGGCGTGCGCCGCCTGTGCAGGCGCTTGAGGTCGTCGATGCAGGTGATCACGGGCATGGGCGGGGATCCTTCAACGTGGTGAGCCAATTGGTAGCCCCGCCGGCGCAAGGGCGCAATCGCCCGCAATCAGGCCGAATGGGCGCCCTCGGCCAGGCCGCGGACGAAGTCCAGCACCTGCGCCACCGGCTTGCCCGCCCCGATCTCCGACACGATCGCCGAGCCGACGACACAGCCATCGGCGACGCCGGCGATGGTGCCGGCGGCCTCGGGCGTCCTGATCCCGAAACCGACGATGACCGGCAGGTCGGTCTGCGCCTTGATCCGCGCCACTTCGGGGCCGACATCGCCGGCCTGCGCCTCGGCCGAACCGGTGATCCCGGTGATCGACACGTAATAGACGAAGCCCGAGGTGTTGGTCAGCACCTTCGGCAGGCGTCTGTCATCGGTGGTGGGGGTGGCCAGGCGGATGAAGTTCAGCCCCGCGGCCTGGGCGGGCAGGCACAGCTCTTCGTCCTCTTCGGGGGGCAGGTCGACGACGATCAGCCCGTCGACGCCGGCCGCCTTGGCATCGGCCAGGAAACGGTCGACGCCGCGATTGTAGATCGGGTTGTAATAGCCCATCAGCACCACCGGGGTGGCCTCGTCGGCCTTGCGCAGCTCGCGCACGATCTGCAGCGTCCTGTCCAGGGTCTGGCCGCCTTCGAGCGCGCGCTGGCCGGCCAGCTGGATCGTCGGGCCATCGGCCATCGGGTCGGTGAAGGGCATGCCCAGCTCGATGATGTCGACCCCGGCGCCGGGCAGGCCCCTGACCAGCTCGAGCGAGGTTTCGTAATCCGGATCCCCGCCCATGACATAGGCGACAAAGGCCTTGCGGCCGGCGGCCCTGAGCTGGGCGAATTTGGCGTCGATCCGTGTCATGTGCGTTTCCCTGGCAGTGACCGGCCCGGTTTGGCGCAGGGGGCGCGGGAAATCAATGGGTCAGGGGCGGTGCTGTGGCTTGTGCCGCGCCGCGTCCGGGCCTAGACAGCCCGCGACTGGCAGACAGGAGCACGAAAATGGGCTTTCGCATGGGCATCGTCGGCTTGCCGAACGTGGGCAAGTCCACGCTCTTCAACGCGCTGACCAAGACCGCCGCGGCGCAGGCGGCGAATTTTCCGTTCTGCACGATCGAGCCCAATGTGGGCGAGGTCAACGTGCCCGATGCGCGGCTGGACCGGCTGGCCGAGATCGCGAAATCGGCCCAGATCATCCCGGCGCGGATGACCTTCGTCGACATCGCCGGCCTGGTGAAGGGCGCCAGCAAGGGCGAGGGGCTGGGCAACCAGTTCCTGGCCAATATCCGCGAGGTCGACGCCATCGCCCATGTGCTGCGCTGCTTCGAGGACGGGGATATAACCCATGTCGAGGGCCGGGTCGATCCGGTCGCCGATGCCGACACGATCGAGACCGAGCTGATGCTGGCCGACCTGGAAAGCATCGAGAAGCGCCTGCAGAACATCGTCCGCAAGGTCCGCGGCGGCGACAAGGAGGCGGTCCAGCAGGAGCGGCTGCTGAAGGCCGCGCAAGAGGCCCTGGAAGACGGCAGGCCGGCGCGGACGGTGCCGGTGGAGGACGAGGATTCCAAGGCCTGGAAGATGCTGCAACTGCTGACCACCAAGCCGGTGCTCTATGTCTGCAACGTAGCCGAGGACGAGGCCGCGACCGGCAACGCCCATGCGCAGGCGGTGGCCGAGATGGCCGCTGCCCAGGGCAATTCCCACGTCATCATCTCGGCCCGGATCGAAGAGGAGATCGCCCAGCTGGAGCCCGACGAGGCCGCGATGTTCCTGGACGAGATGGGGCTGGAAGAGGCGGGCCTGGATCGTCTGATCAAGGCCGCCTACGGGTTGCTGCACCTGGAGACCTATTTCACCGTCGGCCCCAAGGAGGCCCGCGCCTGGACCATCAAGGTCGGCACCACGGCGCCGAAGGCCGCCGGGGTGATCCATGGCGATTTCGAAAAGGGCTTCATCCGCGCCGAAACCATCGCCTATGACGATTTCATCGCCCTGGGCGGCGAACAGCCCGCGAAAGAGGCCGGCAAGATGCGCGCCGAGGGCAAGGGCTATGTCGTCCGCGACGGCGACGTGCTGCACTTCCTGTTCAACACCTGAGTGCCGGTCGCGCGAAACCGGAGAAACCGATGACCCAGGGTCGCGCGTCCGAGGATCAGCCTCGCCTGCGCGACGTGCTTGCCGCAATGCTGCGGGCCGAACTGGCGCGCGACTGGGCCTGGCACGATCCCTTTCGGGTCCGGATCGAAGCGCCCGATGTGCTGGCCCCGCGGGCTGCCCTGCTGCGCCGCGAAGGCGGGACGATTTCCCTGACCGTCACCCGCCATACCGCGCGCGACCTTGTCGCCCGTGACGGGGATCCGCACGTGGTGCCCCATATCCTGCAATTCGCCCGGGCCACGGCGGCCCGGCGCGCGGTCTTTACCATGACCGATGGCCACCGGCCCGGCACCTACCGGTTTTCGCCCTCGTCGAACCGGGCAGGGATCGTGCTGGTGCCGGACCCGTTCTTTTTCCGGCATCGTGCCTACGCGCAGGCGGATCGCGCCTGGCACGACGCCCCGGCCTGGGCGGATCGCGAAGACACCCTGGTCTGGCGCGGGTCGGCCAACGGGCCGGGGGATGTATCCTGGGATACCGACCGCATCGACGATCCCCATGTGATGGCCCGGATGCGTCTGGTGATGATCGCCCGGGCCTCCGGGATCGACGCCAGGCTGATCTTCGGCCGTGCCCATCCGCTGGCCCGCTATGGGTCCTTTTTCGAGGCCCGCGGCCTTGCGGCCGAGCGGGTGGACGAGATGAGCTGGGCCAATCGCCGCTATGCGCTGGATATCGACGGGCACAGCAATGCGTGGAACAACTTCGCAAATCGGCTCAAGCTGGGCTGCTGCGTGTTCAAGGTGCAAAGCGAGCGCGGCTTTCGCCAATGGTAGTACGATCGCCTGCACCCGTGGGAGCATTACGTGCCGGTCCGGGCCGACATGTCCGACCTGGCGGAGCGCTACGACTGGGCGCGCAGCAACCCCGCCCGCGCCGCCGGGATCGCCGCCGCCGGGCGTGCCGTCGCCGCGCAGATGACGCTGGAGCGGGAATGGACCGAAGGCGCCCGAATCATCGAGGCCCATGCCGATGAGTGAGCCTGGATCCGCGGTTCTGGTGGCCGGCGGGGCCGGGTTCCCGGGGCGGCACCTGGCCGCCGCGTTGCTGGCGCGCGCCTTCGTGACGCGGCCGCAGGACTGACCGGCGGACCTTGTGCCGCACCATCGCAGCCCTGGCCGGGACCGCCTGCTAAAGCGGCCAGACCAGCAGCAGCAGCGGCAGGCTGACCGCCACCACCAGCGCCTCGACCGGCAGGCCGAGCCGCCAGTAATCGCCGAAGCCGAACCCCCCGGGCCCCAGGATCAGCGTGTTGTTCTGGTGCCCGATCGGCGTCAGGAAGGCGCAGGAGGCGCCGATCGCGACCGCCATCAGGAAGGCATCGGGGTCGACCCCGAGCGTGCCGGCGATGCCCAGCGCGATCGGGCACATCACCGCGGCCGTGGCGGCGTTGTTCATCACGTCCGACAGGAACATCGTCGTGATCAGGATCACCGCCAGCGCCGCCACCGCGTTGCCCTGGGCGACGCCGGTGACCAGAACCCGGGCCAGAACCTCGGCCGCACCGGTCGATTGCATCGCCCCGGCCACCGGGATCAGCGCCCCCAGCAGCACGATCACCGGCCAGTCGATCGCGGTATAGACCTGCCGCGGCGGCACCGTCCGTGCCACCATCGAAGCCAGCACCCCCAGCGCGAAGCCCGGCGCCGGTGGCAGCAGGCCGAAGGTGACGATTCCGATCGCCCCGAGCATGATCGCCGCGGCAATCAGCGCCATGCGCCGGTCCGGCAGACGGATGTCGCGCGGCCCCAGCGGAACGCAGCCGGTGTCGCCGACAAAGCCGCCGATCGCCTCGGCCGGCCCTTGCAGCAGCAGCAGATCACCGGATTTCAGCGATAGCGTGCGCAGCCGTGCCCGGGGTGGCCGGCCCTGACGCGACACCGCCAAAAGGTTCAGCCCGTATCGCGTCCGCAACCACAGGTCGCGGGCGGACCGGCCGACGATGCTGGCACCGGGCAGGACCACTACCTCGCGCAATACGATGTCCTCGTCGCTCGCGGTGTCGGGGCCGGACTCGCGTTCTGTCGCGGGATCCTGCAGGGTCAGGCCGAGTGTGGAAATCGCCTCGGTCAGGCTGTCCACCTCGGCCTCCAGCACCAGGACATCGCCCGCCCCGATCCGCCGCCCGCCATGCGGCGCGTTCAGCCGCACACCTTTGCGCACCAGGCCCACGACCTGGGCGCCGCTGTCGTCGATCTCGCGCTCCAGGCCGCGCAGGGTCAGGCCGATCGCCTTGCTGGCCTCGGGGACATGCAATTCGATCATGTAGGGGTCGGTCTCGAAGGCCTCGCCCACCGCCGGCCGACGCGCGGGCACCAGCCGCCAGCCCAACGCCGCGACGAAGATCACGCCGATCGCGGCGACCGCAAGGCCGACCGGGGTGAAGTCGAACATGCCGAAGGCGCCCAGCCCGGCCTCGGCCCGGAACCCCGACACGATCAGGTTCGGCGGCGTGCCCACCAGCGTCGTCATCCCGCCCAGGATCGTGCCGAAGGCCAGCGGCATCAGCACCTGGCCATGGGTCAGCGACAGCCGGTCGGCCAGCTGCACCGCCAGCGGCATCAGCAGCGCCATGGCGCCGACATTGTTCATGAAGCCCGACAGCGCCGCGCCCAGCCCGGTCAGCGCCAGCATGCCCGACAACCGCCCCGTCCCGCGCGGCAGGGCGACCCGGGCCAGGGCGTCCACGGCCCCGGTATTCTGCAGCCCACGGCTGAGCACCAGCACGCAGGCGACCGAGATCACCGCCGGATGGCCGAACCCGGCAAAGGCGCCCTCGGCCGGCACCAGCCCGGCGACGACGCAGCCCAGCAGCGCCGCCAGCGCGACCACGTCATGGCGCAGCCGCCCCCACAGGAACAGCGCCATGGTCGATCCGAGGATCGTGAAGATCAGGATCTGGTCGGTTTGCACCTCGGACCCTTTCCGGTGGCTTGTGGCCGTCGCACCCAATCACGACTGCGCCGCCTCAGCAACGCGTGCGTCAAGCGGGGCGCCGGGAAAAAAAATCATGATCGCCATTGTCGTCTCTGACCGCTGCAAGTAAACGGGTCGACGGAGACGTGGCCGAGTGGTCGAAGGCGCTCCCCTGCTAAGGGAGTAGGCGGGAAACCGTCTCGAGGGTTCGAATCCCTTCGTCTCCGCCACTTGACCCGTAACCCACTGGTCAACCTACAATTTTCCAAGAGCGAAACTGGCAAATCCGGCTCCTGCTACAGAACACTGCGACAGTGGGAGCGCCAAGGATGGGCATCACTTCGCATCTCGTGTGTAACCGCCCGATTGTCACCGCCTGCCTGGAGGCGGCCTGATGGCCTAAGACACGTGCATAGCGACGTCGTTTGCGACGTGTCTTATGCGCGGAGGGG
>LJSF01000007.1 GCA_001314655.1 Rhodobacteraceae bacterium HLUCCA08 | reverse complement strand
TGGCCCCGCCCAGCATGGCCGATATCATGCGCCGGGCGCTGGACGAAGGCTGGACGACGGACCGGTTCG
Organism: Rhodobacteraceae bacterium HLUCCA08; assembly: GCA_001314655.1. GTDB lineage: Bacteria > Pseudomonadota > Alphaproteobacteria > Rhodobacterales > Rhodobacteraceae > Salibaculum. Next base: position 192,813 of record LJSF01000007.1, on the reverse strand, counting down.
CCCGGGCATTGTCCGACCAGCGCGACCGCCAGGCGGCCTGAGCGCGATGTTCGACCTGCGCCACCCGGCCTTCCGGCCGCTCTGGAGCCGCGCCCTGGTGACGGGGGTGGCGCTGGGCTGGGCGCTGGTCGAACTATCGGCGGGCCATAAAGGCTGGGCCGCGGTCTTCGGCGCGGCGGGGGGCTGGTGTTTCTACCAGTTTTTCGTCGTGTTCGACCCCGCCGACTACATCAGGAAGGACGACGACGATGGCTGAGCTTCTGTGCAAACCCTTCGGCACCCATGGCAAGGTGCACCAGATCACCCCCGAAAGCGCCGGCTGGCGCCATGTGGGCTTTTCGCTTTACCGCTTGCGGGCCGGGGAAGCGGCGGCCGAGGCGACGGGCACCCGCGAGGTGATCCTGGTGATGGTCGAGGGCAAGGCGCGGATCACCGCCGCGGGCACCGATTGGGGGGTCCTGGGCGAGCGGATGGATGTGTTCGAAAAGACCCCGCCGCATTGCCTTTATGTGCCCAATGACAGCGACTGGTCCCTGGTGGCCCAGACCGATTGCACCGTCGCGGTCTGTTCGGCGCCGGGGCAGGGCGGGCATGCCGCGCGCCGGATCGGGCCCGACGGCATCACCCTGACCCGGCGCGGCACCGGGGTGAACACGCGCTACATCAACAACATCGCCATGGAGGCCGAGGATTACGCCGACAGCCTGCTGGTGACCGAGGTCTTCACCCCGGACGGGCACTGGTCCTCCTATCCCAGCCACCGCCATGACGAGGACGATTTCCCCCGCATCACCTACCTTGAGGAAACCTATTACCACCGGCTGAATCCGGCCCGGGGGTTCGGCATCCAGCGGGTCTATACCGAGGACGGGACCTTGGACGAAACCATGGCGGTGCAGGACGGCGACGTGGTGCTGGTGCCGCGCGGGCATCACCCCTGCGGCGCGCCCTACGGGTTCGAGATGTATTACCTCAACGTCATGGCCGGGCCCTTGCGCAAGTGGCGGTTCCAGGCCGACCCGGCGGTGCAGTGGATCATGGACCGCGACGCCTGACCTGTCGCACCGGATAGAAGCTGCCCCGGTGGTGCGCATGCCGGTCGCCGTGGGGGACAGGATGGCCCGGGGTCAGCGGTCGGCCGGCCCGAACGCCGCGCAGCGCGCCTTGATGGCGTGCATCGGCCCCATGCGTCGACGCCCCTCCGGGGCCGCCACCCGCCCCGCGGGCCGGGACCGGCGTGTCGGCGGAAAAGCGCGGGCTGTCCGGCGCAGACCCCGGGCGCCGCGATTTCGGCGCGGCCCGTTCACCCCGATCGTGGCCCCTGTCAGTCCGCGCCCCGGATCACGTTTCGCGGATCGACCATGCGTTTCTGGAACAGCCAGACACCCAGCGCGACGCCCAGTCCGATGATGTCGGTCAGCCACCCCTGCGCGATCATCGACAGCGCCGCCACCATCAGAACCACCCGGACCGGCCAGGCGACCAGGCCGAAGAACCACCCCTGGACCGAGGACGACAGCAGGAAGATCCCCAAAAGCGCCGATACGACCACATGCAGGATGTCGAGCCAGCCCCCCTGCATGAGCAAGGCCGGCGACGCGAAGAACATGAACGGCACCACGAAGGCGGCAAGGCCGATGCGGAAACTTTCGACGCTGGTCTTCATCGGGTCGGACTGGGCGATGGCCGCCCCCGCATAGGCGGCCAGCGCCACGGGCGGCGTGATCGCCGACATGACCGCATAGTAGAAGATGAAGAAATGCGCCGTCAGCGGCGGGATGCCCAGGCCCACAAGGCCCGGCCCGATCACGCTGGCCGCCACCGCATAGGCGGCCGTCGTCGGCATCCCCATGCCGAGGATGATCGACACGATCATCGCAAAGAACAGTGCGATGACCTGGCTTTGGTCGGCAAGGCCCAACAGCATCGACGAAAACCGCGTGCCGATCCCGGTCAGCGCGATCACCCCCACGATGATGCCCGCCGCGGCACAGACCGCGACAAGTTGCAGCGTCATCTTGGCCGCGATCTCGAAGGCGAACAGGATCTGGCGGGGGCCCATCGGATAGGGGGTCAGCCAGCTGACCACCGCCGCGGCGGCCATGCCCAGCGTGCCCGCGCGGATCACCGAATAGCCCATGAACAGCGCGCCGATCAGGATGACGATCGGCAGGAACAGAAAGATCCTTCGGGCCAGAATGTCGAACCGGGGCAGTTCCGAACGGGGCAGGCCCCTCATCCCGAATTTCTGCGCCGCAAGGTCGACGTTGAAATAGATCGAGGCGAAATAGAGCAGCGCCGGGATGATCGCGGCGGTCACGATCTCCGCATAGGGGATGCCGGTGATTTCCGACATGATGAAGGCGCCTGCGCCCATGATCGGCGGCAGGATCTGCCCGCCCGACGAGGCGGCGGCCTCGATACTGGCCGAGGTCTGCGGGCGATAGCCGACCTTCTTCATCAGCGGGATCGTCAGCGATCCGGTCGCCACCACGTTGCCGGCCGAGGTGCCGTTGATCATCCCCATCAGACCCGACGAGAAGACCGCCACCTTGGCCGGCCCACCCCGCGCGCCGCCGGCGACGGCGAAGGCGAAATTGACGAAGTATTCCCCGACGCGGCTGGCTTGCAGGAAGGCGGCAAAGGCCACGAACAGGATGATGTAGGTCGACGAGATCGCCGTCGTCGGGCCAAGGATGCCCTGATCGGTATAAAGATAGCTGAAGAAGCGTGTGATCGAATAGCCGCGATGTTCCAGGATCCCGGGCAGCCATGGGCCGACAAAGGCATAGACCACGAAAACCGACGCGATGATGACAAGCGCGAGGCCGGCCAGACGCCGCGCCATCTCGAGGATCAGCACGGTCCCGGCGAAGGCGGCATACATGTCGGCGGATTTGGCCAACGCCGTGCCGGCCCGCAGCCGCAGGAACGGCGCGTGATAGATCAGATACATCGTGACGGTCACGGCGGCGAGGCCGAGGAACAGGTCCGCCGGATCATACCGGCCCCGCCGCCGGTCCGGCCAGAGCCAGCCCAGCACGATCAGCCAGACACTGCCGGCGATCAGCGGCAGGCCGAAGGTGGCCACATAGGCATCGGCCGGCGCCGCCTGATCGACGGCCTGCCCGCTGATCCAGAACAGCAGCGTCTGCCCGAAGGCCAGCGTGACCAACGCCGCCCCCGGCAGAACCGCCAGAAGACGGCGCGGATCGGCCGTGCCCGGCCGGTCGTCGGAAAAGAACGTGGAGGAAAACAGCAAAAACCCCAGCAACAGCCCGCCCCCGATATGGAGCAGGCGATAGCGCCAGGGTTCGGTCAGATCGACCGACGGAAGGCCCAGAAGATCGGTCAGCCGGTCGTGCAGGCCATTCATCGCGCCGACATGGAAGATTGTATAGCTGATGCACAGGATCGCCGCGATCAGGCCGGCGCGGCCAAGGGGCTTGCGCTGGTTGGCGGAAAAGATCTCGGCATCGACGCCGTCGGCGATCAGCTCCGGTTCCGCGGTTTGCGCCGCCGGCGCGGTGTCGGTCTGGTTCGTCATGGACAGGCCCCCCCTGGTTTCGACCGGCGCGCTGGCATCACCGCCCGCCGCCGGAGCGGACGCGGGCGGCCGCGATGGGCCGCCCGCACCGCGTCGCCCGTCAGGGGCGCAGCGCGTCGGGCACGCTCGCGCCCGCTTCTTCGAGATAGCGAAGCGCACCGGGATGGAACGGCATGAAGGTGTTCTTGTCCCAGTTTTCGAACAGCGTCTCGGACGCGGCCGAATGGATCTGCACCATCCGGTCGTTGTTCGACAGGACCAGCTTCGTGATCTCGTAGGCCAGGCCTTCGGGCATGTCCGCATGGGCGATCGCGAAGTTCCACAGCGCGACGGTCGGCTGGTCGTAATCATGGCCCGCATAGGTGCCCGCCGGAATGGTCAGCGGTGCCATCGCCGGGAAGGCTTCGAGAACGATCGGCAGTTCTTCTTCGGTGAAGCCGAACATGACCACGTCCTGGCTGGCCGCCAGTTCGGCGAAGGCCGAAATCGGCACGCCGGCGGCAAAGGCGAAGGCGTCGATCAGGCCGTCCTGCAACTGGCCCGCCGCATCGGCGGCCCCCGCGTTGGAAATCGTGGCCTCGACCCCCAGCGCTTCCATGAATTGCGGCCAGTAGGTGCCGGGCGTTCCCCCCGCCGGGCCGACCGACACGCGCTTGCCCGCCAGATCGCTGACCGACGTGATGCCCGAGGAGCGCAGGGCGACCACCTGGAACGGGGTCTGATACATCGGGAACAGCGCCCGGATCGATTGGTGTTCGAGGCCGGGGGCCAGTTCCGAATTGCCGATCCAGGCATCATAGGCCGGACCCATCGTCACAAGGCCCATCAGGTGGTCGCCGGTTTCGACCAGAGTCACGTTCTGCACCGGTCCGCCAGTCACCTCGCCCGAGGCGGCGATGCCCAGTTCCTCGGCGATGTAGCTGGCAAGGCCGTTGCCATAGACGAAATATGTTCCGCCCTGGCTTGCGGTGCCGATGGTCATGCTGTTGGGCCAGTCGGCCCGGTCGTCCTGGGCCAGCGTCGCGGTGCCAAGCCCGATGGTTGCGGCCGCCGCGAAGGCGGCGATGATTTCGATCTTCATATCACTCCTCCCAGAGTATCCCTTGCGTCAGGCAACCCTGACTCCACCTGCCCGTTGCAGACAGGTTGCGCCTTTCAGGGACATCTTCGCAGCGCAGCTTGCAACAGGGTCGGTGCGGACGGCTGCGCGATTTTCGCGGCTTTGGCGGCGCGATGGGTGGAAAAGGGGACAAGCCCCGCCAAAGTTGTCACGGATTCGACCCAGTTTCGGGCGGCTCGCCATCGGCGATGAAGGCCGTGCGGTCGATTCCGAGCTTCTGAATCTTCTCGTAAAGCGATTTTCGGCTCAGCCCCAGTGATTCGTAGACCGGCCGCAACGTGCCGCCATGAGCGGCCAGCGCCGCCTCGATCTCGCGTTTCTCGAGGGCGGCGACGCGGTCGGCCAGCCGCGTGACGGCGTGTCCTGCCCCCGCATCCGGCGCGGCATCGACCCCAAGGCCCAACGCGAACCGGTCGGCCGCGTTGCGCAATTCGCGGACATTGCCCGGCCAGTCGCGCGCGACCAGTCCCGCCAGCAGCGCGGGCGGAACGGCGGGCACGGCGTCGATCCGGTGCCGGGCCGCCGCTTCGGCCAGAAGCCGCATGAACAGCAGCGCGATATCCTCGGTCCGGTCGGCCAGCGGGGGCACATCCAGCGTGACCACGTTCAGCCGATACAACAGGTCGGCGCGGAACCGGCCTGCCTCGACCTCGGCCATCAGGGGCACGCGGGCGGTGGTGATGATCCGCAGATCAAGGCGGTGCACGTCGTTCGACCCCAGCCGGCTGACCGCCCGATCCTCGACCACGCGCAACAGCTTGCCCTGCAGGGGCGGCGGCAGCGCGGCGATATCGTCCAGCAGGACGGTTCCCCCGATCGCATGTTCGAACCTGCCGGTGCGTGCCCGCATCGCGCCGGCGAAGGCGCCCTGTTCATGGCCGAACAATTCGCTTTCGATCAGGTCGGACGGGATCGCGGCGCAATCGATCACCACGAAGGGCCCCCGGGCGCGGGGCGACAGATCGTGCAGGGCGCGGGCCACCACCCCCTTGCCCGACCCGGTCTGGCCGACGATCAGCACATCGGTATCCGCAGGCCCGATCGTGCGCATCCTGCGGCGCAGGTCGATCATCGCGTTGGACCGCCCGATCAGCCGCTGTTCCAGATCGTCCGACTGGCCCGCCGCCGCCCGCAGCACGCGGTTTTCCAGCACCAGCCGCCGGAAATCGGCCGCGCGGGCGACAAGTTCGGTCATCTGGCTGGCGGAATAGGGTTTTTCGATGAAATCATGCGCGCCCTCGCGCATCGCCCGCACCGCAAGCTGCACATCGCCATGACCCGTCATCAGGATCACCGGGATTTCCCGGTCGATCGCATGGATGCGCTCCATCAGGGTCAGCCCGTCCATCCCGGGCATGCGGATATCCGTCAGCACCACCCCCGGAAAGCCGAAGCTGACATAGTCGAGCGCCCGTTCCGCCAGGGCCACATCCTGCACCACATATCCCGCAAGATCGAGCGCCTGCACCGCCGAGGCGCGCAGGTCGGGATCGTCGTCGACGACAAGGACGACGGGGCGCTGTCCGGCCCCTGTCATGCCGCCCGGTCCTTGGTCGTCGCGGCCGCCTGCGTTCCGCCATCGGCGCGATGCAGGCGCACCTCGAAGGCGGCCCCCGTCCATCGGCCGGGCACCAGGGCGATGGCGCCGTCGAAATCCTTCAGGATGTTGTAGGTGATCGACAGGCCCAGACCCAGGCCATTGCCCACGCCCTTGGTCGAAAAGAACGGATCGAATATGCGCGGGGCGATATCGGGCGGCACGCCCGGTCCGCTGTCCTCGACCAGGATCACCACCTCGTCGGCTTCGGTGCGGGCCGACAGGCGCACCCGCCGGTCGGGGCCGGCGGCGACCGCATCGGCGGCATTGGTCAGAAGGTTCACCAACACCTGTTGCAGCCGGACCGGCCCGGCCCGCACCGGCGCGAGGCCGGGCGGAAGCTCGACCGTCAGATCGACCCCGATCTGGCGCAGGCGCAGACCCGCGATTTCCTGTGCGGCCTCGACGGCGTCGGTCACGTCGACGGCGACAAGCTGGACCCCGGGACGACGACCGAAGGTGTGCAACCGCTTGGCGATGGCGCTGATCCGGTCGGCCATGTCGAGGATACGGTCAAGCGCCGTCCGGGTTTCGGCCAGCCGCCCCTTGGACAACAGCGTGCCGGCGTTTTCGGCATAATTGCGCAGCGCCCCCAGGGGTTGGTTCACCTCGTGCCCCAGCGTCGCCGACATCTGTCCGAGCGCGGCGAGTTTCGCCGCCTGCACCAGATCGTCCTGCGCGCGGCGCAACGAGGCCTCGGCCTGCCGGCGTTCCGTCACTTCGGCCTCCAGCGCCTTGTTCACCACCGCCAGTTCCCGGGTGCGTTCGGTGACCCGCGCCTCGAGCTGGGACTGGGCGGCGGCCTGCACCAGAAGCCGGTCGCGCAGCCGCGCCCGCCGTTGCAGGATCACCGCCACCATCATGGCGAACACCGTCAGCGCAAGGACGCTGCCCAGGGTCGCGGTCCGCGCCTGGGTGCGGGCGGGCGCGGTGCTTTGCAGGATGGTCACCGTCCAGTCGGCCTTGGGCATGGCGGCGCTGACGGCCAGGTATTCCTGCCCGTCAAGCTGCCACAGCGCGTCGCCTTCGGCGGTTTCGGCACGGCTCAGATCCACGTCGAACAGCGCGGCATCGGCATAGCGGCGCGTCTGGGCGAGCATGGCCTGCCCGTCGGGCGTGACCGGGCGGGTGCGGCCGAACCGCCAGGCGGGATTGCTGGACAGGAAGATCACGCCCTGCGGATCGGTGACGATGACATGGTAATCCGCCTCGGCCCAGTTCGCCTCGACCAGGTCCATGTCGATCTTGAGCGCGACGACGCCCAGCACCCGGTCGCCGTCGATGATCGGCGCGCCGAAATAGAACCCGCGCCTGAGCGAGGTGGTCCCGAGGGCATAGAAGCTGCCGGCCCCCCGCGCCACGGCATCGCCGAAATAGGGACGAAAGGCGAAGTTGCCGCCGACAAAGCTGTGCGGCCGGTCGAAATTGCTTGCCGCCCGGGTCAGTCCGTCGGCATCCATCACATAGATGTCGGAGGCGCCAAGCTCGGTCGTGAGGTCGCGCAGAAAGCGGTTGGCGGCGGCGACGGTTTCGGGATCGTCGGGATCGGCGGCAAGGGCGCGCACGGGCACCTGCTGCGCCAGAAGCGGTGGCAGGCGTTCGAACCGTTCCAGATATCCTTCAAGCCCGGTTGCGGCCAGTTGCAACGTGCCGCCGGCCCGACCCGCGGTTTCCCGCAGCGCGGACCGTGTCGCCTGGGCGTGGACAAGCGTGGCGATGGCGATGATGACGGCAAGGCCCAACCCCAGCCAGAGCGGCCAGGGCGGGTGCCGCCGGGCGGGGATGCGGGATGCCGTGAGCATGGCGTCGATCCTAGCACCCGGCCCGGCCGCCCGGCAATCGTCGCGCCGGCGCCCGAAAGGATCGCGCCCCGAGCAAGGGCGCCCCGGGGCCGGCGGATTCTGCCCCCCGGTTTCCTAGACGCTTTCGGGGGTGAACAGCCGCGGGGCCAGGAAATGCTGGCCGGCGCTGTCATCGGGGCCGCGGCGGGCCGCCTGCACCATCATCGCCACCAGGTCGCGGCACAGCTCGTCCAGCGGGGTGGCGATGACCAGAGAGACGACCCGATCGGCCAGGGCGCGGCGGCTGTCTTCGGTCAGTTCGTTGACCACCAGCGCGACCTTGCCGGGCGGGCGGGCTTCGCGCAGGGCGGCGATGGCGCCCTCCATCCCGCCGCCGGCGACATAGAGCCCGGCCAGGTCCGGGTGCCGGGCCAGCAGGTCCAGCGTCGCCTCGTAGGTCAGGGCGCGGGTGTCGAGGTTCACCATCGGCTCCAGCAGCATCATGCCCGGCGCATGGTCGCGCAGGTAGGAGCGGAACCCGGTTTCGCGCAGGATATGGCCGTGCCAGCGGCTGCCGCCGACAAAGACCGCGATCTTGCCGGGCCGGTGCAATTGGGTCGCGATCATCCAGCCGGCGATGCGCCCGACACGGACATTGTCCAGCCCCAGATAGGCCTGGCGCGCGCCCCGGGCGAAATCGTTGAGCAGGGCAAAGACCGGCCGGCCGGCGGCCTTGAGCCGCTGCACCTCTTGCGTCAGTGCCTGGTGGGTCGGCGCGGCGGCGGCCAGCGCGTCGCAGCGCCGGGCGAGCTCGACCAGTTCGGCAATGGCATCGGCCGGCGCCTGGCTGGCGGCGAACCGGATCTCGCAGCGCCCGGCGATGTCGCGCCGGTCGGCCACCGCGGCCTCGAGCGCGCGGGCGAAGTCCCGATAGAACGGCTGCGCGCCTTTCTGCAGCACGAAGCCGAAGCGCAGGGCCGGGCGGGCGGCGGCGTCCTGCCGGGCGATCAGGCCGCGGGTCGGATAGCCGATCCGCTGCGCCGCCTCGGTCACCCGGTCGATGGTCGCGGCGCTGACATGGGGCCGGCCGTTCAGCACCCGGTCGACCGTCGCCACGCCGACACCGGCGGCGCGGGCAAGGTCCTGCAAGGTCGGGCGCCTGGCCATGGTTGAGGGGATTCCATCAAGACTGCCTGGTGATCTTGATGGGATTTGAGGGTTTTTCAACCCGCCCCCTCACGTTTCGCCCGCGCCTGTGCCTATTGTTGTCCCGGAACGCATGCGCCGGGGGGAGGAGACCATGGGCAAACGCGATTATTCCCTGCTGGGGGCGGATGCGAAACGCGCGGTCGAAACCGGCCTGGCCGCGGCCGAATGGTATCACACCGATATCCCCCGGGCGCAGATGAAGGCGCTGATGCAGCGCGCCGACCAGCCGGCGATCCGCGACACGATCCTGCTTTACGGCTGCATGATCGCCTTTGCCGGGATCGGCATCGCGCTGTGGCCATCCTGGTGGTCGGCGCCGTTCTGGCTGGCTTACGGCGTGCTCTATGGCTCGGCCAGCGACAGCCGCTGGCACGAATGCGGCCATGGCACCGCCTTCAAGACCCGCACATACAACGATTGGGTCTACCAGATCGCCAGCTTCATGATCGTGCGCAACCCGCATGCCTGGCGCTGGTCCCATGCCCGCCACCATACCGATACGATCATCGTCGGCCGCGACCCCGAAATCGCGCTGATGCGCCCGCCCGACCTGGCGCGGATGATCGCGAATTTCCTTGGCCTGATCGACGCCTGGAACGGCTGGGGCCGGATGCTGTACAACGCCGCCGGCCGGATCCACCCCGAAGAGGCGGATTACATCCCCGAGACCGAGTATCCCAAGGTGATCCGGGTGGCGCGGATCTGGGTCGCGATCTATGCCGCGACGATCGCGCTGGCCATCGCGATCGGGTCGATCCTGCCGCTGATGGTGATCGGCCTGCCACGGCTTTACGGCGCCTGGCACCATGTGATGACCGGGGTGCTGCAGCATGGCGGGCTGGCCGACAACGTGGTCGATCACCGGCTGAATTCGCGGACCGTCTACATGAACCCGATCAGCCGGTTCATCTACTGGAACATGAATTACCACGTGGAACATCACATGTTCCCGATGGTGCCCTATCACCAACTGCCCGCGCTGCACGACAGGATCAAGCATGACCTGCCGGCGCCGAACCGTTCGATCGCCGAGGCGTTCGCGGAAATGTGGCCGGCGCTGAAGCGGCAATTGCGCTACGAGGATTACTTCCTGCGCCGCGACCTGCCGCCCACCGCGAAACCCTATCGCGAGGATTTCCACGACGGCGCCCTGGGCGCCGCAGAATGACGGAGACGGGAATGACCGACTGGATCGACGCCTGCGGCACCGACGAGATCGACGAAGAGGACGTGATCCGCTTCGACCATGACGGCCGGACCTTTGCGATCTATCACGGGCCGGGGGGCGATTTCTTCTGCACCGACGGGCTGTGCACCCATGAACAGGTGCACCTGTCCGAGGGGCTGGTGATGGATTACGAGATCGAATGCCCCAAGCACAACGCGACCTTCGATTACCGCAGCGGCGCGGCCCTTCGTGCCCCGGCCTGCGTCAACCTGACCACCTATCCGGTGAAGATCGAGGACGGCCGGGTGCTGATCGCGATCTGACCTTTTCGTGATGGCGCGGTTTCTGATAGGCTTTGTCTATCGAAGGGGGCCGCCATGATCGACAAGCTTGAAATGTTCATCGCCCTGGCGCGGGAAGAGCATTTCGGCCGCGCCGCCGAGGCCTCGGGCGTCACCCAGCCGACCCTGTCGGCGGCAATCAAGCAGCTGGAGGATCAGCTGGGCGTGATGCTGGTCTGGCGCGGCTCGCGCTATCGCGGGCTGACGCCCGAGGGGCAGCGGGCACTGGACTGGGCCCGGCGGATCGTCGGCGATGCCCGAGCCTTTCGCGACGAGATGCGCGCGGCCCGGGTCGGCCTGTCCGGCGATCTGCGGCTGGCCGTCATTCCCACCGCCCTGACCCTGGTGGCGGAACTCACCAGCGGGTTCGCCCGGGACCATCCGGGGGTGCGGTTCTCGATCCTGTCGCGGACCTCGGCGCAGATCCTGGCGATGCTGGACAATCTGCAGATCGACGCGGGCCTGACCTATCTGGACAATGAACCGCTGGGCCGTGTGACCACGGTGCCGATCGAGGATGAACGCTATGTCCTGGTCACCCGGGCCGGCCATCCGGCGCTGGCGGCGGGGCGGATCGCCTGGGCGGCGCTGGGCACGCTGGACCTGTGCCTGCTGACGCCCGACATGCAGAACCGCCGGATCGTGACCCAGCACCTGGCCGAAGCCGGGGTGGAGGCGGTGCCGCGGGTCGAAAGCAGCTCGATCACCGTGCTGGTCTCGCATGTGCTGGAGGCGAACATGGCGACGATCCTGCCGGTCAAGGCCGCCGAGGTGTTCCTGGCCCGGCCCGACCTGGGCGCGGTGCCGGTGGTCGAGCCCGACGCCCATCACCGGATCGGCCTGGTTGCCGCCTATCGCGATCCGCTGACCCCGGTGCTGGCCGCCTTGCTGGACCAGGCGCGGGCGCTGGCGCGGGTTTGATAGAAAACGCCTATCAAGGAACGAAACAACGATATTGATTCGCGGTGCAATATGGCTAGGACCGGGGCAGAACCGAAAAGGGGATGCCCGATGGCCGAAACGCCCGCCGCCGATGACAGCCTGACCCGGATCCTGGAGGCCCATGCGGGCCGCGAGGGGCCGCTTCTGCCGATCCTGCATGATGTGCAGGCGGAATATGGCTGCATCCCCGAGGCAAGCGTGCCGGTGATCGCCGCCGCGCTGAACATCAGCCGGGCCGAATTGCATGGCGTGATCAGCTTCTACCACGATTTCCGCGACGCCCCGGCCGGGCGGCACTTGGTCAAGATCTGCCGGTCCGAGGCCTGCCAGTCGGTCGGCGCCGATGCCCTGACCGACCGGGTGCTGGGCAGGCTGGGCATCGGCTGGGGCGAGACCACGGCGGATGGCCGGGTCACGGTCGAGGCTGTCTATTGCCTGGGCCTGTGCGCCTGCGGGCCGGCGGCGATGGTCGATGACCGGCTGATCGGGCGCGCCGACGAGACCAGGATCGAGGAGGCGCTGGCATGAGGATCTATGTCCCCCGCGATGCCGCCGCCCGCGCCCTGGGCGCCGATGCGGTCGCCGCCGCCTTCGAGGCCGCGGGCCATCGGGTGATCCGCAACGGCAGCCGCGGCATGATCTGGCTGGAACCGCTGGTCGAGGTGGAGCGCGACGGGCAACGCCTGGCCTATGGCCCGGCGACCCCCGCCGATGTGCCGGCGATCCTGGACGGATCCGCCGAAACCCTCGGCCCGGTCGAGGCGATCCCCTTCTTCGCCCGCCAGACCCGGCTGACCTTTGCCCGCTGCGGGCTGATCGACCCGCTGTCGCTGGACGATTACGCCGCCCATGGCGGGCTGGCCGGCCTGCGCCGGGCGCTGGACATGTCCGACGCCGAGATCGTGACCGAGGTCAAGCAGAGCGGTCTGCGCGGCCGCGGCGGGGCGGGCTTTCCGACCGGCATCAAGTGGGACACGGTGCGGCAGGCCAAGGCCGACCGCAAATATATCGTCTGCAACGCCGATGAGGGCGACAGCGGCACCTTCGCCGACCGGATGATCATCGAGGGCGATCCGTTCTCGCTGATCGAGGGGATGGTGATCGCCGGGCTCGGCACCGGGGCGGGGCAGGGCTATGTCTACCTGCGCTCGGAATACCCCGATGCGATCGCGGTGCTGGAGGCGGCGATCGACATCGCGCGGGCAGAGGGGCTTCTGGGCGATGTGCTCGGCTCGGGGCGGTCGTTCGACATGGAGGTGCGGGTCGGCGCCGGGGCCTATGTCTGCGGCGAGGAAACCTCGCTTCTCAACAGCCTGGAGGGCAAGCGCGGCGTGGTCCGCGCCAAGCCGCCGCTGCCGGCGCTGGAGGGGTTCCTGGGCCGGCCGACCGTGGTCAACAACGTGCTGAGCCTGGCGACGATCCCGGTGATCTTCGAAAAGGGCGCCGATCACTACGCCGGTTTCGGCCTGGGCCGGTCGCGCGGCACGATGCCGATCCAGATCGCCGGGAACGTGCGCCATGGCGGGCTGTTCGAGACCGCCTTCGGCATGCCCCTGGGCGCGCTGGTGAACGACATCGCCGGCGGCACGGCATCGGGCCGCCCGGTCAAGGCGGTGCAGGTCGGCGGGCCGCTGGGCGCCTACATGGCGCCGGACCAGTTCGACACGCCCTTCGGTTACGAGGATTTCGACGCCGAAGGCGGTCTGATCGGCCATGCCGGCATCGTGGTCTTCGACGACAGCGCCGATATGGGGGCGCTGGCACGTTTCGCGATGGAATTCTGTGCCGTGGAAAGTTGCGGCAAATGCACGCCCTGCCGGATCGGCGCGGTGCGCGGGGTCGAAACGATCGACCGGATCCGGGGCGGAGATTCGGGCGCGGTGCCGCTGCTGGAGGATTTGTGCGAGACCATGCGCGACGGATCGCTCTGTGCGCTGGGCGGTTTCACGCCCTATCCGGTGCTGAGCGCCTTGCGGCATTTCCCCGAGGAATTCGGGATCGTGCGGGAGGCGGCGGAATGATGCCGGATTTGCTGGGCAAATCCGATCCGCCGGGGGGCTCTGCCCCTGTCGCCCCTGGCGTCCCTGTCGCTCGGGCCAATGGCGCATCAATCGCGCCCCCCCGGAGTTTTTCGGCCAAGATGAAGAAAGGGTCGGGTTCATGAAGGATTTCATCATTCCCTGGGATGACCGTGATTACGGCACGCCCGCGCGCGTCGGCGCCCCGGTCAGCCTGGTGATCGACGGCGTCGTGGTGAGCGTGCCCGAAGGGACCTCGGTGATGCGCGCGGCGGCCGAGGCCGGGATCGCGGTGCCGAAACTGTGCGCGACCGACAGCGTCGAAGCCTTCGGGTCCTGCCGGCTTTGCGTCGTCGAGATCGAGGGGCGGCGCGGCACCCCGGCCTCCTGCACCACGCCGGTGGCCGAAGGGATGATTGTCCGTACGCAATCTTCCAAGGTGCAGAAACTGCGAAAAGGGGTGATGGAATTGTACATTTCCGATCACCCCCTGGATTGCCTGACCTGTGCCGCCAATGGCGATTGCGAATTGCAGGACATGGCCGGCATGGTCGGCCTGCGCGACGTGCGCTATGCCGCGCCCGAGGGCGGCGGCCTTGACAACCATTTCGAACAACGCACCGGCGATCAGCCCAATGCGCGCTATATTCCGGCCGACGACAGCAACCCCTATTTCACCTATGACCCGTCCAAATGCATCGTCTGTTCGCGCTGCGTGCGGGCCTGCGAGGAGGTCCAGGGCACCTTCGCGCTGACCATCGAGGGGCGCGGCTTCGACAGCCGGGTCAAGGCCGGGGCCGGATCGGATGATTTCATGGCCTCCGATTGCGTGTCCTGCGGCGCCTGTGTCCAGGCCTGCCCGACCGCGACCCTGCAGGAGAAAAGCGTGATCGAGATGGGCACGCCGGAACGGTCGGTGGTGACCACCTGCGCCTATTGCGGGGTCGGGTGCAGCTTCAAGGCCGAGCTGAACGGCGATCAGCTGGTCCGGATGGTGCCCTACAAGCACGGCAAGGCGAACCGGGGCCACAGCTGCGTCAAGGGCCGTTTCGCCTGGGGCTATGCCAATCATGCCGACCGGGTGCTGAACCCGATGATCCGCGACAGCATCGACCAGCCCTGGCGCGAGGTCAGCTGGGACGAGGCGATCGGGTTCGCCGCGACCAAGCTGCGGGCGATCCAGGCTGCGCATGGGGTGCGCGCGATCGGCGGCATCACGTCGAGCCGCTGCACCAACGAGGAAACCTTCCTGGTGCAGAAGATGATCCGCGCGGTCTTCGGCAACAACAACACCGATACCTGCGCCCGGGTCTGCCATTCGCCCACGGGCTACGGGCTCAAGACCACCTTCGGCACCTCTGCGGGCACCCAGGATTTCGACAGCGTCGAGCACACGGATGTGGTGATCGTGATCGGCGCCAACCCGACCGACGGGCATCCGGTTTTCGCCAGCCGCCTGAAAAAGCGGCTGCGGGCCGGCGCGAAGCTGATCGTGATCGACCCGCGCCGGATCGACCTGGTGCGCTCGGCCCATGTCGAGGCCGCCCATCACCTGCCGCTGAAGCCCGGCACGAACGTCGCCGTGCTGACCGCCATGGCCCATGTGATCGTCACCGAAGGGCTGATGGACGAGGCCTTCATCCGCGACCGCTGCGACTGGGACGAGTTCCAGCACTACGCGGCCTTCGCCGCCGATCCGCGCCATTCCCCCGAGGCGGTCGGGATGCTGACCGGCGTGCCGGCCGATGATCTGCGCGCCGCCGCACGGCTGTTCGCCACCGGCGGCAATGGCGCGATCTATTACGGGCTGGGCGTGACCGAACATTCCCAGGGCTCGACCACGGTCATGGCGATCGCCAACCTGGCGATGATGACCGGCAATATCGGCCGGCCCGGGGTCGGGGTGAACCCGCTGCGCGGGCAGAACAACGTCCAGGGCGCCTGCGACATGGGGTCGTTCCCGCATGAATTGCCGGGCTACCGCCATGTCAGCGACGACGCCACCCGCGAGGTCTTCGAGAAGATCTGGGGCGCCGAACTGGATGCCGAGCCGGGATTGCGGATCCCCAACATGCTGGATGCGGCGGTCGAGGGCACGTTCCGCGGCATCTACATCCAGGGCGAGGATATCCTGCAGTCGGACCCGGACACGAAACATGTGTCGGCCGGGCTGGCGGCGATGGACTGCGTCATCGTCCATGACCTGTTCCTGAACGAGACGGCGAATTACGCCCATGTGTTCCTGCCCGGCTCCACCTTCCTGGAAAAGGACGGCACCTTCACCAATGCCGAACGCCGGATCAACCGGGTGCGCCGGGTGATGGCGCCCCGCAACGGCCATGCCGATTGGGAGGTGACGCAGCTTCTGGCCAATGCCATGGGCGCGGGCTGGACCTATACCCATCCGGCCCAGGTGATGGACGAGATCGCGGCGACCACGCCCAGCTTCGCCGGCGTCAGCTACGAGATGCTGGAGGAAAAGGGCAGCGTGCAATGGCCCTGCAACGCGGCGACGCCCGAGGGCTCTCCGATCATGCATGTGGACGGCTTCGTGCGCGGCCGGGGGCGGTTCATGGTCACCGAATACGTGCCCACCGACGAACGGACCGGGCCGCGTTTCCCGTTGCTGCTGACCACCGGGCGGATCCTGTCGCAATACAATGTCGGCGCCCAGACCCGGCGGACCGAGAACAGCCGCTGGCACGCGGAGGATCTGCTGGAGATCCATCCCCATGATGCCGAACAGCGCGGCGTGACCGAGGGCGCCTGGGTGCGGCTGGCCAGCCGGTCGGGCGAAACCAGCTTGCGGGCGACGATCACCAGCCGCGTGGCGCCGGGCGTGGTCTATACCACCTTCCACCACCCGGACACGCAGGCCAACGTGATCACCACCGATCATTCCGACTGGGCCACGAACTGCCCCGAATACAAGGTCACGGCGGTGCAGGTCAGCCTGTCCAACGGGCCGAGCGCCTGGCAGGAGGATTACGCCGCCCAGGCCGCCCGGGCGCGGCGCATCCTGCCGGCGGCGGAATGACCGAACTGCCGCAAGAGGTGCCGGTGGCGCTGGTCTACAACGGCTCCACCCAGGCGGTGATGATGGCCACACCCGCCGACCTGGAGGATTTCGGCCGCGGCTTCACCCGGACCGAGGGGATCGCCCGCGGGGCCGAGCTGGAACGGCTGGAGGTGCTCGACCATCCGCGCGGGGTCGAGGTCCGGATCTGGCTGGCCGAGGCCGCCGAGGCCCGGCTGGCCGCAAGGCGCCGGGCGATGGCCGGGCCGGTGGGCTGCGGGCTGTGCGGGATCGACAGCCTGGAAGAGGCGCTGCGCGACGTGCCGGCCGTGGGCCCGGGGATCAGGCTGGGCGCCGCCGACATCGCCGCCGCTCTGGCCGCGTTGCGCGATGCCCAGCCGCTGCACGACCGCACCCGCGCCGTCCATGCCGCCGGGTTTTTCGTGCCCGGCCAGGGGCTTGTGGCGGTGCGCGAGGATGTGGGCCGGCACAATGCGCTGGACAAGCTGATCGGTGCCGTGGGCGAGTGTTCCCGGGGCGCGATCGTCCTGACCAGCCGCGTTTCGGTCGAGATGGTGCAGAAGGCGGCGATGGCCGGGGCCGGCGTCGTGATCGCCGTGTCGGCCCCCACGACGCTGGCGGTCGAAACCGCCGACCGTGCCGGCATCACCCTTGTCGCGCGCGCCCGCGACGACCGGTTCGACACCTTCACCCATGCCGAAAGGATCACCGCCGATGCAGCCTGACAAGCTGGTCCGCATGGCCAACCAGATCGCCACCTTCTTTGACAGCCAGCCCGAAGCGGACAAGGCCGGCGCCGTCGCCGCCCATCTGATCGAATTCTGGGAGCCGCGGATGCGTGGCCAGATGGCCGAGATCCTGCGCCGGGAGGCGGCCAGTGGCCTGACGCCGCTGGCCCGCGAAGGGGCGGCGCGGGCCTGCCTGTAGGCGACGGGCTTGCCCCCGCCGGATCACCCGCTTAGCGTGCGCGCGAATGCCCGGCAGGTTGCGTGAGGCGGTATGATCGGCACGGTTCTGCGCGCGCTGCGGCGGCGCTACATGGATGTGACCCTGCGCTCGGGCGGGCGGGTCGTGCGGATCGTCGAGCGTCCGGGCCTGTGGATGGCGCCCGAGGCGCTGCAGGCCTTGTCCGCCGATCTGCGCGCGGTGGCGGCGCGCACGCTGGGCCAGGGCGACCTGACCTATGGCGTGTTTTCCGGCGATCCGGCCCGGATGGAACAGACCATCGTCACCCTGGTCAGCCAGCCCGACGGCAGGCCCATCGCCTTCAACGCGCTGGCGCTGATGCAGGTCGACACCCCGCCCGAACCGACCGAGGTGCTGCATCTGGGCCTGGTCATGGTCGATCCCGATCAACGCTCGGGCGGGTTGTCCTGGGTGCTCTATGGGCTGACCTGTTTCCTGCTGTTCGTGCGCCACCAGTTCCGCCCGCTCTGGGTGTCGAACGTGACCCAGGTGCCGGCGGTGGTGGGGATGGTATCGAGCATGTTTTCCGACATCTGGCCGGGACCCGAGGCCGGCCGGCGCCGGCTGAGCCACCTTCTGCTCGCGCGCCGGATCATGGCCGACCACCGCCATGTCTTCGGCGTGGGCGATGACGCCCGGTTCGACGAGGCGCGGTTCGTGATCGAGAACGCCTATACCGGCGGCTCGGACGATCTGAAAAAGACCTGGGACGCCGCGCCCAAGCATCGCGACGGGGCCGTCAACGATTTCTGCGCCGCGCAGCTGGATTACGACCGCGGCGACGACGTGATCCAGCTGGGCCGGATGGACCTGCCGGCGATCCGCCGCTACCTGCTGCGCGAGGTGCCGAAATCGGCGGTGCTGTCGGTGCTGCTGACCGGGGCCTTCGTCGGGCTGCGGCGGCTGGTCCTGCCGGTGCTGCACTGGGCCGACGGCACCCGCGCCTTCGGCGTCCTGCGCCCGCGCGAGGGCCGGTGATGGTGTTCGATTACACCGAATTCACCACCCGCAACATCGGCTTCGTGACCCAGGCCGAACAGGACCGGCTGCGCGGCGGCTGCGCCTTTGTCTGCGGCACCGGCGGCATGGGCGGGGCCTGCCTGCTGGGCCTGATCCGGGCCGGGATCGGGCGGCTGATCATCGCCGATCTGGACGCATTCGAGGTCTCGAACCTGAACCGCCAGGTCTTTGCCTTTTCCGACACGATCGGCCAGCACAAGGCCGAGGCCACGGCCGAGATCGCCCGCCGCATCAATCCGCAGATCGAGATCGAGGTGCATCACGGCGACTGGCCGGCCGATGTCGATACCGCGATCGGCGCGGCCGATGTCGTGGTCAACGGCACCGATGACCTGGGCGCCGCGCTGCTGCTCTATCGCCGGGCGCGGGCCCTGGGCAAACCGGTGATCGACGCCTATGCCGCACCCTTGCCGTCGGTCTATGTCACCGCGCCCGGCGACACCGCGCACGAGGTCCGGCTGGGCTATCCCACGATCGGCACCGACTGGGACAGGCTGAGCGACGATCAGCGCGCCACGGCCTTTCTGCGCGAGGCCGAATGGGTCGTGCTGCATTCCTCGTCCCGGCATTACATCGACCTGGAGATGGTCGGGCAGGTCGTGGCCGGGCAACGGTCGCGGATGTCGTTTGCGCCGATGGTGATCACCACCGGGCAATTGATGGCCTACGAGGCGATCGCGGCGATCCTGGGCCGGCCGCGCGGGGCCGACAACCGCGGCTGGTTCCTGAACCCCTACAGGGGCCGCATCGAACGGCCGCGCCCGGCACCTTTGGCGGCGCTGATGCGGCCCTTCGTGCGGCGGTTCCTGGCGGGGCTTGCGCCATGATCGCCGAGGCCGCGCGGCTGACCGACCTTTACCTGTCGCTGGCGGCGCTGGCCGGGCTGGTGATCCTGCACCGGGTGGTGCGGGCACGCGGCGCGGACGCGCCGATCAACCGCCGTTTCCTGTTCGGGTTGCGGGTGGCGATGCTGATCTTCGCCGGCCGGGCGCTGGTCCTGCTGACCGGCTGGGTCGGGTTTCGCTTTTTCGTCTTTCTCGGCGCCGGGCTGGTGCCGCTGGCCGTGATCCTGCTGGTCGAGGGGCTGAACCGCCGCCATGCCCCGGCCTGGGTCAAGTCCTATGTCGCGATCGGCTCCGTGCTGGCGGTGATCACCGCCTTCTGGGCCGCGCCTTCGATCGACCCGCCCCGGCTGATCGCGCTGCTGGTCTTCCAGGTCTCGGGGCTGGTTCTGGGCGGCTGGCTGGTGCTGAGCCGCGACCGCGCCAGCCTGTCGGCGGCCGAGAACCGCACGGTCGAGCGGCTGGCGCTGGCGCTGATCCCCCTGGTGCCCCTGGCGGCGGCCGATTTCCTGATGGTCTACTGGGGTCTGCCGGTGCAGGTGTCGCCCCTGGGCGTCCTGTTCCTGTGCTGGCTGGCGATCGGGCTGGGCCGGTCGGCGGTGGGGCATGCGACTTCGCTGTGGTCCTTTGCCGCGCTGGTGCTGGGCGCCGGGTTCGCGGGCGGCGTGATCGCGATGCTGGCGGCGATGGATCGCGACGCGACGATCATGACGCTGGCGATCGTGCTGGCGGGTTTTCTGGTCGCCATCCTTTACGTCGAGGCGAACGCCTTGCGCCGCGAGGAAGACAGCGCCAGCCTGCTGCGCCACATGGCTCGGGCCCGGCCCGGCGATGCGGTGGGCTTTTTGCGCGGGCTGGCGGCGCATCCGCTGGTCGCCGGGGCGGTGCTGATCGAGGCGGAGCAACTGGAAGACCTGGACCGGCCGACCCTGCTGCGCGCGTTGCAGGCCGCCCCGGTGCTGCGCCGCGCCGCGCCGCCCTTTGCCGATGGGCCGCTGGCCGATCACGTCACCCACCTGTTCGACAGCTTCGAGGCCAGCCATATATTGCTGGCCAATGACGCGCCGCTGACCCTGGTGGCCCTGTCGATGCCGCAGATCGCGGCCTCGCCCCGGGCCGAGCTGGAACTGGACGCGGTGCAGCGGATGGCCTGGCTGATGTCGCGGGGGGAACGGACATGATCGCGCAACAGCAGCTGGAACGGCTGGTCACCCGCGCCGCGCTGGCGCCCAGCGTGCACAACGTCCAGCCGGCGCGCTGGCGGCGCGACGGGGCCGGCCTGGTCCTGCTGTGCGATACCGGCGACGGGCTGGCCACCGGCGATCCGGCGGGGCGCGACGCCGGGCTGAGCTGCGGCGCGGCGCTGGAAGCGATGGTGCTGGCGCTGTCGGCCGAGGGGATCGGCGCCGAGGTGGCACTGACCCAGCGCGGCCTGAAGCCGGGGCACGGGCTGGTCGAGGTCGCCATGCTGCGCCTGGTCGAAGGCGCCGCCGAACAGGGCCTGCACCGGCAGCTGGAGCGTCGGTTCACCTGGCGCGGCGCGTTCCGCGACGGCACGCCGGAACTGTTCGGCTGGGACCGGTCCGATGCGCGGCTGGTGCTGGACCGCAAGGGGCGCGTCTTCCTGGCCGAGGCCAATGACGCGGCCTCGCTCGCCATGCTGCAGGACCGGGCGTTCCGGCGCGAATTGCTGCACTGGATGCGCCTGTCGGACCGCCATCCCAGGGCCGGGATCGACGGCATGGACCGCGCCGCGCTGCAATTGGGCCGGGCCGAGGCGCTGGCCGCGCCGCTGGTTTTCGGCCCGCTCTGGCCGCTGCTGAACGCCACCGGCCTGACCCGCAAGGTGACGGCCGAGACCGCGGCGACAGTGTCGGCGCCGGTCATCGCCCTGTTCCACCGCCCGGCCGAGGAGGATGCGGTCACCTCGGGGCGGGCCTATCTGCGGATGTGCCTTGAGGCGGCCTCGCTGGGGTTCGCCGGCTGGCCGATGGCCGCGATCGGTGATCATCGTCCGACGGCCGAGGCGGTCTGTGCCCGCTTCGGCATCGGCCCCGAGCGGCGGCTGGTCCAGGCGATCCGCTTCGGCAAGCCCACGGCCGAGGCCCCGCCGCGCGCGCGCCGACCGGTTTCGGAGCTGCTGCTGGGGTGAGGCGCCGGATCGCTTGAGCCACGAGATCTGACAACTTCCGTTCTTCAGGGAACCTGCGCGGCCCGCGCGGCGTGGACCTCGGCCAGGATCGGCAGGTGATCGGAGGGATGCGGCCCCTTCGCCGCCCGCGGCAGGTCGAGCATCCGGACCTGCAGCCGGTCGCAATGGGCGACCCGATCCAGCGGCGCCAGGGGCATCCGGGCGGGAAAGGTGCCGCCGGGGGTCAGCAGCCGGTAATGCCGCGCCAGCCGGCCCAGCCCGGACTTGCGCGACCATTCGTTGAAATCGCCCAGGATCACGGTCGGCAGGGGCTCCAGCGCCTGAAGCGCCGTGCGGATATGGTCCAGCTGCTGGCGCCGCGACCGCCGCAACAGGCCCAGATGGACCCCGACGACCCGCAGGCCGGGCAGGTCCACGGCGACCGCGCCGCGCGGCTCCAGCCCGGGCAGGGGATAGCGATGCACCGCCCGCGGCTCCAGCCCCGGCCGGGCCAGCAGCGCGATCCCGTGCCAGCCCAGCGAGATGCCGTTCTCGGCCACCGGCAGCGGGCGCAGGCCGGTATGTTCCTCGATCCGGTCCGCGGGCAGGGCGGCCCGGCGCCGGCCGGTGCGGTGATCGGCCTCTTGCAGGGCGACCAGATCGGCCTCCAGCGCGGCGATCGCGTCCAGCACCCGCAGCGGGTCGCGCCGCAGGTCCGAGCCGAGCCCGGCGCGGATATTGTAGCTGGCCAGCCGCAGCGGCAGGGGTGTGGAGCCGTCCATGGTTCCTATATATCCAGCAGATGCGTCAATGCGAGGCCCCATGACCAAACCCATTTCACCGCTCGTCATCATCGTCATCCAGCTTGTCCTGGTGGTCGAGGCGGTGACCGCGCTGTTCACCGGGCCACTGAATGTCGCCTTCGTCGCCGTGGCGACGCTGGTGCTGATCCAGCTGACCCGCACCGCGACCCGCTGGATCGGGATCGTGTTCCCCCGGTCGATCCTGGCGGCGATCGTCGTGTTCATCTTCGCCACGATCTTTCTGGGCGAGGTGGCGGATTTCTACGAACGCTTCTGGTGGTGGGACATCGCGATGCATTTCGGATCGGCGCTGGGCTTCGGCATGGTCGCCTTTCTGCTGATCTACATGCTGTTCGAGGGCGATCGCTATGCCGCACCGCCCGGCGCGATGGCTTTCCTGTCGCTTTGCGTGGCGGTCACCATCGGCGTGCTGTGGGAGATTTTCGAATTCGCCATGGACGAGCTGTTCGGCTTCAACATGCAGAAATCCGGCCTTTACGACACGATGGGCGACCTGATCGTCAACACCGTGGGCGGCGGGGTCGGGGCGCTGTCGGGGTATCTGTTCCTCAAGGGCCGGCAGATGGGCGGGGTCGGCGGCGTGATGGCCGAGTTCATCCACCTCAACCGTCGCCTGTTCCGCCGCCGCCGCTGAGGCGGGCAGGGAATCGTTGACTCGACGAAATCCGGCGCGCTATGACATCGGTGTCATGACATCGGTGTCATGACGCCGATGTCATAAGCCGCATGGCACGGCCCGGACGGATCGGAGGCGCCGCCGGGCACAGGCCGGACAGGGGGGAGAATGTCCACGATCTACGACGTCGCGCGGGTGGCCCGGGTGTCGCCCAAGACCGTCAGCCGGGTGCTGAACGGCGACGCCCCCGTGGGCCGCGAAACCCGTGCCGCGGTCGAGGCCGCGATCGACCAGCTGGGCTATGTGCCGTCCTCGGCGGCGCGGACCATGCGCTCCAACCGGTCGGGACTGGTCGGGCTGGTGACCGGCGCGATCAGCCTGTCGCCGGACCAGCCGGCCTTGTCGGGCCTGCCGGACCTGTTCATCGTCCAGGGCGTGCAGCGGGCGCTGGAAGCGGCGGGGATGACGCTGCTGATCTCGGATACCGGCGGGCGCAGCGACCGGGTGCCCGAGCTGATCCGGACCTTCGTCCAGCACCGGGTCGAGGGGATCATCCATGTCGCCGATTATCACCGCGAAGTGTCGCTGCCCAAGGTGCCGCAGGGCACCCGGCTGGTGCTGGCGAATTGCTTTGATGCCGCCGGCACGCCCGCCGTGGTGCCCGATGACCGGCACGGCCAGGACCAGCTGGTCGCCCGGATGATCGCCGCGGGGCACCGGCGCATCGCCTATCTGACCCTGTCGGCCGAGATGGTCGCCACGGGTCTGCGGGTGCAGGGCTATCGCGATGCGCTGGCGGCGGCCGGGATCGCCGATGATCCGGCCCTGGTGGTCGAGGCCGATGTGCCCGTCGACGACCCGCAGGCCGAAATGCGCCGCCTGGCCGAGGCGCTGGACCATGTTCTGGCGCTGCCCGATCCACCCACCGCCCTGTGCCTTGGCAATGACCGGATGGCGGTGCGCGCCTACGGGATGCTGCGGTCGCGCGGGCTGGACCTGCCGCGTGATCTGTCGATCGCCGGTTACGACGATTACCGCGCCATCGCCGAAAGCCTGTATCCGACGCTGACCACGGCCGAACTGCCCTATGCCGCCATCGGCACCCGCGCGGCCGAGCGCCTTGTGGCGTTGATCCGCGGCGCCGACGGGGCGGGCTCCGCCCCCGAAAAGGTGCCCGGACGGCTGGCCTGGCGGGCCTCGGTTCTGCCGCGGGCGCCCGAACACCAAGCCATCTCATGACACGGGAGGAACCACACATGAGACATCTGACCACCACCACCGCCCTTGCCGGCTGCATGGCCGTCCTGGCCGGCGGCGCCCTGGCCCAGACCGAATTGACCATGTGGTATCATGGCGCCGGCAACGAGGTCGAAAGCCGGATCATCAACCAGATCGTCGACGATTTCAACGCGTCGCAGGACGACTGGTCCGTCAGCATCGAAAGCTTCCCGCAGGAAAGCTACAACGACAGCGTCGTCGCCTCGGCGCTGGCGGGCAATCTGCCCTGCATCCTCGACGTGGACGGCCCGGTGATGCCGAACTGGGCCTGGTCGGGCTACATGCAGCCGCTCGACATCGACGAAAGCCGGATCGCGGATTTCCTGCCCGGCACCAAGGGCATCTGGGACGGGCAGCTCTATTCGATCGGGCTGTGGGACGCGGCGGTGGCGATGACGACCCGCCGCTCGACGCTGGACGACAACGGCATCCGGATCCCGACGATCGAACAGCCGTGGACGGCGGACGAATTCATGGCGGCCCTCGATACGCTCAAGGCGACCGGGGAATTCGAATACCCGCTCGATGTCGGGATGGCCTGGACCGGTGAATGGTATCCCTATGCCTTTTCGCCCTTCCTGCAGTCCTTCGGCGGCGACCTCGTGGACCGCAGCACCTATGCCTCGGCCGAAGGCGTCCTGAACGGCGACGCCGCCCTGGCCTTCGGGGAGTGGTGGCAAACGCTGTTCGTCGAAGGCTACGCGCCCGGCACCAGCCAAAGCCCCGCCGACCGCGACAACGGGTTCGCCGACGGCAAGTATGCCATCACCTACAACGGCAACTGGGCTGCGCTGAACGCCCTTGACCAGTTCGACGACACGATCTTTCTGCCGAATGTCGATTTCGGCAACGGGCCGGTGATCGGCGCGGCGTCCTGGCAGTTCGGCGTCTCGGCCACCTGCGCGACGCCCGAGGGGGCGAATGCCTTCATCGCCTTTGCGCTGCAGGACGATTACATGGCGGCCTTCTCGAACGGGATCGGCCTGATCCCGCCGACCCCGGCCTCGGCCGCGATGACCGAGAATTATGCCGAGGGCGGCGCGATGGCGGCCTTCTACGAGCTGTCGGAATCGCAAGCGCTGGTCCGGCCGGTGACGCCCGGCTACGTCGTCGCCGCGAAGGTCTTCGAAAAGGCGCTGGCGGATATCGCCAACGGGGCGGACGTGGCCGACACGCTGGATGCGGCGGTCGACGAGATCGACGCCGACATCACCCGCAACCAGGGCTACGGCCACTGACAGGATCGCGGGGCGCCCGCGCGGCGCCCCGCCCGGACCGGGGGGGAACGGCCATGGCCACCAAGCTGATGCGATCGAACCGTGCGGGCTGGGGCTTTGCCCTGCCCGGGGTCGGGCTGATCGTGATGTTCATCGTTCTGCCGTTCTTCTTCGCCTTCTACCTGTCGCTGACGAACCAGCGGCTGATTTCGCCCAATCCCACGCAATGGGTGGGGCTGGAGAATTACCGCAGCCTGCTGAGCCTTGCGGTCATCACGCTGGAACCCGAACGCGCCGAGGACGGCACGATCCTGCGCGCGCAGGACGGGAGCATCGCATATCCCCGCGTCCGCACGATCACGCGCTCCGACGAATTCCCGCATTATCGCGGCATGGGCGAATGGTTCCGCTGGCAATCGGGCGAGACGGCGAAGGTGGTGATCGCCCGCGATGTCGTTTTCATGAAGGCGCTGGTGAACACGGTCCTGTTCGTGCTGGTCGTGGCGCCGGTGCAGGCGACCCTGGCGCTGGGCCTGGCGCTGCTGATCAACCAGAAGCTGCGCGGCATCAACCTGTTCCGCACGATCTACTTCATGCCGGTCGTCGTCTCGATCGTCGTGGTGGCCTTGTTGTGGCGGTTCATCTACGCCGGCGACAACGGCCTGCTGAACAGCATCCTCGGCTGGCTGAGCTTCGGCGCCTTCGACCCGGTCGACTGGCTGGGCAACCCCGCCACGGCGCTGCCCGCCATCATGGCGATGTCGATCTGGCAGGCGGTGGGCTTTCACATGGTGATCTGGCTGTCGGGCCTGCAGACGATCAGCCCGACGCTGTACGAGGCCGCCCGGATCGAGGGCGCGTCCAAATGGCAGACCTTCCGCTACGTGACCTGGCCGGGCCTGCGCAACACCGCCGTCCTGATCCTGATCGTCATCACCATGCAGGCCTTTGCGCTGTTCGCGCAGATCGACGTGATGACGAACGGCGGGCCGCGCGATTCCACCCAGACCCTGGTGTTCCAGGCGGTCGAACGCGGCTACGGGCGGCAGGACATCTCGGGCGGGTCCACGATCTCGGTCATCCTGTTCGTGATCGTACTGTCGATCTCGCTGATCCAGCGCTGGCTGACACGGGAGAAAGGCTGATGGCCGCCCGCACCGCAGACGACCGGGGCCTGAGGCTGGCCATGCGCTATGCCGTGCTGAGCCTGGTTGCCGTGATCTTCATCTTTCCGCTGCTGTTCATGGTGATGTCCAGCCTCAAGCCGCAGGCGCAATTGCTGGCCGACACCTCCAGCCTGCGCGCCTTCCTGCCGGTGGGCGACATCAGCCTGGACAATTACCGCGACGCCTTCGCCCGCGCGCCGGTCGCCAGGTTCATGGTCAATTCGGTGCTTGTCACCGGCGTGACCGTATTTCTGTCGCTCGTGGTCTGTTCGCTGGCGGCGTTTTCCTTTGCCTTTCTGCAATGGCGCGGGCGCGAGTTGTTGCTCGGCCTCGTGCTTGCCACGCTGATCGTGCCCTTCGAGACGATCGCCATCCCGCTTCTGCTGCTGGTGTCGCAACTGCCGTGGATCGGCTGGGACGGGGTGCAGTGGGGGTGGCTGAACACCTACCGCGTGCAGATCATCCCCTGGATCGCCGACGGCCTGACGATCTTTCTGTTCGTGCAGTATTTCAAGGATCTCCCGCGCGAACTGATCGAGGCGAGCCGGGTCGAGGGGGCCAGCTGGTTCCAGATCTACGCCAGGGTGGTGATGCCGCTGTCCGGGCCGGTCATCGCCACCGCCGCGATCCTCAAGTTCCTGGTGATGTACAACCAGTACCTCTGGCCGCTGATCGTGGTGCAGCAGGAAAGCTATCGGCCGGTCATGGTGGGCCTTGGCTATTTCTTCCAGCTGAACACCGCCTGGGGCGAGGTCATGGCCTATCTCACGATCATCACCGTGCCGGTGCTGGCCTTCTATCTGATGCTGCAACGGGCGTTCATCGCCTCCATCGCCTCGTCCGGCGTGAAAGGATAACTCACATGGTTCTGCAATTGCCCGACCACTGGATCTGGGACAGCTGGTATGCCCATGACGGGCAGCGCTGGCACGGCTATTTCCTCAAGGCACCGAAATCGCTGATCAATCCCGATCTGCGGCACTGGAACGTGACGCAGGGCCATGCGGTCAGCGACGACCTGGTCAATTGGGATCACAAGGGCACCTGCCTGGGCCCGGCCCCGGAACCGGCCTGGGACGATTTCACCACCTGGACCGGATCGGTGGTGCAGGATGCGGCCGGGCTGTGGCACCTGTTCTACACCGGCACGTCAAGGGCCGACGAGGGGCTGTATCAGCGCATCGGTCACGCCACGTCCGAGGATCTGCACCATTGGCAGCGCCTGGGCGACGGTCTGTGCCTGGACCTGACCGGCCCGACGGCCGACGCCTACGAGGCCGATCACGCCAAGGGCTTCTGGCACGATCGGGCGATGCGCGACCCCTGGGTGATGCGCGACCCTCAGGGCGAGGGCTGGCTGATGTATTTCACCGCCCGCGCGCCGGGTGTCGCCGAACCCAATGCCGGCGGCGCGATCGGGCTGGCGACCTCGGACGACCTGGTCACCTGGGTGCTGCAGCCGCCGGTCTTTGTCGGGGGCTACGGCCAATTGGAAGTGCCGCAGGTCTTTGACGTGGACGGGCGCTGGTATTGCCTGTTCTGCACTTCGGCCGAACATTTTTCCAAGGCGCAGGCCGATGCCATCCCCGGCGGGCCCGTCACCGGCACCCATTACCTGATCGGCGAGGGGCCCCGCGGGCCCTGGCGCATCGCCCCGGGGCCGTTCCTGGACGGCGATCTGCCCTGCCGGCGCTATGCCGCCCGGATCGTCCGGACCGATCGGGGCCTGCGGATCATGGGCTTTGCCGATCATGCCGAGGACGGCCATTTCGGTGGCTACGTGATGGATCCCGAAGAGGTGGTGATCGACGCCGATGGGCGGATGCGCGTTCTGCGGCGCGACAAGGCGGCGGAGTAGGCGGGATGGCGACACTCAAACTGACCGACGTGCGCAAAAGCTATGGCCCGGTCGAGGTCATCAAGGGCGTCGACATCGACATCGAGGACGGCGAATTCGTCGTCTTCGTCGGGCCCTCGGGCTGCGGGAAATCCACGCTGTTGCGGATGATCTCGGGGCTGGAGGATATCAGCGGCGGGACGATCGAGATCGCCGGCCGGGTGGTCAACGACCTGCCGCCCAAGGACCGGGGCATCGCCATGGTGTTCCAGACCTACGCGATCTTTCCGCATATGACGGTGCGCGAAAACGTGGCCTTCGGGCTGACGATCAACCGCACCGACAAGGCGACCAAGGCGCAAAA
Organism: Rhodobacteraceae bacterium HLUCCA08; assembly: GCA_001314655.1. GTDB lineage: Bacteria > Pseudomonadota > Alphaproteobacteria > Rhodobacterales > Rhodobacteraceae > Salibaculum. The sequence goes on along the minus strand of LJSF01000007.1, from coordinate 163,792 downwards.
GGTGCAGCAGGCCGCGCGCATTCTGCAGATGGAGCATCTGCTGGACCGCAAGCCCAGCCAGCTGTCCGGCGGCCAGCGCCAGCGCGTCGCCATCGGCCGCGCCATCGTGCGCGACCCGCAGGTGTTCCTGTTCGACGAACCGCTCAGCAACCTGGACGCCGCCCTGCGCATGGACATGCGGATGGAGATCGGCAAGCTGCACCAGAGCCTTGGCGCGACGATGATCTACGTCACCCATGACCAGGTCGAGGCGATGACGCTCGCCGACAAGATCGTGGTGCTGAAGGACGGCAAGGTGATGCAGGTCGGCGCGCCGATGGACCTGTATCACGAGCCCGCCAACCTGTTCGTCGCCGGGTTCCTGGGGGCGCCGTCGATGAATTTCCTCGATGTCACGGTCGACGAGGTCCGCGGCGACGCGGCCCGGGTGGCCAATGAAGCGCTGGACCCGATCGCGGTGCCGACCCGCGGCCGCGCGATCGCCAGGGGCGACAAGGCGATCCTGGGCCTGCGCCCGCAATATCTGCACCCCGTTGCCGATACCGAGGGGCAGTTGCACGGCGCCATCGCCCTGACCGAACGGCTGGGGGCGGAAACCATAGTCGAGGTGACGCTGAAGGACGGCGCGCCGCTGATCGCCGCCCTGTCCGAGGATCGGGTCTATGAACCCGGCGCCCGGATCGGCTTCGATTTCGACCCGGGCCGGGCGCAGCTGTTCCCGCGCGACGGCTAGGGGCGGGGTCAGATCGGCAGGGCCGCGTCCTGCTTGAACTGGTGCATCACGATCTGGCTTTGCACCCGCGCCACCGCCGGATGGACCAGCAGGACGTCATGGATCAGCCGGTTCAGCGCCGGCAGGTCGGCGCAATAGACCCGCAGCAGGTAATCCGCCTCGCCGGTCAGGGTCCAGGCCGACACGACCTGGGGCTGGCGGGCGACGAAGGCGGCAAAGCCGCGCGCGGGCTCCGTCCCGTGGGTGGTCATCTGCACCTGGATGAAGGCCTGGACCGACAGGCCCAGTTTCTGCGCATCGAGCCGGGCGGCATAGCCGCGGATCAGCCCCAGCGCCTCGAGCCGCTGCCGGCGCCGCCCGATCTGGCTGGCCGACAGGTTCAGCACCTCGGCCAGGTCCTGGGCGGTGGCCTGGGCATCGGCCTGCAGCGCCGACAGCAGGCGTTTGTCGATCTCGTCCAGCATGCGCGCGAGGATCGCATGAAATGGCTCTGAGATGCAATCTGATAGCATGATACGCGGCAAATGCCCGCGAAAACGCGCGCAATGCGTATCCTCTTTGCGCTAGACTGCGCCCACGCGAACAGGAGGATCACCGATGGGACCGTTCCCGCATGACGCCCCCCGGGCGAAGATCACCGCCGACAACCCCGCCGGCACGGACGGGTTCGAATTCGTCGAATTCGCCCATCCCGACGCCCAGGCCCTGCGCGATCTGTTCGCGCAGATGGGCTATGTCCATGTCGCCGATCACAAGTCCAAGGCGATCGAACTGTGGCAGCAGGGCGACATCACCTATGTGCTGAATGCCGAAACCGGAAGTTTCGCCGACCGGTTCGTCGCCGAACATGGCCCCTGCGCGCCGTCCATGGCCTGGCGCGTGGTCGATGCGCAGCACGCCTTCGACCATGCCGTCGCGAACGGGGCCGAGCCCTACGCGGGTGCCGACAAGAGTGTCGACTGGCCCGCGATCCGAGGGATCGGCGGCAGCCTGATCTATTTCACCGACCGCTATCGCGACGCCTCGCCCTATAACGACGAATTCGACTGGATCGCCCCGGCCAATCCCCGCGGCGTGGGCTTTCACTACCTGGATCACCTGACCCACAACGTGTTCAAGGGCAACATGGACAGCTGGTTCCGGTTCTACGGCGATCTGTTCAATTTCCGTGAAATCCGGTTTTTTGACATCGAGGGCAAATATACCGGCCTTTTGTCGCGCGCCTTGACCTCGCCTTGCGGGCGCATCCGAATCCCGATCAACGAGGACCGGGGCGAGACCGGGCAGATCGTGTCCTACCTGCGGAAATACAACGGCGAGGGCATCCAGCATATCGCCGTCGGCACCGAGGATATCTATCGCAGCACCGACGCGATCGCCGCCAACGGCATCCGTTTCATGCCGCCGCCGCCGGACGCCTATTACGCGCTCAGCAAGACCCGCGTCGCGGGTCATGACGAACCGCTCGAGCGGATGAAACGGCACGGCATCCTGATCGACGGCGAAGGCGTGGTCGATGGCGGCGAGACCAGGATCCTGCTGCAGATCTTCTCGAAAACCGTGGTCGGGCCGATCTTTTTCGAATTCATCCAGCGCAAGGGCGACGAAGGTTTCGGCGAGGGCAATTTCAAGGCCCTGTTCGAATCGATCGAACGCGAACAGATCGAAAACGGGGAAATCGCGGTCGATTAGGCGCGTTATGTCTTGCCGGAGCCTTCGCCGGGCGGCATAACCGGCGCCATGACCCGCGCCGATGCCGCAGACCTCGACGATCCGCGCCTGCGTATCCGGATCCTGTTCGGATCGGAGGCAATGCTGGGGCCGGGCAAGGCCGACCTGCTGGAACGGATCGCCGAGACCGGGTCCATCGCCGCGGCCGGGCGGAGCATGGCGATGAGCTACAAGCGCGCCTGGATGCTGGTCGAAGAGTTGAACGGCGCGTTTCGCGACCCGCTTGTCGCCTCCAGCCGCGGCGGCGCCCGGGGCGGCGGCGCGCGCCTGACACCGGCTGGCGAAACCGTGCTGGCGCATTACCGCAAGCTCGAAGAGATCATGGCAGAGGCCGGCGCGGCCCGGATCGGCGCCCTGCGGTCCATGCTGCGGGATATATCCGACGGGAAATAGCGCTTGACCGCGCGCTTGCCGCCTTGCGATATGTTCTGAAAAACATATCAAGCCTGAGGGAGTGTGTCCATGATCGACCCGGCCCCGCTGCGCGTCTGCGCCCTGGTCCTTGCCTGCGCCGCCCCCGCCATCGCCGGGGCCGAGCAGGTCACCGTCTTTGCCACTGCCAGCCTGACCACCGCCATGACCGAGATCGAGGCCGGGTTCGAGGCCGCCTCCGGCCATGACCTTGTCGTGTCGGTCGCCGGATCCTCGGCCCTGGCCCGGCAGATCCGGCAGGGCGCGCCGGCGGATGTCTTCATCTCGGCCAATCCCGACTGGATGGACGCCCTGGAGGCCGACGGGCTGATCGAGGCGGGCACGCGGTTCGACCTGCTGGGCAATGCCATCGTGCTGATCGCGGCGGGGTCCGAGGCCGCGCCGGTCGAAATCGGACCCGATCTGGACCTGGCCGGCCTGCTGGGCGACGGGCGGCTGGCCATGGCTCTGGTCGATGCGGTGCCGGCGGGCATCTACGGCAAGGCGGCGCTGGACACCCTGGGCCTGTGGGACGATGTCGCGCCGCAGGTCGCCCAGGCCGACAACGTGCGCGCCGCGCTGGCCTTTGTCGCCACGGGCGAGGCGCCCCTTGGCATCGTCTATGCGACCGATGCGGTGGCCGAGGACCGGGTCAGCGTGATCGGCACCTTCCCGGTCCAGACCCATCCGCCCATCGTCTACCCGGCGGCCGGACTGGCGGGGCGCGACGGTCCGGCCAGGCGCGCGTTCCTCGACTACCTGCGCAGCCCCGAGGCCGGGGCGGCCTTCGAGCGCCAGGGCTTCGTGGTTCTGGCGCCGTAGCGGATGGGCGACTGGCTGGGACCTCAGGAATGGCAGGCCGTGGCGCTGTCGCTGCGCGTGGCGCTGGTGGCGGTGCTGGCCAGCCTGCCGTTGGGGATCCTTGTCGCCTATGCGCTGGCGCGCTGGACCTTTCCGGGCAAGCAGGTGCTGAACGGGCTGGTGCATCTGCCGCTGATCCTGCCGCCGGTGGTCACGGGCTATCTGTTGCTGCTGGTCTTCGGCACCCGAGGCCCGGTGGGCGGGCTGTTGGCGGAATGGGGCATCGTGGTCGCGTTCCGCTGGACCGGGGCGGCGCTGGCGGCGGCGATCATGGCCTTTCCGCTGGTGGTGCGGGCGATCCGGCTGTCGATCGAGGCGATCGATCCGGGGCTGGAACAGGCCGGGGCGACGCTGGGCGCGCGACCATGGCAGGTCTTCGTCACCGTCACCCTGCCGATGGCGCTGCCGGGGATCATCGCCGGGGCGATCCTGGGGTTCGCCAAGGCGATGGGCGAATTCGGCGCCACGATCACCTTCGTGTCGAACATCCCCGGCCAGACCCGCACCATTCCGTCGGCGATCCATGCCTTTCTGCAGGTGCCGGGCGGCGAAGCGGCGGCGATGCGGCTGGTCGTGGTCTCGATCGTGGTGGCGATGGGGGCGCTGATCGCCTCGGAACTGCTGGCGCGGCGGGTCGCGTCCCGGGTCGGGGGCGGCTGATGCTGGAGGTGGCGCTGCAGCATCGCCTGGGCGATCTGGCTCTGGACGTCACGTTCCGGGCGCCGGCCGGGGTGACGGTTCTGTTCGGCCGGTCGGGATCGGGCAAGACCAGCGTGATCAACGCCGTGGCCGGGCTGCTGCGGCCCGACCGGGGGCGGATCGTGGTCGACCACCGGGTCCTGCTGGATACCGGGGCCGGCGTTTCGTTGCCGCCCTGGCGCCGCCGCCTGGGCTATGTGTTCCAGGACGGGCGCCTGTTTCCGCATCTGAGCGTGCGGCAGAACCTGGCCTATGGCGCCCGCTTCGCGCCCGGGGGCGCCGCCGGGGCCGAACTCGACCAGGTGGTCGAGATGCTGGGGATCGGCCCGCTTCTGGGGCGCCGCCCCGGCGCCCTGTCGGGGGGCGAAAAACAGCGCGTGGCGATCGGGCGGGCGCTGCTGTCGGCGCCCGACATGATCCTGGCCGACGAACCGCTGGCCGCGCTGGACGCGGCCCGCAAGGACGAGATCCTGCCCTATTTCGAGCGATTGCGCGACGTGGTGTCGGTGCCGATCCTCTATGTCAGCCATAGCGCGTCCGAAGTGGCGCGGCTGGCGACCACGGTGGTGGCGCTGGAGGCGGGCCGGGTGGTGCGGCAGGGCACGGCAGAGGTGGTGCTGGGCGATCCCGCGCCGCTGCCCACCGGCCCGCGCGAGGCCGGCGCGGTGCTGAGCGCGCGGGTGCACCGCCACCATGACGACGGGCTCACCGAACTGGAGGCCGGCGGCGAGGCGCTGTTCCTGCCGCGCCTGCCCCAGGCGCCGGGCAGCCGGGTCCGGCTGCGGATCGCGGCCCATGACGTGATCCTGTCGCGGGGCCGGCCCGAGGGGCTTTCGGCGCTCAACATCCTGCCGGGCCGGGTGCACGAGGTGCATCCGGGCGCGGGGCCGGGCGCCATCGTCGCGCTCGATACCCCGGCCGGTCGGGTCCTGGCGCGGATCACCGGCCGGTCGGCTGCGGCGCTTGGCCTTGCCCCCGGGGTCACGGTCCATGCGGTGATCAAGTCGGTGGCCGTGGCGCGCTCGGACATCGGGGGCGAACCCCTGTCGGTCTGAACCGGCGCCGCGTCGCCTGCAAAAAAATTTTCCGACCATGTCGAAATCCGCGCCCGGCGCGCGTCCTTGGAGTATGAACCATCATAATCGAAGGAGTTGACATGGTTTTCTCGGTAACCCCGATCTATGCGCTGGCCGTTTCGGCGATCTGCCTGGTGCTTTGGTTCCGTGTGTCGTCATTGCGCGGGGCCACGGGCGTGTCGTTCGGCGACGGGGGCGATCCCGCCCTGTTGCGGCGCATCCGCCAGCACGGCAATTGCGCGGAATGGTCGGCCCTCGTGCTGATCCTGATGATCCTGGCCGAAGGCATGGGCACGCCCGCGCCCTGGCTTCACGTTTCGGGCGCGCTTCTGGTGCTTGGGCGCCTGGCGCATCCTTTCGGGCTGGTCCCCGAAACCGCCGGCCATCCGCTGCGCTATGTCGGAAACGGCACCAACCTGCTGGCCGCGCTGAACGCGATGGTCTGCATCGGCATCCATGTTCTTGGCCCGTGAAAGGAACCGACCCATGCAATACATGCTTCTGATCTACAACGATCCCGCCCGCGAACCCGCCTTCGGCACCCCGGAATTCGAGCGGATGATGGGCGGCTATTTCGCCGCGAACGAGCAGATGAAGGCCGAGGGCGTGCTGGTGTCGGGCGAGGGGCTTCAGGGCGTCGAGACCGCCACGTCGCTGCGGATCCGTGCCGACAGGGTCGAGACGATGGACGGCCCCTTTGCCGAAACCCGCGAACATCTGGGCGGCTATTACGTGATCGACGTGCCCGACCTGGACGCCGCACTTCGCTATGCCGCGCTGATCCCCTCGGCCCGGTTCGGCACGATCGAGGTTCGGCCGCTGATGGATTACAACCCCGCGGGCTGACGCCATGGCCGGGGCAGAGACCGCCGCGGCCGGTGCCATCGCGGCAGCCGGCGCCCTGGACCGCGTGATGCGGTCCGACCGGGGCCGGCTGCTGTCGGTGCTGGCGGCGGGCTTGCGCGACCTGGCCCTGGCCGAGGATGTCCTGCACGAGGCGGCGCTGTCGGCCCTGACCCATTGGGGCCGTTCCGGGCTTCCGTCCTCGCCGCAGGGCTGGCTGCTGCAGGTCGCCCGGCGCAAGGCGATCGACCGGTTGCGCCGCGCCGGGCGCGACCAGGCCGGGGCCGTGGCGCTGGCGCAACTGACAAGCGAGGCCGACCAGCACGACCCCGAGGTCATCCCCGATGAACGGCTGCGCCTGATCTTCGCCTGCTGCCATCCGGCGCTGGAGCCCAAGTCGCGCGTCGCGTTGACCCTGCGCACGGTCTGCGGGCTGACCACCCCCCAGGTCGCGCGCGCCTTCCTGGATGCCGAACCGACCATGGGCCAGCGGCTGAGCCGGGCCAAGGCCAAGATCGCCCGGGCCGGCATTCCCTTCGCCGTGCCCGATCCGGCGGAGTGGCCGGCCCGGCTCGATACCGTGCTGACCAGCATCTACCTGATCTTCACCACCGGATACGTGGCTGGCCCCGGCGAGGCGCGCGACCTGTGCCACGAAGCCGAATATCTGGGCCGCCTGATCGACCGGCTGCGCCCGGGCGATCCGGAAATCGAGGGCGCCCTGGCGATGATGCTGCTGACCGGCGCCCGCCGCGCAGCGCGGATCGGGGAGGATGGCGCCGGCCTGCCGCCGGCCGAGCAGGACCGCGCGCTGTGGGACGCCGCGCGGCTGGACGAGGGCCGGGCGATCCTGGCCCGCGCCATGGCCCGGCACGCGCCGGGCCCGTTCCAGATCAAGGCCGCGATCGCCGATTGCCAGATGGCCGACCCGGGCCCGGACTGGCCGCAGATCGCGGCCCTCTACGGCGCGCTCTGGCGGCACGAGCCGACCCCGGTCGTCCGGCTCAACGGCGCCGTGGCCCTGGCCGAGGCCGGAGATCCCGCCCGCGGTCTGGCGATGGTCGAGGCGCTGGCCGACAGCCTGTCCGGCTATCAGCCCTGGCAGGCGGCGCGCGCTGCGTTGCTGGCCATGACCGGACAGGCAGAGGCGGCCGCCGCGGCCTATCGGCGCGCGATCGCGGCGGCACCGGGTCCGGCCGAGGCGTTGTTCCTGCGCAAGCGCCTGGCCGCGCTGGCAGGACCGGGCCCGGCAGCCTAACCGGCCGCGACCAGGCAATCGACCGCCGCCCGCGCCAGGCAGGCCGATGCGGCGACGCCGTCGATCAGCGGCACGGTCGCCTGCCGGTCGAGCGCCGGCTTGAGCGCCGACATCCCCGCGCAGCCCAGGATCACGCAGCCCGCGCCGTCGTCACGGCCGGCGGTGTCGATCTCTTGTGCCAGACGCGCGACGGTAGCGGGGGCGCCGGCCTCGATCGTCAGCACCGGCAGGTCGCTGGCCCGGATCGACACGCAGGTCCCGGCAAAGCCCAGCCGGTCGATATTGCCTTCGATCACCGGCACCGCGGCGGCGACCGAGGTGACCACCGAAAAGCGCAGCCCCAGCAGCTGCGCCATCGCGAAGGCGCTTTGCCCGATGCCCAGAACCGGGCAATCCGCATGGGCCTGCGCCTCGGCCAGGCCGGTATCGTCGAAACAGGCGATCACGATCGCATCCGCGCCCTGCGCCCGTGCGGTCTCCAGCCGCGCCAGAACCCCCGGAACCGCCGCCGCGCCATCCGCCGCGCCCTCGATGACGGGCGGCCCGTCGCTGTTGGTGAAGCCCAGGATATCGACGCCCGGCAGGACGCGCCGCGCCGTGTCGACGACCGCGCGGGTCATCGTCCGGGTGGCATTGGGGTTGATATAGGCGATCCTCATATCCCCTTGCCCGCATCCGATCCCAGCCGTGCCCGGCGCTTGCCCAGGATCCAGGCGCACAGCAGGAACAGCCCGATGATCGCCAGCGAAAACGCCGTGGTCAGGGTCCCCAGCGCATAGATCACCGGCGTCGTCACGTTGGTCGTCATCCCGAAAATCTCGAGCGGCAGGGTGTTGTAGCTGCCGGCGGTCAACAATGTGCGGGCGAATTCGTCGTAAGACAGCGTGAAGCCGAACAGCGCGACCCCGATCAGCGACGGGGCGATGATCGGCAGCACGACATGACGGATCGTCTGCCAGGCGGTCGCGCCCTGGTCGCGCGCCGCCTCCTCGTAGCTGCGGTCGAAGCGGTTGAAGACCGCGAACATGATCAGCAGGCCGAAGGGCAGGGTCCAGGTCAGCTGCGCCCCGAAGCCGCTGGTGGCCCAATGCACCTTCAGGCCCAGCTGGTTGAAGATCAGCCCGACCCCGAGCGAGATCAGGATCGACGGGATCACCAGCGATGTGATCGCGGCATAGAACAGGATCGCCGACCCGGCGAACCGCTTGCGAAAGGCCAGCCCGGCCAGGACCGAAATCACCACCGTCGTCACCATCACCATCAGCCCCAGGCCAAAGCTGCGCCGGAACGCGCCCCAGATATCGCCGACCGCCTGTTGCTCGAACAGGTCGCGGAACCAGTGCAGCGATACCCCGTTCATCGGGAATGTCAGCCCGCCCTGCGGCCCCTGGAAGCTGAGGATGCCGATGGTCACGATCGGCCCGTAAAGAAACAGCACGAACAGGCCGAAGACGGCGGCCAGGAGGTAGAAACTGCGCGGTCGTCTCTCCATGCGTTCACGCGCCCCGGGCTTGACCCGGGGCCTCCTGCCGGGGGCCGGGCAAGAGGTCCCGGACCGGGTCCGGGACGGGGATGCGCGGGGATCGGGCCATGGCTTACAGCTCCTTTCGGATATTGACGAAGCGCAGCAGGATCGCGATCACGATCAGCACGGTGCACAGCAGGACCACCGCCGTGGCCGCGGCCGACGGGTATTGCAGCAGCGCGATATCGTTCGAGATCAGCCGCCCGACATTGGCCCGCTGCGACCCGCTCATGAACCGCACGGTGATGAAATCGCCCATCACCAGGGTGACGACGAAGATCGTGCCGATCATGATGCCGGGCTTGGTCAGCGGGATGATCACGTGCACCAGCGTCTGGACGCCGGAGGCGCCGGCATCGCGGGCGGCCTCGAGCAGCGATTTGTCGATGCGCATCATGGTGTTGAAGATCGGCACCACCATGAACAGCGTGTACAGATGCACGAAGGCCAGGATCACCGAGAAATCCGAATACAGCAGCCAGTCCAGCGGTTCGTCGATCACCCCCCAGGAGATCAGCGTCTGGTTGGCGATGCCGTTGCGGCCCAGGAAGGGGATCCAGCTGATCATGCGGATGATGTTCGAGGTCCAGAACGGGATCGTGCAGACCAGAAACAGCGCGATCTGCATGGTCAGGCTGCGGACATGGAAGGCCAGGAAATAGGCCACGGTAAAGCCGATCACCAGGGTCAGCGCCCAGGTGATGAGGGCATATTTCAGCGTCGCGCCGAAGACCCGGTAGGTCACCGACGAGCCGAACAGGAACTCGTAATTGTCGAACTTGAAGGCCGGGTAGATCGAGAATTCCGTCGCCCCCCAGAAGCTGACGATCACGATCATCACGATCGGCGCGACCAGGAAGGCCAGCAGGATCGCGGCCAGCGGCGCGGCCTGCACCCAACCGATCAGATGTCGATGGCGCGACATGGGACCGCTGCCTCCTGCTTCATCTTGGCGAAAAACGCTCGGGGGGTCCGGGGGGCTGACAGCCCCCCGGCCGGTCGCCTCGCGTCAGCGAGGCGAAACCGGATCATGCGGCGATGAATTCGTTCCACTTGCGGACCATGTACTGATTCTCGTCCATCACCGCGTTCCAGCACGCCACGGCCCCCATCCGGTCCTGGAACGACCCGCCGTCGCGAACCTCTCCGGCCTGGGCCAGGGTGTCGCCGGTGGGCGAGGTGATGATATCGGTGGCCTCCTTGCCCTCGAACCAGTAGCCCCATTCGTTCTCGGACATGAAATCCTTCGAGGTTTCGGGCACCGCCGAGTAATAGCCCTGGCGCATCAGATAGCCGCCGACCCAGCCCGACAGGTACCAGTTGATGTAGTCATAGGCCGCGTCCAGCTCCATGCCCGACAGCGAGTTCGACAGCCCGATGCCGCCGCCCCAGGACCGGTAACCTTCCTTCAGCGGTTGGTAGACGCAGGGAATGCCGCGCGATTTCACCGCCGTGATGGCGGGCGACCACATCGACTGGATCACCACCTCGCCCGATGCCATCAGGTTCACGCTTTCGTCGAAGGTCTTCCAGAAGGCGCGGAACTGGCCGGCGCGCTTGGCCTCGGTGAAGATCGCGAAGGTCGCGTCGATCTCGTCGCGGGTCATGTTGCCCTTGTCGCCATAGGTGATCTCGCCCATCGCCTCGCAGACCATGGCCATGTCCATGATCCCGATCGAAGAAATGTCGAGGATCGAGGCCTTGCCGCGGAATTCGGGGTTCAGAAGCTCGGTCCAGCTTTCGATCGGGCGGCCGATCAGGTCGGGGCGGATGCCCAGCGTGTCGGCGTTGTAGATCGTCGGGATCAGGGTCATCCAGCCGGTTTCGCCGCTGGCAAAGCTGGTGCCGCCGGGCCCGTCGACAAAGCCCACGCTATGGGGTGCCGTGCCCTGGGCGATCTCGCTGTCCGGGGTCAGCTTGCCGTCGCGGAAGATGCCGACGATCTTGTCGTAATTGGCGATCCGGCTGGTATCCATCGCCTGCAGGTTGCCGGTCGGCCAGACCTTCTTGCAGATCCAGTATTCGATATCGGCGATGTCGAAACTGTCGGGCTGGGTCGCGGCGCGCTGGGTCACGCTGTCGGAATCCAGCGCGGTCATTTCCAGCGTGAAGCCCAGGTCTTCCTTCACCTTGTTGGCCACGTCATTAAGGTTCGACACGCCGGTCCCGAACTGGCGCAGCACGATATCGGCGGTGTCCTGCGCCCAGAGCATGGGCGCCGGCAGGCTGGAGGCGGCGAGCGCCGCGCCACCGGCCTTGAGCATCGAGCGACGGGTATAGCCCACTTTGGGTTTTGCAAGTCTTGTCATGGTCTTGGTCCTCTCTGTTGATCTGGTCGTACATCCATGGATCGGGCCCTGTCAGGCCTCGAGGCGGTGCAGGCGCCGGTCGTCCCACTGCAGCCTGACGGCATCGCCGGGCGATTTCGGCGCGGCGAAGAACGCCTCTTCGGGCAGCAGGGCCAGCACGTCGTCGCCGGTCTCGGTGCGGGTGGTGACCGCGACGGAGGCGCCCTGGTATTCCACCGCGGTGATCGTGGCGGGCAGGCCGCTGTCGCCGAGCAAGACCGCGTCGGCGCGCACCGTGGCCTTTCCCTCGGGCAGGGCGATCACGTTGTGGCCGCCGATGAAACGGGCGACGAATTCGGTGCGCGGCGTGGCCCAGACCTCGCGCGCGGGGCCGGCCTGTTCGATCACCGCGTCGTTCATCACCACGATCTCGTCGGCCAGCGCCAGGGCTTCGTCCTGGCCATGGGTGACATGGATGAAGGTGATGCCCAGGTCGCGTTGCAGCTTTTTCAGTTCGGACCGCATCCGGATGCGCAGGAACGGGTCCAGCGCCGAGAGCGGTTCGTCCAGCAGCAGCACCTTGGGGTCGGTGACCAGGGCGCGGGCCAGGGCCACGCGCTGCTGCTGGCCACCGGACAATTGCGCGGGCAGCCGGTCGGCCAGGTGGGTCATGTCGACCAGCGACAGCAAGTCGTTCGCCCGGGCATGGCGCGCCGCCGTGTCGACGCCCTTCATCCGCAGGGAAAAGGCGACGTTGTCGCGGACCGACAGGTGCGGGAACAGGGCGTAGTTCTGGAACATCATCGCCGTGCCGCGCCGGGCCGGTGGCAGGGACGATATGTCGTGCCCTTCCAGCAGGATGGCGCCGTCGCTGACCTCTTCGTGCCCGGCGATCATCCGCAGGGTCGAGGATTTGCCGCAGCCAGACGGGCCCAGCAGGCAGACATAGCTGCCCGGTGCGAAAACGTGGTTCAGATCGCGCACCGCGACCGTATCGCCGTAACGCTTGGTCACGTGCACCAGTTCAAGATCGTATCCCGTGCGCATTGCGCCCCCCAGCGGCTGGTTGATCCAGATGACGCGGGAACGGCGGTGCGGGGTAGCGTCAGCGTCTCGCCCGAGGCTGGAATTCGTCGACTGCCGCTTGATTGGGCGGATTTTCCGGTGTTGCGCACAAATTCACATACACAATTGTATACAAAATCGGCGACAAGCGGTCGATCGCCCGCTTTTCCTTGTCGACGCGGTGTCGAATCGAAATAACGGGACCGCTCGGGGCCGCAGTAGAGACGGAACGACATGGACGCGACAGAGACCAGGCAATGGAACAGTGACAGCGTCGCCGCCGATCTGGAGCGCGCGATCCACGAGCATCGCCTGCCGCCGGCCACCAAGCTGGGCGAGGACGAACTGGGCGAGGCCTACGGGATCAGCCGCACCGTCGTCCGGGCGGCGCTGCATGCGCTGTCGCATCGCCGTCTGGTGGAGCTGCGCCGCAACCGCGGGGCCTTCGTCGCCCAGCCCAGCGTGCGCGAGGCCCGCGAGGTGTTCGAAGCCCGCGCCTTGCTGGAACCGCGCACCGCGCGGTCGGCGGCCGAACGGATGACCGATGCCGCGCTGGCGGTGCTCGAGGCGAATATCGCCGACGAACATGCCGCGCTGGATGCCCGGCAGGACGGGCGTGCCCTGTTCCTGTCCGGCCGGTTCCATGTCGAGATCGCGCGGATCGCCGACCAGTCGACGATCGAGGCCTTCGTGTCCGAACTGGTGTCGCGGTCGTCGCTGATCATCGCGCTGTATTGGCGCCGGCGCGCCGCCCTGTGCGAGACCCAGGCCCATCACGCGCTGCTTGACGCCTTCCGGCACCGCGACGGCGACGCGGCCGAGCAATTGATGAATGGGCATCTGCTGGACCTCGTCACCTCGCTCGACCTGCGCAACGTGGCACAGCCCGCGACCTCGCTGCGCGAGGCGCTGAACCGATGAGCGGGACGGGATTTCGCAGCGCGACGCTGGCCGAGATCCGCCTGATGCTGGACTGGGCCGCGGCCGAAGGCTGGAACCCGGGGCTGGACGATGCCGACGCGTTTCACGCCGCCGATCCGGCGGGCTTCTTCGTCGCCACCCGCGGGGCCGACCCGGTGGCCGCGATCAGCGTCGTCAACCATTCGCCGGGGCTTGCCTTTCTGGGACTCTATATCTGCCGGCCGGAGATGCGCGGGCAGGGGGTCGGCCTGGGTCTGTGGCGCCATGCGCTGGCGCATGCGCAGGGGCGGGTCGTCGGGCTGGACGGGGTGCCGGCGCAACAGGCGAACTATGCCCGCTCGGGCTTTGTCCGGTTCGGAGAGACCCGCCGTATGCAAGGGCGGGTTGCGGCCGTGGCACGGACGGCGCCGGTCGCCGGCCCCGGGGATTTCGAGGCCCTGGCGCGCCTCGACCGTGCCGCGAACGGCCATGACCGGCGCGCCTTCCTGCGGGCCTGGACCGCGCCCGGTGCGACCCGCAAGACGGTGCTGCTGCGGGACAGGGCCGGGGTCGCGGGGTTCGCCACGGCGCGGATCTGCCGGCAGGGCGGCAAGATCGGCCCGGTGGTGGCGCCGGATCCGGCGGCTGCGGTCGCGCTGGTCGAACAGGCCGCCGCGGCGATCGGCCGGACCGGGGTCAGCGTCGATGTTCCGCAGGCGGCCGGGGCCTTTGCCGACCTGCTGCGCGGCGCCGGGTTCGTCGAGACCTTCACGACCGCGCGGATGTATCGTGGCACCCCGCCGATGGCGGGGCCCGGCCTGCAGGCCATCGCGACGATGGAACTGGGCTAGCCGGTCCGGTCATCCGGTTCATGCCGGGGTGCGACCGCCCGGCGCGTCCCTAGACGGCGCCCGCGGCCAGCGCCATGTGGCGGTTCACATCCTTGTACAGCAGATAGCGGAACCGGCCCGGCCCCCCGGCATAGCAGGCCTGCGGGCAGAAGGCGCGCAGCCACATGTAATCGCCGGCCTCGACCTCGACCCAGTCCTGGTTCAGCCGGTAGACCGCCTTGCCTTCCAGAACATACAGCCCGTGTTCCATCACATGGGTTTCGGCGAAGGGAATGACCGCGCCGGGTTCGAAGGTGACGATGGTCACATGCATGTCATGGCGCATGTCGGCGGGGTCGACGAAGCGGGTGGTCGCCCAGCGCCCGTCGGTGCCCGGCATCGGGGTCGGGGCGATGTCCTGTTCCTTGGTCACGATCACCTCCGGCGCGGGCAGGCCCTCGACCGCCACATAGGCCTTGCGGATCCAGTGGAACCGCACCGGCCCCGGCCCGTCATTGCGAAACCGCCAGGCGGTCTGCGGCGGCAGGTAGACATAGCTGCCGGGGGTCAGCGGATGGGCGGTGCCGGCGATCTCGATCGTCGCCATGCCCTCGACCACGAAGATCACGGCCTCGGCCCGCGGATCGGTCTCGGGCCGGTCCGAGCCGCCGCCGGGGCCGACCTCCATGATATATTGCGAAAACGTTTCGGCGAAGCCGCTGAGCGGCCGCGCCAGGACCCAGAGCCGGGTCTGGCTCCAGAACGGCAGGGCGCTGGTCACGATGTCGCGCATCGTGCCTTTCGGGATCACCGCATAGGCTTCGGTGAACATCGCGCGATCGGTCAGCAATTGCTCTTGCGGCGGATGTCCGCCCTGGGGGGCGTAATAGCGTGGGGTCATGCCGGCTCCGGTGCCTGGGGTGTCGGGGGCAGGATAGGGCCGCGACCGGGGCGCTGCCAGCCCGTTCTGTACGGTCCCGGGTTCCGGAAGCGGGCACCCGGTCCGGCGGGCCCTAGCGGTCGAACGGAAAGGTGCCCCGCGGCCGGTGATGGTTGGCCAGCGCGGCCAGGTCCTGGCTGACGGCGCCGTCGGTCAGCGCCATCACCTGGCGTCGGGGCAGGGCGCGCAGGTCGGGCGACAGATAGCCGGATTTCACCACCAGCAGCGCGTGGCTGTCGAGGTCGATGCCCAGTGCGGCAAAGGTCGCCAGGTCGTGGAACGGGCGCCGGCGGCGGGTGATCACCACGCGGTTGCCGGCGATGTCGGCGACGGCGCACTCCTGTGCGATGTGAACCGCGTCGGCGGTCAGGCCGATCCGGGGGCCGCCGCCGCCCAGGGTGCCGCCCAGCAGGATCTCGGGCCGGCCGGCCTGCAACGCGGCGAAGGCGTCGGGA
The DNA here is from genome assembly GCA_001314655.1 of Rhodobacteraceae bacterium HLUCCA08. Classification (GTDB taxonomy): domain Bacteria; phylum Pseudomonadota; class Alphaproteobacteria; order Rhodobacterales; family Rhodobacteraceae; genus Salibaculum. The sequence goes on along the minus strand of LJSF01000007.1, from coordinate 148,177 downwards.
TCGGCGATGCCGGCGAAGACCGCGCCGCGGTGGCCCCGGGCCAGCAGCGCCGCCAGCACCTCGGCCCGGTCGCCGACACCGCCGGCGGTCGGATTGTCGCCGCTGTCGGCCAGGATCGCGGGGCCGCAGGCGGTCACCACGTCGAGCGCCGCGTCCAGCGGCAGGGTCTCCATGTCGAAGGCCAGGTCATGGCGCGCCTCCCAATAGGCGGTGGCGATGGCCCGGGCCGCCGCGGCGCCGGCGGCGGGATCGGTCGCGGTGACCAATGCGGCGGCCGTGGCGCGGGGGCTGTCGGCCCAGACATAGCCGATCATCAGGTTCGCATCCCAGATCCCTTCCGTGGCGTCATGGCCGGGCAGGGCGGCATAAAGGCTCTTGCACGGCTCGACGAAGGTCGAGGACATCTCGCCCGGGACCAGCAGCGGGACCGGCCGCAGATGGACCTGCGGACGCGGCCCGCCGGCCAGCGCCCGGGCCAGCATCCGGGCCGCGCGGGCATGGGTTTCGGCCACGTCCACATGCGGGGCGGTGCGATAGGCGGCGAAGGCGTCAAGCGCCGCGGCGACCGCCGGCGTCACCTGGCCGTGCAGGTCGTAGGAGGCCGACAGGATCGCCCCGGGCCCCAGCACCGACCGGACCTTGGCCAGGAACGCGCCTTCGGGATCCTCGACACCCGGCACGAACATCGCGCCATGCATCAGCAGCAGCGCCCCGTCCAGCGGCCCGGCCTGCCGCAGGGCCGCGACGAAGTCGGCCACCTGGGCGGCAAAGACATCCGGCGCGACCGGGCCGCCGGGGACCGAACGGTCGTGAAAGATCGGCACCGGTTCAAGGCCAAGCGCCGCGAAATCGACCGGGACCAGGTCGATCAGCGCGTCGCCGGTCGTGCGGGTGAAATCGGGCCGCTGTTGCAGCAGCGGGGAATAGCTGGAACACTCGGTGTGCAGCCCGCCGATGGCGATCCGTTTCATAGCTGCGGCACCAGGCGGGCCAGCGCGGCGAAACGCGGCCAGTCGCGGGCCTCTTGCGGTGTCCAGCCGGCCTCGGCCACGGCGGCGAGCCTGGGAAACATCATCTCGTTCAGCCGGCTGCGCGTGTTCAGGTGTTCGGTCCAGATCCCCGCCTGGACCCCGACCAGGCGTCCGGGGCCCTCGGGCAGCCCGGCCGCGGGATCGAACGCATAGGTGGTCTCGGGCGCGGCGATGCCGGCCCAGGCTGCCCCCGGCGCATCCCAGCCGGCGCCCTGCACCATGTCGAGGTAATAGGCCTGGCCCGGGGTCGCGACCACGTCATAGCCGGCCGCGATCAGCTCGGCGGTCCTTTCGATCGACCGCCAGGCGAACAGGATCGTGCCCTCGGGCGCCACGCCGCCGCCATCGGCGGCCTCGTCCCAGGCGCCCAGGTCGCGGCCCAGCCCGGTCACGATGTCCTTGACGCGGCGCATGAAGGCGGCCTGCATCTGCGCGGTCCCCTCCAGCCCCCGGTCCCGGGCCCAGTCCCGTGCCAGGGGCGAGCCTGACCAGGAGGCGGCGTCGACCTCGTCGCCGCCGATATGGAGCGGCGCGTCGGGAAACAGCGCCGCGGCCTCGGCCAGCAGGAGGCCCAGCACGTCGTAGCTGCGCGGCAGGGCGGGGTTGAGCGCGTTGTTGGGGAAATTCTGGATCGACCGATAGCTGTCGGCGGTTTCGCCCGGATCGCGCAGGTCGGGCACCGCCAGCAACAGCGCCGTGGCATGGCCGGGCATGTCGATTTCCGGCATCACGGTGATGCCGAGGGTGCCCGCATGGGCGACGATCCGGGTGATCTCGGCCTCGGTATAGGCGCCGGTCTGGCCGCCGGGGCCATCGGCATAGAACGGCGGCAGCGGGGCGTTGCGGCTGCGGCGGGCGCCGATCCCGGTCAGTTCGGGAAAGGCGCGCGACGGCAGGCGCCAGGCTTCGTCATCGGTCAGGTGCCAGTGCAGCCGGTTGATCCGCAGCCAGGCGAGGATGTCGATCAGCCGCGCGACGGTCTCCGCCCCGTGGAAATTGCGCGCGACATCGAAATGGCAGCCGCGCCAGGCAAAGCGGGGGGCATCCTCGATCACGCCGGCCATGGGAAAGCCGAACCGGGCATCGGTGCGCGCCGCATGGGCGATCTGGGCCAGCGCGATCAGCCCGTGGCGCCGGCCCGCGTCATCGGCGTGCTCCAGGGTGACGGTGTCGCCGAAGCCCAGCCGATAGGCCTCGGGCGCCAGCCCGGGATCGTGCCGGGTGGCGACCGGCCGCCCGTCCGGGCAGCTCAGCGCGATCGGCGCGGGCGCCTCGGGAAACAGCCGGCGATGCAGGGCGGCGATGGCGGCGAAGGGGGCGGGATCGGTCCCGGGCGCGGGGACCAGCACCGGGGCGGGGGCGAATTGCGACACGCTGACCCGGGCCGGCCAGGGCAGCAGGCCCAGGGGCGTGTCGATCCGCCCCTCGGGCCAGTCCCGGATCGGGTGGCGCGCGGTGCCGGCGGGCGGCTCCAGGTCGCCGCAAGTGATCGGCGCGGCGGCGCCATCGGGCAGTTCCAGCCAGGCGGCGAGCACGCCATGGGTCCGGTTCGAGGGCGCGGCCAGAAGATCGGGCAGGGTCAGCCGGTGGGGCCCGCCGGGGGCAAGCGTCGCGTCGAGCGCGATATCGAGATGGGTGCCAAGATGGCGCCGCACCGTGCCGCCGGTGATCCGGGCCCCCGGCGCCGGTGGCAGGGTCAGCCCCAGGCACAGCCGGGCGCCGGCGATCGGCGCCGTGCCCATATGGGTCAGGGTCAGGACCAGGGCGCCGGTCTTGCCCCCCGGCTGCCAGTGCTGGTCGAGGTGAAGCGTCATGCCAGGATGTCCCGTTGCAGGTCGTCGTCGAGGATCAGCAGATCGGCCAGCGCGGTGCCCGGCCCGATCCGTTGCGGCGTCAGGCCCAGCACCGCGCGGGGCGTGTCGGTGCACATGGCGATCGCCTCGGGCCGGGGCAGGCCGACCTGGGTCACCAGGTTCGCCAGGCTTTGCGCCATGTCGATATGGGCCCCGGCCAGCGAGCCTTCGGCATTGACCAGGGCGCCGTTCTCGACCCGGATCTCATCGCCGTAGAGGCGGTAGCGATCCGGCCCGCCCACGGTCGCCATGGCGTCGGACACCGCGAAGGTCAGGCCGGGGCGCGGCCGGGCGCGCAGGGCGATCCGGACCATGTCCCAGGCGACGTGAATGCCGTCGACGATGATCCCGGCGAAGCGGTCCGACACCAGCCCGGCGCCAAGCAGACCCGGCGCGCGTGATGTCATCGGCTCCATCGCGTTGTAAAGATGGGTCAGGCAGGACACGCCGTCCGCGAAGGCGGCACGGGCCTGGTCCGCCGTTGCCGCGCTGTGCCCGGCCGAGACCACGGCGCCCGAGGCCGCGAGCCGCCGGACCAGATCCGGATCGGCGCGTTCCGGCGCCAGGGTGATCATCACCGCCACCCCTTCGGCCCGCAGCCGTTCCACAAGCGTGACGGTCCGCAGATCCAGCGGGCGGATATGGTCGGCCTTGTGGGTGCCGCGGCGGGCCGGGGCGATATGCGGCCCCTCGATATGCAGGCCAAGCTGGCCGGGCGCGCCGCGCACCGCGATCGCGGCCTCGGCGGCGGCCTCCATCACCTCGGGCGCGTCGGTGATCACCGTCGGCAGGATCGCCCCGGTGCCCCGCCCGCGATGGGCGGCGGCCACGGCGCGCAACCCGTCTGGCGTGGGGTCGCCGTTGACCATCACGCCGCCGCCGCCATTGACCTGCAGGTCGGTCAGCAGCGGCAGCACCAGGGCCGGTGCGAGGTCGGGCGTGGCCCCGTCCAGCCGGCGGATCGCGACGACGCGTCCCTTGTGGGTCTCAAGCGCCAGCCCGCTGTGCAGCGCGCCGTCGGACCACAGGCCGGCGGGGGCGATCAGCATGTCGCCTCCAGCGCCGTCCGGGCGGGTCTTTGGGTCAGGTTTCCGGCCATGCATCCCTCGCGATCAGGGCCGCGCCCCTTGCGCCCGAACTGTCGCCGTGCCGCGGCGTGGTGATCCGCGGCAGGCGGGCCTTGCCCAGCCGGTGCCGCGCCAGGCTGTCGGTCAGCATCGCCGCGATCCCGGGCAGGTTCGACACGCCGCCGCCGATCACGATGCAATCGGGGTCGAGCATGATCTGGATCGTGTCCAGGCATTCGCCGGCGATATCGGCCCAGATGTCCAGCGTCGCCGCAGCCTCGGGGTCGGTGCTGTCGGACAGCTGTTCGCCCGACAGACGCCGGCCCAGCGTCCATTCGGACAGGTTCGCCAGGCCGGTGCCCGAGATATAGACCTCCATGCAGCCCAGCCGCCCGCAGCCGCAAGCCCGCAGCGGCAGCCCGTGACGCTCCAGCGCGCGGGCCGGGGCGCCCAGATGGCCGATTTCGACCGCAAGTCCGGCATGGCGGTGGGGCAGGTGCCCGTCGATGCACAGCCCGCCGCCGACCCCGGTGCCCAGGATCAGCCCCATCACGCTGCGCGCCCCGTCGCCGGCGCCGCCATGGGCCTCGGAATAGGCGAAGGCCATGCAATCGTTGACGATCGGCAGCCGGCGGCCGGTCAGGGCCTCGACCCCGTCGGGGATGGATCGACCGGTCGCCGGGATGTTGGCGGCAAAGCTTTCGCCGGTGGTCGGGTCGATGATCCCGGCCACGGACAGGCCGATGGGAAACCGCCCGCCGCCGGTGGCTTCGAGCCAGCGGACCTGGTCGGCCAGGGCCTCGGCCATCGGCGCGAAGGCGTCGCGCGGGGTCGGCACGCGGCGCGTCTTGTGCAGGTCGGCCCCGGTCGCGTCGAACAGGCGCGCCTCGATCTTGGTGCCGCCGATATCGATGCCGCCACAGAGCATGGGTTATCCCGCGTAATCATACAGCGTCACGCCCGAGACCACGCGGCTCAGGTTGCGGCCGCGGAACGGGTCATCGACCGGCAGGCCCAGCTCGGCCGACCACAGCACCGAAAGGACCTGGGCGGCCAGCACATGCAGCACCGCATCCATTCGCGCATCGCCGGTCCCGTCAAAGCCGATGTCGCCGCCGGGGCCAAGCGTGGTGACCGGCGTGTCGGGGAACTGGCGGGCGATTTCGGACGCGACATCAAGGTCATAGCGCCGGGTTCCGGCATCGGGATGCAGCAGGACATGGACCCGGGTGGTGTCGTCCACCGCCGCCTTCGGCCCGTGCCGATAGCCCAGCGGGCTGTCCCATTGGGTCACGGTCCGGCCGGCGGTCAGTTCGAGCACCTTGAGCGCCGCTTCCCGCGCCGCGCCCTTGAGCGCGCCGGAGCCGAGGAACACCGCCCGCCCGGGCCGGGGCGCGGCGATGGCGGGCAGGCGGGGCAGGCGGGCCAGAAGGTCGCGGGCCTCCTCCGCCAGGCCGGTCAGACGGTCGGCCGGAAACCCGGTCAGGCAGACCCCGGCGCTGAGCAGCATCGTGGTGAAGGACGAGGTCATGGCAAAGCCGCTGTCATGGGTCGCCTCGGGCAGCGCCAGGACCCGGGTCTGACCCGGCCCGGGATGGGGCCGCGTCGCCAGGGCGCCCCGCGGATTGCAGGTGATGTGCAGCCGGTCGAAATCCGGCCGATGCGCATCGAGCAGGTCCATCAGCCCGACGCTTTCGGAACTGTCGCCCGACCGCCCGAACTGGACCGACAGCACATGCCCCGCACGGTCCAGGTAATCCTGCGGGCAGGCGACGATATCGGTCGTGGCTACCGGCACCAGGGCGCCGGCGTCGGCCAGGATATCGCCGACGAAGGCCGAGGTGCCGGCCCCCGACAGCCAGATCGCATCGGGCCGGCGGGTGTCGATCCAGCGGCGGATCTCTTGGGCCTGGGGGGCGAGCTTCGGCGCCCAGCCGGCCCAGATATCGGGCTGGGCCATGATTTCGCGCCAGGTGGCGGTGTCGGTGGCGGTATCGGTGACGGTGTCGGTGACGTTGTCGGTGGCGGGCGTCATGGCGCGCTCTCCTTGGGGGGGGCCAGAAGAACCCGCACGCCACGCTCTTCGATCCGGGCGATCATCGGGTCCGAGGGGGGCAGATCGGTCACCAGCGTCTCGACCCGGTCGAGGTCGCAGATCCGGTGCAGGCCGGGCTTGAGCAGCTTGGTCCGGTCGGCCAGCACGATCACCCGCGCGGCGGCATCGACCATGGCGCGGGTGATATGCGCCTCGTCCTCGCGGAAGGTGGCCAGGCCCAGATCGGGATCGACGCTGTCGGCGCCCATCACGAAGGTGTCGAAACGCATCGAGGCCAGCACGGTTTCGACCACCCGGCCGGTCAGGACCTGGGCATTTGGGCGGATCCGGCCGCCGGTCAGCATGACCTCGTGCACCCCGTGCGACAGGGCGTGCTGGGCAACGGCAAGGCCGGTGGTCATGATCGTCCGGGGGCGGTCCGGACCAAGCTGTTCGGCAAAGAGTTCCGCGGTCGATCCGTTGTCGATCAGCAGGCTGCGATCCTCGGCCACCAGCGCGCCGGCGGCGGCGGCGATGGCGCGTTTCGCGGCGACGTTGACCCGGCGGCGATCATCGGCCATCGGCTCGACGAGGCCGCCCCGGGCCAGCCGTGCATGGCTGAGCGCCAGGGCGATCCGGAAATCCGACAGGCCGGAATAGCCGAACAGCTGGCAGAACTTGATCAGCGTGGGTTCGGAGGTGCCGAGCGCGCCGCAGATTTCGCGGCTGGTATCGCGGATGAACCGTTCCGGGTGGTCGAGCGCATGGGCGGCGATGGTCTGCAGTTTGGGCGACAGCTGGGCACGGCCGTCCTCGATCGCCTGGATCAGGTCCGGCGGGTGCTGGCGGGCGGTGCGTTCAGGGTCGGCGTCCAGAGACATGACTTTAGAATGCCCCTGGGGTAAATTTTGTCAAACTAAAATTCCGACCGGTTCCATGTTTAGCGCGACAAAAATTTTATTGACTTGAGGTCAAATTTCCGGCTGCATCGGGGGGATGAGAGAGTCGGTCATATCCCCGTCACGCCCCGGCATCGCGCTCGAGATCTGCGTCGATACGCCCGATGGCCTGGCTGTTGCCGCCCGGGCCGGCGCGGATCGCTGCGAGCTGTGCGCGGCGCTGGACCTGGGCGGGCTGACGCCCGGCCCCGGGCTGATCGCCGCCGGTGCGCGGGCGGGCGTGCCGGTGCATGCCATGATCCGGCCGCGGGCCGGGGATTTCATCGCCACCGAGGCCGATCTGCTGGCGATGATCGCCGATATCGCCGCGATCCGGGCCGCGGGCCTGGCCGGTGTCGTGATCGGTGTCGCGACCGGGGCAGGGGCGCTGGACATCGCCGCGCTGGAACCTCTGGTCCGCGCGGCGGGGCCGCTGGAGGTGACGCTGCACCGGGTCATCGACCTCGCGCCCGACCCGCTGGCCGCGCTCGAGGCGGCGATCGGCCTGGGCATCGGTCGCATCCTGACCTCGGGCGGGGCGCCGGCCGCACCGGACGGTGCCGAGCGGATCGCCCGGATGGTCCGGCAGGCCGCCGGCCGGATCGAGATCATGGCCGGCGGCGGCGTGACGCCCGCATCGGTGCCGGCCCTGCTGGCGACCGGGGTCGATGCGCTGCACGCCTCCTGCGCGGTGTCGTCGGGCGGCGAGGGCTTCGGCTTTGGCCGCACCCGGCGCACCGACGCCGGCAGAATTACCGCCCTGAAACGGGCCATGACACCACAAGGGGCACCTGCATGAGGATCGGGATCATCGGTTTGGGGGCGCGGATCGCCTCGATCGCAAAGGATTTCGCCGCCGCCGAGCCTTCGGCACGGTTCGTCGCCGTCGCCGACCCCACGGATATCCGGATGGCGTCTCTGACCGCGCTGGGGGCCGAGCCGATGCTGTATGGCGACCCGGCGACGATGCTGGCCGAACATCGGTTCGACCTGGTGATGATCGGATCGCCCAATCACCTGCACCTGGATCACCTGCGGCTGGTGCTGCAGGGCGACACGCCGCACATCTTTTGCGAAAAGCCGGTTGTGACGACCCGAGACGACACGATCGAACTGGCCCGCCTGATCGCCGCCCATGACGGCGAGCGGCGGGTGATGATCGGGCTGGTGCTGCGCTATTCGCCGCTGTATCGCGCGCTGCGCCAGGCCCAGGCCGAGGGCCGGATCGGCGAGGTGATGTCGATCGAGGCCAGCGAGCATATCGCGCCCTATCACGGCAGTTTCTTCATGCGCGACTGGCGCCGCGACAGTGCCTTGTCAGGTGGCTTCATGCTGGAAAAATGCTGCCACGACATCGACCTGTATCAAGGTGTCGTCGGCGCCCGGCCGGTTCGGGTGGCCAGCTTCGGCGGGCGCAAGAAATACCTGCCCGAGCGGCGCCCGGCGGGCGATCCGGCCTATCTGGGCATCATGGCGCCGCGCTGGAACGGGATCAACGATGCCTTTTCCGGCGATGGCGACATCATCGACTACCAGACCGCGATCGTCGATTACGAGAACGGCGCCACCATGGCGTTTCACACCAACCTCAACGTGCCCGACGAATTCCGCCGGTTCTGCGTGGTCGGCACCGCCGGCATGGCCGAAGGCGATTTCGTGCGCAACAGCTTCAAGCTGACCCGCTCGGACGACAGCGCGGTGCTGGCGCAGACCGACAGTATCGGCACCGGCGCCCAGCGGGGCCATTACGGCGCCGATGCCCAGATGGGGGCCGACATCATGGCCCATCTGCGCGGCGAGATGCCGGTGCTGCCGCTGTCGATCCGCGATGCGCTGGAGGCGGGGCTGACGGCGATGGCGATGGACGAGGCGCGGACCACCCTTCAGGTCATCGACATGACCCAGACCTGGGCCGAATTCGACGCGGCAATGGCGGGCGCGACATGACCCGGCGCGGCGATCCCTTTCCCTATCTGCTGCTGGTGCCGGCAGCCGCGCTGACGCTGGCGATCGTCGCCTGGCCGCTGATCGAAACCTTCCGGCTGTCCTTCACCAATGCCTCGCTCAGGCCCAATGCCAGCTATGTCGGCACCGACAATTACGAAAAGATCTTTCGCGGCGATTTCTGGGAGGTCATGCGGCGGACCTTCCTGTGGATGTTCCTCGGGGTCACGCTCAAGATCGTCATGGGCACGATCGGCGCGGTGCTGCTGAACGCGGCCGTGCCCGGCCGGGCATGGTTCCGGGTGCTGGTGATGCCGCCCTGGGTGGTGCCGATCGCCATCGGCGTGTTCATGTGGTCCTGGCTTTACAACGGCCAGTTCGGGATGATTTCCGGCCTGGCGCAGCAGATCGGGATGATCGACGGCCCGTTCGAGTTCCTGGCCTATCCCAACGCCGCCTTCATCGCGACCATCGTCACCGATGTCTGGGTCGGCACGCCGCTGGTGGCGCTGTATCTTCTGGCGGCGATGCAGTCGATCCCCAAGGAGCTTTACGAGGCCGCCTGGACCGACGGGGCAAGCCGCGTCTACCGGTTCCGCCGGATCACCCTGCCGCTGATCGCGCCGTCGATCTTCACCATGGCGCTGCTGAGCGCGATCTGGACCTTCAACAGTTTCGACATCATCTGGATCCTGACCGAAGGCGGGCCGCGCGGCGCGACCACGACGATGATCATCGACACCTACAAGACCGCGATCAGCCGCTTCCGCTTTGGCGAAGGCGCGGCACGGGCGGTGATGATCCTGGTCTGCCTGACCGCCTTCGCGGGCACCTACCTGGCGCTCATGACCCGGCTGCAAAGGGGGGCAAGCCGATGATCAATCGCTACAAATGGTGGGAGCTGGTGATCATCTACACCGGGATGGCGCTGTTTCTGGCCTTCATCCTGGCCCCCTTCGCCGAGGCGTTCATGGTGTCGCTGCGGCCGCTCGAAAAGGTGTTCCGCGTGCCCTACCGGTTCCTGACCGAGGACATGACGATCCGGCCCTATATCGACATGTGGACCTCGGTGCCCGGGCTGTGGCGCTACATCCTGAATTCCTTCTTCATCTCCTGTGCGGTGACGGTGCTGGCCTTGCTGTGCATCATCCCGGCGGCCTATTCCTTTGCCCGGTTCGAGTATCGGTTCCGCAACGGCATCCTGACCGCCTTTCTGGCCGTGAACATGGTCGGCGCGGCGGTGCTGATCATCCCGCTCTACAAGCTGATGCTGAGCCTGGGGCTGCTGAACACCTACTGGGCGATGATCATTCCGGGCGCGGCGTTTTCGGTGCCCACCGGCATCTTCCTGATGCGCAGCTATTTCCTGCGCATCCCGCGCGAGCTGGAAGACGCCGCCTATGTCGACGGGGCGAGCCGGCTTTATACCCTGCGCCGGGTGATCCTGCCGGTGGCGCTGCCGGGGATCATGGTGGTGACCATCGCCACCTTCATCGCCGCCTATGCCCAGCAATTCCTGTTCGCGCTGACCTTCAACTCGGTCACCGAATACCACCCGCTGCCGGTGGGGCTGTACCAGTTCTTCGGACGCGAGCGCGTGCTGTGGAACGAGCTCATGGCCGCCAGCCTCGTGGGCATCCTGCCGGTGCTGTTCGTCTATGTCTTCTTGCAGAAATACATCGTTGCCGGGCTGACCGCCGGCGCGGTGAAAGAGTGAAACGGTCAAGACCAGGGAGATATCCATGACAATCAGAACCCTTCTAGCCTCGTCTGTCGCCTGTGCGGCCTTGGCCGGCGCCGCCGCCGCCCAGGACACCATCAGCATCATCAATTGCGGCGATGGCGGCGGCGGAGAGGCCGCGCTGCAACAGGTCCATATCGACGAATGGCTGGCCGAGAACCCGGGCTACGAGGTCGCCATCGAATATGTCGGCTGGGGCCAGTGCCAGGAGAAATCCATCACCCTGGCCGCCTCGGGCAACCCGCCGGCGATCGCCTACATGGGCAGCCGGGTGCTCAAGCAGCTGGCCGATGCGCAGATGATCCGCCCCTTCGACATGAGCGAGGACGCGCTGGCCAGCTATGAACCCTCGGTGCTGGGCACGGTGCAGTTCGATGGCCAGGTCTGGGGCCTGCCGCGGGCGTTTTCGACCAAGGCGCTGTTCTACAACAAGACCCTGTTCGAACAGGCCGGCGTCGATCTGCCCGACGGGCCGCAGACCTGGGACGACGTGATGATGGCCGCCCGGGCCGTGACCGAAAACACCGATGCCGCCGGCATCGGCTTCCCGGCGGCCAGCTTCGACAACACGATGCACGGCTTTCTGAACTGGATGTATTCCAATGGCGGCGAGGTCATCACCGAAGACGGCGAAGCGGTGTTCGACAGCCCCGAGGTGATCGAGACGCTGCAATTCTACGCCGACATGGTGCCCTACATGCAGGACGGCCCGCTGGCCTATGACCGGGCCGAACTGGAACCGCTGTTCACCGAATCCCGCATCGCCATGTATGTCAACGGCGGCTGGGGCCGGGCGACGGTGGGCGATGTGGATTTCGGCCTGGTGCCGATCCCCGCCGGCCCCTCGGGCGCGCAATCGACCCTGCTGATCACCGACAGCCTGGTGGTGTTCGAAGGCAGCGGCGTGGAAGAGGCGGCGGCCGATCTGGTGACCTACCTGACCGCGACCGACCGCCAGGCCGATTTCGACGAGGCCGGCGGCTGGACCCCGATCCGGCAGACCGCGAAATCCGATGAACTGGTCGCTGCCGATCCGACCTGGGCGGTGTTCATCGACATCATCGGCGCCGGCGGCCCCGAGCCTTCGGTGATCGATTACGTCGCCATGCAGGACGCCATCAACGAAGCGATCCAGGGCGTCATCCTGGGCGAGGCTACGCCCGAAGAGGCGGCCGCCAATGCCCAGCGCACCATCGCCGAGCTTGCCGACGAGTAAGCCGATCCCGTCCCCGGCCCGATCGCGACCCGATCGCGGCCGGGGACATCCTCAATGACGGGCGGACCCATGGGACATCTCAAACTCACCGCCGTGACGAAAAGCTTCGGCACGGCCCAGGTGATCAAACCGACCGACCTGGAGATCGAGGACGGGGCCTTCACGGTCTTCGTCGGCCCCTCGGGCTGCGGCAAGTCCACGATGCTGCGGATGATCGCGGGGCTGGAGGAAATCACCTCGGGCACGATCGAGATCGACGGCAAGGTGGTCAACGACCTGGCCCCGGTCAAGCGGGGCATCTCGATGGTGTTCCAGTCCTATGCGCTGTATCCGCATATGTCGGTCTTCGAAAACATCGCCTTTCCGCTGCGCGTGGCGCGCCTGGACCAGGCCCGCGTCGACGCGCTGGTGGCCAAGGCGGCGGCGGTGCTCAAGCTCGAGGATCGTCTGCACCACCGCCCCGGAGAGCTGTCCGGCGGCCAGCGTCAGCGGGTCGCCATCGGCCGGGCCATCGTCCGCGAACCCTCGGTGTTCCTGTTCGACGAACCGCTGTCGAACCTCGATGCCGCCCTGCGCGCCGAGATGCGTGTGGAATTGTCGCGCCTGCACAAGCGGCTGGGCAACACGATGATCTATGTCACCCATGACCAGGTCGAGGCGATGACCATGGCCGACAAGATCGTGGTGCTGCGCGACGGCATGGTCGAACAGGTCGGAACCCCGCTGGAACTGTATCACCGGCCGGCCAACCGTTTCGTCGCCGGCTTCATCGGCAATCCGAACATGAATTTCCTGGATGTCACCTGTCGCGCCGTGGCCGAGGGCGCGGTGCGCATCGCCCTGCCGGACGGGGCCGAGGCCGAGATCCCGGTCGCCGGGGCGGGCGTGGCGGCGGGCGATGCGCTGACGCTGGGCATCCGGCCCGATGACCTGACCATCGGCGGCAGCGCCGGGGCGCAGCTGACCATCGTGCCCGAGGTCGTCGAAAGGCTGGGCAACCAGACGGTGATCTATACCGCGACCGAGAACGGCACCCCGGTCTGCGTCGTCGGCGGCGGGTTCGAGGATGTGCGTCCCGGCCAGCCCTGCGCCGCCGGCTTCGATCCGGGCGATGCGCATCTGTTCCGGCCCGACGGCGCCGCGCTGGGCCGGACCATCGACCTCGGCCGTCTGGCCGAGCTGGCATAGGCGGCCGATGCGCGTTCTGCTTTTCGACACCGCCGACGCGGCCACGGCCGAGGTCGTCGCAAGGATCGCCGGGGCGGTGCGCCGGCATCCGGCCTGCGTGCTGGGCCTGGCCACCGGCGGCACGATGGAGCCGGTCTATGCCGGGCTGATCGAGGCGCACCGGGCCGGGCTGAGCTTTGCCGCGGCGACCTGCTTCAACCTGGACGAATATGTCGGGCTGTCCCCCGATCACCCGCAAAGCTACCACAGCTACATGGAGCGGCATTTCTTCGCCCATGTCGATCTGCCGGCCGGGCGCCGGTTCCTGCCGCGCGGCGATGTCGATCCGCGCCGCGCCTCGGCGGAATACGAGGCGCTGCTGGCCCGACACGGCCCGGTCGACCTGCAATTGCTGGGCCTGGGTCACAACGGCCATATCGGCTTCAACGAACCCGGATCCTCGCCGCTGTCGCTGACCCGCGAGGTGACGCTGACGCGCCGCACGCTGGAGGCCAATGGCCGCTACTTCGCCGGTGGCGAGTTGCCGCCGAAAACCGCGATCACCATGGGGATCGGGTCGATCCTGCGGGCGCGCGCGGTGGTCGTGCTGGCGGTCGGGGACGGCAAGGCCGAAGCCGTGGCCGAGATGATCGACGGGCCGGTGGACCCGGCCTGCCCGGGCAGCGTGCTGCGCGGCCATGACGACGTGACCGTGGTGGTCGACGCGGCGGCCGGTGCGAGGCTGCGCCGGGCCGATCGGTATCGGGCTACCGATCCGGTCGGCGGCGCGGCGGAGTGACGGCGGCGCGGGTCGCGTCGTTCCTGTCGCCGATCAGCCGCGGAGGCAGCGTGCCGCCGATCCCGATCGCGTCGGACGCACAGGCCCGCGCGATCTTCAGGCAAAGCCGGCGCCTCTGATCCGTCGCGCGGTCCCGCCAGTCCGTCGCGATGGGCAGCGACGGCCCGCCCCATTCGGCGGCCGGGTTGTCGTGCCCCGGAGAGGGCGTCAGCTCGACCACGGCGGTGCTGTTGCCGTGCACCGGGGCTTGCGCCCATGCCGTATTCCGCTATGCGGACAACCGTGCGTCCGCGAAAATCCGAGGCCGGGATGAGGATCGAAGTCCAGAATCTGTCCAGATACCGGACGATTTCGCGGCCCGGGGACGACGTGCCGCTGGTCCTGCCCGGGGCGGTGTTCGGCGTCTTCGACGGCGCGACGGACCCCCGCGGCACCGTCGTGAACGGGATCGGCGCCGGGCGGCTGGCGGCGCTGACCGTGGCCGAAGCGACCGCGGCGCTGGCGCTGCAGGCCGGCGCGCGCGACGGGTCGGGCCCGGATATCCTGGCGCATCTGTCGGACCGGCTGGCCCGTCGGACGCGACCGCTCGACCTGCCGATCCCGCCCTCGACCACGGCGGCCATGGCGCTGGATTGCGGGGATCATTGGCGGTTCCTGGCGATCGGGGATACCGGCATCAGGCTGAATGGCGACGCGGTGCTGCGCCACGAAAAGCCGATCGACGGGATATCGACCCATGCCCGGGTCCAGGTGTTCAAGGCCCTGGCGCAAGACGGGCCGGCGACCGACGAAACCGAGGCCGCGACCCGGCGCGCGATCTTTCTGGGCCTCGACCTGGCGGTGCGAGAGGGGGTCTTGACCCGCGCCCGGGCCGACGGGATCATCGCCGCGACGATCCGCGAACGGGGGGGCGAGGCGCAGGGCGATCTGGTCGCCGCCTTCCTGCGCGGCGGGATCAGGATCCAGCACGAATTCAGCAATGACCCGGCCAGCCCGCTGGGGTTCGATACGCTGAACGGGACGCTTCCGCGCCGGGGCGAATGGCTCGATTTCACCCGGCCGAAAGCTGCGGTGCGCAGCATCGAGATCTTCTCGGACGGCTATCCCGACATTCCGTCCGAGGTTTCGGTCGCGGCCTGGGAGGCGGCGTTTCACGGCGCCGAGGCCGAGGATGTCCACAAGATCGGCCGATTCGCGACCGTCAAGGGGTCCACCGCCGCCGAATTCTTCGACGACCGCACGGTGATCGTGATCGACCGGTTGTGACCGGCAGGGTCCGGGCGCGGCTCAGCCGGGCAGGGGCAGGGCGGTCTTGTATTTCACCTGCTTGAGGGCGAAGGACGACCGGATATTGGCGACGCCGGGGATCGTGGTCAGTTCCTGCAGGATGAACCGCTCCAGCGCGGCCATGTCGGGCAGCACCAGCCGCAGCAGGTAATCGCTGTCGCCGGTCATCAGGTAGCATTCCATGACTTCGTCGAAGCGGGCCATCCGGGCTTCGAACCGGGCCAGCGCGTCTTCGACCTGACGCTCCAGCGTGACCTGGATGAAGACATTGATGCTGAGCCCGATGGCGCCGGCATCGACCAGGGCGACCTGGCGGGCAAGGATGCCGTCGCGGCGCAGAGCCCGGACCCGGGCCAGGCAGGGCGAGGGCGACAGGCCGACCCGTTCGGCCAGCTGCACGTTGGAGATGTCCGCGTCCTGCTGCAGCAGGCGCAGGATTCGTATATCGACCGGATCAAGGGTACGTGTCGGCATGGAATTCCGCCTAGCATGGATCAGGCGGCATTTCCTGCTAAAAATCGATGGAGTGGCGGCATCTTTCGGAATTTCATGCCGGACGATCCGATCTAGCCTGACCGCACCGGGCGACAGGTCCTGCCCGGCAAGGGGAGGGGCATGGACGATATCGCGGCGCTCAGGCAGATCGAACGGCGGCTGTTGTGGCTGTCGTGCTGGATGATCCACCATGCCAACCATGTGCGGCCCGGCCGGGACGGGGCGGTCAAGGTCGGCGGGCACCAGGCCTCCTGCGCCTCGATGGTGTCGATCATGACCGCGCTCTATTTCCGGACGCTGCGCCCCCAAGACCGGGTCGCGGTCAAACCGCATGCCGCGCCGGTGTTTCACGCCATGCACTACCTGATGGGCAACCTGCCGCGCGACCGGATCGAGAATTTCCGCGGTTTCGGCGGCGCCCAATCCTATCCGAGCCGGACCAAGGATATCGACGATGTCGATTTCTCGACCGGGTCGGTGGGGCTGGGCGTGGCGATGACCGCCTTTGCCGCGATCATCCGGGATCATGTGCGGGCCCGGACCCGGGGCGAGGTGCCCGAGGGCCGCATGATCGCCCTGGTGGGGGATGCGGAGCTGGACGAGGGCAATGTCCATGAATGCCTCCAGGAAGGCTGGAAACACGACCTGCGGAACTGCTGGTGGATCATCGACTACAACCGGCAAAGCCTGGACGGGGTGGTCCGCGAGGGGCTTTGGCAACGGCTCGAGGCGGTGTTCGGCGCCTATGGCTGGCGCGTGCTGCGCGTCAAGCACGGGGCGATGCAGCGCGCGGCCTTCGCCGAACCGGGCGGGGCGGCGTTGCGCGACTGGATCGATGCCTGTCCCAATGACCTTTACGCGGCGCTGACCTACAAGGGCGGGGCGGCCTGGCGGCAGCGCCTGATCGAGGATATCGGCGATCGGGGCGCGGTGACGGCGCTGCTGGATCGGCGCGACGATGCGGCCCTGGCCGCGCTGATGACCGATCTGGGCGGGCAATGCGTCGAAACCCTGGCCGAGGCCTTCGACGCCATCGACGACGACCGGCCCACCGCGGTCCTGGCCTATACGGTCAAGGGTTGGGGCACGCCGCTGGCCGGTCACAAGGACAATCACGGCGGGCTGATGACCCCGGCGCAGATGGCGGCGTTCCGGGCCGGCCACGGGGTTCCCGACGGTGCCGAATGGGAGCCGTTGGCCACCGTGCCCGACCCGGCCGGGCTGCGGGCCTTTCTGGACCGGGTGCCGTTCTTTGCGGCCGGGCGGCGACGGTTCGCGGCCCCGCGCCTGGACAGCGAAGGCCCGGTCTGGATCGAGGACCAGGTGCAGTCGACGCAGGCCGGGTTCGGCAAGATCCTCGATGCGATGGGCCGCCGGACCGGGGGCATCGCCGATCACATCCTGACCATGTCGCCGGATGTCACCGTGTCGACCGGGCTGAGTTCCTGGGTCAACCGGCGCGGCTTGTTCGCCCGCACCGACCGGGCCGACACGTTCCGCGACCAGACCGTGCCGTCGATCCAGAAATGGCGGTTTTCGCCCCGGGGTCAGCACCTGGAACTGGGCATCGCCGAGATGAACCTGTTCCTTGCCCTGGGGGCGGCGGGCCTGTCGCATGCGCTGTTCGGTGTGCGGATCCTGCCGATCGGAACCTTGTATGACCCCTTCATCGCCCGGGGCCTCGATGCGCTGAATTACGCCTGCTACCAGGACGCGCGGTTCCTGGTCGTGGGCACGCCCTCTGGCGTCACGCTGGCCCCCGAGGGCGGGGCGCATCAATCGGTCGGCACGCCGCTGATCGGGATGTCCCAGGACGGGCTGGCCAGTTTCGAGCCGGCCTATCTGGACGAGCTGTCGGTCATCCTCGACTGGTCCTTCGACTACATGCAGCGCGACGGCGCGGACGATCCCGACGACGGCAGCTGGCTGCGCGACGAAACCGGCGGCGCGGTCTATCTGCGCCTGTCGACCCGGCCGCTGGAGCAGCTGCGCGGCGCCCGCGACGCCGCCTTCGCCCGGGGCGTCATCGATGGGGCCTATTGGCTGCGCCCGCCCGGGCCGAATACCGAACTGGTGATCGCCTACCAGGGGGCCGTCGCCCCGGCGGCGATCGCGGCGGCGGGGCGGATCGGCAATGCCCGGCGCGATGTCGCGGTCCTGGCGGTGACCTCGGCCGACCGGCTCAATGCCGGCTGGACGGCGGCGCAGCGCGGCCGGATGCGCCGGGCCGGCGGGCCAAGCCATGTCGAGCGACTTCTGGCCGACCTGCCGGCCCATTGCCTGCTGGTCACGGTGATCGACGGGCATCCGGCGACGCTGGCCTGGCTGGGCGCGGTCGCCGGGCATCGGGTCGCGCCGCTGGGGGTCGAACATTTCGGCCAGTCCGGCACGATCGAGGATCTGCACGCCCATTTCGGCATCGATGCCGATGCCATCATGCGGACGGTCGAGACATGTTCACCGGGCCGCGCCCTCGGGATGCGCCCGGGATGATCCAGGACACAAGAAAGGTGTTGATCGGCATAATGTCAAATGTCAGACATCTATCATCCGACAAGCAATGCGCTGCCCGGCCAACGGGCGGCCTATCCTCAGCACACAGGGAGATCACCATGAACACCGTCAGATCACTGGCCGCCGCCCTGGCCCTGGCCACCGCCATTCCGGCGGTCGCGCAGCAGGCCGTGTTCCCGGGGGACAATACCTCGGGGACCTATGTCGACTACATGAAGACGGTCTATTCCCGCGCCGGCTTTCCCGAGATCATCCAGCTGCCGCTGACCAGTTTCGACAAGAATTTCGAGCTGCACGGGCTGGGGGCGGAAAGCTGGGTCCAGTCCGAGGACGGGCTGACCTGGACCATCACCCTGCGCGAGGGGCTGGCCTATTCCGATGGCCACCCGCTGACCGCCGAGGATTACGTCTTTGCGCTGCAGCGCGCCGCGACCTCGGGCTATGATTTCGCCTGGTACTGGGATTTCGCCGCCGGCATCCGGAACTGGAACGCCGTGGTCAACGGCGAGGCCGAGGCCGAGACGCTGGGCATCGCCGCCGTCGACGACCGCACGATCACCGTCACGACCGAAACGCCGAAACCCTACCTGCCCAGCGTGATCAGCCTGTGGTACCCGGTGCCCAAACATGTCTGGGACGAACATGGCGACGATTACGCGGTCAATGTCGACACGCTGGTCGCTTCGGGCGCCTACATGGTCGAAAGCTGGGAAAAGAACGACAACACCATGACCTTCGTGCCGAACCCCGAATACCGGGGGCCCTGGCCGGCGACGCTGGAAAGTTTCGAGGTCAACAACAGCCTGGGCGCCCCCGAGGTCGGCCTGCCGGCCTTCATGGCCGAAGAGATGGACATGGCCTATCTCAACCGCGGCCAGATCCCGTTCATGGACCAGCGCGCGCCGGACCGGCTGCGCCGCAACGCGATCTTCGCGGTGTCGTATATCTCGTTCGACCTTGACAGCCCGCCCTTCGACGATGTCCGCGTGCGCGAAGCCCTGGCCCTGGCCGTCGACCGTGACGAGATGACCTCGACCGTGCTGTCCGATCTTGCCATCCCCGCCACCTCGATCCTGTCGCCGGCCTATCCGGGCTATAACGCCGACATCGCCGGCCAGGCGGTTTTCGACCCGGAGCGGGCGCGCGAATTGCTGGCCGAGGCCGGCTATCCCGGCGGCGAGGGCTTCCCCGAGGTCGAGATCTGGTATCGCGACCAGGGCGGCTATAACGGCGCGATCACGGCGCCGATGCTGCAATATCTGCAGGCCGAATACGAGGAACATCTGGGGATCGAGATGGGCATCCGCGTGATGCCGATCCAGGACTGGATGCAGGCGCTGACCGAAGAGACCAACAACCTGTTCCTGTCGCCCTATGAATACGACTACATCGACCCGTCCAACTTCTTCGGCATCTTCTACGGTGGCGGCCGGCATGATCACCGGGTGCCGGAATATGACGAGCTGGTCGCCGCGGCCGGCTCCGCGGCCGATTGGGAAGAGCGGCTGGACTATTATGCCCAGGCCGAACAGATCCTGCTGTATGACAACGTGTCGGTCATCCCGCTGGTGCACCCGATCCAGACCTTCGTCTTTGCCGAAGGCGTCTCGGGCGATGCCACGATCCCGACCGATCAGGGGCTGTCGGCAAGCTCGCGTCTGACGCCGTATTTCTATACGCACCTGACCGTCGAAGAGTGATCCCTCGCAAAGGGTCACGGGCCCCGGCGGCAAGTGCGTCGCCGGGGCCGCAGATGCGGAGCGCCCGATGACAGCGACCGAACCTTTCGCGCCGGCCGGCCAGACCGCCCCGATCGTCGAAATCGAGGACCTGCAGGTCGGTTTCCCGCAGCTCGACGGCACGGTCCAGGCGGTGCGCGGCGTGTCGTTCAGCCTTGCGGCGGGCGAAAGCCTGGGCATCGTCGGCGAAAGCGGCTCGGGCAAGTCGGTGTCCTGCATGGCGGTGATGCGGCTGCTGCGCACGCCGCCGGCGCGGATCACGGCCCGGCGGCTGGCGCTGGACGGCGTCGACGTGATGGCGGCCGGGCGCCGGCAGATGGCCGAGCTGCGCGGCAGCGTCGCGGCGATGATCTTTCAGGATCCGATGACCGCCTTCGACCCGGTGTTCAGCATCGGCACCCAGATCGTCGAAACCATCCAGGCGCATCGCGCGACCACGACCCGCGCCGCCCGGGCCGAAGCGCTGGCGCTGCTCGAACGGGTCGAGATCCGCAACGCCGCGGCGATCCTCGACAGCTATCCGCACCAACTGTCCGGCGGCATGCTGCAACGGGCGATGATCGCCATGGCGCTGTCCTGCCGGCCGCGGGTGCTGTTCGCCGATGAACCGACCACGGCGCTGGACGTGACGGTCCAGGCGCAGATCCTGCAGCTGATCAAGGATCTGCAGGACGATTTCGGCATGGGGCTGGTCATGGTCACGCACGATCTGGGCGTGGTGGCCGAAACCGTCGACCGGGTCGTCGTCATGTATGGCGGGCGGGTGATGGAGGAAGCGTCGGTCCATGACATCTTCGAACGTCCGGCGCATCCCTATACACGGGCGCTGCTGGTCTCGATCCCCGGCCAAGAGGGCGGGCGGCGGCGCCTGACGGAAATTCCCGGCGCTTCGCCCGACCCGTCGAACCCGCCCACCGGTTGCCCGTTTCATCCGCGGTGCCGCCAGGCCGATGCGCGATGCCGGACCGACATGCCGGCGATGACGCCGCTGGGCGAGGGCCGGCGCGCGGCCTGCTGGAGGCTGTGATGGGACGCCCCGATCGGATCGCCCCCGGTGACGTGCCCGCGCTGGAGCTGCGCGGCCTGGGCAAGACCTTCCATCTGCGCTCGGGCGGGGTCCTGCGGCGGCGCAGCACGGCGCTGCACGCGGTCCGCGATGTCGACCTTGTCCTGCCGCGCAACGGTATCCTGGGCCTGGTCGGCGAAAGCGGGTCGGGCAAGTCGACGACGGGCATGATGGCCCTGCGCCTGCTGGAGCCGACCGCGGGCCGCATCCTGCTCGAGGGCACCGATATCACCACGTTGGGCAGCGCGGCGCTGAAGCCCTGGCGACAGAAGATGCAGGTCGTGTTTCAGGACAGCTATTCCGCGCTGGACCCGATGTTCACCCTGCAGCAGGTGGTGGCCGAACCGCTGCGCATCCACGGTATCGGCACGCCGGACGAACGTGCCGAACGCGCCCTGGCCTGGCTGGAACGGGTCGGGCTGCATCGCGGATACGGCAGCCGCTATGCGCATGAATTGTCCGGCGGGCAACGCCAGCGCGTGGCCATCGCCCGGGCCCTGATCCTGGGGCCGTCGGTGCTGATCGCCGATGAACCGACCTCGGCGCTGGATGTCTCGGTCAAGGCGCAGATCATCAACCTGCTGCAGGACCTGCAACAGGATATGGGCCTGTCGATCCTGTTCATCAGCCACGACCTGTCCGTGGTCCGGTCGCTGTGTGACCGGGTGGCGGTGATGTTCGCGGGCCGGATCGTCGAGGCGGCCGAGACCGAAGGCATCTTCGGCGCCGCGCGGCACCCCTATACCCGCTCGCTTCTGGACGCGATCCCGCAGCTCGACCCGCGCAACCGGCGCCGGCGGCAGTTCCGCTCGCGCGAGGATCTGGCCGCCGACATCCCCGTGCTGTCGCGCGCCGAGCTGGCCGGCGATGTCGCGCCCTCCGACACGCCCCGGCTGGTTCCGGTCGCGCCGGGGCACCTGGTCGAGGCGCGGGTCACGGCGGATCCCGACACAAGGAGCGGTGCATGATCGGCTATGTCCTGCAACGGGTGCTGTCGGTCCTGACCACCTTTTTCGTCGTCTCGATCATCATCTTCCTGATGATGCATTCGATCCCCGGCGGCCCGTTCGACGGCGGCGACATGCCCGTGCCCGACGCCGTGCGCGAAAAGCTGAACGCGCAATACGGCCTCGATCAGCCGCTCTATGTCCAATATGCGCGCTACATGTGGGGCGTGGTCCGGCTGGATTTCGGCGTGCCGTTCCAGAGCCCCGGAGAGACGGTGCTGGAATTGCTGGGCCGGGCCTGGGTGCCGTCGCTGGTGCTGGGCGGGCTGGGGATGCTGGTCGGGGTGCCGCTGGGCATGCTGCTGGGAATGGCGGCCGCGCTGCGGCGCAACAGCTGGATCGACTACCTGGCCTCGGCGGTCGCCACGCTGGGCCTGACGGTGCCGGTCTTTGTGACCTCGATGCTGCTGATCCTGGTCTTTTCGGTCTGGCTGGGATGGCTGCCCTCCTCGGGCTGGGGCGAGCCGCAACGATGGATCCTGCCGATCATCGCCTATGCGACGATCCCGATGGCGACCTATGCGCGCTACATGCGCTCGGCCATGCTGGACACGCTCAACAAGCCCTTCGTCACCGTGCTGCGGGCCAAGGGCCTGTCGGAACGGCGGATCCTGTTCCAGCACGTGTTGCGCAATTCGGCGATCCCGCTGGTGACGGTGTTTCTGCCGATGTTCATCGGCACCGCCACCGGGTCGATCTTTGTCGAGGCGATGTTCCGGGTGCCGGGCCTGGGCAATTATTTCGTGTCCTCGATCCGGACCCGGGATTACCCGCTGGAAATGGCGCTGATCCTGATGATCACGGTGATGTTCTGCATCGCCTACCTGATCTCGGACATCCTCTATGCCTGGCTCAACCCCCGCATCCGCCACGGAGGACGACGGAAATGAGCACCGATCCCATGACCGGCCCCGCCGCCGCCCCCGAGATGCTGAGCCGGCCCGGCCGGCGGCAGCGCGGGCCGCTCTGGTTCGCCTGGCGCCGGTTCCTGGCGAACCGGGCCGCGGTGGCCGGGGGCGTCGTGCTGGCGCTGATCGCGCTGTTGGCGGTCGTTGCGCCGCTGATCACGCCGGCGGGGCCGAACGACCAGGATTTCCTGTCCGAAGCCCTGGCCTTTCCGTCGGGCGCGCATTGGTTCGGGGTCGACGATCTGGGCCGCGATTTCTTTACCCGGATCGTTCATGGCGCGCGGGTGTCGCTGACCATCGGCTTTGCCGCCGCCGCCTTTTCGGTGATCATCGGCATTCCCCTGGGTGCGGCGGCGGGGTATTTCGGCGGGCGCACCGACTGGATCATCATGCGGGTGATCGAGATCTTCTCGGTCGTGCCGCCGTTGCTGGCGGCGATGCTGCTGGGGGCGCTGACCGGCGGCGGGTTCTGGATGATCGTCGCGATCGCCGCGCTGTTCGGCTGGGTCCAGGTCTGCCTGCTGGTGCGGGCGCAGATCAAGGCGTTCAAGGAAAAGGAATTCGTCCGCGCGGCGCAGGCCCTGGGCGGTGGGCCTTCCTATGTCATCCGGGTTCACCTGATCCCCAATTCGATCTCGCCGATCATCATCGGCTTCGTTCTGGCGATCCCGATGGCGATGATGCTGGAGGCGTCGCTCAGCTTTCTCGGCGTCGGGGTGCCGCCGCCGACGCCCAGCTGGGGGCAGATGATCAATACCGGGCTGGATTTCATGTATTTCTACTGGCATCTGGCGGTCTTTCCCACCATCGCTCTGGCGGTCACGGTTCTGGCCACGTCGCTGTTCGGCGACGGGCTGCGCGACGCGCTGGATCCCACAATGAAGGCGCAGTGAGCATGGCAATCGGTTTCAAACAGCCGTTTCTGCTGGACCCGGAGGTGGTCTTTCTCAACCACGGCTCCTTCGGGGCCTGCCCGCGGCCGGTCTTCGAGCGGTACCAGGCCTGGCAGTTGCGGCTGGAGCGGCAGCCGGTCGCCTTTCTCGATCCCGACCGGGGCTATGCCGCCTGGATGGCCGAGACCCGCGCCGCCCTGTCGGCCGAGATCGGCGCCCGCGCCGACGATATCGCGGGTTTCACCAATGCCACCAGCGCGCTGAATGCCGTGGCCCGGTCGCTGCCGCTGGCGGCGGGGGATGAAATCCTGACCACCGATCACGAATATGCCGCGCTGGACAAGACCTGGGGCTTCGTCGCGGCCCGCACCGGCGCCCGGATCGTCACGGCACGGGTGCCGCTGCCGCTGACCGACCCGGCGGCCTTTACCGAAGCGCTGATGGCCCGGGTGACCGATCGGACCCGGGTCCTGTTCCTCAGCCACATCACCTCGCCGACCGCGCTGCTTTTCCCGATCGAAGGGGCGGTTGCGCAGGCCCGGGCCCGGGGCATCTGGACGGTGATCGACGGGGCGCATACGCCCGGTCATATCCCGCTCGACCTCGACGCGCTGGGCGCGGATTTCTATGCCGGCAATTGCCACAAATGGTTGCTGACACCCAAGGGCGCGGGGTTCCTGCATGTCCGGCCCGAACAGCAGGCGCTGCTCGACCCGCTGGTGATCTCGCATGGCTGGCAGCCCGATCGGTCGGCGCCGGGCCCGTTCGGTGGCACCGCCTTTGTCGATGCGATGGAATTCCAGGGCACCCGCGACCCCTCTGCCTGGCTGTCCGTGCCCGAGGCGCTGGCGTTTCGCACCGCGCAGGACTGGGACGGCATTGCCCGCGCCTGTCGTGACCTGGCCACCGGGACCGGAGACCGCATCGCCGCGCGGACCGGCCTGCCGCCCCTGTCCAGCCCCGACTTGCGGGCGCCGCAGATGATCGCCCTGCCGGTGCCGGAATGCGACGTGATGTGGCTCAAGACCCGGCTCTACGACAGATATGCGATCGAGATCCCGGTCCTGCGATGGAACGGCCAAGCGATCGTGCGCTTGTCGGTGCAATGCTATAACACGCCCGAAGAGATGGATCTTCTGGTGGATGCCCTGGCCGAACTGCTTGGCCTGCCGGTCGCCGCCTGACGGAGAATGCACCGAGCCGATGACAGATGACAGCCCGCTGACCTATCTTGGACGCCTGCAGACCCGGTCGCGCGGGCACGAGGTGCTGGACGCCCTGGCCGAGATGGTGGCCCGGTCCGGCCTTGCGATCGGCGACAAGCTGCCGCCCGAGGTGCAGATGGCCCAGCAGCTGGGCGTCGGTCGCTCGACCATGCGCGAGGCACTGACCCGCTGGGAGGGGCTGGGGCTGATCCGGCGCAAAAGGGGCGTCGGGACCTACCTTGTCGCGCCGATCCCGGCGCCGGGCGGGCCGGTCGACCCCGATGTGCGGCTGGAAGGCGACGCGGTGCTGCGCCTGCTGGAGGTCCGGATGACCCTTGAAACCGACGTGGCGCGGCTTGCCGCCGAACGGGCCACGCCGGCCCAGGCGCGCGAGATCGACCGGCTGTGCACCGAGTTGCTGGAGGTGGTCGCGCGGGGCGAAAACTACCGGGAGGCCGATATCGCCTTTCACACCGCGATCGCCGATGCCTCGGCCAACCCGATCTTCACCCAGTTGCTGACCCATCTCGACACCGCCTTCGAACGGTCGGCGGAATCGCCGTTCAACCGGGCGGGCTTCGGCCTGGAAAGCTTTCCCTTTCACCGCCCGCTGGCCGATGCGGTGGTCGCCGGCGATCCCGACGCCGCTGAACGGGCGGTCATCGACATCATCGCCTCGGTCCGCAGGTCGGTCGAGGCGATCATCCGTGCCGGCGAGGCCGAGTGACGCCGGCGGCCGCGCGCCCCTTCGGCTGGTCGAACCCGGTCGTCCGGGGGCTTGCCCCCGATCCGTCGGTCATCCGCGTCGGGTCGGATTACTACCTGGCCACCTCGACCTTCGATCACATGCCGGGGATCCGGCTGTGGCATTCGGTCGACCTGGTCGACTGGACCCTGCTGGGCGGCGCGGTCGAGCGGCCGGCGCAATACCGGCGCGACGGGCGTGCCGGGCCGATCGACCTGTTCGCGCCGACCCTGCGCCATCATGACGGCCGGTTCTGGCTGGCCTGCACCAACATGGCCGACGGCCAGGGCAATTTCCTGTTGCAGGCGACCGACCCGGGCGGCCCCTGGTCCGATGCGATCTGGCTGGACCGGGAAGGGTTCGACCCGTCGCTGTTCTTCGATGAGGACGGCACCTGCCACTACACGCGCCGCACGCTCGATCTGTCGCGGCCGGGCGGGGATCTGGGGCCGATCGTGCAGGCCGTTCTGGACCCGGCAAGCGGGCGGATCGGGCCGATGCGGGCGATCACGCCGGGGCCGCATGGCTATTGCAGCAACGATATCGAGGGGCCGCATCTGTATCGGATCGGCGCGTATTACTACCTGTTCGCGGCCGAGGGCGGCACCTGGACCGGGCATATGCAGACCATCGCCCGCGCCCGCACCCCCTGGGGTCCGTTCGTCGGCGCGCCGCACAACCCGGTCCTGACCCACCGGCATCGGGTGATGCACCCGATCCAGTCGCTGGGCCACGCCGACCTGGTCGAGGACGCGGCGGGGGGCTGGTGGGCGCTGTGCCTGGGCACCCGTCCTGCCGGGCGGCATCATCTGCTGGGGCGGGAGACCTTCCTTGTGCCGGTGACCTGGTCCGAAGGCTGGCCGATCTTCGGCACGGTCGACCTGGCGATGCGGGCGCCCCGCAGCCCCGCGACCGGAGGCCTCCGGCGTCCGCGGCCCGCAACCCCCTGGGCCGCGGGCTGGACGATGCGCGGCCAGCCCGACCCGGGCGTGGCGCTGGACGGGGCGGACCTGCTGTTGCCCTATGGCGCGCCGCTGGGGGCAGATACCGGGGCCGGCGCGCTGTTCCGGCCCCAGACCGAGCCCGCGCAGGTCTTCGACGCCGTGGTTCCGGCGCCGGCACCGGGGTCGGCGACGGGCATCGCCGTCCTTGCCGATGCGACGCATCATTATGCGATCAGGCGGGTCGCGACCGATACCGGCAACGCCCTGCGGTTCACCCGACAGGTCGACGACCTGCACCAGACCGGGCATGTCCCCGACCCCACGGATGGCGCCCTGCCGATGCGGATCGAGGCGACGCCGTCGCGCTATCGGTTCCTCGTGAAGGGTGCCGAGGACTGGGTCGTCATCGGCCAGGCCAGCGCGCGCCTGTTGTCGGCGGAAAGCTGCGACGGGTTCACCGGCGTCCGGTTCGCGCTGCTGGCCGAAGGCCGCGTCCGGGGCCCGGCCCGTTTCACCGGAATCACCCAGCACGGCGTTGCGGCGCTTGATCCCGCGAGGCCGGCATGAACGCACCGATCCCGGTCTTTGACGGGCATAACGACGCCCTGCTGCGGCTGGCGCGGGCCGGCGGCGATCCCGAGGCCGCCTTTCGGGCCAGCCGGACCGGTCACATCGATCTTGCGCGGATGCGCGCGGGCGGCATGCGGGGCGGGTTCTTTGCCATGTTCGCCCTGGACGACAGCCTGCCGCTCGATTTCAAGCTGTTCGACGCACCGCCCTATGACCTGCCCTTGCCGCCGAGGATGGGCCAGGCCGAGGCGCTGGCAAGGATCGACGCCCAGGCGACGATCGCCGCGCGACTGGAGCGGGCCGGGCTGTGGCGGCTGGTGCGGAAGGCGGCGGATCTCGACCGGGGCGGGGTTCAGGCGGTGCTGCACCTGGAAGGGGCCGAGTGCATCGGTCCCGATCTGGTCGAACTCGACGCCCTGCACGCCCGCGGGCTGCGCTCGCTCGGGCCGGTCTGGTCGCGGCCGACGATCTTCGGCGAAGGCGTGCCGTTCCGCTATCCGGGGGATGCCGATACCGGCCCCGGCCTGACCCCGGCCGGCAAGCGGCTGGTGCGGCGCTGCCGGGCGCTGGGCATGGTCGTCGATACCAGCCACATGACGATGCGCGGCTTCGACGATGTCGGTGCCGAGGGGCTGCCCCTGGTCGCGACCCATTCCAATGCCCAGGCGATCTGCCCCTGTTCACGCAACCTGACCGATCGGCAATTGCGCGATATCGGCGCCAGCGGCGGGGTGGTGGGGCTGAATTTCGGGACCTTCTTTCTGAACCCCGATGGCGGGCGGCAGGGGGCGGGGGCGCTGGACCATGCGATCGCCCATCTGGCGCACATGATCGAACTGGCCGGGGCGGCGCATGTCGCGCTTGGCTCCGATTTCGACGGGGCGCCGATGCCGGAGGATCTGCCCGACGCCGCCGCCCTGCCGCGCCTGGTCGCGCGGATGGCGCAGGCGGGGTTCGGGCGCGACACGATCGCCGCGATCTGCCACGGGAACTGGGATCGCCTGTTGCGCCGGGTCCTCGGACCGGCCGACGCCGGCTGAGGGCCGGCGCCGGCTGTTCGGCCCGACAGGGACGGCCCGGCGCCCTTCGGCGGCGACCCGCTGCCCGGATCCAGGCCCCCCGGGGCGGGTTCAGATCCGGTCGTCGTCGATCAGCGGGCTGGGCGCGGCGAAGGTTTCCAGGTCGCGCTGGTCGGTGATCGAAATGCGGCTGCCATTGACGGTGACGCCATAGGCCTGCAGGTTCCTGAAGGCGCGGCTCAGGTTCTCCGGCGTCATCCCCAGAAGCGACGCCAGGCGCGCCTTGCCGAAGGGCAGATCGAAGCCGGCCGCACCGCCGCATCTGTCCTGTTCGCGCAGCAGGTAATTGGCCAAGCGTTCAAGCGAGGTGCGCAGCTTGAGATCCTTCATCGCCTTTATCTTGCGACGATAGGCCTGCGACAGTTCGTTCACGATGGCGCGGGCGAAACCGGAATCGACGTCGAAGACCGCGCGCACATCCTGGCTGGGGATCAGGGCGACCCGGCTTTTCTCCAGGGTGCGGGCCGACATCAGGTAGGGCGCATCCCGGATCGTCGCGGCCAGGATGAAGGTCGCGATCGGCCGGACCGTGGCGAGGCTGGAATCGCGCCCGTTCCACGAGGCGAACAGGTCGATCGATCCGGACATGACGATATGCAGGAAATCGCTGGGGTCGCCTTCGGCGATCAGGTCGACATGGGGCGGAAAGGTCTGCACGTACCCACCCCGCATGAGGCTTTCGAAATGGACCTGGTCCATTTCGGCGAAGATCTCGAGACTTCTGATATCCGGGAAATCCGACTCGGGCATGCCCAACCGCATCTGGCTTTTATCCTTGATAATTATCAAGCATCAAATTGACAAAAGTCAATGGCGTGCTTGTTGAATTGTGACAGCAAGATTGATCGCCCCATGTCCCGGTCATGACGTTTTTCGGTAAGCCATTTATTTCACGCCATTTTCCCCGTCAGCATGATCCAGATCAAGTTTCGCGACAGGCCCAGGACGCAGGACGGGACCAACGCACCGCAGGTCATTCGCTGGATCTGCCATACCGGAGAGAGAGATGGAAATCATGCTGGCATACGATCATTCACGCAACGCTCGAATTGCGCTCGACGCGATCACCCGGATGTTCGGCAGTCTGAAACCCACCGTGACGCTGGTTTCGGTGGTCGAAGACATCGGCAGCGCCACCTCCGAGGCCGACGAGCTGTTCTCGGAACAATACCGCGACCAGAAGGCCGGTGTCGAGGCGGCGGCGGCCGAGCTGATGGCCGCGGGCTACGAGGCCAGGGTCATGCTGGCCGAAGGTGACGCGCGCAAGATGATCCTGCGCGCCACCGAAGACCGCAAACCCGACCTTCTGGTCATGGCGCGCCATTCACACCAGGCCGATGGCGGGCCGCTGGGCTTCATTTCCAGAAAGCTCGACGCCCTGGTCGAGGAATTCGACCACATGACCTTCGGCTCCGTCTCGGCCTTTCTCGCGCGGCGCGCGAAATGCCCGATCCTGATCATTCCCACCCACGTCCCGGCATCCAAGATGCAGGCGGCCGAATAGAACCGGGGGCAAGTTCCATGAAAGTCTCAAGCCTTTTCCGCGTCCAGGACCGCGCGATCCGCGCGTTGCACCTGACCTGGATCGCCTTTTTCATCACCTTCTACGTCTGGTTCAACATGGCGCCGCTGGCCTCGTCGATGCTGGCGGCCAATGACTGGCTGACCAAGGACGACATCCGCCTGTTCGCCATCGCCAACGTCGCATTGACGATCCCGGCGCGCATCCTTGTCGGGATGGCGCTGGACCGGTGGGGGCCGCGGCGGGTGTTTTCGATCCTCATGGTCGTGATGGCCGTTCCGACGATGTTCTTCGCCTTCGGCACCTCGGCGATGCAGCTTTTCGTCTCGCGTCTGATCCTGTCGTCGGTCGGGGCCGGTTTCGTCGTCGGCATCCACATGACCGCCCTGTGGTTCAAGCCGCGCGACATCGGCTTTGCCGAGGGGTTCTATGCCGGCTGGGGCAATTTCGGGTCGGCCGCGGCGGCGATGACCATCCCGACGGTCGCCCTTGTGGTCTTCGGCGGAGACGACGGCTGGCGCTATGCGATCGCCACCTCGGGCATCATCATGGCCCTTTACGGCGTGTTCTACTGGTTCGCCATCACCGATGGCCCGACCGCCGACACCCACCGCAAATCCCGCAAGAGCGGCGCGTTGGAAGTGTCGAGCTATCGCGATCTGGCGCTGCTGGTGATCTTCACCGTGCCGCTGATCGGGATCCTGTCGATCCTGGTCTACCGGGTGCAGCGCATGGGCTATATCGACGGCTTCGTCGCCACGATCTGCTACGCCGCGATCGCCACGCTCGTGGTCTACCAGGTCTGGCAGGTGCTGCGGGTCAACCTTCCGATCCTGCGCAAGGGCGTGCCCGAGGATGACCGCTATCCGTTCAGCTCGGTCGCGGCGCTCAACACCACCTATTTCGCCAATTTCGGCGCCGAACTGGCGGTGGTGTCGATGCTGCCGATGTTCTTTCAGGAAACCTGGGGGCTGACGCCGGTCACCGCCGGGCTGATCGCGGCGTCCTTTGCCTTCATCAACCTGGTGGCGCGGCCGATGGGCGGGCTGGTGTCGGACCGGATGGGCAACCGCCGTTTCGTGATGCTGGCCTACATGCTTGGGATCGCCATCGGCTTTGCCATGATGGGTCTGCTCGACAGCACCTGGCCGCTGGTCATCGCGATCGCGATCACCATTGCCTGTTCGTTCTTCGTCCAGGGGGCCGAGGGCGCGACCTTCGGGATCATCCCGTCGATCAAGCGCCGGGTCACCGGGCAGATCGCGGGCATGGCGGGCGCCTACGGCAATGTCGGCGCGGTGTTCTACCTGTTCATCTTCATGTTCGTCGACACCTCGACCTTCTTCTTCATCATCGCCGCGGGCGCGATGATGTCCTGGGTCGTCTGCTTCTTCTGGCTGAAGGAACCCGAGGGCGGCTTCGGCGAGGAATACATCCTGAGTTCGGTGGACGAGGCGATCGCCGCCCAGGCGGTCCGCAAGCGGGAAGCCGAGGCCGACCTGGAACGGCTGTTCGCGGGCTCCGAGAAGGTGGCCCTGGCCGAGCGTGGCGACAGCCTGACGGTCACCGCGAAATTCAAGGATCTCGATGATCTGAAACAGACACTCGCCCGGATCGGGGCGGGTCCGAAAGCGCGACCGGCCGAATAGGCCAATCCCCAACGGGTCCGGGCGCGACATGCCGCCCGGCCCCCCCCCGAACGGGCGCCTGCGGCGACCCGACGGGCCGAATGCACCCCGTTGCACGCCGAAAGGAAGACAAAATGGCGACCACAGACCACCCCTCCGGCCGGACCGGTCACGTCCTGACCGACTGGCGCCCCGAAGATCCGGAGTTCTGGGCAGGCAAGGGCAAGGCCATTGCCACCCGCAACCTCTGGATCTCGATCCCGAACCTTCTGATGGCCTTTTCGGTCTGGATGGTCTGGTCGGTCGTCGTGGCCAAGATGCCGGCGATCGGCTTCGACTTCTCGGTCGGCGAACGCTTCTGGCTTGCGGCTCTGCCCGGCCTCTCGGGCGCGACGCTGCGCATCTTCTACAGTTTCATGATCCCGATCTTCGGCGGACGCCGCTGGACGGCGATCGCCACCGCGTCGCTGCTGCTGCCGGCGCTGGGCATCGGGTTCGCGATCCAGGACCCCGAGACCTCCTACACCACCTTCCTGATCCTGGCGCTCATGTGCGGCTTCGGCGGCGGCAACTTCGCCTCGTCGATGGCCAATATCGCCTATTTCTACCCCAAGAAGGTCAAGGGCCAGGCGCTTGCCATGAATGCGGGGCTGGGCAATCTCGGCGTCTCGGTCATGCAGTTCGCCGTGCCGCTGGTCATCACCATGGGCGTGTTCGGCGCGCTTGGCGGCGCACCGCAGGAATTGTCCGACGGCGGCCAGCTGTGGCTGCAGAACGCGGGCTTCATCTGGGTGCCCTTCCTGATCGCGGGATCGCTCGCGGCGTGGTTCGGGATGAACGACATCGCCGATGCGAAAGCCTCTCTGGGCCAGCAGATGACCATCCTCAAGCGCTACCACAACTGGGTGATGTGCGTGCTCTATATCGGCACCTTCGGGTCGTTCATCGGCTATTCGGCGGGCTTCCCGCTGCTGATGCGGACCCAGTTCCCGGACGTCGACGCGCTGCAATTCGCCTTCCTCGGCCCGCTTGTCGGCGCGCTCAGCCGCGCCGGAACCGGCTGGGTGTCCGACAGGTTCGGCGGCGGCCGCGTGACCTTCTGGGTCTTCCTGGGCATGATCGTCGCCGTCCTCGGCGCGGTCTGGTTCCTGCCGCTGGGCGACAGCACCGGAAATTTCTGGGGCTTCTTCGCCTGTTTCATGGCGCTGTTCTTTCTGACCGGCGTCGGCAATGCGTCGACCTTCCAGATGATCCCCTCGATCATGAAGCAGGAGATTCCGCGCCTCGAACCCCAGCTGGACGGCACGCATTCCCAGCGCATGATCGAGCGGGAATCGGCGGCGATCATCGCCTTCACCAGTGCGATCGCGGCCTACGGCGCCTTCTTCATCCCCAAGCTCTACGGAACCTCGATCGACGCGACCGGCGGGCCCGCGGCGGCGCTTTACGGGTTCGCCGCCTTCTATGTGCTCTGCGCGGGCGTCACCTGGTTCTACTACAGCCGCAAGAACGCCCCGGTTCCCTGCTGAGCCCCTGACCTTTCCCCTGCGCCGGATGCGCCGGCACAGGGGCAGCCAATAGGAGACATTTCCATGAGCCACCTGCTCGACAGATTGAACTTCCTGCGGTCGAACACGCTGGAGACCTTCGCCAATGGCCACGGACAGGTCACCAACGAGGACCGCGCCTGGGAGGAGACGTACCGCAACCGCTGGCGCCACGACAAGGTCGTGCGCTCGACCCACGGGGTGAACTGCACCGGCTCCTGCAGCTGGAAGATCTACGTCAAATCCGGCATCGTCACCTGGGAAACCCAGCAGACGGATTATCCGCGCACGCGGCCCGACCTGCCCAACCACGAACCGCGCGGCTGCGCGCGGGGGGCCTCCTACAGCTGGTATCTCTATTCCGCGAACCGGGTGAAGACGCCGCTGATCCGCGGCCGGCTGATGAAGTTGTGGCGCGAGATGCGCAAGACCAAGACCCCGATCGAGGCCTGGACCGCGATCCAGTCCGACCCGGTCCTGCGCGCCTCCTACACGTCCAGGCGCGGCTCGGGCGGCTTCGTGCGCGCCAGCTGGGACGAGGCGACCGAGATCACCGCCGCCGCCAATGCCTATACCGCCAAGACCTGGGGGCCCGACCGCATCTTCGGCTTTTCGCCGATCCCGGCGATGTCGATGGTCAGCTATGCCGCGGGTTCGCGCTATCTGAGCCTGATGGGCGGCGTCTGCATGTCGTTCTACGACTGGTATTGCGACCTGCCGCCGGCCTCGCCGATGACCTGGGGCGAACAGACCGACGTTCCCGAAAGCGCGGATTGGTACAATTCCGGCTACCTGCTGCTCTGGGGATCGAACGTGCCCCAGACCCGGACCCCGGACGCGCATTTCTATACCGAAGTGCGCTACAAGGGCACCAAATCGGCCGTCATCTGCCCGGATTATTCCGAAGCGTCGAAATTCGCCGATGTCTGGCTGAACGTGAAACAGGGCACCGACGCGGCGCTGGCGATGGCCTTCGGCCATGTCATCCTGCGCGAATTCCACATCGACCGGCAGGCCGAGTATTTCGAGGATTATTGCCGCAAGTATTCCGACATGCCGATGCTGGTCCGTCTGGACGAAAAGGACGGCCGCCTGGTGCCGGGCCGCTTCCTGCGCGCCGCCGATCTGGACGGCGCCCTGGGCGAGGACAACAACCCCGAATGGAAGACCGTCGCCTTCGATGCGCTGTCCGGCACGCTGGTGTCGCCCAATGGCACCATCGGCTATCGCTGGGGCGAAAAGGGCGAATGGAACCTCGAGGAACGGGCCGCCGGCAAGGACGCCAGGCTGCAGATGTCGCTGATCCTGGAGGACGATCACGACGATATCCGCGGTGTCGACTTTCCCTATTTCGGCGGCGCGGCGACCGAGGCCTTCACCACCGGCGACACGCGCCCCGACATCCTGACACGGAACCTGCCCGTGAAGCGCGTGCAGACCGCCGAGGGCGAGGTGCTGGTGGCGACGGTGTTCGACCTGTTCTGCGCCAATTACGGTCTCGACCGGGGTCTGGGCGGCGACTGGGTGGCGACATCCTATGACGAGGACGTGCCCGGCACGCCCGCCTGGGCCGAAAAGATCACCGGCGTTCCCGCCGACAAGATCATCCACGTGGCGCGCGAATTCGCCGATACCGCCGAGAAGACGAATGGCAAGTCCATGGTCATCATCGGGGCCGCGATGAACCACTGGTATCACATGGACATGAACTATCGCGGCGTCATCAACATGCTGGTGATGTGCGGCTGCGTGGGCCAATCGGGCGGCGGCTGGGCGCATTACGTGGGCCAGGAAAAGCTGCGCCCGCAGACCGGCTGGGCGCCGCTGGCCTTTGCGCTGGACTGGGGCCGCCCGCCGCGGCAGATGAACTCCACCTCGGCGTGGTATGCCCATACCGACCAATGGCGCTACGAGACGCTGACGGCGGGCGAGATCCTGTCGCCGACCGCGCCCGAGGGCGATTGGGACATCTCCCTGATCGACTACAACATCCGGGCCGAACGCATGGGCTGGCTGCCCTCCGCCCCGCAGCTCAAGACCAACCCGCTCGAGGTCGCCAAGGCCGCCAAGGCCGCGGGGATGGAGATCCCCGCCTATGTTGCGCAGGAGTTGAAATCCGGCGCGCTGGAAATGTCCTGCGAAGACCCGGACGATCCGGCGAACTGGCCGCGCAACCTGTTCGTGTGGCGGTCGAACCTGCTGGGCTCGTCCGGCAAGGGGCACGAATATTTCCTCAAGCACCTGCTGGGCACCGATCACGGCGTTCTGGGCCGCGACCTGGGCGAAGAGGGCAGGGCGCTGCCCAAGGAAGCCAGGTGGCATGAGACGGCGCCCGAAGGCAAGCTGGACCTGCTGGTGACCATCGACTTCCGGATGTCCACCACCTGCGTCTATTCCGACATCGTCCTGCCGACGGCCAGTTGGTACGAAAAGGACGACATGAACACCTCGGACATGCATCCGTTCATCCACCCGCTGCAGGCGGCGGTGGACCCGGCCTATGAAAGCAAGTCCGATTTCGAGATCTTCAAGGCCATCGCCTACAAGGTGCAGGAGGTGGCGCCGGAAATCCTCGGGACGGAAACCGACATCGTGGCGCTGCCCTTGCTGCACGACATGCCGGCCGAGATCGCGCAGGACCAGGTGCGCGACTGGAAGAAGGGCGAATGCGATCTGATCCCGGGCAAGACCGCGCCCGCCTTCGTGCCCGTCGAACGCGACTACACCGCGATCGGCGACCGGTTCACCGCGCTGGGGCCGCTGATGGACAAGCTCGGCAATGGCGGCAAGGGCATCAGCTGGAACACCCAGGATGAAATCGACGGCCTGGCCGCGCTGAACGGTGTCAAGGCGGAAGGCCCCGCCAAGGGCCGGCCGAAGATCGAAACGGCGATCGACGCCTGCGAGGTGATCCTGATGCTGGCGCCCGAAACCAACGGCCATGTCGCGGTCAAGGCCTGGGAGGCCCTGAGCGAAGGCACCGGGCGCGCACATGCCCACCTGGCCGAGGGCGAGCATCACCAGAAGATCCGCTTTCACGACATCGCGGCACAGCCCCGCAAGATCATCTCGAGCCCCACATGGTCGGGCATCGAAAGCGAGAAGGTCAGCTACAATGCGGGCTACACCAACGTTCATGAACTGATCCCCTGGCGCACCCTCACCGGACGTCAGCAGCTCTATCAGGATCACCTGTGGATGCGGGCCTTCGGCGAGGGCCTGATGTCCTACCGGCCGCCGGTCGATCTGAAGACGATCACCGCCGAGGTCAATTCGGATGCCCGCGACAACGCCCCGCATGTGGTGTTGAACTTCATCACGCCCCACCAGAAATGGGGCATCCATTCGACCTATACCGACAACCTGCTGATGCTGACGCTGAACCGCGGCGGACCGGTGATCTGGATCTCCGAGAACGACGCGGCAAAGGCCGGCATCGTCGATAACGACTGGGTGGAGCTTTACAACGTGAACGGCGCGCTCACCGCCCGCGCGGTGGTCAGCCAGCGCATGAAGGACGGCACGACCTTCATGTATCACGCCCAGGAAAAGATCGTGAACACGCCGGGTTCGGAAAAGACCGGCAAGCGCGGGGGTATCCACAATTCGGTCACCCGCGCCACGCTCAAACCCACGCACATGATCGGCGGCTATGCCCATCAGGCCTACGGCTTCAACTATTACGGCACCGTCGGCGCCAACCGGGACGAATTCGTCATCGTGCGGAAAATGCAGAAGGTCGACTGGCTCGACCGACCCGCGACCGAAAAGGAGGCAGCACAATGAGAGTGCGCGCGCAAATCGGCATGGTGCTGAACCTCGACAAATGCATCGGGTGTCACACCTGTTCCGTCACCTGCAAGAACGTCTGGACCACGCGCGAGGGTGTCGAATACGCCTGGTTCAACAATGTCGAAACCAAGCCCGGCACCGGCTATCCGACCGACTGGGAAAACCAGGCGCGCTGGAACGGCGGCTGGGAGCGGACGAAATCGGGCAAGCTGCAGCCCAGGCAGGGCGCGAAGTGGCGGATCCTGTCCAATATCTTCGCCAATCCCGACCTGCCCGAGATCGACGATTACTACGAACCTTTCGATTTCGACCATGATCACCTGAAATCCGCGCCCGAGATGGAGGCATTCCCGACCGCGCGCCCCTATTCGAAGATCACCGGGGAACGGATCGAAAAGATCGAGAAAGGTCCGAACTGGGAGGAGATCCTGGGCGGCGAATTCTCGAAACGGTCGGCCGATTACAATTTCGACGGCATCCAGAAGGAGATCTACGGGGAATACGAAAACACCTTCATGATGTATCTCCCCCGGCTGTGCGAACATTGCCTGAACCCGACCTGTGCCGCCGCCTGCCCCTCGGGCGCGATCTACAAGCGCGAAGAGGACGGCATCGTCCTGATCGACCAGGAAAAATGCCGCGGCTGGCGGATGTGCGTTTCGGGCTGCCCCTACAAGAAGGTCTATTACAACTGGTCGACCGGCAAGTCCGAGAAATGCACGCTGTGCTATCCGCGCATCGAAAGCGGCAACCCCACGGTCTGTTCGGAAACCTGTGTCGGGCGCATCCGCTATCTGGGGGTCATGCTTTATGACGCCGACAGGATCGAACAGGCGGCAAGCGCGGAAAAGACGACCGACCTTTACGATGCGCAGCTCGACGTGTTCCTCGACCCGCGGGATCCCGTGGTGATCGAGACCGCGCGCGCCGACGGCATCCCCGAGGACTGGATCAAGGCCGCGCAGGACAGCCCGATCTGGAAGATGGCGATGGAGTGGAAGGTCGCCTTTCCGCTGCACCCCGAATACCGGACGCTGCCGATGGTCTGGTATATCCCGCCGTTGTCGCCGATCCAGAACGCGGCCGAGGCCGGCAAGATCGGATCGCAGAACGCCATGCCGAATGTGCGCGACCTGCGCATCCCGGTGAAATACCTGGC
This sequence comes from Rhodobacteraceae bacterium HLUCCA08, assembly GCA_001314655.1. Taxonomy (GTDB): domain Bacteria; phylum Pseudomonadota; class Alphaproteobacteria; order Rhodobacterales; family Rhodobacteraceae; genus Salibaculum. Next base: position 110,286 of record LJSF01000007.1, on the reverse strand, counting down.
CAACATGCTGACCGCCGGTGACGAGGAACCGGTGGCGCAGGCGCTGGAACGGATGCTGGCGATGCGGGCCTATATGCGGGCGAAAACCATCGACGGCGTTCTCGACGAAGGCATCGCCGCGCGCGTCGGCCTGTCGGGCCGGGTGATCGAGGACATGTACAGGATCATGGCCCTGGCCGATTACGAGGACCGTTTCGTCATCCCGACGACCCATCGCGAACAGGTCGAACAGGCCTATGATCTCAAGGGCGGCTGCGGCTTCACCGATGGCAACGGCTGTTCCACGGGAACCTCCAAGGCGTCGCTCTTCGGTGGTTCCAAACGTCCGCTCAAGATGCCGGAGGCGATGTGATGGACCGGAGCCTGAAGGCGATTTCACTGATCCTGAGCTACCCGACGCCCGAGCTTCAGGCCGCGATGCCGGAAATCGGCGGCGTTCTGGCCTCCGAAACCAGGCTCACGGCCGCGGCGCGCCGGGCCTTGCGCCCCCTGGTCGACGATCTGGGCGGTGGCGACATCTATGCCTTGCAAGAGCGCTACGTGATGCTGTTCGACCGGTCGCGGACGCTTTCGCTGAACCTGTTCGAACATGTCCACGGCGAAAGCCGCGACCGGGGCGGCGCCATGGTCAGCCTGGTCGAGATGTATCGCGCGGCGGGGTTCGACCCGGTCACCAGCGAATTGCCCGACCATCTGCCGGTGCTGCTGGAATTCCTCGCGACCCGACCGGCCGCCGAAACGCGCGACATCCTGGCCGACGCGGCCCATATCCTGCAGGCGCTTGCCGCCCGGCTGGAGCGGCGCGACAGCGCCTATGGCGCCGTCTTCGCCGCCCTGGTGCAGCTGTCGGGCGCCAGGACCGACAAGGCCGCGCTGGCCGAGCTTCTGGACCAGCCCGAGGTCGATCCCGAAGACCTCGACGCGCTCGACGCGGTCTGGGAGGAAACCGAAGTCCGCTTCGGTCCCGATCCCGGTGCCGGCTGCCCGCAGGTGCGCGACATGCTGTCGCGCATGGATCCCCCCATCACCCCCGACCCCGCGCCCCACGCGGCTGAATGACGGAGGCTGTCATGAACCAATTCCTGTTCGGAACCTTTCCCTATATCGCGCTGGCGATCGGGATCCTCGGGTCGATCGCCCGTTACGAGCGCGACCCCTTCACCTGGAAATCCTCCTCGTCGCAGATGCTGCGGCGCCGGCAGCTGATCCTTGGCTCGGTTCTGTTCCATGTCGGCGTTCTGGTGATCTTTTTCGGCCATCTTTTCGGTCTGCTGACACCGATCTGGGTGTTCGATGCGCTGGGCATCAGCCATGGCGCCAAGCAGATCCTCGCCGTGGCCGCGGGCGGCATCGCCGGGGTGGCGGCGCTGATCGGCGGTCTGCTTCTGTTCCATCGCCGCTGGACCGATCCGCGGATCGCCCGGACCTCCAGCTTCTGGGACAACGCCATCCTGCTGATGCTGATCGCGCAACTGGCGCTGGGCCTGTCCACGGTCGTGGTGTCGCTGGGCCATCTCGACGGGCATGAAATGGTCAAGTTCATGTCCTGGGCGCAGGGCATCTTTACCTTCGACGGTGCCGCGGCGGGTCATGTCGCCGATGTCGCGCTGGTCTTCAAGCTGCACCTGGTCCTGGGCCTGCTGATCATCGCGGTGTTTCCGTTCACCCGGCTGGTGCACATCCTGTCCGGCTTCGCGGCCCCGGTCCGCTACCTCTTCGGCCGGTCGGGATACCAGGTGGTCCGGTCGCGCCGCCGGACGGCGCTGCCGCCTGCCCGCGACGTGGTGGCCGGCGCGCGCGATGGCGAACGTCCGGGCGGACCGGCGGCCGGCACGCGCGACGGCGTGCCGTCTCCGGCGGAGTGAATGCGATGAACGCGCTCTTTCCCGATCTGATCGTCAACGGCGAAACGGTTCCGGCCGCCCAGGTGGCGGCCGAGACCCAGAACCACCCCGGCCCAAGGGGCAAACCGGGCATCGCCTGGCGCAAGGCGGCCAACGCGATCGCCGTGCGGACCCTTCTGTTGCAGGAGGCCCGCCGCCGGGGCCTGGCCCCGCAGCCCCGCGAACTTGCCCCCGGCCGGTTCGAAACCGAAGAGGAGGCCCTGATCCGGGGCCTTCTTGACCAGGCGGTCGGCGTGTCGGCCCCGTCCGAGCCCGAGGTCCGTGCCGAATGGGCGCGAGAGCCGGCGCGGTTCCGGGCACCGCCGCTATGGGAGGTGTCGCATATCCTTGTCGCCTGCGATCCCGCGGATCGTTCGGGCAAGACGGCCGCCGCCGAACGGGCGGGCTACCTGACGCAGCAGGTGCTGGCCGGCGCAGAGAGCTTTGCCGACATCGCCCGCGCCCATAGTGATTGCGCCTCGCGCGATGCCGGTGGCAGCCTTGGTCAGCTGACCCCCGGCGATACGGTGCCGGAATTCAAGGCCGCCCTGCGGAGCCTCGACGCGGGGTCGGTCACGCATGCGCCGGTCCGGACCCGCCACGGCTGGCACATCATCCGGATGGACGCGGTCGCGGCCGGTGCCGAACTGCCTTACGACGCGGTCCGGCACAGGATCTCGGAGGCGATGGAAAAGACCGCCTGGGCCCGTGCCGCCCGTGCCTTCGTGCAAAGCCTGGTCGCCAAAGCCGAAGTCGTCGGCGCCGATCTGCGGCCGCTCCCGGCCGAAGGAGCGACGGATGACGCCCCGCATCCCTGACCGCCCGCGGCCGGACGGGACATCCCCGACAAGTCCCTGGCTGCTGCGCAACCCGATCGACTTCATCTCGGAGGATCACCTGCGGCTGCGCACCATCTGCGCCCGGATCGACGGTCTGGCGGATCAGCCGACCCCCGACCCGGATGCGGTGGCTGCCCTGTGCGGCTATCTGCGCAATGAATTGCCGCTGTTGCTGGCGGACGAGGATGACGCCCTGATGCCACTGGTTCTTGCCCGTGCCGACCCCGAGGACGACCTGCCCCGGCTGGCGCAACGTCTGGACCGCGAACATGACGAGATCGCCCGGCTGGCCGGGGTCGTCGCCGCGGATATCTGTGGTGCATCGGCGGTGGGGCGGTTGTCCCAGGCGGTGCGGGACATCCTGCGCGAGCTTGCCGCGGCGACGCGTCGGCATCTGATCCTCGAAAACGCGGTCCTGTTGCCGCTTGCCCGCGCCCGCCTGACCCAGCGGGACCTGGACAAGCTGCGCGACGCGATGCTGCGGCGGCGCGGATTGCACGACCTGTTCGCCGATCCGCAGGGTCGGGGGGCCTTGCCATGACCGTTGTGCAACGCCGGATCGATGCGGGATGCGGATGCGATGCCCCCGCCCGGCGCGGCGACACCATCAGCCTGGACCAGGCCTTGCGGCGGATCGCCGGGCAGGTCCTGTGCGTCGACGGGGTCGAACGGGTCGACCTGGCCCAGGCCTCGGGACGGGTGCTGGCGGCGCCGATCCGTGCGCTGGCCGACATGCCGCGTTTCGATCATGCCGCGGTGGACGGCTATGCGCTGCGGTGGTCCGACCTGACCGGAGCCGGTCCCTGGACGCTGGCCGTGGCGCTGCGCTGTGCGGCCGGCGACGGCGGCCACACCGCCCTGCCGCCCGGCGCCTGCGCGCGCATCCTGACCGGCGCGCCGGTGCCGCAGGGGGCCGATTGCGTCGTGATGCAGGAGGCGGTGGCGCGCGGCCCCGACGGGATCGTTCTGCGCGCGCGCCCCGATCCGGGCGCCAATATCCGCCGTCGGGCCGAGGAATATTCCCGCGGCGCCGACATCGTTCCACCCGGCCTGCGGATCGGTCCGCGCGGCATCGCCGCGGCGGCCTCGGCCGGCCATGGCGATCTGGTCGTGCGGCGCAGGCTGCGCCTGGCGCTGCTGGTCTCGGGCGCCGAGATCGCGCCCCCGGGGGCGCCTCGCCCGGGCCGCGCCGGGATCTGGGACGTGAACACGCCGATGCTGCGGGCCGCCCTGGCGCGCCCCGATCTTGACCTGCGGATCGTCGATCACCTGCCCGACGATATCGCGGCGACGCGGCAGGCGCTTGGGCGTGCCGCGCAGGATTGCGACCTGGTGGTGACGACCGGGGGCGTGTCGGTGGGCGAAGAGGATCACCTGCGCGCCGCCGTCCGGGACCTCGGCGGGCGCGAAATCTTCGCCGGGGTCGCGATCAAGCCGGGAAAGCCGGTCGCCTTCGGCCGATTGGGCGGGGCCCTGTGGCTTGGCCTTCCGGGCAATCCGCAATCGGCTTTCGTGACCTGGGCGCTGTTCGGCGAACCGATCCTGGCGGGACTGTCCGGGTGTGCCGGGGCGGACAGGCCCGGCCACCGGGCGCGGCTGTCGCATCCGGTGCGGCGCCGGCCCGGACGCTGCGAATTGCGCCCGGCGCGGGTCGTCGGCTGGGACGCGACGGGGCGCGCCCGGGTCGAAGCCGCCGCGCCCGTGCGATCCGGCCAGGTCGGCCTGCTGGCCCTGTCGGATGGCCTGGTCGTTCTGCCCGCCCGGGACGGGGACCTGGCCGCAGGCGCGCTTGTCGATTTCCTGCCGTTCCGATCGGAAAGGGGACATGGATGAACATCGCCTATACCATGGCGCCGGGGCGCGGTGACACCGATCTGGTGTTGCAGAAGGTGGCGCAGGCGCTTGTCGCCCGGGGGCTGCGGCCTGCGGGCACCGCGCAGGTCAATACCGAACGCCCCGATGCAGGGCCCTGCGACATGGATGTCATCGTCCTGCCCGACGGCCCCCGGATCCGGATCTCCCAAAGCCTGGGATCCGCATCGCGGGGCTGCCGGCTTGACCCCGAAGCGCTGGAAGGCGCGGTCGGGCTGGTGCAGGGCCGGCTGCCCGGCAGCGATTGCCTGATCGTCAACAAGTTCGGCAAGCACGAGGCGGAGGGGCGCGGGTTCCGCGCGGTCATCGCCGAGGCGCTCGACCTCGGCCTGCCGGTCCTGGTCGGGGTCAATGCGCTGAACCTGCCGGCCTTCGAGGCGTTCACCGGCGGGCTGGCCCGGCCCCTGGCGCCCGACGAAACCGCCCTGATCGGCTGGCTGAGCGGCACGATCGGGCGGGCGCGTCAGGTCGCCTGAGGGCCGGACCGGGCGGTCCTGTCCGACGGCGCTTTCGCTGCCGCGAATTGTCGGCATACTGCGCGGACCGATACCGTCCGAAACCCGCCGCGCGACAGACCATGGGATCCGACAGCAGAACGCCCAGAGACGCAGCCGTCAGACAGCGGCTCGAGCGGCTGATCGCCCAGGGCGCGCCGGGGGCGCGGCTGCCCAAGGTGCGCGACCTGATGGCCGAATTCGGAACCTCGCAGCGGGTGGTCCAGAGGGCGCTGGCACCCCTGGTCGCGGCGGGGCGGATCGTGGCGCGTCCGGGGGCGGGGTTGCGCATCGCCCCCCGACCCGAGGACACCGGCGAGGTCTATGCCGCCGATTGCCTGATCCTGTATCGCACATCCGAAAGCCGCCTGGCGCGCACATTGCTGATCGAACTGGTCAACCGGCTGCGGCGGCAAGGCTACCGCGTCGAGATGAAGGAATTCGCCGACGAGGCCGATGCCTGCGCCCATCTGGACCGCCCGTGGCGGTTCCGGTGCTGTCTGCTGCAGTCGAATTTCGAAGTCGTCTCGGTCCGGTTCCTGGCCCGGATCCGCGACCGCGCCGATGCGCTGGTGATCGACGGGGTGTCGGTGACGGGGATCGACGCGGATGTCATCGGCACCAATTGGCGCGAGGCGCTGTCGGTGGGCTACCGCATGTTGCGCGACCGGGGGCATGACCGGATCGGTTTTCTGACCTCGGCCCATGACGCGCGCCAGATCGCGATGGCGCGGCGGGAATTCCTGCTGCTCAGCGATTGGGCGGGGCCGCAGCCGCATCCGCGCCTGCACACCGTCGCGTCGCTGCCCGGATCCTACCGCCGCGAAGACCTGTCGCGGGCCTTGCCCGACCTGCCCGGCGACGCGGACGCGACGACCGCCCTGATCGTCTGGGGGCTGGTCGAGGGCTACAGGATGGACGCCGCCCTGCACGACAAACGGCTGCGGTCCGGCGTCGATGTCAGCCTGTTGCTGCTGGGCAGCGTCGACGTGCCGTCCGAACATGTCAGCCAGTTCGATATCGTCGGCAATTCCGACGCCGAAAAGCTGGACCTGTTCGAAACCGTCATCAGCGCCCGTATCGAGCAAAGCCCGGCCCCGCCGCGCACCCATTACCTGCCGATCTACACGCTGGTGAACGGCTCGATCCAGCTGCTCGACGCGACCTCGCCCTGAGGGGTGAGTATAAGTGGCGTTTATCGGCTGATCATACTCGCCTAGGCTCCGGGTCAGGGACAAGTCCGGGGTTGTCATGACAAGACCAGAATCCAGTGTCGGGGTTGCCATCATCGGTGCCGGTGAGCGGGGCGTCTATTTCATCGGCAGCCGCATCGCCGAGGCCGCGCGCGACACCGGCCTGCGCATCCGCGGGGTCCATGACCGGCTGGAGGAGCGCGCCGCGCTGGCGGCCCGGCACCTGGGAGCGATCTACGACCGGACCGGCACCGACAACCGGGTGCGTGTCTTCGGCTCTCTCCAGGAGGCGGTGGCGGATACGTCGGTCGACCTGGTGATCGTCACCACCCATACCGACGGCCATCGCGCCCCGGTCGAGGCGGCGGTGGCTCATGGCAAGCGGGTCTATCTGGACAAGCCGATTTCGGTCACGCTGGACGATGCCCGGGCCATCGCGGCGGCGGAAAAGGTCAGCGGCGCACCGGTCATGATGGGCTTCACCCGGCGCTACGAACGGTCCTGGATCGAATCCGTCGCCCTGGCGCGCAGCGGCCGGATCGGCCGGCCCCGCATGGTGCTGCTGCGCTCGGTCATTCCCTATACCCGCTACCTGCAATTGTGGCACCGCAGCGCGGCGCGCTCGGGCGGGGCGCTCAACGACAAGGGCTCGCACCATTTCGACGTGCTCAACTGGATCGCCGGAGATGCGCAGCCGGTCCGGGTCACGGCCACCGGCGGGGTTTCGGGGATCTTCGCCCCCGATCCCACCGCGCCGGCCCGATGCGGCGACTGCGACCGGGATTGCCCCTATCGCCGCCATGAAACCCTGATCGACAAGTTCGAAGGGATCGGCCGGGTGCCGAACGCCAGCTGGAGCCGGGCCGAGGCGGTGCATGACCGCAACGACACCTGCGTCTTTCACCCCGGCGCCGATATCGACGACCACGCCGTGGTGACGGTGCAGTATGACAGCGGCCTGGTCGCGACGCTGTTCTTCGCCATCTTCGGACCCTGGGCCGAAGACCAGGAAACGCTCGAGATCGTCGGCGACAGCGGCCGGTTGCGGATGGAACGGCACAGCGGCGATATCGACCTGGTCGAACGGCATGGCCATGCGCGCTCGACGATCCGTCACCCCGATCCCGACCGCGGCTCGTCGCATTACGGCGCCGACCGGGAACTGGTGCGCAAGCTGGACCGTTTCATGCAGGGCGAACGCCCGCCTGTCGGTGTCGCCGAAGGGGTCGCGTCGCTGCGCCTGGTGACGGCGGCGCAGATCAGCCTGGCCGAAAACGGCCGCCCGGTCGACCCGCGCGAGATGGACCTGGCGGAGGCGGCGCAATGATCAACGCGGCCTTGCCCGAACGGTTGTGCCCGCGCGCCCGCGCCCTGGGGCTGCGGGCCTTCTACGGCGACATCCACAACCATTCGGACCTGTCCTATGGCCATGGCGCCTTTCCCGACGCCCTGAAGAAAGCCGCGCTGCAGCTGGATTTCGTTTCGGTCACCGGCCATGCCCATTGGCCCGACATGCCGGTCGACGACCCGCGCGTGGCCCATATCGTCGACTTTCACGTCAAGGGTTTCGACCGGCTGCGCGCCGCCTGGCCTGGCCATTACGACACCCTGCGCGCCGCCGACCGGCCGGGGCAATTCACCGTGTTCGCGGGCTACGAGATCCATTCGAACGCCCATGGCGACTACACGATCGTGCTGGCCGACCTGGAGCGCGGGCCGCTGGAACTGGCCGACGATCCGGCGGCGCTGAAATCGGCGCTGAAGGCCCGCTACGGCGACCGGGCCTTCGCCTTTCCCCATCATATCGGCTATCGCACCGGGGCCCGCGGCATCAACTGGGACAGCTTCGATCCCGACCTGTCGCCCTTCGTCGAGATGCTGTCGATGCATGGCTGCGCCGAAGCCTCGGAAACCGACCGGGGCTACCTGCATTCCATGGGCCCGGTGGACGGACACTCGACCATGGCGCAGGGCCTGGCGCGGGGCGCGGTCTTCGGCATCGTCGGCAATACCGATCACCACAGCGGCTTTCCCGGGTCCTACGGCCATGGCCGCATGGCGCTGTTCGCCGGCGCCCACGACCGGGACGGGTTCTGGCGGGCGATGCAGGACCGGCGCACCAACGCGCTGACCGGCGACCGTATCCACCTGCTGGCGGATATCGACGGCGCGGTGCAGGGCAGCGTCATCGCCCCCCGGCCTGCTGCCGCGCTGAGTGTCGAAGCGGTGGCCGGCGGCGCGATCGACCAGATCGACATCCTCCGCAACGGCCGGCTGTGGCACCGGATCAGCCCGGCGATCACGCCTGCGCCGATCGACCCGGACGGTGACGAAATCCTGCTGTTCCTGGAGCTGGGCTGGGGCGCGCGCGGCAGCCGGCATGACTGGGACGTGGCCCTGACGCTGGACGGGGGCAGGATCCACGCCGTGGAGCCCCGCCTGCGCGGCCCCGAGATCGTGTCGCCGCTCGAAGGCAGCGACAGCGGCCACAGCCTGCCCCGGATCGGCCTGGAGGGCGACGCCGTCACCCTGTCCGTCACCGCCGAGGCCAATCCCAACAACACCACGCCGGCGATGCAGGGGATGATGCTGCGGGCCCGGCTGCCGTCCGAGGCGGTGGTCGAGGCCCGGCTCGGCGACCGGCAGATCCGGATCCCGGCGGCCCGGCTCTACGAGGGGGCCAAAAGCGGCAACCTGGGGCCGATCGACAGCCCCGCCTGGCGGATCCACCAATTGCCCCGCCCGCAAGACTGGCAATGGGCCGGGCAGGTGCCGCTGGGCGCGCTGTCCGCCGGCGAAACGATCTATCTGCGGCTGCGACAAGTCAGCGGCCAGATGGCCTGGACCTCACCGATCTTCGTGCGGTGAGGCCGCAACGACAAGAACCGTTACAACGACAGGAGGAACACAATGACCACATTCAGACATCTCATGACCGGTCTGGCCACGGCGGCCCTGCTGGCCAGCGGGGCGATCGCCGAAGAGCTGACGATCGTGCACGGCTCGATCGGGCGCGACCAGGAAAACCTGCGCGACCAGCTGGACCGGTTCGAGGCCGAGACCGGCCACACCGTCACCATCGTGTCGATGCCGGAAAGCACGACGGACCAGTTCGGCCAATACCGGCTGTGGCTGTCGGCGCAATCGTCCGATATCGACGTCTACCGGCTGGACGTGATCTGGGCGCCGCAGCTGGCGCAGCATTTCGTCGACCTGTCCCCCCATGTGCAGGACATCATCGACGATTTCGTCCCGGCCGCCGTGGAAAGCCAGACCGTGGATGGCAAACTGGTCGCCCTGCCGATGTTCCTGGGCGCGCCGGCGCTGTATTACCGGGCCGACCTGCTGGAGAAATACGGCCGCGACGTGCCCACCACCTGGCAGGAAATGACCGAAACCGCGCAGATCATCATGGACGGCGAACGGGCCGAGGGCGATGACGACATGTGGGGCTTCGTGTTCCAGGGGGCCGCCTACGAGGGGCTGACCTGCAATGCCCAGGAATGGATCGTCAGCAACGGCGGCGGCCGGATCGTCGAGCTGGACGGCTCGATCGGGATCAACAACCCGGCGGCGGCCGAGGCGCTTACCCTGGCGGCCAGCTGGGTCGGCGGGATTTCGCCCGAAGGCGTGCTGAACTACAAGGAAGAGGATGCCCGCGGGGTGTTCCAGTCCGGCAATGCGGTGTTCATGCGCAACTGGAACTATGCCTATGCCCTGGCCGCCGGCGAGGACAGCCCGGTGCGCGACAGCTTCGCCGTGACCACCTTGCCGACCGGGGGCGACGGCCTGCCCTCGGCCGCCACCCTGGGCGGCTGGCACCTGGGCGTGTCGGCCTATTCCGAACACCAGGAGGCGGCGATCGAACTGGTCCGGTTCCTGAACAATTACGACAACCAGAAGGAACGCGCGATCGAGCTGTCGCGCCCGCCGACCCTGACGGCGGTCTATGACGATCCGGAGGTCGCGGCGGAACAGGAATTCATCCCGCTGTGGAAGCCGGTCGTCGACAATGCCCTGCCGCGCCCCTCGGCCGCGACCTTGCGCAAATACAACGAGGTGTCGGCGGCGTTCTGGACGGCGACGCACAACACCATGTCCGGCGACGGCACCGCCGAAGAGAACCTGGCCCGGCTCGAGGCCGAGCTGAACCGCCTGCGCGGCCCGCGCTGGTAGGGACCCGACCACGACCCCGGGCGCGCGTCGCCCGGGGGCATCGAGCAAGGAGGAGTGCCGTGGCCGAAACCGCCAAGAAATCGCGCCTGTCGCGCAGCCGGACACGGTCGGCCTGGCTGTTCCTGGCGCCGATGCTGGTCACGCTGGCGGTGGTCGCCGCCTGGCCGCTGGGCCGGACGATCTGGTTCAGCTTCACCGATGCCTCGCTGGACCTGATGTCCGATGCGCGATGGGTCGGGTTCCGCAATTACCTCGAATATGTCGAATGGGGCGACGGCGAGGGGCAATATTACGGATTGCTGGCCGATGCCCGCTGGTGGCGCTCGGTCTGGAACACGATCCTGTTCGCTGTCGTTTCGGTCAGTTTCGAAACCCTGTTCGGTCTGGTCATCGCGCTGGTGCTGAACCAGCAATTCCGCGGCCGCGGCCTGGTTCGGGCCGCCGTGCTGATCCCCTGGGCGATCCCCACCATCGTGTCGGCCAAGATGTGGGCCTGGATGCTGCATGACCAGTTCGGGATCATCAACGACATGCTGCAGGGCCTGGGCCTGATTTCCCAGCCGATCGCCTGGACCGCCTCGCCCGACACGGCGATGGTCGCGGTGCTGATGGTCGACATCTGGAAGACGACGCCCTTCATGGCGCTGCTGATCCTGGCCGGGCTGCAGATGGTGCCGCAGGACATCTACGAGGCCGCGAAACTGGACGGCGTGCCGGCCTGGCGGGTGTTCCGCAAGATCACCCTGCCGCTGATCATGCCCGCCGTGCTGGTCGCGGTGGTGTTCCGGACGCTGGATGCGCTGCGGGTCTTCGACATCGTCTATGTGCTGACCCCCAACACCGACGCCACCCGCACCATGTCGGTCTATGCCCGCGAGAACCTGTTCGATTACGACCAGTTCGCCTATGGTTCGGCCGCCTCGACGCTGCTGTTCCTGGTGATCGCGCTGATCACCATCACCTTCATCATGGCGACCCGGATGGACCTGGAGGGCAAGCGCTCATGAAACCGCCGCTCTGGCAGACGATCGGGTTCTATACCCTTGTGGGCCTCATCGTCCTGCAGGCGGTGTTCCCGTTCTACTATGCGATCCTGACCTCGCTCGAGGACGGCCAGGCGTTGTTCGAGGTCAATTACCTGCCCAAGGCGCTGAACCTGGCCAATTACCAGGCGATGCTGACCGAGGGGGTGTTCGGCAAGCAGATCCTCAATTCGGTCTTTGTCGCCACCGTGGTGGTGATCCTGTCCCTGTTCCTGGCGGTGACCGCCGCTTATGCCCTGTCGCGGATCCGGTTCCGGGGCAGGGGGCTTTTGCTGCTGACGGTGCTGTCGGTGTCGATGTTCCCGCAGATCGCCGTCCTGTCGGGCCTGTTCGAGGTGATCCGCTATTTCGGCCTGTTCAATTCGCTCTGGAGCCTCGTGTTCTCCTACATGATCTTCACCCTGCCGTTCACGGTCTGGGTGCTGACGACCTTCATGCGCAACCTCCCCGTGGAAATCGAGGAGGCGGCGATCATGGATGGGGCCTCGTCGTTCACCATCATCCGCCGCGTGTTCCTCCCATTGATGTGGCCGGCGATGGTGACGACGGGGCTTCTGGCCTTCATCCATGCCTGGAACGAATTCCTGTTCGCGCTGACCTTCCTGTCCACCGACAGCCAGCGCACCGTGCCGGTGGCCATCGCGCTGATTTCCGGGCGCAGCGAATTCGAGATCCCCTGGGGCAACATCATGGCCGCCTCGGTCATCGTGACGCTGCCGCTGGTGGCGCTGGTGCTGGTGTTTCAACGCAAGATCGTGTCCGGCCTGACCGCCGGCGCCGTGAAAGGATAACCCATGGCGAGTGTCGAGCTGATCAATGTCTCCAAATCCTATGGCAATGTGCAGGTCCTGCGCGACATCAACCTCAGCCTGGAGCAGGGCGAATTCGTCGTCTTCGTCGGCCCCTCGGGCTGCGGCAAGTCCACGCTGCTGCGGATGATCGCGGGGCTCGAGGACATCACCGGCGGCGAGCTGCGCATCGACGGCGCGCCGATGAACGACGTGATGCCAGCCCGGCGCGGCATCGCCATGGTGTTTCAATCCTACGCGCTTTACCCGCACATGACGGTCTATGAAAACATGTCCTTCGGTCTGGAACAGGCCAAGCTGTCGACGCCCGAGATCGAGGCGCGGGTCCAGGCGGCCGCGAAGATGCTGCAGATCGAGGAATTGCTGGGCCGCAAGCCGCGGCAATTGTCCGGCGGCCAGCGCCAGCGCGTCGCCATCGGCCGCGCCATCACCCGCGACCCGCGCGTCTTTCTGTTCGACGAACCGCTGTCGAACCTGGATGCCGCGCTGCGCGTCGATACACGGCTGGAAATCGCCGCCCTCGGCCAGCGGCTGCCGGATACGACGATGATCTACGTCACCCATGACCAGGTCGAGGCGATGACCCTGGCCGACCGGATCGTGGTGCTCAATGGCGGGAATGTCGAACAGGTCGGCACACCGATGGAGCTTTATTCGGAACCCGCAAGCCAGTTCGTCGCCGGCTTCATCGGCAGCCCGCGGATGAACTTCCTGTCCGGGGCCGTGGCCGAGGCGCATGGTGCCGTCACCTATGGCATCCGGCCGGAACATATTGCGCTGTCGTCCGACGCGGGCGACTGGGCCGGCAAGGTGACGCTGACCGAACGGCTGGGCAGCGATACCTTCGTGCATGCGGAAGTCGAAGGGATCGGGGCCGTCAATGTCCGGATCGAGGGGCGCGCCGATGTGTCGGCCGGGCAGGCGGTGTTTCTGACGCCGGATGCGGCTTCGGTCCATCTGTTCGATGCCGCCGGCCGCCCCGTTGCCGGCCGCCCTGATGCCTGACAAGGTGGCGCCATGACCGCCCCGGCCCCCATCGCGATCATCGGCAATGCCAATCTCGACCTGGTGGGCGGCACGATGGACCATTGGCCCGAACGCGGGACGGAAAGCTTCCTGGACCATTCCGACCTTCGGATCGGCGGATCGGCGGCCAATACGGCGCTGGTGCTGCAACGGCTGCAGGCGCGTTCGGGCCTGATCGCCTCGGCCGGTGGCGATCTGGTGGGCGACATGATCGCCGGCCGGTTCGGCGGCGCCCTTGACCGGATCGCCCGGGTCGCAGGGCCCAGCTCGGTCACCTTCGGGCTGCTGCACCCGGGATCGGAACGCACGTTCTTTTCGACCCCCGGCCACCTGGACCGGTTCGACCTGTCGCTGGTGCGCGGCGGCCTGGCCGATTGGCCGCTTGCGGGCGCCATGGCGCTGGTGTCGGGCAGTTTCGCCCTGCCGGCGCTGTGCCGGGGCACGTCCGAGCTGTTGTCCGACCTGCGCGGCCATGGCGCGGCCCTGGCGATCGACCCCGGCTGGCCTGATGGCGGCTGGACCGAAGACAACCGCGCCCTGGCCCTGGACTGGATCGCGCAAGGCGACGTGATCCTGATGAACGACAAGGAAGTGCAGGGCCTGACCGGCTGCGCCACCGTCGCGGCGGCGCTGGACCGGCTGGACGCGCGGTTGCGGCCCGGCGCGGTGCTGGCGGTCAAATGCGGCCCCGCGGGCGCGGTCGGGCGCCACGGCGGCGACACCCTGACCGCGCCCAGCCCGCCGGCCGAGGTGCTTGACACGATCGGCGCCGGCGATGCCTTCAACGCGGGCTATCTTGCGGCGTGGCAGGCCGGCTACCCGGTCGCCGGGTGCCTGCGCGCGGGCTGCGACATCGCCAGCCGCGTGATCCGCGATTTCCCGCGCGGAACCGGCCCGCTGGCGCTGACAGGACTGTCCCGATGAACATCCTTCTGATGATCGCCGACGACCTGGGCCGGATGGCCGGTTGCTATGGCGAAACGGCGATCCGGACCCCGAATATCGACGCGCTGGCCGGGCGCGGCACCCGGTTCGACATGGCCTTCACCTCGACCGCGTCCTGTTCGGCCAGCCGCTCGGTGATCTACACGGGGCTGCATACCCACGAGACCGGGCAATACGGCCTGCACCACGATCATCACCATTTCATGACCTTCGCCGATGTGCCGACCGCGCCCCGGCTGCTGAACCAGGCCGGCTATCACACCGGCATCATCGGCAAGGTCCATGTCGGCCCGGCCGAGGTCTATCCCTGGACCCTGCGCGAGGAAAGCGGCACCCGTGACGTCGCCTGGGTGGCCGCGCGCGCCGGCGCCTATTTCGCGGCGCGGCAGGCCGACCGGGTGCCGTTCTTTCTGACCGTCGGCTTCATCGACCCGCACCGGGACGAAACCCGCGGCGGGTTCGGCAATGACGACTTCGGCGCCGAGGACCCCGTTTTCGACCCGGACGCGGTCGCGGTGCCGCCGTTTCTGCCCGATCTGCCCGAGGTGCGCGCGGAACTGGCCGCCTATTACCGATCGGTCCACCGGCTGGATCGCGGCGTCGGGCTGGTGCTGGCGGCACTGGACGCGGCCGGTCTGGCCGAGGACACGCTGGTGGTTTTTCTGTCCGACAACGGCGCGCCCTTCCTGAATTCCAAGACCACGCTGTTCGATGCGGGCGTTCATCTGCCGCTGATCCTCCACCGCCCCGGCCAGCGGGCGGGCGTGGCCAATCCGAACCTTGTGTCCTTCACCGACCTGCTGCCGACCTTCCTCGACCTGGCCGGGGCCGCGCCCGATCCAGGCAAGCGGCGCGGCCGGTCGCTGCTGCCGATCCTCGAGGACAGCGCGCCACGGCCCGGCTGGGACATCGTCTTCGGCTCTCACACCTTCCACGAGGTGACGAATTACTGGCCGACCCGGTTTCTGCGCACGCCGCGCTACAAATATCATCGCAACGTGGCCTGGCAGCTGGATTTCCCCTTTTCGGGGGATCTTTATGGGTCGCTGTCCTGGCAGGGCATCCGGCGGACCGACCCGGTGATGATCGGCAAACGCCCCTTGCGGGATTATGTGCGCCGTCCGCCGGAAGAGCTGTTCGACCTGGAGACCGACCCGCAGGAGGTCACGAACCTGGCCCAAGACCCCGATCAGGCCGACCGCCTGGCCAGTTTCCGCGCCCGGATGGAGGCCTGGCAACGCGACACACGCGATCCCTGGCTGTATCGCGACGGGGTTTCCGTCATGGCGGTGGAGCATCATCTGCCCAACGGGTTGCACCTGCCCGAACGGTTCGATTTCGACCCCGACCGCCCCGGTGACCGGTAACCCCCGGCGCTGACGCGGCCGCGTCGCCGCGGCCCGGGGCAGGGCCCCCCGCGCTCAGGTCAGGATCACGTCGCTCTGGTCGAAGGCCGACAGCGACATTCCGGTCGGGACCAGCACGTCGCCCTCGCCGAAATCCAGCCGCAGGCCCGTGGCGCGGTCCGTGGCCGGGGCGGCCACCGCATCGACGTCGGAGAGCCCCCGGGACCCGAGGTCGATCTGGTCGATCCCGTCCTCGAAATCCTTGACCTCGTCGAAACCGTTGGTCCCGGCCGGTCCGGTGGCGAAGACAAGGACATCGCGGACGCCATCGGCCAGGCCGCCGCCGGCACCGCCTCACAGGGTGTCGTTCCCCGCGCCACCGATCAGCATGTCGGCCCCGTTGCCGCCGAAGAAAACGTCGCCCCCGTCCAGGACGTCGTCGCCGGCGCCGTCGCGCATCAGGTCGGCGCCGTCGCCACTGCCGTCGCCACCGTCGAAAAGGTCGTTGCCGCCCTTGCCCTTCGGGATATCGTCCCCCGCGCCGCCCGAGGCCGGGTCGTTGCCGGCGCCGGCGGCGAGCTTGTCATCGCCGGAACTGCCCAGGATGCAATCCCTGCCCGACGTGCCGGGCAGCGCCTTCGCCGTTCGTCGTGCCGGGCAGCATCGGGTTGACCCCGGCCAGCCCGATGGTCTGGGTGCCGATCACCGCGTCCTCGACCCGGTATTCGATCGTGACCCGCTCCAGCCTGGACTTGTCGCCGACAGTCGCGATCGTGGTCCGGATCTGCACCGGCTGACCCCGGTCGGGCCTCTGCGAGAGCGGGATGCGGCCGAGGTCGACGGGATCGTTCTGAGAAGGGGCCGGATCGAGGCGTTCACCCAGGCCATTTCGCCGGTGCGGGACGGTGCCAGGGTGATTTCGCCCGAGGTGCAGGCGCTTCTGGCCGCACCGGACGACACCGCCGAACTGACCCTGCGCGAAGGGCCGATCCCGAGCCTGGTCGCCCAGGGGTTTTCCACCGCGACATCTCGGAGCGGCCGGGCGTCAGCGCCAGGACGGTCGACCATCACCGCACCAACCTGATGCGCAAGCCGGGGGTGCATGCGCTCGCCGAACTTCTGGCCTTCGCCCTGCGCGAGGGGTTTCCGGACACCTCGCGCGAGAGCTGAGGGCCGGGGTCGACACGGGCTTGCGCAGGGCGCCCGTGCAGGGATGTCCGGATATCCGCCCCCCTGCGCCGGGACCCATCGGCCGGACCGGACCGATGCCATGTCCCGCCCGATGCTGCTTTTCGACGGCATGCCGAGTGTCGGCATGGCCAGGATCGGCCGGCGGCCGGTTTCGTCGGACCCGGGCGGATACGCGGCCCGGGCGCGACCCGACCCTAGCCCGGGCGCCGAAAGGCCAGCCGCATCTGCTTTTCGGTCTCGATCAAGGCGAAGAACACGACGCCGATGCCGACGGTCAGAAGACCATCGGCAAGGCCGACCGCCCGGGTGCCGAAGACCGCCTGCAAGGGCGGCAGATAGGTGATCGCGAATTGCGCCGCGGTGACGGCGATGATGCAGGCCCAGACGATCCGCGTGCCCCGGACGGCTGTCCAGGTCAGCGAGGTGCCGTGAATGTTGCGGATGAAGAACAGGTGGAAGATCTCGAGCACCACAAGCGTGTTCATCGCGATGGTCTGGGCCAAGGCGACCGGGTAACCACGTTCGATCGCGTAGAAATACATCCCGAAGACCGCCACCAGGAACAGGGTCGCCACCAGCACGATGTGCCAGATCAGCCCGCCGGTCAGAAGCGGCTCGTCCCGCGGGCGCGGCGGGCGGTGCATCGTGCCGGGTTCGGACGGTTCGAAGGCCAGCGCAAGGCCCAGGGTGACGGCGGTGATCAGGTTGATCCACAGGATCTGCACCGCGGTGATCGGCAGGGACATGCCGGCGAACAACGCCACGATGATCGTCATCGCCTCGCCGGCATTGGTGGGCAGGGTCCAGCTGATCACCTTCTTGATGTTGTCGTAGACCGTGCGTCCCTCGCGCACGGCGGCGGCGATCGAGGCGAAATTGTCGTCGGCCAGGACCAGTTCGGCGGCCTCCTTGGCCGCCTCGCTGCCCTTGAGCCCCATGGCGATGCCGGCATCGGCGCGTTTCAGCGCCGGCGCGTCGTTCACGCCGTCGCCGGTCATCGCCACGGTCAGGCCGCGCGCCTGCAACGCGGTGACCAGCCGCAGCTTGTGCGCCGGAGAGGTGCGGGCGAAGATGTCGGTCCCGACCACCGCATCGGCGAGGGCGGTGTCGTCCATCGCCTCGAGGTCGGCACCGGTCAGGACGTCGACGGTGTTGGTCAGCCCGATCTGCGCGCCGATGGCACGGGCGGTGGCGGCGTGATCGCCGGTGATCATCTTGACCCGGATGCCGGCCGCGTGACACTCGGCCACCGCGGTGATCGCTTCGGGGCGGGGCGGATCGATCAGCCCGATCAGCCCGATCAGCGTCAGATGCCCGTCCAGATCGGCCAGGTTCAGGATCGTGTGGTCCTGCGGCACCGAACGCGTGGCGACGGCGATCACGCGCTGGCCCTCGGCCGCCAGGCGTTCGACCGCCCGGTGCCAGTCATCGGGCGTCACCGGTTCGGTGCCGCCGTCGCAGCGCTGGTCGCTGCACATGGCCAGCACGGCTTCGGGCGCGCCCTTGACATGGATCGCCGCCAGGCCGTCGTGGTCATGGTGCAGGGTGGCCATGTAGCGATGCGCGGAATCGAAGGGGATGGCGTCGGTCCGGGTCCAGTCGCGGAACGGTTCGGCGCCGGCGCCGGTGATCTTGCCGGCAAGCGCCAGCAAGGCGCCCTCCATCGGGTCGCCCTCGACCCGCCAGCCGGCATCGCCGGAATGCAGCGCCGCGTCGTTGCACAGACCGGCCGCGCGGGCGAAGTCGATCAGCACCGCATGCTCTTGCGGATCGGCGTCCGCGTCGCGCCAGCGCACCGCGCCCTGGGGCGCATAGCCATTGCCGCCGACCGAATAGACAGGCCCGGCCGAGACCAGCGTCGCGGCCATCATCTCGTTTCGGGTGAGGGTGCCGGTCTTGTCGGTGCAGATCACCGAAACCGATCCCAGGGTCTCGATCGCGGGCAGGCGGCGGACAATGGCGTTGCGCCGGGCCATCGCCTGCACGCCGACCGCCAGGGTGATGGTCAGCACCGCGGGCAGGCCTTCGGGGATGGCGGCGACCGACAGGCCGACCACGGCCATGAACAGATCGGCGAAGGGCATCCGGCCGACGAAATAGCCATAGGACAGCAGGGCGCCGGCGACGATCAGGATGAACACGGTCAGCCAGCGGGCGAAACGGTCCATCTGGCCGACCAGAGGCGTCGTCAGGGTCTGGACCTGGGCCAGCATCCCGCTGATCCGGCCGATCTGGGTATCGCGCCCGGTGGCGACGACGATGCCGCGCCCGGTTCCGGCCGCGACCAGCGTCCCCGAGAACAGCATCGAGGTCCGGTCGCCCAGCGCCGCATCCTCGGCGACCGGCGCCGTGCCCTTGTCCACCGGCACGGATTCGCCGGTCAGGATCGCTTCTTCGGCCTTCAGGCTGCGGGCCTGCAACAGACGCAGATCGGCCGGCACCCGGTCGCCGGCCTCGATCAGCACCAGGTCGCCCGGCACCAGGTCGGCGGCGTCGACGCCAAGGCGCCGGCCGTCGCGCAACACCGCCGATCGCGGCGCCAGCATGCCACGGATCGCGTCCATCGCCTGTTCGGCGCGGCCTTCCTGAATGTAGCCGATCACCGCGTTGACGACGACGACGGCGAGGATCACGCCGGTATCGATCCAGTGCTGCAACGCCGCCGTCACCACCGCGGCGGCGATCAGCACATAGATCAGCACGTTGTGGAAATGCGCCAGGAACCGCAGCAGCGGGCTGCGTTCGGGCGGCGCGGGCAGGCGGTTCGGCCCGGTTTCGGCCAGCCGCCGCGCGGCCTGTTCGGCGCTCAGCCCCGAGGGCCCGGTGTCGAGACCGTCGAGCACCGCCTCGGCGGTCTGGGCATGAGGGCCGGGTCTGGGATGGGTCTGTGTCATGATCCTGCCTGGTCTCTGGGGGTGTGGGGGCAAAGCCGCCGTCAGGACGCCTGCGTGTCTTCGGACAGGATCGGCGGGATCTCTGTCCGGTCCTGTTCGGGGGCGCCGCACAGCAGGTCGACCGCGCGATCGGCCGCGTCCTGGAACGGCTCCAGCACGATATCGGCCCCGGCGCCGAACAGCTTTTCGGTATCGCGCGCATGGTGCGATGCAACGGCGACCCGGCCGCGAAACCCGGCCGAGCGGGTCAACTGGATCAACGTCATGCGCGTATCCTCGTGGCTCAGCCCGGTCGGATGGATCGGGACGGTCGACACGATCCACTCCGCCTGGCGCAACGGAAGCTCGGCCACGAATTCGGCGTCGGTCGCATCGCCGAACTCGGTCTCGAGCCCCAGCTCGCGCCACCGTCGCACGGCGTTCGGATTGAAGTCGACCCCCAGCACCCGGATGCCGCGCGCCTTCAGGCGCAGCCCGATGGCGGTGCCGAACCGCCCCAGACCGAAGACGATCACCTTGTGGCCGTCCTCCAGATGCGCGCCGGCTTCGGACGGTTCGCGTGGCGTGCCCTTGCGTTCGAAGGCGCCCAAAAGCGGTTCGAACAGGGCATACAGCCGATGCGAATAGGTGATCATGTAGGTCGAGGCGGCGATGGTCACGAGGCCGACCATGGTGACAAGGCCCAGCGCGTCGTCCTGCACATGGCCAAGCGACACGCCCATGGCGACGAAGATCAGGGAAAATTCGCTGATCTGCGCGACGGTCAGCCCGGCCAGGAAGCCGGTGCGCTTGCGGTAGCCCAGGGCCCCCATGATCGCCAGCACGATCAGCGGGTTGCCGATCAGCACGAAAAGCGAGAACACGATGGCCCCGGTGACATGCGCGCCCAGCAGCGACAGATCAAGGGCGGACCCCAATGCGATGAAGAAGAACAGCAGCAGGAAGTCGCGCAAGGGCGCCAGCCGCGCGGCGATGGTTTCGCGATACGGGGTCGAGGCCAGCGCGACGCCGGCCAGCAGGCCGCCCACCTCCTTGCCAAGCCCGACGCGGTCGCCCGCCGCCGCGAAGATCGCGGCCATGGCGATGGCGAAGATCACCAGCAATTCGGGCGCCCGGGCCAGCCGCTCTGTCAGCGGGGTGGCGACGTAGCGCGCGAAGACGATGACCAGCGCCACCATTGCCAGGCCCGAGGCCAGCACCAGCGGGACCGACCCGCCGCCATGGCCGCCATCGCCGGCCCCGATGCCGATGGCCGAGAGCACGATCATCGCCAGCACCACGACAAGATCCTGAACGATCAGGAAGCCCAGCGCGATCTGGCCGTGCAGGCTGTCGATCTCGCGCTTGTCCGACAGCAGTTTCACGATGATGATGGTCGACGAAAAGGTCAGCGCCACGGCGACATAGAGGCTGGTGACATGCCCCAGCCCCAGCGCCAGCCCGATCAGGTAGCCGAAGACCGAGGTGAAGGCGACCTGGCCGAGCCCGGTCAAAAGCGAGACCGCCCCGAGCGACCGGATCAGCGTCACGTCGAGCTTGATGCCGACCAGGAACAGCAGCACGGCGATGCCGAGTTCGGACAACAGGTCGATCTGCGCGTCGGACCGGACGACATCCAGCACCGAGGGTCCGGCGATCAACCCGACCGCGATGAAGCTGACGATCAGCGGCTGGCGCAGCACGATGCCGAACAGACCGATCGCGGCCGCCATGACCAACAGCACGGCGACTTCGGCGAAGGGCGTCTGAAGCAGGGCGTCGATCACGCGCCGCGCTCGGTCGGTGATACGGCCTGGTCGCCCGGGCCGCGGTCCGGCGCGGTCTGTGTCCGGGGCCGGGTCGCATGATCGCTCAGGAACCTCTGCAGGTCGCTGTCGGCGATTCGCCAGCCCTTGCCGATCTCGATCGCGCGCAGCGCGCCGGTGCGGATCCATCCACGCACCGTCGCCTCGTTCAGGTGCAGGCGGTCGGCGACCTCCTTCACGGTCTGGTAATTGTCGCGTGGCATCGCGCGTGCCCTTTTCGTGTCCGTTTGGTGCAGAATACCGAAGTTGGGTGCATTTCGGATGATCTGGATCAAACCGGATGCGCGCCGGGCATGGTCGAATGGCACATGCCGTCTGTGCCGCAAGAGGGAGCGCGCGATGAAGAAGATCCTGCTGGCCACCGATTTTTCCGAACGGTCGGATCGCGCGCTGCGGCGGGCGAGTCTGCTGGCGCGCGGGTTCGATGCGGCCTTGTCCATCGTTCATGTCGTCGATGACGATCAGCCGCGCCGGATCGTCGACAGCGAGCATGCTGCGGCCTCCGAACTGCTGCGGGAATTGCGCAACACGGTTCGCGATGTCGACGGGATCGCCTGCGACGTCCGGGTCATCGTGGCCGATCCCTTCGCCGGAATCGCCCGGGCCACCGAAGAAGACACACCCGACCTGCTGGTCATCGGGCCGCACCGGCGCCAGATGCTGCGCGATGTCTTTGTCGGCACCACCGCCGAACGCACGATCCGCGCGGTCGGCTGTCCGGTGCTGATGGTCAATGCCCCGCCCGTCGCCGCCTATCGCCATGTGTTGCTGACGACCGACCTGTCCGAGGCCGCCGTGCGCGTGGCGACGACCCCGGCGGTCCGTGACATTGCAGCACGCGCGACGGCGACGATCCTGCATGTCTTCGACGCCCCCGCCCTCCACATGGCGATGAGCCACACCATCCCCGCGGAGGATCGGGACGCCTATCGTGACGATCAGCACAGGGCGGCCTCGCGGGCGCTGGCCGAATTCGTCGCCGCGGCGGAGTGGCGCGCGATCCGGCAGGAGGTGCGCCAGGCCGGCAAGGCGCCGGCCGAGGAAATCCTGTCGATGGCCCGGGACCTGCCGGCCGATCTGCTGGTCGTGGGAACCCATGGGCGCGGCGGTCTTGCCAGGCTCCTGCTGGGAAGCGTGGCCGAAACCGTCCTGCGCGAGGCAGAGATCGACGTTCTTGCGGTGCCGCCCGCCGCGACCGCCTGAGGGCCGCGTTTGCGGGCCGGGCGTCAGCTTGGCGCGTCGCGCTGCACGAGCAGCTTGTCGATGCGCAAGCCGTCCATGTCGACGATTTCCATGCGCCAGCCATCGACGACAACGGATTGACCCACGCCCGGCACGTTGCCGAGACGTTCCAGAACCAGGCCGGCGACGGTATCGGGCACCGGCGCTGGCGGCGGCGTCAGCCCGAGCCGTTCGACGAATTCGTCAAGCGGCATCCAGCCTGCGACCAGCAGCGAGCCGTCGTCACGTTCGACGAGCTTCGGCTCGTCGGTCTGGGGGTCGTCAAAGCCGCCGGCGATCGCGCCCAGCACGTCCATCGGTGTGACGATCCCTTCGAAATGCCCGTATTCGTCATAGACCAGCAGCATGTGACAGGGGGAGCCGCGCAGCCGGTCGATCACCTCCAGGGCGGGCAGGGTTTCGTGGATCACCGGAACCTCGCGCATCAGGGCCAGGGCATCGAACGTCGCCTCGGTCGTCGCCAGCAGGTCGCGGCTGTGCAGGACGCCGATGATATCGTCCCGCCCGTTTCGGCGCAGCGGCAGGCGCGAATGGCCCGAGCTTGCGAAACGGGCCAGGATTTCGGCGCGGCTTTCGTCGATCCGCGCGGTCACGACCTTGCGGCGCGGTGTCATCAGCCCGCGGGCGCGCCGGTCCGAGAACCGCATGACGCCGCCGATCAGCTCTTTCTCGGCGCGGTGGATGACGCCGGCCCCGGCCGCTTCGGACAGCATCAGGCGGATGTCCTCGTCGCTGACCGCGGTTTCGCGGCGGTCCGACTGTCCGATGAGACGCAGGACAAGGTTGCCGGAGCGATCGAGAAGCCAGACCAGCGGCGCCCCGACCCGGGACAGGACCAGCATCGCCGGGGCAACGCGGCAGGCGACCCGTTCCGGCGCCGCCAATGCGACCCGTTTGGGCACGAGTTCTCCGATGATCAGGGTCAGGTAGGTTATGACGACCACGACCAGACCCACCCCGACCTCTTTCGCCATGGTTTCGGGAATGCCGAGTTCGGGAAGCCTCTCGGCCAGGCGCAACCCGATCGTGGCGCCTGAAAACGCGCCCGAAAGCACACCGACAAGCGTGATGCCGATCTGGACGGTCGACAGGAACCTGCCGGGATCCTGTGCCAGGGCAAGCGCGATTCCGGCGCCGCGGTCGCCACGCTCCATGCGCGCTTGCAGCCGCCCCGGCCGCGACGACACCACCGCAAGTTCGGACATGGCCAGAAGGCCATTGACGCTGACAAGCAGCAGAACGAGGCAAATCTCGATGATCATGATGGGGTCCGATGCCTGTATCGTGTCGGGGCGCGGCGGGCCGCGACCCCAGTCTAGCGCGCCTTCCCGGCGGGTGCACCGGGTGTCGGCGCCGCAAAGGGAAGCGGACCGGCGCGACCCGGTCAAGGAGGTCGCGCCCGCGCGCCGCGATGGCGGTCTTTGCGGCCAGGATCGCGGGGGTTTGGCGACATCCTGCCCCGGTCGGGGCGACCACCTGCCGGGGAATTCACCGCCTGATGCAGAAAACCGTCCACATGGGGCGGCAAGTCTGAAAGACTGTGCGCGTCGCGGGAGGACCGCGTGACGATATGACGACAGTTCTGTCTTGGGAGGATAGCATGCTGAAAAACGTTCTTTGCGGGCCGAAAGGCCTGATCGGTACCGCTGCGCTGGTCGCGCTGGGCCTTGGCGCTCCGGCGCTGGCGCAGGACCAGCTTTCGATCGCCACCGGCGGCACCGGCGGGGTCTATTACCCGATGGGCGGTGGCCTTGCGGAAATCATCAACACCCATGTGGAGGGCTATTCGGCCACCGCCGAAGTCACCGGGGCCTCGGTCGAGAACATGGGCCTGATCGCCACCGGCGACGCCGATCTTGCCATCGCGCTGGCCGATACCGTGGCCCAGGCCCATACCGGAACCGGCCGGTTCGAAGGCCAGCAACTGCCCATGGTGCGCGGCGTGGCCTCGCTCTATGCCAACATGGTGCATATCGTGGCCCTGGACGGCAGCGGCATCAATTCGCTGGAGGATCTGCGCGGCAAGCGTGTGTCGATCGGCGCGCCGGGCTCGGGCACCGAGGTCAATACCGCGGCCATCCTGCAGGCGAACGGCATCAGCTATGACGATATCGACGAACAGCGGCTGAATTTCAACGAAACCGCCGATGCGCTGGCCAATGGCGATATCGATGCCGGGTTCTGGTCGGTCGGGGCGCCGACCTCGTCGATCCTCAACCTGGCCACGACCCAGGATATCGTCATCATTCCCCTGACCGAAGACGAACTGGCCGCCGCCCTGGCCGCCGACAGCACCTTTGCCACCACGACCCTGCCGGCCGGCACCTATACCGGTGTCGACGCGGACATCACGGTGCTGGGCATTCCCAACGTGCTGACCGTGTCGTCGGAAATGTCCGACGACCTGGCCTATGCGATCACCAGCGCGATGTTCGAGAACATCGCCGAATTGCAGGCGGTCCATCCGGCGGCGAACCAGACCACGATCGAATTCACGCTCGACGCCACGCCGGTGCCGCTGCATCCCGGCGCGATCCGGTATTACGAGGAGATCATCCGCAGCGTGCCGGACGACTTGCGTCCGTGAACCGGGCGACGAGAGGGGGGCTTGTCGCCCTCCTCCTGTCCGGCGCGACCCCGGGTCCGGCCGATACCCTGATCGCCACGCGCGACGACGGGCATGAGATCGCCCGTTTCGACATGCCGGATGGTCAGGGTTGGTGCGTCTTGTGGACTCATTCGGTGGCGGGCTTTCCGGTGACCGATTGCTACGAGAACCGGGGCGGTCAGATGGTGCTGGTGCGGTCGCGCCAGCCCGATTTCGCCGCCGGGCTGGGGCATATCCCCGGGCGCGGCCGGCAGGTGTCGGACGGGGCGGGGGGCTACTGGATCCTCGACATCGACGAACCGGTGCCGGGCAATGGCTATGTTCTGCGCCCCGGGGCGGGGCCGGTCGATCACCGGCTGCAGGTCGGCGACCGGGTGGTGTCGCTGTCGCAGGAAGCCGCGCGGGCGCGGGTTCGGATCGAATTGACGGGAGAGTGACGCCATGGGGATGGACACCGAGGTGCCGGGGCGCGACCCGACCCAACCCCGGATCGTGCTGCGCGCGATCGCCGTGGTCGGCATCGCCCTGTCGCTGTTCCAGCTTTATGCGGCGGGGGTTCAGCCGCTGGGCCTGTTCTACCAGCGGCCGATTCACCTGGGCTTTGTGCTGGTCCTGTGCTTTCTGATCTATCCGGTCCGGGGCCGGTATCGCCCGCGCGGCACGCTGGGCTGGGCCGTCGACGGGACGCTGATCGCGGCCTCGGTGGTCGTCGGGGCCTGGCTGCCGGTCAATATCGACACCATCGCCAACCAGATCTTTCCGCGCGACATCGACGTCTGGGTCGGCGTGCTGACCATCCTGGTGGTGCTCGAGGGCGCGCGCCGCGCCGTGGGCCTTGGCATGACCATCATCGGCGCGGTCTTCATCGCCTATGCCTTTGCCGGCGGCCGGGGCGAATTGCCTGTCCTGGCCGACTGGATGCCCGGGATCCTGAACCACCGCGGCTATTCGCTGGATCGGCTGGCCAGCCAGATGACCCTGGGGGCCGAGGGGATCTTTGGGATACCGCTGGGCGTGGCGGCGACGTTCGTGTTTGTTTTCGTCCTGTTCGGGGCCTTTCTTGAAGTCACCGGTGCCGGCAGGTTCTTCATCGACCTGGCCTATGCCGCGACCGGCCGCCAACGCGGCGGGCCGGCCAAGGCGGCGGTGATCGCCAGCGCCGGCATGGGCTCGATCAGCGGCAGCGCCATTGCCAATGTGGTCACCACCGGCGCCTTCACCATCCCGCTGATGAAGCGGCTCGGCTATCGCCCCGCCCAGGCCGGCGGGATCGAGGCGGCGGCCAGCACCGGCGGGCAGATCATGCCGCCGCTGATGGGCGCGGGCGCCTTCCTGATGTCCGAATTCACCCAGATGCCCTATGTCGACATCGTGCTGGTGTCGATCTTTCCGGCCGTGCTCTATTTCGGCTCGGTCTACCTGCTGGTGCATATCGCCGCCGTGAAACAGGGCATGACCGGCATGAGCGCGGCCGAATTGCCCGGCGTGCGCGCGGTGCTGGCCGAGGGCTGGCATTTCCTGCTGCCGCTGCTGGCGCTGGTGGCGCTGCTGGTGGCGGGCTATTCGCCGATGCGGGTCGGCTTCTTCGCGATCCTGGCGATCGTCGCCGCGGCCTCCGCCCGTGCGCTTTGGGTCTTTTTCGCAAACGGCCCCACGAGGGCGCGTTTCGCCGCCCTGTGCCGCCGTGGCCTGACCCTGACCCTGCAGGCGCTGGAACTGGGCGCGCGCAACGCGGTGGCCGTGTCGATGGCCTGTGCGGTGGCGGGGATCATCGTCGGGGTGGTGGGCCTGACGGGCCTCGGCCTCAAGTTCTCGGCGATGATGATCGCGTTTTCGGGCGGCAACCTGGTCCTTGCGATCCTTCTGGTGGCGATCGCCAGCCTGATCCTCGGCATGGGGCTGCCGGTGACGGCGGCCTATATCGTGCTGATCATCCTGGTCGGTCCGGCGCTGACGCAGGAATTCGGCATGCCGATCCTGATCGCCCATCTGCTGGTCTTCTGGTATTCGCAGGACAGCAACGTCACGCCGCCGGTGGCGCTGGCGGGCTTTGCCGGGGCGGCCATCGCCGGGTCGAAACCGATGGAGACAAGCGTCCAGGCCTGGAAATACGCCAAGGGCCTTTACCTGATCCCGCTGTTCATGGTCTTCAACGAAGAGATCATCCTGGGCGGTCCGCTGCCGCTGGTGCTTTGGGGCGGGTTCATCGCCGTCGTGGCGCTGGCAGGCTTTGCCGCGGCGCTCGAAGGGTTCCTGTTCCGGCCCATGGCGGTCTGGCAGCGGCTGCTGATCGTGCCCGGGGTCATCGCCTGTTTCTGGCCCGATCTGATGGTGGAAATCGCCGGCGTCCTGCTGATCCTGGCCCTGCTGGCCCTGAACCGGGCCCAGGGCCGCGGCACCCGGGCCGGTCCGGATGCGGCCGCGCCCCGCGCCGATCCGCCGATGTCGCCATAGCTTGCACCGGCGGTCCCGGAACAGCGGACGGCGCCCGCGCCCGGTCAGGGGTTGGTCCGGCGCCCGCCTTGCGGGCCTGTTGCGCGGGCAGGGGCCGTCGCGACGGTCAAAGTGACGGCATCCGGCGTCCGGCGGTCGATTGTTCGGCCCGGGCGATTCCCCGAACCGGCAAATCCGGCTAGGTCAGGATCATGGATATCGTTCTTGTCACCACGGTCATCGCGTCCCTGTTTCTGGTCATCGGCACGGCAGAGCCGCTGGCCGCGCGCTTGCGTCTGCCCTACAGCGTGATCCTCGCCGTTCTGGGGGTGTTGATCGGCGCGGGCGCGACCTTTTTCCTGCGGACCGACCTGACCGACGCGCTGAACCCGGTGGCCGAGGCGATCCTGGGCTTGCCGATCCGGTCCAACGTCTTTCTTTACGTGTTCCTGCCCACCTTGCTGTTCCAGGCGACGCTGGGGATGAACCTGCGCCGGATGCTGGACGATTGGGTTCCGATCCTGGTGCTGGCGGTCGTCGCCGTGGTTGTCGCGACGCTCAGCGTGGGCTATGCCCTGTCCTGGGCCAGCACCCTGCCGCTGGCGGCCTGCCTGCTGATCGGCGCGATCGTGTCCACCACCGACCCTTCGGCGGTGGTCAGCATCTTCCGCTCGATCTCGGCGCCACGCCGGCTGGCGCGGATCATCGAGGGCGAGAGCCTTCTGAACGACGCCGCGGCGATCGCGCTTTTCGGGTTGTTCATGGGTTTCGTGATGCTGGGAATGCCGGATCCCGACCTTGGCGCGGCCTTGGCGCGCTTCCCGGTTCTGATCGCCGGCGGCGCCCTCACCGGTTGGCTGGCCGCAAGGGTCGCGGTCTGGGTGATGGCGCTGTTCGGCCGGCACGAACTGGCGCTGATCTCGATTTCGGTGGCGCTGCCCTATCTTGCCTATATCGGCGCGGAACAGAGCGTCGGCGCCTCGGGCGTCATCGCCGTGGTCGCCGCCGGCCTGACGCTGAACCTGTCCGGGCCCGGCCGCCTGCCACCCCAGGCCTGGGCGAACCTGCGCGAGATCTGGGACGTGCTGGCCCATTGGGCCGGCGCGCTGATCTTCATCCTTGCCGCGCTGCTGATCCCGCGGCTGCTGGAGGAGGTGCGGATCGGGGATTTCCTGCTGGTGGGCGTGGTGATCCTCGCCGCCATCGCCGCGCGGGCGGTGGTCCTGTTCGGATTGCTGCCGCTGCTGACCCTGCTCAGGCTGTCTCCGGCCGTCGAACGGCCTTACCGGGCCGCGATCCTGTGGGGCGGCCTGCGGGGGGCCGTGACGCTGGCGCTGGCGCTTGCGGTGACCGAAAGTTTCCGCGTGCCCGACGGCATCCAGCGTGTGGTCGGCATTCTTGCCACCGGGTTCACCCTGTTCACGCTGATCGTGCAGGGCACGACCCTGCGCTGGGTGATCGGCCGGCTGGGGCTGGACCGGCTGTCGCCGATCGACGAGGCGCTGTCGCGCCAGGTGGTCGCCGTGGCGCTGCAGACGGTGCGCGAGGACGTGGCGCGCACCACCGAGAATTACGACCTCGGCCACGACACCGTCCGTTCCGAGGCCAAGCGCTTCGGCGAGCGGCTGGACGCGGCGGTGAAATCGGCCGAGGACGGCGCCGACATCCTGGATCGGGACCGGATCACGCTTGGCCTGATCGCGCTGGCCGGCCACGAACGCGACAGGATCGTCGCCCGCATGCACGAACGGACGATCTCGGCGCGGATGGCCGAACAGGTCCTGTCCGATGCCGAACGCCTGATCGAGGGCGCCCGCAGCCAGGGGCGCAGCGGCTACAACCGCGCGGCACGCCGCAGCGTTGCCTATGGCCCGGGATTCCGCGTCGCGGTGCTTCTGAACGGCCGGCTCGGCCTGTCCGGGCCGCTGGCGCGCATCACGGCGGACCGGTTCGAACGGCTGCTGTCACAGCGGCTGATCCTGCGCGACCTCGGCGCCTTCATCGACGGGCGCATTAGGCGCATTCACGGCCGGCGCGTGGCCGAATTGCTGCACGAGCTTCTGACGCGCCGGATCGAGATGGTCGAGACCGCGCTGGACGGGCTGCGCCTGCAATACCCGGGCTATGCCGAGGAGCTGGAACGCCGCTTCATCCGCCGCACCGCGCTGCGCCTGGAAGAGCGCGAATATACCGCGATGCGCGACGACGGGCTGATCGGGGCCGAGGTTCATAAGGCTCTGATGCAGGATCTCGATACCCGCCGCGCCGCCAGCGAGGAGCGTCCGCATCTGGACATCGCGCTGCAGCGGGCCGAACTGGTCCGGCAGTTCCCGCTGTTTGCCGAACTCGATGACGCCGTGCTCAGGCGCCTCGGGCGGGCGTTGCAGATGCGCTATGTCAATGCCGGTGAGGTGATCATACGCAAGGACAGCGTCGCCCGGCGGGTGTTCTTCATCGCCTCGGGCGCGGTGGAACTGGAAACCGCCGGCCAGACCTGGCGCCTGGGCCGCGGCGAAATGTTCGGGCAGATGGCGATCCTGCTGCAAAAGGCCCGTCGCGCCGAGGTGCGCGCGATCGTGCCGTCGACGCTGCTGATGCTGGACGAGGCGCGGTTCCGGCGTCTGCTGGCCCGCAGCGGCAGTCTGCAAGAAGCCGTGCGCGAGAGCGCCGAAAAACGCGGGATCGAACCGGACGCCCTGTTCGAGGAGCCAGGCGTCGGGCGCCGGGCGGGCGACACCCCGTCGGCCTGACCCCGGCGCCCGCGGCGGGCAGGGCGGGCCCGCGGGCATTCGCGCCAAAGCCACCGCACCGGCTGACCCGGCACCGGCAGGGATGGCAGACCCTACCCGGGCGTTTCGGCAAGGGTCACACGCGTGCCCCAGGCGCGGCAGGCGTCCAGAACGGTCCGGGGCGGCGGGGCATCGGTGTAGAACGTGTCGACCTGCGCCAGCGACCCGATGCGCGCGGGGGCGCGGCGCTGGAATTTCGACTGATCGGCCACAAGGAAACTGCGCCGCGCCTGTTTCAGGATCGCCTGACTGACGCCGACTTCCTGGATGTCGTAATCCAGCATGTCGCCATCCGCATCGAGCGCCGAACAGCTGATCACCGCCAGGTCGAACTTGAATTGTCCGACCGCCTGCGTCGAGACCGAGCCGATCAGCCCCCCGTCAGAGCGCCGCAACAACCCGCCCACCACGATGATCTCGCAGGACGGGTTGTCGACCAGGATGTTGGCGACATTCATGTTGTTGGTCAGCACCAGGATGTCGCGATGCCGCATCAGCGCATGGGCCACGGCCTCGGTCGTCGTGCCGATGTTGAGAAAGATCGAACAGCCGTCGGGAATGTCGCGGGCGCAGCGCGCCGCGATGGCGGTCTTGGCGGCATCGTTCAGGCCGCGCCGATCCTCGTAGCCGATATTGGCGATCGTCGATTGCAGCACGGCGCCGCCATGCACCCTGTCCAGCTTGCCCTGTTCGGCCAGCAGCGTCAGATCGCGGCGGATCGTCTGCAGCGTCACGTCGAAATGCGCCGCCAGGCCCTCGACCGTCACGCGCCCGTCGCGGCGGGCGATATTGAGGATCTCGGGCAGGCGCATGGCTTGGGACATGGTCGGTTCCTTTCCTTGGTCGATTCGCGCCCTGATCGCGGCGATGTGTTCGTTTCGACAGATCAAGCGAACCCGGGCTTCCGCAAAAAGATGGGAATTCACGGCGCAAGTCGGTTTCGGTTTCTATAAAACGAAAAAAATTACGCAACAACGAAGAAATGTTTGCGCGTATATGTTCGTTTTGGTTAGATTTGTGACAGAGAGATGACCGCAAAGTCCCCGGGGGGGTAATGACCGGACAGAGCCATCCAGACCCGAACGCGGGAATGCCCGTCGATCTGCTGATCATCGGCGGCGGCATCAACGGCTGCGGCATCGCGCGCGACGCCGCGGGGCGCGGCCTGTCGGTGGTGCTGGCCGAAAAGGGCGATCTGGCCGGCGCGACCTCCTCGGCCTCGACCAAGCTGTTTCACGGCGGGTTGCGCTATCTTGAATATTTCGAGTTCCGCTTGGTGCGCGAGGCATTGATCGAGCGCGAAACCCTGTTGCGTGCGATGCCGCATATCAGCTGGCCGATGCGCTTCGTGCTGCCCTATCACCGCGACATGCGCTTCGAGAGCGACACGCCGACGTCGCGGTTGCTGTCACGGCTGATGCCCTGGATGCGGGGGCGTCGACCGGCCTGGCTGATCCGGGTGGGCCTGTTTCTTTACGATCACCTGGGCGGGCGCAAGATCCTGCCGGCGACCAAGACGATCGCGCTGGCCGACCGCCCCGAGGGGGTGCCGCTGCGGCCGGAGTTCGACAAGGCATTCGAATATTCCGATTGCTGGGTCGAGGACAGCCGTCTGGTGGTGCTGAATGCCCGTGACGCGGACCGCCGCGGCGCGACCATCCTGACCCGCTCAGAGGTGGTTTCCGCCCGGGCGGAAGACGGGCTTTGGTCGGTGACGATCGACAGGGACGGGCAGCGGTCCGTGGTGCGCGCCCGCATGCTGGTCAATGCGGCCGGTCCCTGGGTCGGTGACGTGATCCACGCGAAGCTCCGGCTGAACAGCAGCGATTCCGTGCGCCTGGTGCGCGGCAGCCATATCGTGACCCGCAGGCTTTACGATCACGACAAATGCTATTTCTTTCAGGGCACCGACGGCCGGATCATCTTCGCGATCCCGTATGAGCAGGAATTCACCCTGATCGGCACGACCGACGCGGAACAGGACGATCCGACGGTGCCCCCGGTCTGCACGGACGCCGAGCGCGATTACCTGTGCGCCTTTGCCAGCCGGTATTTCGAGCGCCCGGTCACGCCCGAGGATGTGGTCTGGTCCTATTCGGGTGTCCGCCCGCTCTACGATGACGGGGCAAGTTCGGCCACGGCGGCGACACGCGATTACACGCTCCGGGTCGACCAATCCGCCGGGGCGCCGGTTCTCAATGTCTTCGGCGGCAAGATCACGACCTATCGCCGGCTGGCGGAATCGGCGCTGGAAAAGATCGGCGCTGTCCTGACCGTGCCCAAGGGCCCCTGGACGGCGGGCGTGCCCTTGCCCGGCGGGGATTTCGCCCATGACGGGGCGGCCGCCCTGGCCGAGGCGCTGCGCCGCGACTACCCGTTCCTGACCGACGACTGGGCGCGTCGCCTGATCCGGGCCTATGGCACCGAGGCGCGCCTGATCCTGGGCGACGCCCGCAGCGCGGCGGACCTGGGGCGCGATTTCGGCGCCACCCTGACCGAGGCCGAGCTGCGCTGGCTGATGGGTCATGAATATGCAAGCACACCGGAGGATGTGCTGTGGCGGCGCAGCAAACTGGGCCTGCGCCTTGATACCGGGCAGGTCCGGGCGCTGGGCGAATGGATGGAAACGCATGCAAACCCGAGCACCCGCGCCGCGGAATAGGGTGAGTGTCGAGAGGAGGACGCGAAATGTCGCTGGTACTGGAGGGGGTGTCCAAGGTCGTGGAGGGCAAGCTGCATGTCCATCCGACCGATCTTGCGCTGGAACGTGGCACGATGAACGTCCTGCTGGGGCCGACGCTATCGGGCAAGACCACGTTGATGCGGCTGATGGCGGGGCTGGATCAGCCGGCGACGGGGCGCATCCTGTGGGAAGGCACGGATGTGACCGGCATGCGGGTTCAGGACCGCAAGGTGGCGATGGTCTATCAGCAGTTCATCAACTACCCGTCGATGTCGGTCTATGACAACATCGCCTCGCCGTTGCGGCTGATGGGGCTGGGCCGGGCCGAGATCGACCGGCGCGTGCAGGCCGCGGCCGAACTGATGCAATTGACGCCGATGCTGGCGCGCAAACCCCTGGAGCTGTCGGGCGGCCAGCAGCAGCGCTGTGCGCTGGCGCGGGCCCTGGTCAAGGATGCCGGGCTGGTGCTGCTGGATGAACCGCTGGCCAATCTCGACTACAAGCTGCGCGAGGAATTGCGCGCCGAGATCCCCCGCATCTTCGCGGAATCCGGCGCGATCTTCGTCTACGCGACCACGGAACCGGAAGAAGCGCTTTTGCTGGGCGGCAATGTGGCCACCCTCTGGGAAGGCCGCGTGACCCAGTTCGGATCGACTCCGCAGGTCTATCGCCAGCCCTGCGACGCGACCACCGCGCGGGTCTTTTCGGACCCGCCGATGAATTTCACCCGCGTCGTCAAGGCGGGCGACCGGATCAGCTTCGGCGACGGGCAGACAGCGCCCGCCACCGGGGCGCTTGCCGCCCTGGCCGATGGCGCCTACCAGGCCGGGTTCCGGCCCGACCACCTGCATCTGGGCGCGCAGGGCCGCGATGGCCTGCATTTCCGGTGCCGCCTGAAGGTCACCGAAATCACCGGATCCGAGACCTTCCTGCATCTCGATCATGGCGCAGACCGCTGGGTCGGGCTGATCCACGGGGTGCAAGAGCTTCAATTCGGCGCGCCGATCGAGGTCTGGCTCGATGCCGCCCATGTCTATGTCTTTGCCGAAAGCGGCGAACTGGTCGCGCCCGCGGCCTATGCGGCCGCGGCCTGAGGGGGAAAAGATGGCCCGCATCACGCTCGACAATCTTGCCCATTCCTACCTGCCCAAACCGACGGACGACGACGATTTCGCCCTCAAGCAGCTCGACCATGTCTGGAATGACGGAGAGGCCTATGCGCTTCTGGGCGCGTCCGGCTGCGGCAAATCCACGCTTCTGAACATCATTTCGGGGCTGCTGATCCCCACGCGCGGGCGGGTCCTGTTCGGCGATCGCGACGTGACCCGGGCCGATACGGTGCAGCGCAACATCGCGCAGGTGTTCCAGTTCCCGGTCGTCTACGACACGATGACCGTGGGCGACAACCTGGCCTTTCCGCTGCGCAATCGGGGCATGGATCCGGCCTATGTGGCCGGGCGCGTGCAGAAGATCGCCGCGATGATCGGCATGGACCAGGTGATGAACCGCAAGGCGCGCGGGCTGACGGCCGATGCCAAGCAGAAGATCAGCCTTGGCCGCGGCATGGTGCGCGAGGATGTCAATGCGATCCTCTTCGACGAACCGCTGACGGTGATCGACCCGCACATGAAATGGGAGCTTCGGACCCAGCTCAAGGCGCTGCACAACGAGTTCGGGCACACGATGATCTACGTGACCCATGACCAGACCGAGGCGCTGACCTTCGCCGACAAGGTGGTGGTGATGCATGACGGGCGGGTGGTGCAGCTGGGCACGCCCGAAGAGCTGTTCGACGCGCCCGAACACACCTTCGTGGGCTATTTCATCGGCTCGCCGGGGATGAACCTTCTGGAGGCCGAGGTTTCGGGCCACATGGCCAGGGTCGCCGGCCACGAGGTGCCGCTTGCGGGCGGCTACCGGGCGCTGGACGGGCGGGTCCAGATCGGTGTGCGCCCCGAATTCGTGTCGCTGTCCGACGACGACGAGGGCCTGCCGGTGACGATCCGCCGGATCGAGGATGTCGGCCGCCACCAGATCCTGCGCGCCGATTTCGCCGGCCAGCCGATCAATGCCATCCTGCCAGAAGGCGCCCCTGTGCCCGCCGATGCGCATCGTCTGAAATTCCGGCCCGAGCGCGTCAATGTCTATCTCGACGACTGGCGCGTGCCGCCGCTGCATTCGGTCGCCACCCCGCAGAAGGAAGCCGTCTGATGGACAAGGTGCAAAACAACAAGGCGTGGTTCCTGGTCCTGCCGGTCCTGGTTCTGGTGGCCTTTTCGGCCGTGATCCCGCTGATGACCGTGGTCAATTACGCGGTCCAGGACACCTTCGGGAACAACGTGTTCTTCTGGCACGGTCTGGGCTGGTTCCAGGATGTGCTGACCGATGACCGGATACATGGCGCGCTGGGCCGGCAGCTGGCGTTTTCGGCGATCATCCTCGCGATCCAGATCCCGCTGGGCATCGCCGTCGCGCTGTGCATGCCCAAGCGCGGCCTGTGGGCGTCGGTCTGCCTGGTGCTCATGGCCTTGCCGCTGCTGATCCCGTGGAACGTGGTCGGCACGATCTGGCAGATCCTGGGGCGCACCGACATCGGGCTTCTGGGCTATTCGCTGTCGGAACTGGGCATCGAATGGAACTATGCGCGCAATGGCCTGCATGCCTGGGTCATCGTGGTGGTGATGGATGTCTGGCACTGGACCTCGCTGGTGGCGCTTCTGGCCTATGCCGGGCTGCAATCCATCCCGCAGGCCTATTACCAGGCCGCCAAGATCGACCAGGCCAGCCGCTGGAAGGTGTTCCGCCATATCGAGCTGCCGAAGATGCAGGGCGTGCTGCTGATCGCGATCCTGCTGCGGTTCATGGACAGTTTCATGATCTATACCGAACCCTTCGTCGTCACCGGCGGCGGTCCCGGCAGCGCGACCAGCTTTCTGTCGATCGACCTGGTGAAAATGGCGCTGGGGCAGTTCGACCTCGGGCCGGCGGCGGCGTTCAGCCTGATGTATTTCCTGGTGATCCTTCTGGTCAGCTGGGTGTTCTACACGGTGATGACCAATCTCGACAAGGCGGAGGGCAAGTGATGACCACGACGACCGACCCCCTTTCCGCAGCCGCGCCGGGCCGTGCCATGCCCCGGATCCGCACGCGGCATGTGGTGATGGTGGCCTATCTGCTGTTCATGCTGATCCCGATCTACTGGCTGGTGAAGATGAGCCTGCAGACCAACCGCGAGATCCTGGGCGGGTTCACCCTGTGGCCGCAGAACCCGACGCTGGACAATTACCGCGTGATCCTGACCGATGCCTCCTGGTACATGGGCTATGTCAATTCGATCACCTATGTGGTGATCAACACTTTCCTGTCGCTGGCCGTGGCGCTGCCGGCGGCCTATGCCTTCAGCCGCTACCGGTTCCTGGGCGACAAGCACCTGTTCTTCTGGCTGCTGACCAACCGCATGGCGCCGCCCGCGGTCTTTGCGCTGCCCTTCTTCCAGCTCTATTCCAGCGTCGGTCTGTTCGACACCCATCTTGCCGTCGCGCTGGCCCATACGCTGTTCAACGTGCCGCTGGCGGTCTGGATCCTCGAAGGCTTCATGCGCGGCGTGCCCAAGGAGATCGACGAGACCGCCTATATCGACGGCTATTCCTTTCCGCGCTTCTTCGTGAAGATCTTCATGCCGCTGATCGCAAGCGGCATCGGGGTCGCCGCGTTCTTCTGCTTCATGTTCTCATGGGTCGAACTGCTGCTCAGCCGGACATTGACGGCCGTGAACGCGCAACCCATCGCCTCGATCATGACGCGGACGGTCTCGGCCTCGGGGCTGGATTGGGGCGTGCTCTGCGCCGCCGGGGTGCTGACGATCATCCCCGGCGCGCTCGTGATCTACTTCGTGCGCAACTACATCGCCAAGGGCTTTGCCCTGGGGCGCGTGTGAAAGGGGGGAACCGATGAACCTGCAATGGATGGCATGGACCGGGCCGACCGCGATCTTCTTTGGCGTGATCGCAGGCCTTCTTGTCCTCTTCACGATCCTCGGGATCAGATATCCCGAAACGCCGCGCGTCGGCATCCTGCGGATCGAGACGACGCGGGGCGACCGGCTGTTCATCACGCTTCTGGGCTCGGCCTTCATCAATGCCGGCTGGCTGGCCCTGAGCGGCCTGCCGCAAGGCTGGGCCCTGGGGCTTTGCGCGATCTATGCCGCGGCGGTGTTCCGCTGGGTCTAGAGCGCGCGATCGAAGCAGCGTCCGGGCCCGCAAGGCCCTTCGAAGCCGCAGGGCCCGGACGCGCCTGAAACGACCAACCGTTGTTCATTCCATGGGAGGAAAACAAATGAACCGGATGAAACGAACGTCAACCGCGCTGGCGCTTGCCTTGACGGCACTGGGCGCGCCGGCCTTCGCCGACATGGACGCGGCGCGCGCGTTCCTCGACGAACATATCGGCGAGCTGTCGGCGCTGAGCCGCGAAGACCAGGAAGCCGAGATGCAATGGTTCATCGACGC
Organism: Rhodobacteraceae bacterium HLUCCA08; assembly: GCA_001314655.1. Lineage (GTDB taxonomy): Bacteria > Pseudomonadota > Alphaproteobacteria > Rhodobacterales > Rhodobacteraceae > Salibaculum. Next base: position 72,507 of record LJSF01000007.1, on the reverse strand, counting down.
CGCCGCGCCGCATGCCGGCATGTCGATCAACGTGGTCTCCGAAACCATCACCACCCATGAATGGGAAGCCCGCGTCCTGGCGCCCGCCTTCACGGCGATCACCGGGATCGAGGTCACCCATACCCTGATCGGCGAAGGCGATGTGGTCGAACGGCTGCAGACCCAGATGCAGACCGGCGAAAACGTCTTTGACATGTATATCAACGACGCGGACCTGATCGGCACCCATTGGCGTTATCAGCAGGCGCGCAACCTGACCGACTGGATCGCCGGGGACGGGGCGGATTTCACCAACCCCAACCTGAACCTCGACGACTTCATCGGCCTGGCGTCGGCGACCGGGCCGGATGGCAAGCTCTACCAGCTTCCGGTGCAGCAATTCGCCAACCTCTATTGGTTCCGCTACGACTGGTTCACCGACCCCGAGATCATGGCCGAATTCGAGGCCGAATACGGCTACCCGCTGGGCGTTCCGGTGAACTGGGCCGCCTACGAGGACATCGCCGCCTTCTTTACGGGCCGCGAAATCGACGGGCAGAATGTCTATGGCCACATGGATTACGGCCGCCGCGATCCATCGCTCGGCTGGCGCTTCACCGATGCCTGGCTGTCGATGGCCGGCGCCTCGGATCTGGGGCTTCCGAACGGGGTGCCGATCGACGAATGGGGCATCCGCGTCAACGAGAACTTCCAGCCGGTCGGCTCGTGCATGGCGCGCGGTGGGGCCACCAACAGCCCGGCGGCCGTCTACTCGATCGAGAAATACGTGGAATGGCTCAACAACTACGCCCCGCCGGAGGCCGCGGGCATGAACTTCTCGGAATCGGGTCCGGTGCCGGCGCAGGGCAACATCGCCCAGCAGGTGTTCTGGTATACCGCCTTCACCGCCGACATGGTCGCCGACGGTCTGCCGGTGGTGAACGATGACGGCACGCCGAAATGGCGGATGGCGCCCAGCCCGCATGGCGCCTATTGGCAGGAAGGCATGAAGGTCGGGTATCAGGATGTGGGCTCTGCCACGATCCTCGAATCCACCCCGGTGGACCGCGCCCAGGCGGCCTGGCTCTATGCCCAGTTCATCAGCTCGATGACCGTGGACGTGGCCAAGTCGCATTACGGGCTGACCTTCATTCGCGAATCCACCATCAACCACGACAGCTTTACCGAACGCGCGCCGCGTCTGGGCGGCCTGGTCGAATTCTACCGCTCGCCCGAACGCGAGAAGTGGACCGATACCGGGTTCAACGTGCCGGATTACCCGCGCCTGGCGCAGCTGTGGTGGCAGTATATCGGCAACGCGTCCTCCGGGGACAGCACCGCGCAGGAAGCGCTGGACGGGCTGTGCGCCGAGCAGGAGGATGTGATGGCGCGCCTCGAACGCGCCGGCGTGCAGGGCGAATTCGGGCCCCTGCTCAACGAAGAGCAGGATCCGGAGGTCTGGCTGGCCCAGCCCGGTGCGCCCTGGCCGCAACTCGAGGACGAGCGTGGCGAGCCGATGACCGTCGCCTATGACGAGTTGATCCGCCGCTGGACCGAATGATCCCACCCGCCGGGGCCGCCATCGTCGCGGCCCCGGCACCCCCGTGCGGCCGCGCCCGATCCGGCGCGGCCGTGCGCGCTTGACCGCCAGGTTCACCGAAAGGACACCATCCGATGGGACATATTCTTGCCCTAGATCAGGGAACCACATCCAGCCGGGGCATCGTGTTCGACGCCGCAATGCGGATCGCATCCGTCGCGCAGGAAGAATTCGCCCAGCATTACCCCGCCTCGGGCTGGGTGGAACACGACCCCTCGGACCTCTGGGCGACCACGGCCGCCACCGCGCGCGCGGCGATCGAAAAGGCGGGGCTGCATGCGGCCGATATCGCGGCCATCGGCATCACCAACCAGCGCGAAACCACCCTGATCTGGGACCGCGCCACGGGACGGCCGATCCACAACGCGATCGTCTGGCAGGACCGGCGCACGGCCGATTTCTGCGCCAGGCTGCGCGCGCAGGGCCATGAGCCGCTGATCACCGCCCGCACCGGCCTGCTCGCCGATCCGTATTTCTCGGCCACCAAGGTGAAATGGCTGCTCGACAGCGTCGACGGCGCCCGCGACCGCGCCCGGCGCGGCGAACTGGCCTTCGGCACCGTCGACAGCTGGCTGATCTGGAACCTGACCGGCGGGCGCGCCCATGTCACCGATGCCACCAATGCCGCGCGCACCATGCTGTATGATATCCACAAGGGCCGCTGGAGCCGCACGATCTGCGATCTGTTCGACATCCCCGTCGAGATGCTGCCCGAAGTGCGCGATTGCGCCTCTGAATTCGGGGTGACGCGGGCCGATCTTTTCGGTCGCGAAATCCCCATTCTCGGCGTCGCGGGAGACCAGCAGGCGGCCACGATCGGGCAGGCCTGTTTCACCCCCGGCATGTTGAAATCGACCTACGGGACCGGTTGTTTCGCCGTGCTGAACACGGGCGAGAAAGCTGTCGCCTCGACCAACAAGCTGTTGACGACGATCGCCTATCAGCTGGACGGCAAGCCGACCTATGCGCTCGAGGGCTCCATCTTCATCGCCGGCGCGGTGGTGCAATGGCTGCGCGACGGGATCAAGATGATCCGCGCCGCCCCCGAAACCCGGGGCCTGGCCGAGGCCGCGGACCCGGGGCAGGACCTGATCCTGGTTCCGGCCTTCGTCGGTCTTGGCGCGCCCTATTGGGCGCCCGAGGCGCGGGGCGCGATCTTCGGCATGACGCGCAATTCCGGCCCCGCCGAATTCGCCCGGGCGGCGTTGGAATCCGTGGGCTTCCAGACCCGCGACCTTCTGGAAGCGATGCAGGCCGACTGGGCGCGGGACGGGGCCCAGCCCTCGTTGCGGGTCGATGGCGGGATGGCGGCCAACGATTATGCGATGCAGTTCCTGTCCGACATCATCGGGGCCCCGGTGGACCGGCCCGCGGTGCTGGAAACCACGGCGCTGGGCGTCGCATGGCTGGCCGGCAGCCGCGCCGGCGCATGGCCCGACATGCAGGAATTCGCCGCGACCTGGGCGATGGAGCGTCAGTTCACCCCCGAGATGGACGACGCGACCCGCGCCGCCCGCTACGACCGGTGGAAACGCGCCGTCACCGCGGTGCTGGCGGTATGACGATCGCGCCCTTCGGCTTTGCCACCGCGGGCGCCATCCGCTTCGGGCGCGGCACCCTTGCCGAGGCCGCGCCGTTCGCGCTGGCGCGGGCGCGGCGCATCCTGGCGGTGCGCAGCGCCTCGGTCGCGGCGGCCGACGATCTGGTGCAGACCCTGCGCCGGCGGGGCGCCGATGTCGTCGAGATCATCGCCCGCGGAGAGCCGGATCTTGCCACGATCCAGGCCGATTGCGAAACGGCCCGGCCATTCGCGCCGCACCTCGTCATCGCCATCGGCGGCGGCGCGGTGATCGACCATGGCAAGGCGCTTGCCGCATTGGTGCCCGCGCCGCACGGCCCGCTGCGGTATCTCGAGGTGGTGGGCGACGGCAAGCCGCTGGACGCCGCACCGCTGCCGGTCGTCGCGATCCCGACCACCGCCGGAACCGGGGCAGAGGTCACCCGCAACGCGGTGCTGCAGGTGCCCGAAGCCGCCCGCAAGGTCAGCCTGCGCGACCCGCGCCTCTGTCCGGCACTGGCCATCGTCGATCCCGAGCTTGCGCGCTCCTGCCCGCGCCATGTCGTGCTCGCATCGGGGCTCGACGCGGTGACCCAGGTCATCGAGCCTTTCGTCGGCCGGCGCGCGACCCCGCTCACGGATGCGCTGTGCCGCGATGCCATTCCGCGGGGGCTGGCCGCCCTGAAACGGCTGATCGAGGCGGCCGATGACGCCGCCTGGGACGACATGGCGCTGACCAGCCTTGCCGGGGGCATCGCGCTGGCCAATGCGGGCCTTGGCGCGGTGCACGGGCTGGCCGGGGTGATCGGCGGACGGACCGGGGCCGCACATGGCGCGATTTGCGGCATGCTTCTTGTGCCGGTGCTGAAGGCCAACCGTGCCGCCGCGCCGGCGCACAGCGACGCGCGGGCGCGTCTGGATTGGGTGGCCGAGTGCATCGGCGCCCGCTTCGGGGATCCGGACGGGCTGGTGCATTGGGCCCGGGACCACGGACTGGGGCGGCTGGTCGATCTGGGGATCGCGCCGGCCGATCATCCGCGCCTGGCGGCCGATGCGCGGGGGTCGTCGTCGTTTGCCGGCAATCCCGTCCCGCTTGGGGATGCGGCGCTAGACGGGATCCTCGCCCAGGCCTGAGCCGGGCGGCCGCGCGCCCCTTGGTGACGCTGCGACAAGAGCGCGAATTTTCCTTGATGCGCGGTCAACGCACTTGATTTTGACTGCGCTGCCCCGTATCTGCCGGTTTCTGGCAAGAACCACGCGCAGGATCGGAGACCCATGAAGCAGCCACGCGGAGCAAAGCGCGCCGAACGTCGGATTTCGCATCACGGACGCCGGATCCGCCATGCCCGCCTGATGAAAGGCTACACGCTGCGTCAATTGGCCGAGATCGTGGATTGTTCCGAAAGCATGGTTTCCAAGCTCGAGAACAGCCGCCTGTCGCCGTCACTGGCCATGTTGCACCGCTTGGCCGAGGCGCTGGACACCACGGTTCCCGACCTGTTGATCGTCGGGCCGCAGGATGATGGCGCCGATCCGGTGACGGTGTTTCCGGCAGAACGGTTCGTCGAACGTCCGGCCCAGGACGGCGAGGAAAACCGCCTTGTCTGGTTCGACCGTGTCCTGCCCTTCGACAAGCAGGGGCTGCTGCAGGTGAACCTGCTGCACCTCGCGCCGGGGGCCGAACAGCCGCGATTCCTGCAACATGAGGGCGAAGAATTCATCTTCGTGCTCGACGGCACGCTCGACGTCATCGTCAAAGATCACAGCTATCCGGTGGCCGCCGGCGGCGGGATCTTCTTTTCGTCGATGCTCGATCACCGCTATGCCAATACCGGGACCGAGGTGGTGCGCGCGCTTTGGGTGAACACGCCGCCGACGATGTGACCTGTCAGGCGCGGGCGCTGCGGATCGCCTCCCAGATGGCGGCAGGCGTCGCCGGCATGTCGACATGGTCGATGCCGAAAGGCGCCAGGGCATCTGCGATCGCCGATGCCAGCACCGGAAGGGCGCCGACGGTCCCGGCTTCGCCCACGCCCTTGGTGCCCAGCAGGTTCGCGCCGGTTTCGACCGGCAGGGTTTCCAGATCGAAGAACGGCAGGTCGGCAGCGCGCGGCAGGGCGTAATCCATGAAACTGCCGGTAAGCGGCTGGGCGTTGTCCGGCGCGTAGCGGATCGCCTCCATCAGCGCCTGGCCCACGCCCTGGGCGATGCCGCCATGCAACTGCCCCGCGGCCAGGGCCGGATTGATGACGCGCCCGATATCCTCGACGGCCAGATACCGGCACAGCGTCAGGGCCCCGGTCTCGGGGTCGATCTCGACCTCGGCGACATGGCAGCCGTTGGGATAGCTCGGGCCGCGGGTCGCCGCCCAGAGCGCGCTGCTGACGGTCGGGGTTTCGGTCGCCAGCAAAGCCGCCAGGGTGACCGCGCGATTGGTGCCGGGCAGACCGAAGGTGCCCTGCGCGAACCGCAGATCGGCCTCGGGCGCGTCGATATGCCGGGCCGCATCGGGCAGCAATTGCGCGATCAGGTCGTCACAGACCCGTGCCAGCGCGGATCCGGCCGCGCCGATACTGCGCGACCCGAAGCTGCCGGTGCCCCGGGGCACCAGGTCGGTATCGCCGGTCGTCACCCGGATGCGGTCGATCGGCAGGCCCAGCCGGTCCGCCGCGATCTGGGCAAAGGCCGTGGCGTGGCCCTGGCCGGCATCGCCGGTCCCCAGCCGCAGGGTGCAGAAGTTCGGGCCAAGGGTCGCGGCGGCGTATTCGGGCATCGGACCCGAGGGCGGGCCGCCGGCGATCTCGATACAGGCCGCCAGGCCGATGCCCCGCAACCGCCCCCGTGCCGCGGCATCGGCCCGGCGCCCGGCGAAGCCGGCCCAGTCGGCGGTCGTCAGGGCACGGTCCAGCACGGCCGGAAAATCGCCGCTGTCATAGGTAAAGCCCAGGGCGTTGCGATAGGGCAGATCGCCCGGGGACAGCATGTTCCGGCGGCGCAGGGCCACCCGGTCGATCCCGGTTGCGCGGGCGGCAAGGTCGATCATCCGTTCGATGACATGGGCCGCCTCGGGGCGTCCGGCGCCGCGATAGGCGGCGGTGGTCTGGGTGTTCAGGTGCACCCCCTCGACCGTCGCATGGATCGCGGGCAGGCGGTAGACGCCGGCCAGAGAGGGAAGGTTGTTGAAGCTCGGCATCAGCGAGCCGGGCAGGGCGAAGGCGCCGATCCCCGCGGCGATCCCGACCGACAGGGCCAGGAACCGGCCCCCGGCATCCAGCGCCAGCGTCGCCTCCACCACCTGTTCGCGGGCCTGCGGATCGGCCAGAAAGGCTTCGGAGCGGCTTTCGATCCAGCGCACCGGCCGGCCGGTCAGCCGCGCGGCAAGCAGGATCGGGGCATATTCCGGCAGGGCCCCGTTGCGCATCCCGAAAGAGCCGCCGCAATCGCCCGAAACCACCCGGAGCCGGTCGGACGCCACCCCCATGAGCGCCGCGACCCCCTCGGCCAGGCGGTGGCTGGCCTGTGTGCCGGTGATCAGCGTATAGCGCCGGGCCGCGGCATCCCACTGGCCGATCGCGCCGCGCGGCTCCATCGGGGCGGCCGTCACGCGGCTGATCCGCAGCCGCCGGGTGACCCGATGCGCGGCCCCCGTCATCGCCGCCTCGACCGCTGCGGCATCGCCCATCTCGACCCGGAAAAGCCGGTTGTCGGGGGCGATCGGCCAGACAGCGGGGCCGGTCAGCGCGGCCGCCATATCGGCGACGGCGGGCCGGTCGGCGATCTCGATCGCGACCGCCTCGAGTGCGTCGAGGGCCTGGGTCTCGGTCTCGGCCACGATGGCGAGGATCGGCTGACCGACATGGCCGATCCGACCGTCGGCCAGCGCCGGAAAGGGCGCCGCGCGGACCGCGCCGCGCGCAAGCTGCGGCGGCACGCGCGGCGGGGCGAAGGGCGCGATCCCGGCCGCCCGCAGCGCGGCGGCGTCGATCACCGCCAGCACGCCCGGCATCGCGGCCGCGGCGGCGGTGTCCAGCGCGGTGATCCGCCCGGCCGCGGCGGTCGCGCGCAGGAAGACCAGATGCGCCGCGCCATCGGGTGTCGCGTCGTCCGTGAAGCGGCCGCGCCCGGTCAGAAGGGCCACGTCCTCGGCCCGGGGGATGGCGCGGCCGATCAGGCACATTGCGCGGCGGCCCGGCTGGCGGCAAGATCGGACAGATGCGCCACCACCTCTTCGACCGCCATGACATCGGCGTATTTGTGGTGCAGGTCGAACAGGTTCATCTTGTGGATCATCTCGTGCCGGTCGTAGGTGCAGTCTTCGACCAGAGAGACATGCAATCCGGTCGAATAGGCATCGACACAGCTGGCCCGCACGCAGCCCGACGTGCTTTCGCCGCAGACGATCACGCTGTTCACGCCGAGGATGTTGAGATGCGAGACCAGCGGTGTGCCCGCAAAGATGCTGGCGCGCTGTTTGGGGATCAGGATGTCACCCGGCTCCGGGGTGAATTCATGATATATTTCAAAGTCTTTCGGGTCACGCTTCACCCCTTTTCGATGGGTCGCGCCAACCCGGCGGGGGGCGCCCTGCGGGGCCGTGTCGCCGAAACAATAGATGATCGGGATGCCGGCCGCCCGGGCTGCGGCGATCAGGCGTTTCGTGGGGTCGATCGCCCGATGGGCGTGGATCCCGCAGCTCGAGGGGTAGCTGTCCTGAAGCTCCTGCGGCGGTTTCGGCCCGCCCTGGTAGGCCAGGTTGTAAAGGTCGATCAACAGCAGCGCCGGGTTCGGCCCGACCACGGTCTCGCGCCGGTAGGGTTCGTAGATCTTCAGCAGGTCGTCGGGGACGATGTCCTTCCAGGCGTGGTCTTCGAAACGGTCGGGTGTCATGGCAGGCTCCTTGGGGTTGGTGTCAGGGAACAAGGGGAAGCAGGGCCTGGGCCATCAGGCCCGCGGCCAGCGGCAGCACAAGGCTGGCGGCCAGGCGCAGCGCGACGAAACGCCAGCCCATGATCGGCGCCTCGTAGGCCAGCACCCGGTGCAGCGCAAAGACCGACCAGCCGGTGATCAGCGCCACGATCTGCGGCAGGCCGGCGCCGCCCTGCAGGATCACCAGCGCGATCGGAAACGAGGTCATCGGCCCGCCCGGAAGGATCCCGCCGATCAGCGCGGCGACGGCGATGCCGGCCAGTCCGGATTGCGGCCCGATCACGCCGACCAGCGCATCGACCGGCAGCACCTGCATGAGAAAGCTGGCCGCCAGCAACGCCAGCGGCAGGCGGATCATCAGCGCGCGGCCCTGGTCGATTGCCGCGGTGCCGGCGGCGGCTAGGCCGGATCGGCCCTGACGGCGGAACACGACCAGCGCCAGCGTGGCGACGATGCTCCATATGGTGATGGCCGCGGCGATCATTCGGCGGGCGCCTTTCTGAGCGCAAGGACAGGCGAGCGGACCAGCGCCCGGGCGATCAGCCCGGCGACGATCGGCAACGGCAGGCAGACCAGCGTGCGCACCAGCGCGAATTCGGCCCCCATCAAGGGCAGCTCCCAGACGATCAGCCGGTTCAACCCGATCAGCGCCCAGGCCGTCAGATAGGCGATCAGGGCGCCCGCATCGGCCCCCGCGACCCAGAGCGCATGGACGATGGGAAACGAGGTGAAGGGCCCGCCGGGTGTGATCGTGCCGGCCGCCGTGGCCAGCATCAGGCCCTTCATGCCTGATTTCGTGCCCAGCAGGGCGGCGACTTTCTCGCGCCCGACAAGGCGCGAGATCAGCCCCCCCAGCAACAGGCCCGCCGCGAGCTGCGGCAGCACGATCAGCAAGAGCCAGCCGGCCTCGGCCAGCCCGGCGGCGACAAGCGGCAGGCCGCCCTGCCGCAGACAGGCCGCGCCGCCGCCAATCGCCAGCGCGAGAAAGACATAGTCGGATCTGGAAAAAGTCACGGCCGGGGTCCCCTGGGTCGGTGATGGATGCCATCACCTTGTCAGACCGCGGCGGCCCCGGCGAGGGGGCGTCGCGGCCCTGGCGCTCACTCCGCCGCGGTTGCGGTCATCCCCGCGCCCGAGGGCAGGTCGAACATGCCCTGCGACAGCGTGTTGAGGTGATCGATCACCGCGTCGCTGGGCATCACGTTGGCGTATTTCGCATGCATGTCGCACAGGTTGATCGCGTGGCTTGCCTGGGCGCGGTCAAAGCAGCCGTCCTCGACCACCGTCACCCGGAAATTCAGCGAAAAGGCATCGAGCACGGTGGCCCGCACGCAGCCCGAGGTGGTGGTGCCGGTCACGATCACGCTGTCGCAGCCCAGCAGCTGCAGGTAGCTGTGCAGCGGCGTGCCGGCAAAGCCCGAGGGTTTCTGCTTGTGCACGACGATGTCGCGCGGGCCGGGGGCGATCGCGTCCACGATCTCGTTGCCGTCGCGCCCGTCCGAGGTGAGGACCGGCTTGCGTTCCTCCTGCCGGCGCTTGTTCTTCCAGGTCCAGCTGCCGCTGTCCCAATTGTCGGGGCGGCGGATGCCGGTGGTGTAGATCACCGGGATGCCCTTGCCGCGGCAGGTGTCGATCAGGCGTTGCAGGACCGGCATCGCCTCCCAGGCGACTTCGCCGCAGGAGGTGCGCCATTTCTTGATCGACTCGAGGATCGGCATCGATTCCTCGTCGCAGAAGGCATAGTTCACGTCGATGATCAGCAGGGCAGGGCGTTCGCCCCAATCGGCCATCGCGCCAAAGCCCGAGGCGGCGAAGACCTCCTTGTCGCGGTCGGTCAGGAATTGGTCCCAGATGCGGTCAGTCATGGTGTGTCTCCTTGTTGGTGTGGACGGTCGGGTGGGTCAGGAAAAGCCGTGCCGGGCGCGGCGACGGGTCAGGACAAGCAAAGCGACCATGGCGCCGACGAGGCCCGCGTTCAGCAGCATGCCGCCGGCCTGTCCGATATCCGTCGCATCGACGATGAAGCCGAAGGAAATCGGCCCGACGAGGTAGCCCAGATCGCCGGCAAAACGCAGCGCGCCCATGGCGGGGCCGTGGTGTTCGGGGTCCGAGATCTCGACCGCGTAGGCGGCGATGGCCGGGCCGGTGACGCCGGTCGCCAGGCCCATCGCCACCATCGCCGCCAGCAGCATCGACATCGAGGGCGCCAGCGCAATCGCCACAAGGCACAGGATCGTGGCCAGCAGCGATCCGGCGATGACGGGCACGCCCGGAACCCGCTCGATCAACCGCGCCGTCAGCGGCAGCACGGCAAGGGTGCCGACCGCCGACAGCGTGATCGCCAGGCCGATCTGGCCCGGGCTGGCGGCGAAACGTTCGGTCGCCAGCAGCGGCAGAAGCTGCCACTGGCCGACGGTGCGGGTCAGGAACACGCCCAGGTTCACCGCCAGAACGCTCAGGAACGGCAGGCTCAGGATCAGCGCCAGCGGCGGCCGGTGGGCGTGACCCGGGGCCGGTTTCGCCTGGGGTTCGCGCGCCATGATCGCGGCGGCCAGCGCCGTGGCGAAGCCGATCGCGGCGCCGGCCAGGAAGGGCCCGCCCGGTCCAAGCGCCGCCGCCGCCCAGCCGCCCGTCACCGGGCCCAGCGAGGCGCCCACCAGCATCGCGCCCTGGAACATCGCCATCAGCTTGCCGCGGTTGTCGGGCGCGCTCAGCCGCGCGACATAGATCGTGGCCGCCGTCATGTAGAGACCCGATCCGACACCCTGCACGATGCGGCCGGCCAGCACCTGCGCATATTCGGTCGCCAATCCACCGATCAGCCCGCCGACCCCGCACAGCGCGGGCCCGCCCCACAGCAGCAGCCGCAGCCCGGTGCGCCCGGCCAGGACCCCCGCCGGCAGGTCGGCCGCCAGGCGCCCCACGGCAAACAGCGAGATCATCAACCCGATCTGCCAGCCCGGCACGCCGAACCCCTGCGCATAGGTCGCCATGACCGGCGTCAGCATCCCGAACAGCATCATGTGGCCGGCCACGGTGACAAGGATCATCGGCAATGCCGGCGTGCCGCGCAGCACCTCGGACCAGCGCGCCGGGGCGGGCCGCGGGATCGGGGCCTGAACGGTCATGGCCGGGACGGTCGGGGCGTGGTGCGGTCACGGGTCACTCCGCCGGTTCCTTGGCCGGGGTCCCGGGGGCGACGACGGGGGCGGCGACGGGGGCGGCGACGGGGGCGACGACGGGGGCGATCAGGCTGCGGCGCGCGAAGACCGAGAAACCGGTGACCGTCGCCACCAGCATCGCGCCGGCGCTGAGGAAGGCTGCGGTCAGCCCGAAAAGCCCGCCAAGCGCACCGAACATCAGCGGGCTGAGGATCTGCGAGACGCGGTTCGACAGAAGCCGCAGCCCCATCAGCTTGCCGCGCTGGCCGTCGCCCACCGCATCGACCATCACCATGATGCTGACCGGCAGGTTCACCCCCACCGCGCCGCCCAGGATCGCGGCCAGGATCAGCATGGTCGCGGGGGTGGTCACGGCCAGCGGGGTCAGCACCACGCAGAGCGCCGAGATCAGGCCGGCGGCCATCAGGATCTGCTCCAGCGCGAAGCGCCGCGTCAACAGCGTCAGCCCATAGCGCGACACCATCCCCGCCAGCCCCTTGAGCGAGATGGTGATCGCGATCAGCATGGTGGAAAAGCCATTCTGATCAAGGTAGAGCGGCAGGAAGCTCATGTAGAGCGCCTGGATGAACATGATCAGGAAGGTCGCTATCAGGCCGAATTGCACCGGGCGCAGATGCGCCAGATCGAGGCCCGAACGATAGCTGCCCGTTACCCCCTTGAGGCTGAACACATCGCGTGCCGAAATCTCGACCTCGTCCTGGCGGGGATGCGGATAGCGCGCGGCGACCACGGCAAGGACCAACATGAAGACCGCGGTCGCCGCCGTCGACGCCAGAAAGGCCGCGCGGTAGCCATCCGCCGGGATCGCCTGGGTCGAGGCGATGGCGCCGCCGATCAGCGGCCCCATCATGCCGCCCGCCGACATCCACATCGAATAGCGCTTGATCGCCTCGTTCCGGCTGTCACGGCTGCCCTTGGCGACCAGGACCTGAAACGAAGAGGCCATGATGACGATGCAGGCCCCCAGCAGCACCTGCGACAAGGCAAGCAGCAGCAGCCCGTCGGCGAAGACCATGCAGGCCAGCGCCGCAAGCAGGAACCACGACCCCCATTGCAGCATCCGCATCGGCCCCAGGCTGTCGATCAGCTGGCCGGCCGGCATCGCGATGAAGACCGGCAGAAGCGCCTTGAGCGTGACCATCGCGCCGATCGCGAAGGTCGAGGCGCCCAGTTCGGCGGCATAGAGCGAGAAGAACGGGTTGGCCAGGCCGGTGATGGTGAAGAAGACGCATCCGCCGAAGATTCCGAACAGCGCGAAGCGGTCAGTTTGCATAGTGACAGGCCGCCTCTTGTGATGTGCGGTGCTTTTTCAGAACCGGTTTCTCGGTGCGGCACAGGTCGCTTGCCATCGGACAGCGCGCGGCAAAGGCGCAGCCCTCGGGCAGGTCCAGCGGGCTGGGCAGGTCGCCCTTGAGCGGCGCGTTGCTGCGCCCGGCCTCCAGCTTGGGGTCGGGGATCGGGACGGCATCGATCAGCGCCCGTGTATAGGGGTGGACGGGGCGGTCGAAGACATCCTCGGCGGGGCCGTATTCCACCACTTCGCCAAGATACATCACCGCGATCCGGTCGGCGATGTAGCGCACCGTCAGCAGATCGTGGCTGATGAACACGAAACTGATGCCCAGATCGGCCTTGAGGTCGGCCAGCAGGTTGATGATCTGCGCCCGCACCGACACGTCGAGCGCCGATGTGGGTTCGTCGGCGACCACGACCGAAGGGTTCAGCGCCAGCGCACGGGCCACGGCGACCCGCTGCCGCTGCCCGCCCGACAGCTGGCTGGGATAGCGGTCGAGATGCGACGGATCGAGCCCGACCTTGGCGACAAGGTCTTCGACCCGCGCGGCGCGTTCGGCACGATCGCCCCACCGCTGCACGGCCAGCGGTTCCTCGATGATCCCGGCGATGCGCATCTTGGGGTTGAAGGACGAAAACGGGTCCTGGAAAATCATCTGCGCCAGCCCTTCGATGAAGATTTCGCCCGAAGTGGCCTGTTCAAGACCAAGCAGAAGCCGCGCCAGAGTGCTTTTCCCGCAGCCGCTTTCGCCCACGATGCCCAGGGTTTCGCCATTGCGCACACGCAGGTTCACGCCGTTGACCGCGCGCACCACGCTGCGGTTCTTCGACAACAGGCTGCGGCCCTCGAAATGCTTGACCAGGTTGTTGATCTCGACCGTCATCCGCTTGCCCGGCGCGATCCGGGCAGGCTTGCGCCGCGGCTCGGGCCGAACCGGCGCGGCGGTCAGCCCGCCCTCGACCCAGCAGGCCGCGGCAAGCCCGCCGGGGCGGGGGCCAAGCTCGGGCAGGTCGCGGGCACAGCGATCGGTCGCCACGGCGCAGCGCGCGCGAAAGGCGCAGCCGGCGGGTTTGCGGCGCATGTCGGGCGGCAGGCCGGGGATCTGCGCCAGGCGCGTGTTCCTGAGGCCGTCCACGCTCGGGATCGTGCGCAGCAGGCTTTGGGTATAGGGGTGCTGCGGTGCGGCGAAGATCGCGCCGACCGGGCCGAATTCGACGATGCGGCCGGCATACATGACCGCTACATTATGGGCGAAGCGCGCGACCAGCCCCAGGTCATGGGTGATGAACATCATCGCCGCCCCGGCTTCGGCGGTCAGGTCCTTGAGCATGGCGACGATCTGCGCCTGGATCGTGACGTCGAGCGCCGTGGTCGGTTCATCGGCGATCACCAGCCGCGGCCGGCACGACAGCGCCATGGCGATCATCACCCGCTGCCGCATGCCGCCCGACATTTCGAACGGGTAGGCGTCGATGCGCCGGGCGGCGTCGGGGATGCCGACCTTGTCGAGCCAGCGGATCGCCTCGGTGCGCGCGTCGTCCCGGCCCAGCCCGAGGTTGCGCATGATCGGCCGGACCATCTGTCGACTGACCTTCATCACCGGATCGAGCGACGACATCGGATCCTGGAACACCGTCCCGACCTCGCGCCCCCGGATCGCGTTCAGTGCCCGTTCGGACAGGCCGGCCAGATCGCGCCCGTCCAGCAACACCTGCCCGCCCGCGACGCGACCGGGATGGGCCAGCAGCCGCAAAAGCGACATGGCCATGGCGCTCTTGCCCGAGCCGCTTTCGCCGACGATGGCGATGCGCTCGCCTTTCGCGACGCTGAAGGACACCCCGTCGACCGCGGTGACGGTGCCCGTGCGGGTGTCGAATTCGGTGCGCAGGTCGCGCACCTCCAGAAGCGTGGCCGCGACATCGGATTGGTAGGTCATCGTCTGGGTCTCCGGTAGCAGGGGCGGGTGGCCAAGGTCATTTGCGGGCACGGGGGTCCAGCTCCTCTCGGATGCCGTCGGACAGGAAATGCAGCGAGAACGCGATCAGCAGGATGACGATTCCCGGCAGGGTCGAAATCCACCAGGCCTGTTGAAGGTAGGTCTGCCCGTCGCGGATGATGTTGCCGAGCGACGGGGCGGGCGGCATGATCCCGAGGCCGAGGAAGCTGAGGCTTGCCTCCACCAGGATCGCGTTGGCCGAGGCGATCGAGGCCGCCACCAGCATCGGCGCCACGGTGTTGGGGATGATGTGGCGGGTCATCATCCAGCCCTGCGAGGCGTTGACGGTGCGCGCCGCATCTATGAAGGCGCGGCTGCGCAGGCTCAGGACCTGGCTGCGCTGCAGCCGGATGAAGCGGGGCACATCGGCCATGGCGATGGCCGCGATGACCGGCACCAGCCCGGTGCCGACGATCGCCACCAGCCCGATCGCCAGCAGAAGCGACGGGAAGGCGAGGAAGATGTCGACGATGGTCATCACGATCCGGTCGATCATCCCGCCGAAGAAACCCGCGAGGGTGCCGAAGATCATGCCGGCCACCAAGGCGATGGTGGCGACCGAAAAGCCGACCAACAACGAGACCTTGACCCCCTCCAGGGTGCGCGAGAGCACGTCTCGGCCCATCCGGTCGGTGCCGAAGGGATGGACAATGGACGGCGGCTCCATGGTCGCGCGCAGGTTGGTCTCGAGCGGCGCCTGAAGCGGCAGCAGCGGGGCGAGCGCCGTCAACACCAGGATCGGCCCGAGGATCATCAGGGCAATCTGCACCTTTCGGTTGCCCCAGACGCCGTCGCGCGGAAGCGACAGGGCCGGCAGGCGCAGGCGGGGCTGCCGGATATCGGCGGTTTCGTTGGCCATCTTGCTGTCCCCCGGCGTCAGAAGGTCACGCGCGGGTCGAGCGCGCGGTAGACGATGTCGGTGATGAAGTTGATCGTGACGAACAGCAGCGCGTAGAAGACGATCAGCGTCTGCACCAGCTGGTAGTCGCGGCTGTTGATCCCGTTGATCAGCAGGTTGCCGATCCCCGGGATGGTGAAGATGAATTCGACGATCACCGTCCCGTTGAGCAGATTTCCGAAGCTGAGCCCGATCACCGTGGCGATCGGCAGGGCGGCATTCTTGAGCGCGTGCCGGAACAGCACCCGGAACTCCGACCAGCCCATGGCGCGGGCGGTGCGGACGTAATCCTCGGACAGGATTTCCAGAACCGAGGTGCGGGTGATCCGTGCCATCGTGGCGATCTGCGTGACCGACAGCACCAGCACGGGCAGGGCGATGCGCGACAGAAAGACCGCCGGATCGTCGAGGCTGACCATGCCCGAGGCCGGAAACCAGCCCAGCGTCAGCGAGAACAGCAGCAAAAAGACCAGCGCGGTCCAGAACGAGGGCATCAGATCCACGATCATGGCAAAGCCGGTCAGCAGGTTGTCGAGCCGCGCCCGCCCCTTGTGCGCCATGTAGGCCGCCACCGTGCCCAGCGGGATCGATATGATCACCGTCAGCACGATGGTCAGCACCGCGATGCTGAGCGTCACCGGGATCGCCTTGCCGATCATCTCGGCCACCGGCAGGCGGGTGGTGATGGTCTGCCCCAGATCCAGCGTCACGAGATCGCGCAGATAGGCGGCATATTGCGCCAGGATCGGCTCGTTCAGGCCCATCTGTTCGCGCAGCAGCTCCAGGGCTTCGCCCGACATCGTGTCGCCGGCCATGGCCGATGCCGCATCGCCCGGGATCAACCGAAGCGTGAAGAACACCAGCGTGACGACGCCGAAGATGGTGACGACAAGCTGGACCGACTTCTTGAGCGCATAATCGAGCATGGCCGACGCTCCTTTGCGTGCAGATCAGGCGACGGTCACGTCGACTTCGAAGAAATTGACCTGGGCAAGGTAGTTGATGTTCACCCCGGTGACGGTCGGCTTGCCGGGCCAGAACACGTTGTTGGCATAGGTCGGGATATACGGCAGCTCGGACATCACGATCCGCTGCAATTCGGCGTATTGCGCGAACGAGGTTTCGGGGTCGGGTTCGGCCCGGGCGGCGATCAGCAGGTCGGTCACCTCCGGGTTGTCGTAGCGCGCGCCGTTCAGCCCGCCGGGCACCGTGTTGTCCGGGTGCAGGTAGCTGAACAGGATCAGGTCGGGGTCGATCGCCGGCAGAAGGCGCGTCGCCATCTCGAATTCACCGGCATTGCGACGCTGGTTGAAGGTCGGCGTGTCGACCAGTTCCATCTGCATGTCGAGCCCGACCTGGGCAAGGAAGTCGATCTCGAATTGCTGCAGCTCGGTCACGCCCTGCGCCGAGGTGCCCAGGTGCCGGAACGAAAAACCGTCGCCATAGCCCGCTTCGGCCAGCAGCGCGCGGGCGCGGTCGGGATCATAGGGATAGGTCGGGATATCGTCGGAATAGACCGGCATCCAGGGCAGCAGGATCGAGGTCGTCCCCTGGCTGAGCGAGGGCGAGATCGCGCCGGTGATCGCGTCGTAATCGATCGCATGGGCGATGGCCTGCCGCACCCGGCTGTCGGCGAAGGGCGCGAATTCGGGGTTCAGCACCTTGAGCGCCACGGCATAGTTTTCGACCGAGTTCATCTGGAACCCCTCGGCGCGCAGCGTCGTCAGGTTCTCTTCGCGGTTCGAACGCATCACCAGGTCGACCTCGCCGTTGCGCAGCGCGATGGTGGCGGTGGCCTCGTCCTTGATGATGTCGAAGACGATGGTCTCGATCGGCGCCGGCCCGCGGAAATAGCCCTCGTGCCGTTTCAGCACGATCTGCGAGGTGACGTCGATCGACTCCAGGTAATAGGGGCCGGTGCCCACGGGCTTCCAGCGCACCTGGTCGCCCGCGTCCTCGATCGCGCGGCGGCTGACGATCTGGCCCTGATGGTAATTGGCGACGGTGTGCAGGAAGCCGCCGTTCGGGGCGTCCAGTTCGATCACCACGGTGTAGGGATCGGGCGCCTCCATCCGGACGATGCCGGCCATCGTGCCGCGGTAGGGGGATGCGGTAGCCTCGTCGAGGATGCGGCTGTAGCTGTAGATCACGTCCTCGGCGGTGACGCTGCCGTAGCCCTTGTGGAATTCCACGCCTTCGCGCAGCCGGAAGGTCCAGGTCTTGTTGTCGGAGGTTTCCCATGATGTCGCCAGATCGGGAATGATCTCGCCGGTGCGGCTGTCATAGCTCGTCAGCCCGCTGAACAGGTTGAAGGCGATGTTTTCATTCTCGATCCGAAAGATGTTGGCCGGATCGAAGCCCGCGGGATCGTCGTAGAACCGGACACGGAGCGTCTTGCTGTCGGCGGATTGGGCGAGCGCCGTCTGCGGCAGGGCGAGGCCGGCGGCGATGAGGCTGGAAAACTGGCGGCGATTGAGCGTCAACATGAGGAGGTCTCCTTGTCGTCTGAGGGTATCGGTGCGGGCCCGGCGCGCGGCAGGCCACGCCGGGCCGCAGTCTGGCAGGTGTCAGCCCGCCTTGCGCTGAAGCGGCGGTTCGGCCGCCACCGGGCCGGTCTCGGCCAGATAGGCCTTGGCCATGTCGAGCGAGATCACGTCCGAATATTTCTGGTGCATGTCGTAGAGGTTCATGAAATGGCTGGCCTGGGTGCGGTCGAAGACGCAATCGGCCACCACGCCCACCCGGTAGCGATGGGTCGCCGCATCCACGACCGAGGCGCGCACGCAGCCCGAGGTGGTTTCGCCGCACATGATCAGCGTATCGACGCCAAGGCTGTTGAGGTGGAAATGCAGCGGCGTGCCCTGAAAGCCCGAAGGCGCGGTCTTTTCGATCACCACCTCGCCGGCGATGGGCGCGACCTCGGCGACGATCTCGGTGCCCTTCTTCTGCATCTCGGGCGACAGCTTGGACGGCCCCCGCTTGCGATGGACCCAGGGCTTGATGCCCGATTGCAGACCCTTGACATGCACGACCGGCACCCCGGCCTCGCGCGCAACGGCCAGCAGTTCGGCGGTCTTGTCGACCGCGTCCCAGCCTTCCAGCCCGGTGGACGACGGCCAGGTCTTCATCGACTCGAAGATCGGTTGCCGCTCGAGGCCGAGCACGCTGTAGTAGATGTCGATCAGGACCAGGGCGGGCTTGTCGCCGAAGCCGAACAATGCCGTCTTGCCCCAGTGCTTGTCATGTTCGCGGTCGCGTTCGCTGAGATAGGGTTCCCATCCGAATTCCGTCATCATCGCAAGGCTCCTTCGCCTGTTGGGGTGGTCAGTTACCGGCGCGGCCGATCTGCCGACCTCCGGTGCGCAAGGTTTGTCGGGTGGCGAGCCTCGGTGCTGCGGCATCCTTCGGCGCCTCATGCGCTGCGCGGCCCGCCAGTGTTGTTCCAACGAAGATCAAGTGCCTAACCATAAGTAAAGTTGCTTGACTTTCAGGAAGTATGCTTTCCAATTTTTGATGAATTAATACGCTCAGTTCACGCGCTCGGGCTGATTTCGTAAGCGATTGTTAAGACATGCGCCGCGCGTCGGGCGATTGCTCAACCCGCGCCAATCGGCGTAGACCCCAACCGGGCTCCGGTCGCGGCTGGATGAACGTTCAGTGGCAGGTCACACACGGCACGCAGCGCGCCGGGATCTCTTTGCCTGGATCGAGGGTGTCTCCGCTTCACGCCGCCTGCATGCCGCGACAGTCTGCGGATCACCGGCCGACATGGAGCGCCTGCCGGCCTGACCCCGTCCACTTTTTCAGGGCAGGGTCCCGGGAAACCTTGTCCCGGTTGGTGGACCACTTTCATGGGGCTACTTCATGCGATCGACGCCGGACCGGTTGGCAAAGGGGCGTCCCACGCCATGCCGGACCCGGCCTCGTTCGCCGGATCGGACAGGGCGAAGACGAGCAGGGCAAAGGCCGCGGTGCCGCGCGGACGAGACGCTGGTGATCCCGTCGGCGATCGGCATCGGCGGGGCCAACGTGACAGGCGCGCGCCGCGCCGATCACCCCGTTCGATTGATCAGGACAAGCCCCATGTCGTCGTGGCGGCCACTGGGGGTCGCCCCCTTCACGCAGGGAAACCGGCGGGATCGTCGCGGATCCTCGGCGTGCACGCGCCTGGCCGCCGCGATCCAGTCATCGACCTGATGGCCCGCGGGTGCCAACCAACCATCGGTCCAGAGCGCAAGCGCGGTGGCGCTGTCGGCCCGCGCCTCGACCTGCCAGCAAAAGCCGTGCCCCATGTCGCCGACACCGTCCGCGACACCGAAGCCGAGCGGATCGCCGGGGCGCGCGGCGCGCATCCCGGCCAATCCGGCCTGCAGCGCGCGCTCGGCCAGTCCGGGGGCAAGGATCCGGGTTGCGGCCTGCCGCGCCGGGGCATCCGCGCGGGCCAGACCGCCCAGAAGCGCGGCGCGGATATCCGTCTCGGACCTGTGCGGGTCCGCTGCGATCATGGTCGCGCGCCAGGCCGCCAGGACCTGCTCGGCGGAATGGTCGCGCAGGATCGGGGGCCGGTCGTCGAACCGGAGCGCACAATCCCCGACACCGACGCCGCGCCAGACACCATCGCGCAACGAGGCCACCGCAAAGGCGGCCCGCATTCGGCGCGCCGGGTCTTGCGCGGCCTCGGTCAGGCCAAGCCGACGGTAGAGGCGCGCGATCGCCCGGTCGGCCAGCGCCAGCGCCCCTTGTGCCGTCGCAAACGGGTCGGGCCCGCCTTGACGCGCCCGGAGCCAGGCTTGCGCGAAGGCCGCCACGATCGCCTCGGCGGCCAACGCCCCACCGGTCCGCCCCTCGAACCGCTGGCCGGTCAGGTCGGTCGCGCCGTCGATCACCGCCGCGAAATCGGGCGGCAGGACCAGCACGCGATCCTCGCAGGCCATCGGGGCGGCGTCATCCTTGGGAAGAACAAGGGTTTCGAAGACCCAGGCCGTCATCTTTGCGCAAGGTCCGGGGGCAGGGCAGGGGCGGCCCGGGCCGGAGTGTCGGTCACGGGCCGCGTCGCAGGCAGGGCCGGGCCCCCGCGACGTCCCTGTCGCGCCGCGGCCGGGATCGGCGCCGGCCGCCGTCGATCCGCAGGCGCATCCTGCATGAAACAGGGCCGGACACGCGGCTGGCGCTGATCGACACAGCCGCGCCGCACCGCCCCGCCCGAGCCATGCAGCGGTTCGAGCAACCGGACATCGGCCATCACAAGGCCGGCTGCGCGGCGCGCGGCAGCGCCTGACCGTCGCCGGCAAAGACATGCACCCTGTCGGGCCGGGCCAGCATGTCGACCCTGTCGCCCGGCGCCAGATCGGTGTCGCCCGCGACCACCGCCGAGAGCGCCGCGCCGCTGTCGGTGCGGGCGTGAACGACGGTCTGCGCCCCGAGCCGTTCCAGCACGCTGAGCCGCACCGAGAGGCCCGTTTGCGCCACCACCGCCAGATCGTCGGGTCGGATGCCGACGCTGATCGCGTCCCCCGGCGCAAGGCTGCGGCCGTCGATGGCGGCCTCGATCCGCTGGTCCGGCCCGATCCTGGCCACCACCCGCAGCGCATCGGCCCGATCGACCGTAGCCGGCAACAGGTTCATCGACGGCTGCCCGATGAAGCCTGCGACAAAGCGCGTGGCGGGCGACCGATACAGCTCCATCGGCGCGCCGACCTGCTCCACCCGGCCGCCATTCAGCACCACGATCCGCTCGGCCATGGTCATCGCCTCGACCTGATCATGGGTGACATAGATCATGGTCGTGCCAAGCTGCCGGTGCAGTTCGGCCAGTTCCACCCGCATCTGCCCGCGCAGCGCGGCATCGAGGTTCGACAGCGGTTCGTCGAACAGGAACACCGAGGGTTCGCGCACGATGGCCCGGCCGATGGCGACCCGCTGGCGCTGGCCGCCCGACAATTGCGCGGGCTTGCGGTCAAGCAGGTCGCCGATGCGCAGGATGTCGGCCGCCCGGTCGATGGCCGCCGCCCGCTCGGTTCGGCCCATGCCCAGGGAGCGCAGCGGAAAGGCCATGTTCTCGCGCACGCTCATGTGCGGGTAGAGCGAATAGTTCTGGAACACCATGGCGATGCGCCGCTCGGCCGGTTCCAGCCCGGTCACGTCGCGCCCCCCGATCCGCAGGCGCCCCGAGGTCGGCGTGTCGAGACCGGCGAGGATGCGCAACAGCGTCGATTTCCCGCAGCCCGAGGGGCCGACGATCACGGTGAAGGACCCCTCCGCGATCTCGAGGTCGATACCGCGCAGCACGTCCGTGGGGCCGAAGCGGCGGGTGATCGCCTGGAGCGAAACCTCGGCCACGCTACGCCGCCCTCACGACAGCCAGACCGGGTTGGTCCAGGCATGCCGCCCGTGCCGGTCGCGCAGGATGACGCGGACATAGCCGTCCTGCATGCCCGACAGCGGCAGGGTCACGCGGCTGGCGATCTCGGTGACCGCGGCATTGGCGCGCCGCGCCCGGCTGCCCACGAGGGCGGCGGTGACGACGGGAGAACAGTCGATGACAAGCGCCGCGTCCTCCATGCGGATGTCATGGATCATCGGGCCCTGCGTGGCGTAGAACTGCCCGGCATGAAGCGCCGCCAGGATCGCCTCGGGGGTCAGGGCGGTCGCCTTGACCATCGTCCAGCCGCCGCCGAAGCCGACACCAAGCCGGTGCATGTCATCCGTGGCGATGGCGGTCAGGCGGCGTCCCTCGTTCAGAGCCATGTCGGCCAGATACCAACCGTCGCCGCGCATCTGCGCGATCTCGGTCCCGTGGTTGTAGACCTCGACCGCATGGACCATGGGCAGCGTCCGCAGGTCCTCGGGCGTCAGCGCGAACCAGCCGGGATGGGCGAAGGCAAGAAAGGCGCCCGCCGCCGCGGCGCGGGCGCAGATCGCCTGCGCCGTCTCGCCCTCCTGCGGGGCGGCGAAATCCCACGGCAGGCCGACCGCGACGATGTGCCAAAGCTCTCCGTTGCCCAATCGGCCCTGATGCAATTCCGCGCCGGCAAGGGTGATGAAGCGGTCGGTGTGACAGGCGCGGGTATCGGTCACCGGATGGCCGTATTGCGGCAGGAAGTGATCGGTCATGGCAACGAAATCATAGCCTTCGCGGGCATAGGCCGCGCAGGCCTCGGCCACGCCATGAGCGCCGTCGGACAGAGTGGAATGCATGTGCATATTGCCGCGCCAGAACCGGCCCGGCGCCGCGAATGGCAATTGTTGTTCGATCGAACCGCCCATTTTCCCCGCATCCCGCCACCGGGCGTTGTCACAAAAGTATCACCCGACGCCGCTACCGATGTCATGACATCCGGTCGGTATCCAGCCGCCGAATGATGAAGTTTTGATGACAGGGGTCCCCATGAAGATGACGAAGACCGCGCTTTGCACATCCGCACTGATCTGCCTGGCAGGCGCCGCGGCGGCACAGGACACCACGCTGACCTACATGCTGTGGTCGACCGAGCAGGCCGAGATCGAGCAAGCCGCCATCGCCGACTTCGAAGCGGCGAACCCCGGCGTCACCGTCGAGGTGCAGGCGATGCCGCCCTCCGACTACTGGCCGCGCGTCTCGGCGCTGGCGGCCTCGGGCGATCTGCCCGATGTGATGGCGATGTCGTCGGGCTTCGTGCAGGAATGGGCCGCCGCGGGCAACCTGATGGACCTTGCCCCGCTGATCGGTGACGCCTCGCTCGAGGGGTATTTCGAAAGCGCGGTCGAGATCGGCGAGATCGACGGGGCGCAGGTCGCCTTTCCGCAGAACTGGGTCGCGCCGGTGCTGTTCTACAACCGCACGGCCTTCGACGCCGCGGGGCTCGACTATCCCGACGCCGACTGGACCTGGGAAGAGTTCCGCACCGCCGCCGAGGCGTTGACCATCGACGCCGATGACGACGGCACGCCCGAGCAATATGGCTTTTGGGTCTATGGCCGCTACGCGCAGACCGACCCTTGGGTGTTCCGCAATGGCGGGCGGTATGTCACCGAGGACGGCGCCGCGCTGGAGATCAACCAAGAGGCCGTGAACGCGCTCGCCTTCCTGGCCTCGATCGTCGATGACGGCTTCGCCCCGCGCCCGCTGGAAATGGAAGGCATCCGCCAGCAGGACATCTTCGGCATGGGCATGGCGGCGATGTGGGTCGACGGGTCGTGGAACATCGACAACAACCGCGCCCTGATCGGCGACAGCTTCGAATGGGGCATCGCGCAGGTTCCGATGGGGCCCGACGCCACCGCCGAAACCGCCGTGGCCTATGCCTGGGCCGACATGCTGGCGGTGACCACCGACAGCGAACAGACCGATCTGGCCTGGGCGCTGGTCCAGCACCTGACCGGCCCGACGCTGAGTGCGGCGGATTACACCGGCGGCAAGGTGCCGGCCTGGACCGCCACCGCGATGACCGAGGAATGGCTGGGCCGCGGCCAGCAGCCCGACAACATGGACCTGATCCTCGAGATCGGCACCCAGCCGCTCTATACCGGGTTCACCCCGAACTGGAGCGCCTGGCGCGGCTATGCCGCCGCAGGTTCGGGTGGTCTGAACGGCGAGCTGGACGAAGTGTTCAACGGCCGCAAATCGCTTGACGACGCGCTGGACGCCGCCACCGCCTACGGCAACGACATCCTGTCGCGGTGACCGAGATTGCATTGACGCGCGTCCCCGACCCCCGGGGGCGCGTGCCCGTGTCCGACACGGAGCCTGCTGTGCCCCCGCGCCGGTCGCGGTGGAAAACATGGGCTCCGGCACTGCTGTTTCTGCTGCCCGCGATCGTCGGGCTTCTGGTGTTTCGGCTGATCCCCATCGGCTGGGCCTTTGCCCTGTCCTTCACCAGCTGGCGGATCTTCGACGATGTCGCCTGGGTCGGGCTGGACAATTACGCCCATATCCTGACCTCGCCCGTCTCGCGCGAGGTGCTGGGCAATACGCTGTGGTTCACCGCGATGTATGTGCCGGGCGTCATGATCGTGTCGGTGACGCTGGCGGTGCTGCTCAACAACGCCCTGCGCTCTTCGGCGTTTTTCCGCGGCGCGTTCTTTCTGCCCTACATCACCGCCACCGTCGCCGTCACGCTGGCCTGGCGCTGGATCTTTTCGACCCGCTTCGGGCTGCTCAATCACCTGCTCGGGCAGGTCGACATCGACCGGATCGCCTGGCTTGCCGATCCGGCCTGGGCGTTGCCCGCGGTCGCCATCGTGTCGGTCTGGAAGGACGCGGGGTTCTACATGATCCTGCTGATCGCCGGGCTGCAGACCATCAACCCCGGCCTATACGAGGCCGCCCGGGTCGACGGCGCGGGCGCCTTCCGGCGGTTCTACGCGATCACCCTGCCGCTGCTGTCGCGCAGCCTGTTCTTCGTGCTGATCCTGGCGCTGGTGCGGTCCACCCAGACCTTCGAGATCACCTATGCGCTGACCAATGGCGGGCCGAACCGGGCCTCGACCACGCTGGCCTTCTACATCTACCAGAACGCCTTCGTGCATTTCGAGATGGGCTATGCCTCGGCCTTGGCCTATGTGCTGTGCTTCGTCATCGGGTTGATCACGCTGTTGAATTTCCACCTGCGGCGGAGATGGGTGCATGAGTGACATCCTGCGCCGCGCCCCCGCGCTGGTGGCGCTCTACGCCGTGCTTCTGGCCTATGCCGCGGTCACGCTGATGCCCTTTGCCTGGATGCTGATCACCAGCTTCAAGGAAAGCCGCGACGTGTTCCGCCTGCCGCCCAGCTTCGTGCCCACCATGCTTTACGGGCCGGAGCCATTCGCGAACTACACCGAGGTGCTGACCCGCTACGATTTCCTGCTGTATTTTCGCAATTCCTTCTTTGTCTCGACCATGGCGGCGCTGGGGCAGGTGGCGACCTGCGCGCTGGCGGGCTATGCCTTTGCGCGGATGGAACTGCCGGGCAAGACCGTGATCTTCGCGCTGATCCTCGCCACCGCCTTCGTGCCGACCGAGGTCACGATCATCCCCGAATTCCTGCTGATGCGGGGCTTGGGCTGGATCGACACATTCCTGCCGCTGATCGTGCCGTCCTTCCTTGTCGGCTCTTTCGGAACCTTCATGCTGCGCGAATATTTCGCCAGCCTGCCCGCCGAATACGGCGAGGCCGCGCGGATCGACGGCGCGGGCCCCTGGCGGATCTTCTGGCGGGTCTACCTGCCGCTGGCACGGCCGGCGCTGATCTCGATCTTCGTCATCGCCTTCATCAACAACTGGGACGAATTGCTGCGCCCGCTGCTGTATCTCAATTCGCCCGAACTTCGCACGGTGCCGCTGGGGCTGATGCGCTTCGTCGGCGAATTCGAGGCGGAATGGACGCTGCTCATGGCAGGCTCGGTCGCCTCGACGCTGCCGCTGATCCTGATCTACGTGCTGGGGCAGAAATACGTGCTGCAAGGCTTTGCGGGGGGCGGCGTGAAAGGCTGACGGCGGCCCCGGCGACATCCGGCCGTCAGCTGCGCGCGCCCGGGTCAGGACCCGTGAACCGGCGCAAGGCTGCCCTGGCTGCGTGAGGCAATCTCCCGCACCTTCGGGGGGCGTGCCAAGCGGGAATTGTCGGCTGACCGATGCGGTCGTCACGCCGAAGGGCAAACCATATGACGCCAGGCTGTTCGCGCTGGTCATCGGCACGCGGCTCGACAGCTTTTCGGGGTCCGAAAGCGATCCGTCACCCTTCACGATGACGGATGGCTATCCCCTGGTGGAATACAACAACCCCGGAAAGCTGTCCGGCCTCGCTCTGTCGAAGCCGGAGATCGGCGGGCGGCAGCTCTGGCGCGAAAGCCGGTTCCATGGGCTGGAGACATTCCGTTCCGAAGACCTGGTCGCAAACGGACAGAGCCGAGAATGATGCCGCCCAGGATGTTTCGAAGAACAGAGGTCTGAGTCGATAGTCCCCATGTGGCCTGCCGAGTGACGGTCAGGTCGACATTCGCTGCCGGGCTGAATAACGATCGAATCAGGCCGCGCGATGAAGCACATGCCGAGGCGGTAGGTCGGGTGACCCCGAAAAAAATCTTGAATCGAGGAGACTTTGATGGCGATCGTTCTTGGTACCAGTTCCGATGAAAAATTCTATGGCAAATATGCGCTTTGGTATCGTGATCCTGCGCAGGCAACCCGGGTAAAGGCGTACAAGGATCTCTACGATTCAGAGGAACTGGAGCTTCTGAAGCGGCTCCGTGTGGAAGGTCGCAACAGTTTCTTCATAACCACGCTCGAGGTTCCCAAGCGTCGCGAGCACGTGCCGGACGCGCTTGCTCTGGAAAAAGGGACCGATCTTCCGGATTACATTCCCGATACCTGAATCAGTCGCCTCGTCAGCCAGAAACTCAAGGAGATCATAGAATCCGTCGAGCCCGCCGGGAATGGCTTTTCGTTTTTCGACGTTGCGATCTTCAAAAAGGATGGCACGCGGATACCCACTCCGTATTTTCACTGGGACGTCTATCGCAAGATCGATGCGATCGACGGTTCCCGAGACGGCGTGAAAAGCGTGATGGGTGCTCCGACAGGAACCCATCTCTGGACCTATGCCGGTGGCGGACTCAATCGGAGCCGTGACCACCTTGCGGTGCAGGCCAAAGAGATCGCGGGCATGGCGGCTTGGACGGATTTCCGGTTCGGAGATTTCCGGGTTTTCATTTCCGAGGCGCTGCACGAGGCGATGCGTGCGGCGGGCGTGAGCGGCTACGAAGCCGAGTCCGAATGGGCAGAGACGTGACCGCCCGCGAGGGCGGCGTGCAAGGCAAGGCGTGGTGTCATTGGCAAGACTGTTCGGAAAGCCAGCTGTCAGACAGAGAATAGAGCAGCATGGCCTACGCTATCGGCTTCGGCACGTTCGCCGACCTCGACAGCAAGATCCCGAGCCCAACATCCGGCAGCTGAACGGCGATCGGCGACAGGTCCGGCTGATCGACACCACGCAGGACGCGGGCTGGATCTTCAACGGTGTTGCGCTCTATGACGTCGGCCGTCCGGTGCACCCGGACGGCATGCCCACGCGGGCGCGGCGCGAGGGGACTGGGACGGACGCCTGTCCGAAGCGCGACTTTCACCAGATGATGGGCGACCCGATGGCAACGCTTACAGAACAGCCCGGTTTGCTTGTTAATAGGTTACTGGCTCGGTCTAGAACTACAAAGACAGCCAGTGAAAGCCTCGGTAAGTAGATGATTTTATAGGATTTTTTGGCTCCGGCGGTAGGGATCGAACCTACGACCAATTGATTAACAGTTCTATGGGCTAGACGGCTGGTGGACGGCTAAGCTAGGCTAATCCAAGCGAAAACAACGGCTTGAGACGCATACCCACCCCCATAGACGGCTCCGCAAAGATACCTTGACCCCAACGTAGCCTTACGCGAGCCTTACGCCAGACCGGAGGCACATATGACCACCTACCCGACCAAGGCCCGCCTGACAGACGCGATGGCCGCCAAGTTTCCCTTTCTGCCCAAGGGGCAGAAGCTGATCGCGGATGAGGTCGAACCGGGGCTTTACCTGAAGGTCGGCAAAACCGCGAAAAGCTGGGTCGTGCAGCGCGAACTGCGCGTGCTGGATGACAGTATGCGCAAGGCGCGCAAGACGGTGCGCCGGGCCTTCGCGTCGTTTCCCGAAACCAGCGTGAAGACGGCGCGCGAACAGGCCAAGGCGGAGATTGCCGCGATCCTGACCGGCGATCTGGCCGCCGACAAATCGCGGGGCGTTACCCTGGGCGAGGCGTGGGGCCTCTACCGATCTGCGATAGAGCGCCGGGGCCGCAGCCCCGCGACAATCGAGAGCTACCGGAATGCCGTCGAAGCCGACCACCTTCTGGGCATCTGGCGCGACACGCCTCTGGAAGACTTGGCGACCGAGGCGGGGGCGCGAAAGGTCGCGGCCCGGCACGATGCGATTTCCGCGAAGCAGACGCACCCGCAGCACGGCGGCACCTATGCCGCGAACGGCGCGATGCGGACCCTCCGCGTGATTTATAACTGGGCGCTCGAACGCGGGCACGTTCGGCCAAACCCGGACGGATGGCACCCGACCCGGCAGGTGACGTATAACCCCGAGGAGCAGAACGGCGAGAAGAAGGCGATGGACCTGTCCGACCTTGCGGCGTGGTGGCAGGCATACCTTGCGATGGAAAATCGGGTGCGTGCTGAATTTCAGCTATTCCTGCTGCTGTCCGGCAGCCGGTCGGGGGCCATTGCGACGGCACGCTGGGAGCATCTCGACGTGGCCGGGCGGCGGCTGCACATCCCGACGCCCAAAGGCGGCAAGGCCCGTGCCTATGACATTCCCCTGACGCGTCCGATGCTGGCCTGCCTTGCGCGCGCCCGCCGTGCTGCAAAGGTCTACCAGCCCGCCCTTGCGCGTGAATGGATATTCCCGGGCGATCCGTCTAAGGCCAAGCGCGGCGCCGGAGATTTCGCCGGGCATATGTCGCTCTATGCGACCACCGAACCCAAGTTGCCGTGTTCGGGCCACGGTCTGCGCCACACCTACCGGAACGCCTGCGAATGGGCCGTGGTGAGCGACAACCTGTCGAAGAAACTGATGAACCATTCGCAGAAGGGCGACACCCACTCTGGCACATATGGCAGCCGAACGGGCGTCTGGAACCAGCTTCTGCTGGCCCAAGAGCGCATAAGCACGGTGATGATGGAAAACCTTCGGCAACAAGAACCAGCATCTAGACGCAGCCCCGCTTAAGCCGGTATAACGGTGCCGTTGACATCTTAACCGGCGGGCCACGGCACAACGGTCGCTATAAATCCCCACGAGGGGAGCCTTGCCTTTGGGCGGGTGCGGCTAGGCCCCATGTCGCGGACGCTAAGGACCAGCCGCGAGCCTCTATTGCCCCGAAATGGGGCAGGAGGCTCTATGGACGATCCTGTTGCATTCGCAAAACTTGTGGCGAAGGAAATGGTCGATGGCTATGCCACTGGCCGATATGCGCCACCCCCTGAATACCTGAACACGGCCCACGCCGCCGCTTTCCTCGGGCTGACGCCTGCTGGAATGGAGACGATGCGCAAGGAAGGGCGTGGCCCTGCCTTTATCCGCGCCTCGGGCAAGCTCGTGCGCTACCGCGTGACCGATCTGCGTGACTGGATGGCCCAGCACCGCGTCGAACCGGGCGAGGTGTCGGAATGAGCGGACCGGAGAACGAAAGCACCCCCGGCGCTGGGCAGCGGGCCGGGGGCGCAGAGGACAGGAGCCGTCATCATCACCCTGATGCCGCGAGTATACCGCCGGGTGATGATCGGGGCGACGAAAAAGGCTTGTTGCCGGACACCGGCGCGGCGCTCGACTTCCTCGACAAGTTTTGCGGGGACGGTCTGCGCGTTCTGACCGCGATCCCGCCGGACGGCGGCAAGACCACCACGGCGACGTTTGGCGCCGGTGAGCGCGACCGGATGGCAGAGTGGATCGACGCGCGGCAGGGTCGCCAGAACATCTACTTTACCGTGAACCGCGTGTTCGGTCCGGTGCGCAGCAAGCCCAAGAAATCCGACATAGAGGCGGCGATTGCGCTGCATGTCGATGTTGATCCTCGCGCGGGCGAACCGCTTGCCGCTGAGCGTGAGCGGGCGGAACAGGTTCTGCGCGAACACGATCCCGCGCCCAGCGTGATCGTTGACAGTGGCGGGGGATACCAGGGTTTCTTTCTGCTCGACGCGCCTGTGGTGATGGAGGGTGAACGCGGCGACGAAGCGCGGCACCTGCCCGTCGAAGATCGGAACCGGCGCATTGAGGTCGCGCTTGGCGGGGACGATTGCCACAACATCGACCGGATTATGAGGTTGCCGGGCACGGTGAACCTACCGGGCGAGAAGAAGCGCAAGAAGGGGCGGACTCCGCGCGTGGCGCGCGTGATCTTCGCGGATTGGTCCTTGCGCTACCGGCTGGCCGATTTCGCGCCGCTTGCGAAGGCCGCGACGGCGACGGCCAAGACCGGGCCTATCCGGGCCGTGACGGCGGTTGCCGATGTGGACGTGTCGGCCTTGCCGCTGTCCGACCGGGTGAAGGCGCTGATCGTGACCGGCGACGATCCGGATGACCCGGACCGCTGGGAAGACCGATCCCGCCTCGTGCTCTACGTGCTGTGCGAGATGATCCGCGCAGGGGTGTCTGACGCCGAAATGAAGGCGGTGATCCTCGACCCGGATTTTGCCGTGAGCGCGCACGTCTTGGAGCAGAAGGGCGCAGACCGCTATGCCGACCGCCAAATCGCTCGTGCCCACGAGGAGCAACCCGCGCCGGGTCCTATCCTCCGGCCCCTGCCGATGGATCTTGCACGGGCCTGCCGTGACGTGTTGCGGCCGAACCTGCGGCACCATTTGCAGGAGTTCCTTGACTGGGACGGCGCGGCCTATGTCGGTGTGGCCGACGACACGGTGCGGTCGGAGGTCTGGCGGTTCCTTGAGACCTGCCGCGTTGAGACGGAAAAGGCCGTGAAGCCGCTCGTGCCAAATAGCGCAATTGTGGCAGGCACTATCGACGCGCTGCGCGCCGTGACGCACTTGCCACCCTCGCGCGACGAACCGCCGCTTTGGCTGGACGGGCGGTCCGGCCCCGATCCGATGGAGCTCTTGCCGACCCGTTCGGGCCTCTTGCACCTGCCCACGGGGGACCTCTTGCCGGCCACGCCGGACCTGTTTACGCGCAACGCGCTCGACTTCGCACACAATCCCGACGCGCCGCCGCCCGAACGGTGGCTGCGGTTCCTGCGCGAGGTCTGGCCCGGTGATGATGAAGCCGACTGCATTGCCGCATTGCAGGAATTTATGGGATACCTGCTGACCCCCGACACCAGCTTGCAGAAGGCCCTGCTGCTCCCCGGCCCGAAGCGGTCGGGCAAGGGGACCATCGGCTACATTATGGGCAAGCTGGTCGGTGAGGCAAATACCGTCGCGCCGTCGCTGAACAGCTTCGGGCGCAGCGACTTCGGGCTGGAACCGCTCTTGGCGAAGCAACTTGCCATCGTGTCGGATATGCGCCTGAGCGGTCGCACCGATGAGGCGGCGGTGGCGGAAAACCTGCTGCGGATTACGGGCGAAGATCGCGTGAGCGTGAACCGCAAGCATCGCCACGCTGTCGAGGTGACGCTGCGGACGCGGTTTGTCGTGATGACGAATGAGGTGCCAAAGTTCGCGGACAGGTCGGGTGCGCTGGTTTCGCGTTTCGTCGTGTTGCCGATGCGGCAGAGCTTCTATGGACGCGAAGACCCGGACCTAAAGCGAAACCTTGCCACCGAACTGCCCGGCATCCTTCTGTGGGCCGTCGATGGCTGGCGCCGCGTCCGGGCGACGCTCCGGATTACCCAGCCTGAGGCAGGGCGTGACGTTGCCTTGCAGATGACGGACCTTTCGTCGCCCATCCCGGCCTTCGTGCGCGAATGGTGCGAGATCGGCGGCGACCTCTGGGTGGCAAAGGATCGGCTGTTCGCGGCCTTCCGCGAATGGCACCGGGAGCATATGGGACAGGACTATGTCGGCAAGGCCAACATCTTCGCGCAGGACCTCTATTCCGCGACCGACCAAGCTGTGAGGCCCTGTCGGCCCCGCGATCAGCACGACCCGACCGGAAAGCGGCGGATTGAGGCATATGGTGGCATTGCCCTGCGGTCCGGGTTCGACGCGCGGCCCAGGTCGGACGATCCGCCGTTCTAGGCCGGTCGGGGTTCGGGTCGGGGTTCGCCCCGGCCCCTTGCCCAAAATAACAGGGGCTTAGCTGTCCCGGTCGGGGCGGTCGGGGTTTCCGCCTATTGTGTGTTCTGGTTTGTCCCTATCTCTCTTTTTCCTTCGCTCTGCGGGATATGTTGAAATTAACCCCGACCGCCCCGACCGGATGCTAGAAACCGTTGCCGCTATGGGCGTTAG
The DNA here is from genome assembly GCA_001314655.1 of Rhodobacteraceae bacterium HLUCCA08. Lineage (GTDB taxonomy): Bacteria > Pseudomonadota > Alphaproteobacteria > Rhodobacterales > Rhodobacteraceae > Salibaculum. The sequence goes on along the minus strand of LJSF01000007.1, from coordinate 40,176 downwards.
CGGATTGGCAGCCCCGACCGAACCCCGACCGGGGTGCGACCGAACCCCGACCGCGCCGCGCCGTCTGAATCCGGGGCCGCGAAGCCGAAAACACCGAAACCCGCGTTGTGCGCCGTTCCTAAAAGGCCACACCTGATCCCGCGCCGTGCCGGGCTGGTCTTGGTGTTGCGATCCGCGATCCGCCGCGCCGATCCCCTTTGCCTGATCTTGCTGGGCAATTGCTACCCCCGCAAGGGTCGCGCGATCTGGCCGCCTGAAAGCCCAAATTCGCAGGCGCTTATCCCCGCCGCGCAGGCCACCCCCGGAACGACCGGCACAGGGTGCTTTCGGATAGACGGCCCAACTGTGTTCGCGGTATGTTCTACCCATGGTTGAGCGAAGAAATGGAGCAAGAACAATGGGCTGTCCGAAAACACCCCCGCGCCGCGCCGCGATCTATGCCCGGGTATCGACCGGCGAACAGACGCCCGAAAACCAGCTTATCCGCCTGCGAGAGGTGGCAGAGCGCGCGGGCTGGGCGGTTGTGTGCGAATATGTCGAGACGGCATCCGGGGCCAGCCGCGCGCGGCCCGGGCTGGACGCGATGGTGAAGGATGCCGCACGCCGCCGGTTCGACGTGGTGATGGCGTGGGATGTGTCGCGCCTCGGGCGATCCCTGCGCGATCTGGTGGACCTGTTCGAGACATTGCGCAGCGTCGGCTGCGACCTCTTTCTGGAACAGCAGGCGCTCGACACCTCGACACCGGCGGGCCGGGCGCTCTTGCAAATGTCGGGTGTGTTTGCCGAGTTCGAGCGGGCGATGATCGTGGAGCGCACGAAAGCCGGGATGGCCCGCGCCCGGGCGCGCGGCAAGCAGATCGGTCGCGCCCCGGCCTCTGACGCACTGATCGACGCGATCCGCGCCCTGCGCGCGGACGGGATGGGAATGGACCGGATCGCGCGCAAACTGAAATGCGGCAAGGGCCTGAGCCAGCGGGTTTGCCAAGAGTTCGACAAGGAGATGGCAGATGGATGAAGACAGGTTTGACGCGGTGGCGCGCCGCGTGTCGGACGGCACCCCCGGCGGTCCGGCCTATCGCGTCGGCAAGCGCGGATTGAAGATCGTGGAGGAGCTTGCCGCGCGCGGCGTTGCCGAGGCGACGATGGCCAAGGCCCTGCGGATGGGCAAGGATGCCTTTCGCGCTGCGAAGCGGCGCGATCCTGCGGTGCAGGAGGCCATCGACCGGGGCCGCGCGACCGAACACGACAAGCTGGTGGGCGTCCTGCATGATCTGGCGCTGGCGGGCCAGTATGTCCCGGCAATGTTCCTCTTGAAGGCCCGCCACGGATACCGCGAAGGCGAGCAGGTCGGGGTGAACGTGAACATCGACACCGGCGGGGTGCTGGTGGTGCCGAACAAGATGACGATGGAGGAGTTCCTTGAGGCCCAGCGGCAGGCGGGCCTGTATGACAGCCCGGTCCGGCCCGATGCGGTGGAGCGCATCCCCGGCCAGCGCGCCATTGAGGCGGTGCTGGACCCGGAGACGCGGCGGGGCGACTGATGCCCGAGGATCGCGCGACCGTCTATGCGAACGCCGCCGGGCTGCTGGTCCGGCTGGGCTACGCTGCCCGCTTTGATCCTGCGTGGGTAGGGGCCAGCGCCCCGCGTCCCGTGGCTGCGCTCGTGACCGACGCGCCGCCGGTGGTGGTCGGGTATGCCGTGGCGATGGTTGCCGAGGACCCGGAACCGCATCTGCCTGCCGCATCGGCCAAGACCCGCCGCGCCGATCCCGGCAAGGCCGGTGATCCGCAGTTCGCATTCTGGGCTTAGGCAACAACAAATACCGCTCTGCCGTCACCACGGCTCGCGCTATAGTTGCGCATCCGGGGCGATGGCGACCCTGACAGCGCAGTGGCAGCGCGTCGGCCCGAAACCTGAGAGGACCGACCGATGACCGCAACGCTTTCCCCCGACGACACACCCCCGACCTTGCCCGCCGCCGGGACGCTCTATGGCCTGCCCGAACTGGCCGAGGCCGTCGCCACCGCGATCCGGCTTGAAGAGAAGCACCGGGCGATGATCGACCGGCTTGAGGCCGCGATCCTGAAACAGGCACAGGACGCCGCCGACAGCGCGCGCCGCGCGGGGTTCGGCAAGCTCGACGCCCAGAACGCCGGAACCAAGATGGCCGCGAAGGCCCGCAACGACCTGCGCGCCGCGTCTGACGATGACCGCTGGGCGATCCTGCGCCAGCTCGACGCGCTGGCCTCGGGCCTGTCCGCCTCGGATGTGCTCTGGGCTTCGCCGGTGGTCGCGCTGGCCCGCGCCGGGATGGGCAGCGACAAGCGCACGAACCATATGGTGCAGCTTTCGGGCGCTGGCCCGGCGGAGTTGCGCACGGCGGCTGCGCTGGCCGCCGCCACGCTGGATCGGGTTCTGGGCGCCAGTGTCGCGGCCCTGCTGGACCGGATGCCCGCAAAGCAGCGGATCGTGTCGCCGCAGGAACTGGCCGAACGCTTGATCGGTGACGATGTGCGGCAGGCCCGCGCGGCCATCGCGGCGGTGAAACAGGCGCACCAGCGCGCCCTGAATGCCGACCGTGAGTTTGCGTCTGGCCGCCGCAACGCCACGGCCCGGATCGCATCGGCGCTGGCCGACCGAGACGCGGCGAAGAACGCAGGCGCGGCGGTGGAGGCGGGGTGATGGATCTGGTCTGGTCGCAGCGGATCGCAGAGGCATACCCGACCCTGTTTCCGCGCCGCCTTCGGCAGGCCCACATGGCGCTGATCTCCTGGGCCGAGGAAGCCAACCCTGACGGCTGGCCCACACCCTCGGATGTGGAACGCTTCGCGCGGCTCTACGGTGTGCCGCGCGGCCCCCTCGGGGCCTTGGTTGGGATGCTGTCGCGCCAGCCGGTGAATGACCGGCGGGTGGTCGTCTGGGTCGATGCCGTGCGCGATCCCGACGCCGCCACGCCGCACCTGATCCGCCAGCACGACCACAAGGTGGTCCGGGCCTTCGGTTGGTTCTGCGCCACGACCGATCTGGGCTGGCTGAAACTGCGCGCGCCGGTCCTGCATTGACCCTCTGAGGGAACGGCTGCGGGGTGGCGCGTATGCGCCGCGCCCGATCCCACGAAAAGAGGCCCGCGCCGATGATGACCGGAGCGGGCCTTTCGGGGTGCCACCTAGAACGGCGCGTCTTCCCCGACCGTCCCGAAATCCGGGCCGCGCAAGTCCTTCGGGTCTACGATGTAGTAGGTTCCGAAATCGCCTTCGCGCACCTGCCCCAAGGGCACCTGATCGAGCGGCAGGACAATGTCGAGGTCGCCCTTAGGGTTGGTGAGCCGGATGAAGCGTTCTCCCTGAGCCGTCGCAAGCCAATCGACGGCGCTTGCGCTGATCGCAACGCCGCCGCGCGCGAGCTTGCTGTGGCACCAAAGGCACACCGCGCCGGTCGCGTCCTCATATGCGAAGTGGCGGCTGCCGCCCGGGCGGCGGTTGAACATCCGCGCAGTGGCGGCATCGAACGTGTTTGAATCGGACATTGCGTCCTCCTGTGATGGAGGGCGCTGGCGGGCGGTTGCGTGGATTGCGAGGCCGACACACCGACGCCAGCACCCGAAGGGGTGATGATGTTCTGGTGGTCGGCGCCATATTCGGTCCCGGTCTGCCCGTTGAGCAGCCTGCCTTAAGGTTTGGTGGAGGGGTGTCCTCCCGCCGGTCGATGCTCCCGGGACTTTCCGGCACAGGTGGAGCCCGCAGGCCCGCTTTTCGCACGACATCCCGAAGGTGGTGGTTCGGCGCGAACCTGTCAACGGCGAAGAATCCCTTTTGAGCGGCGAGCGCGGCCTTCGCGGGTCCCGTGAAGCACGGTCGCTCGTGGGTGCCCGCCTAGGGCGATCCGTGATTCCCTTGGGCGCAACTGTCTGCTATTCCTTGGCAAACAGGTATTTGGGCAGGGGCGGTCGGTTGGACATTGGTGATCTTGAAACTTTTGCGGATGCGTTGAAGGCGAAATTTGCGCTTCCCGGTTCCGCCTCGCCCGAAGACCAGTTGAAGCCCGAGGTCGCGGCGCTCTTTGTCGCCACTGGCGCGAAATACGGGCTGACCGTCGAAACCCGGACCGAAACGCATTTGTCGGAACACAAGGTCCGGCCCGACATTGCGATCTATGTCGGGGGCCTGATCTGCGGATATATCGAATTGAAAGCGCCCGGCCTCGGGGCGGACGCGCCGAAACTGAAAGGCGACCATAACAAGAAGCAATGGGCCAAGCTGAAAGGCCTGCCCAACCTGATCTATACCGATGGCCGGGAATGGTCGCTCTACCGATCCGGCGAACGCCCGGACGGCCAGCCCATCGTTCGGCTGACGGATGACCCGACTGACAAGGGCAAGGCCGCGACTGGCAAAGAGGATGCCGAGGCGCTGGACCGCCTGTTCCGCGACTTTCTGGGCTGGCAGCCGAACGTTCCGCATACGCCTTCGGGCCTCGCCAAATACCTCGCGCCGCTGAGTCGCTTCCTGCGGTCTGAGGTCGAAAACGCGCTGGGCCTGACCGGCTCTGCCGTTGGGCTTCTGGCGGGGGAATGGCGGCAGTTCTTTTTCCCTGACTCCGACGATGCCAAGTTCGCGGATGCCTACGCCCAGACCGTGACCTATGCGATGCTGCTGGCTCGCCTGTCCGGTGCAGCCAAGCTCGACCCGACCGAGGCTGCCAAGACGCTCGACGCCAACAACGGCTTGCTTGCCCGGACCCTCGAATTGCTGGGCCAGAAGGCCGCGCGCGATGAACTGGTGGTCGGGTTCGAGATGCTGCGCCGGTCGCTGGAAGCGCTGGACCCGCACGACTTCCTGAAATCGAAGCCCGACCTCTGGTTGTATTTCTATGAGGACTTCCTTGCCGCCTACGACCCCAAGCTGCGCAAGGATTATGGCGTCTACTATACCCCGCGTGAGGTGGTGGAATTGCAGGTCCGGCTGGCCTCGGAACTGCTGGAAAAGCGGTTCGGCAAGAAGCTGGGCTTTGCCGACGATGGTGTGGTGTTCCTTGATCCCGCCGTGGGCACCGGCACCTATCCCGTTGCGGCGGTAAAGCACGGGCTGGAAAAGGTGCGCAAACGGTCCGGCCCCGGCGCGGTGCCCGCCCGCGCGCGGCAGATGGCCGAGAACTTGCACGGGTTCGAGGTGCTGGTTGGCCCCTATGCTGTTGCGCATCTGCGGCTGACGCAGGCGCTGGAAGGCGCGATGAACGCCGCCAAGGCGGCGGGCGAGCCCGAGGAAAAGCTGGGCAAGCGGCTGAACATCTACCTGGCGGACACGCTGGAAAGCCCAAACTCGAAACCCCCGATGCTGACACTGACGTTTCGGGCAATGACTGAGGAGCACGAAGCTGCGCGCAAGGTGAAGAACACAGGTGATATTCTCGTGTGTCTGGGCAATCCACCCTATGACAGGGAACGGCGCAACGAGGACGGGACCAAGGCTAACAAGGGCGGCTGGGTCCGATTTGGCGACCAGATCGAAGGCGGCGCAAAACAGGAAGAACAGGGCGAACGTCCAATCTTCGAGGACTTTTTGCAGCCGGCAAGAGACGCGGGCAAGGGCTTGAACCTGCAAGTAATATTTAACGATTATGTCTATTTCTGGCGCTGGGCGCTTTGGCGAATGTTTGAGACGCAGAAATGCGGCGGCATTATCAGCTTTATCACAGCGTCGAGCTATCTTGTCGGGCCGGGGTTTGTCGGTGTTCGGGAAATGATGCGCCGCAGCTTCGATGAACTGTGGATTCTCGATCTTGGCGGCGACAATCTCGGTGCGCGCAAGACGCCAAATGTATTCGTCATTCAGATTCCGGTTGCGATTGCGATGGGCGTTCGGGGAACCGAGCAGAACCCGGATAAACCTGCCAAGGTGCGATATGCCAAAATCGAAGCGGATAGCCGAGACGCGAAACTAGCCATTCTCGCTGGGAAGGCTGACCTGGGCAAATTCGATTGGCGTGACTGCTCCGACGAATGGCAAGCCCCGTTTATGCCGCTCGGAAAAGGTGCATATTTCGATTGGCCGCGCGCTATCGACCTTTTCCCCTACCACACAGCCGGAGCCGTGTTCTATCGAAGCTGGCCCATAGGCGAAACGGAATCCGTTCTTGGTGCCCGTTGGGAACGATTGCGCAACGCGAAGGCGCAGGACCGCAAGGCCCTTTTTAAGGAATCCCGCGACAGAAAGATCGGCCACACCGTGGCGCAACCCGATCTTTCCGGGCACGGCGAACCGCCCATCCGCGACCTGACACCAGCGACCCCGCAGCCCAATACGGTCCGCTACGGCTATCGCTCGTTTGACCGACACTTCGCGTTCTATGATTTCCGGGTGGGTGACTTTATCCGCCCATCCCTCGGTCGGCTCGATGGGGAGAAACAGACCTTCTTGGTTTGCCCCGACACGTTGATTTGCGGTCACGGTGCGATCTGCTCGGTCTCTGCGGACATTCCCGACCAACACTATTTCCGGGGCTCTTTCGGCGGCAAAGACGTGATCCCCCTCTACCGGGACGCCGCCGGAACCGAACCGAACGTGACCGCCGGTCTGCTCGATGCCCTTGGTGCGGAATACGGCACCACGCCGGATGCCGAGGACCTTGCGGCCTATGTCTATGCCCTGCTGGGCGGGCAATCCTATACCCGGCGCTTCTGGAATGAGCTTGAAACCCCCGGCCCGCGCGTCCCGCTGACCAAGAACGGCAAGACCTTTGCCGAGGCGGCGGCGCTGGGGCGCAAGCTGATCTGGCTGCACACCTATGCCGAACGGTTCCGGGGCAAGGATCGCGGCGATGAGGTGCCGCAGGGCAAGGCCACCACGATAAAGGGCGTGTCCGCCGATCCGACGCATTACCCGGTCGAATACGCCTATGACGAGGCCAAACGCGAGATCGTCGTGGGGGATGGACGGTTCGGCCCCGTGTCGCCGCAGGTCTGGGAGTTCGAGGTATCGGGCTTGAAGGTCGTGCAGTCGTGGCTGGGCTACCGGATGAAGAAGCGGGCGGGCAAGAAATCCTCTCCCCTCGATGAAATCCGCCCGGAACGCTGGACCGCGCGGATGAGCGACGAACTGCTGGAACTGCTCTGGGTTCTGGAAGCGACCCTTGCGATGGAGCCGGAGCTTGAAAAGATGCTCGACAAGGTCGTGGCCGGTTCCTGCTTCGCCGCCGCCGATCTGCCGATGCCGACGCCGGAGCAACGTAAGGCTCCGGGTAAGGCTGTGGTGGCTGGGGACCAGTTGGATATGTTCGCGGACGACGATGAGGCGGGCGAAGATGATGAAGGTGACGACGACTGACCTCTGGACAGGCTCGACCGGGCCTGTTTTTCTCGCTGCTGTGGGCAGTTCTGGGATTTTGTGTTTGCTTCTAGGGGTTTGCTCGCGGGGTTCGGTTGGGGCGGGCGGTTCTGAAAATATGTGTCGAGCCTTACGCGCGCCTTACTTTTCCGCCTTACGCGAGAACTTTCGGGAATAAAAAAGCCCTCTAAGGCGTTGACCTTAAAGGGCTTATTTTGGCTCCGGCGGTAGGGATCGAACCTACGACCAATTGATTAACAGTCAACTGCTCTACCGCTGAGCTACGCCGGAACACCGGCGGCTACTTAGCAATGCCGGCAGCGCGCGTCCAGAGGGTTTTGCAAAGAAAACGTGACGCGGCTCAACGGCCGGTCGGGGCAAAGACCGCATCGGCGGACAGCGGGCCGCGCGGGGCGGCGAAGCCCTTGTCCCGCAGGGCGATCAGGTGCGCCAGAACGTTGCGCGCCGCGGCCGGCAGCAGCGCCGCGGGCGTGTCGGTATAGATCCGCGCCGCAAGCTCGGCGGCCGTGCCGGGCGCTGCGGCCAGGGCGGCGCGAATCTGTGCGTCGCGGGCCTCGCGATGGGCCAGCAATGCGGCGATCCGGGCCGGCGCGTCATCGACCGGCGCGCCATGGCCGGGCCAGAGCCGCCTGACACCGGTCGCGGCCAGATCCGCGCAGGACCGGCGAAAGGCGCCCAGGTCTCCGTCGGGGGGCGAGATCAGCGTGCTGGCCCAGCCCATCACGTGGTCGCCGGAAAAAGCGCCATCGCCCCACAGGAAACACATGTGGTTGCCGAAATGGCCCGGCGTGTGCCGCGCGGTCAGGGACCAGTCCGCGCCATCTAGACGCGCGCCGTCGGCCAGCCGGCGGTCGGGGGCAAAGCCGGCATCGACCCCTTCGCCGCCGCCGAGATCCGCCGACAGGGCCAGCGCCGTCATCGCCGGGCTGCGCCCCGCCGCGCTGTCGCCGAAGGCCAGGACAGGCGCCCCGGTCAAGGCCGCCAGCCGCGGCGCGAGTGGTGAATGGTCCTTGTGGCTGTGGGTGACCAGGATATGGCTGACGGGAACGGTGCCGATCGCCTCCAGCAGCGCCTGCAGATGCGCGTCGTCGTCCGGGCCCGGATCGATCACCGCCAGCGCCGCCTTGCCCAGCAGATAGGTGTTGGTGCCCCAATGGGTCATGGGCGACGGGTTCGGCGCCAGCACGCGCCGCAATCCCGGGGCAAGGGGCTCGGGCCGGCCGGGCCGGGGGCTGTCGTCCATATCCGCTTCTCTCTGCCGCGCGTCGCGGATAGCCTTAGCGCATGTCGTTCCGATGGCTCAAACGCTTCATGCCCCGGGGGCTTTATGGACGGGCGGCGCTGATCCTGCTGTTGCCGGTGATCACGCTGCAACTGGCCATTTCGGTGGTTTTCGTCCAACGCCATTTCGAGGACGTGACCGAGCAGATGACCCGGTCGATCCTGTATGATCTGGTCTACCTGGTCGATGCGGTGAACGCCGCGCCGGACCTGGCCGCGGCGCAGGAAACGGCGGCGGGCATCGCCGGGCCGCTGGCTCTGGACGCGCGCCTGCCGGTCACCGAGGTGCCGGCGGGCGATCTGCGCCGCTGGTACGATTTTTCGGGGATCGTTGTCTTGCGGGTGCTGCACGAGGGCCTGCCGACGCTGGGCCCGGTGCATCTGCCCGACATCCGGCGGATGACCTTGTGGTTCGAGACCGAACACGGCGTGATGCGGGTCGGGTTGGACCGGGGCCGGGTTTCGGCCTCCAACCCGCACCAATTGCTGGTCTGGATGGTGGTCCTGGGCTTCCTGATGACCTTCATCGCCTATCTCTACCTGCGCAACCAGCTGCGCCCGATCAAGCGGCTGGCCGGGGCGGCGGCGGAATACGGGCGCGGCCGGATCGTGCCCTATCACCCCTCGGGCGCGGTCGAGGTGCGGGCCGCGGGCCATGCCTTTGTCGACATGCGCAACCGGATCGAACGCCAGACCCAGGCGCGCACCATGATGCTGTCCGGGGTCAGCCATGATCTGCGCACGCCGCTGACCCGGCTGCGGCTGGGACTGGGCCTGATGGACGAGGACGAGGCCGCGCCGATGATCCGCGATGTCGACGAGATGGAGCGCCTGCTGGACGCCTTTCTCGACTTCGCCCGCGGCGATGCCGAGGACGATTTCGAAACCGTCGATCCGATCGCCCTGGTCCGCGAGGTGATCGCCGATGCCCATCGTTCCGGCCAGGCGGTCAGCGCCGGGGCGATGGAGGCGGGCGGCGCGGTCAGCCTGCGCCCGATGGCGGTGAAACGGGCGCTGCAGAACCTGCTGGGCAACGCCCTGCGCTATGGCAGCCAGGCGCGGATCGGGGTCGTGATGGGCGCGCGGTCGGTCCGCTTCACGGTCGAGGATGACGGGCCGGGGATCCCGGCCGAGGCGCGCGACGAGGCGATCCGCCCCTTCGTCCGGCTGGACCCGGCCCGCAACCAGGATCGGGGCACGGGCGTCGGCCTGGGCCTGTCGATCGTCTCCGATATCGCGCGGTCCCATGGCGGCATGCTGCGGCTGGGCGACAGCGCCGACCTGGGCGGATTGCAGGCGGATCTGGTGCTGGCGCGGTAGGGCGACCGGGCGGGTCGGGGGCGCGACAGATACGACCGGGGGGTGCCGCCACGCATTGTCACCGGGTGCTGCCAGGTTTTTTCTGCGAAAATGCCTATGGCGCATGCGGACAGATCACGTTCGCGATGGTGAGGGTGCCGTCCCGAAGTGTCACCGGGTGCTGCCAGGTGTTTTCTGCGAAAACACCTATGGCACACGCGGACAAATCACAGTCGTGATGGTGAGGGTGTCGTCCCGAAGTGTCACCGGGTGCTGCCAGGTGTTTTCTGCGAAAACACCTATGGCACACGCGGACAAATCACAGTCGTGATTTGTCCGTGGTAGGCCCGGCAGGACTTGAACCCGCAACCAAAGCGTTATGAGCGCTCTGCTCTAACCAATTGAGCTACAGGCCCCCGCTGCCCGGCATAGCAGCTTGCCCATGGTGGTCAAGCCGGGTGCGTTGCGTGCGCCGCGGCTTTGGTCTATCGCGGGCGCGATCACCACCTGGGGGGCGGATGCCATGACGAAACGGAACGGGCTGACCTATGCCGAGGCCGGGGTCGATATCGACGCGGGCAACGCGCTGGTGGAGCGGATCAAGCCCGCCGCCGGACGCACCGACCGGCCCGGCACCATGGCCGGCCTCGGCGGCTTCGGCGCGCTGTTCGACCTGAAGGCCGCAGGATATCACGACCCGGTCCTGGTCGCCGCCACCGACGGCGTCGGCACCAAGCTGCGGATCGCCATCGACACCGGGCTGGTCGACGGGGTCGGCATCGACCTGGTCGCGATGTGCGTCAACGACCTGGTCTGCCAGGGGGCCGAACCGCTGTTCTTCCTGGATTATTTCGCCACCGGAAAGCTCAGCGTCGATCACGCCGCCCGGGTGGTCGAGGGCATCGCCGAGGGCTGTGTCCGCGCGGGTTGCGCCCTGATCGGGGGCGAAACGGCGGAAATGCCGGGCATGTATCCCGACGGCGATTTCGACCTGGCGGGCTTTGCCGTCGGCGCGCTGGAGCGGGGCGGGGCGCTGCCCGCGGGCGTGGCCGAGGGGGACGTTCTGCTGGGCCTGGCCTCGGACGGGGTGCATTCCAACGGCTATTCGCTGGTGCGCAAGGTGGTCGGGAACGCGGGCCTGGCCTGGGGCGATGCCTGCCCCTTCGGCAACGGGCCGCTTGGCGCCGCACTGCTCGCGCCGACCCGGCTTTATGTCAAACCGGCGCTGGCGGCGATCCGGGCGGGTGGCGTGCAGGCCCTGGCCCATATCACCGGCGGCGGGCTGACCGAGAACCTGCCACGGGTGCTGCCAGACGGCCTGGGCGCGCGGATCGACCTGGACGCCTGGCCCTTGCCGCCGGTCTTTGCCTGGCTCCTGGCGCGATCGGGCGCCGGGCAGGACGAGATGCTCAAGACCTTCAATTGCGGGATCGGCATGGTGCTGGCCGTGGCGGCGGACCGGGCCGAGGCGCTGGAGGCGCTGCTGCGGGACCAGGGCGAAACCGTGCACCGGATCGGCGAAGTGGTCGCGGGGCAGGGCGTCGCCTATCGGGGCGCGCTGGGGTGAAACGGGTCGCCATCCTGATTTCCGGCGGCGGCTCCAACATGGTCAAGCTGGCCGAAAGCATGACCGGCGATCACCCGGCGCGGCCTTGCCTTGTCGTGTCGAACGTGCCGCAGGCCGGCGGGTTGGCCCGGGCCGAGGCGCTGGGCCTGCCGACCGCGACGGTCGATCACCGCGCCTTCGGGGGCGATCGCGACGGTTTCGAGGCCGCGCTGATCGCGGCGATCGCGCCGCATCGGCCCGATATCCTGGCCCTGGCCGGATTCATGCGCATCCTGACGCCGCGTTTCGTCGGGCATTACGCGGGCCGGATGCTGAACATCCACCCCTCGCTGCTCCCGGATTATCGCGGGCTGCACACCCATCGGCGCGCCATCGAGGCCGGCGATGCCGAGGCCGGCTGCACCGTGCACGAGGTCACCACCGAACTGGACGGTGGCCCGATCCTGGGCCAGGCCCGGGTGCCGATCCTGCCCGGCGACACGCCCGAAACCCTCGCGGCGCGGGTATTGGTGCAGGAACATGCATTGTATCCGGCCGTCTTGCGCCGCTTCGCTGCGGGAGACCGGACACCGATCCGGCTGCCGTGACTTTCCTTTTCACCGCTTCTGGCCTATCACGGATCGGCCGGGGGGCCAGACACGAGACCGAGCACAGGCCCAGATGAAGACCATCACCAAGACCGAAGACCTTGCCGCCTATTGCGCCGAGGCCGCCAAGCACCCCTACGTCACCGTCGATACCGAATTCCTGCGCGAACGGACCTATTATTCCAAGCTCTGCCTGGTTCAGCTGGCCTATCCGGGCGGCGATGCCGACGACGCGGTGCTGGTCGACCCGCTGGCCGAGGGGCTGAGCCTGGAGCCGCTCTATGCCCTGTTCCGCGATCACGGTGTGGTCAAGGTGTTCCACGCCGCCCGCCAGGACCTGGAGATCTTTCATGTCGATGCCGGGGTGATCCCCGAGCCGCTGTTCGACACCCAGGTCGCCGCCATGGTCTGCGGTTTCGGCGAACAGGTGGGATACGAGACCCTGGTGCGCAAGATCGCCAAGGCGCCGCTGGACAAGTCGTCGCGCTTCACCGATTGGTCGCGCCGGCCCCTGACCGAGGCGCAAAAGACCTATGCCCTGGCCGATGTGACCCATCTGCGCATGATCTACGAGGCGCTGCGCGACGAGCTGGAGAAATCCGGCCGCCGCAAATGGGTGTCCGAGGAAATGGCGGTGCTGCAGGACCCGGCCACCTACCGGGTCGATCCGGGCGAAGCCTGGAAACGGATCAAGACACGCACCAATTCGGGCCGCTTCCTGGCCGTGGTGCGTGAACTGGCCCGGTTCCGCGAAGGCTATGCCCAGTCGCGCGACATCCCGCGCAACCGGGTGTTCAAGGATGATGCGCTGGTCGAGCTGGCCTCGACCAAGCCGCAGAACGAACAGGACCTGGGCCGGTCACGGCTGCTGCTGCGCGAGGCCCGGCGTGGCGAGATCGCGCAAGGCATCCTGGATGCGGTGCGCGCCGGGCTCGAGGTCGCGCCCGAGGAGGTGCCGCAGCCCGACCGGACGCGCGAGAAGATGCAGGTGAACCCGGCGCTGGCGGATATGCTGCGGGTTCTGCTGAAGGCCAAGGCCGAGGGCGAGGGCGTGGCCCAGAAGCTGATCGCCACGGCGGCCGAACTGGACGAGATCGCCGCCGGACGGCGCGATGCGCCGGCGCTGAAGGGCTGGCGGCGCGAGGTTTTCGGCGCCGAGGCGCTGCAGCTGTGCGCCGGCGAGGTCGGGCTGGCGGTGAAGGACGACAGGGTGGTGACGATCCCGCTGTGAGCGGGCAAGAAAATTACGTAATTTTCTTGCGCCCGGCGGCGGGTGTCAGCGCCGGCTTTCGCGGGCATTGTCCGCGCCGACGACGCGGATCGTGCGGATGCCGGCCAGCTCGGTCAGATCCAGGTCATGGGCGGCGGTGATGGTGCGCGTCTCCGGGGTGCCGGTGGCTTCGAAGCCGGGCGGCGGCGCGGCCCGGAACTCCAGCACCAGGGTGTCGCCCGACACGCCCGCGGGGACGAGCTGGGCGTTGTAATGACCCTGGGTCGCAACCAGCCCGGTGGCGCGGACGATGGCGCCCTGGGGGGTGCGTTCGACGGACATGTCGGTGATCCGGCCGACCAGGGGGCGGGTCTCCGGGATCGGGGCCAGGGCGCCTTCGGGCACCAGCGGGCGCAATTCGTCGGGGGAAAGGGCGCGGACCTCCTGGCTGCCGCGGAACCAGTTGCCCGGGTTCAGGGGGCTTTCGGCGAGGCGGGCACAACCCGGCAGCGCGGCACTCAGCGCGGCGGCGATAAGAAGTGGTCTGAGCATGTCGTCCCCCCGCGAACCCGTCCTTGGCGAATGGTTAGCCGATTGACCGGCCCGGGGGAAGGGCGGCTGGACCTTTGGTGCCTGGCCCCCTAGATCGGAGCGAAAGGAGAGATGCCATGGCCAATGCCGCCTTCGAAGAGCTTGTGGAGACCTTCGCGTTCCTGGACGATTGGGAAGACCGGTACGCGACGGTGATCGACATGGGCAAGGCAATGGAGCCGCTGGACGCGGCCCTGAAGGTGCCGGCGACCAAGGTGCATGGCTGCGCCAGCCAGGTCTGGCTGGTGCCGCAGATCGACGGCGGGGTGTTCCGCTTCCGAGGCGACAGCGACGCGCTGATCGTGCGTGGGCTGATCGCGGTGCTGGGCACGCTCTATAACGAGGTGCCGGTGGCCGAGGTCACGCGGATCGACGCCGCGGCCGAACTGGGCCGGCTGGAATTGACCGAACATCTGTCGTCGCAGCGCTCCAACGGGCTTCGGGCGATGGTCGAGCGGATCCGGAGCGTCGCGGCCGAGGCGGCGTGACGGCGCAACGCCGCTCGTCCCGGGCCCCGGCCCGGGACATCGCCCCGCCCGCCGTCCCGGTCGGTCAACCGAGCGCGGACAGCGCCGTCGCAAGATCGCCGTAGCCGGTGAAACGCCGTTCGAAGGCCAGGCCAAGCCGGTCTGCGGCCTTGCGTGCCTTGTCGGTAAGTGCGGGATCGTCGGTCTGGGCCTGATAGACCAGTTTCTCGTAATGGCCGAAATAGGTGTCGCGCAATTGCGGGTGGCGGTCGAGCCCGAGTGGCCGGATCACGAAGGCGTCGAATTGCCGGACCAGGAAATCGGTCAGGTAGAAGGTCGTGATCTCGTCCTCGGCGTGTTTGGCGAAAACGGCATTTCCTTCGAAAAACGAATAACAATGGGGCCCCTGCAGCATCTCGACACCAAGTTCCTTGCACTTTTGCGACAAAAGCCCCCCGGTGCCGCAATCCGCATAGACCACGAAGATGTCATCGTAACGCCCGCGATGGGCGGCAACCGCCGCCTCGACCGCGGCCGGGATACGCTCGGGGCTGTTGTGCAGGATCGCCGGCAGGCAATGCAGGTCGAGATGGGTCCAGCGATTCAGGGCGATCAGATCGAGGATCTCGCGCGCCAAGGCGCCGCAGGCCAGAAGCAGGGTGCGGCCGGTGCCCGCGGGGGGCAGGCCGGTTCGGGTCAGGCTGTCTTCGTCGATGCGGGTCATTTCCACAGGAACCGCACCAGCAACGCCGCGCCGAGCGGGATCGCCAGCCAGGGGCCGGGCGCGGTGCCGTGGGGGAGAAGCCAGAGGAGCGCCGCGATGGTCAGGCCCGCGGCGGCGATGACGCCGGCGATCAGCAGGGCGAAACGGGACATGGGCATGGGCACCTCCGGCTCCCCCTCAGATGGGAGTGCGGGGCGTGCCGGTCAACCCGCTCAGCCCGCGGCCATCTGGTTGTGCTTGCGCGCGATCAGGTCCTTGGCGGTCTCCACCGCCACCGCGGCGTCGCGGCAATAGGCATCGGCGCCGATCGCGCGGCCGAATTCCTCGTTCAGCGGCGCGCCGCCGACCAGCACGATGTAATCGTCGCGCTTGCCCTGTTCGACCAGGCTGTCGATCACCACCTTCATGTAGGGCATGGTGGTGGTCAGCAGGGCGGACATGCCCAGGATGTCGGGTTGTTCGGCATCCAGCGCTTCCATATAGGCTTCGACGGCGTTGTTGATGCCGAGGTCGACGACCTCGAAGCCTGCGCCTTCCATCATCATCGACACCAGGTTCTTGCCGATATCGTGGATGTCGCCCTTGACCGTGCCGATCACCATCTTGCCGACCCGCGGCGCCCCGGTCGAGATCAGCAGCGGCTTGAGGATCGCCATGCCGCCCTTCATCGCGTTGGCCGCCAGCAGCACCTCGGGGACGAACAGAATGCCGTCGCGGAAGTCATGGCCGACGATGGTCATGCCGCCGACCAGGGCCTTGGTCAGGATGTCATAGGGCGCCCAGCCGCGGTCGAGCAGGATGTTGACGCTTTCCTCGATCTCGTCCTTGAGACCGTCGTAGAGGTCGTCGAACATCTGTTGGACCAGCTCGTCATCGTCGAGCTCGGAGAGGATGATTTCGTCGTCTTCGGACATCGCTTCGGCCCTTTCGCGCGCGTTTCCCGTCTGATGCGGCGGAATGCCGGTCGGGGGTATGCAATTTGCGACATCAAGTGCGACGCAACCGACCAAAGGGCAAATGAAATCGGCGGGGGTCGTGGATGAGGCCGCTTCACTTGTTCATGTTTTGTTCGTATCCTGCCCGCCATGGACGAGAATCGGCACAGGGCACGGGGGCGGGCGGCGTTGTCGAATGCCCCCGGCCGGTATGAACGCCACGACCGGGAAGCGGTCGATGACGGCTGGGCCCGGGATGACGACCTGCCGCCGCTGCGCACCGAGGTGGCGGTGGAACGCCCGCGCAAGGTGATCACCCGCAATGCCTCGCCCGATGTGCCGTTTGATCGGTCGGTCAATCCCTACCGGGGCTGTGAACATGGCTGCATCTATTGCTTCGCGCGGCCGACCCATGCCCGGCTGGGCCTGTCGCCGGGGCTGGATTTCGAAACCCGGCTGATCGCCCGGCCCGGCGCGGCCGAGGCCCTGGCCCGCGAACTGGCGCGGCCGGGCTATCGCGTGGCGCCGATCGCGATCGGCACCAATACCGATCCCTACCAGCCCATCGAAGGGGATTGGCGGGTGATGCGGCAGTTGCTGGAGGTGCTGGCCGCGCATCGTCATCCGGTCCAGATCGTCACCAAGGGCACGCTGATCGAGCGCGACCTGGGGCTGTTGCGCGAGATGGCGGCGGAGCGTCTGGTGCAGGTCGGCATCTCGGTCACGACGCTGGATCGCAAGGTGGCGCGGGCGATGGAGCCGCGGGTGCCCGGCCCGGCGCAGCGCTTGCGCACGATCGAGCGGCTGGCGGGGGCGGGGGTGCCGGTGCGGGTCATGGTGTCGCCGGTGGTGCCGGCGCTGACCGATCACGAGGTCGAGGCGATCCTGCGGGCCGGGGCCCGGGCCGGGGCGCGGGCCGCCGGCTATATCGTGCTGCGCCTGCCGCTGGAGGTTGCCGGGCTGTTCCGGGATTGGGTCGAGGCCGAATTCCCGGACCGGGCGGCGCGGATCATGGGGCGGGTGCGCGAGGTGCATGGCGGGCAGGAGTATGATCCGCACTGGGGCCGGCGGATGACGGGTCAGGGCAAATGGGCCGAATTGCTGTCCCAGCGGTTCGACCTGGCACGGCGACGCCACGGGTTGGCCCGCGACCTGCCGGGTCTGCGCTGCGACCTCTTTGCGGTGCCGGCGCGGGTGGGGGACCAGCTGAGCCTGTTCTGAAAGGGTGGGGCAGCTTGCGGGGAAGGTCGGGGATGAGCCCTTGGCAGAGGTCCGGGGCAAGGCACCCGGCACGGAGCAAAGGCCGCCGCTGGCGGCCGCCGTGCCAGCGCCGGACCGGCCCCATGGGCCGGCGCTTTGGCGGGGCTTGGGCCTCGCTCGGCGCGTAGAGGCGCCTGGCGGGGCTAAAGCGCTGTCGCCCGAAGGCCGACGGCGCCGTCCCCCGGTCCGGCGCCGGCACGGCTGCGCGCGCAAGCCCGTTCTGTCCCGCCGGCCCGCCATTCGAACGGCCCGGGACCTGCGCTCGGGCGCCGCGTTATCCGCGCCGGCGCGATCGTCTGGATCGGGTCGGGCCGAGGTCGTCGGTGCCGTCGCTGGCCGAGGAAAAGCCGCCCAGCCGTTCGGCGATCTGGTCCAGGGTCGGGCGGTCGCCGCGCGGCCGGGTCTCGAGCGCGGCGCGCATCGCGGCCAGATGTTCGGCGGTGGTGCCGCAGCAGCCGCCGATGATGGTGGCGCCGCAATCGCGGGCCAGGACGGCGTAATCGGCCATCAGTTCGGGCGTGCCGTCATAATGGATATGCCCTTCGACATATTTCGGGATGCCGGCATTGCCCTTGGCGATCACCGGCAGGTCCGGCCCGGCGGCGGCAAAGCCCAGCACGGTGCGCAACAGGTCCGCCGCGCCGACCCCGCAATTGGCGCCGAAGGCCAGCGGCGGGCGGTCCAGCTTGCCGACCATCTTGACCATCTCGGCCGAGGTCAGGCCCATCATCGTGCGGCCGGCCGTGTCGAAGCTCATCGTGCCGCACCAGGGCATGTCGGCCAGCCCGAAGGCCTCGGCCGCGGCCCTGAATTCCTCGGGGGCGCTGATCGTCTCGACCCAGAGCACGTCGGCGCCGCCGTCCTTGAGCGCCTCGGCCTGTTCGTGGAACATCTCGACCGCGACCGCGTGGGTCAGCGACCCCATCGGGGCCATGATCTCTCCGGTCGGGCCGACCGAGCCGGCGACGACGACGGGCCGGTCGGCCTTGTCGGCGACATTGCGGCCGATCTCGGCCGCGGCGCGGTTCAACGCGCCGACCCGGGACTGGGCATCGTGCAGTTTCAGCCGCGAGGCGTTGCCGCCGAAGGAATTGGTCAGGAACAGGTCCGACCCCGCGTCGACCGCGCCCTGGTAAAGCGCGGTGATCCGGTCCGGGTGGTCGACATTCCACAATTCGGGCGCGTCGCCGGATTGCAGCCCCATGTTGAACAGGGTGGTGCCGGTCGCGCCATCGGCCATCAGCCAGTCGCGGGTCTCAAGAAGGGCTCGGAGCGTGCTTCGGGTCATGTCCGGTCTCGGCCTTTGTCGGGATTGGCGCGGTGTCGCATGGCCCGTGCGGGGTTTCAAACGAAAACCATGCATGGGTGTCGTGAGGCGCGGTCATGTCCAGCGGTGCCGGGTGGTGCAGGGCCCGGGCCGCTGGCGGCGCCGCAAGGCCGGCCGGATCATCGCAGGCCGACCCCGAAAGGTCGACCTGAAGGCGTGGTCACGACCGCGCCAGAGGGCAAAAGGGCCGCGCCCGGCGGCACGGCCGTTGCGGATCGGTGGCGGGTCCGGCCGCTCAGTCGATTTCGGTCATCAACTGGGCCTTGGCCTGGGCCAGGCATTCGTCCATCTTGCTGCGAATGGTCTTTTCGTCGACCAGATGGCCGACATCGGCAAAGAGCTTGCGATAGACATCCTCGTGGCCGGCTTCCTCGAAATCGGCCTTGATGACTTCCTTGGCGTATTCGGCGGCGTCGTCACCCTCCTTGCCCAGCAATCCGGCGGCCCAGAGCCCGACCAGCTTGTTGCGGCGGGCCTCGGCCTTGAACTGCATCTCGGCGTCATGGGCGAACTTGTTCTCGAAGGCGTTCTCGCGATCGTCGAAGGTGGTCATGGCTGGCCTCTCCTCGGGCTGCTTTGGCGGGTCGGATCCGATATGCCCGCAAGGGCGCTTGCCCGCAAGGGGTGCATGCATTATGTCGCGCTCACGCTGCCGGGGCGCCCTTGGGTCTGGTGCGCCGTTCCGGCGCGCGGACGGCCCGTTCCCCGCCCGGTGCGAGATCGGAGAGACCATGGCACGCCGCAAGAAGATCTACGAAGGCAAGGCGAAGATCCTGTACGAAGGCCCCGAACCGGGCACGCTGGTGCAATATTTCAAGGACGATGCCACCGCCTTCAACGCCGAAAAGCGCGCCACGATCGACGGCAAGGGCGTGCTGAACAACCGGCTGAGCGAATTCTTCATGATCGGGCTGGGACAGATCGGCGTGCCGACCCATTTCATCAAGCGGCTGAACATGCGTGAACAGCTGGTCCGCCAGGTCGAGATCATTCCGCTGGAAGTGATCGTGCGCAATTTCGCCGCCGGGTCGATGGCCAAGCGGCTGGGCATGGACGAGGGCACGGCCCTGCCGCGCCCGATCGTCGAGTTTTCCTACAAGGACGACCGGCTGGGCGATCCGCTGGTGCCCGAGGAATACATCATCGCCTTCGGCTGGGCCAGCCAGCAGGACATGGACGACATCGTCGCCCTGGCGCTGCGGGTGAATGATTTCATGTCCGGCGTGATGCATGGGGTCGGCATCAAGCTGGTGGATTTCAAGATCGAGATCGGCCGGATCTGGGACGGCGATTTCATGCGCCTGGTGGTGGCCGACGAGATCAGCCCGGATTCGTGCCGGCTGTGGGATGTCGAAACCGGTGCCAAGCTGGACAAGGACGTGTTCCGCCATGACCTGGGCAACCTGTCGGACGCCTATACCGAGGTCGCCCGGCGGCTGGGTGTGATGCCCTCGAACGCCACCCACCGGCCGAAACCGACGCTGATCAACTAGGCCCGACGGGATTTTCGGGCTTGTCTGACAACAGGAAAAGGGACGCCGTGCGATGAAAGCCAAGGTCACCGTGATGCTGAAACAGGGCGTGCTGGATCCCCAGGGCGAGGCGGTGCGCCATGCGCTGGGCGCGCTCGGTTTCGACGGGGTGCAGGGCGTGCGCCAGGGCAAGGTGATCGAACTGGACCTGGCCGAGGGCACCACCGAGGCGCGTGTGACCGAGATGTGCGAAAAGCTGCTCGCCAATACGGTGATCGAAAGCTACCGGATCGAGATCGCCTGATGCGCGCCGCGGTGCTGCGGGGCATCCGGGCGCCGCTGTCGGTGGAAACGGTGCCGGACCCGGATTGCCCGCCCGACGGCGTGGTCCTGCGGGTTCTGGCCAGCGGCATCTGCCGCAGCGACTGGCATGTCTGGTCCGGCGGCGATCCGGTGCCCATGCCCCATATCCCCGGCCATGAATATTGCGGAGAGGTTGTCGCCACGGGCCCGGGCGTGATCCGCTGGCGGCGTGGCGACCGGGTGATCGCGCCTTTCATCCTGGCCTGCGGCACCTGTCCCGATTGCGCCGCCGGGCACCAGACGATCTGCGCCGACCAGGTCCTGCCCGGTTTCACCGCGCCGGGATCCTTCGCCGAATACCTCGCCGTGCCCCATGCCGATGCCAACCTGACCGCGCTGCCCGAAGGGATGGCGCCGGCCCTGGCCGCCGCCCTGGGCTGCCGGGTGACCACGGCCTGGCAGGCCCTGACCGGGCGGGCCGCATTGCAGCCAGGCGAATGGCTGGCGGTGTTCGGCACCGGCGGGATCGGGCTGTCGGCGCTGCTGCTGGGCCGGGCGATGGGCGCCCGGGTCGCGGTGGTCGACGTGGTCGAGGAAAAGCTTGCGCTGGCCCGCACCCTCGGGGCCGAAGCGGCGATCGACGCCCGCGCGGGCGATGCGGCCGAGGCGCTGCGCGCGGCGACCGGCGGCGGCGCCCATGTCGCGCTCGAGGCGCTGGGCCGGCCCGAAACCACCGCCGGGGCCTTGCGCAGCCTGCGCAAGCTGGGCCGCATGGTGCAGGTCGGCATGCCGGCGGGCGATCACCTGACCATGCCGGTGCCGATGGACGCGGTCTATTCCGGGCAATTGGCGGTCTTCGGCACCCGGGGCATGCCCGCCTGGCGCTATCCGTCGCTGCTGGACTTCCTTGGGGCGACGCGCCTCGACCTGGCGCCGCTGATCGCCCGGCGGGTCACGCTGGAGGATGCCGGCGCCGAACTGGCGGCCTTTGACCACCCGATGCCGCCCGGGATCGCGGTGATCACCGATGTCGCGGGCTAGGGTCGGTCGTTCCCGGCTTGGCCCGGGCGCGGGCATCGCCTTGTCCTGCCGTTGACGCCAAGGACCCCGCCGATGACCTATCACCTGCACACCGGCCGCCTGCTGCGCGACATGACCTGGCGGTCGCGGATCCGGGTGATCGTCTTCGCCTTTCCGGTCCTGTGCCTGCTGGCGGCTTTGGGCTTCGGTGTCGAAGCGGCGCTGTTCGTCGCCCGGTCCGAGCCGGTCAAGGGCACCGTGGTGCAGCGCCATGACCGGGTCGGAGAGACGATTTTCGACCGGGGTGTCCCCAGTTACGAACCGGTCTTCACCTATATGGACGGCGCCACGCCGCGCCGGGCCAGCGTCGGATCGGCCCATTCCTCGTTCGACGTCGCGATCGGCCAGACCGCGACGATCCGCCAGTTTCCGGGCGCGACCGGCAATGTGCGCATGGACACCTGGCAAGGGCTGTGGTTCATGCCGGTCGTGCTGGGCCTGATCGGGGCCGCGTCGCTGGTCGTCGCGGCGCTGGTCTGGGGCCTGCTGCGGATGATGGTCTTTTCCAGGGGCAAAGCGACATGAAGGCTGCCGTTCTCCAGTTTCCGGGCTCGAATTGCGATCGCGACATGGCCGTGGCCCTGACCCGGGCCGGGGCCGATGTGCGGATCGTCTGGCACAAGGACCACGACCTGCCCGCCGGGCTGGACCTGGTCGCCATCCCCGGCGGCTTTTCCTTTGGCGATTACCTGCGCTGCGGCGCGATCGCGGCGCGCTCGCCCATCGCCCGGGCGCTGATCGCCCATGCCGAACGGGGCGGCTTCGTGCTGGGCGTCTGCAACGGCTTCCAGGTGCTGACCGAAACCGGGATCCTGCCCGGCGCGCTGATGCGCAATGCCAATCTGAAATTCGTCTGCCGCGTTGTCGACCTGACCGTCGCCACCGCGGACAGCGCCTTTACCCGCGGCTATGCCGCCGGGGCCACGATCCGGGTGCCGATCGCGCATCACGACGGCAATTACCATGCCGATGACGCGACGCTGGCCGCGCTGCGGGACGCGGACCGGATCGCCTTCACCTATGACGCCAACCCGAACGGGTCGCGCGGGGACATCGCCGGCGTGCTCAGCGCCAACCGCAGGGTGCTGGGGATGATGCCGCATCCCGAACGCGCCGTTGAGCCGGCCCAGGGCGGCACCGACGGCGCGCCGCTGTTCGCCGGATTGCTGGACGCGCTCGCTTCGGCGTGACCGCGTGGCGCTGGACCGCCGCGCGACGGGCGGGGTAGACTGGACCTTATGACCCAGGGGAATCCCACGGACATGGCGTCGCGTCAGCGGCGTTGGCGGTTGCGCCTGACCCTGCTGGCGATCCTGGTGCTGGCCGGCGTGGTCCTGACCGTGTCCAACCGGCTGCTGACCGAACGGTTCACCGAAACCACCCGCAACCGGGCCGAGCTGCGCCTGACGCTCTATTCGGCCAACCTGATCAGCGAATTGCAGCGCAATTCGGTGGTGCCGCAATTGCTGGCCCGCGACCCGGCGCTGATCGGGGCCCTGAATTCGAGCGATTATTCCCAGTCGACGGCGCGGCTGTTGTCCTTCGTCGATGAAATCGGAGCCGCCTCGCTGGTGCTTTACGACATGGACGGGCGGATCGTCGCGGCGACCGACCGCAACCGGCTGGGCGAGAACCATCGCTCCCGGTCGCATTTCGTCGAGGCGCTGCGCTCCAACCAGACCGTGTTCTCGGTCGAGGAAAAGACCGAAGGCGGTTTCGCCTTTACCTATTCGCGCCGGATCGATGCGAACATGCTGACCGTCGGTGTCGTCGCGGTCGAGGTCGACCTGGCCAAGCTGGAACGGCAATGGGCCGGGATTTCCGATGCGGTCATCGTCGCCGACAGTTCCGGCCGGTTGATCCTGTCGACCGAACCGCGCTGGCGCGGCCTGACCGAACCCGAGGCGATCCTGGTGGTGCCCGCCAACCGCGCCATCGAACGGGCGCTGGCGGTGACCCATGATTGGGGTGCGCTGCCGATCGAGGCCTATCTGCGCGGCGAAGGCGTGATCCGGCAGGAGGCCCGGGTGCCGTTCCAGGGCTGGCGGATCATCACCTATACGACCTATGCCAGCGTGCGCGAGCGGGTGAACGCGATCCTGGCGCTCGAGATCATGGGATTCGCGATCCTTCTGGCCGGGCTGTTTTTCGTGATGTCGCGGAATTCGGATTCGCGGATGCGCGTGTTCCAGCGCGAATCGGCGGAGCTTCGCCAGTTGAACATCCGCCTGCAGCGGGAAATCGCCGAACGCCAGAAGGCCGAAAAGAACCTCGAAGTGGCCGAACAGACCGTCGCCCAGACCTCGAAACTCGCCGCTCTGGGCGAGATGTCCGCCGCCGTCAGCCACGAGCTGAACCAGCCGCTTGCGGCGATGAAGACCTACCTGGCCGGGGCGCGTCTGCTGCTGAGCCGGCGCCGGCCCGAAGAGGCGCTGGCCAGCTTCAACCGGATCGACGGGTTGATCGAACGGATGGGGGCGATCACCAAGCAGCTGAAAAGCTACGCCCGCAAGGGTCAGGAGGCGTTCCAGCCCTTGGACGCAAGGGATGCGGTGAATTCCGCCCTGGCGATGATGGAGCCGCAACTGCGCCAGCGCCAGGTCGCGATCACCCTGACCATGCCGGACCGTCCGGCGATGATCCTGGGCGACCGGATGCGGCTGGAGCAGGTGATCATCAACCTGCTGCGCAACGCGCTGGATGCGACCAAGCCGGTCACCGACCCGGCGGTCGGCGTGATCCTGGCCCAGGGCGAAACCCTGCGCCTGGCGGTGCGCGACAACGGCCCCGGGATCGACGACCTGGAGAACCTGTTCGAGCCGTTCTACACGACCAAGCTGCCGGGGGACGGGGTCGGTCTGGGGCTTGCCATTTCCTCGGGCATCGTCAACGACTTCGGCGGCCGGCTGACCGCGCGCAACGCGGTCGAGGGCGGGGCGGTCTTCGAGGTCGAACTGCCGGTGCTGGCCGAGACTCTGGAGGCCGCCGAATAGGCGGGAGATGACCATATGGCTCAGGCAATGAAGATCGCCGTCGTCGATGACGAACAGGACATGCGCCAGTCGATATCGCAATGGCTGGCCCTGTCGGGATACGACACCGAAACCTATCCCAGCGCCGAAGAGGCGCTCAAGGGGATCACGGCCGATTATCCCGGCATCGTCGTGACCGACATCCGGATGCCCGGAATGGACGGCATGCAGTTCCTGCGCAAGCTCAAGGGCATCGACAGCGCGCTGCCGGTGATCATGATCACCGGCCATGGCGACGTGCCCATGGCGGTCGAGGCGATGCGGCTGGGCGCCTATGATTTTCTGGAAAAGCCGTTCAACCCCGACCGGATGACGGCGCTGGCCAAGAAGGCCACCGGCGCCCGGCGGCTGACGCTCGACAACCGGGCGCTGCGGCGCGAATTGTCGGATGGCGGCGCGCTGATCCGCAAACTGATCGGCAATTCGCCGGTGATGGAGCGGCTCAAGGAAGACATCCTGGATCTGGGCCAGGCCGACGGGCATGTGCTGATCGAGGGCGAGACCGGCACCGGCAAGACCCTGGTCGCCCATGCGCTGCACGCGGTGGGCGCGCGGGCCAGCAAGAAATTCGTGCTGGTGTCCTGCCAGGCCTATGACGACGACGCGCTGGCCCGGCGCCTGTTCGGCCCGGCCGACCCCGACGAGCCGATCCCGGCCATGGAAGAGGTCCGTGGCGGCACCCTGGTGCTGGAGGATATCGAGGCGCTGTCGAAGGAAAACCAGGCCCGGCTGCTGACCGCGATCAACGACCAGGGCACGCCGGGTGAAACCCGGATCGTCGCGATCTGCAACCTTCAGGACGAAGGCCGTACCTGCGAAAGCACCCTGCGCCCGGACCTGTTCTACCGGCTGGCCGCGCTGCGCATCACCGTGCCGCCGCTGCGCAACCGGGGCGAGGATATCCTGACGCTGTTCACCCGCCTGTCCGACCGTTTCGCCGAGGAATACGGCTGCGAGGCGCCCCAGGTCAGCGCCCAGGAGGCCGCGCAGCTGCTGCAGGCGCCCTGGCCGGGCAATGTGCGCCAGCTGATCAACGTGGCCGAACGGGCGGTGCTGCAGAACCGGCGCGGTTCGGGTTCGATTGCGTCGCTGCTGATGACCGACGACGACAGCCAGACCCAGGCGATCACCACCGAGGGCAAGCCGCTCAAGGAATTCGTCGAGGCGTTCGAGCGGATGCTGATCGACAACACCATGCGGCGCCACAAGGGCTCCATCGTCAACGTGATGGAGGAATTGCAGCTGCCGCGCCGGACCTTGAACGAAAAGATGGCCAAATACGGCCTGCAACGGTCGGATTACGTGGGCTGACCCGCGTCGGGTCCGTCGGCAACCGCGAAGCGGGGCGCCGGTGCACCGATCTGCCCGACGACGACACCGACCGGCTGTGCGGGACGGCCCGGTCCGACACGCCGCCGGGCCGGCAGGATCCGTGGCATCCGGTCGACCGGCCCGATCGCATCGCCGCCGATCCGGTCGCCCTGACCGGCGGCGGATCGGGCCGGGCCCTGCGGGGGACTAGAAACAGGCCTGCGCCAGGTTCGCGCCCTGATTGGCAAAGGCCGCCGCGACGCGCAGGAATTCGGGTTGATCCTGATTGTAGGCGGCCGGGGGCACGACCTGCGGCGTGCAGGCCTCGATGATCACCAAAGCGCGGAAACTGGAACAGGCCCCGCCGGACTTTTCCGGGATCCGCTGGGCGCTGTCGCAGCTATAGCCTTCCGCGACCTGGCGCGACTGGACCTCGATCGGATGGTTGCCGATGTTGTAGCCGTCGCGCACCGTGACCTGGCGGTTGTCCAGGGCCAGTTGCTCGGTTCCGGTATCGGGCGCCATGCCGCCGGTTCCGGCCCCGGCGCCGGGCGTGTTGGCGGCGATCGCGGCATCGCCGACCGCCTCGAGCGCGGCAATCGGCGCATAGCGCTCGTCCGATACCCGTTCATAGGCCGTGGCGAAGGCGCCTTCGAAGGCATCGATCATCGTGGCGTATTGGCGTTCGGCGCGCGATTTCTGGGCCGCGTTCTGATACCAGACCCCGCTGTAGAATGCGCCGGTGCGCAGGTTTTCGACGGAATATCTCTGGTCGCCGTAAAAGGCGAAGCGGCCCAGGTCCGGCCCCCCGGCGGGGTCGCGTTCGCGGCAGGTCGTCCGGTCACCGGCGCGCTGGCAATCGGTCACGCCGAACTGTGTGCCGGCCGGTTGCGCGCAAGAGGCTCCATCGCAGGAAAACAGCGAAATCGGCCGGAAATTGTTCATGTCGCGCAGATCGCCGCTGCCGACATAGCCGCCATCGGTCAGGTGCACGCGGATCGGCGTGCCCTCCTGGACGCGCTGTCCTCCGGGCACGCCGCCCTCTGCCGCGGCCAGCGCCGCCCGCTGGGCCGGCCCCTGAACCGCCGGGTCCAGCACATCGACCTCGCAGGCCGACAGGATCATCGCCGAAACGGCGAACACGATTGTTTTCGGGCGCAACATCTTCACGAACCTCCAATGAACACCGGATATGCCTTTTCACGACGTCATACGACCATGGACCGTCGCGGGTTGTAAACCCCGGCGCGTCACGCGACCCGTCACCCGGTGCCGATGATGCAACCATCAGTTTCAGATTGTAATCGCCCCCCGTCCTCCCCTATGTAAGACGAACGGGCCGCCGGCACGACGCTGTGCCACGTGGCCCGGACGGATTTTCCGATTTCGGCCCCCGTGGAGAGAGACCCGGACCGAACCGGACAGACGGAATATGACCCAAGGGTCATTGTGAACAGCCCGAGCGCGCGCCAAGGCATCGATCCTGACCGCCGCGGGCCATGAATTGGCGCCCCTCGGGGCGTCGGAGAAGAAACGCGATGCCAGGCGCGAGCAGCGATTGCAGGACAGGGGAGGCCCTCGGGGCCCTCGGGTCCGTTCGCGCGCCCATCGCCCTCAACGGACACCGCACCCCCGACCTTGCGCCCCCGGGCGCCGGGACGGGGCTGTCGTGCGCACGGATCACATGGCAAAAAAGATGCTTATCGACGCCACCCACGCGGAGGAAACCCGCGTCGTGGTGGTTGACGGAAACAAGGTCGAGGAATTCGACTTCGAAACCCAGTCCCGCCGCCAGCTAGCGGGAAATATCTACCTGGCCAAGGTCACGCGGGTCGAACCCTCGCTGCAGGCCGCCTTCGTCGATTACGGCGGGAATCGTCACGGTTTCCTGGCCTTTTCGGAAATCCACCCGGATTACTACCAGATCCCGGTGGCCGATCGCGAAGCCCTGCTGGCCGAAGAACGGGCTTATGCCGAGGAAATGCGGGCCGAGGCCGATGAAGAGGCCGAAAAGCCCAAGCGCCGGCGCCGGTCGCGCGCCAAGCCCAAGGCCGCCGATGCCGGCAATGGCGACGCGGTGGCCACCGCCGATCCGCGCGGGATGGAAACCATCGACCTGGACGCGGACTCAGAGACCGCGCCGAGCGACGAGGCCCAGGCCGAGGAGCCCCTCACAGAGACGGCCCCCGCCGACGACGCCACCACCGACGAGGCCCGCCCCAGGACCCGCAGCCGCCGGTCGCGGTCCCGGAAACCCGCCGAAACCGAGGCGGCCCCCGCCGACCCGGTCGAGGACGAGGAAACGCCCTATGTGGCGATGGACGATGCCGCCGAACGGGACGAAACCATCGAGGTCGTCGCCGAAGAGGATGACACCGAAGAAGTCCGCCCGGTGCGCAAGGCGCGCCCGCGCAAATACAAGATCCAGGAAGTCGTCAAGGTCCGCCAGATCCTGCTGGTCCAGGTGGTGAAAGAGGAACGCGGCAACAAGGGTGCGGCGCTGACCACCTATCTGTCGCTGGCCGGGCGCTATTGCGTGCTGATGCCCAACACCGCCCGCGGCGGCGGGATTTCCCGCAAGATCACCAATGCCGCCGACCGCAAGAAGCTCAAGGATATCGCCGCCGAGATGGACGTGCCCGAGGGCGCCGGGCTGATCATCCGCACCGCCGGATCGCAACGCACCAAGACCGAGATCAAGCGCGATTACGAATACCTGCAGCGGCTGTGGGAACAGATCCGGGAACTGACGCTGAAATCCATCGCGCCGGCCCCGATCTACGAGGAAGGCAACCTGATCAAGCGCTCGATCCGCGATCTCTATTCGAAAGAGATCGACGAGGTCGTGGTCGAGGGCGAGGCGGGTTACCGCACCGCCAAGGACTTCATGAAGATGATCATGCCGTCCCATGCCAAGAACGTGAAGCAATACCAGGACGCGCTGCCGCTCTTTGCCCGCCACCAGGTCGAAAGCTACCTGTCGGGGATGTTCAACCCGACGGTGCAACTGCCCTCGGGCGGCTATATCGTGATCGGCGTGACCGAGGCCCTGGTGGCGATCGACGTCAATTCGGGGCGGGCCACCAAGGAAGGCTCGATCGAACAGACCGCGCTGAAGACGAACCTGGAAGCCGCCGAGGAGGTCGCCCGCCAGCTGCGCCTGCGCGACCTGGCCGGGCTGATCGTCATCGACTTCATCGACATGGACGAGCGCAAGAACAACGCCGCCGTCGAAAAGCGGCTCAAGGACAAGCTCAAGACCGACCGTGCCCGCATCCAGGTCGGCCGGATCAGCGGCTTCGGCCTGCTCGAGATGTCGCGCCAGCGCCTGCGCCCCGGCATGCTCGAGGCGACGACGCAGCCTTGCCCGCATTGCCACGGCACCGGGCTGCTGAGGTCCAATGACAACGTCGCCCTGGCGATCCTGCGCCAGATCGAGGAAGAGGGCGTGCGCGGCCGCACCCGCGAGGTTCTGGTCAAGGCGCCGGTGGCGATCGCCAATTACCTGATGAACCAGAAACGCGAACACATCGCCCAGATCGAGGCCCGCTATGGCCTGTCGGTCCGGATCGAGGCGGACCTTGCGCTGGTGTCGCCCGATTACGCGATCGAGAAGTTCAAGACCGCGACCCGGTCCGTGCCCGAGGTGGCGGTGGCGGTGATTTCCTCCGACACCGCGGTGATGGCCGATGTCGAGGAGGCCCCGGAGGCCGAGGCCGAGGCAGAAGCCGGCGAAGAGACCGCCGAAACCATCGCCGAGGATGGCCAGCCGCGCAAGAAGCGGCGGCGGCGTCGGCGGCGGCGCGGGTCGGGCAATGGCAATGGCGACGATCAGGCGACCGAGGTCGCCGAAACGGCGGCCGATACCGGAGCCGGGACAGAGCCCGCGCCCGAGGCAGAAGCGCCCGAGGCAGAGGCTGCGCCCGACGCCGCCCCCGATGCCGCCCCGGACGACGCATCGGCCGATGCCCCGGCCGAGGAAAAGCCCAAGCGGCGCACCCGCACCCGGTCTCGCAAGACCGCCGCGGCGCCGGCCGAGCCCGAAGCCCCCGCCGACCCGGCCGAGGCATCGGCAGAGGCGGCGACGGCGTCCGATCCGGCGCCCGCCGCGCCCGCCGAGGACGCCAAGCCGAAACGCCGCACCCGGACCCGCAAGCCCAAGGCCGAGGCCGTCCCGGAGGCCACCCCCGAGGCCACCCCCGAGGCCGGTGCGGCCGAAACGGGGGGCGCGTCCGAGGCTGTTGCGGCCGAACCGGAGGCCGCCCCCGAGGCCGAACAAGAGGCCCCGAAGCCGCCCGCCCGCCGGCGCAGCCCGCGCAAGACAGCGGCGAAAGCCCCCGCGCCGGTCGAAGCGGCCGCACCGGCCGATGAGGCCCCGGTGCTCAAGGCGGTCGACGAAGACGTCGTGCCCGCCGCCAAAACCGCGGCGCAACCCGATCCGGAGGCCCCCGAGCCCGAAACCGAACCGGCCGAGGCCGAGGCCGAGGCCGAGGCGAAACCGCGTCGGCGCGGCTGGTGGTCGCTGGGCCGCTAGGCGCCGGTGCAGCGGATCAGATAGGCACGGCCGCCGTCCGACAGGTCGGCGGCCGTTTCCATGACATGCCCGGTTTCGGCGCAGAAATGCGGCAGGTCGATCGCGGCCATCGGATCATCGGCCAGCAGACGCAGGACCTGGCCCGGCGCCATGCGGCGCAGCGCGCGGCTGGCCCGCAGGACGGGCAGGGGGCATTTCAGGCCCCGCGCATCGATTTCCAGAGAGATCTTCATGGGCCGAGCCTTGCGGTCTGGCCGCGCCCTTGTCCAGCCCCGGCCCCGCCATGACGGGCATGTGACAATCGACCTCGTGACGCGACGCGCGCCTTGGGCTAGAGGTCGATCATGTTGTCCGACGAACTCTTCCTTGCCGCCTCGCTGGCCCCCGCGCTGATGATCGCCTTCGGCGCCGGTCTGCTGTCGTTCCTCAGCCCCTGCGTCTTGCCGGTTGTGGCGCCCTACCTGGCCTATATGGGCGGTATCAGCGTGACCGAACTGGACGAATCCCGCGCCGCCCGGGCCCGGGTCCTGCTGGCGGCGCTGTTCTTCGTGCTGGGCCTGTCGACGGTGTTCCTGTTCGTCGGCCTCAGCGTTTCGGCGCTGGGTCGGGCCATGGCCGAAGCGCGCTATTGGCTGTCCTTCGGGGCGGGCGCGGTGGTGCTGGTCTTCGGGCTGCATTTCCTGCATGTCTTCCGCATCCCGTTCCTGGACCGCGAGGCCCGGTTCGATGCCGGCGATCAGGGCGGATCGGCCTTTGGCGCCTATGTTCTGGGCCTGGCCTTCGCCTTTGGATGGACGCCCTGTATCGGGCCGATCCTGGGCGCGATCAGTTCGGTCGTGATCGCCCGGGGCGATATCGGCGAAGGGGTGGCGATGCTGGGCCTGTATTCGGCCGGGCTGGGCCTGCCCTTCCTGCTGGCGGCCGCGTATTTTCCGCGGCTCAAGGGGGTCATGGGCTGGATGAAACGGCACATGGGCGCGATCGAAAAGGTGTCGGGCAGCTTGCTGGTGCTGATCGGCGTCCTGATGCTGACCGGCAATTTCACCAAGATCAGCAATTGGCTGCTCGACACGTTCCCGGCGCTGCAGAACCTCGGGTAAGCGGTGGGGTAGAACCCCACCCTGCAGCTGCGACATGCCGGCGGCGCGAATGGTCGCGGATGTCGGTAGGATGGGGTTCTACCCCACCCTCGGCTTTCAGGCGGCGATGTCCTTGGCCGGGGGACATTCGGCCACCCAGGCGGCATCGTTCGCATAGCCCAGCCGTTCCAGCGCGTCCTGGTAACGCTCGGCATAAACCTCCGCGATCTCGCGCGGCAGCTTGCTGCGCCACTGCGCCTTGGCGCCCGAATTCACATGCAGCGCGATCCGGTCCTCGCGGGCATCGGACTTCTTCAGGCCGCCGAACAGGGAATGATCCCACCAGCTTTGCACCGCCCGGTCGATATCCAGCCCCTCGATCGCGAAGCTTTCCAGCACGCCGCGGATGATGCGGCACTCGGTATCCTCGATCAGGTCCTCGTAGCGCAGGTCCGCGGCATGGGGATGGCCATAGGGCCAGTTCAGCATTTCCTGCACCGTCACGTCGTGCTTGTGCGCCATCTCGAAGAGCAGCCTTGCAGGATCGTCGGGCAGGGCGTTCAGGTGGTCCTGGTAATTCTTGCCGCCCCATGCGTCGCGGGTTTCGCGCAGGAACTTTTCGTTGCCCAGCGGCGCGACGCGGTGATAGCGCATCCCGCTGAGCAGCACGTCGCGCGGGTCGCGGATGATGTGGATGAACCGGGCATGGTCCATCGCCATCAGTTTCTTCGGAAAGCTCGACGCCCAGTTGACGATGATCTGCGGGCCACTCGGCGCGGCCTCGGCCAGTTTCTTGTCCCGGTAGCATTGCATGAACGGGATGTCCTGGTCGCGCTGGATCGCGCGGAACACCTTGCGCATCCAGATCGTGCCGGTCTTGTGATGGGTGCCGATGCACAGGAACCGGGCGGGGCCGTGGTCTGCGGTCATTCGGCGGCCTCCTTCATGGGTTCGAAGATGCCGGTATCGATGAAGGTGCGGAATTCGGGCACTTGCAACTGGTAATCCAGCACCCGCCGCGTGGTTTCGGCACAGGCGCGCGACAGCGCGGCCAGGTCCGCGTCGCGGCCCCATTCGGCCATGATCGGTTCGATCGCCGCGGTCGGAATGCTGGCATCCTCGCAGGTGTTGATGTCGTATTTGTCCCAATAGTCCATGTCGATCCGGCCCTTGTTCTTGGAATTGGCCGTGCCGCGCAGCCGCTTGAGCAGGAAATCCTCGCGGCTCTTGATCGCGTAATGGTTCACCTGGGCCAGGCCATGGCCCAGGTTGGCCTTGTTCGACCGCCAGCCGCCCTTGAGATAGGCATCGCCCAGCGGCTTGCCGTCGCCATTGACCCAGTTCACCATGCCGGGCGTCAGCGTCTTGTCCTTGAAGAACTTGGGCCGGTGGACGCCGAAAAAATCGAAGGCGGCGGGGCGGAACAGGGTCTTGAAGCCCCAGACCAATCCGTTTTCGGGGTTTTCGAAATCCGAGCCGCGGGTGAAGCGGCGGGTGACCAGCTCGTCCGACATATGCGCCAGCCCGTTCGAGCCCATCAGCCGCCAGTTGATGCTGACCGCGTCGGTGCCGGGGGGCAGGGCGTCGATCAGGGCCTGGATCGACCGGTCGCCCACCTTCACGTTCAGGAATTCGTCGGCGTCGACGATCAGCACCCAATCGGCGCTGCGCACCCAGTCCATGCGTCCGGCGCGGGAATAGGCGGCGCGTTGCGGGTCCATGCGGGGGCCGAGCGGGTTGTCGTAGTGCCGGACCACGCCCAATTGGTCGAGCCGGTTCAGCATCAGGTTGGTGCCGTCGGTGCAATCGTTCGAGAACAGGCAGAATTCCTCGATCCCGATCGCGCGGTGGTAGGCCAGCCATTCCAGCAGGTAGGGGCCTTCGTTCTTCATCGTCGACACAAGGACGATGCGCGGGGCGTCAGCCATTGCGGCTCTCCTTTGCGCGGGGCAGGAAGCGGCCGGTTTCGGGGTCGCGCTGCGGGTCGGCCGCGGCGCGTTTCGCCGCCTTGCGGGCGACCCGTTCGGGCGCGGTGTCGCGGGCCTTGGGGGGCGAGGTCTCGGCATGGGCCGTGGCGGCGGCTTCGACCGCGCGGGCGGCGCTGCGCCCGGCATCGGCCCGGTCCTGTTGCAGCTGTGCGGCGGCTTCGACAACGACGCTGGCCTTGACCCTGGTGCGCGGCCCGGTGGCCGCGGCCTCGGCCCGCCTGGCGCCGGCGCCCTTTCCGGCGCGGGCGGCCAGGGCGATCTTCTGGACCCGCTCCTGCATCAGCGGCACCCCCAGGGCGGCGGCCTCGGGGGTGTTCAGGAACGGGTTGTCCAGCGTTTCGTCCCCGCTGCGGCCCTTGAGTTCATGGGCGTTCAGCTTGTCCTGGGGGTTCTCGCCCGCCGCCGCCAGCAGCGCGGCGCGGGTTTCACCCTTTTTCGCGGTCTGGGTCGCGGCGATCATCCTGGCGATCTTCTTGTCGGGCACGCCCTGGGCCTGCAACTCCTTGACCTTGGCCTGCCAGTCCTTGGGCAAGTGCTGGATGAACAGCACCTCGTCGAGGCTGTCCAGCGGCACCTCGGAGGCCTGTTTCAGCTCTGTCAGCCAGGTGTCGTAGTCGGCCGTGCCGCGCAGTTTGTCGACCCGCGCGGCATGGAACTCCAGTGCGCGGTCCTGCAGGCGGCGCATCTCGGGATCGCTCAGGATCTCGGCCATCTTCTTTTTCGTGCCGCGCAGGTGGCGTTGCGCATTGGTCGCCTCGATCTCGTTGCGGTCGAACAGGGCGAAATAGGCGGCGTTGTATTTGTCTTCCTTGTTGTTGACGTTGCCGCGCACCCGGCGCAGCAGATAGGCCTCGTGGCTTTTCACGGCGTAATGGTTCAGCTCGGCCCATTTGTAGCCCAGCGTCGGCTTGGTCGAGCGCCAGCCGGACAGGGAGAATTCATCGGGCATCGGCTGGCCCGAACCGTTGAGCCATAGCTGATCGTAAAGAAGTTTCGCGTTTTCAGGCTCTTGCTTGGCTTTCTTGATGTGCGGGCGGTGGATGCCCAGCTTCATGTCGCGATAGGGTCTGAACAGGGTCTTGACGCCCCAGCCCTTCTTGAACTTGTCCGGCGCGGCGCGGGTGTAATTCTCGATCACCAGGCCGGGGTTCCAGTCGGTGATCCCGTTCGATCCGAAGAACCGCCAGGTGATCGCCATCGCAGCGGCGGCCGGGTCCATCTTTTCGACCAGGTCGGAAATCCGCCCCCGGCCGACCTTGATCGACAGGAATTCGTCCGCATCCATGGTCAGGATCCAGTCGCTGTCGGTCACTTCGGGGTTCTGGGTGCCCAGCATCAGCGCATTGGGCTGGGGTTTCTTGCCCTCGGGGACATCATTGCGGAAGTGCTGGACCCAGCCCATCTCCTGCAGCCGGATCAGCATGTCGTCGGTGCCGTCGCCGCAATTGTTGGTGTAGACGACGATGTTGTCGAAGCCGATATGGCGATGATAGGCGACCCATTCGACCAGGGAATGGCCCTCGTCCTTCATCATCGACATGATCGTGAAACGGTGCTTGGCCATCACGCGCGCTCCGTCGCGTCAGCGGGGGCGAAGGTCATCCTGCTTGCCTCTCCGGCGGGGTCCGCCTGTTCTGCTCGGGCACCGGTCGCGTCCGGGCCGGGCCGGTTGATCCGACCTTGGCCGCAGCATAGGCAAAACGCCGCGAAAGTCCACCGGCGCGCGCGCGGCGTTGCCCCCGGCGCCGGCGAAAATGCGGCAAAGCCTGCTTGACCTTCCGGGCCATAGCGCTTTCTCTCCCCATCAGACACCGCAACCGTTAAGAAGGGGTTCATCCCATGGCTTTCGAGCTTCCCGACCTGCCTTATGCCCACGACGCGCTGGCCGCCAAGGGCATGTCCGCCGAAACGCTGGAATATCACCACGACCTGCACCACAAGGCCTATGTCGACAACGGCAACAAGGCGATCGCCGGCACCGAATGGGACGGCAAGAGCCTGGAAGAGATCATCCGCGGCACCTATGATGCCAGCGCCGTGGCGCAATCGGGCATCTTCAACAACATCAGCCAGCTTTGGAACCACAACCAGTTCTGGGAGATGATGAGCCCCGACGACAGCAAGATGCCGTCCGAGCTGGAGGCCGCGCTGACCGAAAGCTTCGGTTCGGTCGACACGTTCAAGGAAGAATTCTCGGCCGCCGGCGCGGGGCAGTTCGGCTCGGGCTGGGCCTGGCTGGTCAAGGACAGCGATGGCAGCCTCAAGGTCACCAAGACCGAAAACGGCGTGAACCCGCTGTGCTTCGGACAGACCGCGCTGCTGGGCTGCGACGTGTGGGAGCATTCCTACTACATCGATTTCCGCAACAAGCGGCCGGCCTATCTGACCAACTTCCTCGACAACCTGGTGAACTGGGAAAACGTCGCGTCGCGCATGTGACCGGGCATGCCGCGGTGACTGCCAGGGGAAGGGCCGGGGCGTGCACCTGGCCCTTTTTCACGGGTTCTGATCGGCGGTGGCGGTCTCGGGTGTCCGGAATGGCCGCTCCGGGTCGACCTGCCGCCCCGGATCGGCGTCGTCACGCGGCGCGCGCCGGCGGATGGTCCGGCGCCGGTGATGGGACAGATCGCCAATCCGTACTAGGATCAAGTGGGAAAGGAGGTCCCCATGACCGAACTGACCCACGGCACCTGTGTCGTCATCGCCGATGGTTAAAAGGCCCTGTTCCTGGAAAACCGCACCGATGCCGAGGACCCGTTCCTGCAGGTCTTCCGGATCGACGAACAGGACAACCCGCCCACCGCCGACCAGGGCACCGACCGCCCCGGCCGGATGCCCGATACCGGGCAGGGGCAACGCTCGGCGCTGCAGGAGGTCGACTGGCACCGGCTGGCCAAGGAACGCTTCGCCGACGACCTGGCCGACACGCTCTATGGCCTGGCGCACAAGGGCCGCTTCGACCGGCTGGTGATCTGCGCCGCGCCGCGCGTGCTGGGCGACCTGCGCGACAGGCTGCACAAGGAGGTGGCCGCGCGCGTCGTGGCCGAGATCCCCAAGACCCTCACCAACCATCCGCTGGACCAGGTCGAACGCGTCCTGCGCGCCGAGCCGGGCTGACCGGCACGGCCCGGCGACCGGCGGCGGCACCGTGGCGAATCGGAAGGCGTGACAAGGACGGGATCCTCTGCAAAGCTGCGCTGGCGTGGCAAGGGGAGGGACGCCGTTGGGGGCACTTGTCGAAACCGAATGGTTGGCCGAACGCCTGTCCGATCCGGACCTGCGTCTGATCGAGGTCGATTGGGATGGCCGGGCGGATTACGAGGCCGGTCACATCCCCGGCGCCCTGGGCTGGCACTGGAAGACCGCGCTTTGGGATCCGTTGCAGCGCCAGTTCCCCACCGATGAAGAGGTCTGCAGGCGTCTGGGGCAGGCCGGGATTCGCAACGACACGACGGTCGTCTTCCATGGCGTGCCGGTCCAGTTCGGAACCTATGCCTGGTGGGTCTTCAGGCTGTTCGGCCATGCCGATGTCCGGATCCTGAACGGCGGCAAGCGGAAATGGATCGACGAGGGGCGGCCGCTGACCAAGGACGAGCCGAAGGTTGCCGCGCAGACCTATCTGCCGGTGGCCCGCACGGAGGCCATGCGCGCCGGCCGGGACGAGGTGCTGGCCAATATCGGCAATCCCGATTGCGTCCTGCTGGATCATCGCAGCCCCGAGGAATATTCGGGCCAGCGCGTCGGCGTGCCCGGAAAACCGGATGTCGGCGCCGAAAGCTATGGCCGCATTCCCGGTGCCCTGCACCTGCCGCACGAGGCGTTGTTGAACGCGGACACGACCTTCAAATCCCCCGACCAGCTGCGCGCGGCGATCGCCGCCCATGTCGACCGGCCCGACAGGGCCGTGATCAGCTATTGCCGCATGGCGCATCGGGCGACCCTTGCCAGTTTCGCGATGACCGAACTGCTCGGCTATACGAATGTCCGGGTCTATGATGGCTCCTGGACCGAATGGGGCAGCATGGTGGGTGTTCCGATCGAACGCTAAGGCCCGACGCGCCAGGCGCCGCCTCGGGGGCAAGACGGGTCCGGACCGGCCCGCGTCCGGGGCCCCGAGACCGGCGGCGGCCGGCCCCCGGCAGCGCCCCCCTTGCCATCCGGCGCGATCCGGCGTTCCTTGCCGCGTCTGGAGAGCCACCGATGACCGAACCCGCACGGGGCGTCCTGGCCATGATCGGCGCCTGCACGATCTGGGGCCTGTCGCCGCTTTATTACGCCCTGCTCAAGCACGTGCCGCCGCTCGAGGTGCTGTCCTACCGCACGCTCTGGTCGCTGGTCTTCTTTGCCGCCGTCCTCGCGCTGCAGGGCCGCATCGTGCTGCTGCCGCGGGCGTTGCGGGGCGGGCGGCTGCCGGTGATCGCCTTTGCCGGGGTGATGATCGCGACCAACTGGTTCGGCTTCATCTTCGGCATCCAGGCCGGGCGCGCGGTCGAGGCGTCGCTGGGCTATTACATCTTTCCGCTGGCCGCCGTGCTGCTGGGCCGGCTGATCTTTTCCGAACCGCTCAGCGTCGCGCAATGGCTGGCCGTGGGGCTGGCGGCGCTGGCGGTGGGCACGCTCACCGCCGGGCTGGGGGCGGCGCCCTGGCTGTCGCTGCTGCTGGCGGGCACCTTCGCGGCCTATGGCGTGGTCAAGAAGGGGCTCGATATCGCGCCGATGGTCTCGGTCACCGCCGAGGTGCTGCTGCTGGCGCCGCTGGCCCTGTGGTTCGCGCTGTGGCAGGGGCCGGGCGGGCTGGACCTGCCGACGCATCTGTTGCTGGCCGCCTCGGGGCCGCTGACGGCGACGCCGCTGATCCTGTTCTCCTATGCCGCGCGGCGCGCGCGTTATGCCACGATCGGGCTGATCCAGTATCTCAACCCGACCCTGCAATTCCTGGTCGCCACCCTGGTGTTCCTCGAACCCTTCACCGGCTGGCACCTGGTGGCCTTTGCCCTGATCTGGTCGGCGCTGGCGGTCTATTCCGCCGCCGGCCTCAGGCCGCGCCGGGCGCCCGGCTGAGCGCCGCCTCCAGCCCGGCCACATCCGGCACGACCGTCAGGAACGCTGTCAGCGACGTTTCGGCAAAGCCGCCATCCACGATCCTCTCGATCAGCGCGACCAGCGGATCCCAGTAGCCGGCGCTGTTGAGCACCACGATCGGCTTGGCATGCAGGCCCAGCTGCGCCCAGGTCAACGCCTCGAACAGCTCGTCCAGACTGCCGGCGCCGCCGGGCAGCAGCACGATCGCATCGGCATTCATGAACATCACCTTCTTGCGTTCATGCATGGTCTCGGTGATCACGAAGGTCGACAGGTCGCGCTTGCCGGCCTCGCGGGCCAGCAGATGCACCGGGATCACCCCCAGGGTCTGCGCGCCGGCCTCTTGCGCGGCCCGGGCGACGCGGCCCATCAGCCCGACGTCGCCGGCGCCATAGACCAGCCGCCAGCCGCGCCGCGCCAGCAGCTGCCCGGTCGCCGCGGCGGCCTTTGCATGGGCAGGATCGGCCCCGTCGCGGGATCCGCAATAGACGCAGACGGAAAAGGCATCGTTCATCGGGATCTCCGCGATGTTTGCAAGCCCCGGGGGCAATTGGTCTTTTGACCGGTGATAAAGCCGTTGCTATGCTCTCACAACTGCCCGTTGGGGCATGGATGGGGGAAAGACCTTGGGCACGTGGAAAGGCTGGGCCGGCGGGGCCGTGCTGTTGGCGGCGGTCATGCTGATCGCCGACAGCGCGGGGCTTGTGCCGCTGGGCCTGTCGGGGCCCGGGCCGCAGAGCGAAACGCCCGCGCCGGTCGCGCAACCTGCAACCGACCGGCCGGGCAGCGCCGACAATCCGGTCGCGGCGCCGGGCGCGCGCGCCCCGGCCCCGGCCGGGACCGACCAGGGCGCCGAGGTCGCGACCGACACCGCCACACAGCCCCCCGCCGCGCCGGCGACCGCGGACGAGGCGGCTCCCGCTGAGACCGTCGGGCCTGACGCGGACGCGCCCACCGACAGGGCGGCCACCGACGATGCGCCCGCGGCCGACATGACCCCCGGCGACACCGCACCGTCCCCGGATGCAGCGATCGCCGCGCCCGACGCGCCCGCCGATCCCGCACCCGCCGACGCGGAGGTGCCGGCCGAAACGGCGGCCGCTGACATCGCGCCCGCCGTTGATGCCGCAGTGCCGGACGAGGCCGCCTCGGACGATCCCTTGCCGGCCGTCGGGGCCGCGCCGCAACCCGCGCCACCCACCGCACCGGTGCTGACCGACCTGCGGATCGAGCCCGACGGGATGTCGCTGCTGTCGGGCCGGGCCGAGCCGGGGGGCGACGTGGCGATCCTGCTTGACGGCGAAGAGATCGACCGCGTGACCGCCGATGCGACGGGCATGTTCCTGGCGCTGCCGGCGCTGGGCCGATCGGACCGGCCGCGCCGGATCGACCTGGTGCTGGATCCCGACGGCGCCGCCATCGCCGCCGCCGAAAGCCTGCTGGTCGCCCCCAGCGCGCCGATCGCGGTGCCCGAGGCGCTGGCCCTGGCGCCCGATCCCGATCCCGCCCCGTCGACCGAGGCCCCGTCGACCGAGGCCCCGTCGGCCGAAGCCCCGGCGCCCGTGGCGGACGAAACCCCCGCGCCGCAGGCCGCCGCGGACGACACCGGACCCGATCCCGGGATCGCCCTGGCCGAACCGGCCGAAGAGGATAGGCTTGCAACGGCCCCGGTTCCGGCACCGCCGCAGACCGCGGCCCCCGCC